>CAYXAP010000071.1:0-43377 GCA_964462035.1 uncultured Sandaracinus sp.
GGATGGACGACGACTGCGACGGCCTCACCGACGAGAACAACCCGGAAGGTGGCGCCGCCTGTGGCAGCGACACCGGCGTCTGTCGCCGCGGCTCCCAGACCTGCATGGGCGGTACCCTGGTCTGTGAGGGTCGCATCGACGGCAGCGCCGAGACCTGCGACGGCTTCGACAACGACTGCGATGGCAGCACCGACGAGGGCAACCCCGGCGGCGGCGCGGCCTGCGGCAACACCATGGGCGCCTGCACCGCCGGTGCCCTGACCTGCCGCTCCGGTACCATCGTCTGTGAGGGCGGCACCGGCCCGGGCGCCGAGAGCTGCAACATGACCGACGACGACTGCGATGGCGCCACCGACGAGGGCTTCGACCTCGCGACCGACCCGCGGCACTGCGGCATGTGCGGCAACACCTGCACGGCCACCAACGCCACCAGCATCTGCTCGGCGTCGACCTGCCAGATCGCCTCGTGCGACGCGGGCACCTACGACATCGACGGGATGTACTCGAACGGCTGTGAGTACAGCTGTAACTTCCGTGGAGCCGAGGGCTGCAACGGCGAGGACGACGACTGCGATGGCGTGGTCGACGAAGACGTCGTGGTGCCCACGAACTTCTGCAACCCCTTCGGCGTCTGCGCTGGAACGACCGCCGTCTGCGACGGCACCAACGGTTTCGTCTGCAACTACCCGTCGACCTTCGAAGACAGCGAGACCCGCTGTGACGGGGTCGACAACGACTGCGACAACTCCATCGACGAGGCCTTCCCGCTCGCGGGCACGGCCTGCTCGGTCGGCAACGGCGCGTGCCGTGGCACCGGCACGTACGTCTGCAACGCCACCAACGATGGTGTCGACTGCAACGCCACCCTCGCGTCGACCCCGCAGGACGAGGAGTGCAACGACGCCGACGACGACTGCGACGGTCTGGTCGACGAGACCGGTCTCGACGACCCGGGCACCAGCTGGCGCGACGCCATCACCGACGATGCCTTCGCGACGGTCACCGTCGACCTCGGCGGCGGCGCCACGATGGAGATGATGCAGTACGAGGCCTCGCGCCCGGACGCGAGCAGCACCGCGCAGGGAGACGCCAACTCGTTGGCCTGCTCGGCCCCCGGTGTCCGCCCATGGACGAACGTGACCTGGGACGAGGCGGTCGCCGCCTGCTGCGCCATGAACCCGAGCGGCTCCTGCACGGGCGGCGCGGACGAGTGGCAGCTCTGCGAGGCTCCGGACTGGCAGACCGCCTGCGAGGGTGAAGGCACCTCCTGCGACTGGGCCTACACCTCGATGTGTACGACCAGCCAACCCACCGCCTGTAACGGCAAGGAGGTCGACGCGAACGGCGGGCTCCCGGGTGACCAGGACGCCATCGCCAACACCGGCGCCTTCGCGATGTGTGGCGCCAACTGGACCGGCGGGCCCATCTACGACCTGAGCGGCAACGTCCGTGAGTGGACCGCCACGTCGGCGGGTACCGACATCTACGAACAGCGCGGCGGCGCCTACACCACCATCGAGGCGGGACGGGCGTGCGACTTCGACTTCTTCGTCGCGAACCGGGACTTCGCCTTCCCGAACACCGGCTTCCGCTGCTGCAAGCTCTGACGGCTGGCACCTGGTGGGCGCTGCACTAGGTTGCTGCGCTCACCATGCGCCGAACCCGCCCCGAACATCCGACCCTGGCCGCCGTCGTCCGCGAGACGCTCGGCGGCTCCTGGGGTGAGGCTCGCAAGCTGTGCGAGACCGGCAAGGTCGCCATCGACGGAGTGGTCTGCACCGACCCCGCGCGCCGGGTCGAGGGCGGCGAGGTCACCATCGACCGCGAGGCCCCGCGGGTGCGGAAAGGCGCCCTCCCCCCCGAGCGCTGGGTCTTCGAGGACGAGCACCTGGTCGTGGTGAACAAGCCGCCCGGGGTGCTGAGCGTTCCTCACTCCGGCGAGAAGAACACGCTCCTGGATCGGGTGCGGGCGCCGCTGGGTCGCGGTCGCGGCAAGGGGCGAGGTAAGCGTCCCTTCGTCGGAGTCGTGCACCGCATCGACAAAGGCACGAGCGGTCTGCTGGTGTTCGCCCGGAGCGAGGCCGTGCAAGAAGGCCTCAAGGAGCTCTTCGCTCGCCACGCGATCGACCGCGGCTACGTCGCCCTCGCCCACGGTGCCGTGGAGACCGGCACCCACGCGAGCTGGCTGCTGCGGAACCGCGGCGACGGCTACCGCGGGAGCTGGGGTCACCACCGCCCGGTGCGCGACGCCGACGCCGAGCCACCGGACGACGCCAAGCACGCGGTGACCCATGTAAAGGGCAGCCGCCGGCTGAAGCGCGCGAGCCTGGTCGAGCTGGCGCTCGAGACGGGCCGCACCCACCAGATCCGCATTCACCTCGCCGAAGCCGGCCACCCTCTCCTCGGCGAGTCGGTCTACGACCTGGACTACGAAGGCAAGCGCCTCGAGGCCCCCCGCGTGATGCTCCATGCCCACCGGCTCGGCTTCGTCCACCCGGTGACCCGGAAGCGGCTGACCTTCGAACAGCCGCCTCCCGGCGACTTCATGGCGGCGCTGAAGAAGCTCGGCGGCACCGACTGGCGCCTTTGATCACTCGTGGATCATCTCGGCGAGGTAGCGTTCCTTGCCGACGCTCTTCACCAGGCTGAGCTGCGTCTCGAGCCAGTCGACGCCTTCTTCCTCTTCCTGGAGGATGTGCTCGAGGAGCTCGCGCGTGCCGGTATCCTGCTTGTTGCGGCAGAGATCGATGCCCTTCTTGAGCCGCTCGAGCGCTTCCATCTCGAGGCCGAGGTCGAGCTCGTGCTGCTCGATGGCGTCTTCGCCGACCTGCACGGGGTTCATGCGCTGCATGTTCGGCACGCCCTCCAGGAAGAGGATGCGCTCGATCACCTTGTCGGCGTGGCGCATCTCCTCGATGGACTCGTCCCACTTGTGCTTGGCGATCTTCCCGAAGCCCCAGTCCTTACACATCTTCGAGTGGATGAAGTACTGGTTGATCGCGGTGAGCTCGTGGGTGAGCACCTCGTTGAGGAGATCGATGACGTCGCTGTCGCCCTTCATGGACGCGACGATAGCGTCGCGACTCGGCCCCGTCAGGTGAAAAGCGAAGTCAACAGAAGGTGAAAACCACCTTCGATATCAGTAGGACGTGACGACGACCTCGGCGACCTTGCCACGACGACTCGCATCGGAGTTCACGGCGCGCGCCGCATGCACCACGTGGATGTTCCAGTCGGCGTAGAGCTCGCGGATGAAGGGCACGTCGCTGTTGGAGAGCATGAGCTTGCAGCCGCGCTGATCGAGGGCCGCGAAGACGTCGCGAAGGCGGGTCTGGTCCTCCTGGGAGAAGCCGTCCTTCGAGTAGCTGGTGAAGCTCGCGGTGCGGGAGACAGGCTCGTAGGGCGGGTCGAGGTAGATGAAGTCGCCGGGCTTGGCGCTCCGCAGCAGCCCCTCGAAGCCCTCGCACTGGATCTCGGCGGACTGGAGCGCGGCGCTGGCCATGATGAGGCGATCCTCGTCGAGGATGCGCGGGTTCTTGTAGCGGCCCATCGGGACGTTGAACTCGCCCTTGCGGTTCACCCGGTGCAGGCCGTTGAAGCAGGTCTTGTTCAGGTAGATGAACATCGCCGCCTGGCTCGCTTTGGAGACCGACCTCGCGCCGGTGCGTGCCTCGTTGTAGCGCTCGCGAACGCCGTAGTAGCTCTCCTTGCAGTGCCGGCGCGAAAGCGCGGCCAGGCCCGAGATCACCGATTCGAGCTCGTCGCGGACCGCCTCGTAGGTGGTCACCAGCGCCGGGTTCACGTCGCAGAGAAGCGCGTTGCGCGGAGCGCGAGCGAAGAAGAACGCGCCTCCGCCGACGAACGGCTCGACGTGCCGGCGGCGCTTCACGCCGGGCGGCATCAGCGGCTCGAGCTGCGGCAGCAGCTTTCGCTTGCCCCCGACCCACTTGATGAAGGGATCGGTCGGCGTGGGCGCCGGGACTTGAACCAGGGGGACACGGGCGAGAGCTGCTTCGGCCATGTGTGAGTAGTTATCCTACATGTGCGCACACGCGAAGTTTTCGGCAGATCGGCTCTCGGAGTGGGAGCGGAGTCTGCTCGTCGCAGGCGTCCCGAGCGCGTGTCGCCGTCGAGGTCGTCGCTCACGCCAACCTCGGCGCCGAGCGCTGCCATCGCCACGTGGAGGTCGCCCTCTGCGCCATCGACGAACCGGCTCTCCATCTCGATGGCGCTGGTCGACGACACCCGGGAGTGCGCTGCTCCCTAGCGAGGACCCGAACTTGCCCCCGTCGACGCAAAAAAGGGATCAACCCTGATCCGACGGCCGTCGCAAGACACTGAAATCATTGACCTCGTGACCCGAGACGAAAATGAATTTGACTTGCAACAAGGTCACGCCAACACTTTCTCTCACGATGCTGGTGTGCCACTGCAAGCGAGTTCACTGCCGAGTCATTCGGGACTGTGCACGCTCGGGCGCCGGGTCGGCGGACGAGGTCGGTCGCATGTGCGGCGCTGGCACCGGCTGCGGCGGCTGCAAGCCGCTCGTCGAGAAGCTCGTCGAGCGCGAGGCCCCCGCCGTCGAGATGGCGAAGCGCTCCTCGATGGTCCCCGCCGCCTGAGCCCCTCCGAGCCCTTCCCCGGAACCTGACCGGGTGATCCCTGTCCGTCGCGCCATGCAACGGGCACTACTGGAGCTGGCGCACGAGTCGGCGGACGCGGAATCGTTCGAACGCGGGGTTCTGGGTCTCGCGCGGGCCGACGTGGGCTGCGAGCTGGCGATGTGGCTTCCTCGAACGCCCGAGCCGATCCGGAGCAGCCTCGGCTTCGACCCGGGCTCCCTCACCCGCATGGAGGCGCATGGGAGCGACTACGCGGCCGAGGTGATGCCTCTGAAGGAGCTCGCGCTGGCCGGCGACGGGGTCGTGATCGACACCGAGGTCTGGGGTGCCCAGATCGAGACCCGCTACTTCCGGGAGCTCGCCGCACCTCTGGGCGGGCGCAGCACACTCCTCGCCTACCTGCGCTGGCGCGGTGCGGTGGTAGGCGGGCTGATGCTCGGCAGCACGGGTCGCGAACTCTCACGTTCGGCCAGGGATCGTGTGGCCGAATGGCTGCCCACCTTGTCGGTCGCGCGTGCGGCGCTGGGCCTGCCCCTTCCGTCGCTCGTCCCGTTGCCGCATCGAACGAACCGCGGGCGTGAGCTCGCGCGCGTCCGGGCGCCGAGCGGCGCCATCGTGGTCCGTGACCGCGCTGGCTTTCGTGAGATGGTCCACGAGACCCGTGACGGCGAGTTCGTCTGGACCCGCGAGGCGCTCGACCGGGCGGGCGAGTCGGGCTGGCCGTACGTGGATCTCCTCCAGCAGGCCGCGCTCTTGACGCCCGCGTGCCGCCGCGCGCTCCACCTCGGCTGCGGCGGTGGAGTGGCCCTGCGGCAGCTGCGGCGACACGCGCCCGCCGCGTCGATCGACGTGGTGGAGGTCGAGCCCGCGGTGGTCGAGCTCGCGCGGACCTACTTCGGACTGAACGAGCTGAGCGGTCTCCAGGTGCACGTGGCGGACGCCGCGCGCTTCGTGGCGAACGCGCCCGCCGACCGCTGGGACGTCGTCATGGTGGACGCTTTCATGGGGCCACGACTCGGCGCTCGCTTTCGAGCCGACCGGTTCTGGGCATCGCTTCGCCGAATCCTCTCGCCCGGAGGAGCGCTGGCGATGAACACGATCGGCACACTCGATCCCGGCGGCGACGTCGCGAGGCTCGCCCGACGCGCGGAGCGCCACTTCACGGACGTCCGGCTGCACCCGGTGATGACGGGAGCGGACGCCGGGCAGCCGAGCGCGCTCCGCAACGTGGTGATCGTCGCCCGCTGATCCGTACCGCGAGAACTTGCTTCGCTCATGGGTGCTGCAGGAGCCTCGTCCGATGCTGACCAGTCGAAGGCTCTCTCTGGCGGCGCTCTGCGCCCTACTCTCCACGGTGACGGACGTCGACGCACAGCGACCCGCGGCGGTCGCGGTCGTCCAACCGGGAGATACGCTCTGGGCCATCGCCGAGCGTCATGGGGTGACGGTCACCGAGCTCGAAGCCCTGAATCCAGAGCTCTCGGACCCGGACACCCTTCGCGTGGGCGACCGGCTCCGCGTGGCGGGCGACACCGAGCACACCGTGCGCCGCGGAGAGACGCTCTCGGGGCTCGCGGCTCGCTACGGCACGACCGTCGCCGCGCTGCGCGAGGCGAACGGGCTGAGCTCGGACCAGATCGACGTCGGCCAGACGCTGCGGGTGCCGACTCCCGCCGAGGCACGAGTCGACCCGGCCGATCCCGGTCCATCGCTGCGTCGCGTGGTGCGCCCCTCGGTCCAGCATCGACGGGCGTGGAGCGCCATCGTCGTCCACCACACAGCGACGACCCAGGGGAGCGTCGAGCAGATCGACCACTACCATCGGAACGTGCGGGGCTTTCATCGCGGGCTCGCCTACCACTTCGTCATCGGCAACGGGCACGGCATGGGGGACGGTGAGATCCAGGCGGGTCCGCGCTGGCGGTTGCAGCAGCCGGGCGCCCACGTCGCGTCCCATCTGCGAGATGCGCAGACCGGGTCGCTCGTGGACGACATCGCCATCGGCATCGCGCTGGTCGGCAACTTCGAGGATGGTCGACCGAGCCCGAAGCAGCGCGACGCGCTTCGGCGCCTCGTCGCTCGGCTTCGACACGACCACGGAATCGCAGCGAACCGACTCTATGGACACGGCGAGGTCCCCGGAGCGCACACGGCGTGCCCGGGGCGCCTGCTCTCGCTCGACGCCCTCCGCTGACCTACTTGCGACGGGCCGCGAGGATCTCTTCGCTGACCCCGGACGCCTCGACGTAATCCATCGTCTTCGGGTCGAGCTCCGCCAGCAGCTGCGCCGGCGGCGCCGAGGCGACGACGTCGCCGAAATTCAGGAAGGTGATGCGGTCCGCGATGCGGAACACGCTCGCCATGTCGTGGCTGATCACGATCGAGGTCACCCCGAGCTTCTCCTCGGTCTCCATGATCAGCTCGTCGACCGTGCGGACCGTGACCGGGTCGAGACCGGTCGTGGGCTCGTCGTAGATCAGGATGTCGGTCTCGA
The DNA here is from genome assembly GCA_964462035.1 of uncultured Sandaracinus sp. GTDB lineage: Bacteria > Myxococcota_A > Polyangia > Polyangiales > Houyiibacteriaceae > UBA1660. The sequence goes on from CAYXAP010000071.1 coordinate 7,117, forward strand.
GGACCGTGGCGCGCGCGACGGCGACGCGCCGCTGCATGCCGCCGCTGAGCTCCGCCGGCCACTTCTTGGCCGCGTGTCCGATGGCGAGGCCTTCGAGGCGGTCCATGACTCGCTCGCGGATCTCCTTTCGCGAGAGGCTCGAGTGCTCGACGAGCGGGAACGCGACGTTGTCGAAGACGCTCATCGAGTCGAAGAGCGCCGACGCCTGGAAGACCATCCCCATCCGCCGGCGGACGCGCTCCAGATCCATGCCGTCGAGCTTCGCGAAGTCGGTGCCGTCGACGAGGATCTCGCCTTCGTCTGGCTTCTCGAGCCGGATGAGCTGGCGCATCAGGACCGACTTGCCCGAGCCGGAAGGGCCGATGACGACGTTGGTCTGCTTGCGGAGGATGTCGAAGCTGACGCCCTTGAGGACGTGGTGGCTACCGTAGGTCTTGTGGATGCCGCGGATCCGCATGTGGATCGGATCGGCCTTCGCCTTCTCCAGCTGTGCGAGCTCCGCGGGGGTCGGCTCGTGCTTCTTGGAGAAGAGCCCCACTAGATGCCCTGCCCGAGGATGATGGCGGTGAGCAGGTAATCGAGCGCGAGGATGGCGATGGCGTTGTGGACCACCGAGCGATTGGTGGCCTGGCCGACGCCGGCCGCGCCACCGGAGGCGAAGAATCCCTGGCGGCAGGCGATGAGCGTGACCACGAAGCCGAAGATGCAGGCCTTCACCAGCCCCTGGGCGACGTCCTTCCAGTCCACCAGCCATTGCATGCGGCCGAGGAAGACGCCGGGGTCGATGCCGAGGAGCCCGGTCGCGACGACGTAGGCGCCGAAGAGGCCGACGATGTTGAAGAGCATGGTCAGCAGCGGCACGGTCAGCAGCCCCGCGAGCACACGCGGCACCACGAGGTACTGCACCGGGTTCACAGCCATGGTGATCAGCGCGTTGATCTGATCGCTGACGCGCATCGAGCCGAGCTCGGTGGTGATGGCGCTGCCCGCGCGGCTCGAGACCATGAGCGCGGTGAAGACCGGACCGATCTCCCGGGCCATCGCCATGCCGACCACGGCCCCGGTCTGGCTCTCCGCGCCGAACTGACGGAAGCCGTCGACCAGCTGCAGGCCGAGCACGGCGCCCATGAAGAAGCCGGTCAGGCCGACGATGAAGATCGAGCCGACCCCGATGAACTCCATCGAGCCGATCAGGAGGCGAAAGCGGTAAGGGGGGCGCACCGCCCAGAAGACGGTCTCCCAGGCCATCCGCGAGAGCATGCCGAGCTCGGCCAGCGGCGAGAGCAGCTTCACGCCGAGCGCCTCCGAGATCTCTCGAGCCCAGTGCGGCGCCTGCTCCTCTTCTTCCGCCGCCGAGCGGGTCCGGTCCGGATCCTCCTGCGGGGCCTTCTCGGCCTGGGAGGCCGGCGCGGCCGGCTGAGCGTCGCTCGTCACCCCTTCTCCATAACAAGTGAGCGCCGATGGTCGCCACAACGTGGTGCTTCGGCACGGAGGCCCGATACCTCGGAGCTGGCGGCCGTCCCGGCGCCCGACCGTGATCCCCGGGCTCCTGACTGACCAAGTGCTGCCCGCGGTGCGGCTCGAGAGGAAACTACTCATGGAGCTGGCACCCCCCGCTGGGCAGTGTCTTGGAGTCGTCGGGCACATCTTCGTGTCCGCCGGCTTCAGGAGGACCGAATGATTCGAACGAGACGTTCCCGTGTCGTGTTGCTCAGCTGCGCCCTGGCCATGAGCCTGGGTTGCGCGATGCCGACCGGCATCGATGCGGAGGGGGTGGGCAGTGAGCAGGCCGAGCTGATCCTCAGCCCGATCGGGAATCCCGACTTCGTCTGCGAGTACCGCATGTCCATGTCGGTTCGCGATGACCGTGGCTTCCCCTACTGCGCCGACGCCGACCTGACCGGCAACGCGGTCGACTGGTCGAGGTATCGGCGCCTGATCATCGCGCAGCACGGTCGCGGCGGGAATGGCGGGGGATACCGGGACACTTTGGGCGAGGCCGTCGAATGGGCAGAGAGCCAATCCATCATCCGGGCCCGAGAGACCTTCGTTCTCGCGCCCCAGTTCCTCGCGAGCCAGGACGTGGCCGATCAGGGGCTCGCACCGTGGCAGATGGATGAGCTCATCTGGTGGCAGCAGACCGGCACCGCAGAGACCGATTGGACCACCGCTGGGCTCTCCTCGCCCGGCATGTCGTACAGCTCCTTTGCCGTGCTCGACCAGCTGATCGAGGTCGCGATGGCGCGCATGCCGAACCTGACGGAGATCATCTTCACGGGCCAGTCGGCGGGCGGTCAGACGACCCAGCGCTACGCGATGTTGAACGACCTGGAGCTGCCCCCGGGAGCGCACATCCGCTACCTGCCCGCGAACCCCTACATGTACACCTACCCGACGCCGCATCGGCCGCTCGCTTCAGGTGACGGCTTCCAGTGGATCCCGAACCCGGACCCGGATGCGGGGCCCTATCCTTGGACCGACCTCGAAGTGTGCGACGAGCTCGCCGGCCAGCCCATGGCCGCCGACTTCCACGACTATGCGACGGGCCTCGGGTCCGGCTTGCCGGTGCCCTATCTAGGCCCCGACGCGGATGCGCAGGCGAACATGATCGCCTGGCGCTACGCCGGCCGGGACGTCACCTACCTGATCGGCGAGGCCGACGTCACCCACGAGGAGCAGTGTGGGGGCGGCATCCAGGCACAGGGCCGCCATCGCCGCGAGCGGGCCCTCGCCTTCCATGAGCTGATGGGCGCGTTCGGCGCCGATCACTCCATCGCCGTGGTGCCCGACCAAGGCCACGGCGGCTCGATCTTCGACCGAGAGTGCACTCGCCGGGTCCTCTTCGGCGACCTCGACAGCTGCGAGCAGCTCGAGGACGCGACCGGTGGCCAGGGTTGGCCCTTCGATGTGAAGGCGATGGCGTTCGGTGGGGTCGACAGCGACAGCGCCGACGAGCTCGCCATCGTGCTCGCGTCGGGCGGTCAGACCCAGCTGCTCATCCTGGACGACGCGGCGAGCGGCTACGCGGTCCTCCATGAGCTCTCCCTGCTCTGGCCGGCCGATGACGTGATCACCTCGATCGCGTTCGGGAACCTCGTCGGCAGCAACCCGCGACTCGAGGAGCTGGTGGTCGGCCGCCGCTCCGACGTCTCGCCGGCCTTCTCCGTGGTTCGCTTCTGGGGTGGGGTCGACGTGATTGCCGAAGGACCGATCGGTCTGGACGTCGAGGCAGTCGCCGTGGGCAACATCGACGACGACTCACCGGTCGAGATCGGCGTCACTTGGGACACGAACGCCGGCTCGCGCTGGACGGTCTACGACTATGTCGCTTCCAACCTGGTCACGGTTCGCCAAGGCAGCTGGTCCGGGAGCGCTCGCCCCCGCGGCATCGCCTTTGGCGACGTCGACGGGGACGGACAGGACGAGCTCGCGGTGGGCGTGAACACCGCCTTCGGCACGAGACTTCGCCTCTACGACGGACTCGGTGGCGTCTTCATGAGCACACAGAGTCTCGGTAGCGACTGGCCCTGGCTCTCGCGGGTCGTGGGCTTCGACTTCGGCAACGTCGACAAGGACGGCGCCGAGGAGCTCTTCGTGGCGCGGCAGGTCCAGAGCGGAGCGCGTTGGCAGCTGCTCGACGATCGGCTCTCCGGGTTCGCGGTCCTGGAAGAGCACGGCGCCGATTGGCCCGCGGGTGCGCAGGTCACGGCCCTCGGGACTGGACGACCCTCGAGCTCCTCGGTGTACGTCAGCGTTGCCGTGGCACGCACGAGTCACTTCGCCGAGCGCGTCGAGCACTACACCTACCGACAGCTCGAGGAGCCGGCCTTCGGTCAGGTGACACGCTCGGGAACGGGCCTCGACCCCTCGGCTTCCATTCGCGCGCTCGACTTCGGCGATGTCGATGGACACGGCGGCGGTGAGCTCGGGTTCGGGATCATCGGAGATCTCGGCCTCGGCCATCGGTTCGAGGTGATCGCTTCGCCGTGACTTCGCAGGAGACCCGCCAGCAGAAGATCCGAAGCGGCACGCGGAGAGGGGCTTCGAAGGAACCAGACTCCATCCGAACCGCGGGCTCGGGCGAGGACCAGGTAGCTAGACGTAGAAACGCGGCACTCGGCGGGAGACCGAAGTGAAGATCTCGTACGGGATCGTGCCGCAAGCCTCGGCGACCTCCTCGACCCGGATCCGCGCCCCGCCCTGCTCGCCGAGCAGGACCGCCTCGTCGCCGATGGCGACCTCGGGTAGGTCGGTCACGTCGATGCTGGTCAGGTCCATCGAGATGTTGCCGGCGATCGGGCAGCGTTGGCCCCGGATCAGCACGTGGCCTCGGTTGGACTGGAAGCGGACCAGCCCGTCGCCGTAGCCGACCGGCAACGCGGCGATGCGGCTCCGTCGCTCGGCGCGGAAGGTGCCGCAGTACCCCACGATCTCGCCCGGCTCGATGGTCTTGAGCGACACGATCTCGGTCCGCAGGCGCATGGCCCCCTGGACCTCGACCGGTGCCTCGGCCGCGTCGTAGCCCGGGTGCCCCCACAGCGCGCCGCCGGTCCGCACCAGGTCGTAGCGCGCCCGGGGGTGGCGGACCGTGGCGGCGCTGTTGGCCGCGTGGCACCAGCGCGGCTCGTGACCGCGTGCCCGAACCCGCGCGAGCGCGTCGTCGAAGGCGTCGAGTTGGCGGCCCGTGAGCGCATCGTCGTCCTCGGCGGCGGCCAGGTGGGTCATCACGCCTTCGATGGAGGCGCCGTCGACCTCGGCGAACCGGTCGAGGAAACGGTCGAGCTCGGCCATGGGCACGCCGAGACGGTGCATCCCGGTGTCGATCTTGAGGTGGATGCCGAAAGGTCCCTCGGCCGCGGCGGCGAAGCGCTCGACCTCTTCGAGCCGGTAGACGACCGGCGAGAGCCCGGCGGCGAGGACCTCACGGTGGGCGTCGCCGTAGACGCCGTTCATCACGAGGATCATCTGCTCGATGCCCGCCTCTCGGAGCTCGAGCCCTTCCTCGGCGAGCGCGACGCCGAAGCCGTGCACTCCCTCCTCGGCCAGCCTCAGAGCGACCGGGAGCACACCGTGGCCGTAGGCGTCGCACTTCACGACGGCGAGCAGGGGGCGATCCGCCACGGCCCGAATCGCGTGGAAGTTGGCGGCGATCGCGTCGAGGTCGATCTCGGCGCGGGTCGGCCGCAGGGAGTCTTCCGCGCGGTGGGCACGGGCACGGAGCACCAGGCTGGGATCGGAGCCCATGGCGCTGTCATACGCGCCCGCTCGCCCGGCGTCGATCCCCGAGCCCATCGTGCTGGCGTGGCGGCAGCCACCCGCGTAAGAAGGGGACGTGGCTGCGCGGAAGAAGACCGCCAAGAAGAAGGGGTCCCGGAAGACCGGGAGCTCCGCGTCGAAGAAGGGCGGTTCGAAGAAGGCCTCGAGCAAGGGCGCCAAGAAGCGCCCCCCGAAGAAGAGCGGCGGGAACCCCGGCGCCTGGCTGGTCGGCATCGGCGTGGTCGGGCTCGGCGTCTTGGCCGCCATGGCGCTCGGCCAGAGCGACGACGAGCCGGAGCCCCAGCCGGAGGTCGACGAGGTCGAGACGGTCGAGGTCGTCGATCCGGGCCAGCCTGTCGTACCGGTCGCCTACGACGTGGAGGTCGTGGCGCGTCACCCGCACGACGACAGCGCCTTCACCCAGGGCCTGCTCTGGCACGAGGGCGAGCTCTACGAGAGCACCGGCCTGGTCGGTCGCTCGTCCATTCGGCGCTGGGACCTGAGCTCGGGCCAGATCGCCCAGCGGACGGAGGTCCCGGACGTGTTCGCCGAAGGACTCGAGCGAGTGGGCGACGAGCTCTTCCAGCTCACGTGGCGCGACGGCCTGCTGCTCATCTACGACCGCGAGAGCTTCGAGCTGAAGCGCCAGATCGAGTACGAGGGCGAGGGCTGGGGGCTCTGCTACGACGGCGAGCACCTGATCATGAGCGACGGCAGCGACGAGCTGAGCTTTCGGGACCCAGAGACCTTTGCCGTCGAGCGCCGGATCCAGGTGCGAAAGGTCGGCCGACCGGTGCGCCTGCTCAACGAGCTCGAGTGCGTCGACGGGGCCATCTGGGCCAACGTCTGGCAGCGCAACGACATCGTGAAGATCGACCCGGCGACCGGGAACGTGACCGCCACCGTCGACGCCTCGGGGTTGCTGACCTTCGCCGAGCGGCGCGGAGCCGACGTGCTCAACGGCATCGCCTGGATCCCCGAACGCGAACGCTTCGTCATCACCGGCAAGCTCTGGCCCGCGGCCTTCGAGATCGATCTCGTCGAGCGCTGACGGCGCTCAGAGCCAGGCGCCGAGGCGCTCGCGCATGACCGCGATGGCTTCCGGGTTCTCGTCGACGAGGACGAAGGAGCGACCGTTGCGTGCCGCAGCGTGCCCGGTCGTGCCGCTGCCCGCGAAGAAGTCCAGCACGGTGTCGCCGACCTCGGAGTGGACCTTCACGATCCGCTCGAGCACGCCGAGCGGCTTCTGGGTGGGGTAGCCGGTCTTCTCCTTGCCGTTGGTGGGCACGATGGTGTGCCACCAGACATCCGTCGGCGTCTTCCCGCGCTCGGCCTTCTCCGCGCTCACGAGCCCCGGCGCCATGTAGGGGATGCGGTCCATCGCGTCGTAGTCGAAGACGTAGTGCTTCGGGTCGCGGGCGTACCAGAGGATGACGTCGTGCTTCGAAGGCCAGCGCTTCTTGCTGCGGCCGCCGAAGTCGTAGGCCCAGACGATCTCGTTCATGAACGAACGGCGGCCGAACAACTGGTCGAGGGCGACCTTCACGTAGTGGCTCTCGCGGGGGTCCACGTGGACGAAGAGACTCGCGTCCTCGGTCGCGCAGCGGAGGCTCGCCTCGACGCGGGCCATGAGCCAGCCGAGGTAGTCGTCCTTGCGATCGCCGTAGCTCGCGCTCTCGATGACGCTCTCCGCGTAGCTCTTCCCGCCGAAGCCCTTTCGCCTTCCGTCTGCGCTCGCCGTCACCTTCACCCGACGTCGGCGCTGCACCTTCCCGGTGTTGAAGGGCGGGTCGATGTAGATCAGTCGCGCGAAGGCGTCGGGCAGGGTCGGCAGGACGTCGAGGGCGTCGCCCTCGTGAATCGCACCGCTCACCGTCACCTCACGTCGTCCCAGCGGAACCGGAAGTCGCAATGAGAAGCACCACCGGCGAGGGTCTGGGTCCGGCTCAATCGGAGCGGGGTGAGGCCAGAGTGGAAGTAGGTCTCGTCGACCGCGCAGAACGCCGGCATCAACGCAGCGGCGCCGATCTTCGGCGCGAGCGCCACGAAGAGGCAGCGGTGGACGGTATAGGCCGCCTCTTCCCCCCGGAGCTCGACCGTGCCCTCGGCATTGAAGAAGCGCCCGAGCCGCTCGCGGATCTCGGTGGTGACGTCGCCGATGGCCCGGGGATCGAGATCGTCGAGCAACGAGCCGAGGAACGCCAAGCCCCCGAGCTCGATGGCGGCGTGGGTCAGCGCCTCCGCCCGGCCGACCGAGACGTGGCGCCGGAGCGCACGGAGCAGGAGCGCCGCGGGCCCGAGCTGACGGCGGGTCAGCTCCTCACGCCGATCGGCCGGCGGACCGAGCCCCTCGAAGGGCTCGCCGCGGGCTTGGGCCAGCGCGATGGCGCCGATGACGCGAGCGGTGGTGAGAGCCCCGAGCTCGCGACGGAGCAGCGCGAGGACTCCCTTGCCGGCGGCCGCTTCGCTGGTGCGAAGGGCTCGGCGGAGTCGACGGTCGTCGCGGAGCTCGATCGGGGGAGCCCCGGCTACGAGCGCTTCTCGAGGACGCCGCGGAGCTTGCTGTCCAGGTCCTCGAGCTCGAAGGGCTTGTCGAGGAAGTCGTCGGCGCCATAGAGCGGCGAGGTCATCTCGTTGAGCCGTTCACCGATGCCCGTGAGCATCAGGACGCCGGTCTCGGAGAGCGAGTCGTCCTCACGCACCGCGCGACAGACCTCCCACCCGCTCATGCCGGGCATCATCACGTCGAGGACGATCAGATCGGGCTTCTCGCGCTTGGCGACCTTCAGTGCCTCTTCGCCGTCGGAGGCCTCGAGCACGGTCGCGCCCATCGAGCGCACGTGCCGGGTCACCAGCGAGAGAATCTCCAAATCGTCGTCCGCACAGAGGACGGTCTTGCCATCGAGGTCGGCCATCGCGTTTCCGGCGGCATCCTCCGCCAACCGGGGCCGCGATGTCAACGCGCTTCAAGGACAAACGGACCGGCGGAGGGCCCCCCAGGGGGGAGAATACGCGCCGTTGCTGCGGCTCTGGGGCCATGGTAGAGCCCTCCGGATGGCATCCCTGCGCGCGATCGGGCTCATGCTCGCCCTGGCTGTCGGCCCTCTGGCGGTCGGCTGCGGCGACGACGATGAGAGCACGGACGATGACGAGACCGCCGAGGCCGAGCCTCGCCACGGTCTGACCGCCGAACAGGCCAGCCAGGTACTCGCCAAGATCGGCGACGAGACGATCACCGTGGGGGAGTTCGCCGAGCGCCTCGCGGACCAGTCGCCTTATCTGCGCGCCCGCTACAACAGCCCGGAGCGCCGCCGGGAGTTCCTCGAGAACATGATCCGCTTCGAGCTGCTCGCCCAGGAGGCGGAACGCCGGGGGCTCGACGACCTCCCGGAGGTCCAGAAGCTCCGGAAGCAGATGATGATCCAGCAGCTCATGCGGGAACAGTTCGAGGATCGCATCCAGCTCGACGACGTCACCGACGCCGAGGTCGAGGCGTACTACGAGGAACACAGCGACGAGTTCCACAAGCCCGAGCAGGTCCGCGCGAGCCACATCCGGTTCACCGACCGCGCCAAGGCCCAGCGAATCCTCGGTCAGATCCAGGCCCGGCCCGACGACGTGGACCTCTTCCGCCGACTCACCGAGGAGCACAACACGGACGAGGACACGCAGGGCGCCCGTCGTGGCGACCTCCGCTTCTTCTCGCAGGATGGCGCCCGGGGCGACGGCCAGAGCGCCGTGCCGGCGGCGGTGGCCACTGCCGCCTTCGGCCTCGAGCGCATCGGCGCCGTGCACCCGGAGCTGGTCGAGGTCGATGGGGCCTTCCACATCGTGAAGCTCACCGGCCGCCGGGCCGCCCTCCACCGCACCCTCGAAGAGGCCAGCCGGCCGATCCGTAACCGCATCTGGCGCGAGAAGCGTGAGAACGCGGTCGAGGAGCTGGTGGACCGCCTGCGTCGCGAGGCGAATGTCGAGGAGAACCCGAGCGTTCTGGCCAACGTGCGCATCGACATCCCCGAGGACCTGGGTGAGCTGCCGAGCGGTGACCCCCACGCCGCCATTCACGGCGCCCACCAGGGAGGCGCCCAGTGAGGGCGACCGCCACGCTGGTGGTGCTGGCCACGTTCGTCGTGGCTCCGGCGCGAGCCGACGTGATCGAGCAGGTCGTCGCCACGGTGAACGACGAGGCGATCTTCCTCAGCGATCTCCGCCGCCAGGCGGTCCCCTTCCTGCCGCGGGTCATGTCCGCCGCGACCCAGGAAGAGCGGATGACGGGGCTGCGGGCGCTCTACCAGGAGATCCTGACCAAGCTCATCGACCAGGAGCTGATCGAGCAGGCCGCCCGCGAGATGCAGGTGCGCGTCACCAGTCGCGACGTCGAGCGCGCCGTGCTCAACGTCATCCGCCAGAACGGCCTCAGCGAAGAGGAGTTCTGGGAGGCGGTCCGGGGGCAGGGCTTCACCGAAGCGCAGTACCGCGCCGACGTCCGCAAACAGCTGCTGCGGCTCAAGGTGATCAACCAGCGCGTCCGTGGCCGAGTGAACATCACGGAGGCCGACGTCCGGCGGCGCTACGAGCAGCGCCTTCGCCAGGCGAACCGCTCGGTTCGCTTCCGCACCTCGCACCTCTTCCTCTCCCTCCCCGAAGGGGCCAGCGCGACCGATGTCCGCAGCGTGCGTGAGGAGGCCGAGGAGATCCGCGGGGAGCTGACCGCAGAGAACTTCGCCGAGATGATTCGGGAGTACGGCGGCGGCGAGCTCGGCTGGCTCAGCCAGGGAGACCTCCCCGAGGATCTCGAGCAGGAGCTGCTCACCCTCGAGGACCAGGAGATCAGCGACCCCGTCCAGGGCGAGCGAGGCTTCCACATCTTCTTCCTCCACGAGCGCGAGCGGGGCGGCTCCGACCTGCCCGACTTCGACTCCGTGAAGGAGCAGCTCTATCAGCAGATGATGGAGCGGGCGATGGTGCGGCAGGAGGAGACCTTCCTCCGCGAGCTCCGCCGCGACGCGATCATCACCCGCAAGGAGCTGTGAGCCGCGAGCGAGGGCTACTGGCGCTCGCCGTGGTCCTCTTGGTGGTGCTGGCCGGCCTCACCCTGGCGCAACCGCCGGCCCGCGAGCTGGCCACCTTCACGGCCCCCACCGAAGTCTCGACGGGCGTCGGGAGCGAACGGCTGGCGCGCGCCGTTCGCTACGCCGACCTGCGCCTGAGCTCGCGAGGAACCGTTCGCGTCGGCGTCCGCGGCGAGCACGGAGGGGTGCTGCTCTCGCTCGTCGACGCCGACGATCGGGTCCGCGAAGTGCACGTCGAAGAGGGCGAGTCGGTCGCACACTTCGGAGCGGTGGATGCCGGCGAGTACGCGCTCCGAGCGCTGGCCGCCCCACCCGAACCACCCTCGAGCGCGGACACCGTCACGATTCGCGCGGCCACCGGTGGCCGCCCCTGGACGCTCTTTGGCGCTGCGGCCCTGCTCGTCCTGGCTCCCCCGCTGGTGCTGGCTGCGCGCAAACGCAGCGCAGCACGCGACGGCGAGCCCACAAATCGGTAGTCTCCGCGCATGCTCCAGTGGGACCACATTCTGCAGGGCTTGCTCGCCACCGTCGTCTTCACGGTGCTCGGCCTGGTCTTCTTCGGAATCACCTTCTTCCTAATCACCAGACTCGCCCCCTTCTCCGTGAAGAAAGAGATCGAGGAAGACCAGAACGTCGCGCTCGGCATCGTCATCGGCGCGATGATCATCGGCGTGGCGATGATCGTCTCCGCGTCGCTCCACGGCTGACGTGACGAGCGAGCCGCCCGACGGCGAGACCGACGCGCGCGCCCGCGTCCCAGCGGCGGTGCTCTACCTGACCGTCTTCGTCGTCGCGACCTCGGGGCTGGTCTACGAGCTGCTGGCCGGGACGCTCGCCAGCTACGTGCTGGGAGACTCGGTCTTCCAGTTCTCGACGACCATCGGGACCTACCTCTTCGCGATGGGCATCGGGAGCTTTCTCTCCCGCTACGTGAAGGAAGACGTCGCCGAGCGCTTCCTGCAGATCGAGCTCGGAGCGGCCCTCGCCGGTGGGCTCTCGGCACCGATCCTCTTCCTCGGCTTCGCCTACGCGGACGTCTTCGCCATCGTCCTCTACGGAATGGTGGTGCTGATCGGGATCCTGGTCGGGCTCGAGGTCCCGCTGCTGATGCGGATCCTCAAGGAGCGGCTCGAGCTGAGCGAGCTCGTCGCGCGCGTGCTGACCTTCGACTACATCGGCGCGCTCGTCGGCTCGGTGCTCTTCGCGGTCGTGTTGGTGCCGGAGCTCGGCCTCAACCGCACCTCGCTGCTCTTCGGCATGCTCAACGCCATCGTCGCGCTCGTGGGCACTCGCGCGCTCCGGGAGCTGATCTCGGCCCGCGCTCGGAACACCATCGCCGGCGTCGCCGTGATCGTGCTGGTCGGGCTCGGCGCCGCCTTCGCGATGGCCGACCGGCTGGTGATCCCCGCCGAACAAGAGCTCTACGCCGAGACCATCGTCCTGGTGAAGCAGTCGCCCCATCAGCGCATCGTGCTGACCCAGGGGCGCGGTGGCGTGCAGCTCTTCCTCGATGGGAACCTGCAGTTCGCCGAAGCCGACGAGTACCGCTACCACGAAGCGCTGGTCCACCCTGCCTTCGCCGCGACCCCTGATCCGCGGCGGGTGCTCGTGCTCGGCGGCGGCGATGGCCTCGCCCTCCGGGAGATCTTCAAGCACCCCTCCGTGGAGGCGGTGACGATGGTGGAGCTCGACGCGGTGATGACGGGGCTCGCCGCGACCCTCGCATCCTTCCGCCGTCTCAACCGGGACGCCTTCGCCGACCCGCGGCTCACCCTCGTGCACGACGACGCGATGGTCTGGCTCGACGAGCACGGCGACGAGCGCTTCGACGTCATCGTCGTGGACTTCCCGGACCCGAGATCCTTCAGCCTCGGCAAGCTCTACACCGGCCGCTTCTACGCGCTCACCGAGCGAGCGCTGGCCGAGGACGGCACGCTCGTGGTCCAGAGCACCTCGCCGCTCTACGCTCGCCGCAGCTACTGGTGCATCGACGCGACCATCCGCGCGGCGGGCCTGCACACGGTGCCCTTCCACGCGACGGTCCCCAGCTTCGGCGAGTGGGGCTACGTGCTCGCCAAGGCTCGCCCCTTCGACCCGCCGGAGCGACTCACGATCGATGGGCTCCGCTTCCTGAACGACGACGCCCTCGGTCACCTCTTCGTCTTCCCGAACGACATGGCCCGGCCGGCGGACCCGCCGCCGCCGAACCGCCTCGACGACCAGCGCCTGGTGCGCCTCTACGAGGAGGAGTGGAGCCGGCTGTGAAGCGGCGCGACCTGCTGCGCGCGCTCCTCGGGACCCCTGCGCTCTTGGCCTGCGAAGGGCGCGAGCCACCGCCGCCGCTCGACGTCCGGATGAGCGGCGCCTCGCACGAGCGAGGCCATCGCTTCGTCCGCGACGTGAGCGACGACGGCTGGGCGGACGCACCGATCGAGCGAACGGCCACTGCGATCGTGGGCGGCGGGCCAGCGGGGCTGAGCGCGGGCTGGTGGCTCGCCAGACACGGCGCGGAGTTCCAGCTCTTCGAGCTCGAGGACGCGGTCGGTGGCACCTCGCGAAGCGGCGAGAGCGACGTGAGCGCCTACCCGCTCGGCGCGCACTACCTACCGATGCCCGGCGCAGAAGCGCTCGAGCTCCGCGCCCTGCTGACCGAGATGGGCGTGCTCGACGCGGAGGGAGAGCCGACCCCGATCGCGACCGTTCGCGAGCCCGACGAGCGGGTCTTCTACCGCGGCTACTGGTACCCCGGGCTCTACCCCTACGCCGGCGCCAGCGAGCACGACCTGGCGCAGCTCGCCCGCTTCGAGCGGCTGCTCGACCACCACGCCGGCCTCAGGGACGGCGCCGGCAAGCGCGCCTTCGCCCTGCCGCTCGCGCGCTCCTCGATGGACCCCGACCTCGTCGCGCTCGACCGCGAGAGCGCCGGTGCGTTCCTCGACCGCAAGGGCTTCACCTCCCCGCGACTGCGTTGGCTCTGCGACTACGCGTGCCGCGACGACTACGGCCTAGCGCTCGACGACACCAGCGCCTGGGCCCTGCTCTTCTACTGGGTGAGCCGCATGGCGGGCCCGGGGAGCGAGACCGCGCCGATCCTCACCTGGCCCGCCGGCAACGGCGCGCTCGTCGCGCACCTCCGGAACGCGGTCGGCGATCGGGCGCGAACGGGTCGCATCGTCAGCGCCGTCGTGCCTGGCGACGACGGAGTCGCCCTCCATCTGAGCGACCCCGAGGGCGTACGAACCCGTGTGCTCGCGGAGCGCTGCATTCTCGCCGTCCCCGACTTCGTCCGTTCGCGGCTGCTACCCGGCTCGGTGGACCCCTCGCCCTACTCGTCGTGGCTGGTGACGAACCTGCACCTCGGCGGGCGGCCCGACGCGCTCGGCTCCGAGCCCGCATGGGACAACGTCCTCTACGCGAGTCGCTCGCTCGGCTACGTGAGCGCGACCCATCAGCGAGGCCGGGGCTTCGGCCCGACGGTGTGGACCCACTATCTGCCGCTGCTCGACGAGGACGCGCGGCAGGCACTGCTCGACGCGCGGCCGGCCGCGCTGGCCGACGCCGTCGTGACCGACCTCGAGCGCGCTCACCCCACCCTTCGCGCGGACCTCGAACGCGTCGAGCTCTGGCGCTGGGGCCACGCGATGGTCGCCCCCCGTCCCGGCTTCCTCGAGGGCGGGCATCGCCTCCGTCGACGGAGCGCGGTGATCGGCGGCCGCGTCCACCCGGCGCACACGGACGTGAGCGGCGTGGCGCTCTTCGAGGAAGCGTTCTTCCACGGCACGCGCGCCGCCTCCGAAGTGCTCGACGCCGCCCGTGCCCCGGAAGGGACGCCCGCGTGAGGGTCTTCGCGCCGGATGGCCCGTGGCTCTTCGGTCGCCGAACCGATCTGGCGGCTTTCGGCGGAAGCGCGCTGCTCGCGTTCGTGCTGCTCGGCGTCGGCGCGGCGCTGGGCATCCTGGAAGCCGACGCCCCCGACTGGATCTGGCTCGGCGCGGTGCTCGCGGTGGACGTGGCCCACGTCTGGTCGACCCTCTTCCGCGTCTACCTCGACCGCTCCGAAGTCCGGCGCCGACCGCTGCTCTATCTCGGCGCGCCGGCAGCTCTCTATGGTCTCGGCGTCGTCCTCTACGGCTTTGGCAGCGCGCTCTTCTGGTCGGTGGTGGCCTACCTCGCGGTCTTCCACTTCGTGCGGCAGCAGGTCGGCTGGGTGCGGCTCTACCACCGACGTGAACGGTCGATGGGCCCGCTCCGCCGAGAGGACCGCTGGCTCGACGAGCTCGCCACATACGTTGCGACCGTGTGGCCGCTCCTCTGGTGGCACGGCCACCTGCCCCGGAGCTTCCACTGGATGCTCGACGGTGACTTCGTGGTGGGCCTCTCCGCCGACGTCGCGGCGTGGACGTTCCCGCTCTACGTCGGGGTGCTCGCGCTCTGGCTCGTGCGCCAGCTCGTCCGTTTGCGGAACGAGGCGCCCCCGAGCCCGGGCAAGCTGCTCCTCGTTCTGACCACCGCCGCCTGCTGGTACGTCGGCATCGTCGCCCTCGACGGTGACTTCGCCTTCACCGTCACGAACGTGCTGATCCACGGCGTGCCCTACCTGGTGCTCACCTACCGCTACGGCCGGGTCCGCGCCGAGCACGAACCGCGAGCGCGAACGCTCCGGCGGCTCCTGAGCGGTGGTGTCGTCGGGTTCGTCGCGCTCGTCGTCCTACTCGCGGCCCTCGAAGAGACCCTCTGGGACCGCTACGTCTGGCACGACCGAGAGCACCTCTTCGGCCGAGGGGCCTCCCTCGAGTCCATCGCGCTGGCGTTGCTGGTCCCGGCACTCGCGCTCCCCCAGCTCACGCACTACTTGCTCGACGGTTTCGTCTGGCGTCGCGGTGGGATGCCACCAGCTCAGCGGCAGACGTAGTCGCGGGCTTGGCCCTCGCGCACCTCGAAGACGTCCGCCCGCCAGCCACCATCGGCCGTGGGATCGAAGATCTCGATGACGTACTCCCCCGGCGCGAGGGACATGCTCATCTCGCCACCGGGGAGCAGCTCGCCGCCTTGAAACTTGCACCGCTGCTCCGCGCGGAAGTGGACTCGCCCCCCGGAGGTCTCCACGAGGGCCTCGAGCCCCACGCCGATGAGGAGCGCCGCCACCGGAACCAGGAACACGAGGTACATCGCCCAGCCCTTCCGGGGTTTGCTGGTCGACCCACCGCCTTCGGCCGCTCCGACCACGACCGGGCGCGACTCGGGCTCCAGCCCGGTGACCTCGCGGAGGCGCTCGGCGAGATCCTCGTGAACGCCTCCATCAGCGGTCGGTGAGGGGAGCATCGTGGTGGTCAGCTTGCGCGGCAGTCCGTCCTCGTAGTCGAGCCGCAGCTGCGCCGCGGGCTCCCCTTTCGACCCGCGCCCGTGGTTCGCGCGGCGGAGGTAGCCATAGTCGACGGCCACGCCCGCGAGTCCCTCGAGCGGATGGACGATCGCTTGCCGGAACATGCCGAAGCGCGTGATGTGGACGACGATGCGGCTGCCGGCGTGATCGACCTCCACGTCGAAACGCCCACTCGTCCGAACGATCGAGCGGGCGATGAAGAAGAACCAGAGCAACGCGACCAGCCCGATCGCGAGGCCGCCCCAGAGCACCGGTCGTTGCTCGATCACCAGCCGCTCTTGGGTGGGATCGTCGAGGAAGGCACGCAGCTGCTGGTAGTGCGCGTGCGCCTCGGTGCGGTCGCCCCGGAGCACCGCCGTGGGGTTGCCGTGGGCGTCGAAGAGGTCGGTGCGCCCCTTCTCGGCGTTCCGGGTGCCCGAAAAGGGCACCCACTCGACCGAGGTGAGCTGATCGCCCTCGAAGGTGCGGCGCTCCGACGTCGTCCAGAGCCACGAGCCCTCTGCCTCGCATCGGACCGCGCCGTCGGACCGCTCGCAGCGGAAGCTCTTCTGCCGGGTGATGCCGACCAGCGACCCGATCCCCACGAGGAAGACGCAGATGCCGATGAGCCACTCCCCCTTGCGCGAGCGGAACTGCCCGTAGGGGACCGTGGTCGGCTCCGGCGGGCTGGCGTCGCGGTACCCCATTCACCCGCGAAACTAACAAGGCGTCACCCACTCCGCACCACATCAAATCGGACGCGCGGACCATCGGCCAGGCAGACGTGTGGGCGCGGAGTCCGTCTCACCGACCTCGAGGACCTCCGTCCGCCAGCCGCCGTCGACTGGGGCCCTCCACCTCCTCGGCTCGCGTTTCCGGCTTCAGCCCGAGCTCCTCTCGGAGCTGCGCGGCGAGATCCTCGTGCACTTCGCTTCCGGGGAGCAGGGTCGGCGTGAGCTCCCTGCGCCGCTCGTCTTCGTACACGAGCCACAGGCGGCCGGCCGGCTCGCCCGGACTTCCTTTGCCGTGGTGCGCGCGGCGCAGGTAGCCGTGCTCGACCTGCACTCGGGCCAAGCCCGCGATGGGGTGGGTCGTTCTCGTCCGGAACGAGCGGAGGCGGGCAGCGCACAGCCTGAGCTCGCCCCGTACCCGGTCGACCTCGACCACGAAGCGTCCTGCCGTTCGAATGGTCGTTCGGATCACCAAGAGCAGCCAGAAGAACGCGAGCCCGCTGGCGAGCAGGCCGACCACCACCGCTGGTCGACGCTCGATGGACAGCCGAGACCGACCGGGGTCGTCGAGGAAGGCCACCAAGCGAAGGTGGCGGCGGTGGGCGTCATCCCGGAAGCCGTAGAGCACCTTCGCTCGGTGGCCCGACGCGTCGACCAGGTCCGTGTGGCCCCGCTCCTTGGTTTGGTCCTCCGTGTACTCCGTCCACTCGACCGTGCTGAGCTGGTCGCCGTCGAAGGTCTGCGACTGGGTGGTGGCCCCGAGCCACGACGAACCCGCTTCGCATCGAAGGTCGTCCGCGTCGCTCCGCTCGCAGCGGAAGAACTCGACGTGGGTCATGGCGATGACCCCCCCGACCACGAAGAGTGAGATCGCGAACGCGGCGCGAAGCTCGTTGCGACTCGTCGGGAAGCGGCCGTACGGGATCGTCGTCGGCGCCGGCGGGCTCGGATCGCGGTACCCCATGGGTTCGAGCAGGGCGGACGGGCGTCGAGCTAGAGGCCCATCTGCTTGGCGATGATCACCTTCATGATCTCGTTGGTGCCGGCGTAGATCCGCTGCACCCGTGCGTCCATGTATGCCCGGCTGATCGGGTACTCGAGCATGTAGCCGTAGCCGCCGTAGAACTGCAGACAGGTGTCGACCACGCGCCCCAGCATCTCCGAGTGCCAGAGCTTCGACATCGAGCACTCCTTCACGAGGTAGTCGCCAGCGACGTGGCCCTTGAGCACCGCGTCGAGGAAGGCCTGGCCGACCTCCACCTCGGTGGCGACTTCGGCCATCTTGAACTGGGTGTTCTGGAACTTGCCGATCGGGCGCCCGAAAGCCTCCCGCTCCTTCACGTAGACCATGGCGTCGTCGAGCACTTGCTTGGCGCCCGCTTGAGCGGCGACGCCGACCACGAGGCGCTCCTGCTGGAGCTTCTTCATCAGCATCAGGAAGCCGCCGCCCTCCACCCCGAGGAGGTTCTCCGCGGGGACCCGGCAGCCGTCGAAAGAGAGCTCCGCGGTGTCCTGCGAGGCCATGCCCATCTTCTTCAGGCGCTGCCCCTTGATGAAGCCCTTCCGGTCGGCCTCGACCACGAAGAGGGAGATGGACTGGTGCGGGTTCGCGTCCGGGCCGCCGGTCTTGGCCGCGACGATGCAGAGATCGCAGAGCGCCCCGTTCGAGATGAAGGTCTTGGCGCCATCGAGCACGTACTCGTCGCCCTCCTTCTTGGCCGTCGTACGGATCGCTGCCAGGTCGGACCCGGTGCCGGGCTCGGTCATCGCGATGGCGGTGATCAGCTCGCCGCTCGCGCAACCGGGGAGCCAGCGCTTCTTCTGCTCGTCGCTGCCGAACTCGTGGATGTAGGGGACCACGATGTCCGAGTGCAGGCTGACCGCGAAGCCCGACTCGTAGATCTTCGCCAGCTCCTCGATGACCACCACCGAGTGCAGGAAGTCACCGCCCGGTCCGCCGTTCTCTTCCTCGAGCCAAGGGCAGAGGAAGCCCTGCTCGCCGGCCTTTCGCCAGGCCTCGCGGGGAACGATGCCCTCTTCTCGCCAGGTCTCCTGGTAGGGGACCACCTCGGCCTGCAGCCACCGGGCGAGGGCGTCACGGAAGATCTGGTGTTCTTCACCGAAGAGATCGCGCTTCATGGACACACTGAATCACCATTCACCCGACGGAGCAAGGGTCGGGATGGCTTTGGCGGCGCCCAGGTGTTCTCACCGAACGGACGCCGATTCGTGGCCCCAACCGGGTCCGCGCGGTATCCCCGGAGCGACACGTGAGCGACGAGAAGGCCAAGGAGTGGGGGCAGATCACCCGCCGAGCCGGAGTGGTGGCGGCCGGGACGCTCAGTTCGCGCGTCCTCGGGCTCGTGCGCGACGCGGTCATCGCCGGAACCTTCGCAGTCGCGGCGACCGACGCCTTCTGGCTGGCCTTCACCATCCCCAACGCGCTCCGGGTGGTCCTCGGCGAGGGCGCGGTGAGCGGCGCGTTCGTCCCGGTGCTGACCGACGTCCGCGAGAAGGAGGGCGAGGAGGCGGCGCGGCAGTTCTACGGCCGCCTCGCCGGGACGATGCTCCTGCTCCTCGCCCTGGTCTGCACGCTCGGCGTGGTGGCCGCGCCCGGGCTGGTGGCCCTCTACGCGTCGGGGTTCCGGGACGACCCCGAGCTCTGGAACACCACCGTGCTCCTCGCGCGGATCGTCTTTCCCTACATCGGACTGATGGGCACGGCCGCGCTGATCACGGGCGCGCTCCACGCCGCCAAGCGGTTCGTCGCGCCCTCCTTCGCGCCGGCATTGCTCAACGTGGCGTTCATCGGTGCCGCGCTCGGTCTCCTGCCATTGATGGATCGGCTCGGGTTCCCCGGCGTGGTGGCGCTCGCCGTCGGCGCGCTCTTGGGCGGCGTCCTCCAGCTCGTCGCCCAGCTTCCGTCGCTCCACCGCGCGGGCTACCTGGTGCGGCCGCGCCTCGGACTGAAGGACCCGCACGTTCGCCGGGCGTTCCTCCTGATCCTGCCGCTCCTCGCCGGTCTGGGCGTCTACCAGCTGAACATCATCGCCTCGCGGCAGCTCGCCTCCTATCTGCCCCAGGGCTCGATCAGCTACCTCTTCTATGCCCAGCGGCTGGTGGAGATGCCGCAGGGGATGTTCGCGCTGGCCATCGGCACGGCCGCCCTCCCCTCGCTCGCCGAGCACGCGAGCCGTGGCGATCTGGCCCGAGCCAAGGAGCTCTTCCGGCAGGCCCTTCGGCTCTCGCTCTTCGTGGCGCTTCCGTCGGCCGTCGCCCTCGCGCTCCTTGCCGAACCGACGGTGGCGGTGCTCTTCGGTCGCGGCCGCTTCGACGCGCACTCGATCGACGAGACGGCACGCGCGCTGGTCATCCTGGCCGCGTTCATCTGGGCGGTCGCCTCCGTCCGAACCATCGTCCCGATGTTCCACGCGCTCGGCGACACCCGCTCCCCAGTGAAGGCCAGTGCGGTGAACCTCCTGGTCTTCTTCGCCGTCGCGCTGGCGACGATGGGGCCGATGCAGCACGCCGGCCTGGCGCTCGCCATCGGCCTCGCGGCCAGCTTCCAGCTCCTGACCTTGGTCGTGATGCTCCGGCGAAAGGTGGGGCGGCTCGGGCTCCGCTCGGTCGCGATCTCCTCGCTGCGTTCGACGGCTGCCTCCGCGGCGATGAGTGTGCCGGTCTACTTCGTCACCCGCCTCGGCGACTGGAGCCAGGGCGCCACCGCCGCCAACACTGGCCTCTATGTCGGAGCCGTGGTCGGTGGCGCCATCGTCTACGCGTTGGCCGGTTGGCTCGTCGGCTCCCCCGAGCTGGCCACGGTGCTGAACACACTCCGCCGCCGTGCGGGGCGGTCACGCGGCTGATAGAGCGGGCGGATGGAGATCACCATCCGTGACGCGCGCTTCCTGGCCTCGGCCACGGATCTCGATCGGCTGCCGCCGCCGGTGGTGGCCGAGATCGCCTTCGCTGGCCGGAGCAACGTGGGCAAGTCGAGCCTCATCAACTCCCTGGTCCAGCGGAAGAAGCTGGTCCGCACCAGCAACACGCCGGGCGCCACGCGTGGGGTGAACATCTTCCGCGTCGACCTGAAGGTCCAAGAGGGCGAGGGGGAGGCGCGGAACGCCGAGATCGACTTCGTCGACCTGCCTGGGTACGGCTTCGCCAAACGGAGCAAGGCCGAGCGCCGCTCGTGGGGACCGCTGATCGAGGGTTTCCTCTCCCAGCGCCCCGGCCTTCGGGCCGTGGTGGTGATCGTGGATGTCCGCCGCGGGCTCGAGGACGACGACGCGGAGCTGCTGACCTATCTGCAGGCCATCGGGCGGCCGGCCATCCTGATCGCCACCAAGACGGACAAGCTCCCGAAGAACAAGCGGAAGCTCGCCATCGAGGCCGTGGGGCGCGAGCATCGACTGCGGGCCATGGGCTACAGCTCGGAGACCGGCGAGGGGCGAGAGCGGCTCCTGCGGCGCCTGCTCCGCACCGCGCACGTGGCCGGTGACGAAGCCGTGACGCCCGACTGACGCCGGCTGTGGCGATCGTGTGCGCCAAAAGGGCGCACTGTGGCCAATGGCAACGGGAGCCTCGCCAGGAGGCGCGATGGACATGGCATCCCCCTTGCGTTGCAGGGGGCCATGCTCCTGATGGACTCCCTCCGCGACACCTTCAGTGACAGCCACGAGGCGGCCGACCAGCTCGCCGAGGGCCTTCGCGAACACGTCGACGCCGGAGCGACCGTCGTGGCCCTCGGAGCCGGAAGCGACGAGCTCGCCGAAGCCGTCGCCGATCGGCTCGACCTGAGGGCGCACGATGCTCCCCGAACGGTGGTAGTGGTCGCCGAACGCATCCGGCGCATCGGACCCGTCGATCGGCTCATCGCCCAGCTCCTCGACGGCGGCGCCGAACGCATCCTGATCGCGACTCCCCTCGCGACGTCGAAGGCGGCCTACGAGGTCGACGACCGGGCCGACGCCTTCGTGTGTCTTCGCCGAACGCCCCACCTGGGCAGGATCGGCGCTTGGTACGATCACTGGACCTTCGCCAGCGGTCGTCCGCTCGCGACGGTAGTTCCCTTCCGTCGACCGCTCCGCGCGGTCGTCTGACGCTCAGCCCGGGTACCAGGGATGCCGCGGCCCCTGGTCGCGACAGGTCGGCCGGTCGGCCGGCGCGCAGTAGATGCGGACGTGGAAGTGGTTCGCGTGCTGGTGACCACTGGCCGGCTGGACCATCACGCGCTCGGCGCGGTCGAGCACCGACGCCGGCGCGCCGCGGCGACGCCCCTCGCGGAGCAAGCGCAGCTTGATGTGGCGCGCGACGAAGATGTACTGCACGCGCGCGTCGCCGTCGGCGACGAGCTTGGCGATCAGCTCCCAGTTCCGCGCATCGTCGAAGGTCAGGCCCTCGTTCGGCGCGAGACCACGGCCCTGCGCATCGAACGCGGCGAAGGCCCCCGGCGGATAGGGGTCACCGCGGCCGTCGAGCATGTAGAAGGCGATGTCCACGTCGCGCCCGTTCTGGTGCGAGGCGTGGCCCGGGATGCGGCCACCCTCCTGCGCGGAGAGCTCGCCGACCGAGAGCTTCGCTCCCGGCAACCGACGCTCGACCCGATAGGCTGCCCGCTCGAGGAGCTGCACCAGCTCCCAGGTGCCGTAGAAGTTCCCGCGCGGGGCGTACTCGGTGACTCGCCGCACGTAGCGCGACTCGCGCAGCTCCACCGCCCGTCGCAGCCGACCATCGAAGGGAAGACCGACGGAGCGGCTCCCATGCGGCAATCGGCGTGCTCCCGGACCGCGTGTCACGTCGCGGGGATTCGCGCCGGCGCCCGGCGCCAGCGCCCCGAACGCGAGGGCGAGCGAGAGGATCGCGAGGAACGGCCGCATGTCTCGCGGGTAGCGCACCGACGATCGAGTGGGCAACTTTCCGACCATCGAGAGGCGCGGAGCGACCGGACGAAGCGAAGCTCGGCGGGTACACTCCCAGCGACCGCGTGATGTCCCGACCGACGACCCACCGAGCCCTCTGCCTGCTGCTCGCCATCGCCGCCTGCGGTGGAAACGAAGAGCCGACGCCCGACCCCGACGACGACACGAGCGGTGGTGACGTGGCCCAGCCGGATGAGGTCGTCGAGGCGCTGGCGCCCACCCGAACGCTGGGCCCCGAGGCCACCTACGCCGACCTCGTCGACGCGGCCCAGGCCCTCGACGGCGCGAGCGCCGCCGACTCCGACGATGGGTGCCTGCTCGGGCCACGGCGATTGAGCGCGGACCTCGCCCTGCCCCTCCGTCCGCTGCCCGATCCGATCCCGAGTCTGTCGCGCGCGCTCGCCCGCCACCGCGGCCCGATGCGGGTGCTGAGTCGCTGGGGCCAGCGCGGCGCCGGTCGCCGGGCGGTGGCGATCTTCACCATGACCCCGCGCACGGACGGCGAGGCGATGCTGCTCTTCGCGAGCGACGATGGGGTTCGCCTTCGCGCGACCGGCGGCGAGCCCGGCGGCAGCGAGCCGTTCGGCGTGAGCGAGCTCGGCGACCGGGTGCTCGCCGCGCGGGCGACCGTCACCGGCCCGATCGTCCTCGTCGCCGACGGAGGCACGCCGCTCGTCCGCGTTCGCTCGCTGCTCGCCGCCCTGCCGAGCGACGCGGTGGTCGCCTTCGGCGTGCTCCTGCCCGAAGACACCCGGCTCCCGGAGCCGCTCGTCGCCAGCGACGACACCGACACCGGCCTCTGCGCCGATGGGCTCCCCGGCACCGAAGCCGCGGAGGGCCAGTTCGATCTCGAGGCCGCGCGACCCGCGCTCGCCGAGCTGCAGGCGCAGGTCACCCGCTGCAACGACTACCGCTCGGGCTCCGGCGCCGACGAAGGCACCATCACCGTCGCCCTCCGCATCACCGAGGGGGGCGCGGTCGGCGGCGTGTGCGCGACCGACGACTCCGTCGGCGACCCGGCGCTCCGGGCGTGCACGCTGGGCGCCATCCGCGAGGTGCGCTTCCCCGATCCTGGAGGGGTGGTGGACCTGGCGATCCCCTTCCGCTTCCAGCCGAGCACCCTCGGTCGCCAGACCCCCCTCTGCCGATAGAGCGACCGCGTCCGGCGCTCTGCCCGGGCGGCACCGAAGCGCTCACCTGAGGCCCTCGAACCCGAGGGCTACCGAAGCGGCGCCGAACGGCTCAGTGCAGGTGCTCGCGCAGGCCATCGTTGAGGGCCTTGTGCGCGTGCTTGAAGTCGAACCAGCCACGGGCGATGCGGACCACCCGGTCGTGGCCGTCTTCCTCGTCGTAGGGGCCTTCGAGGCCATCGAGGTAGGCGAGGTAGTCGCTCCACGCGCCGCGCAGTTCGCGGGTGGCGGTGATCACGTCGTTGAGCGCCGGGCGCATGTCGTCGGGCGGAATCAGCACGTCGAGGCGCGGCTCCAGCTCGGTGAGCTTGGGGAGGCAGTCGTCGCGGACGTGCTCACCGAAGCGCTTGCCGCCGCGGTTCGCCCGCTGCTCGAGCTCGCGCATGAGGTCTTCGTTGCTGCGCACGTCCAGATCCCGCTGGAAGGTGCAGTGCCAGAAACCGTCGAAGAGCTCACCCTTGGCGCCGTTGACGTTTCGGCCGAGGGTCTCGTAGGCGGAGTTGTCGTCCCCCATCACGAGGGCGACCACGGCCGCTACGATGATGAGCACCGCGACCACGCCGGCGGCGACGAGCCCGCCGCGACCACCGCGCATCGCTTTCTCTTCGGCTTCGAGTGAGGGCCCCGGCACGAGCGGCGGCGCCGCCCCGAGCCTCCGATCGTCGTCGTTCTCCGCCATCGCGGCGCAAAGGTACCTCCCCACGCGGCGGGCGGAAAGCCTTGCCGCTCAGGTCAGTTGCCGAGCTGCAGATTCAGGCGCTGGCCCGGGGGGCGAAGCTGCAGCCCGCCACCCGGGCTGCCGAGCTGAAAACCGCCGCCGCCGCCGAGCTCTTCGTCGAGGAGCGAAGGGCCGGAGCTGTCGCCGGGGCCGTCGCCCAGGAGCGAGGAGCCGGAGCCGAGGGTGAGGTCGCTGGGATCGCCGAGGTCGTCGAAATCGTCGAGGTCGTCGGCGTCCGCGACGGCCTCGTCGGCCTCGTAGTCGGCGGGGTCGAGAGCGAGATCTTCGTCGAACTCCTCGAAGGCCGTCTCGCCGAGCACGGCCTCGACCTGTCGGCGGATCGCCTCTTCCTGACCGGAGGGCGCCAGCTCGAGGATGGCGTGGGCCTGGATGCGCATCTCGTTCCACTCGTCGGCGGCCTTGAAGACCTGCGCGGCGCGGAGCCGCTCCTGCCAATCGTGCGGCCGGCGCTCGACGGCCTGGAGCGCGTTGCCCACCGCGAGGCGCGGGTTCCCGGTCTGCAGGTAGTACTGCGCCCAGAGCATCTTCAGGTTCACGAGCCCCGGGTCGAAGCGCTCGGCCGCCTCGAGCTCGAGGAGCGCGGCGTCTCGGTCGGCGTCCATCATGTGGAGCGCGGCCAGGGTAGCGTGCGCGTCGGCGAACTCCGGCGTCTCCTCGAGCGCGAGCGAGACCTCCCGCTGGGCGCCGTCGGTGTCGCCGGTCGCGAGAAAGACGGCCGCGAGCAGATTCCGTCGGGGTGGGTCGGCGCGGATCTGCACGGCGGCGTTGAGCTCGTCGATGCCGTCCTGGATGCCGCCGCTCGCGAGGAGGATCGCCGCCTGCACGGAGCGGGCGTAGGGCGCGCGGGGATCGAGGCGCAGCGCCTTGCGGACCGTCGACATCGCGTCGGTCAGGTTCCCCTCGTGAACGTGCGCGTAGAGCGCTTCGGTCGAGAGGAACGCGCCCGCCACCTGCGGATCGCTGAGCACGCGGAAGTCGTCCTCACCGGGGCTCGAGTCGCGACCGCCGTAGGGGTCGAAGACGGTGGGGTCGCCCTCCCCGGCCTCGCCCTCGTAGACGGCGACGCCGAAGTAGCCGAAGTGGCCGGAGGGATCGGGCGGCGCGAGCGCGTCGGGGAAGGCCCAGATCTCCGCGACCATGGCGTCGACGCCGGCTTCCCGAAGCGCGACGGTGGTCGCGAGCGCGACTTCGAGCGGGTAGAGGTGCGCGGCCTCTTCTTCGGCCAGGCGGGCCGCGGTGCGCTCGGCGCCGCGAACCTCGGTGTCGCGCGGCGTGCTGAACGACCAGGGCTCGAAGGCGGCGGCGGCGCGCCGGCTGCCGACGTGCTCGACCAGAGCCTCGGCCTGCGCCAGCGGGCTGTCGCCGGTCGCCTCTTCGGCCAGCTCGTCGATGGCGTCCCCGCCGTCGAAGATCTCCGCCGGCGCGCGGCCCGCGCTCGAGGCCTGCAGGTAGCCGAGCAGCTCGGAGGTCGAGAGCGGGCGAAGGGGCGCGTCGCCCTCGACCGGATCGGCCGTCTGGCCGTCCCAGATGGCGTAGCCGACCCCGACCAGCGCGATCAGGCCGACGACCGCCGCCGGCACGATCCAGGCGGGGCGGCCGCCCTTCTTGGCCTTGCGGACGAGCTCGAGGCCGCCCTTGCGCATGCAGTTGGGGCAGCGCTTGGGCTCACCCTCGGACTCGGGGTGGAAGGTGTGGTCGCAATGGACGCAGAGGTACTGATCGCCCTGCGGCTCGTCAGCCTTCCCGTCGGAGCTCTTCTTCTTGGTCGGCTCCGGCGACTCGTCGGGGTCGTCCGCGGCCTTCTTGCTCTTGGCCTTCTTCGTGGAGCGCTTGCGCTTCGTGGACGAGCTCGGCTTCTTCTTGGCCTTGGCGTCCGACGACTTCTCGTCCGACTTCGCTTCGGCGTCCTTCGGCTCTTTCTCGGGCGTCGCGTCGTTCTCGGAGGCCGACCCCTCTTCGGACGGGCCGTTGGCTTCCGGCTCGGAGCCCTCGGCTTCGCTCTCGAGGCGCTCGTCGTCGGTCTTCTCGCTCTTGTCGCTCATGCTTCACCGTCCACCTGGAGCGCGTCCTCCAGGAGCAGCAACCGGTCGTTGCCAAAGTACATTTCGCCGCACGCGAAGAACGTCGGCGCGCCGAACGCCCCCCGCTCCTCGGCCTCGGCGGTAGCCGCCTTGAGGGCTTCCTTGATGGCCGGGTCCTGCGTCCGCTCGGCGAGCGCCCCCCCATCGAAGCCCGCCTCGTCGGCGATCGTCGTCAGGACCGCGAGGTCGGCCACGTCCCGGTCGTCGGCCCAGTAGGCCCCGAAGAACGCGGCCGCCAAACGGGCGCAATCGGCGTCGCCCTTCTCGTCGCGGATGGCCAAGAGCATGCGCTGGGCCTTGACCGTGTTGATGGGGAACCGACTCGGCCACCGCAGCGGGACCTCGTAGCGACCTGCCCAGCGATGCAGATCCCGCGACATGTAGATCGCTCGGGGCTTCAACATCGCCGGGGCCTGGTTGCCGATCGAGGCGAAGAGCCCACCGAGCAGGAAGGGCCGCCATGCGACCGACGCGCCGGTCCGCTGGGCCAGCCCGTGCATCTGGGTGGACGCCAGGTAGCTGTAGGGAGAGGCGACGTCGAAGAAGAACTCGACGGTGGTGTCCTGCGGGTCGGCCATGGGCGGCTGACCCTAGCAGAGCGAGCCGAGCTTTCACCCGCAGCCCTCAGAAGGAACGAGATCGAGTATTAGTGCAAACTTCCTCGCTCAACCCTTCGCAGCGGTCTTCCCGAGAGCGGCGACGAGGCGCTCCACCTCGGCCGGCGTGTTGTAGTGGACCATGCTGGCCCGCATGAGCCCGCCCCGCTCCAGCAGGCCGAGGCGCTGGACCGCCCGGTGGGCGTAGAAGTGGCCCGAGCGGATGCTGACCCCGAGCGCGTCGAGCTTCGGCGGCAGCTCGGCGGCGTGAACCCCGTCGATCGCGAACGCGATCGTGGGGGCCCGAACGGACGCCTCGGCGCTCGTCGGGCCCATCACCCGCGCCCCCATCCGTTCGAGGGCCTCCAGGAGCGGCTCGGCCAACGCCTGTTCGTGGGCGGCGATCACCTGGAAGGCGTCGTCGAGGCCTTCGCCGCCGTGATGGGTCGCCAGCGCTTCGAGGTACGCGACGATGCCGGGCAGCGCGACGGCGAGCTCGTGCGGAGCCGAACCGGGCTCGAGCTGGTAGGCGGCCGTCTCCGTCGGCAGGAAGAAGTGGTTCCGGCTGGTGAGCTCGGCGCGGAAGTCCGGGGCCACCCAGAGCAAGCCGAGGTGCGGGCCGTAGACCTTGTAGGCGCTGAACGCGTAGGCATCGACCCCGAGCGCCGCCACGTCGACCCGCCGGTGGGGCGCGAAGGCCACCCCGTCGACGACGACGCGAGCGCCGACTTCGTGCGCGACCGCGGCGAGCCGCGCGACGTCGTGCAGCGCGCCGACCACGTTCGAGCAGTGGGTGAACGCGACCAGCCGGGTTCGCTCGCCGAGCACGGCGCGAAGGCCTTCTTCGGTGAGCGTCTGGGTCTCCTCGTCGAAGCGCCACTCGCGCACGGTCACGCCGGGTCGCGCCTCCGGCCCTTCGCCGAGCCGACGAAACGCACCGATGTTGGACTCGTGGTCGAGGTCGGTGACCACGATCTCGTCCCCAGGCTCGAGGGCAGGTGCGAACGCCGCGGCCAGTCGGCCCATGCTGGCCGTGGTCGAAGGGGTGAGCGCCACGTCTTCGACCTCGCCGCCGAGCAACGTCGCCGCCGCCGCGTGCCCCGCGGCGACCTTCTCGGTCGCGTCGCGAGACCACGGATGGGTGCCGCCGAGCTGAACCATGCTCTTCTCCACGTGGTCGCGAACGCGCTCGATCACCGGCTGGCAGGCGGCGCTCCCACCCGCGTTGTCGAAGAAGGCGAGCTCCGGCGAGAGCGCGGGGAAGTGGGCGCGGACCCAGTCGACATCCAGGCGATTCATGGCGGGGCGACGCTACCAGCTATGCTCTCGGCGTGCGTCGCGTCGCCCTGATGATCGCCTCGATGATGTTGCTCTGCGCCGCCTGCTCGGACGAGCCCGAGCCGGCGAGCGAAGCGCTCACCGACGAGGACTGGCCCGAGCCCATCGACGGCGACGATCTGGTGGTCCGCTGGCGCGCCCGAGACCGCTGGGGCCTGGAGGAGTTCGAGATCCACCGCGATGGCGAGACCGCCTACGCGATGGCCCGGACCCGCTCGCCCGAGCTCCGGGTGGATCGGACGGTGAACGCCGAGGAGCTGAGCGAGCTGCGTGACCGGCTGGCCGAGCTCGAGTGCTGCGACCTCCAGAGCGACCCGGTGACTGTGTTCCCGGACCCTCCGTCGGAAGCGATGCTCGAGCTCCGCCTGCCCGGACTCGAGTGCGACGTGCACCGAGTGCTGCGGCACTGGGACGATGAAGAGACCGTCCGCTGCGACGACGCCGTCCGGCAGCTCCATGGGCGGATCCGACCCCGCGGCCGGCCCGCCCCGGAGGAGCCAGACGACTCAGCGGCGGAGGCCGCGGCGGAAGACGAGACCGCCGACGAAGAGCAGGCCGACGAGGCCGTAGGCGAAGTACCACCAGGGTAGATCGACGACCGCGTAGGCCCGGAGGACGATGGACGCGGACGCGAGCAGGAAGACGGCGCCGATGGCGTAGTGGAACCAGCCCTTCGTACGCCAGCCGTTGTGGAAGCTGCGGACCGCCCCGATGAAGCACGCCGTGAACCAGAGCTGCGCCTGCAGCTCCTCGAAGAACACGCCCGCGCCGAGCAGCGCCCACATCGCCATGGTGGCGACGCGATGGAGCGAGGTCGCGTCCACCATCGGCGGCTGCTTGCCGTCGCCGAAGCGCTCGTAGAGGTAGGCGATGATGTCCTTCGACTCCGGGAGCCACCGGACCGAGGGCTCGCCCAGCTCGTCCGGCTCCTCGATTCGGAGGACCGGCACGGTGGCCCGACCCATCGCCCCGACGAGCTCCTTACGCCACTTGGGGTCAACCAGCGTGTCGCGCAGCTCGATCTCCTCCTCGACGCCGAGGCTGGCGATGGCGCGGAGCACCGCCTGGCAGTAGCCGCAGGCGTCGTATTTGTAGAGGGCCAGGCCCATGGCTCCGTGCTTAGCAGAACTGCTATGGAATGCGCATGGAGACGGACGGCGAGCTCGACTGCCTGACCTGCGGAGTGTGCTGCCGCACGGGGGCCGACGGACGGATCCTGATCCCGGAGGAGGATCTGGTCCGCTGGAAGGAGCTGGGCCGCGAAGACCTCGTGGCGAAGGTCCAGCCCGGCCACTTCGGGCTCGTGGCGTTCGCCACCGACGACGCCGGCGCCTGCGTCCACCTGGGGACCGACGAGAGCCCGAACGCCTGCCAGATCTACGAGATCCGCGGCACCACCTGCCGGGAATTCGAGCGCGGCAGCAAGCAGTGCCTCGAGTTCCGCAGGGAATTCGGCATCGACTGAGCTCGAGAGCACGCACGGTCAAGTCAGCCGCTCCCGCGCCGCCTAAGCTCTTCACCGTGTCCAGCCAAGCCGCCTGGGTCGACCGAGTCGCCGCTGCCGTCGACCACATCCAGAGTCACCTCGACGAGGAGCTCGCCCCCGAAGAGCTCGCCGCGCTCGCCGGCTTCTCGCTCCACCACTTCCACCGCGTCTTCCGCGGCATCACCGGCGAGTCCGTCATGGGCTTCGTCCGCCGTCTGCGGCTGGAGCGGGCCGCCCAGCAGCTCCGCTTCGGTCGCGACCCGGTGACCCGCGTCGCCTTCGAGGCCGGTTACGGGAGCCACGAGGCGTTCACCCGGGCCTTCCGCGCGCGCTTCGGCCAGGCGCCGAGCGAGTACCGCCGCGAACGGCCGGCCGCCGCCGCCATCGACGCCGAGGTCCGCGAGGAGCCCATGCGCCACGTGCTCGCGCTCCGCCACGTCGGCCCCTACGAGACCTGCGGCGCAGCGTGGGGTCAGATGGCCGGCTTCGCGGCGCAGCGGCGGATCCCTCTCGACGACATCGGCCTGGGCCTCGCCTACGACGATCCGGAAGTCACGGCCGCCGATCGCCTCCGCTACGACGCCTGCATCCCGATGACGTCACGGGCCATCGACGCGCTCGGAGAGCTGCCACCCGGCTACACGCGACGAACGGTCCCGGGGGGCACATACGCGGTCGCGCTCCATCACGGATCGTTCGATTCCATCCTCGACACCTACGTGGCGCTCCTCGGCAGCTGGCTCCCCCGGCGCGGGGTCGAGCTCGCCGACGAGCCCGTCATCGAGCGCTACCTGCGCGCACCCGGCGAGGTGCCGCCCGAAGATCAACTGACCGAGGTGCTGGTGCGCCTCGCCTGACGAAAGGACATGCGATGACCGAGAACGAGAGCCCCTTCCCCCCGTCCATCATCCAGCACGTGTCGATCGGCACGAACGACTTCGAGGCATCGAAGGCCTTCTACGATGCCGTCATGCCGAGCCTCGGCGCCAAGCCGATCATGAGTCACCCCGGCGCGGTCGCCTATGGCGTGCTCTTCCCCGAGCTCTGGATCCAGACCCCGATCGACGGAAAGCCGGCGAACGTCGGCAACGGCACCCACATCGCGCTGATGGCCCGCTCGAAGGAAGCGGTCGACGCCTTCTGGGAGGCAGCCAAGGGCGCGGGCGCTACCGGTGATGGAGACCCCGGGCCGCGCCCCGAGTACACCGACGCCTACTACGGATGCTTCGTCCGCG
This sequence comes from uncultured Sandaracinus sp., assembly GCA_964462035.1. Taxonomy (GTDB): domain Bacteria; phylum Myxococcota_A; class Polyangia; order Polyangiales; family Houyiibacteriaceae; genus UBA1660. The sequence continues at coordinate 38,124 of CAYXAP010000071.1, forward strand.
ACCCCGACGGACACAAGATCGAAGCCACCTACTGGGACCAGAGCAAGGCGCCGTCGTTCTGACTCAACGCTTCGCCACGAGCGCGAGGATGAACCCGACGCCGAGCGTCAGGATGATCGTCGCGCCGCTGGCGACGTTGAGGTGGTAGCTGGCGAAGAGGCCGAGGGTCGAGCCGACCACACCCATGACGACCGCGCCCAGGGTCATGCGAGTCAGCGAGCGCGCGAGCAGGCCCGCGGTCGCGGCAGGGATCACGATGAAGCTGCTGACCAGCACGATTCCGACGGTCTTCACCGAGACGACGATCACGACCGCGGTCAGCGCGAGGAGCATGTAGTCGAGCGCCGCGACGGGGACGCCACTGAGCTTGGCGAGCGCCGGGTCGAAGGTCGCGTAGGCCAGGCGCGTCCAGGTGCCGATGAGCACCAGCGCCGTCGCACCGGCCACGATGCCGACGACGATCAGGTCCTGTTCACCGATGGCGAGGATGCTCCCGAAGAGGATCGATTCGATGTTCACCATCGGCCGGTCCGGCGGACGCAATCCGATGAAGAGCACACCGAGCGCGAAGGACACGCTGAAGAAGACACCGGTGGCGACGTCCCCGCCGAGCCGGCCGCTGCGGAGCACCCAACCGATGCCGAGCGCGACCAGGACCGTGAAGGGCAACGCAACCCAGGTCGCGGCGTTGGTGCTCACGTCGAGGAGCAGGCCGAGGGCGATGCCTCCGAAGGCCGCGTGGGCGAGACCGTCGCCGATGAACGACATGCCGCGCTGGACCACGAAGACGCCGATGGCCGCGCAGAGTCCGCCGACCATGGCGCCGCAGACCATCGCGCGAACCATGAACGACTGAGAGAGAGGCTCGGTGAGCCAATCCATCAGGGAACCCCGTCGTCGTAGCGCGTGGACTTGAGGCGCGGGTCGGCGATGGCCGGCAGGTAGGCGTGGCCGAGGAGCTCGTCGGGTAGGCCCCAGGCGATCACGCGACGGTCGAGGTAGAGCACCCGCTCCGCCGTACGGGCGATGGTCTCCGGGTGATGGCTCACCAGGATGGCAGCGAGCACGTCCGAGCAGCTGATCTCGTAGAGCATGTCGATGAGCTCGCGGCGACCCATGACGTCGACGCCCGCTTCGGGCTCGTCGAGGATCAGGATGTTCGGCTCGGTGACGAGGGCGCGGGCGAGGAAGACGCGCTGCATCTCGCCTCCACTCAAGTCGGTGATGGCCTTCCCCCAGAGGTCGGACGCGCCGACCCGCTCGAGGACCGCTTCGACCTTCTCCTTCTCGGTGGCGCGGATCCGCACGGGCCAGGTGCCGCGGAGGTTGGCGGCGACGAGCTCCTCGACGCGTGCGGGGAAGCTGGGGTGGAAGTGCTTCCGCTGCGGAACATAGCCGACGGTGTGGCTGTTGATCACCTCTTTGCCGTGGACTCGGACGTACCCGGTGTCCGGCTCGAGGAGGCCGAGGATGATCTTCAGCAGCGTGCTCTTGCCGGCGCCGTTGGGACCGACGAGGCACAGGAACTCGCCCTCGGGGATCCAGAAGCTGACGTCCTTCAGGACTTGGAGCTCGCCGAACGCCTTCGAGATGTTGCGCGCCTCGAAAACGCACTTCTCCTTCTCGCGGTTCGGTTGGGTCTGCGGCGTCTGGGAGACCGTCGGCCACTCGGCGCTGCCGCCCATCGGGGTCAGTTCGCGCCCCCGAGCGCGCGGTTCAGCACCGAGAGGTTGCTGCGCATCAGCGCTTCGTAGCTCTCGCGGCCCTCGGTGCCGCCCACCGGATCCAGCTCGAAGAGAGGCTTGCCGCTCTCGCGAGCGATGACCTGTGCGGGCCTGGGATCGAGCTGCGGCTCACTGAAGAGGGCGGCGGCGTTCGTCGCGCGCAGCGCGGTCAGCACCTCCCTCATATAGCGCGGGGTCGGCTCCCGACCGGGGAAGGGCTCGACCACCGCCGCGATCTCGAGGCCGTAGCGCTCGGCGAAGTAGCCGAAGGAGCCGTGGAAGGTGACGATCTCCTTCTTCTCCCAGCCATCGGCCGCCGTCTGGAGCTCTTCGTGCAGCGCAGCCAGCGCGGTCTTCACTTCCTCGGCGCGGGAACGGAAGCGCTCCGCGGCGGCCGGCTTCAGCTCCGCGAACGCCTCGGCGAGGTGGTCGGCGACCTGCTGCATCCGGACCGGGTCGAGCCAGAAATGGGGGTCCTGCGCGCCGTGGTGGTGGTGGTGCTCGCCGTGCTCGGTCGGCTGGTGATGGGCGTCGTGGTGCTCGCCCTCGTCGTGGTCCTCGTCATCGTCACCGTCGTCGTGGTGCTCGTCCTCATGCGCCTCGTCGTGGTGCTCGTCCTCGTCACCGTCGTCGTCGTGCTCGTCGTGGTGTCCGCCCTCGTCGTGGTGCTCGTCATCGTCACCGTCGTCGTGGTGTCCGCCCTCGTCGTGGTGCTCGTCATCGTCGCCGTCGTCGTGGTGTCCGCCCTCGTGGTGCTCGTCTCCGTCTTCGTCGTGGTCGAGCTCACCGATCTCGTTACCGGTCATCCGACGGGGATCGACCATCGGCCCGATCAGCAGCTCCTCGGCGTCGCCCGAGGCGCTGTGCACGATGCGCTCGAGCCAGTCGTCCATCTCCAGCCCGACCCGGACACTCAGGTCGGTCCCGCTGAGCGCCGCGACCTCCCGAGGGCTCGGGTCGTAGCTGTGCTCGCTCCGGCCCGGTGGGAGCACCAGCACCACCTCGAGGTCGTCGCCCGCGATGCGGCGCGCGATGTCGTAGAGGGGGAAGATCGACACCGCGACTTTCTCGCCGCCCTCCCCGCCCGCTCCGTCGTCGTCGCCGCAGCCGGCCGCTGGGGGCAGGAGCGAGAGGCACACCATCAGAGCCAGCATCCGGGACATGCGGGCGATGGAACCCCAATCCGGTCCCCAATCCAAGGGCGAACCCATTCGGGAATGATCGGGCGCCCCATTCCGTTGTCCCCGAGTGCGGGTGCTGATCGCGACGGCGCTGGTGGGGATCTTCGCCTGCCTGGCCCTCGCCCAGAGCGAGGGCGAACCCCGGCGGCTGCCGCCTGGAGCCCGCATCGATCGGCTCGTCGTCGACAAGAGCGACCACCGGATGAAGGCCTTCCGCGGCGAGACCCTGGTCCAGGAGTACGAGGTCGCGATCGGCCAGGGGGGCCTCGGACCCAAACGCTGGGAGGGCGACCTGCACACCCCCGAAGGCCGCTATCGCATCGACCGACGTCACCGCAGCCGCCAGTTCCTGCGCTTTCTCCATGTGTCCTACCCCAACCGCGAGGACCGACGGCGCTACCGCCGGCTGAGCGCCGAGGGCGCGGTCCCCGAAGGCGCCGGCATCGGCAGCGCCATCGGCGTCCACGGTCAACCCCAGATGATCGGCGGTGGCCTCGCCGGCGTGCTCGGCCTCAACTGGACGGCTGGCTGCATCGCCGTGCGGGACCGCGAGATCCTCGACCTCTACCGCGCCGTCGCCGAGAACGCCCGCATCGACATCACGCCCTGAGCGAGAAATCTGCCGCGGCCTGTAAGTCGCCGCGCCGCGCCCCGTTGTCTCGAGGAATCCCAGCCAAGGAGACTCCTCGTGCTTCGAACGAACTCAGCTCAGCGAACCCTTCTATGGAGCGGCCTGCTCGTCGCCATCGCCTGCGGCGGCAGCTACTCGGTCCGCACCGACGAGACCGCCAGCGGCGGCGACACGGGCGGCGCGGCGTACGCGGAATACGGAGGCGACGACGGCGCCAGCGAGGAGATGGCGCCCCCGGGCGAGCCAATGCCCGCCGACACGTCGACCGGCGGTGACATGGCCGGCGGTGAAGCCCCGACGGTGACGACCGTCGCCTCGGCGCCGCCGCCCCAGCAGCAGGCGCGCACCCAGACCGAGACCAGCACGGACACCTTCGCGAACGACCAGGAGGCGGGTTTCGTGGACGCCGCGCAGGACGCGATGGTCACCTTCTCCCTCGACGTCGACACCGCGAGCTACACCCGGATGCGCCGCGAGATCAACGGAAGCCGCCTCCCCGACCCGCGCTCGGTGCGCCCCGAGGAGTACCTGAACTTCTTCCGCTTCGATCAGGCCCTCGAGGGCCAGCACGCCCACCGCCACGAGGGCGCGCCCTTCACCACCAGCCTCGAGTCCGGCCCCTCGCCCTTCGGCGGTGAGGGGATGCGGCTGCTCCGGGTCGGCGTCCGCGCCGACGCCATGGACCAGGGCCAGCGCCCGCCGGCCAACCTCGTCTTCCTGGTGGACGTCTCCGGCTCGATGGCCTCGCAGGGCAAGCTCGACCTGGTGAAGTTCTCCCTCGAGACGCTGGTCGACTCGCTCCGGCCCGACGACACCGTCGGCATCGTCGTCTACGCCGGCCGCGTCGGCACGCTCATCGAGCCGACCCGGGTGGAGAACCGCGGCCTGCTCCTCGAGGCCATCCGCGGTCTGACCGCTGGCGGCTCCACCAACGGCGAGGGAGGTATCCGCCGCGCCTACGACCTGGCCAAGCAGCACTTCCGCCGCGGCGGCATCAACCGCGTCGTCCTCGCCACCGATGGCGACTTCAACGTCGGCCTCACTGGAAACTCGCTCATCGAGCTCATCGAGGAGTACCGCGAGCGCGACATCACGCTCACCACCCTCGGCTTCGGGCGCGGCAACGACCGCGACCTCGAGCGCCTCGCCGACCACGGCAACGGCAACTACGCCTTCGTCGACTCGCAGAACGAGGCGCTCCGCGTCCTCGCCCGTGACCTCCAGGGCACGCTGCAGGTGGTCGCCAAGGACGTGAAGATCCAGGTCGCCATGAACGACGCCGTCGTCGATCGCTTCCGACTCATCGGCTACGAGAACCGCCGCCTGGCCCACCGCGACTTCGCCGACGACACCGTCGACGCCGCCGAGGTCGGCTCGGGCCACTTCGTCACCGCGCTCATCGAGTACCGGCTGAAGCCAAACGTCCGCGTCACCGACCGCCGCGAGCTCGCCGAGGTCCGCGTGCGCTACAAGAAGCCCGACGGCCGACGCAGCCGGCTGACGACCCAGAGCTTCCGCGTCAGCGACGGGGAGAGCCGCCTCTCGCAGACCTCGCCGACCTTCCGCTTCACCGCGGCCGTCGCCGAGCTCGCCGAGGTGCTGCGCCAGTCGGAGCACTCGGACCAGACCGACCTCGAGGCCGTCGCCCGCCTCGCCGACGACGCCCTCGAGCGCTGGCCCGGCCAGTGGCAGGACGGCCAGGAGTTCGTGCGCCTCGT
>CAYXAP010000072.1:0-3659 GCA_964462035.1 uncultured Sandaracinus sp.
TGCGGTCGAGGCCCTCGTCGCTGAGCCAGCGGCTGAAGCTCGCGCGCATGCCGAGCTCGACGGGCCCGAGCTCGAGCTCGAGCTCGGCCCAGGTGGTGGCGCCCCAGCCGTAGAAGTAGCCCTCGCGCTCGAGGATCGTCTTCGCGCGCGCACCGGGGTGGTCGAGGGCCCAGGCGTCGTAGGCGAGGGTGGCATCGGCGCTCGCGAAGTCCGGGTGTGCGCGGAAGAGGAAGCGCAGCTCGGCGGACGGTCGGCGGAGCATGGCGTCGAGGGCGAAGCCGGGGAGATGGACCGCGCCGACCGCGTCCGAGAAGTGCTCGTAGTCGACCCGGCGATAGGAGTAGCCGAGGGCGGCGCCGACGAGCGCGGAGCCGCCGCCGCGTTCGTCGAGGCTCTGAACGTGCAGGCCGGTGACGATGGTGTCGCCGTTCAGCTCGAAGCCTCCGCCGCCGGGGCCGCGCGTGGCCCGCGCCCACAATCGGGTGACGTTGGCGTTGCCGAACGCACGCCGAAGCTCGCCCGGCTCGTGCCAGCCGGGCATCTCCACGATCCGACCCTCGAAGTCGATGGTGTGCAGGCCCGCGAGCTCGCTGCCGGTGGCCATCAGCGCGCCGCCGTAGCCGAGGTGGAAGCGCGCGTGGAGCGCGTCGCGCTCGGCCTGCGTGGGCCGATGCCCGTCGATGGCTTCGTTCGCCTGCACGCCGAGCCCGAGGGACCAGGCGGCCGCTCGCCGAGCGCGGGTGGTCGCGTTCACGTGGAGGAAGCGGCTGACCTTGTAGAAGAACTCGCCGAGCACCATCCCGCCAACCGGCGTCGCGATCTGGTCGTTGATGGAGACCCGCTCCTTGAACTCGAGGAGCCACTCCCACGCGAACGAGGTCAGGAACGCGTAGGTGAAGGACCAGCCCGGGTGCAGGTCGTTGGCCCGCGCGAAGCCGTAGTAGGCGGACCCGGAGAGTGGGTGGAAGGTCCAGTTCACCGAGAACGCGTTGTTGTCGTAGCGGAAGGCGCTGCGATCGAAGCGCTGGGTCCAAGAGTCGAAGTCCCAATCGACGGCGTTCTTGTCGCGATCGACCCAGTACCAAACGGTCCCCGCGAGCAGGAAGACGAGCTCCATGACGAAGGGGCGCACGTAGTCCGGGTCCGGGTCGCGACCGCTCGAGTGCTCGCTGGCCGCCTCGGCGACCTCGTCGCCGGGTTCCGATTCCGGTTGAGCCGCCGCCGGCGCCGCGAGGACCGCCAGGGCGAGCAGCGCCGTTCCGAGCCGCCGAATCATGCGGTCCGGGCCTCGCTCTGATGATCGCGGCGCCTCATCGCCAGACTCTGGCCCGCCGGATCCGCCTCGGCAAACGCGGCGAATGCGACAAGAATGAGCCGTCATTCATTTTTCGTTGACCTGGCCCCACCCCTCGTGTGATCTGCCTCCCGTGTGTTGTTCGGGGCCGGAGAGCTCCGTCGCCCGGGCGAGGGCGAAACGAAGGAGACGGCATGGGTAGCGAACTGCGTTTCGACGATCGAGTGGTGGTGGTGACCGGCGCTGGCAACGGCCTCGGCCGGGCCCACGCGCACCTCTTCGCCAGCCGCGGCGCCAAGGTCGTGGTCAACGACCTCGGCGGCGACATCCACGGCGGCGGCGGCAGCGCGAAGGCGGCCGACGTGGTGGTGAACGAGATCGAGGAAGCCGGCGGCGAGGCCGTCGCCAACTACGACTCGGTCACCGACGGCGCGAAGATCATCCAGACCGCGATGGACACCTACGGGCGCGTCGACGTCGTGGTGAACAACGCCGGCATCCTCCGCGACGTCAGCTTCCACAAGATGACCGAGGCGGACTGGGACCTGGTCTACGAGGTCCACGTCAAGGGCAGCTTCGCGGTCACCCATGCCGCGTGGCCCCACATGCGCGAGGCCGGCTACGGCCGCGTGATCATGACCGCCTCGGCCGCGGGCATCTACGGCAACTTCGGCCAGGCGAACTACGCGATGGCCAAGCTCGGCCTCTTCGGCTTCGGCCAGACGCTCGCGATCGAGGGCCGCAAGCGCGGCATCCACGTGAACACCATCGCGCCGATCGCCGGCTCGCGGATGACCGAGACGGTGCTCCCGGAGAACCTGCTCGCGGCGCTGAAGCCCGAGTACGTCTCACCGCTGGTCGCGTGGCTCGCCCACGAGGACTGCGAGTCGAGCGGCGGCCTCTACGAGGTCGGCGGCGGTCACTTCGCTGGGCTCCGCTGGGAGCGCTCCGCCGGCAAGACCTTCCGCGTCGGCCGGAACATCAGCCCCGAAGACGTGCAGGCCAGCTGGGACGCCATCGACGGCATGGAGGAGACCGAGCACCCGGAGAACATCGCGCAGTCGATGCAGCCGGTGATGGGCAACCTCGAGCGCGGCGAGTCCAAGGGCGGCAACGAGTGGATCGACGTCGACGAGGCGCTCGGCTACGAGTTCCCCGAGCAGACCTCGAGCTACACCGAGCGTGACCTGGCGCTCTACGCGCTCGGCGTCGGCGCCGCGAAGGACGGCGAGGGCGAGCTCGACCTCGTCTACGAGATGGCCAAGGACGGCTTCAAGGCCCTCCCCTCCTACGGCGTCATCCCGGCCATCAACGTGATCCTCGACCTCGGCAAGCGCGGCGTGACCGCGCCGGGTCTGCACTACGGCCTCGACCGGGTGCTCCACGGCGAGCAGAAGCTGACGCTGAAGCGACCGCTCCCGCGGAACGCGAAGCTCACGCACAAGGCGCGCATCGGCAACATCTACGACAAGGGCAAGGGCGCTCTGGTCGTGACGGCGATCGAGAGCTTCGACGAGGACGGCGACCTGCTGGCCATCAACGAGGTCACGACCTTCGTCCGCGGTGCGGGCGGCTGGGGCGGTGACCGCGGCCCGAGCGCCGAGAAGAACACGCCGCCCGACCGGAAGCCGGACGCGGTGGTCGAAGAGAAGACCGCGCCGAACCAGGCGCTCCTCTATCGCCTCAGCGGCGACTGGAACCCGCTCCACGCGGATCCGGCCTTCGCCAAGGCGATGAAGTTCGACAAGCCGATCCTCCACGGGCTCTGCACCTTCGGCTTCTCGGTCCGTCACGTGCTGAGCCAGCTCGCGCCCGAAGGCGACCCCCGCTACTTCAAGAGCGTCGACGTGCGCTTCGCGAAGACCGTCTACCCCGGTGAGACGCTGATCACGGAAGCCTGGAAGGAGGGCAACAAGCTCATCTTCCAGACCAAGGTGAAGGAGCGCGACGAGGTCTGCCTCAGCAACGGCGCCATCGAGCTCTACGAGACCATCCCGGTGAAGAAGCCGAAGGCCAAGAAGGCGACCAAGGCCGAGGCGGCCGCTCCGAGCGGGCCGATCAGCGCCGACATCTTCGGCGGCATCGGCCACTGGATGGCAGAGAACGCCGACGACACGAAGCGGGTCGACAAGATCTTCCAGTTCAAGCTCACCGACCCCGACTCCGTCTGGACGGTCGACTGCAAGAACGCGAGCGTGAGCGAAGGCGAGACCGCCAAGCCGGACTGCACCCTCGAGCTCACCGACGCGAACTTCCTCGCGATGTGCACCGGCCAGGCCGACCCGCAGAAGCTCTACTTCGGCGGTGACCTGAAGATCGGCGGCGACATCATGGCCAGCCAGAAGCTCACCTTCCTCCAGAAGGT
>CAYXAP010000072.1:3759-17955 GCA_964462035.1 uncultured Sandaracinus sp.
ACATCATGGCCAGCCAGAAGCTCACCTTCCTCCAGAAGGTCGAAGAGAAGCACGTGAAGAAGGCGATGGACGCGCGCGGCGCCGGCGGCAGTGATGCGCCGGCGACGGCGCCGAGCGGCCCGACGAGCGCCGACGTCTTCCGCGGCATCGGCATCTTCCTGGGCCAGAACCCAGACATCCCGAAGGGCGTCGGCAAGGTCTTCCAGTTCAAGCTCAGCGAGCCGGACTCGGTGTGGACCATCGACGCGAGCGGCGACACCGGCGTGACCGAGGGCGAGACGATCAAGCCCGACTGCACCCTCGAGCTCACCGACGCGGACTTCGTGGCGATGACCAAGGGCGAGAAGGACCCGCAGAAGATGTACTTCGGCGGCGAGCTGAAGATCGGCGGCGACATCATGGCCAGCCAGAAGCTCACCTTCCTCCAGAAGGTCGAAGAGAAGCACGTCACCGAGGCGATGAAGAACCGGCCGAGCGGCGGCGAGACCAAGGCGGCGCCGAAGAAGGCCGCCAAGGAGCCCTTCGCGCCGAAGCTCATGGACTCGCTGACGGTGAAGAAGAACGGCGGCGCCAAGGTGCAGCTCCTCGTCACGGATCCGGACGGCGCCTGGTTCGTCGACCTCGGCGAGGGCTCGGTGAAGCCCGGCACCTACGAAGGCGCCGACACCACCCTCACCCTCGACGACGAGTCGCTCGCCGAGCTCGCCAAGGGCGAGGCGGACGCAGCCACGCTGTTCCAGAAGGGCAAGCTCCGCGTCGACGGAGACCTCGCCCCCGCCCGCGACCTCGGCTGGCTTCGTTCATGAGGGTTTGGCACCCAAACCCTCTCTCCTCGGCTAGGCCTCGTCGATTCACCCGAACTCCCCCGCCCAAAGCATCAGTCCGACACGAAAGCAGGAGCAGCACATGAGAAAGGTTCACGTCATCGGGGTCGGAATGGTCCCCTTCCAGAAGCCCGGCAAGAGCGACGACTACCCGGTCATGGCGAAGGGGGCGATGACCGCCGCCTTCGAGGACGCCGGCGTCCCCTTCACGGACGTCGAGCAGGCCTACGTCGGCTACGTCTATGGCGACTCCACCTGCGGTCAGCGCGCCGTGTACGAGATGGGCCAGACCGGCATCCCGGTCTTCAACGTCAACAACAACTGCTCCACCGGCTCGACCGCGCTGATGCTCGCCAAGCAGGCGGTCGCGGGCGGCATGGCCGAGTGCGTGCTCGCCCTCGGCTTCGAGAAGATGGAGAAGGGCGCCCTGGGTGCCAAATGGGACGACCGCGCGAACCCGCTCGAGTGGCACGCCGGTCAGATGAACGGGATGCAGGGCTTCACCGCCGCGCCGCCCGCCGCGCAGATGTTCGGTGGCGCCGGCCGCGAGTACCGCTGGAAGTACGGCACCAAGCGCGAGACCTTCGCCAAGATCAGTTCCAAGGCCCGCAGCCACGCCTCGAAGAACCCCTACGCGCTCTTCAAGGACGAGCTCACGGTCGAAGAGGTGCTCGCCAGCCCCGAGGTCTTCGACCCGCTCACCCGCTTCCAGTGCTGTCCGCCCACCTGCGGCGCGGCCGCAGCGATCCTCTGCAGCGAGGAGTTCGCCCAAAAGCACGGCAAGGGCGACGCGGTCTGGATCGCCGCCCAGGCGATGACCACCGACTTCCCGTCGAGCTTCGAGGAGAAGTCGATGATGAAGGTCGTCGGCTACGACATGACCAAGAAGGCCGCCGCCAAGGTCTACGAGGAGGCCGGCATCGGCGCCGAGGACGTGGACGTGGTCGAGCTCCACGACTGCTTCACCGCCAACGAGCTGCTCACCTACGAGGGCCTCGGCCTCTGCCCCGAGGGCGAGGCGGAGAAGTTCATCTGGGACGGCGACAACACCTTCGGCGGCAAGTACGTGACCAACCCGTCCGGCGGCCTGCTCTCCAAGGGCCACCCGCTCGGCGCCACGGGCCTCGCCCAGTGCACCGAGCTGGTCTGGCAGCTCCGCGGCCAGGGCGAGAAGCGCCAGGTCGAGGGTGCAAAGGTCGCGCTCCAGCACAACCTGGGCCTCGGCGGCGCCTGCGTCGTCACGATGTACCGCAAGGACTGAGGCCCCGGGCCCCCGTGACGCGCGGTTGGGCGTTTCGCGGTGTGCCGCTGCGGATGCCGTTGCGCCAATCGGCGAGCCATCGGGCCGTGAATCAAGGAACGACGACGAGGAATACTTTACGTATTTCGAGGAGGAGTGACGCAGAGTCACGGTTCGAGGGCCGGCGAGTGGTGTGACGGAATCCGAAGCGGGACACCAGCCGCGCTTCTTGTTAAGCTCCGCTCGATGAACCGGACCACGCTCCTGGCTGCAGTGGCCATCGCCATCCTGGGCGGGGTTCTCTTCATGATCCGCAAGCAGCGCTACACCGACAAGGTCACCGGCGGGTACCTGGTCCCGGTGGTGGCGGTCATCCAGGACGTTCGCGAGGGCTCGCCCCTGGCGCCGGTCCAGCTGGGGATCATCCAGCGGCCCCCGGCTCACGTGGAGGAGCGCCACGTGCTCGGTGAAGATCTCGGCGAGGTGCTCGGCGTGCCGGCTCGCTACGACCTCCGCGCAGGAGCCACCCTTCGCTGGTCCGACGTGGAGGCCGATGCGCAAGAGCGTGGCAATCCCTCCGAGCTGCTGCAGGCCGGACAGCGCGCGATCACCGTCCATACCGGTACTCGCAGCTTCCACCGCATGATGAAGCGTGGCGACCGGGTCGACGTGCTCTACACCGGGCGCCGGGAAGGCGACGGAACGCAGATGACCGTCGTGCTCGCGCAGAACGTCTTGGTCCTAGCCGACGAGGTGACCCTCGTGGTCCGCAACGGCGAGACCGAATCCTCTCGACAGGTGACCCTCGCGGTGAACCCGGAGCAGGCCGCGCTCCTCGAGCATTCCGAGCGCGACGGCGCCAACGCCTTCCTCGGGTTCGTCGCCCGGCACCCGGACGACGACCTCATCATCGAGAACACGCCGACCGCGACCAACGACGACCTCATCCGGGCGGCGGAGCGTCGGCGGCGGAACCGCTCGCGTCCGGCTCCGACTCGGATGATCGAGCAGATCCTCTAGCTCCCTCGGCTCGGAACGGCGGCCAGTCGCCGCGCAGCCAGGTCCAGCACACGATCACCCACGCCGCGGCGAGGCACCAACCGGCGAGCACGTCGGTGGGGTAGTGCACGCCGAGGTACGTGCGGGTCCACCCGACCAGCAGGGGCAGCACGAAGAACACCGCGCCCCATCGGCGCCAGCGAGGGCGCCCCAGCCAGATCAACAGGAAGCAGGCGGCGGCGAAGGCCATCGTCGACTGCGAGTGGCCGCTCGGGAAGGACAGGCCCCGTGGGTGTTCGACCATGGCGACCACGGTCGGCCGGGCCCGCCCGACGAGCACCTTCACGCCTTCGTTGAGGAGCGCCGAACCGCCGAGCGACGCCGCCAGAAAGAGCCCCGCCCGACGCCAACGCCAGAAGATCCCGAACACGACCACGGTGCACATCGGGATCATGAAGTGATGACCACCGAGATCGGTGAGATGACCGACCACCCAGGTCATCGTGGGCGAGCGCCAACTCTCGAGCGCGAGGAGCACGGTCGCGTCGATGTCCGTCGGACCGCGATCGAGGAGGATGGTCACCAGGAGGCCGAGGAAGAGGCTCATGACCGCCGCCAGGGCCGCGAAGCTCGGGTGGATCCGCCGCACCGGAGGACCATAGCGCGCTCCACCCCCTCATCGGCGATTGGACACGCCTGCGCGGCGATCGGTGCGGGATGCCACACTCGATGGGCAGATCGGCCGCAACACCCTCATGGCGTGGGATCTGCACCAGTGGCGGAGAGGAGCGTTATGCTCCCGGAGCGCCGAATGACCGGCGCGCCAAACCCACCACATTCTCCGGAGCGCCAAGACCGCTTCGGCAACCCCAAGGAGAATCCATGAGCCTGCAGAGCACGATGATGAAGGCCGCCGCCCTCTACGCCCTCAAGAAGGCGTCCGAGAACATCTCGGAGGACGACATGAAGCGCTGGGCCAAGTCGGCGATCGACCGCACGCCCGAAGAATGGCGCGCGAACGCGCTGAACACGTTCGATGCCGGCCTCATGCGGGCCGGGCTGATGCGGGCCTCGCAAGCTCCGAATACCACCACCCTCGTGATGACCGGCATGGTCGCCGGCGTGGTGATCGGTGCCGGCGCCGCGTTGCTCCTCGCCCCGATGACCGGCGCCGAGCTTCGTGCGAAGATCGGTGGCCTGGTCGGTGACTTCCTCCCCGGCAGCAAGAAGGAAGAAGCCGAGGCCGACGCCGACGTCGAGTCCGAAGACGGCCCGAAGACCGTGGGCGGCACGCGAGTCCCGACCAACTGACCGCGGCCCCACGTTCGAACGCCCGCGCGCCCTCGGCTCGCGGGCGTTCGTGCGTTTCGGGCACGATCGCGGGTCCGCTTTGCGCTTGGCGTGCGGCCCTCCCGACGCCAACATCAGGGGCGATGAGCACCCGCGACACCGACGTCGACCAGCCACTCTTCGAGCGGCGGGTCCCGCCTGGCGACGACAAGGAGCGCCCCGTCTGCACTCGCTGCGGGTTCGTGGACTACTCGAACCCGAAGATCGTGGTCGGATCGGTGGCGACCCTCGGCGGGCGGATCCTGCTCTGTCGTCGCGCGATCGCTCCCCGAGAGGGCTTCTGGACCCTACCCGCCGGCTACCTCGAGAACCACGAGCTCCCGGAAGAGGGCGCCATCCGCGAGGCTCACGAAGAAGCGCGGGCGAAGCTGAGGATCAAGGATCTCCTCGCGATCTACAGCATCCGGCACATCAGCCAGATTCAGCTGATGTTCCGGGCCGAGCTCCTCGACGAAGCGATCGAGCCCGGTCCGGAGAGCCAGGAGGTCCGCCTCTTCCGATGGCACGACATCCCCTGGGACGAGCTGGCCTTTCCCTCCGTCCGGTGGGCGCTCCGGCATCATCGCGAGCTGGGGGACCGACCGGTGGGAGCGCCGTTCACGAATCCGGACGGTTCCGATGGCGAGCTCCCTGGCGCCTGAGCCCGAGCGAAGGTGCCGGGCCTGACGCAACGCTTCGACTCACTGCGTCATCGCCGTCCATTTCGGCCGCCTGGCCCGAAATTATGAAGATTTCCGGCATGTAAAATGTGATTCGCGAGCTTGACGCGCCGCGTCACGGAGCTAGGGTTCACTTGTCTCGAGGGCCACACACCCCGGCCCGAGAGAGGAGCTCGCGGAGACGCGAGCTGCCAGCACCCATCCAACACACCCAGCTGACACCCCGGCCCCGCGGGGGGGCCCCAAAACCCCCCGCGGGGCGTCAGCCTACCCGAGCCCCTCGGGTCACCGAGCGCCCCTCTTCTTGCGGGGCGCTTTCTTTTTGGCCCTCGGCTCGAGGAGCTGCTCGCGGAGCGCCGCGACCGCCGGTGCGAGGCGCTCTCGCCCCCGATGAACGAGCCGGAGCTCCCGCTCCACGGGCGTCCGGGGGTCGGGAACACGGACCATCTTTCGGCGCCGCAGATCGTCCTGGACCGCGTCGCGGCTGACGAGAGCGATCCCCACACCGGCTCGCACGTGGCCCTTCACCGCGGCGATCGAACCGAGCTCCATCACCACGTCGGCTTCGGGAAAAGTCGCCTGGAAGAGCTCGCGGGTGGTCGAGCCCGGCCGGAAGGTCAGGTAGCTCGCTCCCTCTGGCGGGAGATCCGGTGCCGCGACCAGGATCAGCTCGTCCACTCGCCAGAGCTCGTCCTCGAGCATCGACCACGCCGGATCGTCGTGGGCGGCGCCGGTGGCGCTGCTGGTCACCGCGAGGTCCAGATCACCCTCGAGCACGGCCTGCTTCGCTTCCTCGGTCGTGGTCTCGCGGAGGCGGTAGGTGACGCCCGGATAGGCTTTTCGAAAGCGAGCGATCTCCTTCGGAAGCATGTAGGTGCAGGCCGTCGCCCCCGCGCCCATCCGCACCTCGCCGGTGCGGAGCTCGAGCACCTCCTCCACCGCGCGTCGCCCCTCGTCGACTGCCGCCAACGCGGCACGGGCACGAGGCAGGAGCGCCTCACCGGCCGCGGTGGGCGTGGCTCCTTTGCGCCCGCGATGAAGCAGCGTCGCCCCGAATGCCTCCTCGAGCCGTCGAATCGAGGCCGTCAACGCCGGCTGCGAGAGATGGGCGCGCCGCGCCGCCTCCGTGAAGGTCCCGTGCTCGACGATGAGCAGGAGGTGCTGGAGCGACTCCATCATAACCGTTGCTTATCGTATCACTCGAAACAATCGATTGGTCAAAAGTCACCCGCGCCACCAGCCTGCTCTGCATGGATGAGCTCACGATCCTCTTGGCCCTGGGCCTCGTCGCTGGCTCGCTTTCCACCCTGGCCGGCCTCGGCGGCGGCCTGGTGCTGACCCTGGCGCTGGCCACCCTGTGGGACCCGACCCGAGCGCTCGCGACCGCAGCCCCGGCGCTCCTGGTCGGCAACATCCACCGCATCGCCCTCTTCCGAAAGCACTTCGACGCCCGCTTCGTCGCGCCCTTCGTGCTCGGGGGTGTTCCGGGCGCGATCGTCGGCGGACTGATGGCGGTCGCCCTCCCCGAGATGCTCCTCCGCGTCGTGATCCTCGGCACCGCGCTGGCGGCGACCATCCACGAGCTGCGCGGCCGCCGCGCCAAGCGCGAGGGGGAGCGCAGCTGGCGACGCCCTGGTCCCTTCTTCATCGCGGGGACCGCCGCGGTCGCCGGTGTCGTCACCGCGACCAGTGGCGGCGGTGGGCTCCTCCTCGGCCCTCTGCTGCTGGCCGCAGGCGCGCGCGGCGAGCGCTTCATGGTGACCGCCTCATCGGTGGCGGTGTGCATGCACGTCGCCCGCATCGGGGCGTATGGGGTCAGCGACGTCGTGGGCGTCCAGACCTTCCTGGACGCCGCAATCGTGGCCGTCGCCATCCTGGCCGGCAACGCGCTCGGCCGACGAGCACGGGACCCGCTCGGGCTCACCGGCGAGTCGACGCGCAGCACACGCCTGACCTACGGCGTGCTCGGCGTGTCGATCACCCTCGCCGTCGTCGGCCTGGCCTGAGCGCCGCCAACACGACGAGCGCCGCGAACACGCCTCCCAGCCCGGTCGCTCCGCCGACCGTGCAGCCGGCGCAGCCTCCCTCGCCAGCGCCTGCCGCAGGTGGAGGCGGCTGCGCCCCCTCGGCGGGCTCCGGGTCCGGGTCACCCGGCCGGAGCGCGATCGACTCGATCGGCTCGGCGACCAACGCCCCGAGCGACACTCGCGCCGCCGGCGCGGGCCCCGCGCTCGGCCCGCCAGCGGCGGCCTGCGGCTGGTTCTGCTCGCCACCGGGTGGCCCGCCCCAACGGCCACGCTGCGGCTCCTGGCAGTCCATCGCTCCATCCCACTTGTGGAGGATCACGTAGCGACCCTGGAAGTTGTTCGTGGACCCGAGGACCGCGGCTTCCTGTTCCTCGAGCTGCCCCTGTGGCCCGGGCATCCCGCGGCCACCCACGATCGGCGGGGCCGCCCGGAAGACCAGATCGTGATCGAGGTCCTCCTTCTCGTAGCGGTAGTGCAGTCGGGTCAGCACGAACGAGTACATGTTCCCGCCGAGCACGTCGGCGCCGAGCGTCGAGAGCTCGCTCGCGTCCAGCGCAGGCTCCGGACACGGATCGCAGCTCGTCGCGTCCCAGGAGTACTCGGTCACCACCGTGTTCGGGTTCCGCTCCCGGACGCGATCGAAGAGCGCGCGGTAGAAGCCCCCGAAGGAGTCGCGCACGGCGTCGCGCACGCGGATGTTGGTGGGGATGGTCGCGTTCGCATAGTTGGCGACCTCGTAGCGCTGGCCGCGGGCGAGAATGTGGACGATCAGGTCCTGCACTCCCTGGCTGTTCAGGAGCCCGAGCCGAACCGGCAGTGAGAAGGTGTCGCTGTCGTAGTGCACCCGGAGCGGCGAGAGCACGGCGCGGTTGCCTTCGAAGGTGACGCGCGAGGGGTCCACCTTGGCGACGAAGAACTTGGTCCCCGCCTCCACGTAGGGGCGAAGGACCGGCTCGGCGCCGTCGGGGATGTTGTATTCGTTCTGGCGCAGCCAGGTGTCGAGGCCGCCCGAATCACGCGCGCTGAGGATGACGATGTCGTACTCGCCGACCTCGAACTGCGCTTCGATGGTGACACCGGTGTCCTCCGTGGGGACGGCAGCGCTCTCGGTGACCGGTGCGCCGGCCATCGCCTGGGCGAAGCGCTCCATCGGTGGCGTCGGCGAGCAGGGGTCCTGCTCCCAGTACTCCACCAGCCGCGGCGCCGCGAGCTTGTCGACGCGCTCGAAGATCGAAGCCGGCAACGTCTTCACGTTCTCCTCCTCGAGGACCACCGGCACCGGGACCACCATCGCGAAGGCCTCCGGCGGCCCCTGGTAGTTGTTCTGCATCGAGAGCACGGTGGTGGTGCCCTCCCGCATCATCACGACCATGGTCGCGTCGTTGTAGAGCGAGGCATCGGCCCCGCTGACGTAGAAGCCACAGAAGGCGTGAGCCGTGCCTCCGCCAAAGGCCGCGAGCGCCGTCGCCAGGATGATGGTCTGTCGCATGGGGATCCCTCCGAGGTCTTGAGTACCACGCGCGCACCCATCCCTTGGGTCGCCGCTGGCATGGAAACTGAACGATGGGGAATGCGCCCACTTACACCGTGCCGGCCTGTGCCAACGTTCGGTCGACTGCGCCCATCCGACTCATGACTCGACTCCCGACGCTCTTGCCCGCCCTCCTCCTCGTCGCCTGCTTCGGCTCCCATGGGTCCGACGACGGGCCCTCCGACGACGCGCCACGCATCGACATGGGCGATCTCCGGCTCGACGCCGGGCCCAGGACCCGCGACATGGGCCCGCGCGCGTGGGACGGGGGCGTCTACCCCGACGCCGGCGGAGGCCGCACCGACTGCGGCCCCCACCCTGCCAGTGTGACCTGTGGCACCGCTCCCCATCCGAGCGGGATCCCCTTCGACCTACCGATCAGCATCGGCGGCGAGGGCGAATGCTACTGCGGCGAGACCATCTACTGCGGCGTCTCGGTGCGGCCCGGACCGACCGGCGAGCCGGTGGAGATCGACCTGAACACGGAACTCTGCCACGGCGGCGCGCTCTGCGACGCCTGCTTCCCCTACATCGAGGGCAGCTGCGCGATGCCCGCTCTGCCCGGCGGCAACTACCCCGTCTGGCTCAACGGCGAGCGCGCCTTCGACCTGCGGGTCGAAGACGGTGACTTCATCGGCGAGGAGCAGTGCACTCGCGTCGCGGCGCCAGACCCACTCGACTGCGGGCCCGTGAGCTGGCCCGCCCAGCGCATCGAGGCCGGCGAGATCTGCCACCAGGAAGACGTCTTCATCGGCACGCGGTCGACCATCACCGTCGTCGACACCTGCGCCAGCTGCGGTCAGCAGCCCGGCCCCTGCACGGTGACCATCGACGAGACCGGCGTGGCCCCGGTCCTTCGGGTCGACGCGAGCCGGACCTACACGGCGTGCGACGTCGACTGCCCCAGCATCTGCATGCGCATGGAGCAGGAGTGCGTGGTGCCCGACACCCTCGCGCCCGAGACCGCCTACCAGGTGATCGTCAACGGCATGAGCTTCGGCACCACCATCACCGCGAGCACCTTCGGCGGTGGCGACGAGACCTGCGTCGGGTTCCACCCCGGCGGCTGACACCAAACGGGAGCAGGTCGCCCGATCGGCGCTATGCTGCGGCCGTGGCCAACCTCGGCTATCTGCAGGTCGTCCGGCACTGCAACCACGTGTGCGGGTTCTGCTCGAACCCGACCACGCCGTATAGCCACGACCTGAGCTCGATGAAGACCCTCGTCGACGACTTCGTGCGTCGGGGCTACTTCGGGATCATCCTCACCGGCGGCGAGCCGACCTTGCACCCGGAGCTGCCGGCCGTGGCGCGCTACGCCCGCGACCGGGGGCTCCACGTCCGGATGATCACCAACGGTCACCGCCTCGCGGAGCGGCCCTTCGCCGAGGCGATGGCCGACGCCGGGCTGCAGCTGGTCCACGTGTCGATCTACTCGGTCGACCCGGCGATCGAAGCCGAGCTCCGCGGCACCGAAGGGACCCTCGAGCGCGCCTTCGCAGCGATCGACAACGCGCTGAGCGTCGGCCTCGAAGTGAACATCAACTGCGTCATCAATCGGATGAACGCGAGCCACCTCGACCGGAACGTGAAGGTGCTGACCGAGCGCTTCCCGGGGCTCCGCCATTTCGTGTGGAACAACCTCGACCCGTCGATGGGCCGCGCCGAGGTGAACCAGGAGCAGTACACCCCGCGGCTCGCCGACTTCGAGCTCTCGCTGCACCGCGCGATGCGACACCTGCACAAGAGCGGTCGCACCTTCCGAGTGGAGAAGGTGCCGCTCTGCTACATGACCGACTTCGCCTGGGCGAGCACCGAGACGCGCAAGATCGTGAAAGGCGAGGAGCGGATCGTGTACTTCCTCGATGCCAAGCAGGGCGTCCGCCAGACGGAGTGGGACCACCTCTATGCGCCGGGCTGCGCCCGGTGCACGCTGCGCGAGATCTGCGGCGGGCTCTTCGACCGCGGCGACGGCTATGACCCGGCCGAGCTCGCGCCGGTCTTCGTGGACCGCGACCGAGTGGTCGAGGCGATCCTGAACGACCCGAGCGACCCGGCACGCGAACGGATGACCCTCGACCGCTGGCGAGAGGTGCACACCGAGCGCGTCGCGAAGGCGAAGGCCGAAGCGAGCGAGACCGACGAACGAACGCACTTGCCCGTGGTGGGTCAGATCACCGACAAGGGCCTGCGCCGCTTCGAAGCCAAGCGGCGCGCCGAAGGCCGGCGGACCGCCGAGCGAAACCTGCAGATGGAGCGCATCGACGAGCAGCTCCCGACCGGACCAGACGAACGATGAGCGAGACGGAGCTCCTCCGGGGGCGAGTGCTGAAGACCACGAGCGGCTTCGCCTACGTGCAGACCGACGAGGGGATCCTGACCTGCAAGGTGCGGGGGCGGTTGAAGAAGAAGGATCGGCGGACCGATCTGGTGGTCCTCGGAGACGAAGTCGAGGTGCAACCGCTGCCCGAGCGCGAGGGGCTGGTGGAGAAAGTCCTCCCGCGCAAGACCTGCTTCTCACGCGTGCACCCGGCGCGCGGTGGCGGACACCGGGAAGACGTCCTGATTGCCAACCTGGACACGCTGGCGATCGTCTTCGCCCACGGCGACCCGCCCTTTCATCCCCGCATGCTCGACCGCTTCCTGATCGTCGCCGAGCACAACGGCGTTCGACCGGTGGTGGTCGCCAACAAGATGGACCGCGCCGAGCCCGAGGTGACCGAGCGTTTCCGCCGCTATCGCGACCTCGGCTACACGCTTCACGAGACGAGCGCCACCGACGGCACCGGGATCGACGCGCTCCGCGACGAGGTCGCCGGTTCCATCGTCGCCTTCGTCGGGCCGTCCGGCGTGGGCAAGAGCAGCCTGCTGAACGCGCTCGACCCCCACCTCGAGCAGGCGGTCGCGCAGACCTCCACCGCTCACGGCAAGGGCCGGCACACGACTCGGGTGGCCACGCTCTTCCCGTTCGCGGGCGGCTACCTGGCCGACACGCCGGGCATCCGCGAGCTCGGTCTGTGGCAGATCCCTCAGGAAGAGCTCGACCAGTGCTTCCCCGAGATGCGCCCGTTGCTCGGCCAGTGTGGCTTTCGCAACTGCAAGCACCTGAGCGAGCCTCGCTGCGCCGTCCAGGACGCGGTCGGCGACACCATCGACCCGGAGCGCTACGAGAGCTACCGCCGGCTGGTCCTCGGCGAGGAACGCTGAGGGGTCAGAAGTAGATCGTGCCGCCGAGGTGCGGCATCAGGAAGAACTGGGTGCCGGTGTTCTCGTAGCCATAGAGGGCGCCGTCGAAGGTCTCCGAGACCGGGAAGGCCACCACGGCGTCGAGGCCGATCTCGAGACCGAAGCGCGCGGTGACCTCGATGGCGAGCCCCGCGCCCACCGTCACGCCGGGTTCGAAGAGGTACTCGGTGAAGGTACTGTTGGGGTAGTTCCAGAACTGCAGTCGAAGCCCGGCATCGATGACCGGCACGAAACGGGTCCGGTTGAGGATCTGCAGTCGGATCCCGACGCTCGCCCAAACGGCGTTCAGGTTCGGTGCCCCGGCCCTGGCTTCGACGTCGTCACTCAGGAAGTTGGTCGAGATGCCGATCTTCACCTGTGGCACGACCATGCCGAACTCGTAGCCGAAGCGAAGATGTGCTCCGACACCCGGACGAACCTGCTGGATGTTCGTCAGGAAGATCGGCACGTCGAGCGCGAGGCTCAGCTGGCGACCGAGCCGCTCCGGCTGCTGGCCCTGCTGCTGAGCGTTCGGATCGTTGGGATCCGCGTATACGGGCTCCTCGACGTACTCGCCCTGCTGAGCGCCGTCCTCCACGTACTGCTCGTCCTCGTACCCGGTGTTGTCGTCCTCGATGTAGTCCGGGTCCTGATCGCCGCTGCCCTCATCGACGAAGACCTGCCCCGGATCGTCCTGAGCGAACGCGAGGCTGGAGGGGAGAAGGAAGGCGAGGAGGAGAGAGAGGCTGAGCTTGGATCGCATGGTGGCTCCGAGGGACCGGTCCGTCGTCGGCCCCATCGTAGGGGGAACGACGCCAGGTGGCGACGAATTGGCTCAGCCAGAGATTCAGCGCAAGCGCGCTCGCCCGTTCAAAGCTCGACGGGCTCGGGCGTGAAGGGAGTCGGGGCCGGAAGCTCCCAGGCGTCCTCGAACTCGACGATCTTGTCGCTCTCGTCGCGGACTCGCACGGTGAGCTCCATGACGACGTTGCCCGCCGCGGTGCCGGTCATGCCCAGGGCGGCGCGAACCCCGACGAGCGCCGGGACGACCTCTGGAATGTACATCTGCGACCGCGGATCGGTCGCGCTGTGGTTGTCGCGGTGGAC
This sequence comes from uncultured Sandaracinus sp., assembly GCA_964462035.1. Classification (GTDB taxonomy): domain Bacteria; phylum Myxococcota_A; class Polyangia; order Polyangiales; family Houyiibacteriaceae; genus UBA1660. Next base: position 16,722 of record CAYXAP010000072.1, read on the forward strand.
GATCTGGTTCGCGTTCGGGGCGCCGTTGACGACCGTGGCCAGGTCGACGGCGACCTCTTCGAGCTCCGCCTCGCGCACCGTGCCGGAGCGGCGCTCGAGCGGGCCGAGCTCGATGGTGCGCTCCCATTGCGAATAGTCCGGGATGATCTCTTCCTCGCCCTCCTGGACGCCGGGGACGTATTCGTTGAACTCGTTGATCCCGTTGAAGGCGACCAGCACGCGGTGCTCCTGGTCGTCGAGGTTGATCAGAGCCCAATCGATCTCGATGGCGTAGTCCCCCTGCTCGGCCCACGGCATCCGCGGGAAGGGGGCGGGGGCCTCCGCGCTCAGGTCTGCCATCTGGGAGTCGGTCGGCGGATCCAAGGTCAGCTCGACGCGCTGCTCGACCAGGAAGAACGACTCATCCTCCCCCGCGAAGAACGCGGGCGTCGCCTCCGTGATCGCGAATTGGTAGAAGGGCACCTCGCCGATGTGCGCGTGATCGGCACAGCTGGTGAGCGCGACGACCGAGAGGAGAGCCGCCCATCGGGCGGGTCCGCGAAGAGGAAGAGCGCCGTTCATGCCGCGTATTCTAGCAGCGGAACGGAGGCGAGACACAGGCCCTCGACCGCGGATGGTCGACCCGGACTCCTTCAGCCTGCTACAAACGCCTTGGAGGGAACACGTGTCCACGAGCGATCACGACGAGCTGGGGAAAGTCGTACCCGGACAGACCATGCAGCTCGATGCGCTCCCGGAGGAGCTCATCGACGGGATCGTGGGTGGCGAGGGCTCGGGGTACCAGCTCGCCGACGACGGTGGCTCGGGCCCGAGCGCGCCCCCTCCCCTGCCTCCGCGCGCGAACGGACCGCCCGGTCCGCCGGCGCCCGCCGCGCCGGCCGGTGACGGGAAGAAGACGATGATCATCGCGGTCGTGGTCGCGGTGCTCATGGCCGTCGCCGGCGTCGTCGTCGGCACGATGGTGCTCGGCGAGGACGAGCCGCCGCCCAGCGAGGCGATGCCCGACATCGACTTCGGCGAAATCGAAGTCCAGTCGCACTAGCTCATGGGGGGATTTTGAAAAATCCCCCCACCTCGTCGCGAGTGAATCGCTCCTCGGTTCCCCCAAAAACCTGAAGCTCTCGCGGCACCGCCGCTCGGTGCGTCCTCGCGCTTCGCGCTGCGTCCTCCGCCGTCAGTCACCTCGTCGCGAGTGAATCGCTCCTCGGTTCCCCCAAAAACCTGAAGCTCTCGC
>CAYXAP010000072.1:18055-39458 GCA_964462035.1 uncultured Sandaracinus sp.
GCTCTCGCGGCACCGCCGCTCGGTGCGTCCTCGCGCTTCGCGCTGCGTCCTCCGCAGCCGCAGAACCCAGGAGGCTCAGAAGACGTAGCGGAGGTAGAGCGCGCCGTGGATGCCGATGGCGATGTCGCCGGTCGGTCCTTCGAGGTTCGAGTGCACGCGCGCGCCGCCCTGGAGGCCGATCGAGTGGTGGCGGTTCCGCATGTGCCAGTCGAGGCCGGCGCTGCCGCCGTAGATCAAACCGATCTCGTCCGCCTGGTCGAGGCCATACGTGCTGAGCACGTCGGTGGTCGAGAAGCCGATGCCGACCTCGCCAGCGAGCCAGAGGCCGACGCGCGCGGATGCGTTCGCCTGCAGCCGCAGTTGGATCAGGAAGTCGAGGACGTCGAAGACGGTCGGACTCGGCGGTGGTGCCGCGTCGGTCCCGTGCATCGAGAGCTCGGCGGCCGCGCTGACCCAAAACCAGCTCGTGAGCTCGTAGCCGAAGGAGATCTGCGCCATCGGCCCGGCCTTGGCGTAGTCACCCACGCCGCCGACGAAGCCGCGAGCGCCCAGGTGCGCCTCGAGGAACCAGCCGTGGGCGTAGAGCTCGCGAGTGACCTCGATCGCCTCCGGCGGCAATCGCTCGACGTCGAGGCGAGTCACGTCTGGCTCCTCGACGAACGCCTCCTGCGCCTGCGCGGCCGCGGGGACCAGCAGTGTAGCGATCGCTCCCGCGAGGAGGGGGGTGAGCAGGCCGAACGCGCGCACACCGCGTTCTACCACACCCGAGTCCTTCGCGAGTGTCCCTCGCGGGGAGGTTCCAACTCCGCGGTGCGGTTCCAACCCGGCAGGATCACGGTCGGCGCAGGCCGTCGGAGTCGGGTCGCCGGGTGGCGTCCCCCGGTACCGGTACTATCCCTGAGCCCCGTGATCGCACCTGCCCCCGACTACCCGGCTCCCGAGGCTGGCGAGCCGCGCGCCCTCTCCCTGGAGCCGCAGCTCGCAGACCCCCCGAAGGGCTGGAAGCGCGCCCGCTTGCCAGCCATCGCCGCGATCTTCGGTGCGGTGGGCGGCATCGTCGTGGCCATCGGCAGCAACGTGGCGCTGGCCCTCATTCCGGCCGTGATGGTGGCCGCCGAGGGGCTCACCGACCCGGCGAAGGTCGAAGAGCGGGTCATGGACATGGTGATGACCCTGCCCTTCGTCGCGGGTAGCGTCCTGCTCCTGGGTCTCGGTCTGGTGGGCGGCCCCTTCCTGGCGGCATTCTTCTCGAAGACCTCCTTCAAGGAGGGGCTCGGCTTCCGCGGCGCGCACCCTGCGGCGTTCGTCCTCGGCCCGATCGGCATCCTCACGCTGGGGCCCCTCTCGGACCTGCTCGTCCGTGGGATGACGGCGGTCTTCCCGGACGCCACCTTCGGCGCCCTCGACAGCATCGAGCAGCTGACGCAGTCCTACAGCTTCCTGGCGCTCTTCCCCTTCATCGCGCTCGTGCCGGGGTTCACGGAGGAGATCTTCTTCCGCGGCCTCGTCCAGCGCTCGATGGGCAACGTCGGCGTGAAGGCGATCGTCGTCTCCGGTCTGACCTTCTCCTTCTTCCACCTGGACCCCCACCACGTCGCCGGCGTCCTGCCGCTCGGCTTCTACCTGGCCTGGCTCGCGGCTCGCACCGGAAGCCTCTGGGTCACCATCGTCACCCATGCCGCCAACAACGGCGTGGCGCTCCTCGCCAGCCAGCTCGCCGTGGACGCCATCGACCCGGAGCAGACCCTCCCCTGGTGGACGGTCCCGATCGGGGTCGTCCTCTGCGCCCTCTGCGTGTCCGGCATCCACTACTTCACGCGCGACCGAGAGCGGCACGAAGGCCCGGTCTCCGCCCTGAACGGCACCGAACGGATCCTCGCCCCATGAGCGACCCCACCACACCCCATCGCTGGCTCGAAGGCGAAACCGTCACCCGACGCATCGTCGCCATGAGCGGCGCCGACGGCATCACCGACGACGGTCTGACCGTCGCGGGCGTCTTCCCACCCGAGCGCGTGGAGGCACGCGTGCTCCACGTCGGCAAGCGCAAAGGCCGAAAGCCGCGCGTCCACGGCAAGCCGCTCCGCATCATCGAACGCCACCCGCACCGTCGGCTGACGCCCTGCCCGAACGCGAGGCAGCCCGAGGCGCCCAGACAGGGCGGTCACTGCGACGGTTGCCCGCTCATGCCTCTCGAGGAGGCCGCGCAGCGCGAGCTGAAGCGCGAAGCGCTCCGGCACGACCACGGCCTCGAGGTCGGTGCGGTCCACGCGGCGCCGGCCCCCTTCGGCTACCGGATGTCGAGCAAGCGGGTCGCCTTCGGTGGCGTCGGCCGGCTCGCTCTCGGCAGCTGGCAACGCGGCACGCACAAGCCGGCGACGATGGATGGCTGCATGGTCGACCACCCGCGCATCGCGGCGGTGATGGACGCCATCGGCGAGGTGGCCCGCGAGCTCGGCATCCCCGCCTTCGACGAGCGCAGTGGCACCGGCGTGCTCCGCTACGTCTGGGCGAAGACCGACGGGGAACGCGTCCTGGTGACCCTCATCAGCGCCACCGACGAGCGCGAGCCGATGCAGGCGCTCGCCGATCGGGTCCGCGATGCGGACGGCGTCGCCTGGAGCATCCAGGCCGGCACCGGAAACGCCATGCGCGGCAGCGCTCCCGTCGCTCTCCGTGGACCGCAGACGCTCTCGGTGCGCGTCGGAGATCGGAAGGTCGACGTGGGCCCGGACGGGTTCCTCCAGCCCAACCCGGCCGCGATCGACCAGGTGGTGGGCGCGCTGCTCGCCGACGCGGACGGCGAGCCCCTCGCCGGTGAGCGAGCGATCGATCTCTACGCGGGTGCCGGGCTCACGACCGAGCGGCTTCGCGCCCGCTTCGGGTCGGTGGATGCCTGCGAGGTCCACCCGGAAGGCGCCGCCGCGCTCGGTGTGGAGCCCCAGAGCGCCGAGGACTTCCTCGCCGAGCGGCTGGACGCGACCCCATCGGTCGTGATCGCCAACCCGCCCCGCGCCGGTATGGGCGCGAAGGTCTGCGAGCACCTGCTCGCCATCGGAGCGCCGCGCATTCACGTCATGAGCTGCGGCCCAGCGGGCCTCGCCCGGGATCTGAAGCGGCTGGCCGAGGGATATGAGCTCGAGCGGATCGACGCCTGGGACACGCTGCCGCAGACGCCGCACGTCGAGATCGTGGCGTGGCTGCGGAGGCGGTCGTGATGGACGCCCAGTCGGTTCGCGAGGCCGCACAACCGACCGGGGGGCGAGCGCTCGAGGTCCACGCCGGCACGCCGCAGCTGAACCGCTGGTACTTCTCCAAGTTCGCCGACCGAGTGCGCGGCGATGTCCTCGAGCTCGGCAGCGGCATCGGTAACATCAGCGGGTTGATCGCCGAAACCGCGGACTCCTTGCTCGCGACGGAGATCGAGAGTGGCTACGTCGCCAGCCTCCGCGAGCGCTTCGCGGACGCCCCCCACGTCGACGTCGCGCGCTTCGACCTCGAGGGACCGCTCCCGGCGTCCGTCGCCGAGCGCACCTTCGACACGGTGCTCTCCATGAACGTCATCGAGCACGTCGCCGATGACCTCGGCGCGGTGCGGCGGGTCTCCTCGCGGCTGAAGCCGGGCGGGTGGATGCTCACCTACGTGCCCGCGATGCCCTTCGCCTACGGTCCGATGGACGAGGCGCTCGGGCACCACCGCCGCTACACGCGCGCGACCTTCGGCCGCTTGATGGAAGACGCGGGCTTGGTGGTGGACCGACTCGAGTACATGAACGCCCTCGGCCTCGTGGGCTGGTGGGTGAACAACAAGGTGCTGCGCCGACGGATCCCCGACCCCTCGCAGGTCGGAGTCTTCGAGCGGCTGATGCCGCTGGTGCGGCTGGAGGACCTCGTGTCGGTTCCCGTCGGGCTCGGTGTGGTCTGCCACGCCCGACGACCAGGCTGAATCAGTCCTCGAGCTCGTCGAGGGCGTCCTCGAGCTCGTCGAGAGCGTCCTCGAACGCGAGCGGCGACACGACGCGGACGTTCGGGTCACCGCCCGCAGCCCGCTCGATTCGCGACGCGTGCTTCGCGTCGATGGCGACCAGGATGCGCTCCCCGCGATGGCGTTCGAGCGCCGCGCGGAAGAGGGCCTCGTGGGCCGCGCCCACTCGAGACGGTGCAGCTGCGCCGAGCGCATCGGGGACGGTCCCCTCGAGCGCCCGGGCTTCCCATTCGACCAACCGGCGACGAGCCGCTCCGAGGACCCAGTCCAGATCGTCGCCCTCGGCTTCGTCTTCCCGCAGCCGATGACGGCGTGCGCGACGATAGAGCGGGTCGTTCGGCAGGCCACGCGCGATGAACGCGCGCCAATCGCGCCCGACCTCTGGAGTCCAGCCGGAGATGGGCTCCACCTTCGCGCGATTCGCTTCGGCAAACGACAGCAGCGTGCCGACGTCCGGCATCGCCTCGACCCACGGGTCGCGCTCCGGCGCCGCCTGGATACGCTCGAGGTCCGCGGGAGGGACCTCGACGAAGATGGCATCGGGACTCGCGGCGCGCACCAGGGTCTCCACGACCCCATCGCGAAACGCCGGTGGCCGCGTCGGCCCACGCGGAACCGGGACCACGATCACCTCGGTCCGCTCCGGTACCCGTGCGGGATCCATCCACGGATCGCCACAGCCGACGCACGCGAGCGCGAGGAGCCACCACCGACCGAAGACCGACACGTCGGAAGGGTGGCTCACACCTGGTCGGGCGCCACCCGAAGGGCGCGCCGGGCCATCGCGATCAAGGCGTAGGCGTCGATCGGCTTGAGGAGGAAGCCGTTGGCACCCATGGTCTGCAGCAGCTGCCAGTCGGGCGCACCACCACGGGCCGTGACGACGAGGATCGGCAAGTCCCGCAGGCCTGGCTTGGCGCGAACGGCCGCAGTGAGCTCGATGCCGTTCATGCCCGGCATGTCCAGGTCCACCACCGCGAGGTCGGCACGACGAGCGTCGAGCGTCGTGAGCGCGGAGGTCCCGTCGGTGACGCACTCGATCGCCGAGCCCGGAAAGGCGAAACCGAGGGTCTCGCTGATCAGCGCGAGGAAGTCGGGGTCGTCGTCGGCGATCACGATGCGCATGGACGTCGACTGCGAGGCCACGTTCTGACGAGCCGCGAGCAGCGCGCGCCGAAGCGCTTCCATGGACTCCGGTCGCGCTGCCGGGTCGTGCTGGGTGGCCATGCCGAGGACCGTGTCGAACGCTGGGGGGAGATCCGCTCGGAGCTCGCTAGCGACGCGGCGGATCGCCGGCTGGCGGTGCATCTTGAACATCTCGGTGTGCGTGCGGATCGGCACCGGGAGCTCGCCGGTCAGCATTTGGAAGGCGAGCACGCCCATCGCGTAGATGTCGGAGCGGGCGCTCGCGACCGTCGCGGTGCCACGAACGATCTCCGGAGCGATATATGCGGGCGTCCCGACGACCAGCCCTTCGTCGGCGGCGCCACCCATCGCACGGAAGAGTCCGAAGTCCGTGACCGCGACACGGAACGCCGGACCGAGGAGCACGTTCCCCGGCTTGATGTCGCCGTGAACGATCCCCTTGGCGTGAATGGCACCGACGCCGCGACAGATCTGGTCGATGATGCCCAGCGCCTCATCGACCGATGGCGGGTCGCCGAGCCGGTAACGCTCCAGCCAATAGCTGAGGTCCTTTCCGGGGACCAGCTCCATGACGAAGTACGGCGCGCCGCGGTGCTCGCCGATGCTGTAGATGCGGACGACGTTCTCGTGGCGAACCGCCGCCATGGCCTTCGCTTCCTGTTGAATCCGCTCCTGGTGCTCCGCGAAGGTGGCGAAGGTCGGCGCGACCAACTTGATCGCGACCTCCCTGTCGAGGGACTCGTCCACCGCCTCGTAGACGACGCCCATACCGCCGACGCCGATCTCGCGAACGACCAGGTACTTGCCGTCGATCCGCTCACCCGGCTGCGGCACGTGCGGCTGGTGCTTCATCCTCCCCTCGCCATGGACACCCACAATCGTGCACCATGTGAGCCCGATGTCTCAACGGGATCCCATGGAAACGCTCGACTCGCGGCTCGATGCCGTGATGCGCCGGATCCAGGAACGCTTCGGTGACAAGGCCAAGGAGCTCGAAGCGGCGGCGACGGCTCTCGCCAACGGCGACACGAACGCCCTCGAGAAACTGCGGAGGATCGCCCACAAGATCAAAGGGCACACCCGTGACCCGAGGCTGACCAAGGCGGCTGCCGAGGTGGAGGACCTCGCACGGGCCGGCAAGGCAAAGGCAGCACTCGCCGCGGTGCCGGTGTTGGTCGAAGCGGCGCACTCGGTCGCGATGCGCAGCCGAACGACCCCCTGGCCCCCGGAGCAGTCCGCGGTCGCAGGACCCGAACGGATCCTCGTGGTCGACGACGATCCCACGATCCGTCAGGTGGTCTCACTGACCCTCGCGCGCATGGGCGGCTACGAGGTCGTGGTCGCAGCCAGCGTCGACGAGGCCTCGGCGCTCTGTGAGACGCGGACCTTCGATCTGGCGATCATCGATCGCCGCCTGCCCGGAAGCGACGGCGCCGTCTTCGCGGAGGGCGTCCGCGACCGCGGCGGCGCGGCGCGCATCGTCATCTATAGCGGCACCGGACCCACCAGCGAAGACGAGGGCTTGGACGTCGACGACTGGTGGGAGAAACCGCTCACCTCTCAGGAGCTGGTCGCGGCGGTCAAGGCGATCCTCGCCAAACCTGCTCGAAGCTCAGAGTCCGACCCGGAGTCTTGACCGGGCGCGCGTCCGGCCACCGGACCCGCGCCACGACCGCTCGAGCGGCGAGACCGACCTTCGCGCGGGTGGAGACGAACGCCCGACCGGCGGTCACGTCGTGGTCCTGGTCGGCGATGCGATCGCCGATGGCCCGGTAGATGGCGCTGGCAGCGGCGACCGCCAGCGACGCCCGCCAGGGCAATGCGTCGAGCCCTTCCGCCGCCGACTCGTAGTAGCGGTCCGCCAGCGCCAGCAGGTCGCGCACGATCACCCCGGTGACTTCGACGGAGTCTCGTGGAAACGCGCCGCCGTCCGGTCGGGGCACGGTGACGCCGAGCGCCTCGTAGCGCTCGGCCGGTAGGTAGCGACGACCGAGCTCCCAATCCTCGGCGACGTCCCGGCAGATATTCGTGAGCTGCATCGCCCACCCGAGGTGGACGGCGGGCACCAGCGCCGCGTCGTCTCGCAGACCGAAGACGTGGCACATCGTCAGCCCCACCACCCCCGCAGCGCGGTGGCAGTAGCGGAGCAGGTCGCCGTCGCGCTCATAGCGGTGGCCCTCGGCGTCCATCGCCATGCCTGCCAAGAGCTCCTCGAGGTAGAGGCGAGGAATCCGCCGCCGCCGGGCCACGACGCGAAAAGCCCCGGGGACGATGGCGAGCTCGCCCGTGCCGTAGACCGCATCCAGCTCGCGCCTCAGGCGCGCGAGCGCCGCGGGTCGCTCGGAAGCCGGGGCGTCGTCGATCGCGTCGTCGACCCGGCGCAAGTAGGCGTAGACCACCGCGGTCTCGTCCCGAACGGCTGGTGCGAGGAAGCGCGCCGCGAAGTCGAAGCTCTTCGAATGGCGCGCCATGATGGCTCGGCACTCGGCCACGATCGCGTCGTCATGCGGCTGGCTCACCGCACTGACCTGCTTCCGTCACCGATGGTTTGCAAGCCCCGCTTTCCGAGGGGCACTTCGCGCGCTATGGACCCCCATGCCCAACGGAGAAGCCGAGGGCCCCAACGTCGGGGCGGTGGCGATCGGCCGAAACGAAGGCGAACGCCTCGTGCGCTGCCTCGAATCGCTGGTCGGCCGGGTCGAGCACGTGGTCTACGTGGACAGCGGCTCGACCGACGGAAGCGTCGAGGCGGCCGAGCGGATCGGCGCCATCGTGGTCGCGCTCGACACCAGCATCCCCTTCACCGCCGCTCGCGCACGAAACGCCGGTTTCGATCGCCTCAGCGAGGCGATGCCCGACCTCCGCTACGTCCAGTTCGTCGACGGCGACTGCGAGATCGCCCCCGATTGGCTCGAGCACGCTCGGGCCTATTTGGAAGCCCATGACGACGTCGGAGTGGTCGCCGGCCGCCGCCGCGAGCGACACCCCGAGGCCAGCATCTACAACCGGCTGGCAGACATGGAGTGGGACACGCCGATCGGTCCCGCGACCGAGATCGGCGGTGATGCCCTCTTCCGAGTCCGCGCGTACCTCGACGCGGGCCGCTACGACCCGACCCTGATCGCGGGCGAGGACCCCGAGCTCTGTCTCCGGGTACGGCGGGCGGGCTGGCAGGTGCTGCGGCTCGACCACGAGATGACTCGCCACGACGCGGCCATGCACCACTTCTCCCAGTGGTGGACCCGCGCCACCCGGGCCGGCCATGCCTACGCGGAGAATTTCCACATGCACGGTGGCGCGCCGGAGCGCTATCGGGCCAAGGAGCTTCGCTCGATCCTCTTCTGGGGAGGGGTCGTGCCGGCGGCCGCCGCGACTCTGGCCCCGTTCACTTTGGGGCTGAGCGTGGTCGGCGCCGCGGCTGGGTTCGGGGTCCTCACCCAACGAATCTACCGCTATCGACGGGATCACGGAGATGCTCCGGCCGACGCCAGGCTCTACGCAGCCGCCACCGCCGTGGGCAAACTCGCCGAGATGCGTGGGGTGGCGAAATACGTTGCCGACCGCGCCAGGGGAAGACGCGGCGGCCTGATCGAGTACAAAGGGTGAGCACCGCTCGCCGGGTTGCCGCAGAATTGCGCCCACGCCACCCGGAGAGTATGGACACTACGGCTACGCCACGTGGATTCGAACGGCTCGAACCTCGGTCGAACCCGGGATAACACCGGGAGTCACGACCCCAGCGACCTCGAAGAAGAGGAGCGCCATGGATCGCCTGTCGATAGCCATCGGATCGTCCGTCGGCTCCTCGCCGGGAAGTGGTGGCTACTCGGTGCGCTCGTCCTCGGCGCGATGATCTCGCTCCCGCTGGCGAAGTTCGGACTCGGCAGCAGCTACAAGGCGACGGCCATGCTCGAGTACGAGGGGGTCCCTGCGATCGAGGGGATGCCCCAGCCCGCCGAGCAGAACATCGGCGGCATGCTCCAGGCCATCTTCATCGACTCCGTGCTGAGTCAGGTGAAAGAGCGGATGGGCATGGACATGCGGACCGCCGACGTCGGCAACCTGATCAGCGCGAACGCCGATCCGGCGGGGGTCGTCCGCATCGACGCCAGCGCCCCCGACCCCGACGAGGCCGCCCGCTTCGCCAACACCGTCGCCGAGGTCTTCGTCGAGCACCGGGTCCAGGTCCAGCGAGACGCCATCCAGGAGGCCATCGAGAGCCTCGAGCAGCGCATGGACGCTGCCCGTGCGTCGGCGCAGAGCGCGCAGCAGACCTACGACGCGTTCCGTGACGAGCACGGCATCGCCGACCTGAGCACCGAGCAGGAGCAGGCCATCGAAAACGCCGCCGAGCTCCGCGCACAGCGCGACCGGGCCGAGGCGGAGGTGGCCGCTCTCGAGGCCCGGCTCGAGCAACTCCAGCGAGATCTCCGCCGGACGCCACGCACCCGCACTCGCGTGTCGTCGAGCGCCGGTCCGGAGCAGGAGGAGCTGAGCCGTCTCCAGTCGGAGCTGGCTCAGGTGCGAGGCAGCCTATCGGACAGCCACCCCCGAGTTCAGGCGCTCCAGCAGCAGATCGCATCGCTCCGTCAGCGGATCGAATCGGGCGAGGCCGGTGGAACCAAGACGTCGAACACGAGCACCAACAGCCAGTGGCAGTCCCTCCAGTCGGCCGTCTCGACCGCCCAGGCCGACCTCGAGGGCGCGCGCCAGCGCCTGGAGGGGCTGACCACCCAGGCGGAGCGCGCGCAGGAGCGCGTGGAGCAGTTCTCGTCCATCGAGGGCGACGCCTCGCGGCTGCTCGCGCAGGTCCGCGTGAACCAGCAGCTCCTCACCGAGCTCCAGGCGACCCACGCCCGACTCGGGGACGCGCAGCGCGACCCGGCTCCCGGCTTTCGCAGCATGTCGCCGGCCAGCCCGCCCGACTACGCGGAGCGCTCGAAGCTCAAGTACATCGTCGCCGGCGGCATCCCGATGGGCTTCTTCTTCCTGGTGCTGGTGGTGCTCCTCGGCCTCGAGCTGAAGGGGCTTCGGGTTCGCACCGCGAAGGAGCTCGCCTTCTGGGGCCGGGGTCCGGTGATCGGGACGAGCACCTGGCCTCGGGATGGGCAAGCGATCGACGAGCTCATCGCCGACATGGACGACTTCATCCCGGACGCGACGGGACAGATGTTGGTGGTGGGCGCGACGGAAGCGCACACCGAGCTCGCGGTGCAGTTCGCGACACGGCTCAACTCCGATTGGTACGACACGACGCTCATCGGCGCGCCGCTCTTCGACGAGGAGGAGGGGCGACTCTCCCTTCCGCCGGGAGGCGATCCGATGGTCGGCGAAGACACGATCATGAGCCTGCCCCCGCACATCGCGCAGCAGGCCGCGGCCATCGCGATGGCGCAGGAGCACTCGCTCGGCCCGGCCGGGATGGGCGGCGGCGGTGGACCTGCCCAGGCCCATCACCTCGACATGCAGACGCCCATGCAGATGACGGTCGAGGCCTGGGAGGGCGCCGACCAGGGCCCCGCCATCCGACGAGCCGCCCGACTCGCCGACCGGGTCTGCGTGCTGGTCCCCGCCGGGAAGATCGGCTTCTTCGACGCCCAGAAGATCCGCACCCGACTCGGGCGCGAGCGAGGCATCGGCTTCATTCTCGTCGGCGTCGACGAAGACTACGAAGCGCTCATCGACCGGGTCGGTCCCGTCGAGCGCTTCTGGTCCTCGGTCCGCGACTGAGCCCGGCCAACGACGATTCCCCTCTGGTCCGGCGCGGACCGCTCTGACGTCCGAGAACCGACCTCCGACTCACTGCACGCAGTGGTCGACTTCGCCGAGCGAGCACAGCGCCCGATGGGCCTCGGACGCCAGCGCGCCCCGGGGGGCGACCTCGAGATAGCGGGCGTGCGCCGCGAGCGCCCCGTCGGTGTCCCCTCGGTCTTCGAGGAGGCGCCCCAGAGCGAAGAGCGCGCCATCGCCATGCGGCGTACCACGGCCAGCCCGAGCCGCGCGACGGTAGGCCTCCGCGGCCTGGGCCCAGTCGCTCTCGCGCGCGAATGCCTCCGCCACCCGGACCCAGGCCTGCGCCCGCGTGCCAGCATCCTCGGCGCTGCGCGTGATGGCGTAGAGCTCGTGGCGCGCCTGATCGAAGCGCCCCTGGGCGAAGTAGCGGTCCGCCAGGTCGAAGCGGAGCTCGGGGCGGAGGGTCGGGGCCATGACCGAAGGGGCCGCGCTCCGCTCCGCCGGGGTCTCCTCGACGTCGGGGGTGGCCTCGGCGAGCGCCTCCGGCGCCACCGGGTCGACGACCGTCGGAGCGACGGGCACCGCAGCCTCCGCGAGCTCCCGGCGGAGCCAGGCGCGCTCGCCACGCGACACCAGTCGCGGCTCACCGGTCGGAGCGACCAGCCGGACGGTGCCCTCGTCGACCACGACCTCGGTGCCGGCAGGCCCGAGCCGAACCTCGAACGCGGTCCCGACCACCTCGACCCGCCCATCGCGGGTGCGGACGACCAGGTGCTCCTGGCCACGTCGGTTCGGGTGGAACTCGACCCGCACGTTGCCGCGCTCGAGCATCACCTCGAGGTCATCGCCCCAGGCCCGAGGGAAGCGTACGCGCGACTCCGGCGACACCTCGACCAGGCTGGTCGGCTCGGTCCGCGCCCCGCCGAAGCGAACGCGCATCAGCTGTCCCTCCGCGGTCTGCACCGTCTCCCCTTCGGAGAAGTGACCACGACGAACGGGCACCCCATCACGTAGCGCTTCGAAGGCCACCGCTCCCTGGTTCACCGGTTCGTCGGGCAGCTGAGTCGGGCTGACCGTCTTGGTCGGCTCCGGACGCTCCGCGATCGATGCGGGGTCCTCGCCCATGAAGGCCACCGTGAGCAACACCGCGGCTGCCGCGCCGACGGTGAGCCCGGCGACGAAGATGGGCGCTCGCGAACGCTCCGGGGCCTCGGCCGGAGCGGAACGTCGCTCGAGCAGCCCGCGCTCCATCCGGGCCTTGGAGAGCTCGTCGAGCTCGGGAGCCTGGTCGCGGAGCTTCGCCGCGAGCGAATCGACGCGCTCGCTCATCGCTCGCCCCCTTCGGCGAGCACCTCGTCGAGGCGCTTGCGAGCCGCCTTGAGACGCGCGTGGAGCGTCGAGATGCCCGTTCCACCGGTGATGGCCGAGATCTCCTTGAGCGTGTGCCCCTCGACCTCCTTGAGGACGAAGACCACACGCTGGTCCGGCGTGAGGCACTGGAGGAGCCGCTCGGCCTCGCCGAGGTGGCGTACGCGCTCGTCCGGCGGTGAGGCCGGCCGGCCGAGGCCGACCACGGCGCCGAGCTTCTGCCAGCGCCGACGGCGCCACCGCTTCCGCGAGGCGTCGAGGGCTCGCCGCGTGGCGATGCCCATCAGCCAGGTGCGGACCTTCGAGCGACCCTCGAACTCCGCCGCGCCGTCCAGCGCGGCCAGGAAGACCTTCTGGACCACGTCCTCGAGGTCGGGGTCGTCCGGACCCAGCACACGCGCGACGTGGCGGTAGACCCGGTCGACGTGCGCTCGGTACAGCTCGCGTGTCGCGCGCTCGTCCCCGGCGCCGGCCTGCCGGAGGCGCTCGACCTCGGCGGCCTCCCCCTCGAGGATCTCGTCGGCGTCTTCCACCGTCACCAAGCTCAACCGTGCGGAATCGGTCTGCACGGGTGTGCGTCGTCCCGAGAGCGGGCGAATTCCAACGTCCACGAGAGACGTTCGCGAATCTCGGCTCATCGCTGGAAGGGCCGCATTCGGACGGAAAGGGTGGCCCAGGGCGTGTAGCGGTCCTCCACGTACGTGAAGTCGACGCCGTCACGGAAGGTCGCGCGATCCTTGAGCATGTCGATCCCCGCCTCGACCACGACCTCGAAGGGGCCGGCGATCCGCACGGCCAGCTCGGTGCTGAGCCGGGCGCCGAAGTTGGTCGCCCGCTGCCGCTCGTCGTCTTCGCCCGGCCGGTCCCAGGTGACATTGCCCATGCGGCTCAGCGCTCCGAGCGTGAAGCCGAAGCTCCACTGCTCGCGGATCACCGGGCGGACCTGAAGGCGGAGGCTGGTGCTCACGGCGCGGTAGTAGAGCTTGCGCCCTTGCCACTCCACCTCGTCCGGCAAGAGCGGTAGATCGGCCTCGATGACCAGGCAGTGGCCGCTGATGCAGAGGCCGAGCCCGGCGCCCGGTCCGATCAGCCACTGGTTCCGCACCGGGGAGTAGCCAGCCAGGATCTTCATGTAGAGCGTCGGCGTGGCGCGCATCTCGCGCACGACCGGCGGCCGCTCGTATTCGTAGTAGACGTAGGCGTCGTTGCTCGGGGCGTCGTCGAGCGGGGGCGCAGGGATGGTGGCTTCGTCCCGGAGGGCCTCCACCGCCAGCGACACGGGGAAGGCATCGGCGCTGCCCCCCTCGATGGCCAGGGTGCGGGTGACCGCGCCACCGCCCTTGCGGCCCATGGCCAGCGTGACGCCGCCCTCTTCGCCACGAACGAGCGCTAGCTCGTCGGTGCGAACCGCCTCTGGCAGAAGCGGGGGCGCCTCCCCGACGGAGACCTGCAGGCCCATCCGCCGCTCGAGCGAACGGGCGAGCTCGGTCGCCAGCGGCTCGAGCCCGGCCTGCGGGAGGATGGTGAGGCGCTCGGCCTGCGCATGCGCCGAGCCGGCCACGGAGAGCCCCATCGCGAGCACGAAGCCCGCCATGTACCGCGACGCACGTCGCGCTCCCTCTGTCTCTCCGACCGTCACCTGTGTCCGTCAGGATGCAGGTGACATACCAGCCTGTCTAGCTCCCAAAGGGGGAGCAGTGTTCACTCGTCGCCGTAGCCGAACTTGTAGGTGAAGCCGAGGCGAGTGTAGGCGTTGATGTCGTCGCGGTTGGCGCCCCAGAGGTCACCGACGATGCGACGGTTTCCGCCGAAGGTGCCCTCGAAGGAGAGCCACATGTTCCAGTGCTGGGCGATGATGAACTCGAGCGAGCCGCCGAGTCGGAAGCGCGCCATGCTCTGACGCCCGGTGATGACACCGTTGCCCATGATGTCGTTCGGATCACGAGCGCGGTCCATGTCGCCACCGGCCGGGTTCATGTTGTCCGGGACACACCCTGCCGTGAAGCGACAGTTGTTGTCCGTCCCGTTCCAGGCCCAGCTGTCCGAGTGGTAGTCGAGCGCACCCCAGAGGGTGAAGTTGCCCGCCCGCAGGAAGTGTAGGGTGAAGAGCGCCTCGAGGCTGAAGAAGAAGCTGTTCGTGGACTGCTCCACGATGCCGTCGGCCATCGGCGCGTCCGGTCGACGATCGCCGGGATCGAGCGGCTCGCCGGACTCGTCGATCGTGAGCGGGTCATCGCGCCCCACGCCGATGCCACCGCCGATGCGACCCATGATGCCGAGCGAGACCTGCTTCACCGGGCGGATGCCCGCCTTTACGCGACCTTCGAACTCGGTCAGGCGGAAGAAGGTGCGGATCCCGATGCCGGCGTCGAGCCAGTCGAGGATGCCGATGCCCATCCGCAGCTCGAGCAGGTACGGCCAGCCGATCGAGAAATCGAGAACGGCGACGTCCGGGTCCAGCGGGGCACCCGAGCGGGCGACCGACTGCCGATGGCGCCGACGCTGGTCGGCCTCCTGCTCCGCACGCTCTTCGGGAGTCATCTGACCCTCTTCGACGAGCCCGGCGTTGAAGAGCCTCGGCTCTTCGTTCGCTTGGAGGGTGACCACAGCGGTGTAGGGCCGGTAGCCCGGGGCGCGGATCTCGATGCGGTGCGAACCGGTCGGGACCGTGCCCTCCCAGGGCACCGGGCCCATGACCTCGCCATCGACCACGAACTCGGCGTTCGTGACGTTGGCCTCGACCCGCACGGGCGCACCCACCGGGTTCATGTCGGCGGTGAGCTCACAGTTCTGGCCGGGACCCACCGAGCAGGTGTGGCGAAGCTCTTGATAGCCCGGGGCGCGCACCACGATGGCGTGCGTTCCGGCGGCGGCGCTCTCGATGACGATCGGCGGCGCGCCCTTGTCTTCACCGTCGATCATGACGGTCGCGCCGGCCACGTTGGCGTTGACCACGATGCGGCCGGGCGCTGCGGCGATGGCCTGGAGCTGGACCGAGACCACGCGCTGGGCGCCGCTCTCGATGGTGACCGGCTGCTGCGCGTCCTCGTAGCCATCGGCGGTGACCTCGACGATGTGCTCGCCAGGGGTGATGCCCTCCTTGCCGGCCGGCGCCTCACCGAGCACCTCACCGTCGAGGCTGACCACGGCGGCCGCACTCGACGGACGAACCAGCACGCGGATGCTGCCGACCGCCGCGGGAGCGGGGCGGAGCGTCGGGTTCAGGGTGACCCGCTCACCGGCGATGATCCGGACCCGCTCCTCGAACACCTGCATGTTCGGGTCGCTGGACTGCACCTTGATCACGTGCTCACCGGCCGGGATGCCTTCGACCACGCTGGGCGTGGAGCCGCGGGGCTCTCCATCGATGTAGATGGCAGCGCCGGTGGTGTCGCCCGCGACCAGGAGCGACCCGGTCTCCGGGGCCTCCTCTTCGAGCGAGACCGGTACCTGGAAGGCCTGAGCGGGCGCGACCTGGACCCACTGGGCGAAGGTCACGTAGCCCTCGCGCCCGACCTGGACGAGGTGTCGACCGGGCGTGACGGTCTCCATGTGAGGCACGTTGCCGACCGGCTGACCGTCGATGCGCACGGCGGCCCCCTGGGCTGCGGTGTTCGTGCCACTGACCGAGATCGTCGACTGCGCGTTGAGGGTCGCTCGGAAGGTCTCGCGACGGCGACGCACGTTGACCGTGATGCGGGTCTCCTCGTGCATCTCCTTCTGGAAGATCAGCGTGTGCTGACCCCGAGGGATCCGAACGTTGCTCAGGGGCGTGACGCCGATGCGCTTGCTCGGGTCGATCGCGTCCATGTAGACGGTCGCCCCCGGCGGGTCGGACTCGATGCTCACGGGAATGGGCCGCTGTGCTTCGGCCACTCCGGTCGTGAGGGCCCCGAGCGCCACCGTGAGCACCAGGCCTAGGGTCGTCGTGAGACGCATCATTCGCTCCTCCTCCAGAGGCGGACGGTATTCGCCGCACTTCGTGGTCGCAATGGATTTCCCCGAACTGGGGGTTCGATTCCGGACGGATGGTGTCGGCATGGATCCTGAACTCCACCTGTCTCGACATCGCATCGCGTGCCAGAATCTAGCGAGTGACATCGTCGTTGGCACAAATCGAGACAACTTGTCGCGATCTTTGTGGTGCGAGACTCACGGTGGAAGACACAGGGTGGTTCAAATGATTCGAGCGAGCATCGGAGTGGGCGCGTTGGCGGCGATCGTCGCGATCGCTTTCTGGCCCGAGCCGGCCGCGGCGTGCGGCGGGTTCATGTGCAACGGCGGCGGCGTCGCGGGTCCGACCCCGGTCGTCCAGGCGGGCGAGCGGGTGATGTTCGAGCAGCGACCGGACGGAACCATCCGCGCGTATGTTCAGATCCGATATCAGCAGGGCGCGCCCGTCGGCTTCAGCTGGCTCGTGCCCGTCACCGGCGTACCGGAGCTCGGCGTGGCCGACCCAGCAACGTTCGACCAGCTCGACAACGCGTCGAGCCCCCAGTTCCGCTTCGTGAACGGCTCCGCGGGCTTCAGCGGCGGTGGCGGTGGCGCGGGCTGCGGCGCGACCGCGGGCGACGCGGCGCGCGGCGGCGACTTCACGGGAGCCCCCGGTGCCGAGTCCGACGACGGTGGCATCCGCGTCTGGAACGAGTCGCGCGTCGGCGACTACACGACCGCGGTCATCAGCGGCGAGACCGGCGAGGCCATTCGCGATTGGCTGCGCGCCAACGACTACGACATCCCCGAGCGGGCGTCCGAGATCATCGATCACTACGTCTACTCCGGTCATCGCTTCGCAGCGTTCCGTTACGACCCGCTCGACGCGAGCGACGGAACGCTGCCGCCCATCACGATCACGTATTCGGGCGTGAAGCCCTGCGTGCCGATCAAGATCACCGCGATCGCGTCGGTGCCAGTGCTCGACATCATGGTCCTCGCCTTCGCCGACGGACGCGTACGACCCGATCCGGAAGGCGAGTACATCGAGATCACGCCGGACTATCAGAACATTCGGACCGACTTCACCACGCCGACCCAGACCACCTATTGGGACGAGGTCGATGCGGCGGTCCTCGATGCTGGCGGTCACGGCTGGGTCGTCGAGCACGCCAGCTCGACCACCATGCTCGAAGGGCTGACCGACCCGGAGGCGATCGCGCTCGCGTCCAACAACGCCTACGTCACCCGCTTCTACACCCGCATGGCGCCGGAGTTCATGGACGTGGACCCGGAGTTCGTCTTCACCGACGGCTACGCGGACGTGAACCGGCTGCAGGTCATCGACCTGAACCCGATGACGGCGAGCGCCACCGGCGCGAGCAGCAGCGGCCTGCGCTACGCCGGTGCCCCCTTCGGCATCGCGGGGCTCGCGCTCTTCGTGCGTCGCTTCCGCCGCCGCCGTCGCTGAGCGGGTGCGCCGGCACGAACCGCCGCCCATACTCGGGCGGTGAACGCCTCCCGACTCCGGATCCTCGTCGTAATCGCCATCGCGGGCGGAGTGGCGATCGCGTATGCGGCGGGCGTCTTCGGCGAGAGCGCCGAGGACCGGTTGAACGCGATCGCGGACGACTTCCGTGGGCAACTGAGCCCGACCCGGCTCGACGCCGCCATCGCCCACGTCGACCCATCGGTCGCCCCGGTCGAGGTGTCCGCACAGGGTTTCACGCGGGTCTACGGCAACGGAGCGATCCCCGACCTGAAGCGTGACGCGAACCGCGCCCTCGCGTCCTACATGGGCTCGTCCTTCCGAGAGCTCGGGCGCACCGTCGCCGTCGGTGACGACGGGCGGAGCGGGCAGGTCGCGCTCCAGCTGCTCTCCGAGCATGGGAGCGCGAGCATGGAGCTGACCTTCGTCCGCGACGACGAACGCTGGCTCGTGCGTCGCGTGGCCGTCAGTCGCTGACTGATCAACCGTCCGAGTCCATCGGCTCCCAGTCGGTGTCCGTCCAGCCTTCGTCGCTGCTCTCGTACTCCCCCCATTCGTCCACCGGTGTGCGCGCCGAGGTCGCGGTCGCGACTGGCAGCGGACCCGCGCCGGGAGGGAGGTCGCGAGGCTCGGGCGTCTCGCCCTCCACGTGGAAACGGAAGCTCTCGAGCTCGGCGATGCCGTAAGCGAGCGCCTCTTCGTCGATGCGACCACGGTCGTTGAGGTGCCGGAGAAAGCGCGTCAGCCGATTGCGCATGGCGGCGGTCAGGCTGCCCTGCTCGTAGCTCGCCTGAAGCCCCTTCGGATTGGGGAGGATGCACGCGAGATATGCGGACTCGGCGGGAGTGAGCTCGCGAGGATGCCTGCCGAAGTAGTGCTGGCTCGCCTGAGTGATCCCGTAGACCGCCGGGCCGTACTCGATGACGTTGAGGTAGAGCTCGAGGATCTCCGCCTTGGAGAGCGCGCTCTCGAGCCACCAGGTGAGCAGCACCTCTTGGACCTTCCGCGCCAACGTCTTCTCCCGACGAAGGAAGAGATTCTTGGCGAGCTGCATGGTGATGGTGCTCGCCCCCATCACGTAGCGGCCCTCGCGGAGGTTTCGCTTCAACGCGTCACGGATCGCGTAGACCGCGAAGCCGTGGTGCCCGAAGAAGCCGGCGTCCTCGTGGCCCACGATCGCGTGGACCACGAAGGGGCTCACGCCGATGAGCGAGGTCCAGCTCGGCGTGCCGGGGCCGGTGCTCATCTCGAAGACCGTCCCGTCGGGCTCCTGCACACGGTGCACGAAGGTGGTGCGAACCCGGCGCAGGTCGGCAACGGCGGGCACCGTCTCGAAAGTGCAGCCATCGGTCAGATCGATGTCGAGAGTGGTGGCGTCGAGGTCCGAGCGATCGACCTCCAGGTCGATCCGGCCAGAGAGGGAGCCCTCCCAGCTGAAGCCCGACGACTCCGCGAGCAGGTCCTGGGGAATGGCGTCCACCGCGTCGTCGCAACGGGTCGGCGGCAGCCGGCCATGGAACGAGACCATCTGGATGCCTTCGTCGGCGACGACCGCGCCCGAGAGGTGGGCCTCTGCGCGCCCGGCGGTCACGACCACGTCCTCGTAGGTGAGTCGTCCCTCGAGCGGGCGCAGGGTCGCGCTCCCGCGAGCTTCGAACGAGACCTCGCGGATCGGGGTGGCGGAGAGGCGCGGATGCTCGAACGAGAGCCCGGCGACCACCAGCGCCCCATTCACGTCGACCTGCTCCGGAGAGGGAGCGTCGAGGGTCACGTCCACGCTGATGCGGCCGTCCTCGGGGCGATGCCAAGGGAGATCCGGCAAGAAGGGGACGAGGACGTCGAAGGGGAGTCGTTCCGCCCCGAACGAGCCCTCGAGCCGAGGCGGGTCCCATCCCACCCGAAGATCGCTCTGAAGCGAGCCACCGCTCCCCTCGGCGGTCGCTTCGATGTGCAGCACTTCTTCTTCGCGGGTGACCGAGGCGCCCAGGTCTCGAAGCACGGCCTCGGGCTCGCCGCTGGTGCCGCGAACCACATCCATGCCCACCAGCTCGAAGGTGGCCCCAGCGGCGATCCGCTCCAGTAGCGCGCCACCCCGAACGAGCGCGCCTCCCTCCGCGTCTTCCGCAGGCGCAGAGCTGTCCTCTGGCGCCTCCTCCGGTGCCTCGTCTGTCCCGTCGGAGCTCTCGGGCGCGTCAGATTCGCGAGATCGGGGCTCTCGGCCACCAAAGAGACGCTCCACGCGCTCCCGGGTGGCGAGCGGGCCCTCTGGCGCCTCTTCACCGTCGGTAACGGACTCGTGGGCGGCCCCCTCCGATGGTGCGATGTGCAGCTCTGCACCCTCGACTTTCACCGAAGCCAACTGCCACCCCACGTCCGAATGCCGGCCCTCGATCGCGACCCGGTCGGCGGTCACCTGATGGCTCGGCGCCTCCCCGAGGCGACACCGCTCGCCCACGAGCTCCAACGAGTCGGACTCGACCATCCCGCTGAGGATCGCCTCGGCCAAGGTCCCGTCATCATCGTCGACCGAGATCGCCACCGATGCGAGCCGAACCCTTCGGCTCGATCCCCTTGGCGGCTCGACCTCGTCCTCCGCCTCGCCGACACCGGCGAGGAGCTCACGGTTCAACGACACGGAGCCTCCGACCACGCCGACCTCCTCGACCGCGTCGGTTCCACTCCAAGCCAGACTCAAGGGTCCGGCGTCGAGCTCCACCCGATCGATGTTCGCGTCGACACCGGGTCGCTGCGCACGCACCGACTCGAGGTCGACGCCCATCAAGCCCGGCCAGACATCGCCGACGGAGACTTCCCAGCCGCGAGTCCGAGCTCGGGACTCCACTTCTCGAGCGATCTTCCCCGGCAGCCATGCAAACCACAGCGAGGCCAGTGTCGCCGGCACCCCCAAAGCACCGGCGACGAGGAGATGGCGTTTGGTCATCCGCAAAGGTTCGAACCCCGTCCGACCCCGATTATGACGGTGAATCGGTGGCCCAGACAAGGCGATCCCGCGGCTTTTCCGGGACCAAAACGCGCATGATCTCAGGCGTTTGCGGCCTCGCGAGGAAAACGCACGGCGACGGAAAAAGAGAAGCCCCAGAATCTTACGATTCTGGGGCTTCATAGCTCCGGCGGCGACCTACTCTCCCACAGGATCTCCCCTGCAGTACCATCGGCTCTGGAGGGCTTGACTTCCGAGTTCGGGATGGGATCGGGTATGACCCCTCCGACATAGCCACCGAAAATTGGTTTGGAGCAAGTGCGCAATGAAAGCGCGTTGAGATTGGATTGGCCCCACCGACTATCTTCTGTCGATGTGGCTCTTGCGTCCAACCCTGATCTCGAAGTGTTTCCTAAAGACGACTCGTACCTTAGAGATAGGTCAAGCCTCACGGCCGATTAGTACCGGTTAGCTCCACGCATTGCTGCGCTTCCACATCCGGCCTATTTCCTCGTAGTCTTCAAGGGGCCTTTAGGGACCTTGCGGTCCGGGACACCTCATCTCGAGGCCGGCTTCCCGCTTAGATGCTTTCAGCGGTTATCCGTTCCGTACATAGCTACCCGGCGATGCTCTTGGCAGAACAACCGGCTCACTAGAGGTACGTCCAACCAGGTCCTCTCGTACTATGGTCAGATCCTCTCAAGTGTCCTGCGCCCACGGCAGATAGGGACCGAACTGTCTCACGACGTTCTAAACCCAGCTCGCGTACCGCTTTAATTGGCGAACAGCCAAACCCTTGGGACCTGCT
>CAYXAP010000073.1:0-24512 GCA_964462035.1 uncultured Sandaracinus sp.
TCGGTCAACTTCCGAGGCGACGCTCGGAGAGGGGCTTCGAACCGACTATACTCTGGAAGCTGATCGAGCGCAGCGGACCCGGGGACGAGGAGCAAGCAGCTCGTCTCGCCGCGGTGCTCGAGGCGCTGCTGCCCGACGAGATCCAGAGCTTCGACATGCACTGGGGCGAGCTGATGAACGAGGCCTACCGGAGCGACCTCTGGGCTGCGGCATTCGTGGTGCAGGGCGGCTGCAGCGACGACGCCTTCATGGACGTCCGCCATTGGCTCATCGGGCAGGGAGAGGCCATCTACAGGGCCGCGCTCGACGATCCCGACTCGCTCCTCGAACCGGTGACGGAGAGCTTCCCCTTCTACGAGGAGCTCGGCTACGTCGCGGCCCAGGTCTACGAAGCGAAGACCGGGGCGGAGATGGAGTGGCGCGACGACGCCGTCCATCCACCGCTGACGGGTCCCGAGTGGGAGAGCGAGGAGGATGCCGAGGCGCTGGTGCCCAAGCTGTGGGCGCGTTTCGCGCCGGAGTGGCATTGACCCTCGGCGCGTTCAGCTAAGGCAAGCAGAGGGGCTTGCGGGCGAGCTGGATGAAATCGAGCTCGAAGGTGCCGTCGACGTCGGCGTCGTTGGTGTGGTCGCCGAAGGCGATCGTTCCGTCGAAGGCGAGCGAGTCGCGCTCGAGGGCCAGCGCGTCGTCGACGGTGAGGTCCACCGAGCCGTCGGCGGCGACCGAGAGCCGGTAGGTGTGGGGCACGGTCGCGTCGAGGGCGAAGCTGTCGCTCTCGTCGGCCCAGCCGATCTCCGTCGGCGTGAAGTAGACCATCGCGTCGCGCTGGCCGGAGACGCCGAAGGGCGGCTCGTAGCCGACCATCACGGCCACGCCGGCGTCGAAGGGGTTCCAGGTGCCGGCGCTGACCGACATGCGCCACTCGACGTCGTAGGCGCTGAGCACGTCGGGGTCGACGGCCTGGTGCCACATGGCGTTGTCGCTCTCGATGGTGGTGGTGTCGAAGCTGTAGAGCGAGCCGTCGGAGCTCTGCACGGGCGTGGAGCCCTCGAGGGTCCAGCCCTCGTCGGAGGGCAGCGCCGCGCCACTGAAGAGCACCACGTCCTCGTCGGCGGCGACGCCCACGCAGGCGCCGGTGTCGCAGGTGTCCGCGTAGGTGCAGCCGTCCTCGTCGTCGCAGGCGTCCGTGTTGTCGGTGTTCGTGCAGGCGCCCTCGACGCAGTCGTCGTCCGTGCAGGCGTTGTCGTCGTCGCAGTCGGCCGCCGCGGTGCACTCGGGTCCGGCGTCGCCCGGTCCGCCATCCGGCTCGTCGATGCCGCCGTCCTCGTCCCCGCCCAGATCCGGGCCCGGGCCGCCGTCGACCGGCGTGCCGCTGTCGACGGTGGTCGTGTCCGTGTCCCCGCCATCGTCGCCACAGCCGAACGAGAGGAGACCGAGGCCGAGAACGAGTGCCAGCGCGCGTTGCATCGCGGGATGCTAGCAGGTCGACCGTCCGGGCACCGGTCCAGGTAGCCAGGTAGAAGCCCGGGGCGACGGCGTACCATGGGCATGTCGTCGCTCTCGACGCGGATCGCTCTCGCGGCACTCGCGCTCTTGGCCGGCTATGCGCTCACCTACCTGTCGCTGCGAGCCGCTCATCACTGGACCCATTGCTCGCTGCGACCTTGTTTCTCGATCGGTCGAGCACGTGTCGGCTCTCATGAGCGCACGTTCGAGAACCCGCCGTCGTCGCGCGAGTCGCGCAGAGCAGCCGCGATCTCCCGCGCGTCGTCCCGGAGCACTTCGAGCGACTTCACCGAGGGTCCGAACGAATGGTGGACCAGATACCGAACACAGCCTTCGATGATGGGAACCAGCTCGGTGCTCAGCTCCTCCACCGCGTCGAAGAAGGGCACCATACGCTTCGTCAGCTCGTCCTCCTCGAGTCGACCCGAGACCGCGGCGGACGCGACGCACCAGAGCTCCGTCGTCATGTGGCGGGCTGCATACTCTTGCAGGCTCTTCGCAGGCTCCATCATGAACCCCATGACCGGGTGGGTGACCTCGGCTAGGGCGCTGAGCTCGGTGGGCGCCCCGCCTGCGACGTGCAGCTCCCGCCACTGGATCCTTCCGATCGCCTCCTAGTAGCGGGCCCTAGCTCTCGCGTTCGGTGCCCGCCGCTCGAGCTCACGGGTGATAGGGATCGAGGTCGACGGCCTCGATCGCGATGCCCTCGGGGATGAGGCCGAGCTCGCCCTGCAGCCCGCGGCTGTGGCAGTGGACCTCGCCGCTGCCGGTCAGGGCACAGAGCGACCAGCGCCGGCCCACGATCCGCGTCACGCCCGAGACCTCGCCCAGGCGGGTCGTGCGGCCGCGCCGTTCACAGTGCACCTCGCCGCTCTTCATGAGGTAGCAGGGGTGCAGGTCGTAGTAGGCGACGTCGACCACGTCATCGACGGGCGCGGCCAGGTGGCCGCCACGAACGCAGAGCGCCTTCTCGTCGCGGGTGGCGACACAGAGCGCGCCGGTGCCCATCGTCAGCGTGGTCGCGTTCCGCACCTGGGTGAGCGGAGCGATGTCGAGGCCACGGCAGGCGACCCGCCCGCTGCGGAAGACCGCGCAGAGTGCGCTGCCGAGGTCGTCCACTGCGATCTCCGTGGCTCCGGCGTAGGCGTCGATGTCCTGCCATCCCTCGCCGGTCACGACCGGAGAGCTGCCGGTCCTGGTCGAGTGGCACGCCACGGCTCCGTCGCGGTGCCGAACGCAGAGGGTGCGCGAGCCGCTCGCGACCTGCGCCACGTTTCGGCGCGCCGCTGGCGCGTTCCGGCGCGAGCCACAGTCGAGCGTTCCGGCGGTGTCGAGCGTGCAGTGGTGACCATCGAGCGAGGCCATCGCGCGGCTGTTCGCCGCCATGCCGTCGGGCAGTCGGCGGCGGATGGCCTCGAGCAGGCCGCCTTCCCGATCCCGGCCGACGCACTGGGCGCGGTCCTGCTCGTCGATGGCGCAGACGCGATGGCCGCTTCGGTCGAGGAAGAGGTCACGCGCTCCCGAGAAGACCTGCGCCCAGCGCGGCGGGCTCTTCGTCCCGTCGAAGGCGCCGCCGCTGCCGTCGCCGACACAGCGCAGCCCGTCGTCGATGATCGCGCAGGAGGTGTTCGTGCCGAGCGCGAGCGCGCTGGCGCCTTCGAGCTGATCGGCGAGCACCGGGGTCGGCCGGCGGCGGGTGGACCCATCGCCGAGCTGACCGATCTCGTTCTCGCCCATACAGATGACGCGGCCGCTCTCGGTTCGTGCGCAGGCGTGGAGCTCGCCCGCCGCGATCTCCACGGCCTGAACGTCCGGCCACGTGTAGTGCGGGTACTCGGTGCGCTCGTACTCCTCGTCGGTGAAGAGGTCGACGTCGAGCAGGCCGTCGCCCCAGCAGGTCACCTGACCCTCGGTCCCGAGCACGCAGGTGAAGCCCAGCCCGGCGACGATGTCGGTCCCCGGCAGTTCACGGTGGGTCTGGATCGCGTCCGACCGCGCTGGCGCGATTCCCACGCCGGCGTCGTCGAGGCCCCAGCAGCTGACCTCGCCCGCGTCGCGGAGCACGCACACGTGATCGTCGGTGAGCGCGACGCGCCGGGCGTCGTCGAAACGGTGGGGGACGCTGAAGACCTCCGTCTCGGGCTCGATGCTCTCGCAGCGCACCGCGCCGCTGTCGAGGACCCAACACAGTCCGCCGATCCCGATGGCCACGTCGACGACGCCGGTTCCGTAGCGAGCCAGGAAGGGGCCCTGCTCGAGCGCGTCGATCTCGTCCATGCTCGCGCCCTCGCGCTCGAGGGCGGCGATCTCCTCGTAGCGGAGCTCGTCGGTCACGGCGCCGAAGCAGCTCATCACGCCGTCCTCGTCGATGACGCAGGCGCTCCCCTCCGCGACCTCGAGGTGAGCGATGGAGGGGAACGAAAACGGCACGGGTCGAACGCCGGCCTCGGGGCCAGGGTCCCCCGGCGAGAGAAAAATCGACCCCCAGCAGCGGAGCTGCGAGCCCACCGCAGCGCAGCCCTCGGAGGGTCCCAGACCGAACCGATGTGCCACCACGGGGACCTCCGACGCGGCCTCCGCGACCTCCGCTCCAGGGGTGACCGGTTGGTCGCGGCTTGG
The DNA here is from genome assembly GCA_964462035.1 of uncultured Sandaracinus sp. GTDB lineage: Bacteria > Myxococcota_A > Polyangia > Polyangiales > Houyiibacteriaceae > UBA1660. The sequence goes on from CAYXAP010000073.1 coordinate 4,126, forward strand.
CTCGCCGGAGGCGACCGGCTGCGGCTCCGGGGTGGTCGCGCATGCCAGAACGAAGGTGAGCGTCGGGAGGGTCCAGCGCATGCCCGAAGATACGACACTGGGGCCAAAGTGATCCCGCGCCACGAGTGGGGGCATCCGAGGGGGGCTCGGCGGGGTCGAATTTCGCTTCGTGACCAAACGGTCTTCTTTTGAAAACCCGGCGGGCCGTTCGACTCCGTGAGCGGCGTTCCGGCGCTCCCGAGGCCTCACCCGCCTCGGGGACGGCACACGTGTTTCCTCCGTGTTTCCAGGGGTCTGAGCGCTCGCGGATTTTCCCGTGAGCCGCCTTTCGGGTGGTGTGAGTCGTGTGGACTGAACACCATTTAGCGCGTAGGGTCGTGCGTCCTCTTCGCCGTTTGAAGACCCGGAGCACCACCTTGAAAGCCGCCATCACCGCCACCGGTCGCTACTTCCCCGCCCGCGAAGTCCCCAACAGCTACTTCTACGAGGACCTCGGCCTCGACACGAACGACGAGTGGATCGTCAGCCGGACCGGGATCCAGACGCGGCGGCTCGCCGACCCGAGCAAGGGTGAGACGTGTTCGTTCATGGCGACGCAGGCCGCGCGAGCGTGCCTCGCGGATGCCGGCCTCGAGGCCGGCGACCTCGACGCCATCGTCGTCGCGACGGTGACGCCCGACCAGCCGCTTCCTTCGGTCGCCTGCTTCACGCAGGCCGCGCTCGGCGCGAAGGGCTTCGCGTTCGACCTGGTGGCCGCGTGTTCCGGCTTCGTCTACGGGCTCGACGTCTGCGCGGCGATGGTGGAGTCGGGCCGCGCGAAGCGAGTGATGTTCATCGGCGCGGACCACATGTCGTCGATCCTCGACTTCGCGGACCGCAACACCTGCATCCTCTTCGGCGACGCCGCTGGCGCCGTTCTGGTGGAGCAGGTCCCCGACGATCACCCAGGCGCCATCCACCGCTCACTCCTGCGCGCCGACGGCAGCGGCGCCAAGCACCTGCAGATCCCCGCGGGCGGCGGCCGTCTCCCCATCGACGAGGCCATTCTCGCGGAGCGGATGCACAAGGTGAAGCAGGAGGGCCGCGTGGTCTTCCGGCACGCGGTCTCCAGCATCGTGAAGATCGTCCGCCAGTATTTCGAGGAAGAGCAGCTGGACGTCGAAGACGTCGCGCTCTTCATCCCCCATCAGGCGAACCGCCGGATCATCGAGGCCGCGGCCGACCGACTGCGCGTCCCCCGCGACAAGACGGTCATCACCATCGACCGCTTCGCGAACACGACCGCCGCGAGCATCCCCACCGCGCTGGATCTCGCGCGGGAAGAAGGCCGCGTGAAGGTGGGCGACCGCCTCCTCTTCGCGACCTTCGGCGCCGGGTTCACCTGGGGCGCCCAGACCGTCACCTGGGGCGTCTGATCCGGGGCCGCCCGGTTCAGGCGGCTCATGACACCACTCGGACCCGCGTCGCGACGGTTCGCGCCGCGGGCCGTGGCGGTCGACGGGCAGACCAGATAGGTGCACAACCGCACCATGGGAGCCCTCGCCACAGCCGTCCGCGTCCTCGGCCCGCCTCGGCGGGCGCCGGGCGAACCTCCGCGCCTCAGCCGCGAGCTGCCGCTCGTGGGGCACATGGCCGAGTTCGTGAAGAACCCCTTCGGCCTCCTGCAGCGCGCCCAACGCGAGGGCGGCGAGCTGGTCGCGCTCCGATTGCTGCACCAGGACGTGGTGCTCGCCACCGGCCCCGAAGCCAACGAGGCCTTCTTCCGCGCCCCCGACGATCAGCTCTGCCGCCGCGAGGCCTACAAGCTGATGACGCCCATCTTCGGCGACGGCGTGGTCTTCGACGCGCCCGGCCCGCGGTTGGAAGAACAGATGCGGATGGTCATGCGGATGCTCCGCGACCAGCGCATGCGCGGCTACCCGCCGATCATCTGCGACGAGACCCGCGCGCAGGTGAGCCAGTGGGGCGACGCCGGCGAGATCGATCTCCTCGACCTGATGAAGGAGATCACCATCTATGCGTCGAGCCGTTGCCTGATCGGCGACGAGTTCCGCCAGGGGATGACCCACGAGTTCCACGAGCTCTACGGCCACCTCGAAAAGGGCATCAACCCGATCGCCTACATCTACCCGCACGCGCCACTGCCGACCTTCCGGCGCCGGGACGCCGCGCGGCGCCGGCTGGTGCAGCGGATCGAAGCGATCATCGACCGCCGCAAGCGCACCGGCGACCGCCCCGACGACGGGCTCCAGGCGCTCCTCGACGCCGAGTATAAGGACGGACACGGCCTGAGCCCGCACGAGATCACCGGGATCCTCGTCGCGATCATCATGGCCGGTCACCACACGAGCGCCGGCACCGCGACCTGGACGATTCTCGAGCTGATCCGGAACCGTGAGTGCTTCGAGCGCGCCCGCGCGGAGGTCGACGCGGTCTTCGCCGAAGAAGGCGAGCTGACCTACCAGGCGCTCCGCCAGATGCGCTACCTGCACGACGTCATCAAGGAAGTGCTCCGGCTCCACCCGCCGCTGATCTTCCTCTTCCGGAAGGTGCTGCGCCCCTGGAGCCACAACGGTCTCACCGTGCCCGCCGGCTCGATGCTCTGTGCGTCGCCGGGTGTGAGCCACCGGATCGGCAGCGTCTTCCCGAACCCCGAGCGCTTCGACCCCGACCGCTACAGCCGCGGCGAGGACAAGAACCCCTTCGCCTGGATCGCCTTCGGCGGCGGCAAGCACAAGTGCACCGGCAACGCCTTCGGGCTGCTCCAGCTCAAGGCCGTCGTCGCGACGCTCCTGCACGAGTGGGACTTCGAGCTCGCGCAGCCGAACCACACCTACCTCGACGACTACGAGCAGGCGACGGTGCTGCCCAAGTACCCATGCCGGGTGCGCTACCGCAAGCGACGCACCGACGCGATCGAGGTCGACGAGAGCGTGCTCGTCGAACGGGAACGAATCCTCGACCGCGCCAAGCCGGTCCGCGTGACCATCGACACCCAGCTCTGCCAGGGTCACAGCGTCTGCGTGAGCGAGGCCCCGAAGGTCTTCCGCGTCGGTGACCTCGGGGAAGCCGAGCTCCTGCCGGAGGCGGCGTCCTCCGCCCTGTACACGGACTCCGCGCTCTACGAGCGCATCGAACGCGCCTACGAGCACTGCCCCAACCAGGCGATCAGCCTCAGTCAGGAAACGAGCGAATGATCAGTCTCCACCCCGTCCCGATGACCCCGCCCTCCCCCTACCCGCGCGAAGAGCTCGAGGAGATGGTCGAGCGTTGGCTCGAAGCCAACCGGGTGGCCGAGGAGACCGGCGATTGGATCAACACGCTCGGCGCCCTCTACCACGACGACGCCGTCTACCGATGGAACATCGGGCCGAACGAAGAGTTCGTCGCCGAAGGCATCGACGAGATCCGGAAGAACGCCCTCGGCATCCAGATGGAGGGCTTCCAGGGTTGGCAGTACCCCTACGACCGCTTCCTCATCGACGACAAGAAGGGGGAGCTGGTCGGCTTCTGGCGGCAGATCGCCCCGGTGACCCGCGCGGACGGAACCCCGATCGAGGTGGCCGGCTGCGGCGGCAGCTGGTTCCGCTACGGCGGCGACTTCAAGTGGTCCTGGCAGCGGGACTTCTTCGACCTCGGCAACGTCTTCAGCGCCCTCAGTGAGGTCGCCGCGGTCGGCGGCCTCAGCGAACCGGTGAAGCGGAAGATCCACACGATGGCTCGCGGCAAGAAGCTCGCGGGGCACGTGCCGCTCCGGCCCTCCACGGGCATCGGCGGCAAGCTCAAGCAGGGCGCCGCACTCGCGAAGATCGCGCTGCTGGGCAAGTAGGGCCGCTCAGCGTTCGTCGAGGACGGACGCCAGCACGCGCGAGAGCGCTTCCAGCCGAACGGGCTTGGTCAGCTTCTCGTCGAAACCGTGCGCTTCGTGGTCCGCGAGGACCGGATCGTTCGCGTATCCGCTGGACACCACCACCGGCACGTTGGGGTCCACCAAGCGAATGCGCCGGAGGACTTCGAGCCCACCGGGAGTCCCCGGGATCGTCAGATCGGTGACCACCACTGCGTGGGGGTCCCCCTCCTCCCGCGCCGCCAAGAACGCGCGGACGGCCTCCTCGACGTTGGCCACCGCATCGACGCGATAGCCGAGCGAGGTCATCAGCCGCCCGAGCAGGCGTCGCACGTCCTCGAGATCGTCGACCAGGAGCACGCGGGCAGAGCCGTGGGTCAACGCTTTGCCACGCTCCTCACGCTCGCCCGGCCGCTCCGCGGCTGGCAGACGGACGATGAAGGAGGTTCCCTGGTCGGGGTTCGACTCCACCCGAATCGTCCCCTCGTGACGCTCGACGATCGAGTGACAGATGGAGAGGCCGAGGCCATGGCCGGTCGCCTTGGTGGTGAAGTAGGGGTCGAAGATCCGGCGCATCGTCTCCGGCGCCATTCCGGGGCCGGCGTCGGTCACCCGCAACTCCAGCACGGGCGGGGCGCCGGGGTCCTCGGCGGGCGAGTTGCACGCGGAGATGCGCAGCTCGCCCCCGCGCTCCATCGCCTGGTCCGCGTTGATGACGAGGTTCTGAATCACCTGAGCGATCTGCCCGGGGTCGACGTTCGCGGCCCACAGGTCGGGCGCGAAGTCGAAGGTCACCCGCGTGGACGACCCCGTGAGCGCGAACTTGGCGTGCTCTCGCACGAGCTCGTCGAGAGCCACCGTCCGGCGGGTCGGTGCTCCACCCTTCGAGAAGGTGAGCAACTGACGCGTGAGCAGCGTCGACGCATCCACCGCCTCGCCGATCTGACGCGTGAGCTCGCGGACCTCGGCCGGGTCGTCGGCCACCAGGTTGAGCAACTCGGAGAGCGCGAGAATGCCCGAGAGTTGGTTGTTGAAGTCGTGGGCGATTCCACCGGCGAGCAGCCCGAGCGACTCGAGGTTGTTCGCCCGCCGGGACTGCTCCTCGCGGCGGACCTGTTCCGTGATGTCGGTCATCGCACCGAGCGCTCGATGGGCGCGCCCGCTCTCGTCCCGCATGATGAAGACGCGGTCTCGGATGGTCGCGTACGTCCCATCGCGGCGAAGCAAGCGGTAGGTGTATCCGGTGGTCTCGGCGCCCGTCTCGAGGGCCTTCGCGAAGGTCTGCTGAACTCGTTCGAGGTCCTCCTCGTGGACTCGCTCCGTCCACCAATCGAACGTGGAGCCGACTTCGTTTTCGGCGTAGCCCAGCGCGGTCTGGAACGCTTCGTTCCGCTCCACGTGGTCGGTCGCGAAGTCCCAGTTCCAGAGCATGTTGCTGGTCCCGGCGAAGAAGCTGTCCCACTGCTCCCTTCGCTCGCGCAACGCCTTCTGCGCCTGCCAGCGCTCCTCGATCGACCGGATCGAGGAGATGACCCCCACCAGCTCACCGGCGCGGATCTCGAAGCCCACCGTGATCTCGCAGTGGACCAGGCTCCCGTCCTTTCGCCGGAGGAGCTCCTCGCAGCGGAAGCGAGGCTCGCCGCGCTCGAGACACTCGGACAAGCGACGGCCGAACTCTTCGAACGAAGCGTCGTCGGGGTAGAAGAGGCGCGTGGTTCGGCCGATCACCTCCGCGGGCTCGTAGCCGAGGATGGTCCGCACCTCCTGGTTGACGAAGTCGATACGTCGCTCGGGCATCCGAACCGTGAACACGGCGTCGGGGAGCGCCTCCATCATCAGGGCGATGTGAGCTTCTCGTTGCCGGAGCGCCCGCCGCGCGAGCACCGACTCCGTCACGTCCATGTTGATGCCGACCATCCGCCGGGCGCCCGTTCGCTCGTCGTGGTGGATCGACGCGGCAGCGAGGATGTGGCGCTCCCCGCTCGGGTGGCGGACCCGGAACTCCTGCTGGAAGTACCCATCGCCGGAGAGCACTTCTTGGATGTGGGCCTCGGCCGCCTCGAGGTCCTCCGGGTGCAAGGCCGTGCGCCAGTCGTCGTAGGTGACCGGTCGCGGAGGCACACCGTAGAGCTCGTGCATCCCGGGATCCCAGAGGAGCTCGAGCGTGTCGGGATCCCACTCCCACACGCCGATCTTCGCTGCGATCTGCACGAGCGAGAACCGTTGGAGGAGCTGGGTGTGCTGCCGTCGCGTGCGCGCGAGCTCGGTGACGTCCTGGAAGGTGCCCACGAGCCGGCCCACCGTCCCGTCCGCATCGACCTGCGGCTCGCAGCGGGCCACCGCCACGAGCGGGCCCTGCTCGTCGGAGATCGAGAGCTCCAGCTCCAACTCGTACGGGATGCCCCGCTCCGCGGCTCGCGCCACGGCCGGCTCGAGCCGCGCCCACGATTCCGGGCTGAAGAGCTCGTGGTGCGTGTCGTAGGGAGGCGCCTCCGGCGCGACCGGTAACCGAAAGATCCGAAAGAGCTCGGGCGACCAGACGACCCGGTCCGTCTCGAGGTCGTAGCTCCATGTTCCGGTCTTGTTGATCTGCTGCGCCTCGGACAGCGCTCGGCGCGCCTCCTCGCGCTCGGAGACGTCGACGAGGGTCGCGAAGACGTCCTGCCCTTCGAGGGACGGGAACAGCCCGACTTCGACGAGTCGCTCGGACCCGTCTTTCCGGAACGCAGCCAGCGTCCGCCCAGCCCCCATGGGACGAGCCTCGGGCGACTCGAGGTAGCGGGCGCGCTCGAGCGCATGACCCTCGGACGGGACGAGGCGGTCCACGGCAGAACCAGCCAGCTCGCCGGAGCCGAAGCCCAAGATCCGCTCGGCTGCCGCGTTCGCCACGCGGATCGTCCCCTCCGGATCCACGAGGAGGATCCCGATCGGGAGGTGTTCGAAGAGGGACTCGTCCAGAGAGAAGAGCGTACGAACTCACGGCGGGACCCCACAAGCATCACCGGTTGGCGAGGCGACCCCGAGGGGGCGACATCGGAGCGGGACGAAGCGCACTGCGCAAGCGCCGAACAGCGAGTAGACTTCCCGCCGTCGCCGCCGGCCCCCCCGAGCGGCCCCCCCCTTCGCTTCCTCCATCGCGGGAAGGTCTTCGAATGAACCGCGCGCTCCGTCTCCTCCCCCTACTCCTCACGGCCTGTGTCGCCCCGACCGACTCGATCGGCGAGGGCAGCTCGCCCATCTACATGGGCACCCCCGAGAGTGGGTATCCGGAGGTCGTCTTCCTCTACAACATCCGCGGCGCCGGCTGCACTGCGACCATCGTCGCGCCGCGGCTCGTGCTCACGGCCAAGCACTGCATTCAGGGGGGCGGCAACTTCGCTGCTCCGGCGAGCGACTTTCGCGTGTACGTCGGCACCTCCGCGAGCCGGGCGACCAACCAGTACCGAGTGCAGGAGGTCCGCCCGGTACCTGGCGCTTGGAACCTCTCGGACGGCACCGACGTTGCCGTCATGATCTTGGCGACGGCCGCCACCGAGACGCCACGCGAGATGACCTTCGATGCCCCGAATGCCTTGATCGGTCGGACCTTCACTGCCGTCGGCTATGGGGAGCGGGAGAACGGAGCCAGCGGCGCGAAGTACCTCACCACGGGCCGGGTCCAGGGCGTTCGCGGCAACTTCATCTTCGTCGAGCCGACGATCTGCTCGGGCGACTCGGGTGGCCCGATGATCGGCCCCGACGAAGGGAAGATCTGGGGCGTCGTGTCCTTTGGCTACAACCCGGAGGGTGGCCGCCAAGTGATGTGCGGTGATCCCGGCGCCTACAACGCCATCGCGCCCTTCCAGGCGTTCATCGAACGGGCGCTCGAGGACTCCGGCGCCTGCGTGGCTTCCGAGGAGGTCTGCGACGGCATCGACAACGACTGCGACGGCGAGCTCGACGAGGGCTGCACGCCCATCGGCTCGAACTGCTCGACCGACGACGAGTGCGTCGGCCAACGCTGTGCCGTGGTCGAGCCTGGGGGCAACACGGTCTGCACCGAGGAGTGCGACCCGATGCAGCCGCAGCTCGGCTGCCCCGCCGGCTTCTTCTGCTCGAGCAGCGGGCTGGGCGTATGCGAAGGTCTCTGCGCCCCCGGTGCCGTCGGCCTCGCGCTGATCGACGAGCCGTGCTCGGTGAACGCCGACTGCCTGATCGGGAACTGCGTCGATCCCGGTGACGGAGACTCGCGCTGCCTCGCGTTCTGCCGGGGCGACAGGGGCGACTGCCTCGCGGGCGAGGTGTGCGTAGCGAGCGCCACCAGCTGCGGCGCCTGCGTTCCCGACGACATCTTCGCCGGGCCCTACGGCATCGGCGAGCCCTGCCGTCGCGACGATCAGTGCTTCAGCGGCTACTGCTTCACGGACGAAGGCGTGAGCTACTGCTCACGGGAGTGCACGGACGACTCGGCGTGCGGCGAGGGCTTCCATTGTCGCGGGATGAGCTGCGTGCGAGGCCCCCGAGAGTCGGTCGGTGGTGGCTGCATCACGAACGAGGACTGCGTGTCCGGCTTCTGCGCCAGCTCGAGCGGGCGGAGCTGGTGCTCCGAGTTCTGCACCGGCGACGAAGACTGCCCGATGGGCTTCGCCTGCACCGCCGTGGACGAGTCCAACAGCGTGTGCGCGCCCACCATCGGGGTGGTCGGTGACCGCTGCTCCGCCAACGCCGAGTGCGCCTCGGGCCTCTGCGCCATGGGCACCCGCGCCGGCAGCATCTGCACCGAGCAGTGTGGGCCCGGCAACGCCTGCTCTCCGGGCTTCGACTGCGTGCGCATCGACGGTGGCGCCATCGCCATCTGCCTGCCGCCGAGCGGTGGTGGTGGCTGCGCCGCTGGCGGCCGTGGCGGCGCGGGCTTCGCTCTCGTACTCGGCGCTCTGGCGATCGTCGGCCTTCGCCGACGGCGCCGCTGAGCGACTCCGAACCCAGCCCGAGGGATCAGCGGCCGAGCTTGCCGATCTCCTTCTCGAGCACGCGCTCGATCTTGTCGGCGGCTCCGTTGATCGCATCACGCACGGTGCTCGCGTGGTGGGTGACCGCCGTCGGCCGACGGCCCGCGAGCCGCGCCTCCATCATGCAGCGCATGTCGTGCTCGCCCGCCTCGCCGGCGTGCTCATCGCCAATGTGCACCACGACACGCGTGAGCTGGTCGGCAAATCGAGAGAGGGTGTCGGCGACCACGTGCTCCACGTACTCCTGGACTCGTTCGTCGCCTTGGATGTTGTGATCGGTGTTGACCTGAACCTTCATCCCCCAAGGCTATCCTCCTGCCGCCGCCGCTGCGAGCCCCTTCGCTCGGGTCGAGCTCTCCGAAGGCCACGACGGTCCCGACGGGACGAGGTCCGGACGAGCCGACTCAGAGCTCCACGCCGACGCCGAACACCACGCCGGGTGCCAGGCCCTTGGCATAGGGCGCCCAGGTGAAGGTGGGTGAGAGGCGAACGGACACGCCGCGGTCGTTGGCGTTGAACCAGCCCATTTCGCCTACCGCTGCGACTCGGAAGCCCGTCCAACCGAAGTGGCCGCCGGTCGCTTCGTCGAGCTCACGGGCGATGACCAGCGCCGCGGCCACCCCACCACCGATTCGGAACCGACCACGGCTGTGGAGAGTCAGGCCGCCGCCGAGGGTGCCCTCCGGGCCGTGCTGGCCGCTGGAGTAGTAGTCGCCGAAGACCTGTGCGAAACCGACGTCCAGATCGATGCGCGATCGGGCATCGAGCCAGCGGCTGGCCGTCGCCGACACCCCCACTCCCGTGTACGCCCAGCGCGCGTCGTCGTCGTAGGGGCCGAAGCCGTTTTGAGACCGTGGCGTGCCCGTCACGTAGAGCCCGACCCGAAAACGCCAGGGACGCTCCGAGCGAAGCGCGGTTCGGCGTTCGCGGCTCGCGAGAAGGTGCGCTCGGCGTTCGGCTCGCCGCGCCTCGGCGGGGTCCGGCAGGACGACCACGTGGTGCGGCTGCAGGTAGTCGGGCGGGCGCTCCGGATCGAAGGCCTGGGGCGCAGGCGGCGGCGGCACCGGTGGCGCGGGAGCGACCTCCGGCGGCGGCGTCAGCTCCTCGCCTCCCTGCGCGAACGCGGGCGACGCCGAGAGCACGAACAGGGCGACGAGGAGCGAACGCATGGCTCAGCAGTGGCCTTCGAGGAAGTCGAGCACGATCGTGCCCTGCACACGGCCGTTGCCCGTCTCGGTGGCGAAGCGGAGCTCGTAGCGACCATCGCCCAGCTCCATGAGCACGAAGGTGGCGGGCGTGCCGTCCGGACCCGTGAGGCCCTCGACGAAGACCCGCGCCTCACCGGTCGAATCTCCATGGAGCATGCTCAGCACGGGCCCGTCGAGCTCCACGCGTACCTCGCGCGGGCCCGCTTCGTCTTCGACCGTGAAGGTCGCGACCAGCTCGCTCTCCGAGCCCTCGAGGTCGAGGCCGAGGGCCTCGCCCTGCACCGGTCCGGCATCGAGCTCCGCGCTCTCGGCGCCGACCACGGCGCCACCGAGGCCCACGTAGTCTCCGTCGACGCCGACGGTGCATCCCGCCAGGCCGACCACGATCATCAGGTGCTTCCACTTCATCGTCGTTCCTCCATCCGGCAACGCCGGTGTCGGAGGTCACCTGAGCAAGGCGCGTGCCGCCCTTGGATCCGCGGTGATTCAGGCCGAGCGGCCGAAAGCGTGAAATCGGTTCGGGCGACATTCACCACACAGGTGGCACCCTGTGGCACGCCGTGGGCCTCTCTCGGAGACGCTGCTATGCTCGGAGCGATGCCTCGCCCGAATTCGGTTCTCGGTCTCTTCCGCAAGCTCGTCGTCACGCGCTGGAAGAAGCTCTCGCTGAACACCAAGCTCGCGATCCTCGTGGGCGCGTTGGTGATGATCGCCGCGCTCGTGAGCGGTGCGCTCGGGCTCAACCTGTGTCCCGCGAGCGGCGGCTGCTGCATGCGCGGCGAGGCCGCTCGGGCGCCGGTAGAGCATCCCGTGATCACCGCCGAGGCCGCCGAGGCTCACGACGGCTGCCCGTTCTCCGACGAGCGCTGACGACTCCTCCATGGCTCGATCGAACGAGGGCACCTCGCTGCTCGCCCTACCGCTGCAGCTCGCCGAGACCTTTCGGGTGTGCGCACCGACCGTCGTTCAGGGCGCGCTCGGCACGCTCACCCGCGAGACCTGCGACCGACGCCTCGACACCTGGGCTCGGCGCGCGATGACCCTCGCCGACGCCGAGCTCGAGGTCGAAGGGCTCGAGCACATCGACCGCAATCGCTCCTACCTGATGATGAGCAATCATCAGTCGGCCTACGACATCTTCGCGCTCTTCGTGGCCTTCGCGCCCGGCTCGATGCGGATGATCGCCAAGAAGGAGATGTTCGTGCTGCCCATCATGGGTGGCGGCATGAAGGCGGCCGAGTTCATCGAGCTCGATCGTTCGAACCGCGAGAAGGCCTTCGCAGCTCTCGAACGGGCGAAGCGCACCATCGCGTCGGGCATCAACATCTGGATCGCCCCCGAAGGGACCCGCAGCAACGACGGCGCCTTGTTGCCGTTCAAGAAGGGGGGCTTCGTGATGGCGCAGCAGACTGGGGTGCCCATCCTCCCGGTCACCATCGACGGCACTCGGGACATCTTGCCGGCCAAGGACTTCCGGGTGCGGAAGGGCCAGCGGGCGAAGATCACCTTCCATCCCGAGATCGACCCGATGGCCTACATCGACCGACGCGAAGTCCTGATGAACGAGGTGAAGGAGCGGATCGCCTCGGTGCTCTCCACGGCCTGAGCCGGAACCCGACTCGCAAGGAAGGGGACCAACACACCCCCGACCGTGTAGCATCGCTGATCCGTGGCGAAGATCGACGATGACGCACTGGACGTACTTCGGGCGCTGGCGGCGGCCCTCGAAGACGATCCGAGCTTGGGACCCACCCTCCACAACACGTGGCGGACCGGAAAGCTCGAGGCCGGATCGAACCTCGGGACCGGGGTCGCCGCAGCCACCGGTCTGATGGATCGGTCGATGCCCGAGTGGTCCCAAGCATGGGACAAACCCTCGGACGTGAAGGCGGTCTTCGACGAGTCCGCGGGCGAGATCCTCCTGCTTTGGGCGGCGGCGAACGCCGCGCGGCGGGACTCGAAGCTCGCGCCGGTGCTCGAAGCGGCGATGGGGGTCGAGGAGCTGGCCCCGCAGGCTCGGGTCATCGCACGCAACCGGGTCGTGCAGGGGCCGCTCGAGGACGCGATGGCCTGCATGCCGTTGCTCGGCCGTGGCGATCAGCTGAGCAACCCCGCCAACGGCGAGGCGCTCGCGCGGATGGAGATCCTCATCTGGGAGGCTGGTGCGTGCGCCTTCCAGATGCCCAACCTCGGTAAGTGGGTCTGGGGCTCGACCGAGACCTTCGAAGGCGTCGTGGCCGATCCGGCACGCGGCTCGCTTCGGGGGCGGGTGCTGGCCGCTCGGATGCTCGAAGTGACCGCGAGCGGCATGCCGCCGATGACCGACCCACAGCTGGTGGGGCGCACCCTCCAGGTGCTGCAGCCGTTGCTCCTGCATCCGGAGCCGATGGTGTGGATCAGCGCGGCCCGCGCCCTCGGTCGGCTCGCGGGCGTCTTCGAGCCGCTCGAGGGCACGCTCCTCGACTGGGTTCACGGCGCGTCGCTCGTGCTCCGTCAACGAGCACTGACCGGCTTCGCCTCGTTGCCGGCCGACCGCCTCGGGATGCTCAGCCACGAGCTGACCTCGATCCTCGACTCGCCGCAGGAGAAGGCCTGGGGCCTCGCCGCCGCAGCGGCTGCCACCCCGCACCTCTTCCACGGACGCCGGGACATCTGGGACCGGCTCTGCAGCCGAATCCTCGAGGGCGACGGTGGCGCGACGGCTGCCCGCGCGCTCGCGAAGGGGCTGGGTACGCTCTGGCGGCGCGGGCCGGGCCGCGATCGCGGCGAGATCGTCGAGCCCTTCCAGGCCCTCCGACTGATGGCGCGCCGGGCGGAGACCGACGACATCGACGAATGGCGCCGTTGGCTCGAAGTGATCGAGGTGACCGACGTCATCGACGACGCCGAGCGAGACCCGCTCGACATCGAGACCGGACTCGAGAACCTGGTGCGCGTCGCGGCCCAGTACGACGACGAGGAGGCCGACGCGCGCGCGGCGCGCTTTGCCGGGACCGTGGGACCGACCTTCAACGAGGCGTATCGGATCACGACCACGGCGGCCTCGGTGCGGCATCGTGCGGCAGCGCTGAACGCCGTCGAGGGGTGCGCGCGCTCGCTGGCGCTGCGGCTCTGGGGTCCGCTGCTCGCGACCCGGCCCGCGGGTGACCCGCTGGCGGCGCCGAACCTCGAGGAGACCTGGACCACCGTGGCTCGCGCGCCCGCGGAGCTGCTCGACGCGGTCCGGGAGCGACGGGCGGACGGAGAGAACGACCCGGCGATCGATCCTGCGCTCGAGGTGCTCGCGCTCAAGCTGGGTGGCTACGCGCTCGATGCGTGCGGCGAAGACTCGGATCTCGGGCCGGGCGCGGGACCGACCGCGCACCAGACCTGCCTCTGGCTCCGAAAGCTCGACGGTCTGGCCGACGGCTCCCGCGAGCTCCCGAAGTCGCTGCAGAGTGCGCTGAGCTCGCTCTTCTGGCGGTTGGTCGACACCACGCGCGGCACCGCCCTCGGCGAGGTCGACGACGTGCAATGGCTGGGCCCCTTCGCGGCCTGGTGGGCCCTGGTCATCGACCGACCGGCGCTGCTGCAACAGCTGGCGAACGCGCTACCGATGATCGCGGATGGCGCGCTCGAGACCTGCTGCGAGCTCGCGGACCAGACTCGCAAGGCACTCTCCTCCGCCCCGGAGGCAGGCGCCTGGGGCGCGGAGGTCGCGCGCACGCTCGGAGAGCTGAAGGCCAGCGACACCGAGCTCGCCGAGGCGCTCGCCGGGCTCGCGAAGTCGCTGGAGGACTTCGAGGGCACGGGCGGCATGAAGCCCGATCTCGAAGCGCAGTGTCTGCAGCTGGTGATCGCCGCCGAGCGCCTGCAGGCCGCGCTGGCCGACCCGGTGCGAGCGCTCCATCCGGCGACGGAAACCGGCGACGACGACTCGCTGAACCAGGCGACGTCGGAAAACGCGCCGCGCATGGCGTCGGTGGTCTCGCGCGCGATCAAGAAGCGCGACCTGTCGTTGCTCGAGGTGTGGTTCGCGTCGCTCGGACCGATGGCGTCGACGCTGGTCGACCGCGCAGTGCGTGGCGCCGTCAAGCGCACGCCGCCGCCGCCGCCCGCGCCCAAGAAGGCCGAGCCGAAGCGCATCGTCGGTTACGACCTACTCAAGGCGCTCGGCGAGGGCGGCATCGGGTCGGTTTGGCTGGTGCGCAAGCCCGGCGCGGACCGACTCTTCGTCTTGAAGATCCCGAAGGCGGACGTGCTCGAGAGCGCGAGCGACACCGAGCGGGACGCGATCCTCGCGAGCTTCACCGAAGAGGCGAAGGCCCTCGCGGGGCTCTACCACCCGAACGTCGCGAACATCATCGACCGTGGTGTCGAGGGGAACGTGCCCTACCTGGTGCTCGAGCTCCTGAAGGGCGCGGATCTGAAGCAGTACAGCACGGCGAAGCTGATGAGCCTCTTCGAGCTGCGCTCGGTGGTGAAGGAGTCGTGTGCCGGCCTGACCGCGCTCCACAACGCGGGGCTGGTGCACCGCGACATCAAGCCGGCGAACCTCTGGCTTCGGTTGCCGCTGCGGGGCAACGAGCCCTTCAACCCCGAGGTGCATCGCGACCCGGCGCGGGCGCAACCGCTCTCGACCGTACTGATCGACTTCGGCATGGTTCGCGCGCAGCGGGTATCCGCGGAGGTCGGCGGAAAGTTCGTGGCCGGTACGCCGGGCTACATCGCGCCCGAGCAGGTGCTCGACCCGGTCGAGCTCGACGGCCGCGCCGATGTCTACGCGATGGCCGGGACCATCTACAACGTCACCACGGGCCGGGCCTTCTTCGACGAGATCAAGGAGCCGCGCGAGCGCATCGTGGCGCACATGCGGATGGATCCGCTCGAGAACGCCCAGCTCGGCGGCTACCCCGCCGCGCTCGTGAAGCTCATGCGCGCCGCCACCGCCCTCGAGTGGAAGGACCGCCCCACCCCCCTCGAGTTCGGCCGCGAGTTCGAAGCCGCCCTCTGACGAGGTTCAGAACATCGCGCCGAGCGTGAAGCCGAGCGCCGCGCTCGGCCTCAGCTGGGGCGCGAGATTGGGGATCCAGTCGGTGTGGAAGCCGATGGCGATCAGGAGGGTGCATTCGACCCGACCGACGAGCGTGAAGCGGTAGCCGAGGCTTCCCTCGAGCGTGGTCCGGGTGGCGGTGCCGACCTGCCCCCGCTCGTCGCTGCGGAGGAAGGTCCACCGCACCCCGGCACGAGCCCCGAGGAACAGGCCCACCAGAGCGTCGCCCTCGTAGTCGGTGAAGGGTCCGGCGCCGATCGCGTACCAGCGACCACCGACGCTCAGGCCGAAGGCGCTCGACCGGAAATCGGCCCGTGCCCGGCGCTCGAAGGAGACGCGACCGATGACCGAGAGGCCACGGGCCGGCCAGCCGCGCTCGTAGGACGCGGCGACGCCCCGTTTCGAGAGCGCCCAGGGGTGCAGGAAGATCGCGTTCAGCGTCGGCGTGCGACCGTCCTCGGCGGCTTCGTCCTCCGCCTCGGGCTCGTCCGCGTCGTCGGGAGCGCTCGGCGACTCGGTCGATTCGGTGGGCTCGGGCTCGCTGACGTCCCCCTCCTGTGCGAGGGCGGAGGCGCTCCACGCGAGGACCAGAGCCATCGGCAGGACCCACCTCACGGGAGCCCAACCGTCCGCTCGAGGAAGTCCATCACGGCGATCCACGCCTCGGGGGCGTCGGTGGACAGGCCGATGCCCAGGGTCGAGGCGTCGTCGCTCGGGTTGAACACGTGCCCCGTGCCGGCCAGCTGCAGCAGCTCCGCCTCCACGCCGGCCTCGACGAGGAGGTCGCGCATCTGCTCGCTTTGGTCGACGTCCACGAAGAAGTCCTGCGCGCCGTGAACGAAGAGGAAGGGCGGGTCGTCGGCGCTCGCGTGCGAGACGGGCGACGCCAGCGCGTAGGCCTCCGGCAACTCGGAGCGCGTGCCGCCCATGAACTCGCGAACCGCGCGTGCGTCCGGCAGCGTCCGCATGTCCTGCGGGCCGGCCCCGCTGATCACACCGGCGGGCGGAGCGGGCGCGCCCTCGGCGCAGTCGGGGACCAACGCCGGATCGTCGGCGACCGCCACCAAGCTGCCGAGGTGGGCGCCGGCGGAGTAGCCGATCAGCACGATCCTGTCGGGATCGATGCCGAGCTCGTCGGCGTGGTTCTGCAGGTAGGCGAGCGCGCAGCCGGTGTCGTGGACCGCGTTCGGAAAGACCCCTGCGGGCACCAGCCGGTAGTCGATGCTGGCGGTCACGTAGCCGGAGCGAGCCAGCCGCCGCGCCACCGACTTGTAGCGGTCCCGATCGAAGTAGCGCCAGGAGCCACCGTGGACGAGCATCACCGCAGGTCGCGGGGCCCTGGGCTCGTCGACCGGAAGGTAGACGTCCATCGTGGTCGAGTCGCCGTAGCGCTCGTCGTAGGTGATCGCCTGCTCGACGGTCGCCTTGCAGCCACCGAGGGCGAGCACCAACAGGGTCGAGCGGATGAGCAGGCCGTCCACGGCCCGATCCTACCGCCCGGCGAGCGTCTGCCGCCATCCCTCCAGTCGCCCGCCCCCACCCGATCGGGTGGCGACTCTCGCGAGACCTTCATGACGACAAACGGACGAACGTGTCGACTCAAAGGCGATTGTCGTGCCCGACCCGGTTCGTCATGGCACGTTGGCTCCATGGTGGGTGTGACTTCGATTCGCGCGGCGGTCGCCGCGCTGGTGGTGGCCTCGGTCTGGTGGGTGGCGCAGCCTGCTCGGGCGTGCGGCGGGACCTTCTGCACGGTCGCGGCTCCGGTCGACCAGGCGGCAGAGCGCGTGGTCTTCGCGGTCGACGAAGCCGCGGGCACGACCGACATGATCGTCCAGGTGCAATACGAGGGTGCCGCGGCCGAGTTCGCGTGGGTGGTGCCGCTCTCCGTGGTGCCGGTGGATGGCTCGATCGATACCTTCCCGCAGGAGGGGCTCGACCTGCTGGCCGGGGCGACCGCACCCACGTTCCGCTTCTCGTGCTCCGCCTCGCTGATCGCAGCGACCGGCGACGATCCGGAGGTCTCCGCCGGGCTCCCGGTCGACGTCCACACCCTCGAGGAGGTCGGCCCCTACGAGGTCGCCGTCATCGAGAGCGACGAGCCGGACGCGCTAGTGGAGTGGCTGCGCACCAACGGCTTCCGCGTGTCGGCCCCGATGGAGCCCTTCATCGCCGAGTACGCACGCCTAGGCATGAAGTTCATGGCGCTCAAGCTCAACAGCACCTCCAAGGTCGGCGACATCGAGCCGCTGCGACTCACCCTGCCGGGGACCACGCCTTCGATCCCCTTGCGGATGACCGCCATCGCCGCCGAGCCGGAGATGAGCCTGCAGGTCCACATCCTTGGCGGTGTTCGCTACGCGCCCGCCAACTGGCCCGAGATCGATGTCGACCCGAACCAGCTCCACGGGGAGGTCCTCGACATGGAGACCTTCGACATCCGCTGGAGCTGGCCCAAGCTGATCGCCGAGGCCGTCGACGAAGCGGGTGGCCAGGGGTGGGTCACCGAGTCTGCGTTCCCGGTCGCCGACCTCGAGGAGAGCCTCTCGGGGATGGCCAGCGACGAACCGGGCCTCGCCGAGCTCCGGGAGCTGATCGCCGGTCATCGCATGGTGACCCGTCTCGCCACGCGGGTGTCCCCTGGTGAGATGACCAGTGACCCGATCTTCCGTCGATCGGCCGAGGGCGAGCGACCGCGCATCTGGGAGATCGAGAACGATTGCGCGGAGATCGGATCGCCCGAGCGATGTGACTTCGCCGCGTGCGGCGAGTACGGCACCTGCGCCGAGGTCGAAGCCGCGGACGGCCCCCTGGCCGGTTGCGCGTGCCTTCCCGGCATGACCGCCCGTACGACCATGGACCCCTACGGCGTGGCCACGGTGTCGTGCATCGACACGCGGATGTCGTTCCTGAACCCGGGCGACCGAGAGACGCCCGACGCGACACCGCTGCCGGACGCCTGCGTGGGCTTCGACTGTGAGGCCGGTACCTGCGTCCCGATGAACGGCACGCCGACCTGTGCGTGCGACGCGGGCTTCGTCGCGGTCGGGACGATGGACGAAGAGACGCGCGAGCGAACGACGCGCTGCGTGGCGCCGGCCGAGCCGGTCGATCCGGCGTTCTACGATCGCGAGGGGCCGGGGGAGCTGACCTTCTTCCCGGAGCCGCCGGCGTCTTCGGGCGGCGGATGCGCGGTTGGCGGCGGCGGCGGGGCACCGCTGCTGGTGTTCGCGATCGGTCTGCTGCTCCTCGGCGTGCGTCGGCGCCGGTAGCGGCTCCTCAGCGCTTCTTGCTGCGGCTCTTCGAGGGCTTGCCGCTCCTGGGCACGCCCGCACCGCGGCGGCCGGTGCGGCCCCGGCGTGACTGCTTGCTGCGGGTGCGGCGGCGCTTCTCGTGGATCGAGAGGCTGCCCTTGCCGTGGGCAGGCGGGATCAGGTGCTTGTCGCCGGAGCCGATGAGGTCGTAGCGGCCGGCTTCCTTGAGCGCCTCGCGGGCGAGGTCGTGCTGGCTCGGGTCCCAGTACTGGAGCAACGCCTTCTGCTTGCGCTTCTCGCGGAGCGAGCGAGCGGTGTAGACCGGCTCTTGCGTGAAGGGATCGAGGCCGGTGACGTACATGCTGGTCGCCATCGACATCGGGGTCGGGATGAAGTCCTGCACCTGGCGCGGGCGCAGGCCCCGCTTCTTGAGGTAGCGGGCGAGCTTGATCATGGAGTCCATGGTCGAGCCCGGGTGACCGCTGATGTAGTAGGGCACCAGGTGCTGGTCGCGGCCGGCCTCTTCGGAGGCGCAGGCGAACATCTCGGCGAAGCGCTCGTAGCTCTCGGCGCCGGGCTTCTTCATCTTGTCGAGGACGTCATCGTCGACGTGCTCGGGCGCCACCGAGAGCTGACCACCGGTGTGGTGCTCGGCGAGCTCCTTGGTGAACTCGGGGCTGCGCTCGGCGAGGTCGTAGCGGACGCCGCTGGCGATGAAGACCTTCCGTACGCCCTTCTCGCCGCGGACCTTGCGGAGCAGCTTCACGAGCGGCTGGTGATCGGTGACCAGGTTCTCGCAGACGCCGGGGTGCACGCAGGACAGGCGCCGGCACGCCTTCTCGATGCGCTCCGACTTGCACTTCATCTGGTACATGTTGGCGGTCGGGCCGCCGACGTCGCTGATGACACCACGGAAGTCGTCCATGCGACGGAGCGCGCGGACCTCGCGCAGCACCGACTCGGCGCTGCGCGACTGGATGACCCGGCCCTCGTGCTCGGTGATCGAGCAGAAGCTGCAGCCGCCGAAGCAGCCGCGCATCGTCACGATCGAGTGCTTCACGGTCTCGAACGCCGGGATGGGGTCGCGGTAGCTCGGGTGCGGCGCGCGCTGGAAGGGCAGGTCGTAGAGCTCGTCCATGAGCTCGGTGTCGAGCGGCTCGGCGGGCGGGTTCAGGTAGACCGCCTCGTGGCCGTGCGGCTGGAGGATGGGTCGGCCGTTGCCGGGGTTGGTCTCCTTCTGGAACGCGCCGCTCGCTTCGCTGAAGGCGCGCTTGTCCGCTTTGACCTCTCGGTAGCTCGGGAGCGCGATGGGCTTGCCGTCGCGGATGAAGCGACTGGTCTCGAGGTCCTCCCACTCGCCCTTACGACGGACGTGGCCGGTGCCCCGGATGTCGCGGAGGTCCTCGAGCGAGGCACCGGCGGCGAGGCGGTCGGCGACCTCCCAGACCGGGCGCTCGCCCATGCCGAAGATGAGCAGGTCGGCCTTGGAGTCGAGCAGCACCGAGCGACGGATCGAGTCGGACCAATAGTCGTAGTGGGCGATGCGGCGGAGGCTGGCCTCGATGCCACCGAGCACGATGGGCACGCCCTTGAAGGCTTGGCGGCAGAGGTTGGCGTAGACCACCGAGGCGCGGTTGGGGCGCTTCCCGGTTTGGCCGCCGGGGGAGTACTGGTCGTCGCTGCGGACCTTCTTCTGGGCCGTCAGCTTGTTGAGCATGCTGTCGAGGTTGCCCGCGGTGATGCCGACGAAGAGCCGCGGCTGCCCCATGACGAGCAGGTCGTCGGGCGTATCCCAGCGCGGCTGGCTCACGATCCCGACGCGGTACCCACGCGCCTCGAGGAAGCGCCCAATCAACGCCGCCCCGAAGGCGGGATGATCGACGTACGCATCCCCGTTCACGATCAGGATGTCGAGCTGGTCCCACCCCCGCGCGTCCATCTCACGCCGCGACGTCGGCAGATAGTCCACCGCCACATCACGCTTCTTACCGAGGGCCACCAAACTCATCGCAGCCCCCCACCCTGCACCCACCGCGGCCCCCATGCAACGAGGGGGAC
>CAYXAP010000073.1:24612-38480 GCA_964462035.1 uncultured Sandaracinus sp.
CTGCACCCACCGCGGCCCCCATGCAACGAGGGGGACAGGATCACCCCCCGGATCCCCTACGAAAACAGGGGTGTCCGAGCACAAAATGAAAACACTCGCTCCAGGCGGGTGCCTGGGGGAGTGTTTTCATTTTCCGTCCGGAGCGCCCTATTTTTGCGGGGGTTGCGGGGGGTGATCCTGTCCCCAGAACTTTTGGGGGGGTTGGGGCGTACATAGAGGGGTGCGGGTTTGGGTGGCGGTGTTGGTGCTGGGCTGGGCGGGGAGCGCTCGGGCGGACAAGGCTTGCCGCGAGGTGGACTGCTCGGGGCATGGGGTCTGCGTGCCGGAGGATGGGCGGGCCTATTGCCTGTGCGATTCGGGGTTCGTGGCGGAGGAGCTGGAGTGTGTGGCCCGCGCGCCGGGGCCGGTGCCGAAGGTGGCGGGGGAGCAGATCGTCGCGGTGGCGCGCGAGCAGGTAGGTCGCGAGCTGCCGACGATCGGGCTCGAGCGGCTGGAGTACCCGGGGGCGCTGCAGGACCACCTGCCGATCGACGAGCTCTGGTGCACCGACTTCGTGGCGTGGGTCTACCGAGTGGCCGGGGTCCCGCTCGGTGGCGGCTACGAGGGCGGCTGGCTGGTCACCAACAACCGCGCGCTGCGCATCTACTTCGAGCGCCGAGGGCTCTGGGTCGGCAAACGGGACCCCGGCTTCGCCGAGTTCGTGCCCGCCCCCGGCGACTACGTCCGCATCCGGACCCGGACCTGGGGCCACAGCGCGATCGTCGACCGAGTCGATGAAGACGGCACGACCCTGCACATCATCGAAGGCAACGCCCGCGGCGTGGTCCGGGCCACGGCCTATCGAAATTTCCGCACGCACCCGAAGATCGACGGCTTCGGCATCGTGACCGAACCCAAGCATCGGCGGGTCTGGCGCGCTCCGATCCTCGAGCACTGGCGTCGAGCACGGCACCGCTGATAGGCTCCCCCCATGAAGCGGTGGGTCTTTCGGCTGGGTCTGATCGGCGCGTTCGCGCTCTCCTTCAGCAGCTGCGGCGCCATGACGGCCGAAGAGGTCTGCGAGGAGCATCGCGGATTGCTCAATGACCTCGCCGTGCGCTGTGGTCTCCCCACCATTCCGGAGGTCTGGCTGACCTGGGCCGAGGGCCCCTGCGAAGGCCTGACCACGAGCTGCGCCTATGTCTCGCGCGTCATCGAGCCGCGCGAGGTCCTCGACGGCTGCTTCCCGGACCTCGAGACGATCAGCTGCGACGACTACATCGCCAACGGCCCGCCCCTGCTCTGCCAGGAGCAGTACGAAGGCGTGCAGGGCGACCGCACGACCTGCGCCCCCTGATCAGGCGCTCGCCGGCCAGTGATTGACCGGCCGTAGCAGCCGACCGAACGCGCGCTTCTGAAAGTCGCTGGCGAAGGCGTCCTCACGGACCGCGGTTCGTCCGCCGATCCACACCTGCCGCACGACACCGGGCGGCCGATTCACCAGCTGCTCCGTCCCGAACACGTCGCGGTGCACTCGCTCGATGGTCGCCTCCGGGTCCCATCCACGTAGCGCCTCTGGGTCCACGAGCACCAGATCCGCCCGGTCGCCTACCGCCATCCCGCCGACATCGAGCCCGAAGAAGCGCGCCGGCTCCTTGGTGAGGCGGAACACCATCCGCGCGACCGCGCCCTCCCCCTCGGCCTGCGCGAGCTTCAACGCGCGCAGGTTGCCGTCGTAGAAGGCCATGTTGGTCAGGTGCGCGCCCGAGTCGGTGAAACCGGGCATCATCAGCGGGTCCACCAAGCGCTTCGCCACCCCGTCCAGGTCGGCGTTCGCCGAGACGCTCCCCCACACCAGGTCGCGGTCGAAGCGCCGCAGCAGATGCATGAAGAACTCGGCGTCGTCGGCGCACGGCGGAATGGCCTCCAACACCGCGCGCTCCTCGCCGTCGCGCGCCACGCTCTCGTCCCCGGCAGTGAAGCGCGCATGCCGCTGGCGGATCGACTCCAGATCCTCGCCCGCCCACACCGCGACCGGGCTCCGCTCGACCCACATCTCGCTCAGGTCGCGCCGAATGGCGTAGTCCTCGAGCCGAAGCAGGCGCCGCAGCCGCGCGACGCCGAAGCCCGACTTGCCCTCGCGCCACATCGCGAGGAACTCCGCCTGCCACTCCGGGTCGTCCATCAGCCGTTCGCGCCCTTCGCGATCGTCGAGCTCGAACTCGTTGAGCCAACGCAGCGGGGGGATCTCCTCGGCCAGCGGCGTGATCGCGCCCTCGGACCAGATGCGGAAGGGCGCCGCGAGCGCCTGCAGTCGGAAGTGACCGTCGAGCGGACCGTTGAGGATCGTGGTCAGCACCTTGCCGAGCTGGACCAGGCCCTTGTTGCTCTCCACATCGAGCGCCGCCACGGCGGTCGTCTTCAGCGCGCGCCCGTGCAGCCGACCGCTGGTCAGCGAGAAGAGCCGCGCGACCGCGAGCGGGTCGTCCTTCGGCGGCGTCGCCTGCCAGACCCGGTCGAAGCGCCGCACGACATCGGTGAGCTCACGCAGCTCCTCATAGGAGCCGTGCTGGCCCGGGATCCTCGAGCGATGGTTCGGCTGGTTCGCCAGATAGTGGAAGGGCAGCGCGTCGGTCGAGAAGCCCGCGTACCCCTCCGCCATCCCCTTCTCGACCAGCCGCCGCATCTCGGCGCGCTCGGCCTCCGTGGGCTCGCGGCGAATGCTCCCCTCGAGCCCCATCACCTCGATGCGCAGCATCGAGTGCGGGATCATCGGGACCACGTTCGGCCCGAGCGGCAGCTCCTCGAGGTGCGTGAGGTAGTCACCGCTGTCGCTCCAGGTCGCCTGGTCCGCGACCTTCGCGAGCACGTCCTTCGGCACGTTCTCCACCCGCGCGAAGCAGTCGACGATCGGATCCGCTCCGCCGCGCCGCTGGCTCCCGAACGCGAGCCCCAGCGAACAGTTGCTCATGACTACGGTCGTGCTGCCGTGGCGCACGGCCTCCGGCAGGCCGGGCGCGAGCTCGACCTCGAGATCGAAGTGGGTGTGGATGTCGAGCAGCCCCGGCATCAGCCACTGACCCCCGGCATCGACGACCTCGTCGGCGCGCGCGGCGTCGAGCTGCCCTCGCGCGACCACGCGACCATCCGCGATGGCAACGTCTTCCCGGCGCCCGCTCGCCCCCATCCCGTCGAAGACCAGCGCGCCGCGGATCAGCGTGTCCCAGCGCGCAGCGCGCCCGTCCACGAAACCCAGGAACGCCCCGACCACCGACTCGGTCGCCTCGACCTGCGGGTAGTGCCCTACCCCGGGTAGCTCGACGATGTCCGCCTCGAGCCCGAGCTCGCGAAAGCGCGCGACCATGTGCGCCCCGCTGACCGGATCATCCGAGCCGTTGATGAGCTGCAGCGGACAGTGCGCGTCACGCAGCGCCGAGACCCAACGCTCTCGGTGCTCGCGGCGGTCTTCCATGTACGTGATCAGCGAGCTGAAGACATGACGGCCATCGTTGTGCGTCACGAGCGACCAGTAGTCCGCGAGCTCCACCGCGCTCGGCTTGGTTGCCGCTCCGAAGACCCGACTGAACGATCGTGCGAACGCCTTCTCGCCCAGCACCGAGCTGAGCAGCGGCCCCGCCTTCGAGGCGAGCAGCTTCTGGATCGGTCGCGCTCGGTGCGTCTCCGGAAAGAGCCCGCCGTTGAGGAAGGAGCAGCCGAGCCAGCGCTTCTCGTCGCGAGCGTTGTCCCGTGCGAGCAGCTCCTGGGCGGCCGTATCGCCGTAGTCGTGCGCGAGCACCCAGTGAGCCGGGAGCTCGAGCGCCTCGACGACTGCCTCCACCAGGTCCGCCTGCTCGTGGATCGAGTAGCGGTGCCCCTTCGGCTTGTCGGAGAAGCCGAAGCCGAGCAGGTCCGGCGCCACGCAGCGAAAGCGCTCGCTCAGGGCGGGCCAGGCCGGCGCGAAGTCGTAGCTCGCGGTAGGGAAGCCATGGAGCAGGAGCAGCGTCGGCTTCTCCGAACCACCCGAGTCGGCGACGAAGATCCTCCGGCCGAGCACGTCGATGGTGCGCCCGGCTCGTCGCCAGGCCTGGGGCGTCATGCGCGCGTCGGTCATCGAGGGAGTCTGGGTCAAAGCTCGGGCGCTGACCACGGGTGGACTGCGATCAGCCCGGGCCGAAGCTCTCGGGCATCGGCAGCGGGTCCGCGAAGACGATGCCCCGCTCCAGCCCGCACATCGTGCGGACCATCTTCGACTTCACGCCCGGCAACCGACACGCGCGGCCCATGAAGGTGTCGCGGAGCCAGCCGAGCGAGCGGCTGTTCGACTGGAAGAAGGGCGTCAGGAAACGGGTGGCCCACTGGTAGTAGCGCAGGTGGGCTCGGCGGCGGTCGGAGTAGGTCCGGAGCGCGACCTTCAACGAATCTCTCTCGGCAAGGGCCTCCGCGAGCGCCATCGCGTCGACCAGCGCGAGGTTCGCTCCCTGGCCGAGCTGCGGGCTCGTGGCGTGCGCGGCGTCGCCGATGAAGACCATCCGCGGCGCGTGCCAGGGATGGAGCACGACGTCCCAGTAGCGGGCGAACAAGACCTGCTCGGGGTCGGTGATCTGCTCGAGCACCGGCTCGGCGCGCGGCTCGAGCTTCGCGAGCTCGGCGAGCCAAGGCTCGAGCCCGGCCTCGCGCCACGCTGGTACCAGGTCGGCGCGGATGCTCCAGAAGAGGCTGACCTGCGGGGTGGTCCCCTCCGGTCCGAAGCCGCTCGGCAAGAGCCCCATCATCTGCTGCGGCCCATCGACCCGCTGGAAGAGCGTGCCCTCGAAGTCGCCGGCGTAGTCGTCGCCGATGAACCAGAGCGCACCCCACGGGTATTGCTTCGCGCGCTGCATCACCTGCGCGCCGGCGCGCGGCTGGGAGCGAGCGCCGTCCGCCACGACCACCAGATCGTGGGCGCCGATCTCGAGCCCGTGGCGACCGACCACCACCCGCTTGCCCGCTCGACTCCGAAGCTCGTCGACCGCCTCGCCGAGGCGCAGCTCGATCGCTTCCTTCTTCACCTGCTCGTAGAGCACCTCGAAGAGGACGCCGCGGTGCAGCCCGAGCCCGTACGCCCCGTCGTGCACGTCGGCGTAGCGCAGATCGATCACGTCGCGGCCCTCGCGGGTCACGCAGTGGAGTCGGTCCACCCGATTGCCGCGCGCGAGCACCGGGTCGAGCAAGCCGAGCCTCTCGAGCACCCGCATGCCGGTGGGCTGAAGCATGATCCCGGCGCCCACCGCGCTCGGCTCCGGCACCGCCTCGTAGACCGTCACACGGTGACCGGCCCGCGAGAGAAAGAGCGCGGCCGCCGCGCCGGCGGTCCCGCAGCCGATGATCCCCAGGTCGAGCCGCTTCACCGGACCACCTTACTCGACCGGGCGGCCCGGGCGGCGACCAATTGCGAACGCCCTCGCACCCGAGGCACGAGGGCGTCGCGGTGGGTTCTCGGCTCAGAAGTAGAGCGTCGCGAGGATGCGCAGCTGTGGGTTCCAAACCACGCCGACGGCCCAGTTGATCGACTTGTTCGTCTCGCCCGTCACCGGGTTGTCGATCGAGTTCCAGGTGAGACTGAAGAGCGGGTTGGTCGCGTCCATGCCGATCGAGAAACGGCTGGCGATCCAGAGCTCGAGCGCCAACCCGTAGCCGGCAGATGCGGTGAGGCTTCGACTGTCACCGGGTTCGACATCGAACGTGCTGCTGAGCCCCACGTTCCCGAGGATCAGGAAGTCGACCGGACCGGCGCTCGCGACCGGCACGCGCAACATGGTCCCCAATCCGATCTGGAGGAGCCGCGGGTCGTCGCTGAAGTCGTCGTTGTCGCCCGAGCCCGTCGCGCGGATGGTCAGGCTCGGTTCGATCGCCATGCCGCTGTCGAGCCGGAAGCGAGCGGCGATCGTGCTCGGGGTCCACAGGTCGGTCCCTGGGAAGGTCCAGCCGAAGCCGAGCCCGAAGCTCCCCGCGGGCCGCGTCTCCGGTAGCCAATCGATGCCCTCGTCCTCGGGCGGCTCCTCCACGACCACCGGCTCGGGCGGTGGCGGCGGTGGCGGCGGCTGTCGCGGCGGAGGAGGCTCGCTCCAACCGGGGTCGGGTGCTTCCGCCTCGGTGCCATCGAGCCCATCGTCGTCGACGGTGGCGCCTTCTTCGGGCGCCGGCTCGGTGGGCGGCGCCTGTGCCTCGAGTGCCGCGGGCGCTGCGAGCAGCGCGACGAACACCCCGAGAATCGTTTGTCGTTTGGTCATACCCATCCTCCGAAGACCAGGGTCCGCGGAGAACGGGCATGTGGTCAACAAACCCACATGTAGGGGGGGCGTCAGGGGGTGGGCTCGGGGTCCTCCACCGGCGGCGGCCCCGGGTCCGGGCGGACGTCGACCCAGCCGTCCAGGTCATTCGCGAGCATCGCCGCGATCCAGTCGCGGAGGAGCACGCCCTCGCTCTCGAGCGAATACATCGACTCGATGCTCAGGCCGCTGAGCATCATCAGCACGCCCGGCGGGAACTCGACCGCGCTGAAGTCGCTGCCGACCACGCCGTTGACGTTGTTGAGCAGCGCGGTGTGCGCCTGACCGGCGTAGAGGAAGCGGCGGTAACGATCGGGGTGGGCTTCGAGGAGCGCGGTGGTCTCGCTCTCCACGTCGGTGGCGAAAGTCTCCGGATCGAGCATCAGGAAGGTCCCGCTGATCACGGAGTCGTACCAGGAGCTGATCGCCGCCACCCGGAGGTTCGGGTCCCGCTCGAGGGCGTAGTCGATCAGTCCGGTGACGTGACCGTCGGCGATGCAGTCGGGGCAGTCGTCGGGGACGAAGTCACGCGCACCGAAGTCGTCCAGGAGCCGACCGACGAAGGCGGGGTCGGCGCTCTGCGCGATGCCGATGCCGGCGTCGTTGAGCACGTAGATGGGCACGTCCGGGTAGACGTAGCGGACGAGGAAGGTCGCGAGGATGGTGCCGAAGCCACCACCGGAGCTGCCGGCCAACACGATCCGACCGGGCTCGGGGAAGTGGCGGTAGCCCTGGGTGAGCGCGGCGGAGAGGTTCGCCAGTCCGTGGTGGAAACGGTCGGCCTCGCCGTCACCGTCCTCGTCGATGTCGTTCTGGCCGGCGAAGAGCGAGCCGTCGCAGTAGGGCACGTAGACGATGTCGAAGTCGCCGGCGGGGTTGCGCTCTTCCTCGAGGAGGATGTCGTTGTCTGGAACGTTCGGCTGCGCCTTGGTCACCGCCAGACAGAAGTCGCTCCAGCAGGCCCCGCCGCCCTGGAGGAAGATCAGCAGGTCGTCGCCCGGGCGCTCCTGCACCGTCATGGCGAACTCGTCGCCGCGCATGCAGACCGGTCCATCGGCCGGGTCGAAGCGGTACGTCGTGTTCGGTCCGTCGACGGTCCTGCCGCTCGGTCGGATCGCCCCGAGCTGGTCGGTGATCCCTGCCTCGAAGGCGATGGCCTCGGGCGTGCCCGGTTCGGGGGTGTAGGGCTCGAAGCTCGGGTCGCTGCCGCAGGCGGCGAGGACCAAAGCCGACAAGAAGAAGCGACGCATGGGCGGCAGCCTACAGGCGTGCCTCCGAATCGTCACCGGATCACGGGATCGCCCGGACGCAGCGGGCGGCGAGCGGCTGGTCCACGCCGCGCAGCTCCGACGCCCCCTCGCGGAAGTCCATCACCCACGCGAGGATCTCGCCGAAGTCCCGCTCCGTGGTGCTCCACACCGCGTTCTCGGCCGACGCCAGCCGCGGGTCGGCGGCCGGCTCGCGGCCTTCGTCCACGAGCGAGTGGAGCTCGTAGAGGGTGGGCAAGCGCGCACCACGGCTCTCACAGGCGAGCTGCGCCTCGGCGAGGGTCGCCGCCGCTTCGATCGCGACGGACCACTGGAGGCCAGTGCCCTCGTCGACCAACCACTCGCCTTCGACCCGCCGTTCCGTCGCCGACTCTCGCTCACCCCGAACGCACCGCACATGGCCGCCCGCCAGCTCGCCGGCGGCGAGGATGGTCTCCCCCTGACCGAAGTAGATCGCGTAGGCCCGCGAATCACCGGCGGCGGATACCGACGCGGTCCAGACGTAGTCCTCGATGGCCGCACCGAAGACGTCGGCGTCGAGGGTGGGGGTGCGCGTCGCGTCGAGGATGGTCGCCAGCTCGACCCGGGCCGGCAGCCGCCAGTCGTCGTGTCCGTCGAGCTCGAGGGTGGCGCAACGGTCGACCGCGTCCGCGTGGGTCCGCGAGAAGCCGTCCATGGTCCGCTCCCAGCTGAGCCCGGTGATGGCGTCGTCGACGACGTCGCCGCGAGCCATGAGCTGGCGGTCCCCTGGCGACACCATCGGGAAGGTCGCGAAGCCGGCGGTCCCGCAGAGCGGGTCGCCGTCGCACGCGCACGTCCCCTCGACGCAGCGCTCGAAGGGCGCGCATTCACACGAAGGAACGACGCTGTCCCCGTCGAAGGCGTCCGAGACGAACGCGTCCGCCACGAAGGCGTCCATGAGAAACGCATCGTCCCCAGCCGAGCCGCAGCCGAAGAGAAGCGCGATCAGGGCGACCCGCATCGCCCTCAGGCGGTGAGCCGCGGGAGCGGTCCCCGCAGCGAGAGGGCCTCGCCGGTGCTCTTGATGTCGATCTCCTCGAGCCCGAACCAGTCCTGGTCGGTGAGCCCCATCGCGTGCATCAGGCTCACGCGCAGGTGGCTGTCGGCCGGTCCGACCTCGCTCGCGCGGCCGTAGCTGAAGGGCACGGTGTTGGTCGGCGCGTAGTAGACGTAGCGGCCGGTGTCGAAGTAGCCGTTCGCGCCGCCAGCGACGACGCAGGGCATCCGGTCGCGCCAGTGGGTGCCCGTGCTCAGCTCGGTGAGCCAGACCACGCATGTGTGGTCGAGCACGGTGCCATCGCCTTCCGGTACCGCATCGAGGTGGTCGAGGAGCTCGGCGAACTGGTTCGCGTAGGCGGTGTAGTAGTCCGCCATGTACTGAGCCATGAGCGGGTCGTAGCCGCCTGCGTTCTCCGTCGAGTTGTGGGCGATGTCCTGGTGCATGTTCAGCGTGGTCGGCGCGCCGAAGTCGGCCGGCTGCAGGCCGCGGGCGACCAGCGTGACCACGCGGGTCACGTCGCAGGAGAAGGCGAGCGTCGCCAGCTGCATGAACTGGGTCATCTCGTTGCCGCTGATCGTGACATCGGGGTCGCAGGCGATCGAGGGCGTGCCCCCGACCCCGCTGAAGCTCAGCTCGAGCTCACGGATGAGCTGCTGGTGGGCGCGAAGCTTGTCGGCGTCCTCTCGGCCCAATCGCGGGAGCACGTGGTCGAACTCCGCGGCCGCGAAGTCGAGGGCCGAGCCGCGACCGGCGCGGAGCAGGTCCTCCCGGGTCGGGCCGGTATCCATGCCGGGGTCGGTCGGCAGGTAGCCCATCATGTCGGCGAAGGCCGTCGACGGGTTCTGCTCGCGCGGAGCCGGCTCGTTGGGCCCGAGGAAGCTGTAGGGGTGCTGGTGGCGGAAGCCGTAGATGCGGTTGGCGAAGCGACCGGGCTGGCCAACGCTGTCGGCGATGTGCAGGTCCAGCGATCGGCCACCGCCGATGGCGGTCGAGCCATCGCGCTGTACCGTCCAGGTGCCGGTCATCAGGTGCGCCTGCGAGAGGTGGTGCTCGTTGGCGTCGTGACCGATGCCGTCGCGGACCCGACCACTCTCGCGGATGCTGGTGGCCTGGGTGAGGTTGTCGAGGAGCAGGAGCTTCTGCCGGTGCCGGTAGAGCGGGCGGAAGATCTGAGCGAAGTCGCCCTCGGCCATCGAGGTCAGGTCCAGCTCGTGGTCGGCCGCGAGCATCGCCTCCTGGCGCATGTGCCAGAAGGGCGGCGTCATGCCGTGGGGGGTGAGGAAGAAGAGGATCCGTGTGGGGATCTCCGTCTCCTGGGCCTTCGTCTGGCTGCGGCCTCCCATGCGCGACGGGAGGAAGAGGGACCCGGCCCCGAGGCCGAGGGCGGTCATGAAGCGGCGGCGGTCTTTGCGGAAGGTGCTCATCTCAGTCCTCGATCACCGGGCGGAGGAGGAACTCGGGGCGCGTGACGAGATGGATGACCATCTCGTCGAGGTCCCCGTCGGCTTCGCGGAAGGCGGATTGGAGCGCGTCGATCTGGCAGGCGTCGGCGCCATCGGGGGCGCGGCCCTGGGCGTAGGTGAACCAGGTCTCGACCGCGCAGTCCTGAACGACCGGGCTGTCGGCGAAGAGCTGCTGGAGCTCGGTGGCGCCCTGGTAGACGCCATCGTTGCCGATCCCCTGGGCGAAGCCCGTGGCGTCGACGGGCAGGCCGTTGTCGGTGGTGCGGAAGCGGCCGGCCATGTCGAAGTTCTCGAAGCCGAAGCCGAAGCCGTCGATGCGCTCGTGGCAGGTCTGGCAGCTCGCGGGGCTGGTGCGCTCCTCGAAGAGGTCGCGGTTGGTCATCGGGCCGTCGTCGGGGTTCGTGGTCGGCGGCGAGGTGTCGGCGTCCGCGGGGGGGGAGCCGGTCGGCTGGCAGAGGAGGCGACGGATCACGAAGACCCCACGGAGGGGCGGCGAGCCGTTGGCCTCGTGAGCCTCACCGCCGAGGAAGGCGATGCGGCTGAGGATGCCAGCCCGCTCGGGCGGGAGCTCGGTACCCTCCGGCGCCGCCGCGACCTCGTAGAGCGGCGCCAGCTCCTCGGTGGGGAAGCCGTGCCGGCTGGTGAACAGATCGGTGAGCGTCCCGCCGAAGAAGACGTGCTCGGCGAAGCGCTGCGATTCGGTGGTCGCGGCCTGAGCCACCGCGGGCGACCACTCGGGCACCAGCTCGGGCAGCTTGGTCTCGTGGGCGACACGGTCGAGGTGGAGCCACTGGCGGAAATACTCGCCGACGGCTTCGCGGGCGCGCGGGTCCTCGAGCATGCGCCGCGCCTGGGTCTCGACCTGGTTCGGTGTCTGGAGCTCGTCGGCGTCAGCCGCGGCGAAGAGCTCGTCGTCGGGCATCGACTGCCAGAGGAGGTAGCTCAGCCGGCTCGCGGTCTCGTAGGCGGTGAGCGCCACCACGTCGTCGCCCGCGCTGCCCGCGCCGTGCTCGAGGCGCCAGAGGAACTGCGGCGACTGGAGGAACGCGGTCACGGTCAGTTGGACGGCGGCGTCCCAGTCGATCTCGGCGCGACGAGCCTCGAAGAAGCCCTCGTAGCGGTCGATCTCCGCCTCCGTCATCGGGCGGCGGAAGGCCTTGCGGCCGAACTCGGTGACGAAGGTGCGAGCACAGCCGGCGTCCGCCTCGGTGCAGGTGGCGAA
The DNA here is from genome assembly GCA_964462035.1 of uncultured Sandaracinus sp. Classification (GTDB taxonomy): domain Bacteria; phylum Myxococcota_A; class Polyangia; order Polyangiales; family Houyiibacteriaceae; genus UBA1660. Next base: position 35,874 of record CAYXAP010000073.1, read on the forward strand.
GCGCCCGCGGACCGTGGGGTCGCTCGCGACGAGGCCGCCGGCGGCGAAGGCCCCCTGCTCCCACCGGGCGACGTGGACGTCCGACGCGGCGAGAGCAGCGGCTTCGTTCTCGAAGGAGCCGGCGGTCACCGCGTCCGTCGGCAGACTCGGCAGGTCGGGGACCTCGGTCCCGAGGAGGTCGCGGAGCGTGTTCTGGTACTCGGTGGCCGTGAGCCGCCGGACCGGAGCGTCGCCGAGCTGGAGCCGGTCGGGGTCGACACAGACGGTGGGGTCGCCGTCGGTCGGCCGTTCGCCGGTCGGTTCCGAGATCTGCCCCGAGCAAGCGACCAGCGCTGACGACAGGGCGACTGTGAACCACCTACACACGCGAGTAGGAAGCGTGGGACCCACAAATCGGCTCAGCGGCCAGGCCAATGACGACACGACAACGATCGTCCCTCGCGAGATCTCGGGCAAAAGCCCAGTGATATCAACGGGAACAGGATCGAATTGAGACGGCGTGACGACGACCCTCCCTGGAGGGGTGCCAGAGACTTGCTTGACGAAAGAGGCAGGTTCCGCGGAGCCTTTGCGCCATGTCAGCCCCCTCCCTCGATGCGGCCTGGCGCCGACAGGTGATCGCGGCGCGTGCTCAGTCGTTGGAGGATGCCGCCACGACCGAGACCGCTTCCGTCGCCGTGTTGCTCGGCGCGCCCGACGAATCGTTCGTGAGCGATCTCGAGTCCGACGCGCTCGACCGCGGCTTCGCGACCGCGACCGTGTCACTCGCCGAGCACTCGTTGCACCGGCTCGACGATCTGCTCGGCGCCGCGGCCGCCGGGCTCCGGCTCTATGACGTGAAGGGGTCACGCAAGCACGGCCTGCTCGCCGCGCTCGAAGCGTTCGCCGCCGAGCACGGGAAGCAGGCGGAGGCCCGCTTCGAGGAGTTCGCCGACATCGAGGCGCTTCATGGGGCGCTTCGTGACCTGGCGCTCGAGGTGCTGGGGGTACTGGGCGGCCGCACCGCGAGCCGGCGGGTGACCGCCTTCTTCGACGGGAAGCCGATCACGCTCAGCGACGACACCGAGCTACGCCAGCTCTCGTCGCGAACCGCGAAGAACGGGATGAACCAGCTGACCCGGCTGCTCCGTGCGCTCGGCTATCGCGGGCTGAGACTGATGCTCACGGACGCCGAGGCGCTCGCCGGGCTCACTCGGGTCCAGCGCGAGGTCGCCTACACCGTGCTCCGTGAGCTCATCGACAACGCCGATGGCCACCGCGGGATGATGCGTACGGAGATCCTGTTGATCGGGACGCCCGCGCTGGTGAACCGGGTCGGTGGGCTCCGAGCCCACCCGGCGTTGGCGTCTCGGCTGCTGGGCGACGCGACGGTCGAGGCGGCCGCCGACGTGGGGCTTCCCCAGCCCCACCGCACGGTGCAGTGGATCGACCCCCCGCAGGGGACGACCCCCGACGAGCTGGCCGGCACGCCCCCGAAGGTCGAAGCCGTGCCAGACAATCGCGCCAAGGCGCTCCGGACCCACCTCCGATTGGTCCGGGGCCTCCCGCCCACCGACGGGCTCGAAGCCATCTCCGTGGGTATGGAGGCGCTCGACGCCGAGCTCTCCGCGCTCTTCGCCCACGCCTCCCACGACAGCTCCGTCTTCGCGATCCTCTCCGGTGACTACGGCTCGGGCAAGACCCACCGGCTGCTCCACCTCGAGAGCCTCGCGCTCGCCGAGGGCCGGCCAGTCTTCCGCCTCTCGGTCGAGCGCCTCGACGAAGACCTGGGCAACCCCCAGCGGCACCTGCGCCGCTTGCTCGAGAGCAGCACCCTCCCCGGTCGCCACGGCCACGGGCCCCTCGAGCAGCTCGAGCTCTGGCTCGCCAGCGGCGCCGCGACCAAGCGGCTCCACGAAGCCCTCGAAGAGGTGTCCCTTCTGGAGGTGCCCGGCGCCAAGGCCGCCCTCCGTGCCCTCCGTGGGAGCGAAGAGTCGCTCGACGCGGACCAGGTGCGCTCGGTCCTCGGAGCGCTCGATCTCGAGCAGAAGCCGGGCGCGCCCACCTACCGTAGGGACGCCTACGCACGACTGCACCTGTGGGTCGAGCTCCTCGCCCGGCTGTCGGAAACCGACGGACCGCTGATCGTGCTCGACGAGGCGGAAAACCTCTTCCGTGCCGGTGTCTCGCGCGCCGAGCGGCGGACGGCGCTTCGCTCGCTCTCGTTCTACTGTGGTGGCTGGATCGAGCGTGGGGTCGTCGTGCTCGCCGTCACTCCGGACACACTCTCCATCCTCCGCTCCGAATCGGCAGAGCTGCTCGAGGAGATCGACGGCCAGGCGACCCATCTCCCCGAGGAGGACGTCACCATGCTCCGCCGCCGGCTCCGCAGCCGCCCGCTCTCGGTCGCCCGCATGGGCCGCGAGGAGCTCGAAGAGCTCGCCGACCGCGCCTACCAGGTCGGCTGCAAGGCCCGGGGCCTGCGTCGCGAACGCTCCCGCGACGAGCTCCTGGAGACCTTCGCCAAGGGCGCGAAGAAGCCGCGTGAGGTCGTGCAACGAGTGGCCCAGCACGTCGAGGGACGCGCTTGGTCACCCGAGGACTGAGCGAGCGTCGACTCCGAGCTCC
>CAYXAP010000074.1:0-15310 GCA_964462035.1 uncultured Sandaracinus sp.
TGCCGGAGGTCGACCCGGCGGAGCTCGGCAAGCTGCGCACGCTGCAGGAGATCGTGGATCGCATGGGGGCCGCTGGTGCGGGCGCTGCGCCCGTTGTCGAATCGGGCACGGGCACGGGGTCGTCGGCTTCCGCGGTGGATCTTCAGCGACTGATGCTGGAAGTGGTCGCGGAGAAGACCGGCTACCCGGTGGACATGCTCGAGCTGGGCATGGACCTCGAGGGCGACCTCGGCGTCGACTCGATCAAGCGGGTCGAGATCCTCGCCGCGATGCGGGAGCAGGCGCCGGACCTGCCGGAGGTCGATCCGGCGGAGCTCGGGAAGCTGCGCACGCTGCAGGAGATCGTCGACAAGATGGCTTCTCGCCAGGGGCTGGCACCCAGCCCCTCTCTCGTCGGCTCGGCCTCCTCGATTCACCCGAGCTCCCCCGCCCAAGGCGCTGCCGCGGGCGGAGCGCAAACGTCGAGTGTCGACCTGCAGAAGCTCATGCTCGAGGTCGTGGCCGAGAAGACTGGCTACCCGACGGACATGCTCGAGCTGAGCATGGACCTCGAGGGCGACCTCGGCGTCGACTCGATCAAGCGGGTCGAGATCCTCGCCGCGATGCGGGAGCAGGCGCCGGACCTGCCGGAGGTCGATCCGGCGGAGCTCGGGAAGCTGCGCACGCTGCAGGAGATCGTCGACAAGATGGCTTCTCGCCAGGGGCTGGCACCCAGCCCCTCTCTCGTCGGCTCGGCCTCCTCGATTCACCCGAGCTCCCCCGCCCAAGGCGCTGCCGCGGGCGGAGCGCAAACGTCGAGTGTCGACCTGCAGAAGCTGATGCTCGAGGTCGTGGCCGAGAAGACCGGCTACCCGGTGGACATGCTCGAGCTCGACATGGACCTCGAGGGCGACCTCGGCGTCGACAGCATCAAGCGCGTCGAGATCCTCGCCGCGATGCGCGAGCAGGCGCCGGACCTGCCGGAGGTGGATCCGGCGGAGCTCGGGAAGCTGCGGACGCTGCAGGAGATCGTCGACAAGATGGGGTCGGCTGGGGCCGGTGGTCCCGTCGTCGATTCGGGCACGGGCACGGGGTCGTCGCCGCTGGCGACGACCGCGACCGACCTTCGCTGGGTCCTGAATCTCGAGGCCGCGCCGGCCAATGGGTTCGCGCTCGACCATCTCTTCGAGGCGACCTCCATCGCCATCGTCGATGGCGGCTCCGGGGTCGCGGAAGCGCTCGCCGAGCGGCTCCGTGCGCACGGCGTCGACGCCGCTGCGGGCGATCCGACCAGCGCCTCGGACGGCGTGATCTTCCTTGGTGGCCTCCGTGAGGTCGCGAGCCACGACGACGCGCTCGCCGTGCAGCGGGAAGCCTTCGTCGCCGCCAAGGCGGTCGCCGCGAAGCTCACCGAAGCGCCCGGCGTGTTCGTCACCGTGCAGGACACGGGCGGCGACTTCGCGATGAGCGGCGCCGGAACCCGCGCGTGGCTCGGCGGTCTGCCCGGCCTCGTGAAGAGCGCCGCGCAGGAGTGGGCGAACGTCGGCTTCCGCGCGATCGACATCGAGCGCGCAGGTCGCGACACCGGCGCCATCGCCGATGCGCTCGCGGGCGAGCTGCTTCGCGGCGGCGCGCCCCGACTCGAAGGCGCCTCCGGTGGCGGCATCGAGGTCGCGCTCCGCGCCGATGGGACTCGCTTCACGCTCGTGAGCCGAGCGGCCGAGAGCAGCGGCGACTCGCTCCGGGTCGACGCCGAGTCGGTCATCCTCGCTTCGGGCGGCGCCCGTGGTGTGACCGCGACGACGCTCATCGCCCTCGCCGAGGCGTCCAAGGCGCGCTTCGTGCTCCTCGGGCGCACGCCGCTGGCCGACGAGCCCGCGAGCTGCGCCAACGCCGCGGACGACGCGGCCATCAAGAAGGCGCTGCTCATGGCAGCGAAGGCGAGCGGCCAGCCCATCTCCCCGAAGGAGCTCGGCGCGCAGGCCAAGCGCATCCTCGCGAGCCGTGAGGTCCGCGAGACGTTGGCGGCCATCGAAGCCGCCGGCGGCAAGGCCAGATACGTGAGCGCGAGCGTCACCGATCGCGACGCGCTCGACGCGGCGCTCGCCGAGGTCCGCGACGAGTGGGGCCCGATCACCGGCATCGTCCACGGCGCGGGCGTGCTCGCCGACAAGTTCATCGTCGACAAGAGCGCCAGTGACTTCGACTGGGTGCTCGATGTGAAGGCCGGTGGCCTCGCCGCGCTCCTCGAGGCGACCGCCAACGATCCGCTGAAGGTGCTCGTCGCCTTCTCGTCGGTCGCCGGCCGCTGCGGCAACCGCGGCCAGTGCGACTACGCCATGGCCAACGAGACCCTGAACAAGGTGGTCCGCGCCGAGGCCGTCCGCCGCGGTGACCTCTTCGCGCGCAGCCTCGGTTGGGGCCCGTGGGAAGGTGGCATGGTGACGCCCGCGCTCAAGGCGCACTTCGAGTCGATGGGTGTCCCGCTCATTCCACTCGCGACCGGCGCCAAGCTGCTGGTCGACGAGCTCGCGGACACCAGCGACTCGGTCGAGCTCGTCCTCGGTGGCGAGCCGAAGCCCGAGGCCCTCTCGAGCGGCGGCGAGAGCGTGCGCCGGGGCGGCCGCTTCGACGTCGTCGTCGACCGCGCCGGCTTCCCGGCCATCGACGACCACCGTGTGAAGGGGCAGCCCGTGCTGCCGGTCGCCCTCGTGCTCGAGCTCTTCGCGCGCGCCGTGGAGGCGACGCGCCCCGACCTGATCTTCACCGAGTGCGAGGACCTCAAGGTGCTCCGCGGCGTCGCTCTGGACGACTACGAGGGCGCTGGTGACCGGTTCACCGTGTCCACCAAGCAGATCTCGAACGGTGACGGGGTCGTCTTCCAGCTCGAGCTCCTCGACGCCGAAGGCAAGCGTCGCTACGCCGCCCGCGGTGTCGCGAAGCCGAACGCGGCGATCGCGCCCAGCGTTCCCGCGCCCCCCGGTGGCCTCTCCGCCTTCCAGGGCGAGGTCTACGACGGCGTCGCGCTCTTCCACGGCGACGCCTTCAAGGTGATCGTCGGCGCGCCGAGCATCGGCGAGGGCGGCCTCGACGCCACCCTCGAGGGCGCCGACGCCCGCGGCTGGCCCGCGGGCAACTGGGAGACCGACCCCGCACTCGTCGACGGTGGCCTGCAGCTCGCGCTGCTCTGGACCTGCCGCGAGGGTGGGGCGGCCCTGCCGACCTCCTTCGAGCGCTTCCGCCGCTTCTCGCCCGGTTTCGCGAAGGGTGCCGTCCGCGCCATCCTCGCCGGCCGCGAGTCGAAGGGTGACCGCAGCGTCTCCGACCTCGTCTTCGTCGACGAGAGCGGCGTGACGGTGGCGGCGCTCGAAGGCGTCGAGATGCACGTCTTGCCGGGCTCGCGCTGACTACCTGGCGTTGTGAAAGACGAGCTAGAGACGCTGGGCTGCTGCCGCGCGCGGAGGGGGGGACGCTCTTAAGTTCTTAAGTTTCTGCGTCAGCTTGGGGGCGCGGAGTCAACTGGATGGGAAACGTAAGAACGTAAGATCGTCCCCGCTGTTCGCCGACTGAAAGCGTCTCCCGCTGTTCGCCGACTGAAAGCGCCTCCCGCTGTTCGCCGACTGAAAGCGTCTCCCGCTGTTCGTGCCCTTCATCGAATCATGAGCTTCCAACCCATCGCCATCACCGGTCGCGCCTGCCTCCTGCCGGGCGCTCACGACCCCGCCGCGCTCTTCCGCGTGGCGGCCGAGTCGCGCTGCGTGATCGCCGACGCGCCCGCCGGGCGTTGGCGCGTCCCGGATGCGCACGTCTTCACGACCGACCCGAATCACGCGACCGACCACACCTGGACGCGCAAGGGAGGCTACGTCGAAGGCTTCCGCCCCACCGACCCGGCCCTCGCGCATCTCGACCCGCTCACCCAGTGGATCGTCGACACCGCGCGGCGCGCGCTCGCGGACGCCCAGGTCGGCGGCGCCGACGTCCGCACCGGCGCCATCGTCGGCAACCTCTCGCTGCCCTCGAGCGGTTCTGCCCGCTACGCCGAGCAGGTCTGGCTCGGTGACGCCGCCGCGACTGCTGGCGTCCCCGCGACCGACCCGCGCGACGCCTTCAACAGTGGCCTCCCGGTCCATCTCCTCGCGCAGCACCTCGGGCTCAGCGAGGCCAGCTATGCCCTCGACGCCGCGTGCGCGTCGTCGCTCTACGCCATCGAGCTCGCCTGCCGCGACCTTCAGGAAGGGCGCGCCGACCGGATGCTCGCCGGCGCCGTGAACCGGGCCGACGATCTCTTCCTCCACGTCGGCTTCTGCGCCCTCGGCGCGATGAGCAAGACCGGCCAGAGCCGCCCCTTCCACGCGGGCGCCGACGGACTCATTCCCGGCGATGGCTGTGGGTTCGTGGTCCTCGAGCGCCTCGACGACGCGCTCCGCAGCGGTCGGCCCATCCACGGCGTCATCCGTGGCGTGGGCCTCGCGAACGACGGTCGCGCGAAGAACCTCCTCGCGCCGAGCGCGCGGGGTCAGGCGCTCTCCATGCAGCGGGCGCTCGACCAGGCCGGCGTCGACCGAGACGCGGTCCCCTACATCGAGTGCCACGCGACCGGCACGCCCGTCGGTGACGGGGTCGAGCTCGAGTCGATGGCGCAGGTCTACGGCGACGCCCCGCGGGCCATCGGCTCGCTCAAGGGCAACCTGGGCCACCTGATCACCGCGGCCGGTGTCGCCGGCCTCATCAAGGTGCTCGAGTCACTTCGTCATGGGCAGCTCCTGCCGACGCCGCACCTCGCGGGCGCCACGCGAAACCCCGCGCTCGATGCCTCGCCGTTCCGAACGCTCGACCACGCCGAGCCCTGGGCGGGACCCCGTCGCGCCGGCCTCAGCGCGTTCGGTTTCGGCGGCAACGACGCCCACCTCATCGTCGAGGCTGCCGAGGAGACGCCCACGACCATCGCGACCCGCGTCCCCGCGACCCTCGAGGAGCCCATCGTGGTGGTCGGACTCGGCGCGCGCTTCGGTGCCGGTCAGAGCGCCGCCGACTTCGAGCGCGCCGCCCTCGGTACCGACCCCGGTCGCGCCGACACGGTGCGCATCCCCCTCGACCAACTGCGTTTCCCGCCGAACGACCTGAAGAAGGCCAACGCGCAGCAGACGATGATGCTCGCCGCTGCGCTCGAGGCCTGCGGGGATGCGCCGCTTCCGGTCGAGCGCACCGGCGTCTACGTCGGCTACCAGTGCGATCCGGCCATCGCGCGCTGGGGCGCCCGCTGGCGCGCGCGCGACTTCGCGGGACGAAGCGGGGAGGGCGCCGACTGGAGCGCGACCGCTGCCGACGTCTTCGCGCCGCCCCTCGAAGCGCCGCACGTCGTCGGCTCGCTGCCGAACATTCCCGCCAACCGGCTCAGCTCGCAGCTCGACTTGCAGGGGCCGAGCTTCACCACCAGCGCCGAGGAGCTCAGCGGTCTGCGCTCGCTCGAGCTCGCCATCGCGTCCCTTCGCCGCGGCGACGTCGATGCGGCCCTCGTCGGCGCCGTGGACCGAACCAGCGGCGTCCACGCTGCCGCGCTCGCCGCGCTCGGCCACACCGGCTCCAGCACGGACGGGGCCTTCGCGCTCGTTCTCCGCCGTCGCTCCGATGCGGAAGCTGCCGGGCTGCCCATCCTCGCGACCCTCGAGACCGGCGCCACCGCCGAAGCGCTCGCACCGAGCCTCCCCCGCGCCCACGCCGCCGTCGGTCTCGCCGAGCTCTGTCGCGCCGTCGTCCTCGTCGCCCGGGGTCTCCGCCCCGACGGAGCCGCCTGGACCGACCCGAACCGCGCGCTCTCCATCAGCACCGTCGCCCTCGGCGGTCAGCAGTCCTCCCTGACCGTGCGCGCGCATGCCGCACCCCTCGGCCCCTTCGCCGAAGCCTCACCCGATCGAGCCCTCGAGCTCCCCGCTCACTTGCCGCCGGTGTCGCTCCCATCGCTACGGAGCGCCACCCCCGAGTCCGCCATGCAGAAGATGCCACCGCCCCCTCCGCTGCCCCCGACCTCCGACGACAGCCCCGCCGCCCCGCCCATCTCCGGCGCTCAGATGCGCGCCGCCTTCGGCCTTCCGCCGGAGTCCACTCAGCCCGCCGCACCCGCCGCACCTCAGCCCGCCGCGCCCGCCGCACCTCAGCCCCACCTCCCAACGGCGCCTGCCCAGCCCACGACCCTCCTGGGCGCCTTCGCCGCCCACCAGGTCCAGCTCGCGAACGCCCACCAGGCCTTCATCGCCCAGCAGTCCGCCCTGCACACCCAGATGATGCAGGCCCTCTCCCAGCTTCCAGCCCCGGGGACACTCCCCCCCCTCGCAACCCCCGCAAATCACGGGTCCTCCGGAGCAAGAATTCAAACACTCCAGCAGGGGTTCGTTCCGACCCCCTCGACCGCGACACCGACACCGACCGCCGACCGCCGAGCGCCGACTCCGAGCGCCGACCTCCGAGCGCCGACTTCGACACCGACCGCGACTCCGACACCGACCGCGACTCCGACACCGACCGCGACTCCGAGCGCCGACCCCCAACCGCACGCCGACCCCGAGCTCCCTCTCGCCTTCCGCCCCCGCGGCCCGAGCTTCGACCGCGACCAGCTCGCCATCCACGCCGGCGGCACCATCAGCGAGATCTTCGGTGACCTCTTCACCCAGCAGGACCAACACGCCGTGCAGGTCCGAATGCCGGAGCCGCCGCTGCTCCTCGCCGACCGCTGCACCGGCATCGACGCCGAGCCCGGCGCGCTCGCGATCCCGGGCCACCCCGCCAAGGGCATCTGCTGGACCGAGACCGACGTCCGCGAAGACAGCTGGTGGCTCCACGACGGCTACATGCCCACCGGCATCATGGTCGAGTCCGGTCAGGCCGACCTCTTCCTCATCAGCTACCTCGGCGCCGACTTCCTCAACAAGGGCGAGCGTGGCTACCGCCTCCTCGGCTGCGAGATGACCTGGCAGGGCGACCTCCCCAAGATCGGCGAGTCCCTCGTCTACGACATCCACGTCGACGGCCACGCGCGCCAGGGCGACGTCCGCCTCTTCTTCTTCCACTACGACTGCCACATCCGCCGACCCGACGGCACGACCCGCCCCGCGCTCCAGGTCCGCAGCGGTCAGGCCGGCTTCTTCACCACCGAAGAGCTCGCCGACTCCGCCGGTATCCTCTGGAAGCCCGAGCAGCAGGAGATCCTCGCCGACGCGCGCGTCGATCCACCGGCGGTCCGCACTACGACCCAGACCTACGACAAGGCGTCCATCGAAGCCTTCGCCGACGGTCGCCCCTGGGACTGCTTCACCGACCCCGCCTTCGAACGAACCAAGACGCACACGCGCACCCCGCGCATCCAGCGGCGACCGATGCTCTTTCTCGACGAGGTCGAGGTCGACCCGACCGGCGGTCCCTGGGGCCGTGGCTACCTGAAGGCCGAGACCCCCATCGCGCCGGACGATTGGTTCTTCACCGGCCACTTCAAGAACGACCCCTGCATGCCCGGCACGCTCATGCTCGAGGGCTGCGTGCAAGCGATGGCCTTCTACCTGTCGGCCATGGGCTACACGATCGACAAGGACGGCTGGCGCTTCCAGCCGATCCAGGAGGAGACCTACAACCTCCGCTGCCGCGGTCAGGTCACGCCCGAGTCGAAGATGCTCACCTACGAGATCTTCGTCGAAGAGATCCACGACGGCCCCGAGCCCAAGCTCTACGCCGACCTGCTGTGCACCGTCGACGGTCTCGGCGCCTTCCACGCGCGACGCTTCGGTCTGCAGCTCACCCCGAGCTGGCCCCTCACCAGCAAGCCCCAGCTCGCGGCCGAAGGAGCCGGCGATCCGAAGGCCGCCATCGGCGTCTACGAGGGCCAGGAGTTCCGCTTCGACCCGCCGTCGATCATGGCGTGCGCGTGGGGTCAGCCCTCGACCGCCTTCGGCTCCATGTACGAGCGCTTCGACGGCCACCGCCGCACGCCGCGCCTGCCCGGACCGCCCTACCTCTTCCTCACGCGCGTCACCGAGGTCGATGGCGCCATGGGCGGCCTCGAGAGCGGCAAGCGCCTCGAGTTCGAGTACGAGGTCCCCGAGGACGCCTGGTACTTCGACGAGAACGGCGCCCGCGTCATGCCCTTCGCCGTGCTCCTCGAAGCCGCGCTCCAGCCCTGCGGTTGGACGGCGAGCTACGTCGGCTCGACGCTCACCAGCGAGAGCGACTTCCTCTTCCGCAACCTCGACGGCACCGGGACCATCCTGGCCGAGGTCTTCCCCCAGAGCGGCACGCTCCGCACCGTCGTCGACATCAAGAACATCTCGCGCTCCGCCGGGATGATCATCACGAGCTTCAAGGTGCAGTGCTTCCTCGGGGACGGACCCGAAGCGCAGCCCGTCTATGAGCTCGACACGGTCTTCGGCTTCTTCCCGCCCGCCGCGTTCGAGAACCAGGCCGGCCTACCGACCACCGACGAGCAACGCGCGCTCCTCGAGGCGCCTGTCGATCAGGTCATCGACCTCACCGAACGCCCGGAGCGCTTCTACGGCGAGACCCTGCGCCTCGCCGAGCCGATGCTCCTCATGATCGACCGGCTCACCCTCATGGACCACGACGGCGGTCCGGCAGGCCTCGGTCGCGCGCGCGCCGAGAAGGACATCGACGCCGGCGAGTGGTTCTTCAAGGCGCACTTCTATCAGGACCCGGTGCAGCCCGGCTCGCTCGGCATCGAGGCGATGCTCCAGCTGCTGCAGGCCGTCATGATCGACAAGGGCCTGGCCGAAGGCTTCGAGCGTCCGCGCTTCGAGGGCATCGCCACCCAACGCCAGCACGTCTGGAAGTACCGCGGTCAGGTCGTGCCCGAAGCGAAGCTCGTCAGCTCCACGCTCGAGATCACGTCGATCGAAACCGACGAGCTCGGCGTCGTCGCCCTCGCCGAAGCGAGCCTCTGGGTCGACGGCAAGCGCATCTACGAAGCCCACGACCTCGGCATGCGCATCGTCGAAGAGGGCGAGCCAGAGCGCCCGAAGACGGACGACGAGGAGACCCTCTCGCTCGAGTCCGATCCCTGGCTCGGCGATCACCGCCCGACCCACACGGCGCCGGCCCTGCCCATGATGAGCATGGTCGACCGCATGATGAGCGCGGCGCGGAAGGCCGACCCGAGCTGCAATGGGCTCCGCGACCTGAAGGTCGAGCGCTGGGTCGTCGTCGACCCCGAGGCGCGCATCCGCACCGAGGTCCTTGGCGATCAGGTGCGCCTGCTCGTCTGGCGCGAGGCGAAGACGGCGGCACTCAGCCGCTTCGAGGTCGCAGCCAGCGCGACCATGGGCGCGCCCGAGTCCTTCGAGCCGCTCGCCGAGCTCGGCGCCACCGAGACGGCCGACCCCTACGCCGGCGACCGCCTCTTCCACGGGCCTGCCTTCCACTACGCGACCGAGCTCCGCCGAGCCGACAACGGGTCCACCACGATCCTCGACCCGAACGCCGGGGCCGTTCCCGTGAGCGCCTTCCACCCCGGCCTGCTCGACGCCGCCACCCACGGCATCCCTCACGACGAGTTCCACCGCTGGTCGGATCGCATCGGCGAGGACGTCGTCGCCTATCCCCACGCCCTCGACATCCGCTTCGATGGCACGACCCCCACCGGCACCGTGACCTGCGAGGCGCGTTTCGCCGGCTTCGACGGTGACGAGCGCAAGCCCGTCACCCGCATCCAGCTCCGCGAAGGCGAGCGCGTCTGGGCCGAGCTGCGCCTCGTCGAGCTCCTCATGCCCAAGGGCCCGCTCGGCGTCGCCGAGCCGGTTGCGCGCCGGCGCTTCCTCAGCGAGCGCAGCCCGGAAGATGCGGTCTCGCTCTCGACCTACGAGAACGGAGTCACCACCCTCGATCCGCAGGACGTCGCGATCAGCGGTTGGTTCCCCGGCACCATCGAGCACGTCTACGGCACCACCGAGCCGCGCTCCATCGCGGTCCAGGAGCACGTCGCGGCGAAGACTGGAGTGCATCCCTTCGACGTCGAGGTCCGTGGCGACTCCGGTGTGGACCGACACGCACCGCTGACCGCCCACCCCGTCACGACCAACGATGCGATCGAGGTCCGCGACGCCGGCGCTCCACACCTCGACCTTTCGCCCGTCACGCAGTACTGGCGCGAGCACTTCGGCATCGGCGAGTGGCCCGTCGAGGACCTCTACTACGGCCTCGTCGAGCGCTTCGTCGCCGGCTTCCACGTCGAAGACCCGCGCGCGCTCGCCGATCTGCGCGGCCAGGCGGTGCTCTATCTGGGCAACCACCAGGTCGGTATCGAGTCGCTCATCTTCTCGATCGTCGCCTCGGCGCTCCAGCAAGTGCCCACGCTCACGCTCGCGAAGGTCGAGCACCAGCAGAGCTGGCTCGGCAAGCTCATCGGCCAGTGCTTCACCTACCCGGGCATCGAAGACCCGGGCGTGATCACCTACTTCGATCGCGCAGACCCCTCATCCCTTCCGCGCATCGCGAAGCAGCTCGCCAGCCAGGCCGCGACGGGGGAGGGCGCCCGCTCGCTGATGGTCCACGTCGAAGGCACCCGCGCCCACTCCGCGCGCCACCGCCTCCAGAAGATGAGCGGCATCTTCTGCGACCTCGCGGTCAATGCGAACGTGCCCATCGTCCCGGTCCGCTTCAGTGGCGGCCTGCCCGTCGAGCCGGTCACGGACAAGCTCGAGTACCCCGTCGGCATGGGCCGCCAGGACTACTGGCTCGGCGCGCCGATCGCTCCCGCCGAGCTCGCGGCGCTGCCCTACAAGGAACGCATCGAGCGCGTCGTCGTCGCCATCGGTGCGCTCGGCCCCGACCCCGATGTCGAGACTCCGCTGCCCGGCGACCCCGAGCTCGCCGCCGCCGTAGCGGCCCGCGTCGCCGGAGGCGCCAGCGAGGGGCTCGCCACGCTGGTCGAGGTGATCGCACGTCGCGACGACCTCGGTGAGGGCACCCGCGCGCTGCTCGCCGCCGTCGACGGTGCCGAGGTCCCCGCGGGCCTCGCAGCCGAGTGGACCCGCGGTCTCGCTGCCATGCTCCGTGGACACTAGGGCGAGTATCTCCAAAGGCCCTTCTCCGACCGCTGCTTCGGAACTTCCCCGAACGCACCTTCTCTGAGTTCGATGCCGGTCGTGATCTCGAGGACGCCGACCGGCTGAAGGGGCTATTCGGCGCGCGGCTCGCGGTAGATCGCCAACCGCAAGGGAGCGGGAGAGACGGGGGAGCCGTCGGTCTCGCGGACGCGCCCGAAGTCGCCGCCGACGACGAGCCAGTCGACTTCTTCGAAGGGCAGGATGGGCCAGACCTTCAGGAAGCCGCCGTCCCAAGGAGCGCTCTGGTCGGACTCGGCGAACGCAGGGAACCACGTGGGGTCGAAGCGCCCCTCCGCGTCGTAGCGCGCCATCCCCGAGGCCGTATGCGCCGTCGGAGGGCCCCCCGGCTCATCGCCGAAAGAAGTGTCGTGGGTGCCCACATAGATCCGCTCGGTCGTGTGCCCGCCGCGATAGAAGGCCAAGCCTTGGATGTCGCCGTTCGTCTCGATCGCCGCACCCCCCCCACAGAGCGCCTCCTCTCGGACCAGAAGCGGTCACGTCGTTGCCGCGAGCCGCCTTGGTCCCGACGAGGACCATCTGGTGTTCGTCGGACGTGGCGACGACGTTCGAGCCGCCAGCCACGGCCGTACCCCAGAGCCGCGCGCCGGTCTGCTCTTCGGCGAAGAGGTGGCTCGAGGGTGGTCCCTTCGAGGGCCCTCCCCACCTCCTGCCCAGGCGTCTACACCACCGATCCTCGGCGGAGTCAGGCTGAATTGCGAGCGGACGCGATCGACGCGATCGAGACGCGATCGCGCGATCCGCGATCGAGACGGGGTCGATGAGGCGCAGCATGAACGGTCCAGACTGACTAGGGAGCGGCGCCCAGTCACCATCAACCCCGTCTCGATCCCGCCGACGTAGACGGGGAGCGGCTGCCGCCGGTAGGCTCGCACCGCGATGGAGCGTGGGGAGGCGGAGGCGGAGCTGCGGGCGCTCGCCGCGACGGTGGGTCTCGACCAGGAGTCGATCGAGACCCAGGAGACCATTCGGCCGGGGACCCTCGTGTCGGGGGCGACCACCCTCCGAGACCCGCCGAAGCGGATGCTTCCCCGCCTCGACCTCGGTGAAGCCGGCACCGAGCTCGAGCTGAAGGAGCTCCTCGGTCGCGGTGGCATGGGCGAGGTGTGGCTTGCCCGCGAGCGCACCCTCGAGCGGGACGTCGCGGTGAAGACTCTGCGCGGTGAAGCCATGTCGGCCAGCGCCGCGGCAGCGCTCCTCGCCGAGGGACTCGCCACCGGCGCGCTCGAGCATCCCAGCATCGTGCCGGTCCATGCGCTCGGCGCGGCGAAGAGCGGCGCTCCGGCGCTGGTGATGAAGCGCATCGAGGGGGCCACCCTGGAGGCCCTCGTCGCCGAACCCGATCATCCCTCGTGGCCCGATCTCGAGCGCCGGCATGGCGATCGGCTCGAGGCCTTCGTCGAGGTGCTGATGGGCGTCGCCGACGCGCTGCACTTCGCCCACCTTCGCGGCTTCGTCCACCGCGACGTGAAGCCCGAGAACGTCATGGTCGGGCCACTGGGAGAGACCTACCTGCTCGACTGGGGCATCGCGCTCCAGCTGGACGAGCGTGAAGAAGGGGGCCCGCCGGCGATCGTCGGCACCCCGGCGTTCATGGCGCCCGAGCTCGTGCGCGGTGAGGTCTCGCGGATCGACGCGCGCACGGACGTGTACCTGCTCGGCGCGACGCTTCACGCCGTCCTCACGGGCGAGCCGCCACATCGCGGCGACACGCTGCAAGCGGTGCTGCTGGCGGCTTTGATCTCGGAGCCACCGCCGCCCCCCACCGATGCGCCGCCAGAGCTCTTGGCGCTGGCCCTCCGCTGCATGGCGGCCGAGCCCGAGGACCGCCCGGCCAGTGCCCGCGAAGTGCGCGACGAGCTGGCGGCGTTCCTCCGCCATCGTTCCTCCCTGGCGCTGGCGGTCGAAGCGCAGGCCCGGCTCGACTCCCTGGCCGAGGGCAGCGATCCAACAGCGCTCGCGTCCCGCGGGCGGGCGCTGACGGAGGCGCGCTTCGGCTTCGCTCACGCGCTCCGGGAATGGGACGAGAACGCCGCCGCCCGCGCAGGGCTACGGCGGACGGCCCGGCTGCTGGTCGAGCTGGAGCTGGAGCGCGGAAGCCCCGAGTCCGCGGCCGCGCACCTCCAAGAGCTCGACGAGCCCGACGAAGCGCTCGCGGCTCGGATCGAAGCGGCGCGGGAAGAGCTCCGCGAGCGCGACGCGCTGGCCGATCAGGCGCGGCAAGAGAAGATCGAGACCGACCCGACCTACCGGGGTAAGGCGCGCGTTTGGTTCTCCCTCGCGTTCGTCGGTATGGCCGCGGTCGCCGTGTCGATCTTCGGCGAGGCGCCGCCGGTGTGGGCGGCCATCTTGGTCGATGGGATGGGACTGCTGGTGGTGCTCGGCGCGGCGTTCCTCTTCCGCGAGAGCCTGATGGGGAACCGTTGGGGCCGGCAGGTGATCCAGCTCTTCTTCGTCGCGGCCATCTCCGCGTTCGCGACGGGTCTCGTGACCTGGCTCCAGGGGAACACGCTCGCGCACGACGCCGCTTACCGGAACGTGGTCTTCGCTGCGGTCTTCGCGGGTGGTGCGGCGGCCGTCCACAAGGCGCTCTGGGTCCCCGCCACGTGGGGTTGGGCGATGGCGCTCGTCGCGGCCGCGTGGCCCGCCTATGCCCTTTCGGCGACCCTGAGCACGATCCTGGTAGGGATCGCGAGCCTGATCTGGGTGTCGCTGGGCGTTCGCTCTCGCAATCGATCGAGACGGGGTTGATGAGATCGATCGACGCAATCGATCGAAATCGATCGAAATCGATCGACAATCGATCGAAATCGATCGAGACGGCGGGCCACCGGGAAATCGATCGAGACGGGGTTGATACGGCGCAGCATGAACAGGCCAGACTGACGGGCCACCGGCGGTCCGCCGGCGACCGCCACCTCGGGAGGACGAGATCCTGCGAGGATTCGGGCCTCTGTAGGTCGGCACGGTCTCTGCTGAGTTGCGGTGCATGGCTGCGCCAGACGACCGGAGACCGCGTGCGAGCGAGCGAGCCTCGAGCTCCGAGAACCGCCGACGCCTGCGTCGTCGGGGGCGGGTCAGGAAGGGCGGGTACTGTCACCTCCCGGGCGATTACTACCTGGTGACCTGCCGGGTGCTGCTGCGTCGGTACCTGTTCAAGCCGGACCGCGCGATCACCAATGCCTTCAAGTACCTATTCGGCGAGTACGCGCGTCAGCACGGGATTCGCATCTTCGCGGTGTGTGTAATGAGCACGCACTATCACTTGGTGGTGCTCGACACACGGGGGCTGCTACCCAACTTCCTCCGTGACGTGAACCGCTCGATCGCGAACGTCGTGAAGGCGCGGTACCGAACGAGTGGCGCGGTCTTCCAACAGGAGCCGAGCAAGGTGAAGCTGCATGGAGCTCGGGCAGTCGTGGACAAGATCGGCTACGTCGTGGCCAACCCGGTGGCGGCTGGGGCGGTGCGGTCCCCGCGGGAGTGGCCAGGTCTGCGGACGCGGCTCTCCGACATGGGGCGCTCGGAGATGGTCGGGACCCGACCAGAGCACTACTTCGGACGACGCAAGACCATGCGGCCCGACGCATCGTTCGCGGTCGAAATGCCTCCAGTGGTGCTCGCAGCGTACGGACCGGAGGGGGCTACGAACGAGCTGGCGGCGGCCATCGAAGCGAAGGTCGCGGAGGCGCGTGCGGAGGTGAGTCGGAAGGGGTGGACCTACCTGGGTGCCAGGCGCGCGGCCAACGTCAGTCCGTTCAAGCAAGCGGTCGCGTACGAAGTCTTTGGCGCCCGGAACCCAGACCTGTCGACCTATGGGTTGAGCCAGGAAGAGGCCGCCAACGTGAAGCGTGAGTACATCGCGTTCCACTTCGCCTACCAGGAGTGCCGGCGACGAATGCTGCGCGGCGAGACCGACGTACGGTGGCCGCCCGGAACCTGGGCGATGGTCCAACACTTCGGTCAGCGCTCGTCACCGTCTCCGACGACATGAGCTGAGCGCCGACCCGGCCCTAAGCGCTCGCCTCCGGAAGCACTCCTGGGTGTGGTCCGTCATGCTCCACAGCGAGAAGCGGATCCGAGACGGCATTCATCGGCGATCGAGCCCGGTGCTCCCCTTTTCAGGCTTCCTCCACGACACAACTGACTCCGGGAAGCTCTGCGAGCGGCGTCCGGCGTCTCGATCTCCCCCACGTGAAGCGACGGAG
>CAYXAP010000074.1:15410-37316 GCA_964462035.1 uncultured Sandaracinus sp.
GCGTCCTTTCCACGTTCGTTCACACGCTCGGATCCACGGGGCCGGGCGACGTTCGTTCGTGAGGAGCGACCCATGCGAACCATGCGAACGACGACGATCATCTCTCTGACCCTGCTCACGGCCGCCTGCGCCGGAGCGACCCCCACCGGGGCGACCACACCCGAGGCGACCACACCCGAGCACGAGGCCGAGCCCGCGGTCGACACGGCCGGCGGCGCGGTCACCGCGGACATGGGCTACCCCAACATCGGGGACGTCGCGCCGGACTTCGAGCTGACCGACGCCGATGGTCGCCGGGTGAAGCTCTCGGAGCTCCGCGGCGACGTGGTGGTCCTGCACTTCGGCGCCTCCTGGTGCCCTTTCTGCGGAGCGGAGCTGCCCCATCTGAAGGCCCTGGACGAAGCCTACGGCGAGCGGGTCCGGGTGCTGGTGATCGACGTCGGTGAAAGTGGCGCGGCCTACGACGGCTACCGGAACCGGGTCCCGATGGACGTGCCCTTCCTCCAGGACCTCGACCAGTCGGTGGCGGCGAGCTTCGCTCCCGAGCGGGCGCAACCCAGCTTCCAGAACCGCGCCGAGGTGGTGGTGGCCTCCAACCTGGTGATCGACCGACAGGGCAAGATCCGCTTCTTCACCCTCCTCGACTCCGCGGCTTTCGACGCGGAGCTCCATGGCGTGCGTCGCACCGTGGACGCGCTGCTCGGAGAGCCCACGCCCGAGCCCGAGGACGGCGCGGTCGTCCGGCTGCGCGTGGACCAGGTCCGCTGGGATGACGAGCGACGGGGCGAGCTCGGCCTCGAGCTGACCATCACGGAGGGCTACCACATCATGAGCGACCACCCTGGTCTGCCGGAGCTCATCCCCACCGAGATCCGTGCAGATGGCACCGGGGTCCGTGTGGCGGGGGCTCGCTACCCCGAGTCGATTCCCTTCCAGGTGGGTGCCGAGACCATCCGAACCTTCGAGGGCCGGGTCCGGGTCGCGCTTCCCTTCGAGGTGACTGGCGGCTCTGCCCACGCGATCGTCGGGCTCCGATACCAGGCCTGCACCGCCAGCGCGTGCCTCTTCCCGCGCGAGACCTCGGTGCCGGTGCGGCTCCGCGGCTGACGCCCAGAGCACATGTCGGGCCTGCCCCGCTCTCGTCTCCCGAGGACGAGTGGGCGGCGGACGGGGTTGGCTCTATGCTTGCGTCCGTGACTCGCGCGTTCCCCCTCGCCTTGGTGCTGGTCACCATCAGCATGCCCAGCGTCGCCCAGACCGATCTCCCCGCCGAGGGCACCTGGCGCTACGTCGGCGACGAAGCCCAGAACCAGGCGCGCATCCAGGCCATCGACAGGGCGCTCGAAGGAGTCCCCCGGATGTTCCGCAGCGGCGTCCGACGGAAGCTCCTCGAGCGAACCGAGCCGGCCGCGCGCGTGGTCATCGAGCGCCGCGGCGAAGAGGTCTTCTTCAGCGGCCGCACGGGCCGCCAGGTCACCCTGGCCATCGACGGTACGCCGAAGATCGTCCGCGGCTACGAGGGCCCCGAGACCCTCCGCACCTGGATCAGCGAGCGCGACGGTCGCCTCCGGATGCACGGCGCCAGCCGCGAAGAGGGCAACGCCCGGGTCATCACCTACGACCCCCATGGCGACGTGATGACCATCTTCGTGCACATCACCAGCGAGCGGCTCGAGAGGGACATCGACTACCGCCTCAGCTACCGGCGCGCCGAATAGCCACGCAACGCTGGGGGAGCTCGCGCGTCCCCCAACCATGTCCGTCATTCCGCCTGCCGCCGAGACGGGGCCGAGTCACGCGCTCGTCGTCGTACCCGGTGATGCCCTCGGTCACGCGCTGTGCATCGCTCGCGCCCAACTCGACGACGCCGACGCGCGGGTGGCGCTTCGGATGGAGGGGGGAGCGCTCGCGCTCCTCGACCTCTCGGCGGACGCCCCGGTCGCCAGCCAGCCGCTGGCGATCGCGAGAGCGCTCGCCCCAGGCGCGGTGCCCGACGACGCGACCCACGAGCGATGGTTCGCAGCCGTGACCGCCTTGATCGATGGCGCGAACGCCATGGGCTACGAGACCGACCAGGCCCGCTACGAACAGTGTTTCGGTGAGTGGCGAGCCGAGCTCGCGGGGCTGGAGCGACACCTCGAGCGCCAGCGCTTCCTCGTCGGGCCCGAGCCGACGTTCGCCGATTGGCTCCTCTTTGCGTTCGCCTGCCGGCTCGACGGCGTCTACGCGACCCTCTTCAAGGCCCATGCGTTCCTGCTCGAAGACCTGCCCGCGCTCCACGCCTTCGCCCGCGACCTCTACGAAGATCCTGCGGTCTACGCCGCGACCGACTGGGCGGTCGTGCTCGAGCCTCCCTACCGCGCACACGAGGTCGCCAACCCCCGCGGCCTGATTCCCCGCGGCGGTCGCCCCGCGCTCCACGCGCCCCACGAACGCCATCGGATGAGCTCCCCGAGCGAGACGGACCGGGGCACGGAAGAGGACCCGAATGCCCCGCGGGTGAAGGGCGAGTTCCTCCGCGGTCAGTCGAGGTTTCGTCACACGGTGGGCGAAGGCGAGTTCCCCGTAGAGTCCGGCCGCTATCACCTCTTCGCGCCTTACAACTGTCCCTGGTCGCATCGCGCGTTGCTCGGCCGCGCCGTGAAGGGGCTCGAGGAGGCCGTTGGAGTGACGGTCGTCTACTTCCGGCGCGATCCCGAGGGGGGTTGGCAGACCAACCCCGCCATCCCGGGCTGCGATCCGGACCCCATCGGCGGTCACCGGTTCGTGAAGGCCTACTACGAGGCGGAGGGCTCGACCGAGAAGTCGGTCCCGATCCTCTACGACTCGGTCGCACGACGCATCGTCAACAACGAGTCCGCGGAGATCCTCCGCATCTTCGATGGTCCCCTCGGCGACCTCGGCGCGCGCACCCTCGAGCTCTATCCGGAGGCCCATCGCGCCACGATCGACCGCATCAACGAGACGGTCTACGAGCGCATCAACAACGGCGCCTACAAAGCCGGCTTCGCCCGGACACAGGCCGCCTACGACCGCGCCTACGATCGCTACTTCGCGGCCTTCGAGTGGGTCGACGGACTCCTCCGCGAGCAAGACTGGCTCGCTGGCACCGACGCGCCGACCGAGGCCGACCTCCGCCTCTTCCCGACCGTCTACCGACACGACGCGATCTACTGGTCGAGGTTTCGGCTCAACGGCGCGCGGGTTCGCGACTACCCGGCGCTCGCACGGTGGCTGGGGCGCATGCTCGCCGTCCCGGGGGTCGCCGAGGCGTCCAACCTGGACCACGCGCGCAACGGCTACTTCGGCCGCAACGGCACCGAGATCGTCCCGGCGGGACCCGACCCGCTCACCCTGAGCTCGACGGACTTCCCGCCCGAGGTGTGGGTGCCCTGACCACCCCGTGCCCCCTGGGGAGGCTGCACCGCGAGTGCTAGGCTCCGGCCATGGTGGTGTCGTGGAGTCGTACGTTCGGCGTCGCCGTGGTGGCGTTCGCGTGGGTCATGGCGGCCGGTTGTGAGAGCGGATCGCTCTCCGTCGTCCCCAGCGACGTGATGCTCGCAGACTCCGGGCCTGGACCCGACGGCGGCCCGAGCGGTCGCGACTTCGGGCCCGACTGCACGCCCGATTGCGCCGATCGCGCGTGTGGGGGCGACGGCTGTGGCGGCTCCTGTGGGACCTGCGGCGCGGGCCTCACCTGCCAGGGCGGCAGCTGCGTGAGCACCGGCCCCGAATGCGGCAATGGCGTCCTCGACGATGGCGAGCTCTGCGACGGCGACTGTCCGACCTCCTGTCCGAACACCGCCTGCGCGACCCGTACCCTGGTCGGGTCCGCGGCCGACTGCGACGCCCGCTGTCAGTCCACGCCGATCAGCGCCTGCGCCTCCGGCGACGGCTGCTGTCCCAGCGGATGCAGCGCCCCGGCCGACGACGACTGCTCCTTCGACTGCACCGACCTCGCCGCCTGGCCCGCCGATTGGGCCGCCGAGGAGGACTCGGCGCTCGAGCAGATGAACGTCCACCGCGGCACCGGCTACGAGTGCGCCTCGGGTCCCCGAATGTCGGTGCCGCCCTACACGATGAACGACGAGCTGCGCATCGCTGCGCGCTGCCACAGTCAGGACATGGCCGTCGAGAACTTCTTCAGCCACACCGGTTCCGACGGGAGCAACTTCAGCACGCGCTGCCGCCGCGCGGGGTACACCGGTGGACCCCGCTACGAGAACATCGCCGCGGGCAACGGCACAGGCGTCGCCTCCGTCGGCCAGTGGATGGGCAGCAGCACCGGTCATTGCGACGCGGTCATGGCCGCCAACGCCAACGAGGTCGGCATCGGCTACATGCGTCTGAGCGGTACGCGGTGGACGCACTACTGGACCGCCGTCTTCGGCGCTCGCTGAGCCGATAGCGGACCGGCTGACACCCCAATCTTGGGGGTCCATTGTGACGCACCCCTGCTTTGGGGCACTCTCGCCCCATGCCGCGGGTGGATGTCGTACGGTCGCTGCGCGCCATCCAACGGACCGATCTCTCGGATGGCGCCTGGGCGCAGCAGATCGCGGCGGAGCTCACCCACGACCGGCGGTCCCAGCTCGGGGCCAACGCGTACTTCTACGGGATGACGCCGGACGGCCGGACCTGGATCGACTTCGCCCAGCAGATCTTCGACGCTGACCCCGACGTCTACAACCCACACCTGACTCCCGAGGGCTTCGCGTACGTCTACGCCACCGAGCCTCGCGCGGACAACGGGCTCTGGCTCTTCGAGAAGGACGGAAAGCTGCCGGGCGAGATCGAGTCCAACATGACCTCGATCGGCATGAAGGACTGGGTCGGCATCACCGCACCCACCGAGGAGCGCGGCCTGATGTTCATCGTCCCGATGACCGTGCGCGCCGGCCTGAGCCCCATGGAGCGCAAGCACTTCGACGTGCTCTCGCGGCTCCTCGCCCACCAGCTCCGACTCCGAAACGCCCTCGCGGCGCCCGAACGCCTCGAGAACGCCCGCTTCGAACCGAGCGGCCGCTGCACCCACGCCGAGGGGGCCGCGACCGATCCGACCCTACGCGAGCTCCTCCGTCGCGCCGTCCTGACCCGTGAGCGAGCGCGCCTGCTCGAAAGCTACGAGACCGGCGATAGCCTGGCCCTCTGGTCGAGCATCGTGGACGGGTCCTGGACCTTCATCGACGAGTGGGACGAAGCCGGTCGCCGCACCATCGTGGCGCTCCGAGTGCCGCCGGCGGAACGCGCGCTGCGCCGGCTGACCGACGACGAGCGCGCGGTCGTCGAGTACGCCGTCCGTGGCGAGCCCGACAAGGTCGCCGGGTTCGGCCTGGGCATGGCGCCCTCGACGGTGGCCAACCACCTGCGCCGCGCGATGGCCAAGCTCGGCCTCGGCGACCGCGCTCAGCTCATCCGAACCTACGCGGCGATCCTCCGCCGCTAGAACGTTCCCGATACGCAACGGTCCAACTCGGGATTGCCGCTCCCCGGCCGCGCGCGAGCTCCCCTAGGTTGGTCGCGAGGAGTGACCATGAGCCGACCGATCCGACCGATTCTCACGTTCTTGACCTTGCTGGCGTTGAGCTGCGGTGGCGAAGAGCCCACCGTGAGCGAGGAGCCGACCGCGGGCACGGAAGAGCCCGTGGCGACGGAGCCCGCCGAGACGACCCTCGCCTGGGCAGACATGGACCGTGACCAGCGGCTCGCCTACATGCAGCAGACCATCACGCCCGAGATGAAGCAGCTCTTCCAGGAGTTCGATGCCGAGCGCTACGCCGACTTCGGTTGCGCGACCTGCCACGGCGACGACCTCCGCGAGGTCGACTTCCAGATGCCCAACGGCCTCGCGCCCCTCCGCTACGAGGACATCCCGGGGATGTTCGAGTCCGAGCAGCCGATGGCCGTCTTCATGACGCAGACCGTTTGGCCCCGGATGACCGAGTTGCTCGGCGCCGAGCCCTACAGCTCGGAGAACCCCGAAGGCTTCTCCTGCTTCACCTGTCACGCCACCGCGGAGTGATGGCGATCACTCCACGAGGTCGATGCGGACGATGCGGCGCTGGTCCATCTGCACGAAGTAGACGTTCTCGCCGACGGTGGTGAGCCCACCGATACCCGCGCCCATCTCGGTGTCGATGGTGCGCACGATGGTGCCGTCCGCTTCGATGAGCGTGAGGTGGCCCGTCGCGTGGTTGGCGACGAGCACCGAGCCATCCGCCAGGACCGCGAGCCCGCTGGGCTCGGCGGTACCGCCCCACTCGGCCTCGAGGGCGGTGCGGTCGAGCACCGTCGTGTAGCCCATGCCCTCCATCGTGTCGCCGGCGTAGCCTTCGTAGCTCGTGAAGGTCCCGAAGCGGGTGGCGGGCGAGTCGAGGTCGAAGCGGAGCACGCGGCCGTTGCCGGTGTCGGCGATCCAGAGCTGGCGGTCCGCGATGACCATGTTGCTGGGAACGTTCTCCACGCGCGACATCTCGTCGCCCTCCGGGAGGAGGTAGCGCGTGACTTCGCCGTCGTCGTGGTCGTAGTGGCCCGGGTGGTGCGGCGCGCCGAAGTCGTAGCGGTCGATGAGGCCGTACTGCCCGTTGAAGGTCCAGTAGACGTTCTCGCTCTCGTAGGCGATGCCCATGCAGTATTGGGTCGCGTGGACCATGTCGAGGTGCGAGCCGTTCGACCAGCTGAAGCTGCCGTTCGTCCCGTCGTAGATGGTCGGGTCCGAGGTCCAGAGGGTGGGCCCGATGAAGGGCGGCATGTCGGTCGGGTTGCCGGTCCAGTGCTCGTGGCAGGTCGCGAACGTGTCGCGGAGCACCAGCGGCTCGGTGATGCCGGTCTCGGCGGCACCCGGGTCGCTCGGGTCGAGAGTGAGCTCGGTCGCGCCGAACGCGATGGCGGCCGGCCGCCGCATGAAGTGCCACGCGTTCGCGTCCATCACGATCCGAACGCGGCCGTTGGCCTCGGTCGCGGGCTCCGCCGCGGCGGGGTCGGTGATCGCGACGGTGGTGCCCTGGAGGCTCACGCAGTCGTCTGGGTCGCCGCTGAGCCCACGCTGGGTGCACTCGTTGTCTTCGTCGAAGGAGCCGTCACGCTCCATCTGCTGAACCACCCAGAGCTGGCCGTTCGGGTGCGCCGCCACGTCCATGGGCAGGTAGGCACGGTCGTAGCCGAGCTGGGTGTAGCGAGTCGCCTCGTAGACGGTCGCGAACGACACCGGCGAATCCCGCAGCGAGGGGCCGGGCGGTCCGGCATCCATACCGACCATTCCGAGATCGGTGTCGGAGGCGCCGTCGTCGTCACCGCAAGCGAGAGCCAAGAGGAGGGAAGACAGAAGAAGGAAACGCATTGCTCCCTACACTAGGGGGGAACACTGTTCAGGGCGAGCCGACGGGGGCAAAAACGCATACATGTAGGTGTGAACGTCATGTTTGACCCCCAAGGCGGGCCCCGCTTAGCTTTGTCCCATGAGGTGGGCTTGGGTTGGATTGGTCATCGTGGCTCTGGGCTGCGGTGACGATGACCGCACGGGCACTCGCCCCCCGACCGACGCCGGCGGCTCCGACGCTTCCATGAGCGACTTCGGGCCGCCGATGATGTGCGAGACCGAAGCCGACTGCGACGATGGCATCGAGTGCACCCTCGATGGCTGCGGGGTCGGCGGCGTCTGCCGGCACGACCCGCTGAGCGAGCGCTGCGAGGGCGGCCTCACCTGCACACCCACCGAGGGCTGCGTCGACGCCTGCACCTCGGACGACGACTGTCAGGATGGCTCGTTCTGCAACGGCATCGAGCAGTGCATGCGCGGCTCCTGCTTCCCGGGTCGGGCAGCGGACTGCGACGATGGCAACTCGTGTACCGTCGACGAGTGCTCCACCGCGTCCAACGGCTGCGTCTACGAGATCGCCGAAGGCTGCGATGCGGGCCTCTCGCCGGCCGACGGCGGCATGCCGCCCGTCGATTTCGATCCGCTCGAGCACTACGACGGCCGCTTCCTGGTCGCGCCGGCGCCGAGCCTCGGCTGTCCGCCGGCGAGCTACTCGTTCGGCCAGATCACCATGACCCGCACGGCGAGCGAGCTGACGGTCACCGCCGACCGCTTCACGCTGACCCAGGCCCCGCCGCCGAGCGGCGCCGACTTCGACGTCATGGGCACGGACGGCAACTGCCCGAGCGTGCGACTGCAGGGCAGCTTCATGAACTCGAACCAGCTCGAGGCGACGTGGAACGCCAGCTGCAGTGGTTTCTGTGGGAGCCAGACGCGAGAGATCTTCGGGGAGCGAGTGGAATGACACGGTGGATGGGACTGATGCTCTTGGTGGCTCCGCTCGCCGGCTGCGGCGACGACGGAGGCCGCGGTGATCGCCCGGGAACCGACGGAGCGATGTCGTGCACCTCCGATGCGGACTGCGACGACACCTTCGACTGCACCATCGACACCTGCGGGGTCGGCGGCTCCTGCCGCTACGACGCGATCGACGAGCGCTGCTCCGACGGCCTGGTCTGCGAGCCCGGCCGCGGTTGCGTGAGCGAGGCCAGCTGTGGCAGCGACGAAGACTGCGACGACGACCTCTCGTGCACCATCGACCGCTGCGGTGTCGGCGGCGAGTGCTCCCACACCGGCGTCGACGAGCGCTGCGAGGGCCCGGGCGCGACTTGTGATCCCGAGAGCGGCGTGGCCCCGACCGGCTGCACCGAGTCCACCGGCTGCGCGAGCGACGCCGACTGCGACGACATGATCGACTGCACCGTCGACAGCTGCACCGTCGACGAGACCTGCGACCACACCGCTGTCGACGAGCGTTGCGCGGACGGAGAGGTGTGCAGCGCGACCAGCGGCTGCTTCGAGACCACGCCCTGCGACGTGGACGCCGACTGCGACGACGGCAACTTCTGCAACGGCATCGAGACCTGCGTCCCCGAGTTCGGCTGCCAGCCGCCCGAGACGCCCCGCATGTGCGACGACACCGACGACTGCACCGTCGACAGCTGCAACACCGACCTCGACATGTGCGTCTTCGCCTGCGACACGTCACGCCCCGAGTGCGAGTGCCCGGTGGTCGAGGTGCCCTGCTCCGGCATCTTCGACATCACGCCGGCACTCACCGAGCAGTGTGCGCCGATGTCTGGCGGCGGCTTTCAGGTCGACTTCAACATCACCGAGCTCGAGTTCACGTGCCTCGGGCCGGTACTCAGCGTCGATGCTCGAAACTTGCCGACGGTCGACGGGAACACTCAGATGACCCAGGACCCGCGCCCGACGGACGGGAGCTTCGACGTACTCGCCGTTCGCACCGGCATGTGCGAAGAGCGCTACCGACTGGCGGGCTCCTTCACCGATGCCGACACCTTCACCGGCACGTTTACCGCCACCTACGGGGACGCCCTGTGCGAGCTGCTCTCCGGCTGCACGTCACAGACCGTGATGGTCACCGGCACCCGCCGCTGACGCGGCGGCGGAGCCAGGCGAGCACCATCACCGCGGGCCAGACGGCGCCCGGTGCCGGGAGCGTCTGGCAGCTGCAGCCGCCGCCGCCCGGGTCGCTGGTGCCACCATCCGAGGCCGAGCCGGCGTCGCTGGTGGTGCCACCGTCCGAGCTGGGGCCCGCGTCGCTGGCCGGCCCCGCGTCGCTGCCGCCGGGGCCCGCGTCGGCGCCGGGGGTTCCGTCGCTGCGGACCTCGAGGCGGATGGCCCAGTCCCCGCCGATGCCGACGTCCTCGTTCCAGAGCCAGCCGCCGGCACCCGCGTAGATGAAGCTCCGCTCGTCGGCGATGACCCCGTCGTTGTCGCGGAGCGGAAAGATGCTCGGCGGGTTCTGGCCGGCCGCGTCACAGGATGCGCTCGCGTCGGGGTCGCCCGCTTGGATGCGCACCACGGCGCGGATGTAGCGAGCGTCCGCGCTCACGCGGATGGGCATCTCCATCTCGTCGACCGGCTGCAGCTCGTTGAAGCCGGCTTCGATCTCCGAGGCGCCGTCGGCACCCGCGGTCGACTTCATGAGCGGCACGTCCGCGGCGGCCCAGAGCAGCTCTTCACCGGCGGACCACGCGTCCTCCGCGCCGATGCCGCTGATGTCGCTCGGCAGCTCGGTGCCGGCCCAGAGCTCGAGGTCGGCGAGGGCGGTGCCGGCGATGGTCAGCCCCTCGCAGGTGAAGGAGGGGGCGCTCCCGGTGACCCGCGCCGACGCCACCGCCACTCGAAGGCTCCGAATGGTCAGCGGAAAGTCGGCGGGCTGGAGCCCGCCGGGGTCCAGCTCGCGGAAGATCACGCCGTAGCGTTCGCCTTCGCAGAAGCCGCAGGTGATCGCCGCCGGCGTCGCGGTGGAGAGGGTGTCCTGGGCGATGACGCGCTGGGCGGTCGCGGGCGTTGCGAAGAGCCCGAACGAGACCAGCGTCGAGAGGAGGATCGCGGAGCGCATCCCGCGAGGGTACTTCTCAGTGCCGGATCCACGCGAGGAAGGTCCAGTCGATCTCGGAGAGCTTGTCGAAGAAGACCAGGTGCTCGCCGTGCTGAATCCAACCGCTCGAGTCTGCTTCGATCGCCGCGAGGATGGGCGGGTCCAGCTCGCTGCCGGCGAAGGCCTCGTCGTCGTGGAGCCCGAAGCCAAGCCGGAGCTGCTCGTTCTCGGTGTCGATGATCAGTCGACCCTCGCCGTCGACCAGGCCGCCGCGGGTCCAGCCCTCGAGTGAGTCCACTGGCAGGGCCGCGATCACGTCGTCCATGGCCATGTCGCCACCCGCCACGCCGATGAAATCACCGTCCGCGTCGTAGAGCCCGCGGTTGCAGGGCACGAGGATCGCGCTGTTGCTGGCGTCGGGGTAGGGCGTGCCGAAGAAGGGGCCCCGCCGCTCACCGACGCCCACGTACCAGGGTCGTCGGCGGTGGTCGTAGCCCTCGGGGAAGGGCTCATAGCCGGGAAAGGTCAGCATCATCCCGTTCTCGAAGCCGACGTAGGTCATGTGGACCGGCGGGCGCTCGTCCCAGAAGAGCCGGTGCACGTCCGCGTCGGTCCATGGCCCCGGACCGGCGCTCCGCAGGAAGGTGTCGCGCATCCGCTCGTGCAGGGGCACGAGCTGCAGGAGCATCGCCTCCATCGCCGCCTCGTCCGCGTCGGTCGTGTAGAGGTAGAGCGACTGGTGCATCGTGACGGCCATGCCGTAGCGCTCGTGGTCGCGGAGCTCCTCGAAGGGCTGCCCACGGCCCACGAGCCAGCCGGCGGCGCCGTAGGGGTGCTCGCCCTCGAGCGGTGGCGGATGACGGAGGAGCTCTTCGGTGGCCGTGCCGAGCCCCTCGACGAGCATCCGGATGCGCGCGAGCTGACTGTCGACGCGTTGGCTCCGCTCGCGGACCGCGGAGCTCATGTGTTGCAGGAGGTCGGACTCGTCGCGGGCTTCGCGTTCCGCCTGCAGCGTCCGCTGCACCGACAGCAGCGACGTGGTCGCGCCTGCGAGCAGCAGGAGCATCACCACACCCAAGGTCATGGCCGGCCGCTTGCTCAGCCGGCGCCACAGCCGATGGGCGAGGCCCTCCGCGTGCACCGAGACCGGTTCGCCGAGCAGATAGCGACGGACGTCCTCGGCCATGGCACCGATCGACGGATAGCGGTCGCTCGGCGCCTTCTGTGTGGCGCGGGCGATGATCGCCGCGAGCGGCGCCGGAACCTCGGCACCGTCGAAGCGGACCGGCTCCTTCCGGCGGGCCTCGAGCGCGGCCGCCATGAGCGCGATGGTGGTGCCGTCGCGGCGCGGGGTCTCGAGGGTCACCAGCTCCTGGAGCACCATGCCGAGCGCGAACTGATCCGACGCCGACGAGTGGTGCTCGACGTCGCCCTCCATCTGCTCGGGGGGCATGTACATCAGCGTGCCGATGGCCTGGCCGTGACGGGTGCCGGCGCTCGTGGACACGCGGATCGGGTTCCCCTCCGAGTCGCGCGCGCGCTCGTCCCGGAGCTCTTCCTCGTCTTCGCCCCCGTCGGGAAGGCTCGGCGGCAGCTCCGGCTCGCCGAGCACCTTCGCCACGCCCCAGTCCACGACGTAGACCTCGCGGTGCGATCCCAGCATCACGTTCTCGGGCTTGAGATCGCGATGGATCACTCCGCGTTCGTTCGCGTAGGCGATGGCGTCGCAGACGCGCAGGAAGATCTCGAGCCGATCCTCGAGGTCGCCGTCGCCCTCGTCGGGCTCGCCGCGCTCGATGGCTGCGCGCCGCTCGCCGATCAGGTGCGCCAGGTCGTGACCGCGCAGGAGCTGCATGGCGAAGGCGGGAACCCCCTCGGTCTGCTCCATGCTGTAGACCGGGATGATGTTCGGGTGCTCGAGCTGCGCGCTCACCTGCGCCTCGATGATGAAGCGTCGCCGGAGGGTCGCGTCCTTCAGGAGCTTCCCTCGCATGACCTTCACCGCGACGGAGCGGCCCAGCCTCGGGTCCTTCGCCTCGACGACCTTGCCCATGCCGCCTTCGCCGAGGGGCTCGCCGACGTCATAGGCGTCGTCGAGCTCTCGTCCGTCGAGGACCTCGCCCTCCGAGAGGCTGTCGGTCTCGATACCCGAGCGTGCCTTGTCGGCCACGATCTCCACGCGGGTCTCCGCCCGAGAGATCGTCTCGCGACTCTTCTCCGGTCGCTCTTCGGCCGAGCCCATCGGCCGCAGGATACCCGAACGAGGTTTCGGGATTCAGTCCGTCGAGAGATGCTGGTCGAAGAATCGCAGCATTCGGCCCCACGCGTCCTCGCACGCCTCGGGGTGGTGGGCGGCACGGAGCGGTGGCAACCCGCCGATGGGCCTGGCCCACGCCGGGTGCACGCTCATGAAGCTGTGACCGGCCTCGGGGTAGAGCTGCACGTCGTTCGGGACGCGAGCGTCGTTCAGCACTTGGCGCAGTCGTTTCGCGCCCCCGCGGAACATGAGGTCGCGACCTCCGAAGCTGGCCACGGTCGGACAGATGTCCGCCAGCGCCTTCCGGCCCGGCACCAGTCCGTAGAAGGGGGCGGCGACGTCGAAGCGACCCCGGCCGGCGGCGAGGAGCGCGAACCCGCCCCCCATGCAGAACCCGGCCACGCCGACGTGTTCGGCGCCCTCCGCTCGGAGATGTTCCCCGACCGCCTCGACGACCGGCACCACCGGGCCGCCGCCCCGGGTCATCGCGGTCATCGCGCGCGCCATGCAGAAGGGTCGCGCGCCGAGGTCTTCGTAGAGGTCCGGCGCCACGGCGCGATAGCCCGCTTCGGCGAAGCGGTCCGTGATGCGACGGATGTCGTCGTTCAGTCCGAGGAGCTCGTGCAGGACGACGACGGCGCGGGTCGACGGGTTGGCCGGCTCGGCGACGTATGCGGTCTTCGGGCCGGTCGAGAGTTGGAGAGTGGTGTCCACGGCGGAACCATAGATCGCTCAGTAGAGGATCTGCCCGACGGGCTCGCGCGCGGGGGGCAGATCCGTCTCGCCGACCATCTGCCGGATGTCCCGCTCGATGCCGCGCGCCATCTGCGTGATCGGCACGTCGTTCGAGAGACCTTCGAAGGGGTTCTCGCTCCAGTCGCCGATTTTGTCGGTGGTCAGGAAGACCCAGCTCACGGCCGCCGCGAAGGGTACGGTGAGCCACTCGCCGTGCTGACCGAGCTCGGCGAACTCGCCGAGCATCGCGAAGGGCACGAGCAGCGCGAAGAGGATCGCGAAGAAGGAGTTCACCGTCGCGTACTGCCGCGGGAAGGGGAAGTTCTTGATGCGTTCGGCTTTGCCCTGTTGGGTCATCAGCTCTTGGAGCAGCTCCTGCAGGTGGAGGTGCGTGAAGCCATCGATGAGCCCACCCTTTCGGAGCTCCGCGAGCCGGCGGGACTGCTGCGCCAGGAGGTGTGCCGCCGGGTTGATCATGGAGAGCACCTGCTCGAGCTCACGCTCGGTGAGGTTTGGGGCCAGGACCTTCCGCAGGTCCTCCTTTCGCTCGGGCACCTCCGCCGCCCGCAGCGCTTCGAAGCCCGGCCCCTGGTGCTCCCAGCTCTTCACCGCCCGAAGCTGGTGCCGCAGGGCGTCCATCCACGCGACGTGTCGGTGCACGAGCTCCACGCGGATGGCGGCGATCGCCGCGTCGTCCTGGTCGTGGTCGCCGACGCCGACCAGGTCGCGCGCGCCGTAGGCCCACGAGCGACTGGCGTTGACGATCGCGCCCCAGATCTTCCGCGCTTCCCACGTGCGATCGTAGGACGCGTTGTTCTTGAAGCCGAGATAGAAGGCGACGCCGATGCCGATCAGGCTCATCGGAAGCGTCGGCAGGGCGACCCAGTGGAGCCCGGCGAGGTCGTAGATGGCGACCGCGCCGGCCGCGTAGGCCATGGGGAGCAAGATGCTCCACTTGGACCAGCCGAGCGTTTGGAAGAGGCGATAACGGCGTCCGACGTGCATGCGCCGGAGCGTAGAGCAACGACATCCGTTTCGGGAGAGACGCTTCGGTGTCAGCCGCCGGAGGCGAAGCGCCGCTTCAGCCACGCGATGATGTCGCGGGACTCGCCCATCCACTCGACCTCGCCATCGTCCTCGATCCGGAGCACCGGCACCGTGCCGCGGCCTCTAGCCTCGAAGAGCTCGTCGCGAAAGCGCGGCTCCCGGAGCACGTCGCGAAGCTCGATCTGGTCGGCGATGCCCAGCTCACCGATGGTCTGCATCACCCACCGGCAGAAGCCGCAGGTGTCGTACTTGTAGAGCGAGAGCTGCACGGGCGCACCATGGGGTCGACCGGCCCCGGTGCCAATGCGCAGAGCCGGACGCGGTGCGGAGTGTCACGCCGGTCGGCCGCGAGCAGGACGCGCGCGCCCGCCGACGGGAGGAGGTCCGCTCGACGCTCCCCGACCGGCGCTAGCCGGCGGTCCAGCACTCTGCCAGGATTGGCCATGCTCTCCCCTCGCTGGGCGCTACCTTTCTTTCTCGCTCTCGTCATTGGCTGTGGTGACGATGCACCGGACCCGGACCCCGACCTCGGGGCGACGTGCGCCGCCGACAGCGAGTGCGACGACGGCGCCTACTGCAACGGAGCCGAGACCTGCTCGCCCGGGTCGGCGGGCGCGAATGCCATCGGCTGCTTGCCTGCCGCGGGGGCGCCGTGTGCCGACTGCGACGAGGAGACCGACACGTGCGCCGGTTGTGACGTGGACCCAGACGTGGACGGCGACGGGGTCGATGCGATCGGGTGCGGCGGCTCCGACTGTGACGACACCGACCCCAATCGCTTCCCCGGCAACCCCGAGGTCTGCGACTCGGACGGGCACGACGAGGACTGCGACGGAGCGACCGTGGCCGGCGAAGACGGCGACGCCGACGCGGACGGTTTCACCGACGCGATGTGCTGCAACGGCGACACATGCGGCGACGACTGCGACGACGCCCGCATCTCGGTGAACCCCGGCGCCGGTGAGATTTGCAACCTCATGGACGACGACTGCGATGGCACGATCGACGAGGAGGTGTTGGTCACCTACTACCGGGACATGGATGGCGACCTCTATGGGGTCGACGACATGACCACGGTCGCTTGTGCCGCGCCGCCGGGGTACTCGTTCGCCGGCGGCGACTGTGACGACGCCAACCCGGGGCGAAACCCCGGGAACGCCGAGGATTGCGACACGCCCATCGACGACAACTGCTCGGGGGAAGCGAACGAGGACTGTGCGTGCTCGGGCTCCGAGACACGCCCGTGCGCCGGCGCCCAGGGCGTCTGTGCGACCGGCAGCCAGACCTGCAGCGGCGGTACCTTCGGCGGCTGCAGCATCTCGCCTTCGGCCGAGGTCTGCGGCGACATGCTGGATCAGAACTGCAACGGTACGACCGACGACGAGATCGAGGTCGGCGTCGATGACCAGGTGGGTGGTGCCAGCAGCTGCTCCGACCTCGAGCTCACCCGCACGATGCTCGGCACCCAAGCGGTCTGCAGCCTCGTAGGGATTGGCATGACTCCGTCGGTCTTCGTCGCCCGCTCGGACACCCGCGTGTCGACGGGGGCCTACTACGACGAGGTGATCGAGCTCGGCTATGGGGAGCTCACGTTCGCTCCGAACCTCCAGCTCTTCGCACCCTCCGACCCCGACCCGGACTACAGCGATCGAGGAGGCGTCGCGCTGGTGCTCGTCGAAGACGGTGGGGGCGCGCTGGCCGGCAGCTACACCGACTTCCTCTACTGGGACTCGGGCGCTCCGCGCGCACGGAACGGCGTCGCCGTCGAATGGCTCTTCGGGCGACCCTTCGGAGCCTACACGGAGGACCTCATCGTCATCCGTAGGCTGACGGGCACGGCCTCCGACAGCGAGGTGCTCACGACCTGTACCGTCCCCGCCTCCTTCCGTGTGGACGACGCCTCGGGCCTGACCGAGCCCGGGATCCGGGTCGTCTACCGTCCGGCCAACGGCCACACCGGAGTGAGCGAGCGGCTCTCGGTGCACCTCGACACGCGTGGGTTCACCTGCAACACGAGCGACCCGCGGCTTCCGGACTGGTCGGTCGGCCAGGAGCTGCGAGTCGGGGTCACCGGCAGCAACGCGGACGTCAACTCGGGCCGAATCGGCACGACGATTCGTTGGCAGCCCGACGCTGGCACATCGGTGCTCTCGCCGGTGGAGCTCGCCGGCACCTGCCTTTGAGGTTCTCCGGACGTTTCGGAGATCGTCACGGGTCGATCCACTCCGGTGCCTCGTGGGGTCCGAAGCGGCGGACGAGGTAATCCCGCACGAGGGCGCGCTCCTCGGGAGTGGTCGGTGCCGCCTCCGGGTCCATCGTCATCCCGTCGCTCGGCCGCAGCCGTTCGTAGATGCCCGCCAGCGCCTCGGGCTCCAGCCGGCCGGCCCACTCCTCTTCGGAGAGGTCGAAGATCGCCAATGCGCCCGGGATCGCGGTCGGCTCGTTCGGGAGGTGACATCGGCCACAGTGCCGTTCGAGCACCACGCGGGCGTCGTCTCGGGCGAGGACGAGAGGGTCCACTGGCGCACGCTTCGCCGCCGGCTCTGGCGCGCTTCCTGCGCACGCGCCGAGCGTCGCCATCCAGAACGCCGCGGAGGACCGTCGCACGGGTGACCAACCTCCACGGGCCACGATTGTTCCCTCAGCCGGCGAGCAGTCGGTCCACGGTCTGCCAGAGCCGTGGCTGGTCCACGAGCGCCGCTGCGCGGACGTTGGCTTCGACCTGCGCCGGGGTCTTGGCACCCACGACGGCGGCGGTGATCCCCGGTCGCTGGAGTACCCACCCGACGGCGAGGGCGCTCGTCGGTACGCTCACCTTGGTGGCGATGGCCTGGAGCGTGCTGGCCACCGACGCGATCCGAAGGAAGCGCTCGCCCCAGAAGCGCGGGTCCTGCCGCCGCATGTCGTCCGCGCCGAAGCGCGGCGTCCGAGCGCCGAACTTGCCGGTCAGCAGACCGCGGCACAGCGTCTCGTAGGCGAGCACGCCCACGCTCCGTTCATCGCAGAAGGGAAGCAGCGCCTCGTCGGCGTCCCGGCGCACGATGGAGTAGGGGGTCTGCAGCGATGCCACCGGCGCGGCGTCCAGCGCCGCCTCGAGGCCCGCGACGCCGTAGTTGCAGAGGCCGAAGGCGCGGATGCGGCCTTCGTCGCGAAGCGCTTCGAGCGCTCCGATGGTCTCCGCGATCGGCGTGCCCCGTTCGCAGGGCCAGTGGACCTGGAGCAGGTCGACGCGCTCGATGCCGAGACGTTCGAGGCTCGCGTGGCAGTCCGCACGAACGGCTTCGGGTCGCAGGTCGCTCCACGCCTCGTCCGTGCTCGGGTCGCGGTGGGCGCCGACCTTCGTGGCGATCGTGACCGAAGCGAGCTGGTCTCCCAGCGCCCGGCGGAGGATGCGGTCTGCGTGGCCATCGCCGTAGAGCGGGGCCGTGTCGAACCAGTCGACGCCGAGCTCGACGGCACGGCGGATGGCGGCGACCGACTCGTCGTCGTCGACCGGCCCCCAATGCCTTCCGCCCGCGGGCCACAGACCCATCCCGACCACGGAAACGCTCAGATCGGTGCCGGGGAGGGTACGTCGCCGCATCGCTGGCGACAGTACACCGAGCTAATCGAACGTCAGCACGACCTTGCCCCGGGCCCGACGGGTCTCCAGGTACTGGTGCGCGGCGACCGCCTCGGTCCAGGGCAGGGTCCGGTCGACCACGGGCCGAAGCGCGCCGCTCGCGACCCAGCGGCTCAGCTGCTCGAGATCGGCCCGCCGGCTGCGCACGACGACCAGCGCTGCCCGATGCAGGCCGACCCGGCGCAGCGCCCCGCGCGCGATGGCGCCAGGCTGCGGCACGGTGGTGCAGTAGCGGCCGCGGGCGTGGAGCATGGCCTTGGCGCGAGGCCAGGGGAGGTTGCCGTAGATGTCGAAGACGTGGTCGAGGCTGCGCTCGGCGCTCGGGTCCTCGCTCGTGTAGTCGATGACCCGGTCCGCACCGAGCTCGCGCACCAGCTCCGCGTTCCGACCGGAGCACACGGCGACCACGTTCGCGCCCATCGCCTTGGCGATCTGTACGGCGAGCGTGCCGACGCCGCCCGACGCACCGT
Source organism: uncultured Sandaracinus sp. (assembly GCA_964462035.1). Lineage (GTDB taxonomy): Bacteria > Myxococcota_A > Polyangia > Polyangiales > Houyiibacteriaceae > UBA1660. The sequence continues at coordinate 33,930 of CAYXAP010000074.1, forward strand.
TGAGCAGCACTCGCTGCCCTGGCTCTACGCCGAGCTCGTCGCGCAGGGCCTGCAGCGCGGTCAGCCCCGCGAGCGGGAGCGACGCGGCCTCGCTCATCGAGAGCCCGAGCGGCTTGGCCGCCAGCTCGCCGACGGGGACGCTGGCGATCTCGGCCGACGCGCCACCGCCGTTGCGCTGGATCATCCCGAAGACCTCGGTTCCCGCGCTCAGCGCCGGGGTGGCGTCGAGCAGGGTCCCGGCGAAGTCGTAGCCCGGGATCCGCGGCAGCGAGCCCGCCGGGAGCCAGCGCATCTTCCCCTTCCGCAGGAGCACGTCCTTGGGGTTCAGGGCAGCCGCGCGGACTCGCACGCGGGCCTCGCCGCGGGCTCGGCTCGGCTCGGGGCGTTCGCCCACCTCGAGGACGTCCGGTGGGCCGAAGCGTGCGTAGCTGATCGCCTTCATCGTCGTCGCGTCGTGCGAGCGACCGACGCGTTTCTCAGCCGAAGGCGGCGCGCAGTCGCCGGGGCGTGACTGGGAAGGCGCGACGACGGCGGCCGAGGTGGCCGAGGGCGAGCTTGCCCGCGGCGCGGCCGGACGACGCGCAGGGCACGACGCCGGCGCTCATGACGGAGGCGCCACAGAGGAAGAGCCCGTCGATCGGTGCTCGCGCGCCGAAGCGGAAGGGCGGGGTCTGCGCGAGGGTGTGGGCGGGGCCGTAGATGTTTCCGCCGCGGGCGAGCGTGTAGCTGAGGTTGGTCGCCGGCGTGCCGATCTCCTGGACCACGATGTGCTCTCGCAGGCCCGGGAGGTGCCGCTCTTCGACCAGCGAGAGGTAGTGCTCGGCGACCGCTTCCTTCGCGGCGCGGTACTCCTCGCCCCGGCGCATCGTCTTGCTGCCGAAGTATTTCTTCCACGGCTCGGACGCACAGAGCGCGACCAGCTCCACGGTCTGCATCCCCTCGGGGGCGAGGCCACCGTCCGGGTCCTTGTTGGTCGGCACCGTCAGGAAGAAGGAGCCGCCCTGGGTGGGATCCTCCATGGCCGCGCCGCCGAAGCTCTGGTCGATGTCGACGGTGTCGTAGCTCCAGATGTTGGCGCTCCCCATGGCCGAGGTGTCGAGGTCTCCGTCCACGCCCATGCAGATGACGATGGACCCGTAGGAGTCCTCCACGTGGGTGGCCTTCTTCCGCAGTCGACCGCCGACGTGCTCGAGGCCGACCATCTCGTAGGTCTGGCTCGCCTGGGCGTTGGAGACGACGCAGTCCGCGCGGTACTCGGTGCCGTCCGCGGTCACCGCGCCGGTCACGCGGCCACCCTCATGGAGAATGCGCTCGACCCGCGCGTTCCGCTTCATCGTGGCCCCCTCGGCGTGGAGGGCGTCGACGAAGGCGTCCCGCAGCGCCCCGCTGCCGCCGTGCGGGAAGTACGCGCCCTTGGCGTAGTGGGCGAGCACCGCCAGGTGCATGATCGCGGAGAGCCGCGCCGGGGGGAGGCCGAGGTCGCCGCAGGGACCGGCGAGGGCCGCGCGGAGCTGCGGGTCGTCGAAGTGCGCGTTCAGCAGCTCTCCCAGCGTGGCGCGACCCCAGCGCAGCATGCGCGGGGCGCTCCGGAGCACCTTCAGCACGTCCACGGGGCCGCGGATTCGATTCACCGTCGAGAGCGTGATGTCGACGTGCTCGAGCAGCTCGAAGAAGCGACCGAGGCCCTCGCGCTCCTTGGGGAAGTCGGCGGCCAGCCGGTCGTGGAAACGCTCGAGGCCCACGCAGTTCTTCACCGAGTAGTCGGGGAAGACGTAGTGATCGAAGCCGTCCGGATCGAGCTCGCGGAACTCCACGTCCTGGAGGCCGAGCCGATCGAGCAGATGCCGGAACGTGCCCTCCGGTCCGCACTCGCCGATGTAGTGGACGCCCGGATCGAAGTGGAAGTGCTTGCGTGCGAAGGGGTTGGTGTACCCGCCGAACTGCTTGCCGGCTTCGAGCACCAACACCGAACGGCCCGCGCGGGCACAGGTGAGGGCTGCGGTGAGGCCTCCGATGCCGGAGCCGATCACCAGGACGTCGTGCTGCTGACTCATTCGTCTTCTCCCTGGGGGCGATGCGCCCGGATGAGCGTGTCGGTCATGGTCTCCAGCACCGCGTCGGCGGTCCGGTCCATGCTGATCTTGTGGGCGAGGTGGAGCGTGGCGACGCCGTGGATGCCGGCCCACATCGTGTGCGCGAGGTCCGAGACGTCTCCGATCAGCGCGCCGGCTTCGACGGCGTCCCGGACCACGTCGTAGAGCACCGACCACGCGGCGAAGCCGGCCTCGCCGACCACCGGGTGCTCCTCCGGGTTCGGCTGCCCCATCTCGAAGATGATCGTGAACGCGGCCTGGTGTTGGACGCTGAAGTCGAAGTAGCCGCGCGCCAGTACGCGAACCCGCTCCAGCGGCCCCTCCACCGGCTCGAGCCGTGCTTTCAGGAATCGACCGAAGCGGCGGAAGCCTTCGGCTCGAACCTCGGCGAAGATCTCCGCCTTGCCACCGGGGAAGTAACGGTAGGGCGTGGTGTGGCTGCACTGGAGCTCGCGGGCGAGCGTGCGGAGCGAAAACCCCTCGTAGCCCTGCTCGGCGAAGAGGCGCATCGCGACCTCGACCGCCCGGTCGCGGAACGCGTCGATCGCTTCGTCGGTCAGAACGGGGCGGGCCACGACCAACGGTTTACGGTGTTCATTTTACTGGCGCAAGGTAAAAATGACAGCGGTAATCTTTTGTCGTCGCGAGGGGTCGGACGGCGCGTCGGTACTCCGGCGGCATCGGCGACCCCATGACTCGACCCCGGCGAGGGACTTGTGGGTGCCGCTTCGTAATGAGACGAATCGGCCCCCCGTCTCGCCCACCCGACTCGAAGAGGAGCGACCCATGTCCGAGAAGACCGGAAGCGCCGGCAAGTGCCCGGTGATGCATTCAGCCCACACGGCGACAGGCTCGACGGCCAACCAGCATTGGTGGCCGAACCAGCTGAGCCTGCGGAGCCTCCGGAAGAACGACGCGTCGCCGATGCCCGACGGCTTCGACTACGCGAAGGCGTTCCTCTCGCTCGACCTGGCGGCGGTGAAGAAGGACCTGACGGCCCTGATGACCGACTCGCAGGACTGGTGGCCGGCGGACTACGGCCACTACGGGCCCTTCTTCATCCGCATGGCCTGGCACAGCGCGGGTACCTACCGGATCTCGGATGGCCGCGGCGGCGGCGCCTCTGGCACGCAGCGCTTCGCGCCGCTCAACAGCTGGCCCGACAACGCGAACCTCGACAAGGCGAGGCGACTGCTCTGGCCCATCAAGCAGAAGTATGGGCGAAAGCTCTCTTGGGCCGACCTCATGATCCTGGCGGGCAACGTCGCCCTCGAGTCGATGGGCTTCGAGACCT
>CAYXAP010000075.1:0-36578 GCA_964462035.1 uncultured Sandaracinus sp.
GCCGGGAGAGTCGTAGAGCGCCTGGCGGGCTTGCTGAGTAGGCCGCTTGGCCTAGCTAGGGAGCCAGCGTGAGGAGTCGAATGCTGGCTACTCCTGGGCTGCTGTAGCCGCCCAGGAGAAGGACCGAACGATGAGGCTCGTCCGCGGGGCGGCAAAGGGTGTAGAGGCTCTCCGCGTAGACCCGCTCCACGGGTCCAGTCGCAACAACCGGCCCACAAACGAGGTCGGAGACCGCGTGGTGCAGCTCTCTCAGAGGGAACAGGCGCTCGCGCCCGTCGATGGAAACGTCGTACAGGCCACACCCGGGACCCGATGGCCGGAACTCATCGGACTCTCGCCGTTGCCAAGTCTCGTTCCCGAGTCGAACCTTGAACTCATAGCTCGTCGCGGTTGAGTACTCGACGCGCCCACCGACCTCGGTGACGTAGGCGGACAGAGCCTGCTCGTCCCATAGTAGGCGCTCCGGCTCACCCTCGTTTGCGGAAGCGGAACAGCCCAGTGCAGCAAGGGTGAGAACCAGATAGCCGAGAGCTCGCCGCATCGTGCCCGGGTAGTCCATGGGTAGCGCCCACGGCGTGACCCGCGAGGCGCGGGAGTGACCGAACTCAGACAGTGGCGACCTCGAGTTCGGCGACCTGGATCTCTTCGACCCGACTGCGCATCAGCAACCGTTGCACCTGCTGGGGAGAGAGTGCCCAGAGCGACTCCGATCGTTGCGCGCGTCGCCGGAGGAGCCGTGCGGTCATCCGGCAGAGATCGGGGAAGGGGTTGTCGGCGCTCTGAAAGTCCATCGCCTCGCCCCAGAGCGTCGAGTCCAACTTGACCACTAGAGTCGCCGACGGACGACGACCGGCGTTCATCGCCAGGTAGGCCCGCCCGAGGGGGGCTCCTTCGAGCTGCTCGATCGCTGGAGCCCCAGACGCAGACCAACGAGCGAGAGCGGTTCCGATGACGAGCGGCGCCGGCGGCTGGAACTGCTCCACCTCACGGAGGACCGCTTCGAGCCAGCCGATCGGGGTCGGCCCCGAAGCCTCCCAGCCCACGCCCTCCTCTTCCCTCCAGCTCACGTTCTCCCACATCGGACCCTCCGGCCGGGTCAGGTCGATGGCCCACTTGAGCGTCTGGCCGCTCTCCTCGTCCACGACGTTGCGGTCGATCACCGGGATGACCCGAGTCGGAGACTGCATCATGGAAATGATGTCTTCCGCGCCGAGGAGCGTGTCCGGGCGTGACGGGGAGATCGGCTGGTACATGCTCCCGTCATGGGCCAGGAGCAGTGCCTCCACCAACGCCGGCACCTCCTCTCCCGTGAGCTGCATGACATGCCGGCGTAGAGCGTCCAACTTCGGCGGCCGCACCGGCCCTACCAGCTCCAGGTTCGCCATGTTGTCTGGGAGCCGGCGTCGAAGGGCGTCGTGCAGCCGGTCGAGTGGGGTGAGTCTCATGCCCTTTCCTACGGGCCGAGCGGCAGCGTCTTCCCGACGATCATGGAGGGGTTGATGAGAGCGCGTATTCTGTGAATCGACGCCGAAGGTCCCGGTGGGCTTCGTGGTCACCGATCTAACACCGGCACCAAGGGCCGCTCCTCGCTGGAGCAGCTCGCCGGTCCTCCCAGTCGTTGACAGATCTGGTAGATTCCCTCCAAGGGCGCCATGTAGGTCCGCAGCCGCGGCGACGCGGAGCTCGAAGATCCTTCGGGCTCGACCGCAACCGTCGCCGGGCGTTCATGGAAGCCTCCGTCGACTGAATGAGGGCCATGGACCGAGACCACCATCAGGACGAGCCCGAGCCCTCGAGGGACCCTCGACGAGTGCGCCGCACGGCTTGGTTCAACGTTGCCCTCGCGCTCCTCGGCCCGCTCGGTATCGCTCTGGTCTATCAGCGACTACTCCGGGTGGATCGGGAGTGGACGGTCAGCGTGATCGCCACGACGGGGTTTCTGCTCCTGGTGGCGTCCGTTGCGGCGATCGCTCGGCGGCGGGAGAAGCTGAGCTGGTCGGTTCTCGGCTTCCATGGCGTCGGAAGGAAAACGCTGCCTCTGGCGGTCGCGCTGTCCCTCTTCACGATCTTCATCTATGGCCCCGTCGCTGTCTGGGGCATCTCGGCGCTGGGCCTCGGCTCGTTCGAGATGATTCCGGGCCCGACCGAGCTGCCGACCTGGTACTTCGTGGGCGTCATCGTGATCGTCGCGAGTGGCGAGGAGTGGCTCTATCGTGGGTACGCACTCGAACGGTTGCTGGCGCTGACCGGGAGCCCGTGGATTGCCGGGACGATCACCGTCCTCGCCTTCGCCGCGGCGCACCTACCGCTCTGGCCATCCGGGCCCGTGCTCTCATTCGTCGTCAGTGGCGCCATCGGCACGCTCGTCTATCTCTGGAGCCGTGACATCGTGGCCCTGGCCATAGCGCACGTGACGGCGGACCTCTACGGCCTCGTCGTCGCGTAGTCCCGGAGATCGAGACAGGCAGATCGACGAGACGGGCAGATCGAGAAGGGTTGAGGCTCCAGCTCCCGCCGGACGGGCGGGTACGCGTCCTCTCGAAAGGCGGCGATGGCCAAACGAGCGTGTTGAGGCGCTCGTGGGTGAGACCGGTGTAGGGGATTGCCGCTGAGCGCCGGCATCGCCCGTCCGATGCTGCAGCATCCCTTCGGACCCTGTCAGCGCTCCGCGCGACGACCTCCTGATCGATGTCTATGGAGGCTGTGACCGAGCAGAAGGGGCGAGTGCGCTGTATCCACGTGGGCACAGAGCGGACGGCGTCGAATGCCAGATGGCGCTGCATCATTTGTGTCGCCGACACATCAGCTCGCGTCGAACACGCCAGAACCCGCCATCGGTCCACCAATACGCGACATCGTCCACTAGGTGGACGCTACCGGCCTAGAGTGGGTCCGACGATGGTGCATGACCTTGGGGGCTTGGCCCACACAGACGATGTTGGCCCGTGCCGTGGTGCCGTGGAGTCGCATCCAGGAGGAGGATTCGAATGGGCATGCGGATAGCAGTGATCGCGGTCGGGGTGTTCGCCCTTGGAGCAGGGTGCGCTCGGCCCGCGGCAGAGGCGACGCCAGATGCGGGAACCCTCCAGGACCTTGCATTTCCACCCGTGGACTCGGGAATGGCCTCACCGCAGCTCTGCTCGCTGAGTTGCTCCGCAGCCTCGGATTGCGGGGAGAGCGATACCTCATATCCGGCGGACGCCTTCCGATGCCGCGCAGGCGCATGCGAGTTTGTGGGGTGCACCGCCGACGAGGATTGCGCTGCGTGGTTCGGCGGTCCCGGTTACGCTCCCGTTTGCGGACCACGCGGGTATTGCGGGCAGCGTTGCACGGATCCAGCCGAGTGCGTCGACTCCTCCCGCGGGCCGGTGCTTGGAACCCTCCGCAACGCGCGCTGTGACGGGACGTGCTACTGGGTCTGCGAGACAGACAGCGACTGTGTTGCCGAGTTCGGCGACGCACTCCCGTTCTGTCGTTCGACACCGCGCAGTGGGGGGCTGAGGGGATGTGTCGCTGGTTGTGCTTCGGACGCAGACTGTGACGGGTTCTTCGGCACGGGAGCCCTGGGTCTGTGCAGGGATGGAGCGTGCGACGAAGCTCCGTGTACCTCGGACGCCATGTGCAGCCGTGTAGACGTCCGTTCCGTTTGTGGTTTCGACGACGTCTGAAACCGTCCGCGCAACGCTCCGTCCCGCTGGACGGCAGCGGCTGGCAGGCACGCTCCCTGCCCTCGCGTCGCGGTGTCGGCGTTCGGTCGCATACCCTCCTCAAGGCTGTCTCCGTCGTCGATCGTTCTCTCGGACTTGCAGTCGCGGCACCCTAGATTTCCTGCTGAAGCCATGAGGTCTCGACGATGAAGAGTAGGAAGGTGTGCACAATGCGCTCGGTCTGGTCTCCGCGCCCTCGTGCGTTTTGCTTCGCTGAGGAGAGCGAGGATCTGTGGTTCCGGGTAGACGAGTGGGGGGGCGATCGCGTGCTCGCGGTGCATCCGGGCCGTCCGCGCCAGGTGACCCCTACGAAGGTGGAGCCGAAACGCGTCCGGCGCGTGTGCTTCCGCGAGGGCTTCCAGCCCTATCGCTCCCCCTCCGGCCGACGGAGCCTCAGCATCGCTGACGGTACGCTGGTCATCGAGGATCGGGACACCGGCGAGCGCGTCCGTGCGAACGTCCCCGCGCCGTGCCTCGACACCCTCGACTTCTACCGTTGGAGCGGCGACGAGACGCTCGTGTGGGCGGAGACCGGAGTGGTCGCGGTCGATACGATATCGGGGCACGTCGACGTGATCTGGGATCCCACCGAGGCCAACGGAGTCTTCGACGTCGACCGGACGCTCTGCTGGGTTGCGCGCGCCAACACGAACGGGCTCCATGTCGGTCCGCTTGCCCTCGTCGACCCCATGGGACCGCTGGCGCCTCGGGTGGGCGTGGGGTCCGAGCGGCTCTCACCGGAGCAGCTCCAAGAGCGAATCCTCGCACCACGCTCGTCAGCCGAGGCGCGCGGCGCGGCTGACGAGCTCGCCATCGCTCTGGCCGAGGCACTGACCGCGTGGGGGGTGCCAGTCGCGTCCATGGTGCGATGGGCACCCGCACCCGAGGGCTTCGTCTCCCTCACGCCAGTCGCCGAGTCACTCCTCGATCTCATCGATCGCGCGCACCATCACGCGGAGGTCGATGGGCACGCTGGCGTAGTCGCGTCCTCGGCTCCCTTCGACGAGGCCTTCCGCTCAGCGCTCCGTGCCTGGCCGAGGGAACATGGGGCAGAGATCGACTGTCATCGTCGCGAGGATGGACTAGCCGACGGCGACTTCCGGTCGGCGGTCGCATGGAACCTAGAGGTCCCTGGCGGACCGCACCGTGGCGAGCTGTTCGCCACCCTCCCCAACCCGTTCGCCTTCATGTTCTCGATTTGGTCGACCGGCTCCGCGGTCGTGGGCGTCGACGAGCACGGGGTGGAGCTGGTCGATCTCTTGGCCATCCAGGCGTAGCCCCGTTTGGGCGCTCAGTGACGCGCGTGGGGGCTCCCGTTCATCCTGTCCCCAAACCCGGCGCACCCCTTCTGAAAGATGCAGGAACCAAATGACTCTCCACCCGCTGTTCATGCTTGCACTGGCACTCGCCACGGCGTGTGCGGGTCCCGTGTCGTCCATGGGCTCGAGCGGGAGCTCGACCGTCAGCGCGCCGGACACCGCTCCCGTGCGCTCGACCGCGAGCGCGCCGGACACCGCCGTGACTACGAGCGACGAGTCCCCCAGCCCGAGGCGGCCCGAGAGGCGGCCCGGGCGCCACTTCGACGGCCAGGGCGGCTTCGCCGGGCGCACCACTGCCGATGGCCGGCACTACGACGCTCAGGGCGGCTACGCAGGGCGCGCCACTGCCGATGGCCGGCACTACGACGCTCAGGGAGGCTACGCCGGGCGCACCACTGCCGATGGCCGGCACTACGACGCTCAGGGCGGCTACGCCGGGCGCACCACCACCGATGGCCGGCACTACGACGCTCAGGGCCGCTACGCCGGGCGCACCACTGCCGATGGCCGGCACTACGACGCTCAGGGGCGCTACACAGGGCGCATCGACGAGTGACCCCTCAGCACGTTGTCTTGCAGCAGCTGTGAGGCGGGCCGTCCCGCCATCACGCGACCCTCCCAACTACATCCATCACGGCGGGAATCGGTGACATGCGGTCGCCGTGACCCATGCCGTCAGCTTCTGTCGAGCGCCTTCACATAGCGCGCCACCCGCCACTTCGTGAAGCCAAGGCGCTGATAGGCCTCGCGAGCTGGCGCGTGTCCCGGATCTTCGCCCGTTTCTGCCATGGCGAAGACGAGACCACGGCGGCGCATCCATTCAAACGCCACTTGGGTCAATGCTGCGGCCACGCCGAGTCGCTGGCGCTCGGGATCTACACCAACGATGACGATCTCTCCCATGCGATCCTGCGGGTGCGCTTGTGCCACGATGAGCCCCACCATCCGCTCGCCCTCGACCGCGATCCAGCTCCGACCGTCGGCCTCATCGAGAAGTGCTCCAACATCGGACCGTTGGCGGGCCTCCCAGCCATCCGGGTAGAAAGACTGATAGACGAACCCCGGAAGCGAGCCTTGCATCCCGGCAAACACGGGTTCCCAGATACGCACTACGAGGTCGAGCAACGCTTCGCGATCCGGGTTCTCGAATGGGCGCACCGAGATTGCCATCAGACTCGACGGTATCCCATCGGCGATCTGCTCCACAACCGTACCGGTTGAAGTGGCTGAGCCCATGGCCTCGAGCTGGATCCGACCTTCGAGGTGGGTCGGTGGATGCCTTCGACCCGGTGGGCTTGCCGAGGCTCTGGCTCCCGCCAGAGCCCTTCGGGCGCTCGTGAAGTCCCAAGAACGCTCAACGAGGCTATACCCTACCTGGGTGAGTAGGCCCGCAAAGTACACGGCCGAGCAGATCCTGGACGCCTGTTTGGATCTGGTGGCCGCCGACGGTCCGGCGGCTGTGAGCATCCCGGCCATCGGTCGCCGACTCGGAGCCGCGAGTGGCTCGATCTACTATCGCTTCCGATCGCGAGACCTGATCCTGGGACACCTGTGGGTGCGGACTGTGAAGCGCGCGCAGTTGGGGTTTCTCCAGGCCCTCGAGGCGGATCATCGGAAGGCGCCGGTGGAAGCCGCTCTCCACATCGTACGCTGGTCTCGAACCCACCTTCCAGAGGCACGAGTCCTGCTCCTGTACCGCAGGAGAGACCTGGCCCATCAATGGCCAGACGACCTCAGCGAGGAGCTGGAGACACTGAACGACGATGTCGAGCGAGCGCTGCGGACACTTGCCCGAGACCGCTTTGGGAAGGACTCCGGGGCTGCACTCCAAACGGTAGCGTTCGCGTTGGTCGATGTCCCATACGCGGCCGTCCGCCGTCACCTGGTCGCAGGTGTGGTGCCTCCTGGGTCCCTCGATGATCTCGTCGCTCGTACGGTCGTCCACCTGCTCGACTTGGAGCCTGGCGGCTCACCGCCTTGACATTTGGAGACGGCTCTCCAAAACTTCCCGCATGAACCTTCCCGAACCCCTCGTGGTCCTCTATCGGGCCATGGCCGACGGCGACACGGAGACACTGCTCGCTTTGCTCGCGGACGATTTCGTTGGCCACGTCACCGACGGGCTGCCTCAAATCGGGGGCACGCATGTCGGACCCGCTGCCATGCTGCGGGGTGCCTGGGGGCCGGCACGCATGATGTATGGAGTGGTCCCACGCCCCACCGACTGCATCCAAGACTCCGACGGCCGAGTCGTGGTGCTGGGTCGCTATGAGGGCACCCCACCCAGCACCGGGGAAGCCTTCGAGGCAGCGTTTTGCCATGCGTTTCGGATCGAGAAAGGGAGGGTGACCGAGCTGCGTCAGGTCACCGACAGCATGCGCTGGCTCGAAGCAGTCGCCCCCAGCGCCCAGAACGTCGTGTTGGCCCATCGCGTGTTCGATTCAGTCCGTGCCCGAAACCTGTCCGAGTTGCTGACGGCCTACGCACCCGACATCGTCATCGACGAGGATCCATCACTCCCCTACGGAGGCCGGTGGGAGGGGCACAACGGGGCCGTCGCACACTCCGCTGGGTACGATCGGACCTGGAGCGGCCTCCAGTCGGAGGCCGAGCGGGACCCACGAGAGACGATCGTGCCCACACCAACGGGAGCCGTGGCCTTGTGGACGCTCCGGGCGTCTCGTGGCTCCGACAAGCTCTCGCAACTGGCGGCCAGCGTTTTCGAGATGACCGCAGGGAGGGTTCGTCGGCTCCGCATGCTACACTTCGACACCGCCGCGATCGTTCGCTTCTTGGACGACGAGAACTCAGTCGTGTAACCAACTGCGGGGGCGAAACGTGTAGCCGGTATGAACACCGGCCTCGGACAATCGCTCACGACTCCGGACCCTGCAACGGAGGCCTCCGAGCACGGAGGGCTTCCACTCCGGCCGATCGCCGCGCCGAGGAGCCGCTTTGTGCGGCTGCTCTACTGGCTGACCCGTCGGCGGTATGGGCGGACCCCCACCGCCTTCAAGGTGGTCTATGCACGCGCCCCGTTCGTTGGCTTCCTCAGCCTGATCTTGGTGATCCTGCTCGAGCACTTCACCAAGTTGCCGAAGGAGCTATGCGGCCTTCTCGCCGTAACCACCGCACGACACAACCATTGTTCCTTCTGCGCCGACTTGGGTCTCGCGGAACTGGTCAAGGCCGGAATCGGAACGGAGCGCTTCACCGAGTTGGCCAACTGCGAGGAGAGCGCGGCCTTCACTGCGCGAGAAAAGGCGGCTCTGGCTTACGCCCGCGAGCTGAGCCGTTCTCCACGGGTATCTTCTGCGTGCTTCGCGCGGCTGCGCGACCACTTCGACGAACGAGAGATCATCGAGATCGTATGGATCTGTGGGGTGGAGAGGTACTTCAACTCGATGGCGGTACCTTTGCGCATCGGTTCCGACCACCTGCACGAGGCGGTTCGATCGGTCAGGTCTCGCTGAAGGGGTCTCTTTGGCGCGGGCCTACCCATGCGTTCGGTGGCCGGTGGTTCGCATCCACTACCCCGCGGTCCTCGGGCCCAACACCATCTCCGAGGTCACCATCCTCGAATCATTGGGGCGACGTGGCATGCCTTCTTGGTCGCTGGTCGACATGCGGCCGATGGACATCTCGAAGATCAAGCCAGCGCACGCGAAGGGTTTGGAAAGCAGCCCGCGAAGTCCAGTAGCCGAGCGCGACCGCGCCGACCAAGGCCACGGTCCGCCATGTGTCAAGCTCGCGGTCTGCCGCATCTGCGACTGAGCGACGAATCCGAAGTCTGTATCGTCCGTCCCGACCTGCGATGAAGAAGCCGGCCGCGCACCTGGCGCCACATGGAATGGCTGCGCCGTGAAGTCTCGTGGTCGGCGGGCGCTCTCGGACGGCCCCCAGCCTTGCGTGCGTTCAGTCGCGCATTACTCTCGCACCTTGTGTCTCTGAGTCGCTCGAAGAGATGGAGCCCGGTACTTCTGCTGTCGTGGGTGCTCGGCTGCGGAGCCGGAGCCCAGCGACAGGAGCCCCTCGAGTTGGTGGTCACCGCCTATGCGCACGGCCGCGACCTGCAGGTCGCCGCGCGACTCCTGGGACCGCTTCGCGAGCGGTTCGACCGACATCCGCTCGTCGAACAAACGGAAGTCCTGATCCTCCCCGGAGAGAGCTACCTGGTGGCCGCGGTGCCACGAGAAGAGGCGGTCGAGGCCCAGGAAGCGCTGTCGACCATCGTGGACGACTACAAGCGAGCCGGACACCGCGTGGTCGGGCCGTCTCACTCCATCCTGCCCGTCGTGGTCGTGTCACTCCGCGGGGGAGCACCGGCCCTGGACGACGCGACGGACGAGCTGGTGCGAGCTGTCGGGGCAATGGGCGGCGGGCGCCAGGTCGAGGTCATGGGCCGCGCCCGCGAGGAGCTGGAAGTTCGGCTTCATCCCGACGCGACGGACCGCGTCTCGCTGTACGACGTTCGCCGCGTACTGGAGCGCGCCAGTACGCGAAGTGCCAACGACGTGGAGCAGCTTGCCGCACTTCCCGTCGGAGAACACACGACTCTCGGAGACGTGGCGGAAATCGAGACCGTCTCGGTCCGGATCGGCCCGGAGCTGCGAAGCAACGGTGAGCCCACGGCGCTCGTCGTCGTTCACGTGGGGGGGCTGGATCAGAGGACGGCCGCGGAAGTGGAGAGTGTACTCCGAGGCCACCCCACAGTGGCGACCTCATGGCTGTTGCTCGGGTACGGGGGAACCTCTGACGAAGCCCTGATCCCGCGCATCCGACGGTTCCACGAGCGCGTCGAGGCGCTCGTGGGTGACACCGCCCCGTCTCACTGAAGCCGTTCGACCGTTCTCGGCTATCGACGACGAGTCGTGCACACGGTGTCGCATCCGCCAGCTCGGTGCGCTCCTCGCGCAGCTCGACGTCCTCGGTGCGCTACACAAGCTGGCGAAGACCGCGCGGGTCTCGCAAGCTTCAGCGCACGACAGGTCCGCATCATTTGTGTCGCCGACACATCAGCTCGCGTCAAACACGCCAGAACCCGCCATCGGTCCACCAATACGCGACATCGTCACAGGGGTGGACGCTACCGGCCTAGAATGGGTGCGTGATGGTGCATGGGCTCGAGGAACGAGCGGGGCGGGGCCTCGCTCTGAGACCGGGGCTTGGCCCGCGACGATGCCCGTGCCCTCGTCCTCCTGGCCAAAGGGCGCCTCGCCCGGGCTCAGGTCAATTACAGACTCAGAACGGTCGGCTCACTCGAGGCCAACCGGTGAGGAGAAACCATGCGCACCAACCTCATCCTGGCGTCCGTGCTCGGGCCGCTATTCGTGGCCGGATGTGTCAGCTCGAACGCGACCGACACGGAAGACACCGACGGCGCCTTGGCTGACGATGCAGGCATCCGCCTCGAAACCGACGCACGGGTGGTCGACATTGGAGTCGACGGCAGGGTGTCGGAGGATGCGACAATCCCCGAAGGCGATGATGCCGGCACGCCGCCCGGCGATGATGCAGGGGTCGGTCACGGGTTGGACGCCGGCGAAGGGTCGGCGGATGCCGGTGGGGCAGACGCGTGGACGCCGGATGCGTTTGGGGTCGACACACCGGGTTTCACGCCGAGCAACGTAGGCCACGCGTGTCCGTGGGGAGCCGCGACCGGCGACGTGATCGTGCCCGACGGTGAGCAATGGCTCTATTTCGGGGGCGGTGAGCTCAGGAGCGACTGGTTCACCACGGTCCGGTCGGCGCGGTCGGCGGGCGACGCGTCCGGCGTGCTCTACCGAGAGGTCACCGATGCGAGCGGAGTGATGTACGAAGTGCTCTGTGTTCGCAGTCTTCAGCTTCCTTCCACGTTCCCGGCGACGAGCCTCACATTTATGGGTGACCACCCGGTCGTCATCATCGCGGAGACGGCGGACATCGCAGGCGACGTGATCGTCGCGCCCGGCAATCTCGGGGGCCATTCCGAGAGTGATCCCGGCCCGGGCGCAGGTATGGCAGGAGCGTACAGCCCGGGAACCCCGATTTCTGGAGCGTGCAGCTATGGGTTCGCCGCTGGGGGTGGCGGCGGCGCCTTCAGTTCGACGGGAGGCGATGGCGGTGCCTCCGTGTATTCCTCGACGTTGGCCGGCGGGGTTCACGGCGCGACCTATGGCGAAGACACGTTGGTTCCTCTGCTCGGCGGAAGCGCGGGCGGAGACGGCGGCGGACGGGCTCTGAGAGGTGCGGGATCCGGCGGCGCGGGCGGTGGCGCGCTCCAGCTCAGCGTTCGCTCAACCCTCACGCTCCATCACGCGGCGACGATCGCTGTCGGTGGTGGTGGAGGCGGCGGCGGAGGCGGGGGCGGGTGCTACGAAGGCGGAGGCGGAGGCGGAGGCTCGGGCGGGTCGCTGCTCATCGAAGCCGATTCGATCGCCGTCATCGGCTCCAGCGTGGTGCTCAGTGCGAGCGGAGGCGGCGGCGGCGGCGGCGGATACAGTTACTGGCTGGCAAGCTCCAATGGTCCGGGACATTCCGGGGACGACGGGGGGCGCTTCGGCGGTGCAGGAGGGAGGTGGTCCGAGCGCGGAGCCGGTGGTGGCAACGCTCAGCGCGCCATGCACGATGGGTCTGACGCCACGGGCGCCGACGGCTACACCTACGCCGGCGGTGGTGCAGGAGGAGATGGTCGCATCCGCGTGAACAGCACGGACGGGATGGGAATCTCCGGCGCGGTGGCCGTCTACGGAAGTCAAACGCACGGGGAGGTCTCGCCCTGAGCGTCTAGCGGCCCCCCACGACTCCTGATCGATGTCGATGAAGGCTGTGACCGAAGCAGGACGGGCGAGATGCGCTGTATCCACGTGGGCACAGGATGAGACGGCGTCGAATGCCAGATGTGGCTGCATCATTTGTGTCGCCGACACATCAGCTCGCGTCAAACACGCCAGAACCCGCCATCGGTCCACCAATACGCGACATCGTCACAGGGGTGGACGCTACCGGCCTAGAATGGGTGCGTGATGGTGCATGGGCTCGAGGAACGAGCGGGGCGGGGCCTCGCTCTGAGACCGGGGCTTGGCCCGCGACGATGCCCGTGCCCTCGTCCTCCTGGCCAAAGGGCGCCTCGCCCGGGCTCAGGTCAATTACAGACTCAGAACGGTCGGCTCACTCGAGGCCAACCGGTGAGGAGAAACCATGCGCACCAACCTCATCCTGGCGTCCGTGCTCGGGCCGCTATTCGTGGCCGGATGTGTCAGCTCGAACGCGACCGACACGGAAGACACCGACGGCGCCTTGGCTGACGATGCAGGCATCCGCCTCGAAGCCGACGCAGACGCCGGCGAAGGGTCGCCGGATGCCGGTGGCCCGTTGGCGCTAGATGGCGGCGACCCCGCTCGTGATGCATCCATTGGCTCGGGCCCGACATACTACGTCGACAACACGCACCCGATGGCGTCGGATTCCAACCCCGGCTCCGCTGGCGCGCCATGGCGGACACTGCAGCATGCGGCCGCTCGAACGTATGCACCCGGCGACACACTCGTCGTGGCGGGCACCTACACGGTGGGCTCCGGGGGAACGTGGAATACCCCCGCCATTCGGCCTGCCTCCTCGGGCACCCCCGGCAACCCAATCGTGTGGATGGCTCACCCAACACGCGGCGCGACGGTGCAATGCGCGAGCGCCCCCCCCTCGGGTCCGCTGCCCGACGGAACGCAATCGCCCATCGGCGTGGAGGGAGAGGACCACATCGTCCTCGACGGGTTCGAGGTCCAGAACTGTTTCGCCAAAGGCATCGGCGTGTTCAACGCGACCGACGTGACCATCAGTCGATGCACCGTCCATGGAGTGAACATCGACCACGCCTTCGACAACTCGGACGGGATCCGTGGTGAGAACGTGCGGGACCTCCAGATTCGCGATTGCGAAATCTACGATGTGCACAACGGCAGCGACACGGCGAATGCCGCCGGCATCAAATTGTACGACGCGACGAACACCATGATCGAGCACAACGAGCTACACGACGTGCCGGCAGGAGTGTTCGACAAGCGGCTCGGTGTCGGCACGGTCATCCGCCGCAACTACCTCCACGACACCGGTCGACCAATCTACATGCTGGACCGGATCTCGAGCATCCAGATCTACGAAAACCTGATCGTGCGAACCGAGAGTGCGGCGGCCATCGACTTCGCGGATCGCACCGACGGCGGTGCGGTGTACAACAACACGATCTACCAGTACGTCGAAGGCGCGATACGCGTGAAAGAGTCCTCCTCGAACATCGACCTCTACAACAACATCTACGTCTCGCGGGGCACTCCGAGCACGGCCGACCTCTATACCTACATGGACCCTCCGACGGCCCTCAGAACCGTCGCGTACAACCGCTACGCACCCTTCAATCGCGTCCAGATCGGGCGCTACGTGACGAACCGCAATTACGACACCCTCGCTGCCTGGCAAGCGGGACACGGCCTCGATGGACAGTCCAGCACGGGGGATCCTGGATTCGTCGACCCGACTGCCGGCGACTACCATCTGCGGGCGAGCTCTACCGCTCGAGGAGCTGGGCGCGTCGGCGGCACCGCCGGCGGAGCGCCCGTCGACCTGGGTGCGTTTCCGAGCGGCTCGGGGTTGGTCGGTATCCGACCCTGAGAGCAGAGGGGGAGACCGGTAAGCATGTCCACCCCGTGTCGTGTCGTGAGCTGGGGCATGGTCTACTCGATGCCGCCCCCTTCACAGTCGTGGCCCACTCGGAACTCTCGCCAGCCAAGGATCAGGGAGTGCTGCGTGTCTTCCGGCGTTCTCCGAGAAGGCGCCGGAATCAGTGCGACCTCGCGGGCTCCGACGCCTGGTCGCGTCACCCCGTAGCTGGACAGTAGCCCACATCAACGGCCTGTCGGCAGTAGACGAGTCTCCCGTGCCACGAGAGATTCTTACGAGCGACGGTTGCTGGAAGAGCCACATGCTCCGGCGCTACGACTGCATGCGCAACGAGTTCTCCGCGGCGATCCATAAGCCCCGCGACGACATATGCACGCGGCCCCGACGTGAAGTGAGCGATCACGACAAACTGCTTATCGCAAATCGGCGGGCGCTGAGAGTGAGTGTCCTATTCGCAGGTTGATCACAGCAGGAGCGAGCAATGGAAATGCGCCGTCGGCATCTTTCTTGGTGTAGCAGTTGCAGCTCTTTATCCGCGATGGGCTTTGACCGCGACACGTCTTTCTATCCAACCATTCTCGTCGTGCTTGACAGTTGCTACGCTCTTTTGCTGTGATGGATTCTTTCTGTCGCGTTGTGGCAGTTGAGTTGATGGTCGCTGCCGTGTTCTTCCTGGCGGCCGTCATCGGTTTTCGGAAAAAATGCATGTGGGTTGTCGCGATTGCGCTAATTGCTCACGGTGTCTTTGACTATTACCACAAGATGTTCATCACCAACTCGGCCGTTCCCGATTGGTGGCCCGGTTTCTGTCTTGCGGTCGATGCTACACTGGGGGTGTGGCTGGCCGGCCGCTTCATGGACTGGGCGTCGTGGCAGAAGCGGCTATCATGACCTGCGCCTACCCCCCCGAGGTCCTGAGAGCCTCTGAGGCGAGGGCGTTGCTCGCCTTCGAGTCATGGCGTCGGGAACCCCTTGGAGGAGGTTCAACCGACCAGTACCCCCTGTCGGTGGCTGTACACCAGTGCATGCCAAACGCGGCGGAATGCTGTGAGCGCGTCAGAGCGTGATTCGAACTCGGGCCAGTCTTCCGAAGCCTCCTCAAAATGGTTCGCAGCTTCTCCAATCACCCTCGCGTCGATCAGTCCACCCGAGCCAATTCGCCTCGCCAAGGCCCCCGTCGACCAGCCCCGGAAGGTCTCGGGCACATCGCTGACGTCGCATACGAACCCGGCGTGCCACGACAGCTCCAACTGCCATCGAGCACACAGCTCGAGAAGCGCCTTCTCGACCCGAGTCCCCCGAAACGCGGGATCGGAGACGACACCCACGACGTCCTCATGAAGCCGGATCGGCCCATGAACTTGAGCCTCGACAAAGCTGTCCAGCGCGGCCCCGAGCGCCGCGGCCTCCGTGACGACCCATTCCGCCTCGGCAGTGCGGCGCGCCCTTTCGACCAGCTGCTCGGCCGTCAGCCGGTCGACGCCCAAGCCGCACCGGTCCCGGGTCACCGCTGCCAGCAGAGGGCCGAGCACCGGCGCCAGGTTGTGGGGCGGAGCGGCTTGGTGCACCGCCTGCGGCTCTTGGCTCCCGGGGTAGGTGAACGTCGTCCGCTCTAGCACGTGGGGCGCGAGGACCAGGTAGGAGGAGCCGAATCGGGGGGCAGGGCCGTCAGGATACCCGAACAGCCGCAGCGCCCCATAGCGTGGGCGCTCCCGAGGGTCCGTCCCCTCATACGCTCCACCAAAGAGTCGCGCCTCCCAAACATCCCTTGCTCCACCGATGAACGCCGATGGGCTCCCCGTCGATGTCCCGGTCTCCCATTGCGTCTTGAAGACTCCCGAGTCGAGCAAGCACTCGGCCACCGACCGACCGTCATGAGAACGTCTTTCTGGGTGAAAATGAACGGCGATGCGAGCCTTTCGACCCAATACTTCGAGCAGTTCTTCCGCACCTGGCACCCCTCGAATCTGCGCCGCCCATCGGGTCGCAGATTCACGAGCGTTCGCTCGAACAAAGTCGATTGCCTTTTCCATCTTCGGGGTCAAGACACCCATGACTCTTCTATCCATCGCTTGGAGAAGCCAGCGCCCGGCTCGATTCCCTACCAACTTTCACCAGAGTGTAGCGCCTTCTTCAGAGCTGTTGTCGAGCTGCTTCGGAGGAACTGCAAGGAGTTGAGGAGTCGCCCGGCGCTAACCTCCGCACCGCACCTGCGTATACTCCTCACTCTAGCCCTCATGGTGGCCATCTCAAGCTGCAAAGACGACGCTGGCCTCAGCACGATGCCCAGGATGGTGCCCTCCCGGTGGACGGAGCCGTGACCATGGACAACGGCCTGCTGCGCGACAGCGGCCTGGCGACCATAGACGCGGCTACGTGCGGTCTTTGCGATAGTCCGCCGACCGAGACCTGTGCCTCGCTCGCTGCCGACGCTGGTGGAGGTCCTGCTCTTGGCCCACGACGGGAGCATGTATCAACCCATCTCCCCGTCACGACCGGACGCGCTCCTCGGTGCGAAAAACATCATGTACGAGATGACGTCTGCGACGCCGGTGATCCCGGTGATCGACCGCAACGTCGTGACCGAGGAAAGCGGCGCGACACTCGAGTGGGCCATCGACCTGAACGAGCCGGATGGGCCGATGTGGGAGAACGCGACCTGGACGGAGGAGGAGGGCGTCGGCTGGAAGCGCTCGGGGCCGACCCTGATCGGCTGGCTCGGAGCGATCCGCCGGGAGGTAGAGGAGTTCCAGCCGCCGGCACCGCTGGTCATCGGAACGTCTTCCGCTCGTTGGTCAGCGTCCGAGGTTCCGACGATGGAGCAGCTCGAACGAGCGCCCGTCGGCCAGGCCTACCTGGCCGTGAACGCGGGTCGTCGGGTGTCGGCGACACTGGTGGTCAAGTTGGGCCTCGCGCTCTGGGGCGAGGCGATGGACTTCGCGGGCCGCGACCCCTTTCCCGACCTCCGCCAGATGACCGTCCGGCTGCTCCGCCGACGCGCGCAACGGTCGGAGTCGCTCTGGGCGCTCTCCCCGGAGCAGGTGCGGCGATTGCTCATGCGCACTCGGGTCGAAGAGATCACGGCCGCCGAGCTTGATGTCGTCGCCATCTGAGCCGAGGCTGCCTGTGCGCCATGTGTCGGGTAGCACGCGACCCGCCCAGGCACGATGGCTCTCGGGCATCTGGTCCGCACCCTGGCTGCAGTGGGCTGTTCCGCTGGCGCGGGTCGCCCACCGTGAAGCGGGCGCCGCACCCACCATGCAAGACGCGCCAACGCCATACCTTTTGCGCCAGACGATGGAAGGGGCGCCGCCGCCGGTCAGGATCCGACCATGCATCGAGCTTGCACACCGCGGGTCCGCGAATTCACCGTTCTCGCCGTCGCTGCGCTGACATCATTCGCGGTCGTTCAGCCCCGCGCCGCCCACGCCCTCGCCGCCTTCGAAGAGAGCCGGCTCAGCGCGCCGGACGGAGCGGTCGACGACTGGTTCGGGTACTCGGTCGCGATGAGCGAGGACGGGTCACGGGTGGTCGTGGGCGCGACAAACTTGGGGGCGGCGTACGTGTTCGCGATGGGGACTGGTGGTTGGACTCTCGAGGGCCGACTCTCCTCGGCCGCGTCTCGGTCGGGCTTCGGCGGCGACGTGGCCATCGATGGGTCGGGGTCGCAGGTCCTCATCGGCGACGCCGTGAACGAAGTGGCCTACCTCTACGGTCGTAGTGGGACCGGCTGGACCCTGAACGCCACCTTGACGGCAGCGGACGGAGTGAACGGCGATCTCTTCGGGACCTCGGTCGCGCTCAGTCACGACGGAATCCGGGCCGCGGTCGCCGCGGGGAACGACGAGCCACGCGCCGGGGGCAGCATGGACACGGGTAGCGTCACTGTCTTCGTACGGAGCGCCGGGGGCTGGGCCCAGGAAGCTCGACTCTTCGCCAACGATCTCACTGCCCACGATCGTCTCGGGGCCGGGTCAGTGGCCCTGAGCGCTGACGGGTCGCGTGTGATCGCGGGAGCCGCCGGTCGCGACTACGGTGGCGGGGTCGACGTCGGGGTGGCGTACGTCTTCGCGCGGGTGGGGACCACCTGGACCGAAGAGCAGCGGCTCGTCGCCAACGGCGGGGTCACGCGCTTCTTCGGTGTGGCCGTCGCTTTCGACACGCTCGCGTCGCGAGCGCTCATCGGCGCATTTGGCGAAGGCGCGGCCTATGTCTTCGTCCGTACTGGTACGAGCTGGACCGAGGAGCAGCGGCTGACGGAGCCGACTGGCTCGTCAGGGGAACGATTCGGCGCGAGCGTCGCACTCTCCGGCGATGGCGCGCGCGCCCTGGTCGGAGCGCCCTGGGCTGGCGCGCTGCGCCCCGGAGCCGTCACTCTCTTCGAACGCACTGGACTCGCCTGGAGGCGCTCGCAGTTACTCGCCGCGTCCGATGCCATGGAGAACACGAAGTACGGAGCGTCCGTGGCGTTCGCCGCGAACGGCACCCGCGCGGTCGTGGGCGGCGACCACGCCAGCTCACCGACCTCGGGCGGCGCGGCCTACGTGCTCTCCGTGGTGCCCACGGGCGGACCGTGCGCGACCGCCTCCGACTGCCCGAGCGGCTTCTGTGTCGACGGGGTGTGCTGCAACGCCGCATGCGGTGGGTCGGACCCGATGGATTGTCAGGCCTGCTCCTCCGCGATGGGGGCGCCGTTCGACGGAACGTGCGCGCTGCTCCCAGCGAGCCGGGTCTGCCGACCCAGCTCCGGGACCTGCGACCTCGAAGAGACCTGCTCCGGCATCACCGCCGAGTGTCCCTTCGACGATCATCGACCCGACGGCACACCCTGCAGCAACGGGCTGGTGTGCGACGGAGAAGAGCGGTGTGCGGCTGGCGCCTGCGTCGGCGTCGCCCCCACCTGCGCGGATGGCGACGCGTGCACCGCAGACGCCTGCGCCGAGCCGGGCGGCTGCGTCTTCAGTCCGATCGTCGGCTGCTGCAATCGCGACGCCGACTGCGACGACGGCGACGTCTGCACCGTCGACACCTGCAGCGGCCCGGGTGGCACCTGCAGTGCCAGCCCGATCACGGGGTGCTGCACGACCGACGCCGACTGCGGTGGCGCCACCGCCTGCACCGCGCTCTCGTGTGATGCGGCGAACCGGTGCGAGGCCACCGGCATCCCCGGGTGCTGCACGGTCGACGCCGACTGCAGCGATGGCAACCGCTGCACCGACGACCGCTGTGACGCCGGCACCGGCGCATGCAGGAGCGTCGAGATCGCGGGCTGCTGCGCCAGTGATGGGGACTGCGCCGATGGCGATGAATGCACCACCGACGTCTGCCGGCCCGACGGTACCTGCGCGTCGGACCCCATCGCTGGGTGCTGCGTGGCCGATGCGGAGTGTGCCGACGGTGACTCCTGCACCCTCGACCGATGCTCCAGTGCGCGGTGCACCCACGAGCCGGATCCTGCATGCGGGGTCGACGGCGGAGTCGACGGCGGCACCGACGCGGGAAGCGAGCTGGACGCCGGAGTCGTTCTTCCGGACGCGGGCGACACGAGCGACGGCTTCGGGCCGGGCGACACCGACGCGGGCCACCCGACCAGCCGCGCCGGCGGATGCAGCTGCCGGGCGGCTGGCGATCCCGGGACCGAGGGAGGCACCTGGCTCTTCGGGCTGCTCGCCCTCGTCCCCCTCGGCCGTAAATGGCGAGCCGCTTCGCGCAAGCGACGCTACACTCGAGGGCGTGGAGCCCGTCTCGCCGCTGATTCTGCGCTTCGCATCGACGATGTCCGTCGCACCCGATGAGCTCTTCCTCAGCGCGGGGCTCGATCGGGCCGAGGTCGACGCCCGTGGCCTCAGCCGGGAGGAGGGTCTGCGGCTGTGGGTCGCGATGGAGACGATCACCGAGGATCCGTTCGTCGGTCTCAACGCCGGCACTCGCCTCACGCTCGACCTGCTCGGAATGGTGGGCTTGGCCTTCGCCACGGCCAACGACCTCGGCGATGGCCTGCGAGTGGCGACCCGAGCGATCGCCGTGATGATTCCGGGCGCGTCCATCGAGACGCGGTTTGGTGACGGCGAAGGCGGAGTCCACTACCGCACGGAGGCTCCGGAGGTTCGCCACGGTGTCGACTCCATCTTCGCGGGAATCGTCGCGCTCGCTCGCGAGTGCGCCGGCGCCGACGTGAGCGCGGCCCGTGTCGACCTGCAGAGTCCCGCTGTGCGCTCCACTGGTGCCTACGAGCGTGCTTTCGGGGTGACACCTCGATTCGGTCAGCCCAGCTGCTTCCTCGCGTTCGATCGCCACACGCTGCGTCGACGATTCCGTGGCGCCGAGCCCACGACCTCGCGGTTGCTCCTCGACAACGCCGAAGCGCTGGTCCACCGGGGCCCCGGCGACGCCCAGGACTCGTCCATCGAAAGCGCGATGCTCCGTTCGCTCGAGGCCGGGCAGGGAACCCTGGCTCACGTCGCCGACTTGCTGAACGAGTCGCCTCGCACCCTCCAGCGGAGGCTCCGCGATGCTGGCACCAGCTTCCAAGAGCTGCGCGCTCGGCTCCTGCGACAGCGCGCCGAGCGGTGGCTGGACCGCGGCATGTCGGTCTCCGAAATCGCCAAGCGCCTCGGCTACGCGTCAGCGGCGGCCTTTACCCGGGCCTTCCGCCAATGGACCGGCATCACGCCCTCCGTGCATCGCGCTCGCGGGTCGGCGGACGAGTGACCAGCCGCTCGGCGTCCTACAGCCACTGACCATACCGGCCCCGCTGGCCGTTCCAGCGGATGTCCTGGACTCCGAGCAACGCTGCCCGACGCATCCGTCGGATGAGCACGGATAGCTCCTCCACAGGGTCGAGTGAGCGCAGTGGCTGAACGGTCTGCAGGCGCACACCGCCAACCCCGGGGATGCGCTGGACACCGATGAACGTGTAGCCGCCGTCTGTTCGGAAGACCAGGACGTCCTCGTCGGAGGCGACAACGACCCTACCAGGATCGACGTCGGAGGGTACGAGCGAGGGACCTACCTCGGCGGCCCGCACCGTGCCGACGTAGCGTGAGCTCCTGACGGTGATGATCCCTTGCTCACGCGCGATCCGCGCGTCGGGCCGGAGGTCCGTGAGCAGTGCTTCGCCGCCCAGCGAGAACCTCCCGATCTCGAAACCGGGTGACGCGACTCGAGGGTTGACTGGATAGGCGACACCGGTGCCGTCCCACGGAATGACGTGCAGTGTTCCGTCGCAATGGCCCACGTAGCGCGTCCAGTCGGCGGTGCGCTCCTCGAAGAAGGCGTAGTCCAGGCCTTGGCCCCGACACTCCGGGACATCCGGAAGCCTGTGAAGGCTGGCCACGACCCGCTCGCGAAGGACCCGCTCGGCTTCGTCGCGCTCCTCCCGGCCCGGCCGCCCCATGGACTCCGTGCTCGGATGGCAGCGATGGCTCACGATTGTGTTCGGAAGGTGGACCACCGAGTAGATGTACTCGGGGGCCTGTCCAGAGCAGCGCGATGCGGCCCACGCTTCGAGCTCGTCGGCGGTCGGGGGTGGATGCACGTCGTCAACGATGTGGGCGTACGGGTGACGGCGAAGGTCGCGGCGATCCCGCTCGGGTCCGGGACACATCGCCTCCCCTTCGGCGCGCACGCAGACGCACGGCCCGATCACTGTCGGATCACAGCGATACTGCGCCCGGGTACCGCAAGCATCGACACTCACGATGCCCATGGCTTCGGTCGCGGTCACCGATTCCGCTGGGCAATCGAAGTCTCGACCCGCCGCACGGCGGGCGTCGCGCAGCGTCTCCCTCTTCCCGCTCGCTCCGCATGCCGACCCCCACGCGAGTGCGCAACAAGCGGTACCGACCGAGAGCCACGAAACCGCATGCCGATGGCCGTGCACATTCTTTCGAATCTTCCCCATGTCCCTCCCCGAGCCGGCGCCAGTCTACCGAGCCCCCGCTGTGGTGACCCGCTCCCCCGGCCACGTCAACCTCGCGTTCTTGGCAGCTCGACTGGAACGAACCTCGAGGTCGGAGCCCTTCAGGAGCTCGACCGCTGCTTCATCGAGTGGCCGCTGAAGAAGCACGCGACTTCGTCGGAAGTGAGACAGCACCGCTGGGACTCGGGCGGCTATGCTCCTTGCCGATGCGGACCGTCAGTGAGCCAGAGAAGGGCGTGATCGTGTTGTTGGTCATCCTCGGCGGGTTCGCTCTCTGGTTCCTTGGTGAGCGGCTCGTGTTCCTGGCGGGCTCGGAGACCGCCGAGGCGCGGGTGGCCGGCAACCGCACGGAACGGGTCCACGTCACCGGGACCGTCCCGCGACCGCAGGGCAACACCTTCGACACGACCAAGGTCTCGGTCAGCTTCCAGGGAGCCGACGGCCAGTTCCACTGGAGCCCGGACATGGCTTACTTCTTCGCGGCTCCCGAGCCCGGAGAGGTCGTGACCGTTCGCTACGATCCCAGCGCCCCGGAGGACGCACGGCTCGCCGGCGTCGATCTATTCGGGGTGCCGCTCCTCTTTGCCCTGCTCATGGCGCCGGTCGAGTGGCTGAGGCGCCGAACCGCCCGCTCCATGAAAGCGAAGGAGAGCGCGGGTCGAGCGTCGGGTGCAGGGACTGCTCGTGGCCGTGATACATCGGGACCGTGAATTGAACGAACGCCTCATGTGTCCGCTGCGGAGCATCGATGGCTCCGTCCACCGGACTGATGACCGGAGACGGACTCGCCTGCGTGAATCGTGAGTATGCGGTCAAGACCGAAGACGAGCATCGAGCCGCCTGGCGCAACGCCTTCGCGAGCTCGCTCACCGAGCTGATCACGGGTGCCATCAGCGTCCCTGAGCTCCGGAAGCCCCCGGGGTTCGCAGAGGGCGGATGCGGCTGTCTCGGTTGCCAGCACTGGGAAGACCGGCACGCACTGCGAAGGGCGCTTCGCGCTCGAGGCCGATGAGCGACGCGAGATCTACGGTGTTTTGGGCGGCACGGGACTTGCGATGCGGGAAGCATGCGCTGGACCAGCCGCTCTCTCTCACTCACTCTCCTGATGGCCTTCTCCGGAGTCGCGCGCGCCGACGATGACACGAGCGTCAGCGTCGACTTCGCCGCGGGGGGATCGCTGCTCGCGGGCGGCAGCACCGACGCCGGCGGCACGGCGCGGGCCGGCTGGCTCCGCCACCGCGACTACGTGAGTCGCACCCCCTGCGACCACGGCCTCGAAGGGGCCGCGCTGATGCTGGTCACGTTCGGGATGGCGTGCATCCCGAAGCATGCCGCGTTCGGCAACGAGCGGGGGCTCGCGCTCTTGGGGGGAGTGTACGGCGGTGGGTGGATGGTCGGCGTGGCCCCTCAGCTGCGCGTTCGACGCGAGGGCTCGCGTTGGCGCTCGCCGTCGATCGCACACTTCGCGCTTCCCGAGGTCGGCGTGGCGCATTTCGACGACGCGCTGGGGGTGACGCCCTACGCGCGGGTGTTCCGGGTACCCACGACCTTCTGGCCGGGAGAGCGCGCCGGTATCGAGGTGGAGCCGTCGATGATGATGATCCACCACGGGCGACTCACGCCCGAGGGGCCCGTGCCGAGCGTTCGGTTCTGGTTGAGCGTGTCCATCGTGCCGCGCCGAGCGACCGAGTAGTGCTCGTTCTCGGTCACGGTGACCGTCGCGATGCGCGGCTCTCCGGACCTACCAGTCGCAGGTGCGGCCCTCGTTCTGCTCCTCGATCCAGGTCAAGAGCGGCGCGACGTACTCGACCAGGGCCCGAGGCATCCATCGCTCACTCACCCGAGATGGCTTCGAGCGCATCGGGCCAGGGGCGGCTGGCGCCCATGGCGAGCATGGCGCGCAGCTTCTCGCCGGCTTCGGTGCTGCCGTGGATGGAGCGCTCGTGGAGCGGGCCATCACGCGCCGAGCAGCGCATGCGCTGAGGCCTGACGTTGCGCGCGCCATGAGGCTTGGCGACACTGGCGGCATGCGCTCGCTGCGGACCATACTCTTCGCCTCTGCTCTCGTTCCCGCGGCCATCGCGCTCGCCGACGACGTCTCGGTCCCGAATTGCGTTCATGGGAGCAAGCGGGTCAGCCACCGCGACCACGGCTACATGCACGCGGTTCAGGTGCGGAATCGCTGCGAAGAGCCGATCGAGTGCACGGCCAGCTCGGACTCGGCGCCGGACCCCGTCCCCTTCCGAGTCGACGCGGGCGCCTTGCACGCCCGCGTACTCCAGCTCCGTGCGCCGGGCGCGGGCTTCGAGCTGCGCCTGCGCTGCGAAAAACAGTAGAGGCCGGCGGCGGCCCGCCAGGCGATGGCGGTCCGGCAATGCTTCACCAACCCCGTCTCTATCCCACTCCGCGTCGTGCCCACCACTTGGTCTGGGCGCTGGGAGAGGGGCAGAGAAGGCACGATGATCCCCCGAACCAATGGCCAAGACTACGTGGTCGAGCCTGGATCGTGGTTTGGCTCTCGTTGGAGCGCCGCCTCACCACGGCCGAGGTCAGCCGCTGGCTGGGCCACTCGGACATCACCGTCACCGCGAGGCACTACGCCAAGCTGAAGGACGAAGAACTCGCGGAGACGGTGAGGAAGGGCCCACACGAGACCCACAAAGTGGAGCCACCCATCGGACTTGAACCGACGACCTATTGTTTACGAAACAATTGCTCTACCAGCTGAGCTAGGGTGGCCTGGTCGCGAGCGCCTCGAGAGGGCTCGGCCCCGTGGCGATACGGTCGTTCCGCCGAAGGGAGCGCTGATGTAGCCAAGGGTCCCGGGGCTGTCAATGGCCCGGTCCGCCCTCGAGCTGGGTCGCCGCGATGGCGACCGTGCCGGCCAGGGCGCACACCAGGAAAATCACGGCGAAGAAGAAGCCGGAGCCGGGCATCGCGACCCCTGCGCCGACCGCGCCGAGCCAGGGGAGGGCAGGGACTCGGCGATAGGCGATGGGGCCCACCGCGAGGTCACCGATCTCGTCGGCGGGCAGGAGCACGGAGACCAGATCGTCGTGGTCCAGGTCGATCGTCGCCTCGACGCCGTCACGCGTGGGCTCGCCGAGGTGGACGAGGGTGGCCTCGCCGTCCTCGCCGAGCGTCAGGCGCGCGAGGTAGCCCGTCAGCGAGAGCACGCTGAAGATCGCGAAGAGCCCGACCGAGAGCATGCCAGTCTTCGCGGCACGCAGCCGCACGAACGCTCCGAGCGGGCGCGAGTAGCGCCAGAGCTTCAGGGCCGAGCCATCGGGCCCCTCGCGCAGGACCCACCCTTCGGTCGCGTCCCCGCGGTATCCATCCGCGGTGGCGACCTTCTCGCGTTCGAGGAGACCGGCGACTTCCACGCTCTCGCCGCCCCGCAATGGTCGGTCGGCGAGCTGACCCGCGACGAAGACGACCGGGCCCGCCGGCTCGACCCGCACGGGTCCGAAGTCGGTCAGCAGCGTGAACGGCTTCGCGGCGAGCTCGGCGACGCGCTCGTCGGGCGCCTCGATGACCCGAGCGCTGCCCTCGATGGTGCCCGGGAGCTGGGCGGGGCCGGCCTTCAGCTCGCGGCTTCGCGCCGCCTCCGCCCGCCGCCTCCGGGCCCGCGCGTCGAGCCAGCTCACGAGGAAGCCGACGAAGAGCACCAGGTAGAGCCCAGCCATGATCGCGCCGACGACGTGGGCACCCGGCGGGTCGATCGTGCTGGTCGCGTGGACGCTGGGCAGCTCGTTCACGACCCGCATGATACGTACGGGCGTGGGTCGCGCGTTCCCGAACCTGATCGGCATCGACGACGCGCCTTTCCCGAAGGCGCACCGCGGTGACGTCCCGCTCGTCGGAGCGGTCTACGCGACCGAGCGGCTCGATGGCGTCATCATGGGCAAGGCCCGACGCGATGGACGGAATGGCGCCCTCCAGCTCGCGCGGATGATTCTGGACTCGCGCTTCGACGACCACATCGGCTGTGTGCTGCTGCAGGGGATCACCGTGGCTGGCTTCAACGTGGTCGACCTCCACGAGCTCCATGAGCGGCTCGAGCGGCCGATCCTGGTGGTCACCCGAAAGGCGCCGAACCTGCGCTCGATCGAGCGTGCGCTGCGGACGAAGGTCCCCGGCGGCGAGCGGAAGTGGAAGCTCATCCAGGCGGCCGGTCCGATGGAGCCTTGCGGCAAGCTCTTCATCCAGCGAGTCGGGCTCACCCCGGCGAAGGCCGCGGCGACCCTCGAGCTGCACACCCGCCACGGGCTCTTGCCGGAGCCGCTCCGGGTCGCGCACCTGCTCGCGGCCGCTCACGTCCGCGGCCACAGCCACGGCAGCGCCTAGGCCCACAGGCGACTCCGACCTCCGCGTTGACCCCCGTTCGTCACGGTCGCACCATCCCGCTCGTGACGCTCCCGACCTCGACCGCCATCGATCTGCGCTCCGACACGGTCACCAAGCCGACCCCCGCGATGCGGGAGGCGATGGCCACCGCGGAGGTGGGCGACGACGTCTTCGGCGAAGACCCGACCGTGCGGGCGCTCGAAGTGAAGGTCGCCGAGCTCCTGGGCAAGGAGGACGCACTCTTCGTCCCCTCCGGGACCCAGGCGAACCAGATCGCCCTGATGCTCCACTGCCAGTCGGGTGACGCGATCTTCGCGCCGGAGCACGCCCACTTCGGGCTCTACGAGTCCGGCGCCGCGGGCGCCTTCGTCGGCGCACAGGTCCACTCGCTGCCCACGCCGCTGCCGGGGCCCGACGACCTGAAGGCCGTCCTCTTCCCGGACGTCTACTACTACCCGCGGCCGCGGCTGGTCACGCTGGAGAACACCCACAACCACGCCGGTGGTCTGGTCTTTCCGCAGGACCGCGCCGAAGCGCTCTCGGCCTTCGCGCGGAAAAAGGGGCTCGGCGTCCATCTCGACGGTGCGCGCCTGTGGAACGCACACGTCGCCTCGAAGGTCCCCCTCCCGCAACTCGCGGCCGTGGCCGACACGGTCAGCATCTGCTTCTCCAAGGGCCTCGGCGCCCCGGTCGGCTCAGCGCTCGCCTTCCCGAAGGACCGGCGCGCCGACGCGATGCGGCTGCGGCGACGGATGGGTGGCGCGCTTCGGCAGGCAGGGATCCTCGCGGCCGCCGCGCTCCACGCGATCGAGCACCACCTCGACGACCTGGGGCAGGATCACTGGCGCGCGAAGCAGCTGGCCGCCGCGCTCGAGCCGCTCGGCGCCGACCCGGAGCGGACCGAGACCAACATCGTCGTCTTCCCGCACGACGACGCCGCCGGCTTCGTGGCGCGGGCCGCCGAGGTGGGGGTGAAGCTCTCGGCCATGGGCCCTCGGGTCGTCCGCCTCACCACCCACCGCGACCTGAACGACGAGATGATCGAGGCCGCCATCGAACGGCTCCGCGGGCTCGCATGAGGGGCGTGCTCGCCCTGACGGTGCTGCTGGTCGGCTGCCCGCCGACGCTCTCGAAGCCCGAGAGCGCAGCCCATCGCGACGCGCTCGCCGAAGGCGACCGCCACGCCGGCCATGGGCGCGACGAGGACGCGGCGGAGGCCTACGGGCGCGCCGCCGAGGAAGCGGACCGACGGGTCGACCGGGACGAGGCCCTCTACCGTCAGTCCCGCGCCGAGGTCGACGCCGGCCACCCGGAGCGGGCCATCGAGCTGCTGATGCAGATCGTGAACACCCACCCGCCTTCGCGACGCACGCCTCGAGCGCTCTTCGATGCGGGGCGGCTGAAGTACGAGCTCGGTGACGTCGAGGGCGCCATCGCGCTCTTCCGCCGGGTCACGCTCGAGTTCCCGAACGAAGGGCCCGCGGCCCGCGGGCTCGTCTGGTGGCTGCGGCACTTCGAGGAGAAGGGCGAGGTCGACCGGGCGCTCGCGGTGCTCGATTGGCTGTTGCCGCAGGTCCGTCGCTCCAAGCTCGGTGACGACATCCTCGCTCACGAGGCGCGGCTCCGTTTCGAGCAGAACGACCGCGAGGGGGCGCGGGCCGCCCTCGAGCGCACCGTCCGCGACTACCCCTATCCCTACGGCCATCGCTGGGACGACGCGACGCTGAAGCTCGCGGAGATGGACGTGGAGGACGGCGAGTACCGCCGAGCGATCGCGCGCCTCGAGGCGATGCTGGAGCGGAGCGAGGGCACCAGCATGGTCGGGAGCTACACGCTGCCGGCGTTCGCCGAGGCGCTGATGCAGATCGCAAAGATCCAGCGGGTGCACCTGCGCGATCGCGACGCGGCCGACGCGGCCTACGAGGCGGTCTACGACGAGTACGAGACCTCGCTCCTGCGCGACGACGCGCTGGTGGAGCGCGGCGAGATGTGGCTCGACGCCGGCGAGCGCGAGCGCGGCTGCGACTACCTCCGCGAGGCGGTCGACGAGTTCGAGGTCGGCAGCGCTCGCCGTCGTGCGGCGGCGCGGCTGGAATCGGACTGCGGCGGCTGACGACGCTCAGGCGTCGGGCGGACCGCTGGTGTCCTCTTCCTCGTCGTCCTCGAAATCGTCGTCGAGGTCGTCGTCCTCGTCGTCGTCGTCGTCCATCTCGGGGGCCTGATATTTCAGGTCCACGTCGGCCTCCGCGAGCTGACCCTCGAGAAGCTCGAAGAGCTCCTCGATGTCCTCCGCGTCCCACTCCTCGAAGACGTCGTTGAAGAGGTCGTTGATGTCGCCGGAGTCGATCCGGCGCTCGATCTCTTCGATCTGGTCTTCGGTGAAGGCTTCGCGGAGATCCTCACGAAGGGTCAACGTGTCGCCCTCCTCGATGGCGTCGGCCGCCGAGATGCGGATCTGACGTACGGACCGCTTGTCGAAGTAGATCTCCATCGCGCTACACCTGCTAGGCTAAACCCGAAGCGAGGATGCGGAAAAGCCCCGGGTGGACGCGGGGGCCCCGAAGGCTCCGCGAGTCGAAAACGGCGCGACTATAGAAACCGTGAAATGGCTGTCAACACGAGGGTTCCTAGCCCTGGCTTTTGTCGGCGCCGGGCTCTTCCCGGCGACGGCCCTCGCCGAGCCCTTCGAGGAGCCGCCCGCCCCCGATGAAGTCGGGCCGCGACGCGCCGGAGAGCTGATGGTCGACGCGGTCTTCCCCATCCTCCGCACGACCCTCTGCCCGCTCGAGGCGCAGTGCATCTTCGGTGGGGGCGGTGGCGTGGGAGCGACCGTGGAGTGGCGATACCCCCGCGGACTGGCGGCCGGGTTCGGCTACGACGTCTCGTTTCTCGACGGCAGCGGCGTCTGGGAGCTGAGCACGCTCCAGATGATCCGTGGGACGATCCGCTACTACGGCCTCACCGAACGGCTCATCCATCCTTATGCGGGCGCGTCGGCCGGTCTGATCCTCCTCGGCGACACCTTCACGGTGAGCGGTGTGGGCGGAGGCATCGATCTCTTCGCCGGAGCCGAGGTGGAGATCACCTCGGGGCTGAGCTTCACTGGCGCCTTCTCGGTTCGAACCTTCGTGACCAACGAGTTCACGACCACCGGCGACGACGTCACCCGTGCGGACAGCTTCGGTTTGAACGTCGCCATCATGCTCCGTTTCGGGCTGGTGCTGGTCGAAGGACCGGGGTGAGGGCGCTTCCGGGGGCCACGGCCCCCGATCGAAGGCTGCGGCCTTCAGAAACCTCGCGATTCCCTTGACCCTGACCGGCCATGTGGGGTCAACTCGCACCACCCATGCGCTGCCCCAGCTGCGGCAATGACAACCGCGCTGGCAGTCTTTTCTGTCAGCACTGCGGGACGCGCCTTCAAGCGAACGACGCCCAGGGCGCCAAACCGCGTTGCGGGCGCTGCGGCGGCGAGAACCAGCCGAACATGCGCTTCTGCGTTCACTGCGGGAACAACCTGCAGGAACAAGCCCCCGCGGCTCCTGCCCCGCAGCCGGCGCCCGACCCGAAACCTGCTTCCATCCGACCCCAACCGCAGCAACAGCCGGCGCCGACCCCGGTGAGCTCGCAGCCGGCGGTGCAGCCCCAACGGCAGTCCGCGACCACCGAGGCGGCCGAAGGGCCGATCTGTTGGCGCTGCCGAGGCGTCGGCGACCGCGGCTCCGAGTTCTGCAAGTTCTGCGGGGCTCGCTACTCCGACGGGGTCGCCGACCCGACGCCGGCGTCCGGTGCCGGCGCCCGAACGGTGGAGTCCGCGCAGGTAGGCGGCACGGTCCGCAAGGATGAGTCCACCGCTCCTGCCAGCCACCAGATCGTCTCGATCCGGAAGGACGGCACCGATGGTCCCGCCTATCCGCTCTCGGCAGAGCAGACGGACTTCGGGCGCTCCGAGGGGGACGTGTCGCTCGAAGACGACCCGTATCTCTCACCTCGCCATTTCCGGGTCCTTCGCCGCGGGGGCGACTGGTTCCTGCGGGACCTGCAGAGCGTCAACGGGGTCTACGTCCGCTTGAAGGCGGCCGAAGAGCTGGTCTCGGGGTCGATGATCCTCATCGGCCAGCAGGTGCTGCGCTTCGAGCTCCTGGAGGAGGACGAGCTGCCGCTCGGGCCCGCTCGCTCCGGGGGCTGTCTCGTCTTCGGGACCCCCGAAGTGCCCGCGTATGCCCGATTGGTGCAATACACGACAGAGGGGGTGGGCCGCGACGTCCATTACCTGTATCGTGACGAAACCGTGCTCGGGCGGGAGACTGGCGACATCGTCTTTACCGACGACCCCTTCCTGTCCCGCCGCCATGCCGTCGTGCGATTCGATCGAGCTCAAAAACGAACGGTCCTCGAGGACCTCGGCTCCTCCAACGGCACCTGTGCGCGCCTGCGGGGGGAGCACGCGTTGCGCGTCGGTGACCACTTCCGAGTGGGCCGCCACCTCTTCCGTTTCGATCCGACGGGGGCCCGATGAGTAGCCCGAACGAAGGGACCGAAGTGCCCGAAGAGGAAGAAGACGTCACCGCCACCGTGCCGGACGTCCCGGGTGCGATCCGCGCCCGTGACTCGAAGACGGGTGAGGAGATCGACGAAGAGGTCGCGGACTCGAAGGGGGAGACTCCCGACGAGGCCGATGGCTCCGACGAAGACGACGACGCGGGCGACGACGACTCGGACGACGGGGGCACGGTCGAGCGTGGCCCGATCGAGGTCCGCTACTACGGCGCCACCGACGTCGGCCTGGTCCGGGAGCACAACGAGGACAACTTCGTCTGCGTCGACATCGACGACGACATCCGTGGCGTCCCCGACGACGAGGTCCGTGAGACCGAGGTCGGTGAGCGCGGGCTACTCCTCGCGGTC
The DNA here is from genome assembly GCA_964462035.1 of uncultured Sandaracinus sp. Classification (GTDB taxonomy): domain Bacteria; phylum Myxococcota_A; class Polyangia; order Polyangiales; family Houyiibacteriaceae; genus UBA1660. The sequence continues at coordinate 30,852 of CAYXAP010000075.1, forward strand.
TGCGACGGCATGGGTGGCGCGGCCGCCGGTGAGGTCGCGAGCCAGATGGCCGTCGACACCCTCGACGAGGTCATGAAGTCCGGTGACACGGAGAACGATCACGATCTCTTCGCGCACCGTCTGGTCTATGCCATCGAGGAGGCCGGCAGTCGGATCTTCGGTGCCGCCAAGATGGACCGCAGCCGCCGCGGCATGGGCACGACCTCGACCGTCGCCGGTCTGATGGACAACACGCTCTTCGTCGGCCAGGTCGGCGACTCTCGCTGCTACGTGCTCCGAGAGGGCAAGCTCAAGCTGATCACCAAGGACCAGTCCCTGGTGAACCAGCTCATCGAGGCCGGTCAGCTCTCCGAAGAGGAGGCCGAGGAGTTCGAGCACTCGAACATCATCCTCCAGGCCCTCGGCACCACCGAAGAGGTGAGCGTCGACCTGACCTTCCTCGAGCTGCGTCAGGGCGACCGCATCATGCTCTGTTCGGATGGGCTCTCGGGGCTGGTCCACGCCGAGCTCATCCAGGAGGTCATGGCCGAGGGCGACGACCTCAAGGCGATGACCCACAAGCTCATCGAGATGGCCAACGCGGGCGGCGGCCACGACAACATCACGTGCGTGATGGCCGAGTTCGGCGGCGAGGGCCTGGCCCCGGCCGAGGGCTCACCCGAGCCGAACTACATGCCCTATCCGCTGCCGGCCCTCGACGGTCGCAGTGGCTCCATCCCGGCGCGTGAGCCGACGATGAAGACCTCGGCCCGCAAGCCAGGCTCGGACGTCAAGCGGCCCGCCATCGCGACACGGGCCGACGACCCGACGGTTCCCTCGGATGGGAACAAGCTCGGGCCGGTCATCGTGATCCTGCTCCTCATCGCCATCATCGCGGCGATCGCCTACAGCATGCGCGACCCGGAGCCGGCGACCGACGAGAACGTCGACACGGAGCCGGTCCAAGAGCCCGTGGAGCCCGCCGAGCCGGAACCGGTGGACGTGCGCATCCAGTCGGACGTGGTCGGCGGCGAGCTCTTCATCGACGAGCAGAACTACGGTCCGCTCGAAGACGGCGTGCCGCTCCACCTCGAGCTCCTGCCCGGTGCGTACCGCTTCGAGGCGCGCCAGGACGGATCCGTCCTCGCGTCTGCCACGGTGACCATTCGAGAGGGTGTCCCGGCCGACGTCGCCCTGATGCTGCCCGGAGGCGCGGCGGAGACCAGCCCAGACGCTGGCATCGAAGAGGAAGAGCCGGAGCCGCCGACCATGGCGCCCGTCACGATGGAGGCCACGACCATGGAGGCCACGACCATGGAAACGCCGACCACGATGCGGACGACCATGCGCGCCGGGATGACGGCGACCATGACGGCCACGACGGACACCGAGATGACGTCGACGACCACCGAGATGGCGCCGACCACCATGACCACCATGGAGACCGCACCCACCATGGAGGCCACGATGGAAGAAGCCCTTCCCACCAACCCCTTCTGATCGTCCGTGCTGCTCCGGATCCATCAGGTCGCCGGAGCCCACGCCGGGCGGGTCCTGACCTTCGATCAGGACATCGTGCGTCTGGGCCGGATGCCCGACTCGGATGTGGCCTTCGATGCCCACGCCGACCTCGACGCGTCCGGTCGGCACGCCGAGCTCCGCCGCCAGGGTGACCAGTGGGTCCTACGGGACGCCGGCAGTCGGAACGGCACCTTCGTCAACGGAGAGAAGGTCGGCGAGCGGCTGGTGGCCAGCGGCGACATCGTCGAGTGCGGCTTCGGTGGGCCGAGGATCCGGATCGAGCTGATTCCGCCCCGCGAGGCGAGCGCCGCTCCGAGCGCGAACACCGAGGCGGTCCCGATGGCCCGTCCGAACGCACCGACTGCGGCGGCCCAGGCGCTGCCACCCATGAACGGCGAGCCACCCCAGTCGACGGGGCCCATGGGCGCCGACTGGGGCGCGAAGCAGTCCGAGCATCCGCCTCCGCGTGCGATCCCGCCGAGTGCCCATCCACCGCCCCGGAGCGCGCCGCCACCGAGCGTGCCACCGGGGAGCGGCGCGCCCCGGAGCGCGCCGCCGCCGAGCGACAAGAAGTACGGCCAGCGCACGGTCGGGATGATGATGAGCGAGGCGCTCGATGGCCTCCGACAGCAGAACGAGAGCAGCTCCCGCCGCTGGAAGCTCTTCGCGGGTTGCCTCGGGATGCTCCTCGGCGTGGTCTGCATCGGTTTCGCGGTCTATGTGCTCGCGAAGAAGCCGCCCGCGGAGCTGCCGGACGTCGCGCGGATCAGCGCCTCCACCCGGGCATCCCTCTGGCGGCTCACGGGGGCGGACGGAGCCGTCTTCTGTACGGCCTTCGCCGTTCGCCGCGATATCGTCGCCACGAGCGGTCAGTGCGTCCTCGCGGTCGAGTCGCGGCAGGCGGCTGGCAAGGCGGTCACCGTGGTGAGCGACGACGTGTCGTACCCCGTCGTGCGCATGTGGCGACACCCGGAGACCCCGGCGGCGGGAGCCACCGGGGGCATCGACGTGGGGCTCGTGGAGATCGGCGGCGAGGCCCCCGCGTTGGCGACCTTGGCCAGCCCGGACCAGCTCACTCACCTCGACGACGGGGCGACGCTGGTAGTGCACGGTTACACCGGAGCGAGCGCGCTGGCCCAGCCGATCACTCTCACCGGAGCGGAGGGAGTCCTCGAGTATCCGGGTGCGGCGCCCTATGGCGCACCGCTCTTCGACGCTTCGGGCGCCGTGGTCGGTCTCCACGGCGGTGCCCCGTCTTCGGCAGTGGGTCCCGGACAGGGCGCGCGAGTCGAAGGCGTGCTCGGCCTCCTCGCCGGCCTCGGCCGATAGTCGTCGGCACGTGCTCGGCGAGCGGATCCCCACGCGTCCGATGGACGAGGGCGCCGATCCGGTGCTATTGGCACCCGGTTCGCGGGGTGCCGTCGAAGCGGTGGAGAATATTTAGCTTCTCCGTTCGTCTTCACGGACCCGCACCTCGAATCGAGTCGCCGATGACGTATCGCCCTCTCTTGCCGCTTTTCGCGAGCCTCGCGCTCGTTTCCTTCCTCTCGCCCGTGGCCGCTCCAGTGGCCGAGGCCCAAGACGCCGGCGTGGTCCAGCGGCTGGTGAACCAGGGCAAGATGCCCCAGGCCGCCGCTCGCGCGTTGGTCCGGAAGATCGACGCCCGGATGGCCGACAACGCCCGTGAGGGTGGTGACAGCTACGACAACCTCCGGCAGGCCACCAACCGTGCTCTCTTCGGTGCCCAGGCGGGTCCGGGAGCGAACCGCGCCGAGTACACGCAGCGCCTCCAGCAGGTCCTGCAGCGGCTCCGCTCGGGGCTCGATCTCGCGACCTTGCAGGTCTACTTCTCGGCCGGCCGCAACGCCGCCGTCATGTGCGCTCATCGCTGGAACGTCACGATCGGTGAGTGCGATGCCCTCATCGCCGCCGCGACCCTGACGCCGGTCGCGCTCCCTTACCTCGCGCCGGACGACGGCAACGCCCTCCAGCAGCAGCTCCGGGAGGCGCGGGTCAACCGGCGCTACGCTCGCGAGATCGCCAGCAAGGTCGGCGAGACCATGCTCGGTGTGCCGGGCGTGCTGACCAACGACTCCCGCGGCCGGACGCTGGTCGCGCTCCTCGACGCCTGCCCCGGCGGGACCAGTGACCGCGAGGCACAGATTCGCGCCTGGCATGTCGGCCCGGCTCCCGGTCTGGTGCACTGCATCGCCGGCGCGCTCCACGCCCGAGGCGGTGCGGCCGCCGCGCAGGAGGCCTTCGGGCTGAGCCCGCGCGCTGCTCGCGCGCTGATGGAGTGGGGGGAGCCCGCCGCGGCTCAGGTCGCCGTGGCTCCGCCGCCCCCGCCGCCCCCGCCGCCGAACAACAACAACGCCCGCAACGGCAACGGCCGCACTCCGCAGGTCACCGCCTCGACCGACGTGCAGACCCTTCGTCGCCAGGGCGCTTCGCTGATGCGTGCCCGTCAGTACCCGGCGGCCGTGCAGGCCTATACCGCCGCGGTCCAGGCCGACCCGACCCACGCGCCGACCTTCGCCGCCCTCGGTGCCGCGCAGATGGCCGCCCGCAACCCGGCGGGCGCTGCCATGGCGCTTCGCAAGGCGACCGAGCTCGCGCCCCAGAACGACGCCTACTTCGTCGGTCTCGCGCGCGCGCTGGTGCAGAACCGGCAGAACGCCGAGGCGATCGCGGCGCTCCAGGCTGCCGTGAACATCAACTACGACAACATGGAGGCCCGAGAGGGGCTCCGTGCGCTCGGTGGCGAGGTTCCGGACCCGCCGCTGCCCGAGCACCCGGCTCGCGACCAGATCATCGCTGCCATGCGTCCGCTCAAGGCAGGCGTGGCGGGGTGCGGTCCGAACTTCGGTGGCCACGTGACCTTCCACGTCGCCATCCAGGGCGAGACCGGGCACGTGATCAGCGCGACCATGGAGAGCCACGACGGCGGCGAGATCGACGCCGACACCCAGGCCTGCATGGAGAGCGTGGTGCAGAGCGCTCGCTTCCCGCGCTTCACGCGCGAGACCTTCGAGATCAGCTACCCCTACGCGATCGAAGCTCCGGAGTAGCGCGCATCTCGTCACAGGTGCCGGGTACGGTGGCTCCATGAGCCACCGGCACCACGCGATCGACTACATCGACCTCACCGTCCGCGACCTGGAGCGCGCCAAGCGCTTCTACGCCCAGGCGTTCGGTTGGCAGCTGAAGGACTACGGCCCGAGCTATGCTGGCATCCAGGGCGAGGAGCGCGAGCAGGGCGGCCTCACCGTCGGCGAGCCCACCCGCGGCGGTCCGCTGGTCGTCCTCTTCTCGCAGGACCTCGACGCGACGCTGGCGGCCGTGGTCGCCGCGGGAGGCACCATCGAGACGGAGCCCTTCGACTTTCCGGGCGGGCGCCGCTTCCACTTCGAGGACACCGAAGGCAACGTGCTCGGCGTCTGGGCCGAGCCGCTCTAGCGAGCTCAGGGGGCGAGCAGGCGGCGCGCGAAGGCGTCCCAGCGGCGCGCGGTCTCGGCGTCGCGCTTGGCCCGGTCGGCCATCATCTCCTCGTGGCGCATTCGCTGACGCGGGGCGTCGGGGTCCGGCAGCTCGAGCCACAGTCGCTGGGCCCGGCGGCGGTGGTGGTTGGCCATCGCTCGGCCCACCAGAACGCAGCCGGCGGTGTCGATCGGCGCGCCGAAGTCTTCGGGCAGATCGACGTAGCGCATGATCGTGCGAATGTCGGCGCCAACCAGGAAGGCGTAGCGGCGCAGGTCGCCCATCGAGTGGAAGGGCAGCACCTCGCCGCGGTCGAGATCGACGTCGTAGCGGCGCGCGTCGAGGACGACCTCACGCTGGAGCACGTCGTCGCTCAGGTCGAGGACCATCTCGCGCACCGGCTCTTCGATGCGCAGCCGATCGAGCCCGCGGAGCCGTCCGGCTCCGGCGTTCACCACGCTCACGGCGCTCCGCCAGCGAAGTCGGTCGGGGCGTCGGGCGCGGACGACGCGCATGGCGCGCTTGTTCTCGCCTCGGCGCGCCTCGAACGCGACGGCATCGGTCACTCGTGCTCGGACTCCCAGCATGGACATCTCCTCCACGTCGGGCGTCGCACACCGCTACGTCGGCGGTCAAAAAACCGGAGCATGCTTGGCCTCGCCCTTCGTGGTCTTCGGGCTCTGAGGGCAGCAGCACCCACGGCCGGGTCGGCGGACAGGCCCCCCAGGCTTGCCGCTCCGGGGTCGTCCG
>CAYXAP010000076.1:0-36260 GCA_964462035.1 uncultured Sandaracinus sp.
ACCGAACGCTGGGGCGTGGCCATCGACGGTGACGAGGTGGACGCGCTCGCTGCCGATCTCGCCGAGCTGGGTCTCATCGACGCGCCCGACGACTACGCAGGGCTCGCCGATCGCCTCGACGGCATCGCGCCCGGAGACGACTCCGAGCTCGAGCCCGGTGAGACCCTTCGGGACCACCTCTACGACGCGCTCGTCGGGACGACCTACGTGGGGGTCCAGTACGCGGAGCGTGGCACCGATCTGGCGCCGGCCGTGCTCGATGCCTCGTGCTGTGGCGACGGAACCTGCTTCCCATCCCGGACGAACGAGGGGGTGCGCATCGTCCTTTCGGCGGAGCCGTTCCCGCCCGTTCCGGACCCCTTCGCCGATGCGCTGGCCGCTTTCCGCGAACGAGCGGCCGGGCTCGGGGAAGGCGACGACTTCGGCTGCCACGCGGCCCTCTGCGACTACCTTCTCGGCGCGTGGCGCGCGCTGCCGCCGCAGCCCGGTCCCTGCGGTCCCCACGACCCTCCGGTCGTGCCCCTCGGTCGCGTGCTCTGGGACCGGTTCGACGCGCCGACCCGGATCCTGGACATCGACAACTGCACGCTTCGTCCGCTCGCGCCCGGGGTCCCACCCGTTCGGGCGCTGCATGAGGTGCTGAGCGGTTGCCTCGTCGCGGCCGAGGTCCCGCCCCGTGTGGTCGACGTGACGCCCTCTCCAGGAGACGAGCTCGTGCCGCCCCCGGGTGACGGACCTCCGACCGTCACGCTGGTGACCGACGCGGCGCTGGCCGCTGCACCCAATGGCGTGTCCTGGGAGCTCGACCGGTTCGGTGCCGACGCCGTGGACCGCTGGAGCCTCGCCGACAATCCCCCCTCGGACTTCAGCGTCGCCACCTCGGTCGACGAGGACGATCAGGGGCGCAACCGAATCGTTCGAGTGCAGTTATTGCCCGGCCAGAGCTTCTCGCTGCCGGCCGGTGTCTACCGACTCCGGGTCAACCTCGACGGCGAGGAGCTCCAGGCAGAGTCGAGCGGCCTCGCCCTCGACGGGAACCCGCGTCCCCTGGCTGTCGTCCCCTCGGGGGACGGCACGCCCGGCGGCGTCTTCGAGACCACCTTCTACGTCGCTGAGGAAAACGGATGAGCCACTCGAGCTGTCGCTGCAACTGTAACCCTTGTGTCTGCCCTTCGCCGGGTGGGCTCGGGTGCGTTCAAGACGCCTGTGTCCCCCGCCCCTGCTACTTCCAAGGGCAGCTCATCGGAGCCGAGGACCTCAACGCGCTGACGACCTACGTCCGGACCAAGGACGCCTTGCTCGCTCGCTTCGTGGGCGGCTGGGGAGTGGCCGCCGGGATGCGCCTGCGACCAGCGCCGGGGATCCGCTCTCGACGCCTCGAGCCGGACGTCTCCCGGAATCCGGCTGTCTTGGCGGGCACGAAGGTCGAGATAGGGATGGGCCTGTCGATCGATGCGCTAGGGAGAACGTTGGCGCTATGCGCTCCACGGGTAATCGATGTCGCCGCTCTTGCCGCCGAGGATCCGATCGCCCCGGAGACTCGTTCGTGCGCGGCGTGGTTCGGCTCCGCAGCCACGTTCTGTCCGGGCGGCGACGTGGGCGGGGAGCTGACGGCCCGCGCCTACTACGTCGTTGCCGAGTATGAAGAGCATCCGACGCGACCCGCACCCATGCTGGCCGGTGGAGGCGCGTGCGACCCAGCACCGAGCTGCGACTTCTCCCGCACTCTCGAGGGGGTCCGCATCTCGCTCGTGCGCAGCGTGCCCGCCCCGTACGAGCTGACGGGTTGCTTGGATGCCATCGATTTCGATTGGACCTTCCCGACTGGCGATGACGGCGACGGAGGCGGTGGTGACTCCCCGGAGGAGCGCGAGCGTGAGGCCAACCGCACGGACGCACTCGTCGACGATCTGCTCGAAGAGCTGGTAGAGAACTGCTGCTCCAGCCGGCCCGCTGTCGTCCTGGGTCGTATTCTCCTGACGTCAGACCCGAGCGGGATCAACGGAGGCGCTGGCGACCTGCCCGATGTGCCGGTCTACACCATCGTCGACGACGCTCGCCCCCTTCGGCGTCTCGTGCCCTCCGTCGCCCTCACGTGGTCCGCTGCGAACCGCGAGTACCTGGAACTCGAAGAATGACCGCACACCCCATCTTTCGCGATGGCGAGCGCCTCTCCGCGGCTCGGTTGAACGAGCTCGTCGACTACTTCCGCGATGCGGTCCAGCGACTCTCGTTGGCGGGGCGCAGCCCGGGCGTCCTCAGTGGTCTACGGTTGAACGTCAACGCGTCCGGGGATGAGCTGAGCATCGCGGCGGGGCTCGCCATCGCGAAGTCGGGTCGCCTGCTGACGCTCCTCGATCCCATCCGCCTGAACCTGGTCGACCTCGAGAGCCGGCTCGGAGTGCTCCAGCCGGGGAGCTATCTTCGACCTTGGCTGGTGCCCCGGCGACCGGCCGTCCCGAACGACCCGTGTAGTCACCTCGGACCGGTGCGGGTCGACCTCCGGCCCGAGCTGGTCTTCCGCCAAGAGCCGCGGCAGGTCATCGGCCAGACGTTCTATGGCGACGGCTCTGAGCTCGCTCTGCTTCCCCTGACCGCGCTCGGTGACGAGAACCAGGACAGCGGCGTGCCGCTCGGTGCGCTCGAGGTCACCGAGTCCGGAGCACTCAGCCAGCAACCGTTCGGCCGTCAGCTCGCGACAGCGACCCTCGACGGAATCCGAACCTCGGGCGGCGACTTGATCGCGACGTTCCAGGGAACCGAAGGTCCCGAGGTCTCCTTCCAAAGCCGTGTTCGTGGTAACGACCTGCGCGCCAGCTCGCTCGGCCTTCCGGGACAGAACGGAGCCACCGCCGGACCGCTCCCCGGTGCGCCTCGCATCCTCGCTCTCGGTGCGAGCGCTGGAGGTGCGAGCGGCGCCGTCGGCTTACCGCTCGAAGTCGACCCGGCCGCCGACCCCATCGGAGCCGGCGTCCCGTTGCAGCTCGCCTCCTCGAACGCGGGAGACGCCGTCCGAGTCCGCGCGTACGAGCCCAACCAGTCCGGCGTCGCCATCGGAGTGAGCGCCGCCGCCGAGTACTCCGCGGGCAACGCGAGGCTGGTCCCGCTGGCCCAAGGGGGGCTCCTCGAAGTTGGCGTCCAGGTCGATTCGCAACCCCTCGCACAGGGCACCTGGCTGGCCGCCCTCGGTCCGGACTCCCTCGGCCCCGCGGGAGCCGGCACCACGGTCCTAGCCCGCTCGGCGCAACCTTCGCCGCAGGCGCCGGGCATCCACCGGATTCTCGCCTTCGTCGTCTCCCCCTATCAGATGAGCTGAGATGTCACGGTCATTGGGCACGCCTCTCGTCGTTCGACACGTCACCGACGCACTCCTGCGCATCCTTCGAGAAGCCTTGCCCGCGCTCTCCGAGACCGACATCGTGGCAGCGCCGCTGGACACGCTACCGCCGGTCACGGCGAACCAGCAGCGAGTCCTGCTCTACCTCTATCGTGTCGCAGAGAGTGCGCACCTCAAGAACCAGGGACCCGAATACGAGGAGGTCTCGACACCCGAGGGCGACGTGACGCTCCGCCGCCTCGATCCCCTCACCCTCGATTTGCACTATCTGCTCGTGCCCTTCTCCGGTCGAGAGCGATATCTGGAGACGCACGAGCTGCTCGGGCTCTCGACAGCGGCGTTCCACGAACGCGGCGCGTTCCGGCTCGGAGAGCTGGGCGTCGTCGGGCTCACGGAAGAGGAGACGCGGATCGAGCTCCATCTCACCAAGGAGCCGCTCAGTATCGAAGAGCTCGCCCATATCTGGGAAGCCGTCCACGAACCGTATCGCCTGAGCGTGTCCTACTGTGTACGCACACTTCAGATTCGAACCGACCCCGGGGCGACCACTCGTAGGGTCACCGAGCGCGTCCTCCTGATGGACGACATGACCAATGGCTGACGGGGCTGGCTCGACCGCGCTGATGCTCCCGCCGCGGATCGCCGACCTGCGCTCCGACCCACGGCACCCGTTCCAAGCCGCGAGCGCTCGATGGGAGAGCATCGCGGACGGACTTGGTCTTGGGACGGAAGAACGCTGGGTGGGGGGGGTGCTCCTCGCAGCGCTGCTGGACGATTCGGTGCGCGACCAGGTGTCGGTGGGGGACGTCGGCCAGTCCCCACGAGTCAGTGACCTCATCGAGTTCGGCGGCGTCTTCTGTGACCGGGCTCCGCTCCTCGGAGCCATCGCGCAGCTCGACCGGCGGGGTCTTCTATCGGTCTCCAAACGCGATGGGCGTGTCTGGACCGATGGCTCGTTGAGCTTCCCTCGCCCAGTCTGGATGGAGCTCCTCTCGGACCCACGAAGAGCGTGGGCGCCGCCCTCTCTGCCCCTCCCGCCTCGACTCGAGGCCGAGGCAGTACGACTCGTGTCGCTGCTGACCGTGGACGCCGAGGTCACCGTCGTGTTTCGTGGCCCCGAGGGAGCGGGGCACATGGAGCTGTTGCGCCACATCGCGACCCTCGCGGGGTGGAAGCGATGCGAAGTGCTGAGCCCAACTCGCTGGCGCGTCGAGAACCCACTCATCCCAGATGCTCGTCGTGAAGTGGTCGTCTGGGACGTGCGCGGACACGACGATGTCCGCGCCACGACGGGCGAGTTCCTGCGCCGCGCTCGCGGTCCCGTCGTGGTACTGGCGAACGTGGGCCAGCGAGTCGCTCTGAGTCCTGAACGCGCGGCCTTTCGCGTAGAGCTCGGCGCCGAGTCGCGAACCGAGCATCGGCACGTCTGGTCCGCGGTTCGTCCCGACCTCGCCGATGAGGACCTGGCACGGCTCGCAGCGCGAATACCCCTCGAGCTCGGTCACGCCGTTGCGATGGCCCGAGTCGGCAAGGTGGACGAACCTTCGGCCGAGGCGCAGCTGGAGCGGCGCGCAACCAGCGCGGAGCTACTGCACGTGGAACGCCGCTCGGTCGAACGAGGTCGCCTTCTCCTCGAGCCCGAGCTGAGCAGTGCATTCGACCGCTGGCTCGAGCTCGTGGTCGCGCACGGTCATCACGAGGTCGAGCGCCCAGGCTTGCGTGGGCTGTTCGCGGGTCCATCGGGCACCGGCAAGACCCTGGCCGCGCAGGTGACCGCGGCGACTCGGCGACGGCCGCTGGCCCGCGTCGACCTCTCGGCGGTGACCTCGAAGTGGCTCGGCGAAACGGAGAAGAACCTGCGAAGCGCGTTCGAGACGGCGCGGGCGCTCGGCGCGGTTCTCCTGATCGACGAAGGCGACGCGCTCCTCGGAGCGCGTGGGGACGTCGACCGCGGCAGCGACCGCTACGCCAACATGGAGGTCGCGTACCTGCTCCAGGCCATCGAGTCATTTGATGGAATCTGCGTGGTGACCACGAATCTGCCGGAGAACATCGATCCAGCGTTCGCCCGACGCTTCGAGACGATCCTTCACTTCGCACGACCGAGCGGTTCGATGGCACGTACTCATTGGCGACGTTCCCTCGGCCCGGCGGTCAAGGAGGCGCTCATCGACTGGCTGGTGGATCGAATGCCGGTATCGGGTGGCGAGATCGCGTCGATCGGCGTGGTGGCGCGAGGGTTGGCCGTCGCCCGAGGTCGCCGCGAGCCCACTCGTGCCGAGGTTCTCGGCGCGATCGAAGACGAGCTACGCAAGACGGGTGGCTCTCTGTCGGTCGGACGGTTGCGCGAGGATTTCGGATGAAGGGCCGAGCGACTGACCGAGCGGTTCGACCTAGCGGCCCGCGCGCGCCGTCGCCCACCGAACGATCGTCGTCGACCGACGACGGCCAGCACCGACCCGGGCGCCGCGTCAACTGGGACACTGGCCGGTCGGTCCCCGTCAGTGCCGCACGCGGCTGGCGCGAACGCGAAGCCGAGACGCTGGGGCCGCACCTCGCTCGCGGGCGAAGCGTCCGACCAACACGAGGCGCGACCGATTGCAACGTGTGCGGCGAGGATACCTGCGCGTGTGCGGTTCACCGCTCGCCCGAGGGGTACGGGCGCGAGGGAGTGGCCGAAGAGGAGCTGACGATGCTTCGCGGAGCCGGGGAGCCGCTCGAGCCGCAGGAGCGGCAGTTTTTCGAGCGGCGACTCGGGATGGACCTTGGCCACGTCCGCCTCCACCGCGACGCTCGAGCCGCCGGGCTCGCGAGACGGTTGGGAGCGCGAGCGTTCACCTATGAGGAGCACCTGGTGCTTTCGGCTCCGGCGAGCCAGGAGCATCGGGCACTCGCCCACCAGAGCCGCGAGCTTCTCGCCCACGAGCTGATCCACATCGCCCAGGGCCCGTCTCCGGTCGTGCATCGGTGGGAGCGAGAGGAGCGCACCCGCCCGCTGATGGAGTTCGAGGTCGACCACGGCCGCCTCTACACGACCCTCGATGAGATCGACGACCGCTTCGGGAGCTATGCGATCGCGATCGATGACCTCGTTTTCGCGATCGTCGCGAACACGCCACGAATGCCCCTCTACCCCCCGCATCCTTGGCGAGCGGCTCTCGACGAAGCCGGCGTGCTTCGCGAACGGATGCTGCAGGGCACGAGCTGGGGCTCGATTACGCGATGGCTTCGCGCGCTACGAAACTGCCTGGACGTCGTCAACCGAGAGCTCATCCAACGCGACGGCGACCGCTACGGGTATCTGCAGGGGGTGCACGTCCCGCTCGTCGAATCCATCGTCGCTGCCCTCGGCCGCGTCCGCATTGCGGCGCGAATGGAAGAGCATGATCGTCGAGAGCGACGCGCATGGGAAGCGCGGCAGGAGCAACGGCGCGCCCAGGCGGCCGAAGCGGACCGGCTCCGCCGACTCCAGGAGTTGGAGGATCGTGTCTCGCGCACCCCGTCCGGTGATCCTGCCGGTCCCCACGCCCTCTTTCAGATGCGGGGAGCGGCCTACCTCGAGGGGATCGATCAGGCGTCGCGCGAGACACTCTCGAACAACGACAGCGAGCTCCGTCGTCTTGCCACGAGCGTTCGTGAGCTCGCGAACCGGGCCGGCGTGTCTCCGCTCGACGAGAGGCGTCTCGCGATGCGGTCCGCCTGGGCAGAGGTGGTCCCCCCGCTTCACCGGATGGCAGTCTTCGGATGGGACCCGGTCGACGCGCTCACCTGGATCGACCGCGGACAGCGGCTCTTGAGCACGATCACGAGCCTCCTGGCGGTCGTGGCGCCTCGAGTCATCGACGACCGCGAACGAGCCCTCGACCTCGAGGGAATCCGAACCGATCAGGAGTGGCTCGCGAACCGTTGGCTCTCGATGCGCGAGCTCGAGGCCATCCACGAGACCGCCGACGAGCATCGTGCGCTCGTCGAGGACGCTCGAGCACGAGAGGAGCTCCGAGAGGCGATCGACGTGGTCCGGAGGGCCACCCGGCACATCCCCAGAGCGCCGAGCGTGGTGGCCGTCGGTTTGGTCGAGCGGCTGACGAACATGGGCCTCTCGGTCGAGGACATCGACATCGCCTACCTGCAGCTGCGGCGCGAGGATCCAGCGGCCTACCATCGAGCGCTGCTGGGCGGCGCGGTCTTCGCGCACCTGCGTGAGCGTGGCCTCGAGGGAGCCCACGGCTTCGGCTCGCAGGCGAGCGAGGTCGAGTCCAGGCCGATCCTCGCGGCGATCGGGCGAGAGGATTTCGAGGGTGCGCTGCGGCTGTTTGAAGCGCTGGGGGTCACCGAGAACGACGACGTCGCCCGAGACATCGTCGAGAGCCTCGACGAGAGTCGGTTCGCAGAGATCGGCGCCGTCTCCGCAGGCCGGCAGCTCCTGCGGCGGTTCTTCACCGCGCTGGTCAACGGCAACGTGACCGCGGAGGAGCAGGCAGCGTCACAGCTGATCATGCTGCACCTCTCGGACCGCGACGAGGAAGAGCGCGAATCGGAGTTCCGGGCGCGGCGGCGACGGGGGCAGCCAGCGTTCGTCTTCCCTTTCGAGCCCCAGGGGCTCTTCGCACCCCACATCGGTGCGCACGTCCACGCATCGATGGAGGGTGAGTTCGTCCGGGTGACCATGCCCGTGCGTGTCCGTGGAAACCCCCGCTACGCTCGACTCGCGCAGCGTCTGCCGGTGGACGTGTTCAACGGCCGCGGGCTGTTGATCGACTCGCGGGAGACCATCGCGGTGTGGCTCCACCACGAGCAGCGGCTGGAGCATCATCCCGCGCTCTTCCTGCTCGACCTCGACGCGCAGGGCCGACGGCGGGTCGCGGAGAACGTGGTCGAGGTCGCGTTGACGGCCCTGACCCTGGGCATCGGCACGGGGGCGACCGCGTCGCTGCAGTCGGCGAGCTTCCTCGCCCGAATGGCCCACCGGGTGGGTCCGGTGATCGAGGCGCTCGGTTTCGTCTCCACGTTCCTCCGCGACCACCGGGCGGAGCTCATTCAGTCGTTCGGCGAGGATGGGCGGGACCTCGCCGACACGCTCGACCTGTTCTTGCTCGGAGTGCTCGGCGTCCAGGCCATCCGTGGGTTGAGCCGGCTCTCGGGCCTGAGCCGCCGGATGCGCGATGCCTCGGCGACGTTCCGTCGTAACCACCCACGGCTCGACGCGCGCCGGACTCGGCTGCTTCGCCGGATGGAGCGCGCCGCGCGCGCGATGGAAGTGCACGTGGGCGCGCTGGACCCGGGCCAAGCACGCTCGCTCGACCTGCCGCGGACCCAGCGTTCGCTGGACACGGAGCGAGCGCTGGCGGAGCTCGAGGAGGTCGAGGCTGGTTGGGCAGCCGCCCGTCGCGCGGCGGGCGATGTGGACCCCCCGGCGCCCCGAGCGGCGGCCGAACGGCCCGATGCCGCCGGGGGCCAATCGACGGATGCCCGAGCTGCGCGCCGCGATCTGACCATCGCTCGGGAGGGGGTAGAAGCCGCTGCGCGGCGAGCGGAGGGGGCATCGGCGGTACGCGCTGCCGACCAGGCCGGCCCGGTGGACGATGTCGCACGATCTGCCGACGCGGTCGATGACGGACGCACGACCAGTCGCGCGGCCGATGCCGAAACACCCAGACCAAGCGGCGGAGAGACCGAGCTCGACCTCGCCGGTCTGACCCGCGAAGGTGCTCGACGGGCCGCCCGCTTCTCCCTCGACGTGGACCTGGGGCGAGGCCACGCGCTGCACTTCATCGGCGATGTCTTGGCTCTGTGCAGCGACTGCGGGTCCCTGCACGACCGCCTTCGACTCCTCGCTCGCTTCCTGCCCGACGACTCGGCGCTTCGGCGCGCGCTGCACCGCTTGGCTGACGACGCCTTGGCCCACCATCGCCGGCTCGCGGACCAGCCGGCGGCGGCTCGCCGAGCGCTCGACCGCCAGTGGGCAGAGCAGGTCCGTCAGCGCTTGGAGCGCCTCGGCCGCCGGCATGACGAGCTGCATGACCTGGTCGACGAAGACATCGCGGCGCTCAACCGGCGCGCCGAGCACGAGGCATTGGCCCGGGGCGGCGGCGACGAAGAGATTCGGGGCGCTCGTCGCGTGCGCGGCATCGCGGCGTTCGAGGACGCGGTCCGGCGTGGGGGGCAGCCAGACACGGCCGAGGCCCGAGCGGCGTTCGTCCAGCGCTACGAGGAGGGGCTGGTGCTCCAGGACGGCCACTGGACCTCCCTCGACCCAGGTCGCCGGTCCCCTCGCTTTCCGGTCGGCACCACGCCGGAGGCCGCGCTTCGTGTGCTCCGGGAATCGCCGGAGTTTCAAGAGTACGCTGCGCTGCTCCGCCGGCTCGACATCGCTGACGAAGCAGCATGGCTTCGAGCGCTTCGGACGTTCCCGGAGCTCGACGGCCGGACCCTGGACTACGTTCGCCACCGGGTGAAGGCGGAGTTCCGGGGGCAGCTCCTCGACCACCTCGCTGGGTTCCCGAGACCCGCTCAGGCGACCCAACGACGTACGTTGCTCGAGGCGATGGGCATCGCTGGCGAACCGCCCGAAGCCATCCGCGCGGCCTTGCATCGTCGCTTCCTCGACCTCACGGACGACCTCGGTCCCTCGGACCGGGGGAATCTGTTCGAGGCGTTCAACCGCCGCGTCCACTTGGCGAGCGAAGGGCATCCGGTCGTGTCCCATGTGAGGCTCGACCAACAGGCTCTGCGAGAGCTCGGGGTCCCAGTTGGAAGCGACAGAGTTCCCGACCACCTCCAGGTTCTTGGGGTCGAGCCGGACGCCGGGGTCGCTCGAGTTCGGCTCCTGGACGACAAGAACTACACTGGCGCGCTAACGGATCACGCGATGTCCCAGATCCGAGACTTTGCAGAGATACGAGCGGCTAGATTGCAGGAACCCATCCCCGTCTCGGTGTCACTACCGGATGGTACGGCGTTGACAGGTATTCATGTGGAGGAAGTCGTGATCACTTTTACACGACCTGAGGTGCTTGGGATTCGGGAGAACTCTTCGTTCGTGCGCGAGATGCTCCGGCGCGACGTAACATTCCGGGTGCACGATTCGAATGGGCGACTCCAACCCATCCGAACTCAGCGTGATCTGGACCGGATGTTGGCGACGCTGTGACCACGCCAGAAGTTCTCCCGCTCCAGACTAGGACCACCCTCAACCTCGGGTGTGCAGGCAGCACATGGCCGTTGGTCGAATCGCTTCTTGCGAGCGGCCTTCTACCTGCAGCGCCCCCGGATGAGGTGCGCCTCGACTCCCGAGCAGTGCAGCCGTCCTGGCTGGAAGACCCGTCCCAATGGCAAGTGGACGGGGAATCCAGGCTCTACGTCATTTGGCAGGAGTCCAACTTAGTCCTGGACCAAGATGCGAAGAGATGGCTCAACATCCTCGATGAAGACGAGGAGCGGCCTCCTCGCATGCTGCCGCTGACTTCGTTCGTCGACAGCCTTAGGCGGGAAATGCCGGACTTCTGGGGCTTCGTTCTGGACCCCTCGAGCCCCTCCCTCATCAAGTCGCCAAAGCCCGTGGGCTGGGGCCTGTTCCTCAAGGGCACGGAGCGCGAACGCAACATCGTCTCCCGCCAATACCTCGAGCGCGGCCCATGGCTTCTGCGCGAGTACGGCGACCTCGCGGTCGTGTACTTCCACGAACTCGACGTCGATGTCGACACGAAACGCGAGCAGTGTCGCGAGGGCCACGAGAGGATGTTCGGTTTCCGGGGTGGGTTAGTCAACGACACCACCCTTGCGAGGCCACCTGAGGGCGCCACCTACGTCCCATCGACGCGTCGCCTGGACATCTCGGTCTACGGTCGCGAGGTGCCCGTGATGGAGATGGCCGCTGTGCGCCGAATCTGGATGCGCCAAGCGCTTGGGCCCGAGCAGCCGATCGAGCGCGTGACCTACTCCTTCGCCGACCCCAAGGAAGCCGAGGCCCACCTCTACGACTTGTGGCTCCGCGGCCTCGAGGTGGTCACCTTCATCGACGGCTACCAGACGGTGCTCACCGACGGCTACGAGCCGCCGCCGCACGAGCCGCCAGAGTGGACCCATCGCCTCGCCGCGCGCCTGGCGGAGGAAGGGCTCTGAAGGTGGCGACTCACGGTAGGCCAATTCACAAGTGACTGAGAGATGAATGTGCGGGCCTTCCTCGTCTGGTATGGGACCCCACATCATCGACCTTCCGGTTCCCGGAGGTTCGACCCCAAGCAGACGTGCGGGTCACCTCGTTGGAGGAAGCCCTCGACAAGTTCGTTAACGGCTTCCACGACGGCGACCAGCTGGTCCAATCCAGTTTCTCGCAGTCCATGGAGGCCTTGGAGATCGCAGGAAACATCCGCGACCCCGAGGACGTCCTTCGGGCGTTTCAGGCTCCCTACGGGCCAGACGTTCGGGTGGCCACGGCGGACGCGCCGGTTCCGCTCAGCGACATCCGCCACGCGCTCGAGTAGTACCGGCTTCTCCACTCTTCTCGACGAGGTCCGAGCCGTTCTGAGAACGAGCACGGAGGGAGATGCCACCGGGCTGCTGGTGGAAACGGAGAGAGGCTACGACCGCCTACGCCACGCCATCCGCGAGGAGCAACTGGCGGTAATCGCACGTGCAGGAAGCCCGGCGGCCGAGGCCGCGGAGCTGCGACGGATGTTGGAGAGCGTCCCGGAGGGCGACGTCGGCTCGCTCGGGCAGCTCAACGAAGCGTACTTCCGCACGCGAATCCGCTCCGAGGAAGCCGGACGGCGGTTCGTGGGCATCGAAGGGCTGCCCCTCGACACCGGTGCGCGGAGCGCGGGTGGGGCACGCAGGGCGGACGACGTCGTGAGGCTGACCGCACAGGCAGGAGGCCGCCGGCGACGAGTCGACCCAGGTCGATACCTGGTGGACTACAAGGCTGGGGAGCGAGCCTTCGACCTGGACCAAGCGAGACGCTATGCCGAGACGTTGGCGGAGGACCCGGAAGTGGCGGGAGTCTTGTACATCTTCACGGGGCGCGGAGAAGCGGAGGCGGCGGTGGCGGCAGCGAGACGCGCGGAGGACGCGGCGTTGGATGCTCAGGAGCGGATCGCTCGCACTGGCGACATGCCTGCGCACAGTAGTGAGCGATTCCTGTTTGCTTTCCTGAATGCGGAAGGTGCCCTGACATGGCTGTAGGCCCCCCAAACCCCAGTTCGATTCGCTTGTTCGCCCGGACGAGTCGCGTCGATGAGGCACTATACCTCAGGTGCATCGACGCTCTGAGCTCGCTGGAATCGCCCCCCGGGGTGACTACCATCCTCGACATCTCGAGCCGGCGGACCCATACGCAGCCCGAGCTCCTCCAGCTCCTGGCTGCCGACAACCCTCCCGCCATGCGAGTCAGGCTCGGCGAGTTCAGCTCCATGGCCATCGGCCTACCTCAGAGGCAGCTGCAGTTCGTCCTCATGGACCTCGACGTGGAGACTGCCGCTGCGATCGACGTCTCAGTGCGGGTGCTGCGATCGCTGATGTCCGCCGGTCTGGTCACGTCCGCCTGGATCGAGCGGGGCTCAGGGGACAGCGATATTCTGCCGCAGCTCTCGATTGCGGATACCAACACCCACGCCATCGCTGCGACGGACGCGGAAGTCGCGGAGCACTACCACGATGTCGAGGCCTTCTGGTCGTGCTGGGACGCGGTGGAGCGCATCGGGGAGCACCGCCTCGCGACGCGGGCCATCGACGCCGTGCATCCCGCGGACTTCCTCGACGCCGTCCAGGACGGCCACCGCGCGATGGCTCGCCTCGCCAAGCCCGGCGCGGCCCGCTACTACCGCGTGTCCCTACTAAGCGAGGATGAGCGTGAAGTTTACCTCGCTCAAGGTGAGAGCCGGCTCCGCCCGGTGGCGTACTTCGACGCGGACGCCCGAGCCGACTTCAGCTGCGTGCTGGGCGAAGGCGAGCACATCGCGGGCTGGGAGATCGACGGCCTACGAGATTGGATCCACGTGCGCGAAGCGCTCCCCGACGGCTCCCCCCTTCGCGAGGTTCGCGTCATGTTCACCTACGAGCAACAGGCCCGCTCGGAGCGTCGCCCCTTGCTCGATGTCGGAGCTCGCGTCTTCTACCTCGACGAGGACGGAGTACTCGCGGAGCTCACTCCTGATTTGGCCCACCGTTAGCTGGCCGGCCCACTCGCGGGAGACCATTGCGGTTTGGCTCCACCACGAGCAGCGACTCGAGCACCCCGAGAACGTGGTCGAGGTCGCGTTGACGGCCCTGACCCTGGGCATCGGTACGGGGGCGACCGCATCGCTGCAGTCCGCGAGCTTCCTCGCCCGAATGGCCCATCGGTTGGGTCCCGTCATCGAGACGCTCGGGTTCGTCTCCACGTTCCTGCGCGACCACCGAGCGGAGCTCATTCAGTCGTTCGGCGAGGACGGACGAGATCTCGCCGACACGCTCGACATGTTCTTGCTCGGTGTCCTCGGGGTCCAGGCCGTGCGCGGGTTGAGTCGGCTCTCGGGCCTGAGCCGCAGGATGCGTGATGCCTCGGCGACCTTTCGCCGGAACCACCCGAGGCTCGATGCGCGCCGAACTCGGCTGCTCCGCCGGATGGAGCGCGCCGCGCGGGCGATGGAGGTGCATGTGGGCGCCCTCGACCCAGGCCAGGCGCGCTCGCTCGACCTTCCCCGCACCCAGCGCTCGCTGGACACCGAACGAGCGGTCGCGGAGCTCGAAGAGGTCGAGGCCGGTTGGGCGGCGGCCAGCCGCGCGGCGAGCGACGCCGAGGCCCCAGCGTCCCGAAGCGCACCCGAAACGCCCGACGCTCCCGCAAGCCAACCGACCGGTCCGGATGCTCGAGCCGCGCGCCCCGATTTGACCATCGCTCGCGAGGGCGTTGAGGCCGCCGCCCGGCGAGCGGAGGGGGCATCGGCGGCACGCGCCGCCGACGAGGGGCCACGGGCCGCGCGAACCGTCGATGACGGGCGCATGACGGGCCGCGAACCCGAGGCCCGAAGACCCGGAGGAGGCGGCGGCGGGGAGGCCGATCTCGACCTCGCCGGTCTGACTCGTGAAGGTGCCCGGAGGGCTGCCCGCTTCTCCCTCGATGTGGACCTGGGGCGCGGCCACGCACTGCACTTCATCGGCGATCTCCTGGCGTTGTGCAGCGACTGCGGCTCCCTCCACGACCGACTGCGACTCCTCGCCCGCTTCTTGCCCGACGACTCGGCGCTCCGGCGCGCCTTGCATAGCTTGGCCGACGACGCCTTGGCCCATCATCGCCGGCTCGCGGACCAGCCGACGGCGACTCGACGAGCACTCGACCGCCAGTGGGCGGGGCAGGTGCGCGAGCGACTGGAGCGCCTCGGTCGCCAGCACGAAGAGCTGCATGACCTGATCGACGAAGACATCGCGGCTCTCAACCGGCGCGCCGAGCACGAGGCGCTAGCCCGAGGCGGCGGTGACGAAGCGATCCGAGGCGCCCGTCGCGCACGCGGCATCGCGGCCTTCGAGGACGCGGTCCAGCGCGGGGGCCAGCCGGACACGGCCGCGGCCCGAGAGGCGTTCGTCCAGCGCTACGAGGACGGGCTGGTATTGCAGGACGGCCACTGGACCTCCCTCGACCCAGGTCGCCGGTCTCCTCGTTTTCCAGTCGGCACCACGCCGGAGGCCGCGCTTCGAGTCCTTCGAGAATCGCCGGAGTTTCAGACGTACGAAGCGCTGCTGCAACGGCTCGACATCGCGGATGAGGCAGCCTGGCGTCGAGCGCTTCGGACGTTCCCAGAGCTCGATGGCCGCACCCTGGACTACGTCCGCCATCGGGTGAAGGCCGAGTTTCGGGGGCAGCTCCTCGACCACCTCGCTGGATTCCCCAGACCCGAGCAGGCTGCCCAACGACGCACGTTGCTCGAGGCGATGGGCGTCGCTGGCGAATCGCCCGAAGCCATCCGCGCGGCCTTGCATCGTCGCTTCCTGGAGCTCACCGAAGACCTCGGTCCCTCGGACCGCGGGAATCTGTTCGAGGCCTTCAACAGGCGCGTCCACCTCGCGAGTGAAGGGCACCCGGTCGTGTCCCACGTGAGGCTCGACCAGCAGGCTCTGCACAGCGCGGGCTGGCCCATCGGCAGTGACCGCGTCCCCGATCACCTTCAGGTCCTCGGGCGCGATGCGGAGACAGGTGTCGCCCGAGTTCGGCTCCTGGACGACAAGAACTACACCGGCGCGCTGACGGACCACGCGATGGCGCAAATCCGCGACTTCGCTGGGTTGCGACGCCGACGGGGCGGTCGTCCGATCCCGGTGTCAGCGTCACTGCCGGATGGTACGGCGTTGACAGGTATTCATGTGGAGGAAGTCATGATCACGTTCACGAGACCGGAGGCGCTGCGCGCGAACGAGGAGTTCGTCATGGAGATGTTCGAAGCGGAAGTCGTCTTTCGTGTGTTCGACAACCAAGGGGTTGCGACCATCATCGACAACGAAGATTCACTCTTGCGGTTCCTCGGGAGCCAATGAAGGTGCTCGAGGTGCCGACGTATGGAAGATTCGGCGGAGTTCCGTTCAAGACCCTGGTCGATTTGGTTCTTGGGTCCGATTTCATTCCGGCGGAACCACCAGACACGGTGTCGGTCGACCGTGTTTCCGTGGCTCCGACGGAGGCATGGGCCGCACAGGCGAAACGAGCGGAGCATGCGGTTCGCTGCCGGTGGGCCCATAAGAACATCGTTCTGAGCTTTTCCGACGATGATCGGATGCCCCAATCGATCGGCTGGTTTGGAACCAGGCCCGAACTCGGCATTCATAAGCGACGCTTGGCGGATGTTGTCCGCTCACTCACACGGTTTCCTGACTTCTGGGGATGTGCCTTCGATATGGAAGGATACGCGACCGTCAAGGCACCAAAGCCCGTTGGCTGGGGCCTGTTCCTGAAGGGAGAGGAGCGCGAGCGAGGCATTCTCTCCCGCCAGTACCTCGAGCGCGGTCCGTGGCTGCTCCGGGAGTACGGCGACTTGGCCGTGGTCTACTTCCACGAGCTCGATGTGGATGTCGAGACGAAGGGCGAGCAGTCGCGCGAAGGCCACGAACGGATGTTCGGATTCTCCGGTGGCCTGGTCGACGAACACGTCTACGTGGACCTGCCAGAAGGTACGACCTACGTGCCGGAGACGAGGCGACTGGACGTCGCGGTCCACGGCCGCGAGGTCCCGCTGCTGGAAATGGCGCGGGTGCGCGAAGTCCAGATGCGCCAGGCTCTCGGACCCGACCAGCCCATCGAACGGGCCACCTACTCCTTCGCCGACCCAAAGGAGGCCGAAGCTCACCTCTACGACCTCTGGCTCCGCGGCCTCGAGGTCGTCACCTTCATCGACGGGCACCAGACGCTGCTCACCGACGGTTACGAGCCGCCGCCGCACGAGCCGCCCGAGTGGACGCGGCGCCTCGCGGCTCGCCTCACAGAAGAGGGGCTCTGAGCTTTCGGCTCGACGCTCTCAGCTCGTCCGCCGATTGACCGAGGTGCGAGCCCAGGCCAATGCGCAGGTCACCTCTCTCGAGGATGCAGCTCAGCGACATCCGCCACGCGCTGAAGCAGTACTACGAGCCGCAACTGCTCGCGCATGTGCAGGCCGGCTCGAATCGGGCCGAACGACTACAACGGCTCCTCGACATCGTCAGCCCTCTGAACTCGTCGGACCAGGGCTAGCTCGCCGAACTTTTCTACCGCACAGAGTTCAACTTGAGACCGGACGTGGCATCGCAGGTGGGTATCGACATCGGCGACCAGCGCACTTCGTCGACCCTGCCACCGGTAACACCTTCGAGGTAAAGTCCGGAGCCAATGCGCCCACCCCCAGCGACCTGGAGCAGCTCGACGCCATGATGGAGGCCGTCGCCGAGGAGCTGGATCTATCGCTACCGACTGGGGGCACCGCGACGCTGGGACGACATCGGCTCATCTTGCTGGACCCGCTGGCCGGATCGAATCGATTCGGAGATCTACCTGGCCTCTTGGAGAAGGCCGAGTACCGAGGCCGATTGGAGATCCAGGTAACAAGCCCTGACGGGCGCACATGGTTGCTCACTCGCGCGAGCGCCAGGCACCTGAGGGGGCACGATTCACTCCAGCAATGGCTCGACGCAGGCGCACTGGGCGCCCGGGAGGTTTGACTACAGATGCAACCAAGAGTCCTGGATAG
Source organism: uncultured Sandaracinus sp. (assembly GCA_964462035.1). Lineage (GTDB taxonomy): Bacteria > Myxococcota_A > Polyangia > Polyangiales > Houyiibacteriaceae > UBA1660. The sequence continues at coordinate 17,521 of CAYXAP010000076.1, forward strand.
CATCGGCTTCCTCAGAGTTGCGTCAACCAAGGCAATGGTCGTAGGTCTCAGGGAGCTCGGCTACGTGCCCAGCGGCCGACCCGACCGGGTCCATGCACGTGGCGGGGACACGCTTCGAGGGAAGACCGTTCCAGAGGAGTGGATGACTCTCGCCGCGCACGTCGATGCGTCATTCGGGGATGGTGCATGGCTCTTCATCTCCCCGGAATCGGTGAGTGTGACGGAACCGAATCGCAGCATGGAATCGGCGGAAGATTTGCTTTCTGATCTGCTGCGACTGCGATTCGGCTGTGGCGCATGTGAAATCTTTCGAGACGAATGGGAGACGCTCCCGGATTTCGAGCCTCCAGGGGCCCTTGGCGCCCCACTCGGTTTCGCCGCGTTCTTCCAGGGTGAGGGGCACCGCGCGCTGGTGTCTCGCCGCTGGTTGGACCACGGTCCGTGGCGAGTCCTACGAGGCGACAACGACACCACCCTCATTCAGTTTCACGACATCGAGACTTCGCCCGAGGAGGCGTGGATTCAAGCGCGACCTGGTCATCGGTGGCTGATGGGCCGCTCGTCAAGGGCGCGCGGTCACATTCCGCACTCGTCACTGGCTAAGGGACAGGCCCAGAAGGCGCTGGCCAACTCGCGCGCAATGTACGTACACGCCGACCGTACATTGCGCATCGTCGTCCAGGGCCGGGATGTCACGCACGAGGAGATGCTCTACGCATGCCACGCGCGCGAGTATGGTCTTTCCGATGCTGGGAAGATCGACGCCGTTCGCTATGTCTTTCTCGAAGAACGTGCGGCCCGCGCACATCTCCCGGACCTGTGGCTGCGAGAGCTCGAGTGCTGGACCTTCGACAGCGGCGGAGAAGAGATCCGCATCGACGAGGACTTTCACTTGGAGCCACCACCGAAGCCGGAGTGGGTGCAGAAGCTCGAGCGCAACGGCTAGGATAGGGAGGTGGCTCACGTCCATCGGTGGCGCCTCCGGGCCCGAAGCGCGGACCCACCCACCGATGCAGCCCGACTGAAGAGCGCGGTAGAGACTGCCTTCGACACGCTCGCCGCCGAGCTCGGTCCGGCGGTCGTGGTGTTCGAACGACTGGAGCTCCACGCCCGAGACGTCCGTGGCGCTCGCTTCGAGCCCTCGGTGCTGACTCGAGAGCTGCTCGCGATCTTGCGCCGAAAGCTGCGCACGCCGACGGCCACCGGAGTGCGCGTCTTCGAGTCCGAATCCGAAGCGCGCCTTCGCTTGCTCGAGGCCATCGTGGCGCAGCGGCAGGCGGCGTTCCCGTGGCGCGCGCTTCGTCATTGGGGCGAGTCCCTGGGGGCCGTGGACCAGTGGCCCAGGCCCATCCTCGGCGACGCGCTGGCGAGGTTGACCGTGGAGGACCGGATCTGGCTCACGCCGGAGGTCGCCGCTCGCTGGCTGAAGCGATGGTCCACGGGCATCGGGCCGCGACTCGCCTTCGAGACTCTGCCGCCGGACCTGGTCGAGCGACACCGGGGCGGGGTGTCGGCGGTCTCCGGTCCCGTCGAGCGGCTGCTGGCTGTCGCGCAGCTCTTTCGCGATTGGCCTCCGGCGCGAGACCTCGATCTCCCCGCCGCCGACGCTCGGGAGACGCTTCAGGCGATGCCGTCGCAGGCAGGCCATCTCGTGCTGTGGGGGGCGCTGCTGGACCAGACTGAGCGAGATCCCATCCGCCGGTACGAGCATCCGGCCGATCGAACGCTCGTTCGGTGGGGGATCGGCCGGGCGTTGTCGTCGGTGGATGTCGCCGACGACGACCCGGGTCTGCTCGGATTTGCCGGCGAGGCACCTGCCGGCCGCGGACCGACGCTGACGCGGTTCGGGGAGTGCTCGCCGGAGCCACTCGCTGGTTGGGCGGTCGGTGCGCTGGAGGTCGAGCCGCCGCTGCTGCTCGGGCGCCTCTTCGACGGCACCCCGGTGCTCTTCGATTCGAACCGGCCGGTCGGTGTGTGGTTCGGTGCTGAGGACCCGCTGGCCCGTTCCGTCGTGGCACTCCGAGGCGCCCTTGGCGACGCAAACCCGACCATCGAGGAAGTGCGCTCGGTACCCGACCGGATACGGGACTGCCTCCAGCGAAACGACGTCCCGCGACTCCCGGGTGCTTGGCGGTCGGCGCTCATGGCTACCGGTGGGGTGATGGAGAGGCTGGCGCGTGAGCGCTGGGGAGCCGCACCCCCCCGGTCCCTCGCCGCCGTAGTGACGGCTGAGGGAGCCCTTCAGGTAGCCGACGACTCCGTCTGGGGTGACCGCGCGCGAGCTCTCGGCCGGACTTTCTAGGCTGATCGACTCTGACAATCATTGACGGAATCGCGATCGTCGAGAGTTGACTCACACCAATAAAGGCTGACCGGCCGGTTTTCATTCATGACGTACGGCCATGTGGGAGGAAGTCATGAAGCGACGAGTTGGACGGGCGATGACGCTCGCGTTCGTGTTGGCCGGTTGCGGCGGAGGCGAGCTCGAGGGGGAGTGCGCGGTGGACCTCGACTGCGGGGGCGGCGAGATCTGTCTTGCCGAGCGGTGCCGTGCGGTCTGCGGCTCGGATGGGACGTGCGACGGTCACGGAGTCTGCGACGAGGTCGCGGGGGTGTGCGTCGAACCCTGTGGCTCGGACAGCGAATGCGGTGGTGGCGAGGTCTGCGATTCGACGACGAATCGCTGCATGTCCATCGGACCGCGTCCTGACGGAGGGACGGACGATGGCTTCGTCTTCGAGCCGGTCGATGGTGGGATTCCGGACGGTGACGGCGACCTCGGCGAGGACCGGCCAGACGCGGGGCCGTCGGAGTGCATGGCGGGGTGGGCGTGGTGCGACGGAACCTGTGTGCCGGAAGGCCCGCTCGCGTGTGGTGCGAGCTGCGTGCGATGCGAGGCGCCGGCGAACGGCAGCACCGACTGCGTGAGCGGCGCATGCGTGACAGCCTGTGACGCGGGCTTTGAGACGTGCGCGACCGGCTGCTGCGAGATCGACAATCCGCCACCCACCGGCTGCGGCGACGGCGTGTGCGCTGGTGGAGAGACGTGCGCGAACTGTCGGCTGGACTGCCTTAGTTCCTGCGGCGCACCGGCGTTCGTCTCTGAACCGGTGGACCACTCGATGCAGCTCAGCACCTTTCCCACGATCGGCGCGCGGGCAGGGCGAGTGTTCGTCGGGTACAACACAATCGACGGTCAACTGCGGCTCGCCGAGAAGACGAGCGGTGGCTGGGACACGGAGGCCGTACCCACCGCGACGTCCACCTCGAGCCCCGACATGGTCCTCGACTCGCGAGGAAGGCCATGGCTGGGCCATACGCGCGGCTCCGACCGGGAGGTCTGGGTCTCCTGGCGAGACGGAACCACTTGGCGCCACGAAGCACCCCGCGGAGTCGAGAGCACCATCTATCCGAGCTTGGCTATCGATGCTGCCGATGTTCTGCACCTCGCGGCTACCCGATCCGACCCCGTACGCCATGCGGTTCGGACGGGAGTCAACATGTGGACCGTGGAGGACGTCAGTTCCGGCGGCGCTGATGTTGGGATGGCGGTGGACGGGTCGGGGGTTCCGATCTTCGCCTACGACAGATTCGGGTTCCTCACGGCGAGTTGCTACGTCTCCTGGTGGACACCCGCAGACTACGCCGGCCACTCGCTCGGCGGGTGCGGATTCTGGCGAGGCCGAAAGGCCGCTATCGCCGCGTCCGGTTCGACCTACGTGGCGATCTTCCCGTCTGAAACCACGGCCCAGGCGCACGTACGCAACGGCGCAGGATGGAGCGTCGAGCCCATCCCGACGGTAGGAACCGTGAAGCACGTGAATCTGGTCACGGATGGACGGGGTCGTATCCACGGCGTGATCGCCGACGAGGCCCTCTACTATGTGTCTCGTTCGCCGAGTGGAGCCTGGAGCGCGATGCTGCTCGCCAACTCCAGCGGATCCGACGGTGCAGACATCGCTGTCGACGACACCGGCGGTATTCACGTCGCCTTCGCCGACGAAGGCCGCCTCTCCTACGGGGTGATCCGATGACCCTCGCACGAATCGCTCTGGTGCTCGCGCTGCACGTGGTCGTGGGCTGCGGCGGCGACCCCGCCACCGACACCCCTTGCACCGTCGACGAAGAGTGCCCCGGCGGCGAGGTCTGCCACGACCTGTTCTGCCGCGAAGCGTGCAGCGCCGACGACCCGTGTGAGGTCGGCAACTGCCACGTCGGCGATGGCCTCTGCGTCGAGTGCGTCGCCCACGAACACTGCCGCGGCGGCGAGCTCTGCGACTTCAACACCTTCACCTGCGACGCGGTCCCGCGCTGCGAAGCCGACCGCGACTGCGCCGGCGGCCAGCGGTGCGCCGAGGGCATCTGCGTGGCGATCGAACGGTAGGGCGGCAGGCGCTCGCGCACTGCGTCGAAGCGACACGCGTACGGCGCCAAGCCAGGTGATCGCCGCGGCCGACCGAGCCAGTACCTGCTGTCGGGGCTGCTCTTCTGTGGCGCCTGCGGCTCTGTGCTCACCGTCCACGGTGGCTCGAAGGGTCGCCGCTACTACCGGTGCGACGCTCGAGCGAAGCGCGGCACCTGCGACGTGAAGCTCTCGATCCGCGAGAGCCTGGTCCGTGAGCGGGTGCTCTCCGCCATTGCGGACTGCCTGCGCTGCCCTGAGGTCGTGCAGCTCGTTCGCAAGCGCCTCGTCGCGGAGCGGGCTCGCCGGGCGAAGGGGAACACTGCCCAGGTACGGGACCGGAAGGCCCGCCTCGAGACCATCGAGGCGGAGATGGCCAACCTGGTGCGCTTCATCGCCAAGGGCGTCGGGGCCGACGCGGTGTCCGCCGAGCTGGAGCGCCTCGAGAAGCAGGCCAAGGCGGAGCGCGCTGCCATCGCCTCGCTCGAAGCTCAGATTCCGGAGGCCGTGCGCCTGCCGAGCCTCTCGGAGGCGATGCGCAGGGTCACCGACCTCCAGTCACTGCTCGACGGTGAGGTCGAGCCAGCCCGGGAGGCGCTCCGTCGTCTCCTGCGCGACGGCCGCCTCCACGTCTACCTCGAGGACGGCGACTACATCGCCCGCGGCGTCGTGTTCCCGATGGCCGTTTTCCTCGGCGCCGACGGAAAGCACAACGCCGCTCCCGGAGGTCCGAGAGCGGCGTGGTACAAAAGTGGTTGCGGGGGCCAGATTTGAACTGACGACCTTCGGGTTATGAGCCCGACGAGCTACCAGACTGCTCCACCCCGCGTCGAGTGGAGGGCGACTATAGCTGCCGATCCAAGGTCGTCAAGCGTGTGCCGAAAAAGTATCGCGGGGTGGGCGCAATCGGCTCCGCGGTGGCATCGGAGGAGCCGTTCATGGCGCCACCGGACTTCATGCTGAGCCGCTTTCGCCAGGGCGGTTCGCGCTCAGTAGTGCATCGGAGCCCGGGTGGTCGCTCGTTGGCCGTCGAAGCGCAGGCTCGCGTCTCCGAAGTCCGGCTCGCTGATCCGCTCGACGGCGTCGTTGCTGATCGCGTAGCCCTCCTCCGGGATGCCGACGAGGCTCTGATCCATTTCCCGGTCGTCGTCCGCGTCGTGCAGCGCGGCGATGGCATAGGTACCCGGAGGCACGTTTCGGAAGACGCAGGTGGCGCGTGAGCCGCTCGCGTCCGCGGAGTCCTTCCGCATCGCTTGCTGGCGGTTCAACCACGTGGCTTCGCTGTCGTAGAGCGCGCACCGGATGTGGCCGCCCCTGCTCGCGTCGACGCCGGTCAGAACGAAGCGAAGCTCTCCGGTGCGTTGGCCGTCCGCTGGCGTGGCGAGGGCGGCGAGCGCGAGAATGGAGAAGGCGAGGGCGCGTGATGGCATGCCCTGGTTCGGTGCAACCGCCGTTCCGTAGGGGCCGAGCGCCGGGAGAAGGCGGCGCGACCGTGGCGCATCGCTACGGCGAGCCGCGGCGGGGGTGTCACCAGGTCACGCGAGATGGACTTCGTTTGCCGGGAAGTCGGTCGGAGACCGCTCGCGCTGATCCTCGCGCCGCTCTTCGTCGCCGCGGTGCTACTTTCCTTCGCCGACGAGGAGTCCGATGAGCGCCGAAGCCCTGCAGCAGACCGCACACGAGTACATCAGCGCCTACCTGCTGCCGAAGGGGACGATGGTGGGGCATCTCGAGATCGAGCACGCCCACCTGCTGCGGACGTTCCAGATCTTCGTGGAGCTGGGTCACGAACGCATCGACGACGAGACTCAGGGGCCGCACCCCTCGAAGCACCTCGGTCAGCCATGGGTGCCGAAGGGGTTCGAGTGGCCGGAGCAGAGCTACTTCATGGTGCAGCTCGAGCTGGCGAAGGTCGCGCCCTACGACCTCACGGGCCAGTTGCCGAAGGAGGGCCTGCTCGCGCTCTTCTTCGATCCGCTCACCAAGGACTTCGGTCCGGCGAGCCCGACCGCGACCAAGCCTTTCGTCTTCGACACGACCGAGGGACTCGAGCTGCTCACGCGACCGAAGAAGAGCGAGCTGCCGCAGGGCGGGAAGTACTACGAGCAGGACTTCTTCCGCTTCAGCTACGCGCTGAGCTACGAGCCGGCCTTCAACTTCAAGTACCTCGACGAGCTGCCGGACGACCTGGTGCAGGGCCTCGAGAAGGAGCTCGGGCTCACCTACGTGAAGCAGCCGAGCTCGACGGTCTTCGGCAAGGCGGTGACCTGGCAGGGCGAAGACGACCTTTTCACGCCGCCCGAGTGGGACTGGGCCGAGGGCATGCCGCCGAACGGCGAGAGCAGTCACCTGCTCCTCTTCCAGACGTCCTTCCTCGAGGGGACCTTCCACTGGTGGGTGCACCGGGACCGGCTCGCCGAAGGGGACCTGAGCCAGATCCTCACGACGGCCTCGGTGACCTGAGCTGGTCCGAGTGAGCCGGCGGTGGCTCCGCGCGTGCTCGACGAGGGCCACTTTTGGCATGGCCGATGAGTCTGCGCGCGTCGACTCGTCCCAGTCCCATGCGATGCTCCATCGTCATGGACCCGGGTCCTTCTCCTACCGTGGACGCCTTCGCGGCGCACCGACCCAACCTCACCGGGCACTGCTATCGGATGCTCGGATCGCTCGCCGAGGCGGACGACGCCGTGCAGGAGACGCTGGTTCGCGCGTGGCGTCACCGCGACCGTTTCGAAGGCCGGTCGGCGATCGGCACCTGGCTGCACCGCATCGCCACCAACGTCTGCCTCGATGCGCTGCGGGCGCGGAAGCGGCGGAGCCGGCCGCAGCTCTTGGGACCCGCGGGGACCATCGAGGACGAGCTCGTCGAGCGGGGTCGCACGCACTGGATCGAGCCGGTGCCGGACTCTGCCGTGGTCGACCCGCAGAGCGACCCGCGTCGTCAGCTCGAGCAGCGGGAGCGGGTGCGGCTGGCCTTCGTCACCGCGCTCCACCAGCTGCCGCCGAAGCAGCGCGCGGCGCTGCTCCTCGTCGAGGTGGTCGGATGCTCCGCCGCCGAGGCCGCCGAGACACTCGAGACGACGGTGCCGGCGCTCAACAGCGCACTGCAGCGGGCACGGGCCACGCTCGGCGATCGCGTGGTGGATTCGCCGACGGAGCTCGACGACGCACAGCGCGCGCTCCTCGACCGCTACGTCGAGGCGTTCGAGCGCTACGACGTCGACGCGCTGACCGCGTTGATGCACGAGGACGCCACGCTCTCGATGCCGCCCTACACGCTCTGGCTCCGCGGGCCGGACACCATCGCGCGCTGGCTGGCCGGTCGCGGCAATGGCTGCCGCGGCTCGCGGCTGGTCCCGACCATGGCTTGCGGTCGGCCCGCGTTCGGGCAGTACCGGCCCTCGCCCGATGGCGGCCACGACCCCTGGGCGCTGGTTCTGCTCGAGATGGATGGCGAGGGCATCCACGAGTGGATCTCGTTCCTCGACACCGAGGCGCTCTTCCCGCGCTTCGGGCTGCCCGGTCACCTCCCTGAAGAGTGAACGCCGCCGGTGGGTTCCATTTGTCGAGCGAGCGATGAGTTCGCGGGCCGCGTGACGTCGAAGGGGTGAATCCCCGCGAGGGACAGCCAGAAAGGAAACCCTCATGACCCAGATGCTCTTCGTGAACCTGCCCGTCTCCGACCTCGAGCGCTCCAAGCGCTTCTTCACCACGCTCGGCTTCGAGATCGATCTCCGCTGGACCGACGAGAAGGCCGCCTGTGTGGTCCTCAACCCGGACACCACGTACGTGATGCTCCTCGACCGCGCGTTCTTCGAGACGTTCACCGAGCGCGCCATCTGTGGCTCCCAGGCGACCGAGGCGCTCCTCGCGCTGAGCGCCGAGAGCCGCGACGCGGTGGACGCCATGGTCGAGAAGGCGCTCGCCAACGGCGGGTCGACCGCGATGCCGCCCCAGGACCACGGCTTCATGTACGGCCACTCGTTCTACGACCCGGACGGACACCACTGGGAGGTCCTCTGGATGGACGTCGAAGCCGCGATGAAGGCCAACGAGAACTGCTGAGCGTCGCGCCGACCGATGACTTCGCAGGGGGTCGCGAGTCTACATGTCGAGAGCCGGAAGTCCCTGCCGGCTACTCGTTGACGACCCAGCGGCTCCGGGGGTGTCGCCGCCGTCGATGGCAGGTGACGCCCTCGGGTCTGCGGTCCGGCGTGCGCCAGACCTCGCGCTCGATTCGCGCCAGCCGGCTGCGGTGGCGGACGCCCGGGCGGAACAGGCTCGCGGGGTCGCAGTTCTTGCCGTCGTACATCATCTCGAAGTGCACGTGCGGGCCACGGCTGATGCCGGTGGAGCCGAGCTCCGCGAGCACGGCGCCCGCCGGCACGCGCTCGCCGGCGACGACGAAGTTCACCGAGTTGTGCGCGTACATCGTGATCATCCCGCCGGTGTGGATGACGAGCACCATGTTGCCGTAGCCGGGCACGCCGTCGCCCGAGTAGCCGACGATGCCGGCGGCGGACGAGCGGACGTTCCAGCCCATGTCCCCGGCGATGTCGACCGCGAGGTGGTAGCCGCCTTCGCCCGAGCCGAAGCCGCGCACGAAGCGGCCGTTGCTCACCGGCCAGCGGAGCGTACCCGGGAGTCGGTTCGGGTTGCCGCGGCCAGCGACGATCCAGCGCCGTTCGACCTGACCGCGGAGCAGCTTGCTCGCCGCCTCCCGCGTGCCGAGGCCGAGGTTCCGGGCTCGGTTTTGTGCGCGGCGCTGCTTCGGCGTCAGCGCCCGCTCTTCTCCGGTGCCGCGCCGACCGGCGGGCACCCACAGCCGGGCGCCCTCGCGGAGGTTGGCGGCGCCCTCCTGGTCGAGGCCGTTGGCGGCCATCAGCTGCGAGACCGAGACCCGGAAGCTCCGCGCGAGATCCCAGATGGTCTCGCCACGCTGCACCTCGTGGCGGTGCCCGTTCGCGGCGCGCTCGCGTGGCTCGGGCTCCTTGATGTCGTCCTGGTCGATGCCCGGGATGATCACGGGCTGTCCCGGCCGCAGGAGCCGGACGGCCTCGTCGTCGAACTCGTTGCGGTCCATCAGCTCGCTGATGGTCAGGTCGTAGGTCGCGGCGAGGTCCCAGAGGGTCTGGCCCTCGGCGAGCATGTGGTATGCGCCGTCCTCGAGCTCCGGCAGATCCTCGAGCGAGGGGAGCTCGCGGCGAGTCACCTCCGCGGGGGCGGTCGCGCCGGGGATGCGCAGGACCATGCCCTTGCTCATCCGACGAACGTCGCGGGGGCGCATCTCGTTCTCTTCCATGATGGCGTCGACGCTCACGTCGTACGCCCGCGAGATGTCCCAGAGGGTCTGCCCCTCGGTGACCGTATGCTCGACGAACGGCTCCGGCTCGGGCTCCGGTTCGGGCTCCGGCTCCGGCTCCGGGGCCGCTTCCACCGCGGGCGGGGGCTCCTCCTCGCAGCCGATCGCGCCACCCAGCGCACCGAGCGCGAGGGCCACCAGGACTGCCGAGATCGGGGAGAGCGAGCGCAAGAGGGCCCTGTGATAGCGAATCGGCGCCAGGACGCACGTGCTCGGACCCGGTGAACGGCCCTCGGGCAGCCCCGAGCGGGGATATGAGCTAGCATCAGCATCGATGCGCTCACCTTGGCTATGCGCTCTCGTACTTTCGGCTCTCGCAGCGGGCTGCGCCGACGAGACCGCGATTCTCCTCGAGATCGACTCGACCAACCTGGTCATCCCCACGGATGTGGATGGGCTGCGGATCCGTGCGGTCGGCCTCGAGAGTGGTCGGACCACCGACCGGCTCTTCACGCCCGACGAGTGGCCGGAAACGCTCGCGATCGTCCCCGGCTCCGGGAGCAACCGGGAGCGCGTGCGAATCACGGTGTGGGGCCGGCTCGGTGACGACGAGCGGGTCAAGCGCATCGTCGAGGCCCAGTTCGTGCCGGACACGACCACCGACGTGCGCATCGTGCTCGAGCGCGACTGCCTCGATGTCGAGTGCATGGGTGAGACCAACTACTGCCTCGGCGGTGACTGCGTGACGGTGACGCCCCCGACCGATGGTGGCGTCGACATGGGGCCGGGTGATGACATGGGCATGGACCCGCTCGACATGGGTCCGGACACGGACGGCGGAGGCGTCGACCTAGGCCCAGTCGATCTCGGGCCCGCGGACATGTTCACCCCGACCGACATGCCCGACGTTCCACCGGACTACACGGGCTTCATCATCAGCGAGTACGTCGAGGGCGACAGCCTCAACAAGGCGGTCGAGGTCTTCAACGGGACCGGCGCCTCCCTCGACGCCAACGACTGCGAGCTCGTGCTCTTCCGCAATGGTGGCGCCGAGGCCGACTCCTTCGGCGTGGACACCATCCTCGCCGATGGGCAGGCCTGGGTCTTCTGCCACTCCGGCCTCGCCGACACGAGCAACTGCGACTCCATCGAGTCCACGAGCCTCAACCACAACGGCAACGACGCCTATGGCCTGCGCTGTGGGGGCACGATCATCGACAGCCTCGGTGACACCCTCGGCGACCCGGGGACCGAGTGGAGCGTCGGCGGCATCGGGACCGCGGACGACACGCTCCGACGGGTGTGTCCGCCGACCCCGGATACCAGCCTCTCCGACGACTTCGACCCCTCTGCCCAGTGGACCTCGGCCGGGTTCAACGTGTTCACGGGCCTCGGCAGCCGCAGCTGCCCCGGCAACCCCTGACGGGGGCGATGTACGAACTGTGCACGATCTCACGATCGTGCTAAGCTCATGGCCGAATGACGACCGTCACGGAGGCTGTGAAGCCCGTTCTCGACGAGGACGACGAGGCCGCCATCGAAAAGGGCGATCTTCGGAAGCTCTGCGCGAGCCCGCACCTCGCTCAACGCTTCGCTCGGCTACTGACGAAAGCCGCGCGCGAGATGTCCCCGGGAAGGGACTGGAGCCCGGAGGATCTACGGGACGTGCTGGAGGTCGCCGTGCACGGCACCGGCCAGGAATCGGCCCGGGTCCTGGAGGGGCGCTACTTCCGCAAGCGGCTGCGTGAGCAGGTGAACCTGGCCGACCGCTACGGCGACAGCTTCGGCGTGGTGGTCATCACCATGGTCCAGGGGGTCTCGGAGGGCGTGTACTCGTCGGTCCTCGACGCGGTGACCGAGCGCCTCCGCCGGACCGACATGGTCTTCCTCTACCGACGTCGCTTCGCGCTGGTGCTCCCGCGGATGCGGCCGGCGGCCCTCGAGCCGCTCATCGATCGCGTGCGGGAGCTGGTCGCGGTGGGCGCTGGCGACGCGGCGCTCGAGCGCATCGACTCGCTCTGTTATCCGACCGACGAGCTCGACGAGAACACCGGCGTCCTCGACTGGGCCGAAGACCAGCTCCGCGACCTCAAGCTGAGCTGATTCCTAGCCCAAGACTTTGTCTTGGGCGGGGGATCTCGAGAAAATCCCCCCAGTCGTCGCGAGTGAATCGCTCCTCCTTCCCCCAAAAACCTAAAGGTCTCGCGGCGAAGCCGCTCGGTGCGTCCTCGCGCTTCGCGCTACGTCCTCCACGGCTCGGCGGTCGCCTTGTAGGACCGCTCCGGTCTGATATCGTCCGGCGCCTTGGCCACTGCCACCGAGCGTTTCCTGCGACCGCGCGACGTCGAAGCGATCTTCGCTTCCTTCGTTCGGAACGCGAACGCACTCGGAAAGCAGGCCCGGACCGCCCGGGCGAGCTTCGACGCGGCGGCGGCGAGCTTCGACGCCGAGGTCCACAGCCCGCCCGAGACCTCCCGGCCCTTCGATCTCTCGGAGACCGTGCCGCTCGACGCGCCGGATACCGAGGAGCAGTCGACCGGTCAGCTCGAGCGCGAGTCCTGGGAGTCGCTGGTCGCACCTCCAGGCGACGACACGGCGAAGCACGAAGCGGTGAAGGTCGTCCCGGACGTGTCCAGCGTCCGTCCGCCAGAGCCTGGTCCGAAGGAGGCGAGCGAGGACGGCGAGATCCCGCCACGCGAGCTCGAGCGCCTGATGGACGACATGGCGGTGCTCATCCGCTACGGCCACGGTGACGAGGTCGTCGCTCGCTTCGAGCAGCTCCAGCGCGAGTATCCACGCGACCTGCTCCTGCTTCGCCGCATCGCCGAGTTCTATCTCGAGCAGGGCCAGGAAGAGCCCGCGGTCGACTGCCTCTTCCGGCTCGCGCGCCAGCTCTTCGAGCGTCGCAACGTGGTCGGCATGCGCGCCGCGCTCGAGCAGATCCTCGTGCTCCGCCCCGACGAGCCGCGCGCACACAAGTTGCTCGCGCTCCTCGAGCGCCGCAGCGACCGTCCCCCGAGCGGGTGATGCGCGTGGCGGTGCGCACCCGCTAGGCTGCGCATCGTGAATCGCTTCCTTCTCTTGCTCTGCGCGCTGTGTGCGTGTGGCTCGAGCGCGTGCTCGGAGCCGTCGGTCAGGGAGGACGCCGGGCCGCGAGAGCCACCGGACGCTCAGAGCTTCGTCGTCGGCCCCGGAGGCGCACTCGGCGTCTGCTGCCCCCAGGACACTCCGAGCTGCGAGTGCATCCGCACGGGCGGTTGGGCGCCCTCACTGGCGGCCTGCTCCACCAGCTGCAACGTGGCCAACTGGAACCCGGCCTGGGACTCGTGGGGGTGCCCGATCTTCGTCGATGGCGGTCGCAGCTGCACGGACCCGGAGCCGACCGTCGGTAGCTTCTGCAACCCGGGGCGTGGCTGTCCGGAGGCGACGGCCACCTGCCTGCACGAGGACGTGCTCGGCTTCGCGGAGCTCGGTGGACCCGGCGATCCGATCCTGGGACACCCCGAAGGCGAGGAGACCTTCGTGCCGCGCGATCTCTATCCGGGCGGGATGTGCACCTTCTCGTACCCGGAGCTGACCCCCGCGCTCTGCGACCCCGAGGCACCCGAAGCGGTCTGCACCCTCGCCGGTGACTGCGTCGAGATCGACGTGGGCCCCGTCTGTTTTCGGAAGTGCGACCCCAGCGTGCTCCCTCGAGACGACTGCCGGCCGGGGTTCCAGTGTCACCCCGAGCTGGCCGTGTGCATCGCCGGATGCACCCGCGACGACCACTGTCGGATCGCGCGCCAGGAGACGAACGGCATCGAAGGACTGCAGACCCCTGCGGACTGCGCGGACGCACCGACGGCTTGTACCCCCACCGACTGCGCCGACGCCCCGGCCGATCCGGAGGCTTGCGCGGACCCGGTGTCGAACTTCGATCGGCTGGTCTACGACACGGAGTCGATCGCGGTCTGCAACACGCAGAGCCACCGCTGCATCGAGTGAGTCGGCCAGGTCCGCCCGAACGAAGAAAGCCGACCCCGAGGGGCCGGCTTCTCCGAGGAGGGAGAGGTTTCGACGGTCAGTCGAGGAGGACCATGCGCGACTGGTCCTGCAGCCGCAGGTCGCGCACCTCGTAGGGCGCGCTCAGCTCGGAGCCGGCCAGGTCCTCGGCGCTGAAGGTCAGGTTCAGCGTCTGGTTGCCGGGCTCGAGCATGGTGGCGGTCTGGCAGCCGAGGAACGCGTGCATCTCGCCGTTCTCGTCGGTGCCGTAGAGGATGCCGGTGACGGCGAAGCGACCCTGCGAGCCCACCTCGAGCTCGACGGGGACGTTGATGCCCTCATCGGTCTGCTCGAAGGTCGGGCGCTCCTGGAGGAGGGCCGCGGTACGGGTGCCGATGGCGAAGGCGGTCTTCGCCGTGCGGCGGACCTCGTCGCCGGCGGGCGTGAGCGCGACCGTGTCGACCTCGAGCTCCATGAGCTCACCGGGTCGCAGGGTCACGTCCTCGGGGACCTCGACGCTGCCGCTCAGCCGGATGTCACCGGTGTTCGCGACGGGGATGTCGATGACGCTGCCGTTCGGGGCGCGCATTCGGGCCGACTCGACACGGACCGACTCGATCTCACCCTGCCAGGTTCCGTCGAAGCGGATGGTGTCACCCTGGAAGTAGTTGACCGCGTCGGCGCCGAAGTCGAGGGCGTGGACCGACTCCCGCTCGACCACCTGGACGACCACCTGCGCGGCCGGGTTGGCCTCCGCGATCTTCAGCGTGACGTTGCCGGTTCCGACCTCGGGTGTCGTGGTGAACGCCACCATGTTCGGGTTCATCTGGATGTCGCCGACCTCCGAGAGGTTGGAGCCGTTCGCCAGCGCGTCCACGGCGACGGCCCCCTCGAGCAGCCCGTCGACGGTGCCGAGCGCGATGCCTTCGACCGCGTTCGCCGGGTCGATGAGGCGCTCCCGAGTGAGCGGCGTGATGGCGATGAGCGCGCCTTCGCTGGTGAGGGGCAGCTGCACGCCGGAGCGGAGGCTCTCGCCGTCGAGGTACATCGTGAACTGCCGACTGACGTCGCGGTACGGGGCCGGGTCCTGCGCGATCTGCGGCTGGTCTTCGAGGCGCCAGGTGTAGGTCACCAGCTCCTCGGTCACGTTGGCCGCGCCTTCGAGCGTGGCGGCGCGGTCGAGGTTGCTCGGAGCGAGCGTCACGGTCTCCACGGGTTCGGCGTTCTCGCTACACCCGGTGAGGGCGACGATGAGAGCGGCGGCGATGAGGCTGTTCTTGGTCATGGTCGTGGTTCCTTCTTTCGTCCGTCCGAAGCTCACAGGTCGTTCCGCAGGATGACGTCGAGGCCGAAGCAGTTCCGCCGGCTCTGGTTGTGGCTGAGCGGCTCGCCGCCGTTCGAGTAGCTGGTGTCGTAGAACCAGACGCTCCCCGCGGCCGCCTGGCTCGAGCAGTCCAGGAAACCGTCGCTACAGCTGTCGAGCCACGCTTGGGTGACCTCGAGGCCGAGACCCAGGCTGTATCCGCCGCAGTAGGAATCGCTGTCCCAGATGGCGGTCTCGACGTCCGAGCCGACGACGTTCCAGAATCCCTTCGGCAGCGTTGGACGACCGGAGGTGCCGTAGAGCCAGTTGGCGTTGTAGTGGGCCATCCACGACAGCTGCTGCATCTTGACGGCGTCGCTCTTGTAGCCGAGGAGCCAGCCGAGCGCTGACTCGAAGACGGTGCCGTTGAACACTGCGTCGGCGAGGGGCGTGCCCTTGCTGGAAGGTGCCAGCGCGTTCACCCAGCGAGTCTTGTTGATGATGTTCGGGTAGCGGGAGTCCCAGGTCGGGTTGCTCATGATCCAGCGCATCACGTTTCCGCCGTTGGAGTGCGTGATGACGACCAGGTCGGTGATGCCTCGGTTGTTGATGAAGCTCGTCAGCTGCCCCGCCAGACACCCGGCGGCGTTCGCGTCCCACATGTACTGCTCGAAGTCGCAGTTGATGACCGTGTAGTTCGCCTGGTTCGAGAGCCCCTGGCGGACCGAGTTCACCATGCTGGCCGTCCAGTAGTCGTTGAGGGCATCGGTCTGCTTCCCCGTGCCGTGGACGAACGCGACTCCGGTGTTCGCCGAAGCCGTGCTCCCCGTCGAGAGGAGCAACCCCGTCACCATCATCGCGCCCAGTAGAGTCTTGGTCATCGTCGTCTGCCTTCCGTTCCCAGTGGACTCTTTCCATCGCAAGAGCCGGGCCAGGGAAAAAGGTCAGTGATTACGGTATCCCTCAATTGGGTGACCTAAATATTAGACAGAATTGGATGTCCTGTAATTGGGCACCGTCTAAAATGTATACACGGTAGCCGCCGAAGCTCCCTCACCCCGCTGTGGGCGGGGTTTTGGCTCGGTATCGCAGTCGATCCTTGCCCGAGGGGGTCGGCTGCTGATAAGCGAGGTGCCGCTCCGAGTACGTGAACGCGTGCACAGGTCCGTCGCCGGAGCGCCGAACGAATGGCCCGCAAACGCAAGAGCAAGAAGAAGGTCGAGCAGCTCGACCTGATCACCGCCACCTACGAGGACGCGTCGCTCGCGACCGAGATGCAGCGCCGGTACCTGAGCTACGCGCTCAGCGTCATCTCGAGCCGCGCGCTGCCGGACGTCCGCGACGGCTTGAAGCCGGTGCAGCGCCGCATCCTCTACACGATGTGGCACGAGCTCCGGCTCAAGGCCGAAGGGCGCTACCGGAAGTGCGCCGCGATCGTCGGCGAGGTGATGGGCAAGTACCACCCGCACGGCGACACGGCGATCTACGACGCGCTGGTCCGCATGGCGCAGGACTTCACCATGCGCGTCCCGCTCGTGGACGGGCAGGGCAACTTCGGCAGCCCCGACGGCGATGCGCCCGCCGCGATGCGCTACACCGAGGCGAAGCTCCAGAAGATCGCCGTCGAGCTGCTCGAGGAGCTCGGCAAGGACACGGTCCACTTCCGGCCGAACTACGACTCGACGAAGAACGAGCCGGTGGTGTTGCCGGCGCGTTTTCCGAACCTGCTGGTCAACGGCGTGCAGGGCATCGCGGTCGGCATGGCCACGGCCATCCCACCGCACAACCTCGGCGAGGTGCTCAAGGCCGCGATCCGGATGATCGACGACCCGACCATCTCGGTGCGCAACCTGCTGCGGACGATCAAGGGGCCGGACTTCCCGACCGGCGGCGAGCTGATCAGCAGCAAGGAAGACATCGCCAACGTCTACGAGACCGGCAAGGGCACGCTGAAACTCCGCGGCACCTGGGAGCTGGAGGAGCCGGCGTCGAAGCGCGACAACCCGCTGCTGATCATCACGTCGATCCCCTACGACGTGAAGCGCGGGAGCGTGGTCGAGAAGATCGGCGAGATCATCGCCAACAAGAAGATGCCCGGGCTGCTCGACGTGCGCGACGAGTCGACCGACGACACCCGCGTGGTCTGCGAGCTCAAGAAGGGCGTCGATCCACAGCTGGTCATGGCCTACCTCTACAAGCACACCCCGATGCAGGGGACGGTGTCGGTGGACCTGACCTGTCTGGTGCCCACGCGCCGACCGGAGGTGGCCGCGCCACGCCGGCTCGACCTGCGCGAGATGCTCCGATTCTTCCTCGACTTCCGGCTCGAGGTCGTGACTCGCCGCATCGAGTACGACCTGCGCAAGCTCCTCGAGCGGATCCACATCCTCGAGGGCTTCATCACCATCTTCGACGCCCTCGACGAGACCATCCGGATCATCCGGCGCTCGGACAACAAGGCGGACGCCGCCAAGAAGCTCATCAAGCGCTTCGAGCTGAGCGAGATTCAGACCGACGCGATCCTCGAGCTGCGGCTCCACCGGCTGGCGAAGCTCTCGATCCTCGAGTTGCGCGAGGAGCTCGAAGCCAAGCGCAAGGAAGCCAAGCGCCTGCAGGCGCTGCTGAGCAGCGAGGAGGCGCGTTGGAAGCTGATTCGCGCGGAGCTCCATCAGCTCGAGGAGAGCTACGTCGACGGCCGGCGCACCACCATCCTCAAGGAGCTCGACGAGCCGGAGTTCGACCCGGAGGCGTTCATCGTCGACGAGGACGCGATGGTGGTGCTGACCCAGCAGGGCTGGATCAAGCGCCAGCAGCGCGTCCGCGACGTGAGCACGACCCGTGTGCGCGACGGAGACGCCGTCCTGGAGGTGACCGCCGGCTCGACGCGGAGCCCGCTCGCGCTCTTCAGCTCCGCGGGCGCCTGCTACGTGACGCGTGTCGTCGACATCCCGCACACCACTGGCTACGGCGTGCCGGTGCAGTCGCTCTTCAAGATGAAGGACGGCGAGAAGATCGTGGCGATGATGTGCTTCGACGACCGCTTCCTCGAGGTGCCCGAGCCGAGCGAGGATGCGGAGGAGCCGGAGGAGCCGCTGGCCGTGGCCGTGACGAAGAAGGGCTTCAGCTTGCGATTCTCGCTCCGCGGTCACCGCGAGCCCTCGACCCGGAGCGGTCGCAAGTTCGCGCGCCCGCCGAAGGGCGACGAGGTCATCTACGTCGACGTGGTCGACGAGGAGGACGCGATCGCCGGGGCCACCAAGGAGGGCAGGGCGCTCGTGACCTGGGCCGAGGAGATCTCGCTGCTCAGTGGTCCGGGTAAGGGCGTGATGTTGATGAAGCTCGCCAAGGGTGATGAGCTCGTCGGTGCGCAGCTGCTCAAGGACGACTCGGACGCCTTCATCGTCCAGCGTGCCGGCGGCAGCGAGTACCGCATCACCACGCGCAAGTACGAGGTGGTCGGCCGCGGCGGCAAGGGCTTCCAGCTCTTCAAGCGCGGCCAGCTCGAAGGCGTGGTCCTGCAGGAGCCGACGTTGCCCGGCTTCCCGGCGCCGGAGGATGAGGAGTGACTTACACAGCGAGTGACATCGAGGTCCTCGAGGGGCTCGAGCCGGTTCGCAAGCGACCGGCGATGTACATCGGCGGCACCGACGCCACCGGCTTCCATCACCTGCTCTGGGAGATCGTCGACAACTGTGTCGACGAGGCCATCAACGGCCACGCGACCAAGATCGAGGTCGAGCTCGACAAGG
>CAYXAP010000077.1:0-35426 GCA_964462035.1 uncultured Sandaracinus sp.
GGCTCCATTGGGATGGCCGCGGCTTACGACCTCGACGTCGGCACGGTGTTCGAACCCGGCAGCGGCGGCGGTGCCGGCGCATCGGGCCCGACCAACGGCGCGACCGGCGCCGGCGGGGGCGGCGGCGGCGGCGCCCTGCGGCTCGCCTCCCGCGTCGCCATCGAGGTGCCGGCGGGCGGCGCCGTCCTCGCGGGTGGCGGTTCGGGCGGCAGCGCCGGCGCTCCGGAGACCTGCGGGGGTGGCGGCAGCGGTGGTGTCATCTACCTCGCCGCACCGTCGATGAGTCTCATCGGAGCGGTGACCGCCGAGGGCGGCGGCGTGGCCAGCAGTGGCTATTGCAGCAACGCGGGCGAGGGCGGGCTCGGACGGGTGCGGCTGAGCGTCGACCCCGACCAATGCGTCGCCACCAACGTGTTTCCTCCCACCCCCACCGACTGCGGCCTCACCGGCGCGCCGATGGCGCCATACGACGGGGTCCCGGGCGAAGCCTTCGTCGGACTCTTCCCCAACTGAGCGCGCCAGCGAGCACCTTGGAGACGAGGTCCATCCCCCGTACCATCGAGCGATGGGGAACGCGGGGAGGGTCGCAGCGCTCACGTGTGCGCTGCTGATGGGGCTGGCTTGCGGGGACGACGACGGCCCCGCGACCGAGCCGGTGACGGAGACGGAGCCCGAGCCGGAGCCCGAACCGCCGCCGACCCTGACGTGCACCCTCGAGGGCGAACCGGTGCAGCTCGCGGCGAGGTCGGGACCGCCCGCGATCACCGCGGTCGGCGACGCCTTCGTGGTGGCGTCCTTCGGTCGCGCCGAGAACGACGGCGAGGACTTCTGGATGGCGCGAGTCGCCCCCGGAGCCGAGCCCGAAGAGCTCGCGAAGGTCTCGATCACCGAGAGCCAACCGGAGCGCCACCCGAACGCGCCGGCGGCGCTCGCGACCGTCGATGCGGAGACGGTCGGCGTTGCCGTGGTCGGACGAAGCGGCGAGGTGAGCGCGGGGAGGCTCGATCTCTCGGCCGAGCCACCGGCGCTCACGCTCGCGCCGGTAGAGAACGGCGCTCGACGCACGGACCCACCCGTGGTGGTTCCCGCTGGCGATCGACTCGCCGTCGCTTGGACGCAGGCGTCGACCTACCAGGACATCCGGATGTTCTACTTCTGCGGCTTCGGTCGCCGGTCCCTACCCGAGGCCCCCGAGCCGCCCGCGCCGACTCATGGGCACCAGGTGCGGCTCGCGCTGGTGGACGCCGACGGAACGGTGCACACCCGTCGTGACGCCACCCCACGCGTCCAAGGCGCCCAGGCCGTCGCTCCCGTGGCCGTCGATGGCGTCGATCCACCCGCGGTGCTCTTCCTCGATCCGCGCTCCGGTGTGGGCACCGCGCACCGCGTGGGCGTACGGGCGGAAGGCTTCATCGAGCCCGAGACCGTGCGGCCGCTGAGCAACCTCCGCGACCAGACCGATGTCGCCGCCGCGGCAGGTCCCGGCGGTCCGTGGCTCGCGTACTCGGCGCTCGGCAACGGCGCGACCTCCGCCATCGGACTCGTCTCGCTCGCAGACTCGGCGGCGCCGGTGCCGCTCGTGCCCGGGACTGGCTACGACCCGCTCTACGTGGCCGGTACGGCGATCGACGGTGCCGCCGTCTTCGCCGCCGAAGCACCGAGGGACACCGGGATCGCCAAGGAGATCCGAATCCGCGCGGTCAACGCGGCGGGCCCCGGTGAGCCGCTCGTTCTCGCCGACCCGCCGGAGCCGCCGCCCGCCGAAGCGGAGCCCACCCCGACCACTCCGAGAGCGCTCATGGGCCAGCCCGACGTCCGCGGGAGCTTGAGTCGCGAGGTGATCCGTCGAGTGGTTCATCGCCACCTCGGCGAGGTGCGTGCCTGCCACGGAGGCGGCGTCGCGCGACGACCGGACCTAGAAGGCCGAGTGACCCTGCGATTCGTCATCTCCCCGACCGGTGCCGTGCAGACCTCGGCGGTCGCCAACTCGACCATCGCGGACCCGGGCGTCGAGTCCTGCGTCGCCGCGGCCTCTCGACGATGGACGTTTCCAGAGCCCGAGGGTGGGGGCGTCGTGATCGCGACCGTGCCCTTCGTCCTCCAGCCGGACGGCGGCGAGCCGCTCCCCGACGGACCGACGCTCTGGCCGGCGGGCACCTACGCCCCAGCCATCGCAGCGCGGGCGAGCGATGACCTGCTGGGCGTGGCCTACAGCACGGGCCAGGGCGTGTACGTCAGCTGGGTCCGCTGCGGAGAGTGAGCCACGCGACCGCCACGTGACGGTGAACGGCGCTGACACGCTCCGAGGGACCCTGTAGGGTCGCTCCACCGATGGCGGACGCCCCCGAAGAGCCGGAAGGATCCGGCAAGCCCGCGAAAGAGAAGCTCACGTCCTACCAGCGCCGACTGCTGGTGTTCCTGAGCGTCGCGACCTTCTTCGAGGGCTACGACTTCCTGGCGCTCGCGCAGATCCTCCCGAACCTCCGCGACGACATGGGGCTGCCCGTCGAGAGCGGCGGTTACATCGTCGGGACGATCAACATCGGGACGATCCTCGCGTTC
Source organism: uncultured Sandaracinus sp. (assembly GCA_964462035.1). GTDB lineage: Bacteria > Myxococcota_A > Polyangia > Polyangiales > Houyiibacteriaceae > UBA1660. Next base: position 2,563 of record CAYXAP010000077.1, read on the forward strand.
TGGATCGTTCGGCGCGCCGACGTCTGGGGCCGGGCGCGCGTGCTGACGATCACCATCGCCGGCTACACCCTCGCGACCTTCGCGAGCGGTTTCGCGCCCGACGTGTACACCTTCGTCGGACTACAGCTGGTGGCGCGCATCTTCCTGCTCGGCGAGTGGGCGGTCTCCATGATGATCGCGGCCGAGGAGTTTCCCGCGCACCGTCGCGGCTTCGCCATCGGCGTGGTCCAAGCGTGCTCGAGCCTCGGTTCGATCTTCTGCGCTGGCGTGGTGCCGATGTTGCTGAAGACCGAGTACGGCTGGCGGAGCGTCTACTTCGTCGCGGTCGTGCCGCTGATCATCCTCGCCTTCGCGCGCCGCAACCTGAAGGAGACCGAGCGCTTCACCCAGGCGAAGGAGTCCGGCGAGCCGACCGAGACCCTCTTCGCGATCTGGAAGACGCCCTACGCCAAGCGGATCCTGATGCTCGCGGCCATCTGGTTCGTCGCCTATGTCCCCGCGCAGAACGCAGTCGCCTTCTGGAAGGACTTCGCGGTCAACGAGCGGGGGCTCACCGACGGTCAGGTCGGCGCCGCCATCAGCATCGCCGCCGTAGCCGCCATGCCGCTGCTCTTCGCGGTCGGCTGGCTCATCGATCTCCTCGGTCGCCGGAAGGGCGCCGCCGTCATCTTCACCGTGGGCGGCTTCGGTCTGATCGGCTGCTACACGCTGCACGGCTTCGTGCCGCTGACCGCCGCGCTCGTCTTCGGCATCTTCTCGGCGAGCGCCTACCTGCCGGTGATGAACGCCTACTCGTCCGAGCTCTTCCCCACCAAGTGGCGCGGCGCCGGCTTCGCCTGGTCGAACAACCTGCTCGGTCGCCTCGGCTACGTCGCCGGCCCCTACGTCGTCGGCCTCGTCGCCGCACAGACGGGCGTCCTCGGTCCGGTCGTGGCCTCGACCGCCCTCTTCAACTTCGTCGCCATCGGACTCGTCTTCGCGTTCCTGCCCGAGACCACCGGCCGCGAGCTCGAAGACACCTCGATGGCTCACTGAGCCGGGACTAACGAGGCCGCACGACGAGGGAGACCAGGGCGTCCTTGCACCCTGGACCGCCCACGCCACCGGTCTCCATCGGGCCGGTCGCACCGCTCGCCGCGAGGATGCCGCCGAAGAGGAACCCCGCTTCGTCACTCATGCTGACGTAGCCGAGGAGCTCGGTGCCCGAGGGCGCGGTGAAGTTCTCGGAGGCGATGGCGTCGTCGAACGACTGCGAGAGCAGCACCAGGTCGCCAGCCACTCCGTCGACGGAGGGGAACACGCTGTTCGGGTCGGCGTCGCAGCCAGTGCCCGCCCAATCGCGAACGGGATCGGTGGTCGCCGCGCCGCGGAGCGCAGAGAGGATCGCCCAACCTGGAGCGCCAGACGTGTCGAGGTTCATGTCGAAGGAGTACGAGGTCGGCTCGCCCGGACCGACGACTCGGTAGAAGACCGACTGGGCGAGGTCGTGGCCGTTGCCGGAGCCGTCGAAGGCCGCGCAGTAGTCGGTGTCGTCGTGCCACGCGGTGCAGGTCGCCTCGGTCCCGCAGTCGTCGCCGTTGCCGCCCTTGTAGCACTCGGCCACCCGCGTCCAGCCGTCGACGAAGAGCGGAAGATCGTCGTCGGTGCGATGGAGGATGAGCACGAGCAGGTCGCCCTCGGCGCTCGCGGCGGGTCGCTCGACGACCACCTCCTGTCCGTTGGAGTCGTAGGTCTCCGTGGTGCCGATGTGCTCGATGACGCCTTCGGGCGGCACGTCGGTGACGATCACCAACTCCGGGACGTTGGTGCCCTGCCGCGAGTCGAAGTCGGCGCCGTCGTCGGCCTCGGGAAGGAGCAGGAACGAGATCTCCCCTTCACCGGCGATCGCGCTGGTGACGTCGAGCTCGAGCCAGCCGATCGCCACCGCGCCGGCGTTGGCGACCGCCCCACCGGCAGGCGCGGGGCGGCTCTCCCAGGTGACGCCTTCTTCGGTCCACTCGTTGGTCGTGACGTGGACGGCCGGTCCGTCGGGGGATGGGTCGGTGACGTAGAGCCGGAGCAGCGCGCGCTGGAGCGGGGCGGTCAGGGTGGGGACGTCGAAACGAAGCACCGCCTCGTAGGTGTCCGGCGCGCCATCGATCAGGAGCGTGGGCTCGAGGCCGTAGTTCGTGGTCGGGTTGGCGCTGTCGACGTGGGCATCCGCGCCCGGCTCGAGGACCAGGTTCTGCGGCACCGGATCGCAGCTGCCCTCCGGCACACCGCAGCCGCATTCGCCCGGCTCGACCTTGGTGGCGTCGTCGGGGCAACCGTCGGCGTCGTCCGGGGTTCCGTCTCCATCCCGGTCGCCGGGGTCGGTCGCGCCGTCCGTGGCCGCGTCCCTTCCGGGATCCACGGACGCATCCAGTGAGGTACCCAGGTCCCCTGGATCGCCGCCCGGGCTCGATCCGCACGCGCAGGCGAAGAGGGCCAGGCTCAGGAACGACCCGCGAACACAGGGAAAGGAACGACGGTCGGCCTCGATGCGCATGCATCGGTATAGCCCTCGCTCGACTGTGCGACAAGTCACACAGTCGAAACGATGGACACCCCTCTGGGGGCGAATTCAGTTCACGCGGTCGACGCCATAGAAGGCCACGGCGTTGTCGTGGAAGAGCCTTCGCTGCGCCTCCTCACCGAGGCTCGCGGTGAGCTGCGCGAAGGCCTCGTAGAGCGTGGTCCAGGGGACCACCGCCTTGTCCATCGGAAAGTTCGACGCGACGAGGCAGCGCTCGGGACCGAAGTGGCGGATCGCGGTTTCGACCATCGGGCCCAGGGCGTCGGCCACCTGGCCGACGCTCGGCGGCTGAGACCGGACACCGAAGGGCCAGCCGAGGACGGGCATGGTGAGCCCGCTGATCTTCACCCGCAGGTTGGGATGAGCCGAGAGCGCCTCCAGGTCCGCAGACCAGCGCTCGAAGCGACCGACGCGATCGGCCGAGGTCTGACCGTGACCGGCGTACGGGCCACCGAGACCGATGGGCGTGCCCAGGTGATCGAGCACGACCTTGGTGCCCTCGTGATCGCGCAGCAGCGCGCGCAGCTCGCCGAGCTGCTCGCTGTACATCCAGGTGTCGAAGGTCAGCCCGCGGCGACCGAGCTCGGCGAAGCCACGGCGCCACGCCGGATCCGCCATCCGACCGGGTCGCTCGTCGAAGTCCATCACCCCTCCGTCGGCGTCGCTCGCGGTCATGTCGCGCACCCCGACGAAGCGAGCGCTCGCGGCCTGGTGGGCGTCGAGCAGGTCGCCGAGCTCCGGGTTCGACAGGTCCGCCTCGCCGACGATGGCGAGCATGTCGCGCCCCCCGATCGCCTCGGCCCAACGGGTCTCGCCCACCGGTCCGAGCGGACCCTTCTCGTGCCAGCCCGCCTGCACGTAGACGTACCCGCGCACGTCCCATGCTCCCGTGTCGCGCCGGTAGGTGCCTGGGAGGTAGGGCGCCATGACGTGGTCGACGACCCCGACGAAATCGAGCGAGCTCTTCGGGAAGAGCCGCGGGCCGAGGGTGCGCAGCAACCGCTCGTTCCAACCGAAGAGCTTCACCGCCGGCGTCACCGCCCGCGGCGTGTTCCCCGGATCCCAGAGGTGAATGTGCGGATCGACGATCGGGAAGCCCAGCGGCATCCGCCCACGCTACCCATCCCCGCGCCTCGCGTCACCCAATCCCCTGTGGAGCGGAACCCAGTGATCCCTCGTTCTCGCACAAAGACACAGAGAACACGAAGGTCCACGAAGGAAGTGAGAGTGGGTCGGGCACCCAACGCCGGCCGGATAGATGCTGGCGGCGCGCCGAACGCCGACGAGCCGTCGAACAACCATTCAACCCTTTGTGGACCTTCGTGCTCTTGGTGCCTTTGTGCGAGAACAAGGGTCGAGAGGGAGGACTGGGAGACGAACGCTAGGAGGGCGGCGGCGGAATCGAGTTCTCCGAGGGCAACCGCATGTGCGCGCGCTCCACGAAGTTCGCGATCGACGGGTCTCCCCAGTCCTCGAGCTCCTGCGGCGTCCCACAGATCGCGATGCGTCCTTGGTGGATGAACGCGATGCGGTCGCTGATGCGAAACGTGGAGCGCATGTTGTGGGTCGCGATGATGCTCGTGATGCCGAGGCGGTCACGCAGCCCGAGGATCAGCCGGTCCACCCGGGTCACGTTGATCGGGTCGAGGCCCTCCGTCGGCTCGTCGTAGATCACGATCTCCGGCTCCATCGCGACCGCGCGGGCGAGCGCCACCCGCTTCTGCATGCCGCCCGAGAGCTCCTTGGGCTGTCGTTGCTCGATGCCCGGCAGGCTGACCGCCTCGAGCGCCTTGGACACCCGCTCCTGGATCTCCGGCTCGGGCACCTTCCGCTGCTCGCGCAGGCCGTAGGCCACGTTGTCGGCGACGGTCATGGAGTCGAAGAGGGCGCCTTCCTGGAAGAGCATCCCGATGCGACGACGGACCGGCACCCAGTCGCGCTCGCTGAGGTCGGTGACCTCCTGTCCGTCGAACTTGATGCTCCCCGAGTCCGGCGGAATCAGCCCGATGATCATCTTGAGCAGCACGCTCTTGCCGCTCCCGGACTCGCCGATGAGGGTGATCACCTCGCCCGCGTGGATGTCGAGGTTCACTCCGTTCAGCACGAAGTCGCCATCGAACGACTTCTTCAGATCGCGGATCTCGATCAGCGCCACGGACCCATCCTCTCAGAAGCGCGCGGCCCGGGCGAGCGCATCCGCCCGCGATCGCTCCATCGGACTCAGATCGTCGCGCTCGAGCAGCGTCGCGCACGCCGCAACGTCTTCCGCGAAGCAGGCCCGGCGCAGCGCGATCTTGGCCGCGTCCGGATCCACCTCGGCGTAGGCCTCGGCCCAGGCCACACAGCCCGCCGTCCGGTCTCCGTCACAGCCCACCCGTGCGAGCCGCTGAGCGGTCTCGACGTCGCCCTCGGCGAGCGCCCTGCGGGAGCGCTCGACGCAGTCCGCGATCGTCCCGCCGCAGCCAGGTACCGTCTCCGAGCAGGCTTCGAGCCAGCCGGCGTCGCAGCCGAGCTGCCGCGCCACTTCCCCGCCGCCGTGGCTCGCCCACCCACGACACGCAGGCAGCGACCCCGCGCGACAGCCGCGCTCCAGCATCGCCGGGTTCGCGCCGCCACCGGCGAGCGCGCACAGCCGGCCGCCGGCCTCGCACGCCTGGGCGATCGCCGCTTCCCGATCGCCGTGCGGCCGTTCTGCGAGCGTGACGCAGTCGTCCACGCGCCCCTGCTCGCAACCGACCGCGACCATGTCGTCGCCGGTCGGCGCTTCCTCGCCCTCGTGGGCGTGGTCGTGGTGCTCCACGGCGACGGGATCCGCGCCCGCGCTCTCCTCGACCACCGGCGCCTCCGGCTCGCCCGCGCACTCGCAGGCCGCCACCAGCAGCGCCGCCAGCGCGAAGCGACTCACTTGGGCTCGATCACCTCGGCGCCGCCCACGTAGGGCCGCAGCGCTTCGGGGATCGCGACGCTCCCGTCGGCCCGCTGGTACTGCTCGAGGATCGCGACCAGCGTCCGGCCGATCGCGAGCCCCGAGCCGTTGATCGTGTGCAGCAGCCGTGGCTTGCCCTTCGGCTCGCTGCGATAGCGGGCCTTGAGCCGACGCGCCTGGAAGTCGCCGTACCACGAGCAGCTCGAGATCTCGCGGTAGGCGTTCTGCGCCGGCAGCCAGACCTCGATGTCGAAGCACTTGGCGGCGCCGAAGCCGAGGTCGCCCGCGCAGAGCTCGACCACCCGGTAGTGGAGCCCGAGCGCCTGCAGCACCTTCTCGGCGTGTTCGGTGAGCAGCGCGTGCTGCTCGAGCGCGTCCTCCGGCCTGCAGAAGCGGACCAGCTCGACCTTGTCGAACTGGTGCTGGCGGATCATCCCGCGGGTGTCCTTGCCGTAGCTGCCCGCCTCGCTGCGGAAGCAGGGCGTGTAGGCCGCGTAGGCCTTCGGCAGGTCCTCGAGGATCTCGTCGCGATGCAAGTTCGTCACCGGCACCTCGGCGGTCGGCACCAGGAAGAGGTCCTGGCCCCCGCCGCCCTGCGCCTCGAGCTCCTGGTGGCGCTCGATGTGGAAGAGGTCGCTGGCGAACTTCGGCAGCTGGCTGGTCCCGCGGAGCGAGTCCGCGTTCACCAGCGCCGGGCACCAGACCTCCTCGTAGCCGTGCTGGTCCACGTGCATGTCGAGCATCAGCTGCATGAGCCCGCGCTCGAGCCGAGCAGCGGCACCGCGCAGCACCACGAAGCGCGCACCAGCGATCTTCGCCGCGCGATCGAAGTCCAGGATGCCGAGGCCGTCACCCAGGGCGACGTGGTCCTTTGGCTCGAAGTCCATCGCGGGCTTCTCGCCCCACTCGCGGACGACCACGTTGGCGCTCTCGTCCTTGCCGTCCGGCGTCGACTCGTGAGGCAGGTTCGGCAACCCGAGGAGGATCTCGTCGAGCTCCGCCTCGACCTCGTTGCGGGTCGCCTCGAGGGTCTTCATCCGCTCCTTGAGCCCCTTGAGGCTCTCACGGCGCTCCGCGAACTCGGCCGAGCTCTTGTCGGCGATCTTCCCCATCGCCTGCGCGGCTTCGTTGCGCTCGCGCTGGCACTCCTCGAGGTCCTGGATCGCCTGGCTCCGCGAGGACACCAGCTCGGCCAAGCGGTCGAGGGTGGCACCGTCGTCGTAGCCGCGGCGGGCGAGCTGGGTCTTCACCTCGTCGAGGTGGTCGCCGACATGTCGGAGATCGAGCATGGCCGAGCCATACCGCAAACGGCTCGCTCGTGCCCGCGCTCAAAGCGGCGGCACCGAGAGCGTCACCGTCTCCCCGTCGAGCGTGGCCTCCACCAGGCCGCCTTCGTCGCCGATGCCGATGCTCTCCAGCGGCGACAAGCCGGTGACCGGCGAACCGTCCACCGTCCAGCTCGGCGCGACGATCACGGGCCGGCCTTCCGCGTCCGTTCCAGAAGCGCGTACACTGCGGACGTCGTCCGGCCCCTGCACGTTGATCTCGAAGCTCGCGACCTCTTCCACGCGCTCGAAGGTCACCTGGCCGACGGCCTCGCCGTTGACGCTCAGGGGGATCTCATAGACCCCGGCGAGCCGGCTGAGCAGCTCGACGCGGTCGTTGTTCGTCGTGGTGCGCACGCTCCAGTCCTCGCTGTCGGGCGCGGTGGTGATCGCGCGGCCGTAGAGCCGCGTGTCCCCGGCGTAGAAGTCGACGACCACCTCGGCGGGCGCACTCCGGTGGAAGACGCGCGCGCGGTCGTAGCTCTCTCGGCTGGCCCAGTTGTAGACCCGCCGGAACGCCAACCGGTCCACCGCGGCGACGCGCGTGTCATAGCGGCCGAGACGATCGCCATCGAGGGTCAGGGTCACCTGTCCGCGGCCCGCGGTCTCGGCGATGGTGGAGACGAAATCGGCGCCGCGCTCGACCACCGTGAACTGGTCGGGCACCTCGATCGCGACCGTGCCGCTCATGTCGTCCTCGAGCTCGGCCTGGAAGCGCACCGGGGCGCCGAGAGCGTAGTTCCCGCGGATCGACTGCTCGAACCCCGTGTACTCGTCCACCAGTGGCTCCGAGTCGAAGATGCCGAGTCCGTTGCCGAAGCAGCCGGCGACGACGGCAAACGAGAGGAACGTGAACGAGAGCGGGGACGTGAAGCGATGCATGACTGACCTCCTACCGCTTCTAGAGCAGCGATCGTGCCAGTCCACCCCTGGCGGGCGTCAGTCTTCGTCGGCGCCTGCGTCCTCGGCGTCCGCGTCGGCCGGCGGGCTGCCCGAGCCCTGCTGCTTCGCGCGCTGGAACGCACGCATCACCAACGGAGAGGTCCGGACGGTGTCGAGCTGCAGGTCCGGCTGGCGCTGGAGCGCCTCACGGAACGCATGAACTGCGAGATCGACCCGCCCGAGCGCCACATATGCGGTGCCGAGCTCCCGCTGGATCGTGACGATCTGGTTGCCCGTGAGCGCCTGCGCCCCGAGTAGCCGGTTGCCGAGCTGGACCGCTTCGGTGAAGCGACCGCGGCGCACGTGCTCGAGCAGCTCTGGCAGCTCTTCGTCGATCCGGGCCTGCAGCTCCCGGCTCTCACCGGCGGGCGGCGCGCTGCCGGTGAACTCCTCGATGGCGCTGCGACCCTCTTCGCTGAGCCGCAGGTCCTCGAGGGGCACGAGCACGATCTGTCCGCGCGCGATGCGGTTGGTGCGGAGGTTGTTGAAGCGCCGCAAGCGGCGGGTCTCGTCGCGGCCGCCGTTGCCGTAGTAGGCCTTGGCCACGCGCTGCAGGGTGTCGTTCTGCCCGGTCACGTGACGGAGCGGGTAGGGGATCAGCAGCTCGGTACCCTCCGCCGGCTGCTCGTTCTGCGAGGCGTCGTTCGCCTCCACGATCACGAACGCCCTGCGCGGGTCACCGTAGAAGCGGCGGGCGATGGCGGCCCAGCTCTGGCCCTCGCTGACCCGGTGGTAGGAGACGTGCGGCACGAGCAAGCGAAGGCCGACCTCGATGGGCGCACCGCCTTGAGCGGTCAGGCCGTTCTCGGCGACCAGGACGTTCTCGCGCCGCGGGTCCCCGTAGTAGCGCTCCGCGATCGACGCGAGCGTCTCGCCTTCGCGGACGACGTGCTGGTAGGCGGCGTCGCCTCGCGCGGAGACGGCGACGAGCACGGCGCCCGCGAACGCGACGATGGCTGCCAGCGCGCTCACGCGGCTCGAGCGGCTCATTCGTCGTCCCCGTCGGCGTCCATGTCCATGTCCCCGACCGTGTCGTGCAGCGGCTCGAGGGTGACCTCGATCACCTGCGTCTCGCCGGTTCGAATCCGGACCTCGCGCTGGAGCTCCTGGAAGTAGGGGTTCACCAGCTTCAGGTAGTGCACACCCGGGCTGAGTGGGATGCGCTGCGCCGTGGGGGTGGTCGTGAGCTTCTGGCCGTCCACGTACACGTCGGCCCAGGGGTCGACCACGATCCGCAGGTAGCCCGCGCGATCCGGCAGGAGCGACTCGCCGCGCGCCGCGCCGAACTCCTCGCTGTCCGGGTTGAGCCGACCGGCCGCCGCCTGGATGGCACCGCCACCGCCGACGATGCCGCAGAGCAGGAGCCCCTGCACCAGCGCGACGTGCCGGATGAGCCGGCGGTCACGGATGCCGCGGCGAGCACGGGGCGCGCCGCTGCCGAGCATCTCGTCGGCCTCGCTGTCGGTCATCGCGCCGACGTCGCGCAGGAACATGACCAGCCGGGCGCTGTAGTTCATCGGCACCCGGGGTGAGATGAACTCGGTCATGTCGTCGATCAGCGCCTGCGTGGTCGGGTACCGGTTGGCCGGCATCTTCTCCATGCAGCGCGCGAGGATGCGCTCGAGCTGCCGCGGCACCTTCGGGTTGATCTTCCGCGCCGACACGAAGCGGTCGAGGCGGATCTTCTGCATGACCGTCCGCGCCTCGTCTTCGACGAAGGGCTTCTGGCCGGTCACCATCTGATAGAGGCAGATGCCGACGCTGAAGAGGTCGCTGCGGAAGTCGAGCTTGTCGCCGAGGATCTGCTCCGGGCTCATGTAGCTCGGGGTGCCGAGACCGGTGCCCGTCTCCGTGAGGTCCGAGAGGGTGTCGTCACGGGCGATCCCGAAGTCCATGAGCTTCACCTCGCCCTGCTTCGAGATCATGATGTTCGCCGGCTTGATGTCCCGGTGGATGATCCCGCGGAAGTGGGCGTAGTCGAGCGCTCGGCAGACCTGCAGCGCGATGATGGCGGCGACCTCCGGCGTGATCGTGTCGGTCAGCTCCAGGAGGTCGTAGAGGTCGATGCCCTCGACGTACTCCATGATGATGTACATCGAGCGGCCGTCCTTCACGAAGTCGACCACGTGGAGGATGTTCTCGTGCTGGAGCGACGCCATGAAGTGCGCCTCGCGCTCGAAGCGCTTGGCGAACTGGCTATCCATGGCGATCGAAGGCTTCAACGCCTTGATCGCAACGGTGCGCCCCAGGGGCTCCTGAACCGCCTTGTAGACGACGGCCATGCCGCCGCTGCCGATCTCTCCGACGATCCGGCAGTTGCCGATTCTGTCCGTCATTCCCGGGACTCGCGAGTCTACGGAGGGGGCGGTCGCTACGTCAATCATCTCCCGCTTCATCCACCCCCAGTCGGTGAGGGGCCGAGAACCGCTCGCCCGCCTCGTTTTCGAGGCCGCTCGCGCGTTCACCCTGCCGTGAACGCCGATTCCGTTGACGAGAGCGGTCGCCAGCACCGACGATGCGATCCCGTTCGATGTCGACAACTCTTCCCGAGCCCTACTCGAAAGCCGATGACGAGGCGGTCGTTCGTGGGTGCATCGACGGGGATGGGGACGCTTGGTCCGCCCTCCGGGGGCGCTTTCTCCACGACGTGGAGACCATCGTCATCCGAGTGCTCGACGAGCGGCGGGTCGGTCAGCTCGATCTCCGCGAGGTGCCGAGCATCACGGACCATTGTCTTCGGGCGCTCCAGCGCAACGACGCAGGCCCGCTCCGGCTCTGGAACGGCGGCCGACTGCGCCCCTATCTCGCGACCGTGATCCGCCAGGAGGCGGAAGAGCACGCGATGGAGGACACGCCGCTGCAGCCGCTGGTCGCCCACCCGGCGACGCCCGCGCCGATGCACGTCGAGCGGCGGGCCCTCAGCGAGCCCGCGCTTCGCGTGCGCGAGGCGATCGCCAAGCTCCCGCCGCGCGCGACCGCGATGCTCCGGCTCCGGCTCCGCGGCCTGCGGATGGGCGAGATCGCGGCGACCCTCGGCCAGCCGGTGATCGCGCTCCAGGAAGACCTCGGTCTGCTCGCCGAGCGGCTCGCCGGCGCCCAGGGAGAGGGCGCGGTGCCCGCGTGGCGGGTGCTGCTCGACTGCTCGACGACCGAGGAGCGGGTCGAGACCGCGCTGAAGACGGAGGACGACGAGGCCTTCCGCGAGGTCCGCGAGGTCGCCGCCGCGAGCTGGCGCCACGTCCGCGAGGACGCGCTCGTCGCGCGGCTGCCGCGAACGCCCGGGCCGCTCCAGGACGCGACCGGCGTGGCCTCGTTCGTCGACGGCACCTGGCGCGGCGCCGAACGCACGCGCGCCGAGGGGCACCTCTCGACCTGCGGTCGCTGCGTCGACACCATCGCGATGCTCACCCTCGATCTGCGCGCGCTCGAGATCCGCCGCGCAGCCCACGGCGGCCGCTACACGGGCATCGCCGCGTCCTGCATCGCGACCGGCCGCTTCGGCGCCGGTCACGTGCTGGCCGAGGCCGCCGCCGCCGAAGAGCAGACCGAGGTCGCCAAGCTCCTCGAGCGGATGGCCAACGTCGGGACCTCGCTCGAGGAAGGCACCAGCCGCCGCGACTCGCAGGGCTCGCGGGTCTTCTCGATGGCCGCGCTCCCCACCGACGTCGAAGCGCCGGTGGTCGCCTTCGAGGCGCTGGTCGCCGGCGACCCGATCGCCGCCGAGCGGGCCATCGACGACCACGTCGCCAAGCAGACCGTCGGCCAGCGGCTGCGTTTGCTCGCCCTGGCGGTCGACCCCGACCGCACCGACGCGCACGCGGCCGCCACCAAGGTCATCGAGAGCGCCAGCCCCGACCCGGGCCTCCGTCGCGACGCCGAGACCATCCTCGCGCTGCCGGAGAACCGCGGTCTCCCCCGCGAATGCCTCGCCGAGCGGCTTCGCGACGCGCTCCCCGACGGAGTGCGCTTCCTCGTCAGCCGCTGAGTTGCTAAGAGGCTGCGATGCCGAGCTTCAGCGACTCCGAGATCGAGTGCTTCGTCTTCACCTTCAAGGAGGGCGTGCTCTCCGCGGTCGCCCACGACCTGAAGATCCGCGTGGGCAAGGGAACGGTCGAAGTCGGTGAGGACTCCGTCGAGGCGAGCTTCGACCCGAAGAGCCTCAGCGTGGTCTGCGCGCGCAAGGATGGCCGGGACTCGCCGGGCACCCTGAGCGCGGGCGACAAGAAGAAGATCGAGGGCAACATCGGCAAGGACGTGCTCCACACCAAGAAGCACTCCGAGATCCGGTTCGTCTCCACCGCGATCACCCGCGACGGCGACCGCGCGACGATCACCGGCGACCTGACCCTCCACGGCAAGACCAAGTCGATTACGGCCAACGCCGCCAAGAAGGGCGAGCGCTGGGAGACCGAGGTGTCGATCCATCAGCCGGACTTCGGCATCAAGCCGTACTCCGCGATGCTCGGCGCCCTGAAGGTGCAGCCGACCGTGAAGGTCCAGCTCAGCGTCCCTGCCTGAGCCTAACGGCGTACGATGAGCGGCCGCGTCGACGCCTCTTCGGGTGCCGGCCGGATGTCCTCGAAGGAGGGCCGGAAGACCGCGGCGTGCCGCTCCCACCACTCGAGCGCGGCGGCTTCGGTCCAGCTCGCAGCGCAGGGCATCGACTCCAGCCGCGCGGCCACGGCGGCGGCATCCTGCGGCCGGTCGTTCGGGTCCTTCGCGAGAAGCGCCAGCAGCAGCTCCTCGAGCTCCGGCGGCACGGCTTCGCCCCGCACCTCGGAGGGTGACGGCGGCTCCCGCTTCACGTGGCGCAAGAGGATCTCGAAGACCGAACCGCCACCGAAGAGGTGCTTGCCGGTGAGCAGGAAGTAGCCGACCGCGCCGAGCGCGTAGAGGTCCGACGCCGGGCTCGGCCGGGGCGGATTCTTCGTGAGCTCCGGCGCCATGTAGAGCGGGGTCCCAGCGAGCACGGCGTTCTGACTGAGCTCCGGGTGCTCCGGGTCCGGGCTGAGCTCCTTCACGAGCCCGAAGTCCACGACTTTGGCCACGTCCGGGACACCACCCTGGGTGGTCAGGATGATGTTGCTCGGCTTCACGTCCCGGTGGATCAAATCGATCGAGTGCGCCTCGGCGAGCGCCGAGGCCACCATCGCCAGCACGTGGGCGACCCGCCCCGGCTCCTGCGGGCCGGTCAGCTCCACGATCTGCCGGAGCGTCGCGCCCTCGAGCAGCTCCATCGCGTAGTAGAGCGTCCCGTCCGGGGTCCGCCCGTAGTCGTAGACCGTGACCGTGTTCGGGTGGGTCAGCCGGCTGGTGCTCCGGACCTCGCGCTCGAAGCGCTGGAGGGTCTCGGGAGCGACACGCTCGGGCCGGATCAGCTTCACCGCCGTCGGCCGCCGGAGCAACGCGTGCTGGGCTCGGTAGACCTCGCCCATGCCGCCGCTGCCGAGCTTCTCTTCGAGCGTGTACGGCCCGAGCTTCTTCTCTTCTTCGATGGCGCGCTCGAGGGCCTCGACCTGCAGGAAGTGCGCGCGCTCGCGCTCGGCGACCGCGACCCGGATGCGCTCCGTGAGACCGAGCGCCAGCAGCAACATCTCGAAGAGGTTGGCCAAGAGCACGGCGCGCCCCCCCACACCGATGTCGATCTCCAGCACGACCTCGGAGGCGTCGAGGAGCACGACGATCAGCAGCGGGGTCCACGCGGCGAGGTAGGCCCCGCTCGCCCGGAAGCCTCGCCGGCGGGCGTCGATGCCCAGGGCGAGCGCGACGATCGGCAGCACCAGGCCCGGGATCGCCAGCACGTTCTCGCGCACCGGGGCGGCGAAGAATGGCAGGACACCGAGCGCGAACAGGCCCAGCCCGACGCTGGCGCCAGCCATCGCCGTGTTGAGCTTCGGTCGACGGCGGCCGACCCGCAGGAACACGAGCACGAAGCCGAGCGCCAACGAGAGGGTCACGCCCGACGCGAGATGGTTGAGTCGCTGTCGAAACGCCGGTTCGGCCCAGCCCAGCGCCTCGGCCGGCACCTCGAAGTAGGTCGCATAGACCACCGCGGTCGAGAGGCCGTAGCCGCAATAGAGCAGGTAGCTGACCTGACGGGTGGCGCTGAAGAGCAGCCCATTGAAGAGCGCCAGGAACGCCAGACCGCCGATGAGGAAGAGGTCGACCAGCCCGCCCGGCTCGGTGGCGACGGGCAGCAAGTCGCCCGGCGAGAGGTTCACGAGGGCGAGCACAGCCCCCAGCACGAGGAAGGTCACCACCGCCGACAGGACGAAGGGTCCGCGCAGCACCGGGGCGACGTCCACGGACCCGAGGGCGGCGAACCCACGGGCGCGCCGACCCTCGTTTTGGTGCTCGCCGGTCACGGCCGCGAACCATACTCGCAAGGCGCGCCCGCTGCCGTGGTTCCGCACGGAATGTCAGGGAATGCAACCCACGAGGTGCTCACGGAGCCAGCGATGCCCTGGGTCCGCTTCGTCCCGCGGGTGCCAGACCATGCTGATCGCGTGAGTCGGGAGCGCCAGGGGCGGCGCGAAATGGCGAATGTCGCCCCGCGCGTCGGCGAGCGCTCGCAGCGACGCAGGACCGGTGAGGATCAGATCCGTCCGTGCCACCAGCTCCAGAGCCTCGGCGAAGCTCGAGACCCGCATCGTGACGTGTCGCTCGTCGGCGCCGAGCTGCCGATCCACGAGGCCCGGCCCGCCGCCGCGGGGCGACACCAGCACGTGCGATGCCGCGAGGAAGGCCTTGCGCGACAAGCGACGCCGCGCGCCGAGCGGTCCATCGCGACCCACGAAGGTGCGGAAACCCTCGCGAAGGAGCCCGCGGCGGCGCAGATGGCTCGCCGGTGCCACCCCGACGTCGACGTCCGGCACGTCCGCGACGATGCGCAGATCGAGATCGCCAGTCTCGAGCGCCGCCGCGTCGTCATCCGAGGGCGGTGAGAAGACGAACGCCACCGACGGCGCCTCCGCCGCCGTGCGGAGGCGCAGCTCGGGACCGAAGAGCGCCACGAAGAGCCCAGGCCCCGAGATCCGAAACGTCCGGTCGGAGCGCTCCGGCTCGAAGGCGTCGGCGCCCGCCATCGCGCGGCGGAGCGCCACCAGCGCTGCCCGCACCGGCACCCGCATCGCCTCGGCCCGTGGCGTCAGGTCCATCCCGCGCGCGCCGCGAACCAGCAGCGGATCGTCGAACGTGCGGCGGAGCTTGGCCAGCGTGTGGCTCATCGCCGACTGGGTGACGCCCGCGCGCTCGGCGGCCCGCGTCACGTTCTTGGCGTCCGCGAGTGCATCGAAGGCGAGGAGCAGGTTCAGATCGACCCCGTGGAGCGCGGCCACTTCATGAGAGGTGCTCATGCCGTCATGAGTGTCATTCGTTGGTCTCATGGTCCAGCGATCGCCAGATTCCAGTCATCGAAAGGAGGTCGTCATGACCCCGCAGAATCAGACCAAGACCATCGCTCTCCTCGGTGCCACCGGCGGTACCGGCCGCGCTTTCCTCGACGAAGCCCTGTCGCGAGGGCATCGGGTGCGAGCCCTCGTTCGTGAAGGCTCCACCCTCGAGGCCCGCTCGGGACTGACCGTCATCCGCGGCGACGCCACCGACCGGAGCGCCCTCCTCGAGCTCGTTCGGGGCGTCGACGCCACCGTGATCGCCCTCGGAGCGCCCGCGTTCTCGAAGAGCCGGGTGCGCAGCGAAGGCACCGCGGCGCTCCGCGACGTGCTCCCGACGGGAGCCCGGGTCGTCTGTGTCTCGGTCCTGGGCGCCCACGAGAGCAAGCCCATGCTGCCCCTGCTCTACCGGGCCATCATCTTCCCGCTCTACCTGCGCCGAGTCGTCGCCGACCACGAGGTCCAAGAAACGATCCTGCGCGAATCCGACCTCGACGTGACCCTCGTGCGGCCGCCCAACCTCCACGACGGCCCGGCCAGGCGCGCGTTCGCCCACGGCCTGGACGCCTTGAAGGGCACGACCATGAACGTCTCCCGCGCGGACCTCGCGGTGTTCATGGCCGACGAGCTGGAGTCGGGTCGCTACGCCGGCGGTGCCGTGATCCTCTCGGACACGAAGGCGGTCGCCAGCGCCGCGTGAAGGCGACCATCACCCGGATCGGGTAAGCTCCCGGCCGATGGGGGACGAGACTTTTTTCCGGGACCTACCGCCGCTCACGACCTTCTCGGACGTACCGGATCCCTCCCTCTACCAGCAGGCGCCGGACTCTTGGTGTCTCGTCATCACCGACGTCCAAGGCTCGACCAAGGCCATCGAAGCGGGTCGCTACAAGGACGTCAACGCACTCGGCGTCGCCTCCATCGTCGCCGTGCGCAACGCCATCCCGGACGTGGAGCTGCCCTTCGTCTTCGGCGGCGATGGCGCGACCCTGCTCTGCCCGGCCTCGCGGCTCGACCAGCTTCGCCCGGCGCTGCGGGGCCTGCAGGAGCGCGCCGAGAACGCCTTCGAGCTCGGGATGCGTGCCGGCATCGTGCCCATCTCGGAGCTCCGCGAAGCCGGCCACCCGGTGCTGGTCGCTCGCTACCAGCAGAGCGAGAACGCGGTCTTCGCGATGTTCGCGGGCAGTGGGCTCACCGAGGGTGAACACTGGGTGAAGGACCCCGAGCGCGGTCCGCAGTACGAGGTCCAGTCGGACGACTCGACGGTCGACTTCACCGGCTTCGAGTGTCGCTGGGAGCCGATCGCTGCGAAGCGAGACGCCATCCTCTCGATCCTGGTGCAGGCCCGAGCCGCCGACCGGGCCGAGGCCTCGGCGATCTACAAAGCGGTCATCGCGACCATCGAGGGCATCCTCGAAGGCGATGGCCACCCGGTCGCGGTGCAGACCCTGAAGCTCGCGACCCAGACCAAGCTCTTCGAGGCGGAAGCGCGGCTGCTGAGCGGCCGCGTCCAGGGCTTCGGCAACTGGCTGAAGAAGACCCGCGCCAGCATCCAGAACCGGGTCGGCCGGATGCTGCTGGCCCGGGGCTGGACCGCCTTCGGCTTCCCGGGCCCGGTCTACCGCGAGCAGGTGGTCGCCAACACCGACTTCCGGAAGTTCGACGACACCCTCCGGATGGTCGTCGACGTGACCACCGCTCAGGAGAGGGCGCTGACCGCGTACCTCGAAAAGGAGCACGCCGCCGGCAAGCTGGTCTACGGGGTCCACGAGGCACCCTCGGCGCTGATGACTTGCGTGATCACCGAGCACCAGGGCAACCACGTGCACTTCGTGGACGGCGCCAACGGCGGCTACGCCCTCGCGGCCAAACAGCTCAAGGCCCAGCTCAAGGCCCAGCTCAAGGCCAGCTGAGTCGCGCTCGCCGGTTGCCCCCGACCCCGGCTGGGGCTAACCGACCTCTCTCATGGGTCTGTCCGTCGGAATCGTCGGCCTGCCGAATGTCGGCAAGTCCACCCTCTTCAACGCGCTCTCCAGCAAGCAGGCGGAGGCGGCGAACTACGCGTTCTGCACCATCGACCCGAACGTCGGGGTGGTGCCGGTGCCGGACAAGCGCTTCGACGCGCTGGTCGAGCAGTTCTCGCCGAAGAAGATCGTGGCCGCCACGGTCGACTTCGTGGACATCGCCGGTCTGGTGAAGGGCGCCAGCAAGGGCGAGGGGAAGGGCAACGCCTTCCTCAGCCACATCCGCGACGCCGACGCCATCGCCCACGTGGTCCGCTGCTTCGAGGACGAGAACGTGGTCCACGTCGACGGCCGGGTGGACCCGCTCGCCGACATCGAGACCATCGAGACGGAGCTGATCCTCAAGGACCTGGAGACGGTCCAGAAGCGCCTCGACAAGGCCCAGCGCGCCGCCAAGGGCAACAACCCGATCGAGAAGAAGGCGGTCGAGGTCTGCGAGGGCCTCGCCGCGCGCCTCGACGGTGGCAAGCCCGCGCTCGGCTACGAGGTCGAGGGCGAGGACGAGAACCGCATCCTCCACGACATGTTCCTGATCACGGCGAAGCCGAGCTTCTTCGTGTGCAACGTGAAAGAAGAGCAGCTCGGCTCGATCGAGTCCGACCCGCTGGTCGCCAAGGTGCGCGCCCTCGGCGAAGAGCGCGGTGTGCCGGTCGTGTGGATCAGCGCCGCCATCGAGGCGGAGATCATGCAGCTCCCCCCGGAGGACCGGGCGGAGTTCCTGGAGTCGGTGGGCCTCGAGCAGCCGGGCCTCCACGACGTGATCCAGACCGGCTACCGAATGCTGAACCTGATCACCTTCTTCACCGCCGGTGACCCCGAGGTCCACGCCTGGACCATCACCGAAGGCACCAAGGCGCCACAGGCGGCGGGAAAGATCCACACCGACTTCGAGCGCGGCTTCATCCGTGCCGAGGTATTCGGCGTCGCCGACATCCTGGAGCACGGCAGCGAACAGGCCGTGAAAGCCGCGGGCAAGATGCGCCTGGAGGGCAAGGAGTACGTGGTCCAGGACGGGGACGTGGTCCACTTCCGATTCAACGTGTAGGGTTGAGCTGTCGCAGGGTCCCAACCCTTTGCGGCGAAGCCACGACGGCGTCACCCGGTCGTCACGGTCCTTCCTCACGGTCAGCACACAGATGGGCGCCCGCATTCTCGTAGTCGAAGACGAAAGCGACCTCGCCGAGCTCGTCGCTTTCAACCTCCGTCAGGCGGGTCACACCGTCAGCACCGCCGGCGATGGGGCGACCGCGCTGGCCGAGGTGCAACGCCAGCGACCGGACCTGATCGTCCTCGACGTGATGCTCCCGGACATCACCGGCGTGGAAGTCTGCCGACGGCTCCGCCGCCAAGAGGCCACGTCGGCCATTCCGGTCGTCATGCTCACCGCCAAGGGTGAAGAGGTCGATCGGGTGGTGGGCTTCGAGGTCGGCGCGGACGACTACGTCGTGAAGCCCTTCAGCCCTCGCGAGCTGGTGCTCCGGATCGAAGCGATCCTTCGCCGGGTCAGCAGCCCGGGGGAAGAGGCGGCGCCGCAGACGATTGCCGTGGGCGAGCTCGTCATCGACGTGGCCGGCCATCGGGTCGAGGTCGAGGGCGAGGAGATCGTCCTCACCGCGCTGGAGTTCCGGCTCTTGCTCGACCTGGCCAAGCGCCGCGGGCGGGTCCAATCGCGCGACGCGCTGCTCGAGCGGGTCTGGGGCTACTCGCCCGGCATCGAGACCCGAACGGTGGACACGCACGTGAAGCGGCTTCGAGAGAAGCTCGGCGCAGCCTCGGGCTACGTCGAAACCGTGCGAGGCGTCGGCTACCGCATGCGCTCCGAGCCCTGAGAGATGTAAGCTCCGCCTGCCATGCGTTCCCTTGGCGGTCTGCGGCGTAATCTCATCGGCGCGATCGTCACGGCGATCGGGGCGCTGGTGCTCGTTCTCCTTCTGCTCGAGGACCCGCTGGTCCAGTTCCGACTGCGGCAGGTGGCGAGCGAAACGCTCCAGTCCGCGCTCGACCGCTTCGCCACCGGATTGGAGCGGGACGAAGACCCCGACGCGCTGGCGGAGCGGGTGGGCGCCGAGCTCGGCGTCCGCCTCACGGCGATCCGCGGTGACGAGGTCGTCGCCGACACCGGCTTCGACGGCGATGACCTCCAGCGAGCGATGGCGCTGGTCGAGGACGAGCCAATCGGGAGCGGCCGCACCGAAGGTCCCTTCCCCGACGAAGACGGTAGCCACCATCAGGCGTTCCGCGAGATCGGCGACCTGCAGGTGCACGCACGCCTCTCCGCCGAGATGACTCGGCGAGCGAGAGACAGCGTTCGCGAGCTGCTGATCCTCGGCAGCGTGATGGCGGTGTTGATCGCCCTCTTGCTCACGCTCGTGCTCAGCCGGACCCTGATCGCGCCCGCCGGCGAGCTGACCCGGGTCGCCGACGCCCTAGCCGCGGGCGACCTCACGGCTCGCTACGGTGACGACGACCGCGACGACGAGCTTGGCGCGATCGGACGCGCGCTCGACCACATGGCCGCCGAGCTCGGCGAGCGAGTCCAGCGGCTCCGACTCGAGCAGGACCGACTCCGAACGATTCTCGACGCGATGATCGAGGCGGTCTTCGTGACCGACGCGCTCGGCCGCATCACGCTCACCAACCGCGCGCTGGACGAGCTCTCGGGCAAGGACGCGATCGGCCTGACCGCCCGCGAGGTGGTCGATAGCGAAGAGCTCCACGCCGCCGTGCGGGCCGCGCGAAAGGCCGCTGCTCGCGGGGTCGACCTGGTCATGGAGCGAAACGGCGTCCGTCGCTACTTCCGAGCGCAGGTCGCCCCCCTCCCCGACGGCAGCGGCGTCGTGGCCGTGCTCCACGACGTCACCCGACTCGAGGCCGCCGATCGAATCCGCCGCGACTTCGTGGCGAACGCCTCCCACGAGCTCCGGACGCCGCTGACTGCCATCCGGGGCTTCGCCGAGACCCTCAGAGACGGCGCGATGAACGACCCGGACTCGGCCTCCCGCTTCCTGTCCATCATCCTCAAGCACACGCTCCGGCTCCAGGCCGTCGTGGCCGACCTCGCCGCGCTCTCCCGCGCCGAGTCGCCCGACCACCGCCTGGACGTCGAGCCGATCGATCTCGAGCACGCGGTCGCCGACGTGGTCGGAGGCCTGACCACCAAAGCGGCCCAACGCGGCGTGACCCTGGAGATCGAACCCAGCGAGGGACACCGCAACGCGCTCGGAAGCGAGCGAGGCTTCGACCAGGTCCTCGTCAACCTGGTCGACAACGCCATCAAGTACACCCCGGAGAACACCACCGTTCGGATTCGCATCCGGCGAGATGGGGAGCGGGCCCGGGTCGAGGTCCACAACCCCGGACCCGGCATCCCGAGCGAGCATCAGGAGCGGGTCTTCGAGCGCTTCTACCGGATGGACGAGGGACGCTCCCGGGACGTGGGCGGCACCGGCCTCGGTCTCGCGATCGTGAAGCACCTCATGGTGAAGATGGGCGGCGAGGTGGGCGTCGAGAGCCGACCGGACCGAGGCGTCACGTTCTGGGTCTCGCTTCCGCTGAGCGAGCCGGCGACCGCCGGCGCCGACGCCGAGTAGGACGACCCGCGACCGTCACCACGAAGATCCGTCGCGGTCA
Source organism: uncultured Sandaracinus sp. (assembly GCA_964462035.1). GTDB lineage: Bacteria > Myxococcota_A > Polyangia > Polyangiales > Houyiibacteriaceae > UBA1660. The sequence continues at coordinate 23,355 of CAYXAP010000077.1, forward strand.
CGACGGGTTCACACGCGCGACACCTGAGCCCGCCACTGTGGGTCCCCCGTGGCGCACATCCTCGTTGCAGAGAAAGAGCCCGACGACGCCGCAGCGATCGAGGCCGCGCTCCGAGAAGCGCACCATGACGTGACGATCGCCGAGACCGGCGCGAAGGCATGGGACCGACTCTGCGCGGAGCCCGCCGACCTCGTTCTGCTCTCGCTCGAGATCGCCGACTTCCGTGGCAAGGAGCTCCTCCGTCGGGTTCGCGCCTCGCGGGCTCTTCGGAACGTGCCGGTGATCGTTCGGTCCAACGCACCGGACGAGATCGACCGGGTGCTGGCTTTCGAGCTGGGCGCGGACGACATGGTCAGCTCCGACGGATCGCTCCGAGAGCTCGCGCTGCGGGTACGGGCCGTCCTGCGGCGCGCGAGCGCTCGACGGAGGCGACGAATTCGAGGCCCCATCGCGGTTGGCGAGCTCGAGTTCCGGCCCGAGAAGCGTGAGCTTCGCCTCGGTGCGGAGCGCCGGCGACTGACTCCGGTCGAGTGTCGCCTGCTCGTCACTTTGGTCGAACAGCCGGAGCGCGTATGGCGCCGGGACGAGCTCCTGCGCCGAGTCTGGGACGCTGTCGACGTCGACGCGCGAACCGTCGACAGCCAGGTCCGCCGCCTCCGCACCAAGCTGGGCGAGGCCGCGGAGCTGATCGAGACCGTCCGCGGGGTGGGCTACCGCCTCCGGCTTGCTCACACCTCGGCGCAATCGCCACGCAGCTGACATCTCCCTGTCACGAAGCGTCGCTAACTACTCGCCGAATCGAGTCTCATGTTTCAGGACTTCGAGCGAAAGCGTGATTGGCGGGCCGTCGGCTTCTTCGTCGTGGCGGCCCTCGGTGCATCGACCATGGTCGGTAGCGCCATCGCCTACGCGTGGGTCCGGGGGCTGCAGCCGCCGCCGCCGCCCGAAGAGGAGGAAGAGGTCGTCGTCGAGTTCGCGCCGCCGCCCGAGCCCGAGCCCGAGCCCGAGCCCGAGCTCATCGAGCCACCGCCCGAGCCGCAGGCCGTCTTCCGACCGGCCGCGGTGCGACCGCAGATCGTCACGCCGACCGAGATCCCCGACGAGGAGCTCGAAGAGAGCGACGAAGAGCTGGTCGAGGCCGAAGACACCGGTCCCGTCGGTGGTGACACCCGCGGTGTCCCCGGCGGCACCGGCAGCGGCACGGCTGCTCCGCCCCCGCCTCCGCCTCCGCCGCCCCCCGAGCAGGAGGAGCCCCGGCAGCGCCGGCAGGTCCGCGTGTCGATGGAGGAGATCCGCCGCCCGCAGATCATCGGCGGCCCCCGCAGCCCCGAGGTGCCGCGCGCCGCGCGCTCCGCCGGTGTCCAGGGAGTGGTGCTGGTTCGCGTCGTCATCGACGAAGAGGGCCGCCTTCGCCAGTACGAGATCGTTCGCGGTCCCGAGATCTTCTACGACGCGGTCCGCGCATGGGTGCGCCAGATCCGCTTCTCACCGGCCACGCGCGCGGATGGAACCGCCATGCAGTGGATCGGAATGATTCCCGCTCGCTTCAACGCGAGGAACCTCTGATGGAGATGGAAAGATGAGCCTCGATATCGCTCACATGTGGCACGAGATGCCCGGCCTGGTTCGGATGGTCGTGGTGGTCCTGCTGACCCAGGCGACGCTCAGCATCGCCGTGGTCATCGACCGAGTGGCGCTCCTGATTCGCTCGAGCCTGCGCTCGCGCGATTTCGCCAAGCGGGTCGGCCCGGCCCTCGAGGAGGGTCGCTTCGAGGACGCGCTCGACATCGCCTCCAAGAGCCACGGCTCGCACCTCGCCTCGTACATGTACGTCGGCATCCGGACCTTCCTGGACCGCCGCTTCGAGGGGAAGTCGCTCGACAAGTCGGCGACCCTCACCGAGCGCGCCCTCGAGCGTCACGGCGAACACGTCTCGGAGAACCTGAACAAGGGGATGAACATCCTCGCCTCGACCGGTTCGACCGCGCCCTTCGTCGGGCTGCTCGGCACCGTCCTCGGCATCCTCTTCGCCTTCAAGATGATCGCGGAGACCGGCTCCGGCGGCATCGCCACCATCGGCGGCGCCATCGGTGAGGCCCTGGTCGTCACCGGCCTCGGTCTCGTGGTCGCCATCCCGACCGTGCTCCTCTTCAACTGGCTCTCGAACAAGATCGGCAACTTCGAGGCCGGCCTGGCGAACGCCGCGGGCGAGCTCGTCGACCAGCTCGAGGCGGGCGACGCCGGCGCGGTCGTCCGCACCGTCGAGAGCGACGAGGGCAAGGGCGAGCCGAAGCGCGCCCGCCTCGAGGCCGCCACCGCGTGAGTTGAACGATGGGTGGTCTCTCCAAACATTCGAAGGGCGGTCGCGCCAAGCCGGCGATGAACGTCACGCCGCTCGTGGACATCGTCCTCGTGCTGCTGATCATCTTCATGGTCGTCCTCCCGAACCAGGAGAAGGGCGCCGCCGTGGAGGTGCCGACGATCGCCCACGGTGAGGAAGACCCGGACGAGGGCGAGCCCATCGCGCTCTCGATCGACCGCCACGGCGTGATGTTCCTCGAGGCGCAGCGCCTCGACGACACCAACTTCCAGAGCGCCCTCGACGCCGCCCACGCCGCCGAGCCGGAGCGCAAGCTGATGCTCCGCGCCGACCGGCAGACCCGCTACGCGCGCATCCGCGAGCTCTTCGCCATCGCCCAGGAGATCGGTTTCCCGGGCGTGATGATGCGCGTCAACGCCGACCCCGAAGCCGAGACGGTGGCCGCGAGGTAACGCCATGGGCATGGATCTCAGCGCCGGGCCCACCAAGAAGGGCCGCCGAACTCCGGAGATGAACGTCACGCCGCTCGTCGACGTGGTGCTCGTGCTCCTGATCATCTTCATGGTGATCACCCCGGCTCTCTCGAAGCAGATCTGGCTCCACATCCCCGAGGAGCCCGACGACCTGCCCGCGGCCGCGGTCGATCCGCAGCAGCCGCTCGTGGTCAGCGTCAACGCCGAGGGCGCCATCCGCATCAACCGGGACACGATCGACGACGAGCGTTTCCCGGACCGGCTCACCCGCATCCTTGCCGCACGCGGGGCTCGGAAGATCTTCTTCGACGCGCACGACGACGTCAGCTTCGAGCGAGCCGCCGAGGCGCTGGATCTCGCCAAGGAAGGCGGCGCCGTCACCATCGCCGTCATGACCGCCCCGCTCCCGGAGTAGTCCCATGCGAAAGCTCGTTTCCACCCTCGCGGTCCTGACTCTCTTCAGCACCGCCTCCGCCGTGGCGCAGGACGAGGGCCCCATCGAAGGTCCGATCGAGGGACCCATCGAGGGCCCGATCGAGGGGCCCATCGAAGGTCCCATCGAGGGCCCCGTGGAAGGCGGCGTCGATGGCGGCGACAGCAGCGCCGACCTCGGCGACGAGCTGAACCAGGGCGACACCGGCCTGACCGGCGTCGTCCTCGACGGACCGAACGGCGGCGTGCCCATGCCGGGTGTGCAGGTGGAGATCCGCCGCGCATCGAACCAGACGGTCGTGCGCCAGGTCGCGACCACCGACGAGGGTCGCTTCCAGCTGAAGCTCGACCCTGGCCTCTACATGGTCCGCATCTTCACCGACTTCTACGCGCCCACGCGCCTCGAGGACGTCGAGATCCTCGCCGGGGAGATCCACCACCTCCCCGACATCACGATGACGATGGACGAGGGCGACATGCTCGACACCGTCGTCAGCACGTTCCGCGCGGACACGAACACGGAAGCCACCCAGCTCCAGGTGCGACGCCAGTCGGCGGCGGTTCGTGACGCGGTGAGCGCCGAAGAGATCAGCCGGAGCGGCGACTCGAGCGCCAGCTCCGCTGCGCGCCGCGTCGTCGCGACCCAGATCCGCGACGACTACCTCTACGTGCGCGGCCTCGGCGGTCGGTACACGAGCGTGCTGCTCGACGACACGATGCAGCCGCAGCTCGACCCGGACATCCCCGGCGTCCAGCTCGACCTCTTCCCCTCGAGCGTGCTCGCGTCGATCGCGGTCGTGAAGAGCTACACGGTCGAGCTCCCCGGCGCGTTCGGCGGCGGCACGATGCTCCTCGCGACTCGCGAGTACCCCGAAGAGCTGACCTTCGGAGCCAAGCTCGGTTTCACCTACAACTCACGAACGACCTTTCAAAGGGCTCCGAGCTACAGCGGCGGGCGCTTCGACTACCTCGGCTTCGACGACGGTGGCCGCGCGCTTCCGGACAGCGTTCGGGGCGTCCGACTGGATCGCGGGAACCTGGACGCCGATCAGCGTGAGGCCTTGTCCACGTCCTTCAACGACAACTTCCGCCTGGAGAGCGCCCAACCCGGGCTGATGCCGCCGAGCTCCATCGGACTGAGCCTGGGCGGGTCCCTCGACCTCCCCGGGTCGGCAGAGCTCGGCTACTTGGCCGTCGCGGGCTGGTCCTACGACCGACAGATCCGCCCGAAGGTTCGCGTGGGCCAAGGTCAGATCGACCCCTCCGTGCCCGGTGGCGTGAGCGCCCGAGACACGTTCGACCGGATCTCGTACCACACGAACGCGCGCCTCACCGCGCTCGGCAAGCTCACGCTCCAGCTCGACGAGAATCACGACATCACGTTCTCGACGCTCTTCAACCAGCTCGGCCACGACTTCACCGGCGTCGAGACCGGCATCCTCCAGGAGTTCGACGGATCGGCCGACACCTACCGGTCTCGATATCGGTGGGACCAGCGGACCTACAGCCACTCGCAGCTCACCGGGAACCACTTCCTCGGAGACACGCAGGTGAAGTGGCGGGGCTACCTCACCAGCGCCCGCTACTACGAACCGGACACCCGCGACCTTCGGATGGCGCCGGCGAATCCCGCGGAGACCACCCCGTGGCCCGACACCGTGCTCCGCGGCGGCGGGCAGAACTTCTACTGGAACGACCGCCAGCCCGTCGACGGACAGCGCCTCTTCTTCGATCTCGACTCGCTCGCCGGTGGTGTCAGCGCCGACCTCACCTGGGACTACGATCAGCTCGGCGACTTCAAGGTCCAGCTCGGAGGCCTGATCCACACCGAGCGGCGGGACTTCTCGCTGCGTCGCTTCGAGTACGACCGTGCGCGCGCCGCGTCGACGGCGCAGGTGTCCGTGCCGCCATGGGAGATCTTCCAGAACGAGAACTACCGCGACGTCTGGTACCTGAACGAGCGGACCGCGGCGACCGATGGCTACACGGCCCAGCAGGACACGTTTGCCATCTACGCGGCAGGCCACGCGCGACCGGTCAGCTGGCTTCGGCTCTACGCCGGCGTTCGCATGGAAGCGTTCCGCCAGCAGCTCGAGTCGGTGTCGCCCTTCGCGGAGCTGAACGACGAGGACGCGGAGGACGAAGAGGGCGTATCCGTCTTCCGCACGGACGTCGATCCGTTGCCCGTGGGCAGCATCGTGTTCCAGCTCCCGAAAGAGAACTACCTGCGAGCGAGCTACTCCGCGACCATCGCCAGACCCCGCTCGCGCGAGCTCTCTCCGACGCTCACCAACGACTTCCTCCGAAATCGGATCGTGGTCGGTGACCCGGACGTGAAGCGCTCGCGGATTCAGAACCTCGACCTGCGGTGGGAGTACTTCCCGGGAGCCACGGAGGTCCTGGCGGTCACCGCGTTCGCAAAGTTCTTCGAGGACCCGATCGAGTTGGTGCTCCTCAGCCCGAACCGACTCGTCTCCTTCCAGAACGCCGCCGGCGCTCGAAACGTGGGCTTCGAGGTGGAAGCCCGAATGGATCTCTCGCGCATCGACGACGCGCTCGAGGGTCTGACGATCGGCGGCAACTTCACCTATGTCCATTCGCGGGTGGAGCTCACGGAGCTCCAAGCGATGAGCGTCACCAACGCCGTGAGGCCGCTCGCCGGACAGTCACCCTGGGTCGCCAACGTGTCGCTCGGCTACTCGCCGGAAGACAGCGACTTCGGCGTCTACCTCTTCTACAACGTCTACGGTCCTCGACTCGAAGAGGTCGGCGTGAACAACCTGCCGGACACCTACGCGCAGCCGGTGCACGCGCTGGATCTCACCGCGCGCTACGCGGTGAGTGACCAGCTGACGCTGTCGCTCAAGGGGCAGAACCTCCTGCACCAGCGGGTCGTCATGTCCCAGGGTCAGCTCGAGGTTCTCGGCTGGAACGACGGCGTCTCCGTGAGCGTGGGCGCCACCCTCGAGTACTGACGGCTGCGCCTTCTCACGAAAGAACGCGCTGTCACGGCCATGTCACTGCCTCGATGCAGCACGGCAGCACGGGCCTCCTAGGTAGTCGGCCAAGAGTCGCGCATCGCGACCGATTCCAAGGAAGAGGGACATGATTCACTTGAACCGAAAGATGCTTCTGGCCGGCCTCATCGCTGGCCTGCTCGGCGTCGTCGGCTGCGGCGACGACGACGGCGACACCGACACCACCGACCCGATCGACATGGGTCCGGGCATGGACCTGGGCGGCGATGACGACATGTTCGTCGAGATCGACGGCGGCGGCGAGCTCCCCCGCGTCTGCACCATCGACGAGCCCTCCGCGCCCGCGGCCGAAGGCTGCCCCGCCATCGACGACCGCACCGAGGTCATGGTCGGTGCCGACATCACCACGGACACCTCCTGGGACTGCACCAACCTCTATGTCCTCGAGGACCAGATCTACATCACGAGCGACGCGACCCTGACCATCGGGCCGGGCACCGTGATCCACGGCGGCGGCGGCGGCGACGAGGGTCAGAACGCCCTCATCGTCACGACCGAGGGATCCATCGACGCCCAGGGCACCTCCGTCGACCCCATCGTCTTCACCTCGTCGAACCCCGAGGGCGACGCGGCTCCCGGTGACTGGGGCGGCGTGGTCCTCCTCGGGCGCGCGCCGATCAACGTGACCGGCGGCACCAACATCATCGAAGGCCTCGATCCGAGCGAGTCGCGCGGTGAGTACGGCGGCGACGACTCCGCCCACGACTGCGGCACCCTCAACTACGTCCGCATCGAGTACGCCGGCTTCCTCTTCGGCACCGACAACGAGCTCAACGGTTTGACCATCGGCGGTTGCGGCACCGACACCGACCTCGACTTCATCCAGGTCCACGCCGGCAAGGACGACGGCATCGAGTTCTTCGGCGGCACCGCCGGCATCTCGCACGCCATCGTCTCGCAGGTCGGCGACGACGGCCTCGACTGGGACCAGGGCTGGAGCGGGAACGCGCAGTTCTTCATCGTCCAGCAGGACACCGTCGGCGACCGCGGCATCGAGGCCGACAACCTCGGCGACAACAACGATGCCAGCCCGCGCTCCAACCCGACCCTCTGGAACCTCACCCTCGTGGGCACTGGTGGCGCCGAGCAGGACGGCATGCGCCTCCGCCGAGGTACGGCCGGCATGATCAACAACGCCATCGTGACCAACTACGGCTCGAGCACCTGCATCCGCGTGGACGGCACCGCCACCATCGAGCAGGCCAACAGCGGCGACCTCGCGGTCACCGACAGCATCGTGTCGTCCTGCGGCACGACCTTCGACTTCACCCCCGACGACGGTGACACCACCGAGTTCACCGGTGACTGGGACGCGCCGAACGACACCGCCTCGGACCCGCTCCTCGCGGACCCGACCAACCTGTCCGCGCCGAACTTCATGCCCAACGGCCTCTCCCCCGCCAAGGAGGGCGCCACCCCCGGTGCCGGCTTCGACACCAACGCCGACTTCGTCGGTGCCATCGAGCCCGGCTGCTGGAACTGGGCGTCGGGCTGGACCGCGTACCCCGCCATCGCCGAGTGAGCTCGTCGGCGGGCTCCACCCCGCCGACCATCCAACCAACCCAACGAGAGCCCCCGGCGCACCCGCGCTGGGGGCTTTCACCATTCCGTCGGCAGGTGCCGACGGCGCACTCCGGAAATCCAAGTCACTCTTTCGTCACCTTCGTCATCTTCGCTGCCTCATAGGCACGTTCGCGTCACACGGAGTTCACAAACGCCACGTAGCTGGGGCGCGTGACTCAACGAACGCACGTGCTGGTCGCCCTCGCGGTGCTCCTCGGATGGACGTCTCTCGCGCTCGCGCAAGAACCCGACGCAGGTCCGGAGTCAACGCCGGACGACTCGACCGAAGCACCGGCCGACGCGACGGGTGGCGAGGTTCCACCTCCGCCCACCGATGGCGCGCCGGAAGCAGACGATGCCGAGCAGGTGCCGACCCCGGCCGTCGTGGCGACCCCCGAACCGGCGGAAGATCCCGAGCCGGCGGAAGAACCGCAGGCGGATGAGGAACCGCCGCTCGGCGACGAGCACGAGCTGCTGCCTCCCGGCGACGAAGAGCTGGCGGGCAGTCACCCCGTCGACGCCGCCGACATCCTCTTCGTGCCGGGCAAGGGCCTGCGCATCACGAGCGCCGACGACCGCTTCCGCCTCGAGATCCGCGCCCGCGTACAGATCGCCTGGGAGGGCACCGGCCCGGATGGCGGCCCCTGGGGCCAGGAAGTCCGTCTCCGCCGCGCACGGCTCCAGCTCGCGGGCTTCATGTTCCGCGACGACGTTCGCTTCAAGCTCGAGCTCGCCGTCTCCCCCAACGACATGGGGATCCGGAACAACCTCGACCCCGAAGACCGAATCGCGACTCGGTCGCCCTTGCTCGACTTCTACATCGACTTCACGCGCTTCCGCGATTTCCAGTTCCGCGTCGGTCAGTACAAGATCCCCTCGAACCGCCAGCGAGTCATCTCGTCCGGCAACCTGCAGCTCGTCGACCGCTCCATCTTCAACGGGGAGTTCACGCTCGACCGCGACGTCGGCTTCGACCTCCGGAGCAAGGACTTCCTCGGCCTCGAACGGCTCCGCTACTACCTCGGCATGTACATCGCGCGGGGTCGCGGAGCGCGGGGCGTCGACGACTTCGGGATGATGTACCTGAGCCGCATCGAGTACCTGCCCTTCGGTCTCTTCAACGACTACAGCGAGGCCGACTTCGAGCGCATCCACCCGCGCCTCTCGATCGGTGCCGGCTACACGCACATCGACCGCGCGCGCCGCGACCGCGGCATCATCGGCTCGGCGCCCGCCGACGGCGGCACGACCGACACCCATCACATCTTCGCGGACGCCATCTTCAAGTGGGCGGGCTTCTCGTCGATCGTCGAGTTCGGCTGGCGCCAGGGTGACCGGATCCCCGGCAACGCCGTCGACGACATGGGCAACCCCATCCCGGTGGCCGATCCGAGAAACGGTATCGGCGGAAACATCCAGGCTGGCTTCCTCATCCCGCGCCTCCCCATCGAGGTCGCCGGCCGCTACTCGTTCCTCCGCGGCATCGGCACGACCTCGCTCGGTGACGCCAACGAGCTCACCGGCGGCGTCAGCTACTACCCCGGGCGCCACCCCTACAAGGTCCAGCTCGATTACAGCCGCCTCTGGGCCGATTCCATCGACGACGGCGGGCACCGCATTCGCCTGCAACTCCAGGTAGCCCTCTGATGGCACCTGTGAGCGAAATCAGTCGGCGCCCCCGCTGTCACCATCCTGTCACAAAGCCGTTGCGAAGCATCAACCGACCAGCCTCAGGGTTCCGACCGTGACCACCCAAGCCCACACCGCGCCCATCAGCTCGACAGCGGGACTGACCGCGGGGCGCCCCTTCGTCACGCTCCTGGAGAAGGAGCGTTTCTTCCTGATGGGGATCGCCACGGCGCTGATCGCCATCGGGATCTTCCAGCCCTACGCGGACATCGCCCGCTGGATCGGCTTCGCGCTGGCCGGCTACTCCGCCGTTGCCAACGACAGCGTCCAGACGCTGGGCACGTTCATCGCGTCGAACCGCAAGAAGCCCTGGTGGACGATGTGGCTCTTCATCGGCGCCATCTTCCTCGCGACGGTCGCGTACAGCTGGGTCACCTACAGCGGTGACGTCACCTATCAGCGGCTCGCCTCGAAGGGCTTCGCCCAGACGCCGACCAGCTTCACCTATCTGCAGCTCGCGGCTCCGGTCGTGCTGCTCATCCTGACCCGCTTCGGCATCCCGGTCTCCACCACCTTCCTCCTGCTGACCTGCTTCGCCACCGAAGCCTCGAGCGTCGGCAAGGTCCTCACCAAGAGCCTGATGGGCTACGCCGTCGCCTTCGGCGCCGCCATCGTGGTCTGGATGGTGGTCGCGAAGATCGTCGACCGCTGGCAGCAGGGCTCCGAGGCCAAGCCCTGGTGGCGCGTCTTCCAGTGGTGCACCACCGGCCTGCTCTGGTCCGTGTGGCTCATGCAGGACGCCTCGAACATCGCGGTCTACCTGCCCCGCTCGCTCGGCTGGATGGAGTTCGCGGCCTTCGGCGTGACCATCTTCATCGGCCTCGGGCTGCTCTTCAGGCTCGGCGGCGAGAAGGTCCAGAAGGTCGTCGACGAGAAGTCGCGAGTGGTCGACGTCCGCGCCGCCACCATCGTCGACCTCGTCTACGCCGTCATCCTCTACGTCTTCAAGATCCAGTCCGGCATCCCGATGAGCACCACCTGGGTCTTCGTCGGCCTCCTCGCCGGTCGCGAGATCGCCATGACCTTCCGCGGTGCCAGCGACCACGGCATGAAGAACGCCTTCAAGCTCGCCGGTAAGGACCTGCTCTACGTGACCATCGGCCTGGTGGTCTCCCTGGGCCTGGCCTTCGCAGCGAACGACGCCTTCCGCGAGGGCATCCTCGGCGGCAGCTGAGCACGCCCGCTCCACGCCCGACGCCCCGCCGGCCTACCGGTGGGGCGTCGACGCGTCTGGCACCGCTGGACGAACCCGGGAGCTCAGTCGCGGGCGGGCGGGATCGACGAGTGCGTCCCGATGACGGACTTCAGCTTGGCCATCAGCACGTCCAGGGCGACACGGTTGTCGCCGCCCTCGGGAAGGATGAGGTCGGCCCAGCGCTTCGAGGGTTCGACGAACTGCAGGTGCATCGGCCGGACGGTGTCGTAGTACTGCTCGCGGATCGACTCGAAGTCGCGACCGCGCTGCTCGAGGTCCCGGCGGATCCGGCGGAAGGCCCGGATGTCGGCGTCGGTGTCGACGTAGAGCTTGATGTCCATCTGCTCCCGCAGCGCTGGCTCGGCCAGCGCCAGGATGCCCTCGACGATGAGGATGGGCTTCGCCGCCACCCTCCGGGTCTCTTCCTTCCTGCGGTGCTTGGTGAAGTCGTAGATGGGCACCTCGACCGTTTCGCCGGCTTTGAGCGCCTTCACGTGCTCGACGAAGAGCGCCGTCTCGAGCGAGCTCGGGTGGTCGAAGTTGAGCTTGCAGCGCTCCTCGTAGGTCAGGTCGCTGCGGTCTCGGTAGTAGCTGTCGTGCTCGATGCGGTTGACCTGTTCGATCGGCACGGAGGACTCGATCTTCCGCGCGATGGTGGTCTTCCCCGAGCCGGTGCCGCCCGCGATGCCGATGACCAATGTCATGGGTGACGGAATACACCGATCGGGGGTCTCCCTTCCACGGCCAAGGTCCCGGACCCCGGATCGACCTGCCGCTTTCTTGCCCGCCCGACCCGGCGCTCTCTACGGTCAGCGCATGCGCGCGTCCATGCTCTCCCTTCGGTGGCTCGGCCCGCTGGCGCTCCTTGCGCTGGCTCAGGGCTGCATCTTCAACAACGTCAGCACCGAGGAGACCCTCCGCGACGCGGTCGTCGGCCTCAACGACGAGGTCCGCTGGGACCGGATGGACCTGGCCACCCAGCGGGTGGCGCCGGCCTACCGGACCGCCTTCAGCCTGACCCACCACGACTGGCACGAAGGGATGCAGATCGCCGACAGCGAGATCGTCCACGTCCAGGTCGGCGAGGACAAAGAGGACGCCAAGGCGTTCATCAAGATCCGCTGGTACGACCTGCGCACGATGCTGGTCGCCGAGACCACCCTCGAGCAGAAGTGGAAGAAGCACGGCCGGAACTTCGTGCTGATCTCCGAGGAGGTCCGCGCCGGCGACCCGCGCCTGATCGCCCTCCCCGAGGGTGTGACCCTCGACGCCGCGGATGACGCGGATGACGAGGACGACGAAGACGACGACGATTCGGACGACTCCGAGACCGCCTCCGTCCGCGAGCTCTCCGCCGGCTGA
>CAYXAP010000078.1:0-33041 GCA_964462035.1 uncultured Sandaracinus sp.
CCGGCGCGCGGCAGCGCAATGGGCGGGGGAGTCCGGGTGAATCGAGGAGGCCTAGCCGACGAGAGAATTGCCACCAAGAACACAGGTGCCAAACCCTCATCAGCAACGGACTCAGACCTCCATGATGTCCTTTTCCTTGTTGGAGACGATGTCGTCGACCTGGCTGGTGCCGGTCTTCACGATCTCCTCCATCTCCTTCTTCCCGCGGTCCGCCTCGTCCTCGCCTACGTCGCCATCCTTCTGGAAGGCATCGATCATGTCCTTGCACTCGTGGCGAGCGGCACGGATGGCGACCTTGGCGTCCTCGCCCTTGGCGCGGGCGACCTTGACCAGCTCCTTGCGGCGCTCCTCGGTGAGGGGCGGCATCGGGATGCGGATGATCTCGCCGTCGTTCGAGGGGTTCACGCCGAGGTTGCCCACGGCGATGGCCTTCTCGATCGCACCGATCTGAGTCCGGTCGAACGGCTTGAGCACGATGAGCCGCGCCTCGGGCACGCTGATGGACGCGACCTGCTTCAGGGGCGTCGGCGTGCCGTAGTAGTCGACTCGAATGCTGTCGAGGATGTTGGCGTTGGCGCGACCGGTCCGGATGCGCGCGAGCTCCCGCTTCAGGGAGTCGTGCGACTTCTGGATGCTGGTCTTCAGCTCTTCGAGGGTGTCTGCGATCATGGGGGCGAGGAGGCTAGCCCCAAACCCTCCTCGGAGTCGAGCCTTGGTTCGGGCGAGGAACGGAGGAGGTGCTCGACGCACTGAGCGCTCGGCGCGAGGCCTTCAGGTGTTGGGGAGGCGAGGAGCGATTCACTCGCGAGGAGCGGGGACTTTGTGAAATCCCCCAGAAACTCAGCCTTCGCTCTCTTCGCTGACCAACGTGCCGACGTCTTCGCCGCGCACGACCCGCTCGATGTTGCCGCGCTGGGTCAGCGCGAAGACCCGGATCGGGAGCTGGTTGTCACGGCAGAGGGTGACGGCCGTCTGGTCCATGACCCCGACACGGTCGATCAGGAACTGATCGTAGCTGAGCCGGTGGTACATCTTCGCCGAGTCGTGCTTCTCCGGGTCTTTGTCGTAGATGCCCGCGACCTTGGTGGCCTTGAGCAGGACCTCGGCCTGGATCTCCATGGCGCGGAGCGCGGCGGCGGTGTCGGTGGAGAAGTAGGGGTTGCCCGTGCCCGCGACGAAGATCACCACGCGACCCTTCTCGAGGTGGCGGACGGCCTTGCGGCGGATGTACGGCTCGGCGACCTGCCGGATGCTGAGCGCGCTGAGCAGGCGAGTCTGCACGCCGCACTTCTCGAGGCCGTCCTGGAGGGCGATGCCGTTGATGACGGTCGCCAGCATACCCATGTAATCGGCGCTCGCGCGCTCCATCCCCTGCGCGTTGCCCTTGAGGCCGCGGAAGATGTTGCCGCCGCCGATCACCAACGCGATCTGGGTGCCGGTCTTGTGGACCTCGGCGATCTCCAGGCAGATCTCACGAAGGGTGTCCGGCTTGATGCCGAAGCCTCCGATCTCGCCGCACAGCGCCTCGCCCGAGAGCTTCAGCATGATCCGGTTCAACCGCTTCTCGCTCATTCACTCACCTCGTAACCAGCACACACAACGCACATGTGAAAACGGCCGGGGCAATCGCCCCGGCCGTCCGTTGGGAGGACGCCTCAGGCGTCCTTGAGCGTCTCGGCGACTTCCGCCGCCAGGTCGTTCTTCTTCTTCTCGATGCCCTCGCCGAGCTCGTAGCGAACGAAACGGCGGATGCTGATCTTCTCGCCGATCTTCGCGGTCAGCTCGTCGGTGACGGTGCCGATGGTCTTCTTGTCCTCGCTCATGATGAAGAGCTGGTCCAGGAGGACCGTGCCCTTCTTCCACTTCGCGAGCTTGCCCTCGATGATCTTCTCGATGGCGGCGGCCGGCTTCTCCTTGCCGGTCTCCTTGGCCTCTTCGGCGAGCTGGCCCTCGAAGATGCGCTTCTGCTGCTCGATGGCCTCGTCGCTGAGCTCGTCCTCGCGAACGACCGTCGGAGCCTCGGACGCGATGTGCATCGCGAGCTCGTCGACGAACGCCTTGAACTCCTCGTTGCGCGCGACGAAGTCCGTCTGGCAGTTCACCTCGAGGAGGACGCCGATGCGGCCACCCGCGTGGATGTAGCTGTGGATGAGACCGTCGGCGGCGATCGCGCCGGCCTTCTTCGCGACCTTCGCGAGGCCCTTCTGCTGGATCAGCTCGACGGCCTTCTCCTCGTCACCTTCGGTGTCCTGGAGGGCCTTCTTGCAATCCATGATGCCCGCACCGGTCCGCTGCCGGAGGGACTTCACCTGAGTCATGCTGATGCTCATCGTCTGTATCTCTCTAGTATGGCCGCCCCTCGAGGGCGGAAGTTCGGGTGATGTGAAGAGGCGGCAGGCCTTGGGCGGGGGAGCTCGGGTGAATCGACGAGGCCTAGCCGAGGAGAGAGGGGTTGGGTGCCAACCCCTGAAGAATCAGCGACGGCCGCCGCGGGGGCGGCGACGCTGCTGGTAGTCCACGGCGACACCGTCGGCGGAGCTCTGCGGGGCGTGCCCGCCGCCCTGCGCCATCTCGCGGCGGCGCTGCTGACCCTCGATGCAGGCGTCGGCGATGCGCGAGGTGATCAGCTTGATCGACCGGATGGCGTCGTCGTTGCCCGGGATGATGAAGTCCACCAGGTCCGGGTCGCAGTTGGTGTCGGTGAGCGCGACGATCGGGATGTGGAGCTTGCGCCCCTCCTTGACCGCGATGTGCTCGTGGTTCGGGTCGACGACGAAGATGACCGACGGGACGGCGTTCAGGAGCTTGATGCCGCCGAGGTACTTCTCGAGCTTGTCCTGCTCACGGGTGAGGGTGAGGGCTTCCTTCTTGGCGAGGTTCGCCAGGGTGCCGTCCTCGGTCATGCGGTCGAGGTCGCGGAGACGCTCGATGCCCTGCTTCACCGTCTTGAAGTTGGTGAGCGTGCCACCGAGCCAGCGGCCGGTGACGTAGAACTGGTCGGCGCGGGTCGCCTCTTCGTAGATGACGTCCGCCGCCTGGCGCTTGGTGCCGACGAAGAGCACGTGGCCGCCGCGGGCGACCGCGTCGCTCACGAACTGGAAGGCCTTCTTGAAGAGCTGCGCCGTCTGGTCGAGGTCGACGATGTGGATCCCGTTCCGGGCACCGTAGATGTACGGGCGCATCTTCGGGTTCCAGCGCTTGGTCTGGTGACCGAAGTGGACGCCGGCGTCGATGAGGGCGCGGAGGCCGATGGGGAGGTCGCCGCTGGCGACGTCGGGGCTGCCGAGGGCGGCGAGCTCGGGGGCTTCCTGGATTTCGTGCGTGGCAGTAGCCATGGTGTTCGTTCCTTTCGGTTGGTCCTCCACTTCCCTCGGCCGACAACCCGCTCACGCGGGCACCGGATCGACCGTTCGAACCGGGAAGTGTGTGTGATTTCGAGGACCGAGGGCCCCCGGCTTCGAATGAAGCGCGCGGTGCATACCACATCGCGACCGGGCCGCCAGTCGCGATGTGACCCCGAGATGGCACCTCGGGCGCCCAGCGAGCCGACGCGAGCGCGAGCCTCGTTCGCAAACAGGGACGTGTACCGACTGTACACATGCAAAATGTTGGACGCCTCCAACTGTCCACATTCGGGACGGATGCCTGAGTGTCTCCGAATTCCTCAATGATTTTTGGTGGCCCGGTGATTGCAAAGTCTCGCTGTGGAGGACGAGATGATGCGTGGAACAACTCTGACGATGGTGATGGGACTCTTGGTCTTGGCGGGCTGTGCAGCCGAGGCGGGTCAAGAGCTCGTTCTCCAGGAGGGTCTCAACGTCCTCGAGGCCGAGGTCGGCGAGCTCGCCCTCGCCTTCCGCGCCGGTGACACGGTCGTGTTCATGGAGGCGGTCCGTGGCGGCCCGACGCCGGAGCCCTACCAAGAGGCCGAGAACATGCCGAACCACGAAGTGGATACGATGTTCACGGACGAAGCCGGGTACATCTTCTACTCGCGGATGGGCGGCCACGGCTGGGTCGACACCTCCTGGAACGCCCGGGTGGAGGAGCAGGACCAGCTGACGCCTGCCGTCGGGTCCAACGCGCAGCTCTACCGGATGCTCGGAGACGCCGCGGCAACCATGCGCGCCGACATCGAGGCTCAGGTCGGACCGGAGCTCGCCGCCGACCTCGGCCCCGAGATCGACGCCGTCCTCGAGTTCGCCGCCATCGCGCCCGACGTCTACGAGCGCGAGCTCCACGTGCTCAACGCGCACCGCCTCGAGCAGGGTGAGGCGGAGGTCGACATCGACCGAGTCTTGGTCGAGGGCGGCGACGTGGCCTACGGAACCAACGGCTCGGAGACGGGCACCTACACCGGCGGCGCCGGCTACTACTACCTGCGCCTCGGGAAGGACTCGCTCGGCTGGTACACCTTCGGTGGTCACCACAGCGCGACCACCCTCCACCGCTGGGTCGGCTCCTGGCTGCGCGTCCACGACAACACCAACCACGGCCGCGCGGGCTCGGCGATGGAACAGGGCTGCCTCTTCCAGTACTACGACACCAACGTCGCCGGCGACTACTTCAGCACGGTGTACGCGGGTCACTGCGCCGGCTCGTACGCCGCGGATTCGGACGGAAGCAACGGCGGACACAACTGCCACGACGACTCCCGCGTCCAGTTCCACAACTTCGTCCACGGCAGCTCGCTCGGCATGAACGGCGGCACCTACCAGTACTGGTGCAACGGCAACGACGGCCGCACCGACATCAGCGGCGGGACCGAGCAGGGCGGCTACCCCTCCTGCAGCTCGGACTGCCGCAAGGGCTACGGCTTCTGCGACTGAGCACTCGGCCCGACCGAGAAACCGAGGCGCCTGCGATTGCGGGCGCCTCGTTTCGTTGGTGGGCACGACACGAGACCCAGCGAATGACCTGGCCCGGGGGTCCGGCGGATGCCATGGCTGCCCCATGGGTTCGAGAGGCAAGGGTGTGAGCGAGCCGCGGACGGTTCAGCTGTCGAAGGCACTGGAGCGGACGCTCCGCCAGGGGCACCCCTGGGTCTACCGTGACGCCCTCGACGGCGAGCTGCCGACCCCGGGCGAAGAGGTCCGGCTGCTCGACCGGAAGGGCCGCGCCATCGGCCGCGGGATCACCGACGGGGGCGACGCCATCGGGCTGCGGCTGTGGCTGCTCCGGGATGGCGCCATCGACGGAGAGCTGGTCGAGCGCCGCCTCCGTCGGGCGCTGGGACTCCGAGCGGCGCTGCGCCCGCCCGAGACCACCGCGCTCCGCATGCTGCACGGCGAGGGCGACGGCTGTCCCGGTTTCGTCATCGACGAGTACGGCCTCATCGACGGCCCGAAGGTCGCGGTGCTGCGGCTGGACGGCGAGGGGGCGGCTGCGTTCTTCGAGCGGGTGCGTGACACCGTGGTCGGCCTCCTGCGGGACAAGGGCTACGATGGGCTGCTCGTCCGGCGGGACCGGCGCTCCGGCGAGGGGCCTGCGCTCGCCTTCGGGGACGTTCCCCGCGGCCGCGTGCGGGTGCTCGAGCGCGGCATGGTCCTGGTGGGCGACCTCTGGGAGGGCCAGAAGACCGGCCTCTTCCTCGACCACCGCGAGTCGCGCCATCGAGTGCGCGAGCTGGCGCGCGGCCGACGGGTGCTCAACCTCTACGCCTACACGGGCGGCTTCAGCGTCGCGGCCGGCCTGGGTGGCGCGAGCACGGTGACCTCGGTCGACGTTGCACCGGAGGCCATCGCCCTCGCCGACGAGACCTGGATCGCCAACGATCTCGCGCCGGAACGCCACCGTGGGGTGGCGGAAGATGCGCGCGACTTCCTGGCCACCGATCGTGAGCGCTACGAGCTGGTCATCAGCGACCCGCCGAGCTTCGCGCCCCGGGAGTCGGCCGTGCCGAGCGCACTGGCCGCGTACGAGGGGCTACACACGAGCTGCCTCGACCGCCTGGTGCCCGGTGGTCTCTACCTGGCCGGCTCCTGCTCCAGCCACGTGGACGCGGCCATGTTCCACGAGACGCTCGCCAAGGCGAGCGCCGAGGCGGGCCGACGCATCCAGATCCTCGAGCGCAACGGCGCGCCCTTCGATCATCCGCGACTCGCCGCGTTCCCGGAGGGCGACTACCTCAAGGTCGTTCTGGCGCGGGCACTGGACTGAGCCGAGCCCAGAGCGAGTCGGCCGCCGCGAACGGTGCGCTGGCCTCGCCGAGCGCTCGCGTCGCCTGAAGCGCCCGCTCGAGGTGCGGCTGCCAGGGCGGCCCCTTCGCCCGCTCGAGAGCGGCTCGGGCCAGCGCCACCGAGGGGTCGTGGCCGGTCAGCGGGTCGTCCCCGAGCGCATCGTAGAAGGAGCGGAAGTCCGTCGTCGGCGCGAACACTCGTTCGAGGCCATGGCGTCGGGCGATCGTCGCCTGGACCCGCAAGCACGCGTGCTCTCGGTCCACGTCTCGATCGCCGAGGTTGTCGAGCCCCCAATCGGGCGTCTCGAAGGAGTCTGGGCCCTGAACGAGGGAATGGCAGAGTTCGTGGAAGACCATCTGTCCCAGCGAATCGTCCGGGTCGAGGGACTCGGGACTGCCGAGGGTCAATGTCCCTTTCCCATCGGTGGCCGCGAAGACTTCGTTCGAACGAATGACGCGCAGACCCAGTGCTCGGGCGGTTCCGAGCCAGATTTCGTCGAGGGGATCGCGATAGCGGGCGTCGATCGCGCGGGTCACGTCCGCCTCAGATACCTCGGATGAACGATTTTCAAAATCCCACGGTGCGCTATCATGCGCGGCATGCCCTCGCAGGGGGAAAAGTCCGACGAGCCCGGCGACTACGCCAACGCTGGGAGAAGGCGGGGATCGAAGTTCGATACCCAGCCGATCTCGAGCTCCGTGTTCCGCCGCCGCGTGCCGAGCAGCGCGAACATGAGCGCGCACGACGCCCTGCTGGACACCCCGAAGGACCCGAGCCTCATGCCGGGTGCCCGCAACGCCCTCGCTTCGGCGCTCGGCCTACAGCCTGGCCAGAGCTTCGTGCTCATGGCCGAGACCGGCTACGAGGACGTGGCGTCCGCCATGCTCCGGGCCGCCACCGAGCTGGGACTGCACACGCGGACCTTCATGCTCGACCCGGAGACCTGCGAGAGGGAGCTCTTCGTGGAGCGCATCGTGGGCGAGCTCGAGGAGTCGGACGGCTCTGCGCTCGTGGCGAGCCGTACCGGGCTCCCGCCGCGATTCCGTCAGGCCATCGTCGCCATCCGCGGCGAGCGTCGGCACGCCCACATGGTCGGCGTAACTCCATCGATGATGCGACAGTCGATGCGCGCCGAGTACCGAGAGATGCACGCGCTCGGCGAACGGCTCATCGCGCGCCTCGCCCAGGCGAACGAAATCGTCGTCAACAGCGGGGTGAACGAGCAGCTCGTCCTCCGCCCCGACCCCGCCAACCGCTGGTACAACGGAAGCGGGCTCCTGCGATCGGCGGGCTTCACCAACCTCCCCGCCGGCGAGGTCTCGACCTGCCCGGCATCCGTCGACGGCTCGATTCGCCCGGACGGCGGGGTCTGGCTGCCGAAAGGCCCGGTGCGCGGACCACGCACCTCGCTCAGCTTCCGAGAGGGGCGAGTCGTCGGCATCGACGGCGCGTCCAAGGAAGAAATCAAAGAGGTCCTCTCCGCCGACGAGAACGGACCGCGCGTCGGCCAGATGTGCTTCGGGACCAACCTGAACGTCCTGACGCCCATCGGTGCGATGCTCCAGGACTCCAAGATCCCCGGCTTCCACCTGATCCTCGGCTACTCCTGCCCCGAGCACACGGGCGCGACCTGGAACAGCCAGGTGATGGTGCCGATGCTCGTGCGGCGCGCCGACGTGATCGTCGACGGCAAGCCGCTGCTGGTACGCGGTCGCTACGCCCGCGAGATCCTCGGCTAGCCCGAACGACTCACGTGTCGCTTTTTTGACCACCGGAAGGCCGAGCGCCTCCAATGGTCATGAATGATACGGCCGACCCACGTTCTCTCCCTGCTCACCCTCACGGCGATCGCCGCGCCGCTGACCGCTCACGCCGAGGACCCCTGCCCCGGCCCGGTCACGATTCAGCGAGCCCACTCCGACGAGAGCGCCGAGCTGCGGCTCGTGAGCTGTGATGGGTCGCCAAACCTCGAGAGTCTGGACGAGCTGAGCATGCTCGGCCGGCCCACCGGGACGCCCCGGCCTTCGCCCGAGGCGCTGGCCGTCTTCCAGACCCACGCCCCCGAGGCACGGCGGGAGCGCTTCGTGTCGCCGGGCATCCATCGGCTCGACCCGGGGCTGCTCGTTCGGCTCCAGGCCCTGGCGACCGAGTTCGACCACAAGCCGCTCGCCATCGTCTCCGGCTACCGCCCTCACGCCCGCCGCGGGAGCCGACACCGGGTCGGGCGCGCACTCGACGTCCAGGTCGTCGGCGTGCCGCGACGAGCGGTCGCGCTCTTCGCTCGCTCGCTGCCCCAGACCGGCGTCGGCTACTACCCGAACAGCACCTTCACCCACGTCGACGTGCGCGAGGAGAGCTACCACTGGGTCGATCGCAGCCACCCCGGCGAAGCGGCGCAGTACGTCGCGTGGGGCGACGTGATGGAGGAGAGCGCCGACCCGGCGCCGGAGACCGGCGAGCGTGACGAGCCCGCCGAGGCCGACGGAGCGGTCGTGGCGAGCAACGACACGGCTCCGACGGTCGAGGCTCCTTCGACCGCGAGCGCCAGCGCGACCGGCGCGACGAGCGAGACCCCGAGCGTCCCGAGCCCTGCCCCCACCGAAGCGGTCGCCGTCGCTGACTCCCTCGAGCCCGAGCTCGACGACACCGGGGCGCCGCTCGACCTGGCCACCGCCAGCGCCGAAGCGCGTGACGCGATCCGCGCCCACCGCGAGGCCGCCGCCTTCGAGCCGCTGACGGTCGCCAGCGACGACGAGGTCGACTGGTCGCTGCCTTGGTGGTGAGCGCTCTCTCGGCGATCGTTCAGTCGACGACGACGCAGAGGTCCACGCGCTCCGCTTCGAGCTCACCGTGGAGGAGCACGGCGCTCAGGCGGTGACGGGATGGCGCCGGGAGCGCGGTGCGCGCGCGTGGGCGGACGGAGAAGCACGCCGTGGTGCCGCGTCCGGCGGCGTCGACCCGATCGGGGAAGCCATCGCCGTCGGAGTCGACGCCATCGGCGTATGGGAAGCACCCCTCGGACGTGCGGTCGAGGCGGACCGTGTCGATCACGGCGGCCGGATCCACGGTCGGGCTGCGGAGCTCGACGCGGACCGGTAGCGGGCTCCGAGCCGCGGCGCTCAACCCCTCCCGAACGGCCTCCACCACCCGGCCGTCGCGCGCAGCGAAGACGAGCGGGTTCCCATCCTCGTCGAAGGAGCCGCTCTCCTGGGCCAACCGCACGAACTGGCGGTTCGCGTCGAGAGAGCTGGAAGCCGTGTCGATGCCGATCATGCGCGCGCTGAGCTCGCGCGCCAACGCACCCACGCTGACCTCGTCGGGACCGCAATAGGGGCACTGATCTCCTTCGTCGGAGATGGTCACGAAGTAGGGCAGCGCGCCGGGCCGAAAGCCGGCGCAGCGAAGCCCGTCCATGGCGCAGTCGTTGGGGCACTCGCCCGGTTCGGACAAGCTGCACTCCATCGCCTGGAACATCGTCTCGTTGTTGCCCCAGCCATCGGCTGCGACCGGGAACGCCGCGGCCGTGGTCTCGCTGGTGGGGCTGATGTCGAGGAGGTGGAAGAAGCTCCCCGGTTCACCGGCATAGCGGCCGAGGCCCACCTGAGGGTCGGCCAGGCACCGTCGCGCCGTCGCGACCGGAGCGCAGCGGGCGTTGGCCGCACACGCCTCACCCGGACAGTCGACGTCGCTGCTGCAGAGAGCGCCATCGCTCGGGCAGTGGGCGTCGTCGATGACGGCCACGAACGCGTCCCGGAGCGCTTCGATCTCTCCGGACATCGATCCGGTCGTGTCGATGAGGAAGTAGACGTCGACCATCGGCACCCGAAGGGTGGTCCGAAGGGCCTGCGGCCCATCGCTCGTGGATCCGTCGACGTAGCGGACCACCACGTCGGACGGCTCGCAGCGGGTGAGGACGGCGCCATCCGGCGGGGTCACGACCGCCCCATCCACACCGCCGTCGCCCGGCTCCGGTGGCCATGGCGGCGCAGGCACGGGCGGGTACATGTCCACCGCGTCCGGTGGGTCACCGAGCCAAAGGGCGGTCTTCGACCCACAGCCCGCGACGACGAAGGCGAGGAGAGTCAGGACCGTGGCATGGCTCGAGCGCACAGGAGAGCCCGCCAGCACGGGGTGAGAGCGCGGCGAGCCCGCTCAGCGTATCAGTGGGTGATCGACCTCACAACGCCGTATGGCCCCCAGAAGGGCCGATGCCCGCGACTGGGGACTCCCCGAGAGCTCAGGGTGACGAGACGTCGAGCTCGACCGAGAAGCTGCCCTCGCTCCCCTCGCGGAACCCATCGACGAAGAGGAAGTAGGTGCCGCGATCCAGCGTGGCCTCGATCTGCGAGCGCCGGTTGTCGTCCGCGACGTCGTCGTTGCAGGCCACCTCGGTGGCGGCGCTCACGCAGTCGCTCCGCAGGTGCAGCGCGCCGTCGTAGTCGCTGGTCATCTCGACCTTCACGCGCGAGCGACGTCGGAGCTGGATCCGATAGACTTGGTCGCCCGAGCGGGCGCCCTCCGCGCAGCTCGCGTGAAAGTCGTCGGATTCGCCCGCAGTGGACCCGTTGACGGTGCGGCCGGGGCGGAGGAGCGGCGCCTGTCGGCACATCCGCTGAACGGCCGCGAGGTCCCGCACCTCGATCTCGACCTGCGCGGCACCGAAGCTATCCGGCCGCGCGCCATCGATGATCAGGCTGTAGTTGCCTGGGTCCACCGTCGCCTCGAGGGTCACCTCCTGCGTGCGGGGAACCGAGATGGGGATGTTCGTGCAGGCGACCTCGCTGCCACCCTGCGCGCAGTTGCTGCGGAGGTAGACCGCGCCGTCGAACTCGGCGTCGCGGACCTTCACCTTCACCTCGCTCCGGTTCTGGATGGCGAGGCGGTACACGACGTCGGCACTGCCTTGGCCGCCACAGCTGCCGGCTTGATCATCGCGCGCCTGGAAGGTGTCCACCTCGAACGCTGCGCCGACCTGTGCGTCCACCGCCCCACCGCAGTCGTCGTTCTGCACGCCACCGCCGTTCTCCGGGGCGAGGTCCGCGCTGACGGTGTAGTTGCCGGCGGCGATCTGGCCACCGCTACCGAAGCCGTCGGCGTAGACGAAGTAGCGGCCGGGATCGACGATCTGCGTGATCAGCGAGCCCCGCGTGTCGCGGTAGTCGTCGTTGCAACCGACCTCCGTGGTCGGGTCCGTGCAGCTGGAGCGGATGTAGAGCGCGCCGTCGTGGTCCGACTGCTGGCGGACCCGCATCCGAGAGCGCTGGTTCACGTCGAGGTGGTAGACGCGGTCCGGCATGCGCGCGCCATCGGCGCAGGTCGCCTGGAAGTAGTCGGCAGCGCCCTGCGTGGACGCGCTCGCGGGCTGACCGACCCGGAGCGCCTGCGCGTCGTTGCAGACCTCCTGCACGGGCCGCAGCGGCGTGAGGCTGGCCTCGAGCGTGTAGCCACCAGCGGCGGTGCCGTAGCCGTCGACGACGAGGTAGTAGGTGCCCGGCTCGAGGGTGGTGTCGATCCGCGAATGGGTGGTGTCCGGCGCGTCGTCGTTGCAGTCGAGCATCGTGCCGACATCGCCGCAGGTGCGGAGCAGATAGAGCGCTCCGTCGAACGTCGACTGGAGCGAGATGGCCACCTGGGCCCGCTGCTCGAGCTCGAAGCGGTGGACCCGCTCCGGCGAGTCCCCTTGAGCGCAAGGAGCCTGGGTCACGTTCGGCCCGCCGGTGGTGTCGCCGCTCAGGGGCTCACCGAAAGCCAGGTCGATCGGCGCGCCGCAGGTGCCGCCGCCCGATCCCGAAGCGACCATCGGCCCGGAGAAGCCGCCGCCCCCTGGTGCGCCGGACCACGACGACACGAGGTACGCCCCCTCGCCTTCGGTCATCTCGACCACGGCGGTGTGCAGGCCGCTGCTCTCCGCGCAGACCCGCGCGGCCGCCTGACGGTCGTGGGTCACGTCCCGACCGATCTCGGTGCCGGTCTCGTCGACGATGCGCAGACCGATGTCCTGGACCCCATCGCTTCCGAGCGCGATGAACGTGTAGCACTGGCCCGAACGGAGCTCGACCTCGAGCTCGACGGTGGCGCCCTCCGGCAGCGACCCCTGATTGATGGGCCCGGTCTGGGCCATCCCCATCGAGCTGAGCGCGTTGTGGACGGCGACGAAGCGCGGCTCGGTCTGCGCCGAGGGGCCACCGCACGCGACGAGCGCGCCCAGGGCCAGGAGTGAAATGCGTCGGTCGGGATGAGGCACGAGGAAAGGGTAGCTCAGGAGGTCACAGAAGCTTGCGGAACAAATAGAAGAAGTGCTCGAGCATGCGCTCGCTGATGGGTCGGTGGCGGAAGTGGCGGAGGTCGACCTCCGGAGCACTCTCGAGGTCCTGGAAGAAGCGCTCCTTCATGGCCGCACCGACGGTCGGGTCCTCGATCGCGACGGTGACCTCGAGGTTGAAGCGCCACGAGCGGTAGTCGAGATTGTAGGTCCCCACGGTGGTCCATTCGCCGTCGATGACCGCCGTCTTCGCGTGGAGCACGTTGCCGCGCCACTCGTGCATGTGGATGCCCTGGTTGAGCAGCCAGCCGTACATCCGCCGAGAGGCGTAGGACACCGCGGGCACGTCGGACTCACCGGGGAGCAACACCCGGACGTCGACACCTCTTCCGGCCGCCCGGCGCAGCGCCCGACGGATCACGCCATCGGGCACGAAGTAGCTATTGGTGATGTAGACGCTCTCCTTGGCCCGCCGAATCCGGTCGAGATAGGTCGACCGGATGGCTCGGCGCTCACCGAGGAAGTGGTTGGCCAGCACCCGCACCTTGGCCTCGCTCTCGCCGCTGTAGCGAGACGGCGGCGGGGGCTCGACGAAGGGCGTCTCGTACTCGTCCTGCTTCGCCAGCTCGTTCCACGTGTGGAGGAAGATCGTTCGCATGGACGCGACCGCGAGCCCCTCGATGCGGACCATGTCGTCGCGCCAACCCTCGCCGCCGTCGGCCTCGTCGGCCCACTCGTCGCCGATGTTCACGCCCCCCGTGAAGCCGATCCGTCGATCGACCATCAGCATCTTCCGGTGGTTCCGCCGGTTCACCACACCGATGCGGAAGCGGCGGCGCCACGGGGCGATGGGGTTGTAGTCGATGACCCGCACGCCCGCGGCACGCATCGCCTCGAAGATGTCCTCGTCGGCGTCGATGCTGCCCACCGCGTCGTAGATCACGGCCACCGGGACTCCCTCCCGGGCCTTGTCCATCAGCGCGTTGGCGAAGCGCCAGCCGGTGCGGTCCGAGCCGAACCAGTACATCTCCAGCAGCACCTCGTGCTTCGCGTGGGCGATGGCGTCGAGCATCGCCGGAAAACACTGAGCGCCATCGTGCAGCAGCGTGACGCGGTTTCCCTCGACGTAGGTCTCGAAGCCCTGCGTCGAGCCGAACCGGTGACGTAGCTGGCCGTACGCGCTCACGCGCCCCCTCCATGGTGCGATCCCATCTCGGGGGACGATAGCAGCGTGAACGCGCGGGCCAGACGGATTAGGATCGGTGCATGACTCGCTCGGCACCCTGCCCCTCCTGCAGCAAGCCCGTCGAAAAGGGCCACGAGACCTTTCCCTTCTGCTGCCAGCGCTGCCGCGCGGTGGACCTCGGGAGCTGGCTCGGGGAGGCCTATCGCGTGGCGGGCCCGCCGCCCGCGGAGCTCGAAGACGCCGTGATCCAACAGCTGCTCGAAGGCAGCGAGGACGAGTGGCCCAGCGCCTGACCGCGCTGGCGGCGATCGCCGCACTGGGGGTCGCGAGCCCAGCGGCCGCGCAGAGCGCCGAGCCGGCGACCCGCGCCGCGGCGCCGAGCGCGGGGACATCGAGCGGCACGCGGAGCCCGACCTCCCCGCGCGCCCCGGGCACGACCCCAGGGACACGCTCGAGCACGTCAGGGACGTCGGCAAGGACGACGCCGACCCGCCCCGGCGCTCGAGACGAGACCGAGGCGCCGCCAGAAGAAGAAGAGGAGGAGTGGGGTGTGTTCTACATCCAACTCCTCGGCGGCTACTCCTTCGCCAACCTCGTCTCCTTCGAGCAGGACAACTTCCTGCCGCAGGCCGAGCGCCTCGAGGGCAGCGGCTTCTTCGGTGGTGCGGGGCTCGGCTTTCGCATCCACATCGTGACCCTCGGCGCCCAAGCCACCCTCGCCAGCTACGCGCCCAGCACGGACGACGGCTTCGAGCTCGGCACGGCCATCGGGACGATCGGGCTCCACCTGCCCGTGCCCGGCATCCAGCCCTACTTCCGCTTCGGGGCCGGCTACGCCTGGATGGGCAAGGCGAACTACGTGGACCCGGGCATCAGCGAAACCCGGGTCTATGGGTTCGTCATCGAAGGCGGCTTCGGCGTCGACATCAAGCTGGCCCGGCCGGTCTCGATCGGCCTCGGGGTGGACGCTGCCTACCTGAATCTGGGTCGCCAGAGCGCGTCCGAGCTCGGAATGATCGACGACGTGAACTTCGAAGAAGACGGTGACGCCGTCGGCTACCAGATCCGTGGCCACGTACACCTGACCTTCCACATCTGATGGCCCGCGTGGCGCGATGGTGGGCGTTCGTCGGCGCGCTTCTCGGCGCGCTCGCGCCCGTCGACGCATCCGCCCAAGCGATCGCCACCGGCCCGGGCGGTGAGCTCTCGGTCTGGCGGGTGCTCGCCGAGGGCCGAGGCGCACCGAGCGACGACACCCTGACGGCGCTCGATCCCGACGAGTGCGACGATTGCCGAGCCGTCGCCCAACCGACCGGCCGCCTCGACCTGCGGGACGCCACCCGGCGGGGCGTGGGCTTCATCGCCCTCGGCGTGGTGGTCGAGACCGAGACCGCGACCTCGGTGCACCTCTTCGGTGGCGTCGACGGCGAAGCGAAGGTGCTCGTCGATGGCCAGCTGCGAGCCACTTGGATCGCGCCGCGAGTCATCGAGGACGAGCATCACCTCGCCCTCGACCTCTCTCCGGGGCGACACCGACTCGTGATCGCCGTCGAAGCCCACGGCCGCAGCTGGTCACTGGCGGCCCGACTCCTGGGCCACGGCTTCGAACCGGGCGTCGCTCCGGCCACCATCGACCTCGGGGACCGCCCGCTCGAGGGCGATGCCCTCGCGGCCCTCCGCTCCGACGCGATCCGGGTCCGCGAATCCGTGCGGCTCGCACCTCGGGAGCTCCGCGTACACGTCGGCTTTCCGGGCGGTGGACCGACCGAAGCGCTGAGGGTCGGCCGCGATGGCGCGACCGTGACCCGCACACCCGTTCGCGGCGCCTGGGGGGGCGAGACCACCAGCGTCTTTCCGATCCCCGAGTCGCCGACCCGCGGGGGCGTGGGCACGCTCGTCGTCGACGGCCGCGACCTCTCGGTCGGGAGCGACCTTCGCGGCCAGCGCGGCCTCCTGCGATGGGGCAGCGCGCTCGCGACCCGAACGGCGCCACCGGCATCGGAGGCACCGATCCGCTGGCGGCTCGACGAGATCCGCCGCGTCCTGAACGAAGGGGAGCGCGACCGCCGCTGGGTGCGGTGGCTCGAACGGGAAGCGCACCAGCTCGTCCGCGCGATCGATCGCGGCGACGACCCCTTCGACGAGCTCAGTGGCTACGTGCGCATGGCGCACCCCTCGCGGCTCGATGGCAGCGCCCAGCCCTACGAGCTCTTCGTACCCACCGGCCGCCGCCGTGGCCGCGACGCCCGCGACGGATGGGCGCTCGTCGTCACGCTCCACGGCTTCAAGGGCAACGCCGGCGACTACTTCCGGAACACCTTCGGCCTGCCGAGGAACTACGAGGCGAGCGAGAGCCTCGAAGCCCACGGCCGCCACGGCACCGCACCCACCCAGGGGCCGATGGTGGTAATCGCGCCGCAGGCGCGCGGCCAGTCGATGTATCGCCACATGGGTGAGGTCGACATCCTCGAGGCGATCGCCGACGTCCGCTCGCGACTGCCGATCGATCCGACCCGCATCTACGTGACCGGCGGATCGATGGGCGGCACCGGCGCGGCGTACCTGCCGCTCCGCAACCCCGACCTCTTCGCGGCGGCGGCACCGCTCGCGGGCTACCACGATCAGCGGGTTCGCCAGGACACACACCACGAGGGGCTCTCGGCCGTGGAGCGCTTCCTGATGGCCCGGCTGAGCGACGTCGACTGGGCCGAGAACGCCGCCCACCTGCCCATGCTCTTGGTGCGCGGCCAGCGGGATCGGCCGCTGGAGTGGACCCGCAACCTGGTCCGTCGACTACGAGAGCTACGCTACTCGGTGGAGCATCGGGAGCCAGATCTGCGGCACAACGTGTGGACCGAGACCTACGCCGATGGCGCCATCTTCGATTGGTTCGACGATCACCAGCGACCGGTGCATCCGAACCAGGTCCGGCTGCGGACCGCTCGCGAACGGACCCGCCGCGCGTGGTGGGTGGAGGTTCATCGTCGACGAGCAGACGCTTTCGGCGAGGTCGACGCCCGCGTCGAGGGCGGACGCATCGAGGCCACCACCGAGAATCTCGCACGCGTCGTCTTCTCACCACCGACCGCAGTCCTCGAGGGCGACACGCTGAGCGTGACCATCGATGGCCAACGTCTGAGCGGACCGCGACCGCTCACGCTCACACGCACCGGCGAGCGGTGGCGCGTGGGCGGTCCCGTGCCCGCACCGCTCGGCCGACCGATGCGCGACGTCTTTCACGACCCGCTCGTCTTCGTGGTCGGCACACGGGACCCGCGACACACGGCGATGAACCGCCGCGTCGCAGCTCACTGGGCGCGGCCCCGCGGCATCGACGTCCGCTATCCGATCGTGGACGACGTCGAAGTCACCGAGCGGATGAAGGACCACGCCACACTCGTGCTCATCGGTCCGCCGAGCTCCAACGCAGTGCTCGCGCCGATCGCCGAAGGGCTACCGATTCGCTTCGAGTCCGACGCCATCCGACTCGATGACGAACGTTTCGGGGGGCCCGAGATCGGGGCCGCCTTCCGCACGACCTGGCCGGGCCAACCCACTCGGTCGCTCCTGGTGATCGCCGGCCCATCGCCGCTCGGGACGTGGCGGAGTCGCTTCCTACCCGAGGTCCTGGGCGAGTACGCCATCTTCGATCAGAGGGTCGCGAACGCCCGGGGCGAAATGACTTGCGGAGGGGTGAAGCGCGACCGAGTGACCGGCGCGGGTGTCGGCGCGACCGCCAATGACACGGAGCACGGCGCTGTGCCGGTGGACTGCTCGTTCCGCGCCCACGGCTTCCTCCAGACGGACTAGAAGACGTCTTCGCGGACGGGCTCGCCGCCATCCCAGCGCACCCGCACGAGCCCCGGCCAGCCGGCGACCCAGACCGACCCATCCGGCTCGAGGAGCATCCGGCGCATGTAGCCGAGGTCGCTGAGGTCGATCGTCCGCACGATCTGGTCGTCGATCGTGACCGTCAGCCCATCCGTGTAGTGCAACAGCCACATCCGGTTGCGCGCTCCGTCGTAGGCGACCCCGGTCCCCTTGTTGGTCAGCCCGTGGACCTGGAGGAAGCGCTGTCCATCCCACCGAAGAATGCCGGCGCCGAAGTCCTCCACGTAGAGCCGTCCCTCGCTGTCGATCGTGAACCGCCGTGGGTCGCGTGTCGGATACGTGGGCGAGCTGATGGGGATCAGCGTCGTGCCCCGGTAGACCCCCGTCATGAAGTCGATGGTCCACAGCTCCCCTTGGTGGAAGAGCGCGTGATACGAGCCGCCGAAGGTCGACGCCGTCGGCTCGAAGGCGTCTCTCACGCCGTCGTAGCGCCACTGCTGCGAACCGTAGCCGACCAGGAGCTGGCCCTGGGGATCGACCAGCAGGTCGTAGTAGTCGGCGTCGTTCTCGTCGTTCGCGAGGTACGCACGCCAGCCGGCATCGGGTGACCAGCGCAGCACGTGCTTGTCGCAGCCCGTCCAGAACGAGTCGTGCGCCACGACGGCCGCGTTGCAGATGAACTCGTCATACGCGGCGACGCGCCGCCCCGTCGGCACGTCGATGACCGACGCACCGCCCTGCGCGCCGACGAAGAGATGCCGCCCCAGTCGCGCGAGCTCGTAGACCTGATCGTGCTGGGGCTCGAGGGAGCGCTCGAGCGGCGGAAGGCTTGGTCCACCGGTCGGCTCGTCCAGCGACCCCTCGCTCGGCGCTGGCTCGCCGGACTCACCGACCGCGATGGGATCGCTCGCGCGTGGGGTGGTGGCCGGGCCACAGGCGAGGAGGAAGACCAGAACGAGTGAGCGACTCACTCCACCGATGGTGCGCCAGCCGCTATCCTCCGTCCATGGGGAGCCACTACGAGGCGTCCTCGACGGTGGAGACGACCTTCCCCTTCGAGTGCACGTGCGGCTATCGCGGCGAGGGGTCCGCTGTCGGCGAGGGCTTCAGCCAGACGCAGAGTGGCGGGCTCTTCGCCGATCACCACGCGGAGTCGAAGGCCCTCGACGACGCGGAGGGCAAGGCCTGGGCGGACGCAATCTCGAGCGTCGAGCTCGCGCCCTGTCCCAGCTGCGGCGAGCGCGACGGCGCGAAGTGGCGAGCGTGGATCCAGAGCCGGTTCTTCCCGAGCCTCGGCTGGGGCATCCTCGGCGGCGTGCTCGGGACCATCGGCCTCTTCCTGATGCGGCAGGAGATGGACTCCCTGCCGCTCCTCGTTGGCGCCGTGGCGCTCCTAGCGGTCTCCGGCGGCGTCCTCGGCTACCAGATCGCGCGAAAACGCGAGCGCTCCGCCGCCGTCCAGATCCGTCCGGCTCGGGGCTAGCGTTTCCCGGTGAGCGTAGCTCTTCTCTTGCGCCGCTCCGGCGTGACGTAGGAACAGACTCATCATCCGGTCTCGAAACCAGCTCGCGACTGGCCCGGCGCCGCGCTTTCCGCCGTCGTTTCGCTCAGCGACGCGTGCGATGGACTCCACACGAGCGCGCCTCGCGAGCTCGAACCGTTCGAAGGCCTGTCCAGCATCGCGACTGTCGCTCAGCTCTCGGACCAGGGCGACGACGTCTTCCACCGCCATCGAAACTCCCTGTCCCGCGCTGGGAGACATCGCGTGTGCAGCGTCACCGAGCAAGCACACGCGCCCCTTCGACCATCTCGACAGGGAGGTCATCCGGCGTAGCCTCCAGGGTCCCAGGACGGCTGGGGTCTCTTCGACGACTCGCCGGATCCAGGCAGGGTCCTCCGCGTGCATGGAGAGCAGGTGGGACCGGGGCTCGGAGACGTCCGCCCCGGGACCATTGTGAAACCACCAGGTCTCGCCTTCGCCCGTCGCGAAGGCGCCGAAGAACGAGCGCCGGCCGAAGACCATGACGTTGGTCCCAGGTGGGCTCGGCACGGGAGCCGAGCAGAACCCCCCGAAGTCGAGGAGCCCCGACCCGTGCGGCAGCGGAGCGTCGGGAAACACCAATCGGCGGAGCGTGGAGAGGACCCCATCACAGCCGAAGACCAAATCCGCCTCGATTCGCTCGCCCGTATGCAGAACCACTCGCGCGGGCTGCCCCGCCTCGTCCTCCACCCCGACGACCCGCTCACCCAGGCGAAGCGCAACACCTCGCTCGAGGGCGGTCTCCGCGAGGAGCGCATGGAGCGCACCGCGACGCACCATGATCAGTGGGAACCCGAAACGCTCTTCGTCTTCGCTGCGGTCGATGGTGCCGATGAGGCGATCGGCAGCCCCCATGAACTGGAACGAGTCGCACCGATGACCGATCGAGGCGATCGGAGCGCCGAGCCCGAGCTCGTCGAATGCGTTCATCCCATTGGGCGCCACACCGAGGAACGCACCCGCTGCCGCTTCGATGGACTCCCGCGCCTCGACCAGGGTGACCGAGCAGCCGAGGCGCCGAAGACCAATACCCAGAGTCGGACCGGCGATGCCAGCACCGACCACCACTGCATGTCTCGTTCGCATGGAGATACGCTAGGGAGCCTATCGCTACACGACCATTGATGATTCGTGAGACAATGAGTCATCCTCATGAAACTATCATCCATCGACCTCAACCTGCTCCACGTCTTGCATGTCATGTTGCAAGAGGAGAGCGTGACGCGAGCGGCCAAGCGTCTGGGAGTGACGCCCCCAGCCGTGAGCAACTCGCTCCGGCGCCTTCGGGAGCTCCTGGACGACCCGCTCTTCGTGAAGCGGGGTCGAGGGTTGGTCGCCACCCCACGGGCGATCGCGACGCGCTCGCTCCTCGCGGAATCGCTCGACGGGCTCGCCGCGGTGATCCAGCGAGAGACGTTCGACCCGGCATCCGTCACCGACACCTTCACGATCGCGCTCGCAGACGCAGAGCAGCTGACGAGCCTGCCACGCATCGCCGCGTCGTTCGCTCGGGCCTTGCCGCGGGCGCACCTGACGGTGGCGAGCGTCGACGTTCTGATCGCGGGTGGAGGTCTCGCGGGGGGCAACACGGATCTCGTAGTCGGCCCACCTGCCGACGAATCGGGGATTCGGCACGAGGTCCTGTTCGAGGAGGAGGGAGCGTTCGTCGTGCGTCGGGATCATCCGCGCATCGGCACACGGCTCGGCAAACGGGCGTTCGGTCGTGAGCGACACATCGACGTCCACATCGCCATGGGTCGCGGCGGTCGTGGACACGACGCCGCCGAGGACGCATTCGCGCAACTCGGCCTCGAGCGCTCGATCGCGGTCACCGTCCCTACGTTCACTGCAGCAGCGTTCCTGGCTGCCGAGAGCGATTGGGTGGCGGGCATCCCACGGACGCTCGCGGACCGGCTCGTACGAACCCTGCCGATCAAGCGCGTGCGCGGTCCTCTGCCAAGGTTCGGAATGCCGATGGCGATGGCGTGGCACGAACGAACGGACGCCGACCCGGGCAACCAGCTCTTTCGAGAAGTCGTCCGAGCGGCGTACAGACGTTGACGAGTCGCGGTGCTACTCGGCCGCGTCTTCGGCGGTGGCCGGGTCGTAGCCGAGGTTGGAGTGCAGCCAGCGCTCGGTCTGGTCGACGGAGAGCCCGATGCGCTTCGCGTAGTCCTCGATCTGGTCGCGACCGACCTTGCCGACACCGAAGTAGCGGCTCTCGGGGTGGGCGAAGTAGAGCCCGCTGACACTCGCCGCCGGGGTCATCGCGAAGTGTTCGGTCAAGTCCATGCCGAGCGCGCGCGCACCGAGCAGCTCGAAGAGCGGGCCCTTGGGCGTGTGGTCCGGGCAGGCCGGGTAGCCGAAGGCGGGGCGGATGCCGCGGTAGCGCTCGGCGATGAGGTCGTCGTTGCTGAGGTCCTCGTCCTCGCCGTACCCCCAGTCGCGTCGGGCGCGGCCGTGCAGGTATTCGGCGAAGGCCTCGGCCAGCCGGTCGGCGAGCGCCTTCACCATGATGGCGTTGTAGTCGTCGTGGTCGGCCTCGAAGGCCTTGGCGAGGTCTTCGGCGCCAAGGCCGCCGGTGACGGCGAACGCGCCGACGTGGTCCGGGAATCGGCGGTCGTCGGTGACCGGCGCGATGAAGTCCGCCAAGGACCAGTAGGGTTGGTCGCCATGCTTCACTGCCTGCTGGCGGAGCATCGGGAAGCGGAGCTTCTCCTGCGTCCGTTCGGCGTCGTCGTAGAGGACGATGTCGTCACCGTCCGCGTTCGCCCGCCAGAAGCCGTACACGCCGCGGAGTGTGAGCAGCTTCTCCTTCGCGATCCGATCGAGGAGCTCCTGAGCAGCCTCGAAGAGCTCGCGCGCAGCCTCGCCGTGCTTCTCGTGCTCGAGGATCTTCGGGTAGCGCCCCTTCAGATCCCAGGCGCTGAAGAACATCGTCCAGTCGATGAAGGGTCGGAGGGTCTCGACGGTGACGTCGTCGACGATCCTGGTGCCGAGGAAGGCCGGCTCGGGGAGGTCGACCGTCTCCCAGTCGCTCTGCATCCCGTTCTCGCGGGCGAGCTCGATCGGAAGCATCGGCCGGTCCTGCTTGGCCGCGAAGAGTCGGCGCATCTTGTCCTGCTCGAAGCGGTTCTTCTGGTCGAGGGCCTTCTTGCCCTCGGGGTCGAGCAACTTGCTGACCACGCCGATCACGCGCGATGCGTCGAGCACGTGCACCGTCGGCTCGTCGTACGAAGGCGCAATCTTCACCGCGGTGTGCTGGCGGCTGGTGGTCGCGCCACCGATGAGCAGCGGCACGGTGACGCCCGTCCGCTTCATCTCGCGGGCGACGTGAACC
Source organism: uncultured Sandaracinus sp. (assembly GCA_964462035.1). GTDB lineage: Bacteria > Myxococcota_A > Polyangia > Polyangiales > Houyiibacteriaceae > UBA1660. The sequence goes on from CAYXAP010000078.1 coordinate 22,339, forward strand.
ATCTCGTCCAGGCTCGGTGTGATGAGACCGCTGAGGCCGATGACGTCGACGTCGTTCGCCGCCGCCTCTTCGAGGATCTTCGGTGCTGGCACCATCACGCCCAGGTCGAGCACCTCGTAGCCGTTGCAGCCGAGCACCACGCCCACGATGTTCTTGCCGATGTCGTGGACGTCACCCTTCACCGTCGCGAGGAGCACCTTGCCGGCGCTCTGCACGCTGCCGTCCTTCTCGTGTTCCATGAAGGGCTCGAGGTAGGCGACGGCCTTCTTCATCACTCGGGCCGACTTCACGACCTGCGGGAGGAACATCTTTCCGGCACCGAAGAGGTCGCCGACGATCGACATGCCGTCCATGAGCGGCCCCTCGATCACGTTCAGCGGGCGGCCATACTTCTGCCGCGCCTCCTCCGTGTCCTCGATGACGAAGTCGACGATGCCCTTCACCAGCGCGTGGGCGATACGCTTCTCGACCGACTCCTCGCGCCAGCTCAGGTCCTCTTCGCGCTTCTTGCCCGAGCCCTTGACCGTCTCGGCGTAGGCGATGAGTCGCTCGGTCGCGTCCTCGCGACGGCAGAAGAGAACGTCCTCGACGCGCTCGAGGAGCGCCTCGGGAATCTGCTCGTAGACCTCGAGCTGGCCGGCGTTGACGATGCCCATGTCCATTCCGGCTTCGATCGCATGGAAGAGGAACGCCGAATGCATCGCTTCGCGGACCACGTCGTTGCCGCGAAAGGAGAAGCTGAGGTTCGAGACACCGCCGCTGATCTTCACGCCCGGACAGACCGCCTTGATCTGCCTCACCGCCTCGATGAAATCGATGGCGTAGCGGTCGTGCTCCGCGATGCCGGTGGCGACCGCGAAGATGTTCGGGTCGAAGATGATGTCGGTGGGATCCCAGCCGGCCTTCTCGACCAGCAGGTCGTAGGCCCGCTTGCAGATGCTCACGCGCCGCTCGACCGTGTCGGCCTGGCCCTCCTCGTCGAAGGCCATGACGACGGCGGCGGCGCCGTAGCGGCGCACGATGGCGGCCTGCTCCAGGAACTTCTCCTCGCCCTCCTTCATGGAGATCGAGTTGACGATGCCCTTGCCCTGCAAGTGCTTGAGCCCCTCTTCGATGACCTCCCACTTGGAGGAGTCGATCATGAAGGGCACCCGGGCGACCTCGGGCTCGGCGGCGAGCAGGTCGAGGAAGCGACCCATCATCGCCTTCGAGTCGAGCATGCCCTCGTCCATGTTGATGTCGATGATGTTGGCGCCGCCGCGAACCTGGTCGATGGCGACCTCGACCGCTTGGTCGAGCTTGCCCTCCTTGATCAGGCGCATGAACTTCCGCGAGCCAGTCACGTTGGTGCGCTCGCCGACCATCAGGAAGTTCGTGTTCTCGGTGACCGTGAGCGGCTCCATCCCGGAGTAGCGGGAGAGCGTCGAGTGCGGCACCGGGATGCGCGGCTTCTTCTCCGAGGACCGAACGTGCTCGGCGATCGCCGCGATGTGATCGGGGGTCGTGCCGCAGCAGCCCCCGACGATGTTGGCGAGGCCAGAGTCGGCGAACTCGCCGACGAGCTTGCCCATCGTCGGCGGGTCCTGGTCGTAGCCGCCCATGGCGTTCGGCAGACCGGCGTTCGGGTAGGTGGAGACGTAGGTGCTTGCGACCCCGGCGAGGTTCTGCAGGAAGGGCCGCATCTCCTCGGCGCCGAGCGCGCAGTTGATGCCGACGCTGAAGGGGTTGCTGTGCTCGACGGAAGCCCAGAAGGCCTCGACCGTCTGACCGGAGAGGTTGCGACCGGAGCGGTCGACGATGGTCACGCTGATCATCAGCGGCAGATCGACGTCCAGCTCCCGGAAGACCTCGTCGATGGCGACGAGCGCCGCCTTCGAGTTCAGGGTGTCGAAGATGGTCTCGACCAGGAGCAGGTCGACGCCGCCCTCGATCAGGCCCTTGGTCTGTTCGGCGTAGGCGGCCTTCATCTGCTCGAAGGACACGGCGCGGAAGCCGGGATCGTTCACGTCGGGCGAGAGGCTGAGCGTCCGGGTGGTCGGCCCGAGCGCGCCAGCGACGAAGCGCGGGTGCTCGTCGGTGCTGAACTCGACCGCAACCTCCTTGGCGACCCTCGCGGCGGCCAGGTTCATCGCGTGGACATCGTGCTCGAGGTGGTAGTCCGCCTGCGAGACCGCGTTGCCGTTGAAGGTGTTGGTCTCGAGGATGTGCGCACCGGCCTTGGCGTAACGCGCGTGGATCTCTCGCAGCACGTCTGGCCGGGTGATCCCGAGCAGGTCGTTGTTGCCCTTGAGGTCGCTCGCGTGGTCGGCGTAGCGCTCGCCGCGGTAGTCGGCCTCTTCCAGACCGTAGCCCTGGATCAGCGATCCCATGGCGCCGTCCATCACCAGGACGCGCTCCTTCAACAGGCTCTCGAGATGCTCGCGGATGCTCATGATGTCGTCTCTTCGTCGGGTCCCGGCTTCTGAGCCAGGGCGGTGACCACCTCGAAGTGAGGCTTCTTTCGTTCACGCGACGTGATCGCGCATTGGAGGGGTTCGAGCCCGGCCCCGGCGAGCAGCTGCTCGAGGATGGCGGGCGTGAACCCCGGATGGCGATGGCCGAACGCGGCGGTGCGGTCCTCGTGAGCGTGGGCGGCCACGGTCGTGATCGCCAGCCGACCGCCGGGCCGCAACACCCGCGCGGCTTCGGCGAGCGCTCGCGCCGGCTCCTCGGCGTGGGGCAGCACGTGGAAGAGGAGCACGGTGTCGAAGGTCGCAGCCACGAAGGGCAGCGCTTCCATGTCGGCCTGTACGAAGCGGGGCCGACCGAGCGCGCAGCTCGTGTCCGCGGCCCGCCGCTCCGCCGCTTCCAGCACGCGCTCGCTGCGGTCGACGCCCACATAGGAGCGAGACCGGGGCGCCAACAACGAGGCGCTCCATCCGTCGCCACAGCCGACGTCGAGTACGTCGCCCAGCTCCAGCAGCGCCGCGAGGCCGTGCACCATCGCCTGCCAGGTGCGTCCCGGCGAATAGTGCCGCTCCATCTCACCGGCGATGGCCGCCGGCCAGGACCCCTCACCGCGCGACTCGAGGAGCGCGTCCCGGCGGCTCGCGTCCTCGCGCAGGGCCGGGTCGTCGAGGGTCGGTTCCAGGGTCCGCCAGAGCTCGGCCGCCGCGGCAGGCATCGCGGGGTGAACGCGATAGAAGGTCGAGCTTCCGACCTTCCGATCCCGGAGTAGGCCGGCCTTCAAGAGCCGCCCGAGGTGAGTCGACACCCGCGACTGGGTGAGGCCGGTGACCTTCACCACCTCGGCCACCGAGAGCTCCTCGTCGGCCAAGAGCGCCATCAGGCGCAGACGCGTCGGATCACCGAAGAGGTTCAACAACCCCGTCGACCCTTCGAGCGACTGCACCGGCACCACGCTACCCATTCATCATCCGCATATCACGATACCCGGATATCGCCAACTCGCCTCGGTGAACCCACTGGGCACGGCTGTCCCCGGCGCCTTGCGAAGCAGGACCCTCTGGCATTCGACCCAGCCCAGTCTCCATGCTGGACCCACGAGTACGAATCGCGCTCACTTTGGTGGCTTCCCGGCCAAGCACCCACTAGACCTCGCGGAATGACCCCGGCCGACGCCATCCAGCGCGCAGGACGCGCGCTCCCGACCCGGTCCGGCATCCGCCTGCTCGCCGACGACCTGGACCCGGCCCTTCTCCCAGCCGCGTTCGCCGAGGCGGGTCACGACCTTCGCGCGCAAACGAATCTCGCCCTGGTGGCAACGCAGACGGGCACCGCGCTCCCCAGCGACGCGCTGGCGGCGCTCGCACCCGACGTGCTCCGCTGGGAACCGCTCGCGCTGCTGCTCGGCGCCAACGGAGACGCTCGACCGGCGATGCTCGACGCGCTCGTCGCTGCGCCGTGGACTCCGCTCGAGCACCGCGCCTGCGCGGTGGCTCTTCGACTTCACGACAGCGACCCCGAAAGCGCGCCGCTCGCCCGCGCCGAGCTCCGGCAGATGCTCCGCGCGGAGCTCCCGTCGCTCTGGCACGACGAGCTCATCCTGGCGACGGCTCGCCGGCTCCGGGAGCAGGACCCGTCCATCGCGCTGCTCTACGAACGCGCCACGGCGAAGATGCCCGAGCTGCACCCGGAGGCCATCGCGCTCCCGAGTCGCTTCACGAGCGACATCGACGCGGCCGACCTCGACACGCTCCCGGAGCACATGGAGCGAGCCACGACGAACGACGCGCCCAAGGTCGGACGCAACGATCCCTGCCCCTGCGGCAGCGACCGGAAGTTCAAGAAGTGCTGTGGCCGACCGGGCGCGCCGGCGACGCCTCCGAGCGCCCCCACCGACGACCAGCGGTTGCGGCCGGACCGACATCTGCCGCTCGAGCAGCTGGGGTCGGTGCCGACGCCTACGCTTGCACGCCTTCCCTTCGACGAGCTCGACCCCGAGCCCCTGCGTGAGGTGACCATCGCTCTGAGCGTCGGCCGCCACGTGCCCGGTTTGGGTCGCGCCCTCGAGGCCTGGGTACGGCGCGCCATCCCCGACGATGCGGATCACGACGCCGTGCTCGCCGATGGCCTGATCATCCTCGCGTCGCACCCGGACATTCCTGGGCGACCGGATCTCCGCACCCTCGCCGCCGCGCTCCGCTCCCCCGACGCTCGGGCTTCGGTCGACGGCTTGCTCGCTTCGAGCGCGCCGAGCTCGGGTACCGATTGGGACGCCATCGACGCGCTCCTCCAGTCCGCGCTGCACCAGCCGCCCGGCCACTCGCTGGACGCGGCCGCCATCCTGCTCGCCACTCACCCCGGTGTCGCCGCCTTCCTTCTCCGCGGGCTCGCGCTCGACGCCCACCCCGCCGATGGAAACACGGCCGCCGGCTATGTCGCGTTCGCGCGCGACCTGATCGGTGCCCACCCGGACGACCCGCTGCCCGCGGTCCTCCGACTGCTGGACCGCGACGACGCACACGCCGACGCCCGGGCCGCCAAGGCCGCCGAAGAGCAGCAGGCACGCGCTGCGCTCGAGGAGAAGCTCGCGGAGCTGCGGGCCGCCATGCGCCGAACCCGCGCCGCGAACGAGCAGCTCGAGGCGGACCTGGAAGCGGGCCGAGACGCGCTCGCGCAGCTCGAGGCTGCCGACGCGGACGAAGGAGCGCCCGCGGTCGACCCCGAAGAGCTCCGCCGACTGCGCACGAAGGTACGTGAGCTCAAGGGTCGCATCGAAGAGGGCAAGCACGAGCGGAGCGAGCTCCGGGACCGGCTGGACGAGGCGGAGCGAACGACCCCCGCGCGCGAACCCACCGAGCCGGATCGGGCCGAGAGCGAGGAGGAAACCCAGGACGACTCCGAATCGCTGGAGCCCACTCGGCTACGAGTGCCGGAGTGGAGCCCACGGTCGCGAAAGTCGCTGGCCGCCCTCCCCGGCTCGATCGCTCAGCAGGCGATCGTCCTGGCCGCACAGCTCGCCGTGGGCGATCCGCTCGCTCGGCGAGGTGCGAAGAAGCTCGAGGGCTTCGAGAACCTGCGGCGGGCCCGCGTGGGCATCCACTATCGGCTCCTCTACGTGCTCCACGACGACACGCTCGAAGTAGTCGACGTGCTCGCCCGCGAGAACCTGGACAGCCACCTCGGCCGCTTTCGCAAGACGATCGGCTGAGCGAAGCCGGAACCCCTCAGCGGCGAATGGTCAGCGTGTACTCCGCGCAGGTGACCGGGCCGCCGGAGCGGTGGACGCGCACGAAGATGGCCTCGGGCCACGGGGTGTCACGGGTGGAGTACGGGAACTCGACGCTCATGTCCGCGTCGTCGACGAACGAGTAGCTCGTGATCGCCCCCGCGGTCCCCTCGCCGCACACCGTGCGGGGACCGCAGGTGGGGCCTTCGAGAGTCATGACCGTGGTGTCGTCGCCGCTGAGCTCGATGGAGATGTTGCCGCCGCCGGGCCCCATCTCGTTGGGCGGGAAGCGGACGGCGAACCAGTCCTCGTCCGAGAGCTGCGGGAGCACGCCGGTCGTGACGACCGGCTCCGCGCCGATCATCACGTCGCCCAGGTCCTCGGCCGACGAACACTCGTCGGGGTAGCTGTCGTCGTCACACATCTCGACGAACATGTCGCGGTCCCCGTTGCCGAGATCGCGGTCGGGGTCCCCGCCGAGGTCTCGGCCGCCGCCGTCGATGCCCGTTCGATCGGTGCCTTCGTCGTCGACGGACCCTTTGGCACAGCCCACGACGAGGAGAGCGATGGCTAGAAAGCGAACCACGGCCGAAACCGTAACATGGGTGAGCGGGGGTGGCTCTTTCGTCGCGCGCGTGGGTTGCCGCAGCGCGTCACCAGCCCCCTCGTGCCCCGGCGGCGACGGCCTCGAGCGGACCCATGGGATCGGCTGTGGTATGAGGTCGCACCCATGACGACCCTCGTCGCAGGCTGTGGCTATGTCGGTGCTCCCCTCGCGCGGCTCCTCGCGGCCCGAGGGGAGCCGGTGCTGGCGCTGCGTCGGAGCCCGAAGCCGCTCGACGGGCCGGGCTGGATCCGGACGCTCGCCGTGGATCTCACGAACCCCGAGGCCACCCGCGATGCCCTGGCTGGCTGGGCCATCGACCGGATGGTGTACCTGGTCAGCCCCGACGGTCGCAGCGACGAGGCCTACGAGCACGCCTACGTGACTGGACTGGCGAACGCGATCGCCGCCCTCCCCCTGCTGCGCGACGCGGTGTTGATCAGCTCGACCGGCATCTACGACGACGTTCAGGACGGGCGGTGGGTCGACGAGCGCACCCCCACCCCCGGAGCCGGCTTCGCGGCCCGGCGGCTCGCCGAGGGTGAGCGGCTGCTCTTGCAACGCGTCCGCTTCGGCAGCGTGCTCCGTCTCGGCGGCATCTACGGCCCCGAGCGTACGCGGATGGTCAGCTCGGTCCTCGACGGCACCGCGCGCCGGCCGCAGGTCGAGACCTTCACCAACCGCATCCACCGGGACGACGCCGCGCGCGCCGCCATCCATCTCCTCGAGGCCGAGCCCGGAATCTACATCGGCGTCGACCACGACCAGGCAGCCCTGGCGACGGTCCAGGAGTGGGTCGCCGAACGAGCCGGCGTCGCCGTGCCGCCACCGGCGGACGAGCCGAGCAGCCGCCGCACCCGCAAGCGTTGCGACGGGGGCAAGCTCCGACGCTCGGGCTTCGCCTTCACGTACCCGACCTTCCGTGAGGGGTACGCTCCCATCGTCGATGCGCTCGTGGGCGGTTGAGCTCGCGCTGATCGTCGCGCTCGGCGCGACCACGGCGCGCGCGCAGCCGAACCCCGAGCCATCGGTCGGCGAGGCGCGCATCGCGCACGAGAACGTACGCGAAGGCATCCCGGAGGCCACGGAGCGGGAGCCCCGAGTCGAGCGCGAAGTCGGCGCCCCGACCGTCCCGGAGCGCGCGGTGCCGGACTACGACGGGCGCGAGCCCGCCCGACCGAGCGCCGGTCGACGGCTCCTCTGGATCCCTCGAATCCTCCTCTTCCCGCTCTGGGTCGTGACCGAGTTCGTCCTCCGGCGGCCACTCTCGGCGCTCACGCGATGGGTCGAGCGGCGCGCTGCCGAGACCCCGTCGGAGAAGAGCCCACTTCGCTTCCTGGTGTTCGACGAAGGCCGGGTGCAGCTGATCCCGACGCTGCTCATCGACTTCGGGAACCAGCCGTCCGTCGGCTTCTACATCCGCTGGAACGAAGCCGGTCACCCGAACCACCACCTTCGCTTCCACTTCGCCTTCTGGGGGCCGGACTGGGTGAAGGGGCGCATGACCACGCGCTGGGAGCCACCCGATGGCGACATGCGCGCCGAGCTCCGCCTCTCGGCCCAGCGGCGCGCCGACGGGCGCTTCGCCGGCCTCGGCGCGGAGGCCAACCCGGGGCGCGGCTCACGCTACGACTGGCGTCAGTTGCACGCGCTGGCCTCGTTCGAGGCGGAGCCGTGGCGACAGAGCTTCGTGATGGTGGGCGCCGGTGTGCTCGACGAGCGTTACGGCAACGACGGCTTCTGCTGCCCGACCATCGAGGAGCGGGTCGCCGAAGGCGTCTACAGCCAGCTGCCGCCGGGGTACCTCGAAGGGTTCACGGCCTTCCATCTGGACACCGATCTACGGCTCGACACCCGCAAGGGGCGCGGCGAAGGCAGCTCGGGAGTCAGCCTTCGCCTCCATGGGCGCTACGCCGTCGATCTCCACGAGCCGAGCGCGCGCCGGTGGCTTCGCTTCGGCGGCACCCTCGGCGCGCACTGGGACGCCAGCGGCCACGCGCACATCCTCTCGCTGCTCGTGGGGGTGCAGGGCGCACACGCCCTCGAAGGTCAGGTGCCCTTCACCCAACTGGTCGAGCTCAGCGGCCGGGGCGCGATGCGCGGCTTCCGCCCCGGCGCGTTGATGGGCGACACCGGCGCGACGCTGACGCTGGTCTACCAGTGGCCGATCTGGGCCGACTGGCTCGACGCTCGCGCCCACGTGAGCTTCGGCAACGTCTACGACGGGCGCTTCGAGCAGTTCGCCCTCGACCGGCAACGGATGAGCTTCGGCATCGGCATCGGCGCGGTCGACGAGCTCGATCACTACTTCGACTTCACGCTCGCCTGGGCCACCGAGACCTTCGAGCAGGGCTTCGAGGTACAGAGCTTCCGCCTCGCGCTCGGCGGCGAGTGGTCGATCTGACCTCTGAACCGCTCAGAAGTGCAGGTTGAGCTGCGCGAGCGCCGAGACCTGGATGCCGACCGCGTCGCCGTCTTCCTCGAGCACGACCGAAGCGACCATCGGCGCGCCGCTGGTACCCGCCCGGCGCACGTTGAACACGGCGGCGTCCACGCCGATGCCGATGGCCACCAACGAGGTGATCATGAAATCGAAACCGAGCCCGATGTCGGCGCACACCCCTCGAATGGAGCCGACGTCGTCCCAGACGGGGCGGTCCAGGTTGAAGAGCCAGGCGTAACCGATGCCCACGCGAAGATAGGGCTCGATGTGCGGCGTCGGGATCCGAATCCCGAGGTCGAGCGCGACCACGCCGACGTCGAAGCCGTCGTGGTTCGCGTACTCGGCCTGAAGGCCCAGCGTCACGAAGCTCAAGAAGAACCCTGCACCGCCGCCGACGGCGAAGCCGGTGCCCTTCATGGTCTCGAACTCGGGGACGAAGTTGTCCTGGTTGATGACCGCCAGGTTGATCCACGACATCCCGGCGGAAGCCTCCAGGTAGGCGAAGCGGAAGCGGTCCTCCTCTTCTTCTTCCAAGGCCTCTTCGTCGTCGTCTCCGAGGGCCTCTTCCCGTCGGGGCGCCCGGCTCGCATCCGTCTGCGCGGTCTGGCGCGGGGTGGTGGTGCCCGCCGTGCCAGCGGTGCCGGTCGTCGTTGCTGCTCCGGTCGTGCCGGAGGTCGAGGTCCTCGACGTCGTGCTCGTGGTCGTCCCCGAAGTTTCACCATCCGAGGGGGGCGGGGTCGTGCCCGCGGCACCCGCGCCTGTGTCCGGGGGCTCGGACTCGAGCTCCTCCGGCGTGCGCGGCGTCGCCGTACCCGCGTCCGGATCCCCGGCGGTCGGCACCGGCGCGCCGGCATCCGCCGATGGCGGCGCCGTCCCGGCGTCGGGCGTGACCTGCGCCGTCGCCCCGAGTGGCCACGCCACCGCCATCATCAGCGCCAGGGCCGCGGCCCGACGCGAGACCCACCGAGCGAACGCCCCGCCGACTGCATCCATCGGCCTCAGCCTAGCTGGTGGGGACGGAAATTCGAAACACGATCAAAGCGTCTTGCCCCCGTTCAGGGGCGACAGGACGCGGGCACCGGCTCGCCGAGCTGCTCGAGACCGCTCGCCCAGCCCCGCGCGAGATCGCGACACGCGCTCGCCGGGTCCAGCTGCTGACGCGCTTCCCCGAGCACCCCGTCGCAGATCGTCGGGTCGTCGTGGGTGAACGCGAGGCAGCAGGGCCGCACGTCGTCACAGGTCGAGTCGGGCGCGAAGCTCGTCGGCAGGGGCGGTGGCGCCGGCGGATTGGCGACCGGCGGCTGAAACGGAGGCTGCGTCGGCGAGGTCGAGCTCGGCGGGCAGTTCGGCCCCTGACACCGGCCTCCGAACGTCTGACTGAACACCCCACCGCCGTTGTTGTTGGCCGGATCCATCACCGCGGTCGACATGCAGGCGTTGCAGAGCCCGCAGGTCAGCGCGAAGAGCAGCGAGACGAGGAAGCCCACGATGCTCACCGCGAGCCCCGCCGTGGCCGCCCCGCTGGACTCGCCCATCTGGTTCGCGCGGGATATCGCCACGCCGCCCGTCACCACGCCGAAGAGCGCCAACACCGGCGCTCCGATGCTCAGGACGGCGCCCACCACGGGGACCATCGAGAAGAGCATCCCCGCGATCATGAAGAAGAAGGCAGCCCCTCCCAGGCATAGCGACGCAATGGCCACGAAGACATCATACGCCCCCCGGCAAGCGCCCCTTCCCACGGGCGCGAATTCCACTCCGGCCGCCCCCTTGTCGGCCCCCGGGTCGCGTACTACGTTGCGCCGCTCTCAACGGGGTGTCGCACAGCCTGGTAGTGCACGAGCTTTGGGTGCTCGTTGTCGTCGGTTCAAATCCGGCCACCCCGACCAACCGGCCCGCGAGGGCCACGCCCCTGTAGCTCAGTTGGATAGAGCAGCGGCCTTCTAAGCCGACGGTCGGGAGTTCGAATCTTCCCGGGGGCGCCG
>CAYXAP010000079.1:0-29228 GCA_964462035.1 uncultured Sandaracinus sp.
CGATGAGCGGCGCGGAGTGCTTGCGAGCGTCCGCACCTCGGGGCACGCTGGACCCCGTATGGTGGGGTTGACCGGCGGATCGCCGGGCGCTTTCGAGCGAAAGACGCAACCCATCGCTCGAACGAGCGAACAGTCCTTCATGTCGGGTTCACTTCCAATGCCTTTCCTTCCACTCGTCGCGTTGGCGCTGGCCACGTCGGTCCTCGTCGGTTGCAAAGATGGGATCGACTGCCCCGACGGGATGATCGAAGTCGACGGGCGCTGCATCCCCGATACCGATTGTCCCGCGGGCTATGTGCTGGAAGGCGGCCGGTGTGTGGAGATTTCCGACGGATCGGCGGGGTGCTCTACCGACGTCGACTGCACGGATGAGTCGGCCGGCATCTGCGCCGAAGGTGTGTGTGTGGAGTGCACGGCCGAGGACGAGAGCGCCTGTGGCGGCAACGTCTGTGACCTGGCTGCGCAGCGATGCAGCTCGCTCTCCGCAGCCAGCGCAGGGAGCTGCGACGCATGCGTGTCGGACCGTCAGTGTCGAGAAGGCATGAGCTGTGTCGACACCGAGTTCGACTCGGTCGCCGCGGGGCGTTTCTGCGTGTGGCGCCTCGACTCGACCGTGGTCGATGGCGATTGCAACTCGGTTCGCCCATTCATCGAGTCCGCGTCGGGTGAGTCAGTCTCGGGCCAGCGTGTGAGCTACTGCCGGATGGCCATCTCGAGCTGTCCGGCGATTGACGACCACGGCGTCCGCACGTGTGCGAACGCCGACGAGTGCGGCGTCGCCGGCGTGCTCGATGCGCTCTGCCTGGAGCGCGAAGCGGATGAGATGATCTGCTCCCTCCCCTGTCGGGCTGACGGCGACTGTCCACAGACCCTCAGTTGTGACATGAGCTCGACCCCCTTCCATTGCACGTATTGAGGCTAGCCATGATGCCCAGACTCCAACTCGCATTCTTCGCCTGCTGCTCGCTCGCCCTCATCGCCTGCGGCGATGACGATTCCACCGGGTGTCCGGAAGGGTTCATGGAAGAGGGGCCGGGCTGCGTTCCGGTGGCCGACGGCGGGGCGCCCACGTGTGACGACCCCGAGACCTGCAACGGGGTCGACGACGACTGTGATGGCATGACCGACGAGGAGCTGACCCAGGCGTGTGGAACGAACGCCGGGCTCTGCGTGGCCGGGACCCAAGCGTGCGTGGACGGGGACTGGGGCACGTGTGAGGGCGAGACCGCGCCCGCAGAAGAAGCGTGCGAGGGAGTCGAGGACGAGGATTGCGACGGAACGGTCGACGAGGGCTGCTCCTGTGCCGACGGAGTCCCGGTCGTCTGCGGCGAGAGCACGGGCCGATGTGAAGAGGGCACGCAGGCGTGTGTGGACGGAATGCTCGGCGCCTGCGAGGGGGCCGTGGGACCCATGGACGAGGTCTGCAACAACGTCGATGACGACTGCGACGGGATGATCGACGAGGGCAACCCGGACGGTGGCGCAGCGTGTGGCTCGGACACCGGCGCATGTTCGATGGGCGTCGAGACCTGCACATCCGGCGTCTTGGTGTGCGAGGGCGGCGTGATGATGACGACCGAGAGTTGCAACGGGGTCGACGACGACTGCGATGGGACCAGCGATGAAGGGCTGCTCGAGACCTTCTACGGCGACTCCGACGGGGACGGTCAGGGCGATCCCAGCGACGAGTGCATGGCCTGCGCTCCGAGCGGGTGCCCGAGCGGCCGTGACTGGGTGACGAACGACACGGACTGTGACGACGACTGCGCGAGCTGCTTCCAAGGCGGAACGGAGGTCTGCGACGGACTCAACCAGGACTGCGACGGGTCTACCGACGAAGGGGTGCTGATCACCTTCTATCGTGACGCCGATGACGATGGGTTCGGCCGGGACAGCTCGACCATGTCCGCCTGCACCGCGCCGACCGGCTACGTCCCCGATGGCGGAGACTGTCAAGACGGGGACCCAGATGCGTATCCTGGCCAGACGATGTTCTTCGACGAGCCCGTCGACGACGGCCTTCCGATCTCCCTCGACTACGACTACGACTGCGACGAAAGCGTCACCGGTGAGTACAACGGCCGCACCGGAGACACGAGCGGTTGCACGTCTGGGAGCTGCTCCACCAGTCGTCGGTGGCAAGGCTCGGTCCCCGCGTGTGGGAGCTCGGGCCAGTCGTTCCAGTGCGTCCGCGGCGCCGGAAGCCTCTGCACGGCCTCCCCGCTGACGAACGAGACGCGTTCGTGTCGATGAGTCGACTGCTGGTCGTCGTTCTCTGCTTCGCGGTGACGCCAACGGGGTGCGACGACGGTGGCTGCCCCGACGGCTTCGCGGATGTGGATGGTGCCTGCGTCGCCGTCGGTCCCGACGGAGCGGCCTGCGGAGGAGAGACCTGCGACGGCACCGACGACGACTGCGACGGACGAGTCGACGAAGAGCTGAGCCGTCCTTGCGGCACGAACGAGGGCGCATGCACGGAGGGCCTGGAGGTCTGCGAAGACGGTGCCTGGAGTCTTTGTGATGGGGTGCCTGCACGCGTCGAAGTGTGTGAGGCCAGCCAGGATGAAGACTGCGATGGAGCGGTCGACGAGAGCTGCGCATGCACCAACGGCAGCGTTCGTGACTGCGGCAGCGAGCTCGGAATCTGCGAGTTCGGCGAGGAGAGCTGCGCCGGAGGCACTTGGTCCGGCGAGTGCGTGGGCGAGGTGACGGCGGAGCCGGCGGAGTCGTGCAACGGACTGGACGACGACTGCGATGGCGGTGTCGACGAAGGCGACCCGGACGGCGGCGACGTCTGCGGCGGCTCGAGTGGAGCCTGCACGCCGGGTATCTGGCGATGCGTCGCGGGTGAGCGCACGTGCGTGGGGTCCAGCGGCGGCGCTCCCGAGTCCTGCAACGGCGAAGACGACGACTGCGACGGTCTCACCGATGAAGGGGTCGCGACCACCTACTACCGTGACGCGGACATGGACACCTTCGGCGTGGACTCGGTCACGATGAGCGCCTGCACGACGCCCGACGGATACGTCGCTCGGGGCGGCGACTGCGACGACGACTGTGCCGCCTGCCGGCCGGAGGCTCCGGAGCTCTGCGATGGCCTCGACAACGACTGTGATGGGAGCACGGACGAAGGGCTGGCGACGACGCTCTACTACCGAGACGCCGACGGAGACAGCTACGGCGACGAGGACGCGACGTTGGACTCGTGCGTCGACCCCGGAGACGGCTGGGTCGAGCGGGACGGGGACTGCGACGACGGAGACCTCAACGCCCGGCCGAATCAGACGAGCTTCCTGACGTTCGAACGTTCCAGCGGCGGCTTCGACTTCAACTGTGACGGTGTCGAAGAGGCGCAGGTGGACGCCGCGGCCCCCTCCGACCGGGACGTGTGTCTCGCTTCCTGCGGCCCAACGGCGGCCTGGGTGAACGTGGTGGCGGCCTGCGGCACCACCGCCGACCGATTGGAGTGTGTCGACATCGGTGGCGGACGCTGCCGGACCGAGACGTTCTCTCGCACTGCAGAGTGTCGCTGAGGCGATTTCTTCGCGCACGGACGCAACCGAGCCTCCTTCCGTTCGAAGACCCCCCTGTCCGCGTGGCGGACCTGGAGGAAACGATGTCTCGAACGATTCGACTGGAACTAGTGCTCGTGGCCGCGGCCATGGCGTCCCTCACTGCTTGCAAGAAGGCAGCGAACTGTCCCGATGGGCAGATGCTCGTGGACGGGCTCTGCGTCACCCCCGGGGACGCGGGGGTGCCCCCGACGATGGCGGACGGCTCTGTGCCGACCGATGGGGGAGAAGCCGATGGCTGCGTGCCCACGGACGAGGCCTGCAATGGCGTCGACGACGATTGCGATGGAGCGATCGACGAGGCTCTGACTCGAGAGTGCGGCATGACCGAGGGCACATGCACCATGGGAGAAGCGACCTGCTCGGAGGGCGAGTGGTCCGCGTGCTCGGGCGTCGCACCGAGCGAGAGCGAAGCCTGCGACGGGCTGGACGATGACTGCGATGGAATGGTCGACGAGACCTGTACCTGCACCCCGGGGGACACCCAGGCCTGTGGGACGGCCGTTGGCGAGTGCAGCCAGGGCACCCAGACCTGCTCCGGCGACGCGAGCTGGGGAGACTGTGAGGGGGCGATCCTTCCCGACGCCGAGCTCTGCGACGGCCTCGACAACGACTGCGACGGGGTGGTCGACAACGGCAACCCGGGAGGCGGCGCCTCCTGCGGCTCGAGCGTCGGAGAGTGTGCCGCAGGCGTGGAGGTCTGCATGGGTGGCTCCCTGATCTGCGCCGGCGCCACCGGCCCGACGGAGGAGACCTGTGACGAACGCGACAACGACTGCGATGGCTCCACCGACGAGGGCGTGACGCTGCCCTTCTACCTCGACGCGGATGGCGATGGGCGAGGCGTCGCGGGCAGCCGAGTGGACGCCTGCTCGGCGCCAGCAGGCTACGCGAGCGCCGCTGGCGACTGTGATGATGGCAACGACGCAATCTACCCGGGGGCGAGTGACATCTGTGACGGCGAGGACAACGACTGCTCGGGTCCGCTCGGCGTCGACTCGACCTTCGCCTGCGTTCAGCACGCGACGGTGGCCTGCACGACGAGCTGCGGTACCACCGGGACCGGCAGCTGCACTGGGTCGTGTGGTCTTCCGACGGGAAGCGCCTGCGCACCACCCGCCGAGACCTGCAACCGCATCGACGACGACTGCGATGGTCTCATCGACGACGGGGTGACCTCGCTGGGCGCGCTTCGCACGGCCGCCTCCACGGACGTGGACGACGTGCGCCTCGTGAAGCGTTCGCTGGGCTTCGTCCTGTACACGCTGTCCGGCACGACGCTCCGAGCGCAGAGCCTGGACAGTGAAGGGATCCCGTTGGGGTCGGTCACGACCGTCGACACGCAGGTCAGCGCGTTCGATGCAACACCGATCTCCGGGACGCATTCGATGGTCTTCTATCGCTACCTGGGCGACGTCTTCGCGCGCCGGGTCACGGCCGGGACGTCGATCAGCGTGGGGTCTGAGGTGGTCATCGAGGACGACGCGCACGGATTCGTCAGTGGTGTGGCCGTCGCCGCATCCTCGAGCGAGGTGTTCTATGCGTACGTTCAGGCGTCCACGCGCTTCGTGCGGCTCGTGCGGACCAACACCTACGGAGGCGCGCTCCAGTCGCGAACCTACGGCCGAAGGGTCGATGGCTCGACCCTGACCGAGGTCGACCTGAACTCGAGCAACGGACTGATCACGCTGGGACTCGCGGACGACGAAGGTCAGATCCGCGTGGGACAGGTGAACCGCTCCACGCTCGGCGTGAGCAACGTGACGATCGTCGGCCCGGGGTCGGACCCGGTCCTGGCGGACGACGAGTTGGGGAACCGCGCGATCTCCTACGTGAGCGGGGGCCGGCTCTACACGCAGTTCATCGACGCCGGAAGCTGGACGGTCCGAGGCCGCCTCGTTGGGCTGCCAGCCGTTCGAACCGGATTCCCCGTGGCTGACGCCACCACGACCAGCTACCGCCAGACGGGGGCAGCGTTCGACGGCGGTCGATGGATCTTCGCGAGCCGGACGGGGAACCAGGTGACCCTCACCGACATCGCGACATCGGGCCTGCAGATCGCGTCCGATGCCCGGTCGTATTCGTACGCTCGTGGCGTCGACCTCGCCGCGAACGACAACGGCACGGC
The DNA here is from genome assembly GCA_964462035.1 of uncultured Sandaracinus sp. Taxonomy (GTDB): domain Bacteria; phylum Myxococcota_A; class Polyangia; order Polyangiales; family Houyiibacteriaceae; genus UBA1660. The sequence continues at coordinate 5,701 of CAYXAP010000079.1, forward strand.
GGTCGCGGTAGCCCGCGCGGTGGCGACCGGAGCCCGGTTCTACGGCTGTCACTGAAGGTTCCGATGAAGCGAGAGCCCCTCGACCCTCGGGTCGGGGGGCTCTCTACTTCGTCCCCTTCGAGTGCCCCGCCCCCTGAGGAGGGGCCGCCGGGCTTCCTGGGTCGGCCTCGGAAGCCCGAGAAACAACATGATGAACACGCGCAGCCTCTTGGACGTCACCCAAGGGTGTGGCTAGACTCGCGGTCCGAGGGGTCACACGCCGAGTCCTCGGCCGGCTGACGCGTTCATGCATCCTTTGTCCCAACCTCGAAGCTTCCCCGAGAGCCGATGGCGCTGACCTGCGAACGCTGCCAGCACGAGAACTCGGACGAGGCCCGCTTCTGCCTGCAGTGCGGGGCGATGCTGGAGGCTCAGGGCGAGCTCGCCGAGGGCGACGACGCCATGCTCGGGCGGATCCTGCTCGGCCGCTACCGGGTCGTGAAGGTCCTGGGCGAAGGCGGCATGGGCAAGGTCTACCTCGCCGAGCAGAAGATGGGCACCGCGACCCGGAAGGTCGCGATCAAGACCCTGCATCCCGAGCTCAGCGGCGATCCGCAGCTCGTGGCCCGGTTCCACCGAGAGTGTGAAACGGTGATTCAGCTGCACCACCCGAACACGGTGCAGTTCTACGACTTCGGCGATCTCGAGGACAACACCCTCTTCATCGTCATGGAGTTCATCGAGGGCGAGGACCTGAGCAAGCGCCTCGAGCGCGAGCGCCGGCTCGACCCCTCGATGGTCGACAAGCTGCTCATCCAGATCTGCGGCTCGCTCGCCGAAGCGCACGAGCGCGGCGTGGTCCACCGCGACCTCAAGCCGGAGAACGTCCTGCTCACCACCCGCGGTGGCCAGGTCGACTTCGTGAAGCTGCTCGACTTCGGCATCGCCAAGCGCAGTGAGGCAGAAGACGAGAAGTCCGCCAAGCTCACCAAGCAGGGGATGGTGCTCGGCACGCCGCCCTACATGAGCCCGGAGCAGTTCAGCGGGCAGCAGCTCGACCTCCGCAGCGACATCTACTCGCTGGCGGTGATGACCTACGAGATGATCACGGGGCAGCTGCCCTTCGACGCGCGCACCCCGTGGGAGTGGGCGACGAAGCACCTGACCGCCCAGCCGATGCCCATCCAGCAGCACCAGGGCGCGCAGGGGCTGCCGGATCACAAGGCGGCGGCGATCATGCGCGGGCTGAGCAAGGACCGCGAGGCCCGCCAGGGCAGTGCGCTGCAGTTCATGCACGAGCTCACCGGCATCGGCGACGCCCAGGCGGCGTGGACGATGGCGACCAGCACGGGCATCGGCTCGCAGACGGGCGGCAGCGCGAGCGTCCCGCACACCCAGGCGAGCCCGACCTACGACACCGGCTCGCAGGGCCAGCACCGCGCGGGCACCCCGGGGCCGATGCCGCGGCACGCCACACCGAGCGGGCCTTTCCAACCGCAGGGCCAGGGCGGCCACCCCTACCCGACGCCGGGGCCGCACCCACAGCACCCGATGCACACGCCGACCCCGGGCCCGACGGAGTTTCCGTCCGGCCCGATGCCGGTGCCCACCTCGGGCGGCGCCGGCAAGTGGGTGGCCATCATCGTCATCGCCTTCATGGTCCTCGGCGGCGGCGCCGGCGGGCTCTGGTGGTTCATGAACCGTGACACCGGCCCTGTCGCGGTGACGGACAACCCCGCCACCAACCAGCTGCCGACCCCCCAACCGGTGGCCTCGCAGATGAACGGGCAGCCCACGGTCACGATGGAGCCGGCCGAGGTCACGATGACCGAGCCGACCATGGAAGCCGAGATGGTCGAGCCCGCCATGGTCGAGCCGGCGATGGTCGAGCCCACCATGGTGGAGATGGAGGAGGAGCCCGAGATGACCTCGATGGCATCGAGCGGGCCCTCCGGCGCGGACCTGGCGCGAGCGCGAGCCGCGGTCTCCCAGGGCCAGGCGGCCCTCGGGCGCAACGACATCGATGGCGCCATCGACGCGGTCGTCGCCGCCCAGCGGGCGACCAGCCGGAACCACGCCTCCCACCGCTCGCTCCGCAACGACCTCGGCCGCCGAGCGAGCAACACGGTCGGAATCTTGATGCAGCAGGGCAAGTGCCGCGAGGCCCAGGCCCTCTTCCGCAAGCTCCGCCGGGTCCGGGCCGATGGCCCCTCCCGCCAGCACTTCTCGCCCGACTGGTGCCCGCAGCCCTGATGGGGCCCCCGGAGGGCGCGAGCCCTCTGTGACACGCGGGTGAACACGGTCTAGGGAAAGTCAAATCGACCTCTGCGGGACCTCATCGGAGCCGCTTGAGGTCCGGGCCGGGGATGAGGATGATCTCCCCCACGACGCGGTGACGCACCGCGCCAAAACCAACCGTACGCAGTACCTATCGAGCCAGGCCCTTCGGCCGGCGCCCTCCCCCGGAGCCCAGCTCCAAGGCTGCTCGTGCTCGATAGAACGTCCCGAGGATTGCCGTGGGCATCGACCTACCGCGAATGACCAAGAACGCTTCGAAGGAAGGCCTCATGGCCTGGCTCCGGCCGAGCCGTCCCGAGGTGAACGACGACATCCCCCTGCCCGGTGAGGCGCTCCCGCGCCTGCGCTGGGAGCAGATCTGCCGCCGCCCCGACTGCCGGGGCCGCTGGGTCGCGCTCCACGAGTGCACCTACGACCGGCAGACCGGCAAGGCCACGGATGGGGAGCTCGTCGACGTGGATGACGACCTGGCCAGCCTCTGCAACCGGGTGCGCGACTCTCACTGGAAGGACTGCGCCATCCTCTACTGCGAGGACTGGGCTTCCTGAGCCGCCGGGCCTCGAGCGAGGCCCCCAACGCACGAAGGGCGCGCCAGTTGGCGCGCCCTTCGTCAATTCTAGGCTCGGCGAGCCGCCCGGCTCAGCCGATGGGCGGGCCGACCTCGATCCGCGGCGGGATGAGGAAGAAGACCTTCCGGTCGTCGAGTGGCGAACCATCGCCGTAGACCGTCAGGCGGGCTTCGTAGACCAGGGGCGTCAGCGCCGGCTCCTGGATGTCGTTCATGATGGGCACGACGTCCCAGCAGACGCTCGTACCCGGCGTGAGGGAGGTGAAGGCGTCGTCGTTCCCGTCGGTCTCGGAGCCCGGGACACCCCAGCCGGCGTCCTCGGTCTCGGTGACCATGGTACAGGCGCCGGTGCCGCTGGTGTTCACCTCGAGGTAGTCGATGAAGCGGAGCGCGTCGCCGTCGTCGCCGTCCTCCTCGGTGGCCTCGATGGTCACGCGCAGGGGCACGCCCTGGACGACCTCGCGGATGGCTGGAGTGATGGCGTCGGCGGTGGAGGCGTCCATGCCGTTGAAGACCAGAGGCGCGCCGCCGCTGCCGAGCGAGTTCGAGTCCCGCGCGAGGTTCACGACCGCCTGCCGCTGGGTGGAGGTGGGCGTGCCGCTCCAGACGCCGATGAAGGTGATGTCCTCGCGGACGAGGGCGCCGGCCGCGCCGGCCAGACTGCCGGCGTCGCTGTCCTCATCGGTGAAGGTCACGAGGATGCGGACGGCCTCGGGGCGGTAGCCCGGGCAGCCGATACCGGAGCCGGAGCACCCTCCGGTGCAGCTACCGCCATCGGCCACGCACTGGACCGCGCGGTAGAGGTTCTCGGTGCCGCTCGAGTCGTTGCTCAGGAAGGCGCCGGAGGTGGTCGTGGGGTTCGGCTGGAGGTCGAGCGCGTGCTCGAGGTTGACCCGGTACCCACCGGTGCCGGTCCAGAAGTTTGGCACGCAGCCGGCCACGACCGGGTCCTCGACACAGACGCCCTCGATGGAGCAGACGCCCGCGGCGCAGTCCGAGTCTTCCATGCAGGCGCCCCCGCCGGTCGGGTCACAGGTCAGGTCCTGCATGACCATCTCGACGCCGGTCCGCATGCTGGCGATCTCGCCGCCCATCGAGCCCGAGAGGTCGAAGAGGAAGTAGACGTCCGCGAACTGGATCGAGGTCTTGAACTCGAGGGTGTCCCGCTCGGGCATCGGCGCTTCCTCGTAGGGGATGACGAAGACGAAGTCCCCACGAGTGCGCGGGCTGTCCATCCCGTCGAGCGGGTCCGTGCCAGCGCCGACCTCGATGAGGTCGCTGATGCCGTCGCCGTCGGTGTCGCTGAGCGTCCGGTCGGTGCCCTCGTCGCGCTCCTGTAGGTCACTGATGCCGTCGTTGTCGCTGTCCGGGTCCTGGAAGTCGGGGATGCCGTCTTCGTCGGTGTCCACGGCTTCGGTGAAGACGTCGGTGTCGCCCGCTTCCTCGGCGTCGGACCAGCCGTCCGCGTCGCTGTCGAGGTCCTCCCAGTCGGGGATGCCGTCGTCGTCGGTGTCGACGCTGCTCTCTTCACCATCACGGATGGTGTCGTCGTCGCGGTCCGGGTCCTTGAAGTCGACCAGGCCGTCGCCATCGGTGTCGCGGCTCGGCCCGCCGCTCTCGAGCTCCTGCAGGTCGCGGGCGAGGTCGTTGTCGTCGTCGATGTCCTGGAAGTCGGGGATGCCATCACCGTCGGTGTCGGCGGTCGACTCCATCGCGTCGGGAAGACCGTTGTCGTCCGAGTCCAAGTCCTGGAAGTCGGGGGCGTCGCGGCCATCGGAGTTGCGCGGGGGCGTGCTCGGGTCGTCGTCGCCGGCCTCGACCGAGTCGGGGATGCCGTCGTTGTCCGAGTCGAGATCCTGGTAGTCCGGCGTGCCGTCTCCGTCGGTGTCCGTGCGCTCGGCGCGGCCCTCGTTGACGTCGGCGATGGTATCGCCGTCGGTGTCTCGAGTGTCGGTCACCGCGCCATCGACGCTGCCGTCTCGCGTGGGCCCGTCGGAGCCACCGCCAGGGTCACATCCGAAGACGGACACACTCAAACAGAACAAACCAAGATACGACCACACCCGCATGTCGCGCGAAAGATAGCGGGAACACGCCCCCTTGGGGAGGGCGCGAAGTGAATTCTCGTGCGCGGGTCAGGCGAATCGGCCGGCGAGGCGGAGCTCGATGGCCATCGCGAGCGCTTCGAGGGCGTCCCGCTGGTCGAGCGGACCGCCCGAACGAGCGCGCCGAACCACCCGCCGATAGGTCAACCAGCGCGCGCCGCCGATACCCAAGAGAGGGAGGGTCAGAACCGGCTCGCTCGTGGCGCCGAGCGCCGCCGAGACGCGCGAGAGCAACGTGTCGACCAACTGCTCGGTGCGGGTGATCGCCTCCGCCAGGCTCCCGTCGGCCATCGCGCCCTCGATGGAGCGGACGAGCGCTTGGTCCTCCGACTCGAAGAGCGGGGCCCAGCTCGGCGCGCCGCCAGGGAGCTCTGCCGGTGGGAAGGTCTCGATGGTCGTGCGGGCCGTTCGCGCAGCCGGCTTCTCGCTCGGGGGCGCGCTCGGCATCTCGCTCTCGAACTCGGCGGCCATGTCGGCGTCGACGCTCTTGGCCACGCTCGCCCGCCAGATGGCTTCGCTGGCAGCGCCGATCTGCGACTCGATGGACCGCCCGGTGCTCTCGAACTCCGGCGGTGCCGAAACCCGGCCCTCTTCGCCGAAGGTGCCGCGCGCCTCGAGGTCCTCCAGCGTGCTGCGGACCAGCGTGTCGAGCGCCTCCATCACGCCTTGGCCCGTGGTCGCCACGGTCTCGATGGCGGGGCGCCCATAGACGTTCAGCGAACGCTCGAGCTCTTCGACGTCCATCGCCGTCGGGAGGTCGCGCTTGTTGAACTGGATCACCCAAGGGATCTCGTCGAGCGCCCGGCCCTGCTCCTCCAGGTTGTCCACCAGGTTCTCCAGGCTCTCGAGGTTGGCGTCGTGCCGCTCGCGCTGGGAGTCGGCGACGAAGACGATGCCGTCGACGCCGGTCAGCACCAACTTCCGGGTGGCGTTGAAGTACACCTGGCCCGGCACCGTGAAGAGCTGGAGCCGCACGTGGTAGTCGCGGACGATATAGCCCGCCGCCGCCGGCGCCCGCAGCGGCAGGAAGTCGAAATAGAGCGTCCGGTCGACCGGCGTTGCCAGCGACACGAGCTGCCCACGGGTCTCCGCGGGCGAGCTCTGGTGCACATGCTGTAGCGACGTGGTCTTACCGCCCAGGCCGGGGCCGTAATAGACGAGCTTGACGAGAAGCTCGCGGGTCAGCGGATTGACTTGGGCCAAGGCTCAGATTTGGTCGAGGCCCTCCAGGTCCTCATCATAGTCGCCGGAATCGCCGTCGTCGTAGTCGCCGCCGTCATCGGAGCTCCCACCGCCGTCGTCGTAACCATCGTCGTCGCCGTAGTCGTCGTCGCCGTACTCGTCTTCGTCGCCGCCGGCGCTGCCGCCGCCGGAGCAGCGGTCGGGGGAACCGCGCCGCATCTTGACGCCGTTCCACGGACCGCCGCCGGTCTCGGAGTCGTCGTGACCCCACTCGCCTTCGAAGTACTGGTCGTTGTCCTGCCCGATCTTGAGCCGGAACCAACCGCGCCCGCGGGTGATCGTGGGCCGGCCCACGACCATCTCGCGCTTCTCTTCCCACTGGAAGCGGAGCACGTCGCCGTTGATGGTCCCCTGAATGGTCCCTCGGCGCTCGTCCTTCTGATAGTCGCCGACCACGTGGGCGCCGGTGACGCAGAGGTGCATGTTCCCGTACTGCGGGGACTGCCACACGCCGTGGTAGCTGCCGCCCTGGGGCATCTCGCCGACGCGGATGTTGGCGCTGCCACCGCCGCAGGCGATGAGTAGCGGGAGGGCGAATCGGATCGCGGTTCTCAGCATCGGGCGGACGATACTTCGCGGGCGGCGGCCCCTGCAACGCCCATCCTCTCTAACGGATGCGGGGCAGACCAAAGGCGAAGGGCATCACCCGCTGGCCGGAGCGAACCAGCTGCAGGAGCGCGGCGGCGTCGGGGTGAACGGAGTCGAGGAGCGCCCGCTCCACCTCGGACGCCAGACCGGCCACGGGCTGGGGCGGGGGCTCGGCGGGAGGCAGATCCAGGCGCCGGGGCTCGAGGAGCGTTGGCTTCAGGGTGGGTCCGCCGGCCTTCTCTCTCAGGAGATCGAGGGCGACCTCGAAGCCACCCAGTCGGTCGACGAGGCCACGCTCGTGGGCGTCCCGGCCCGACCAGACCCGGCCGCGGGCCAGCTTCTCGACGGCGTCCTCGTCCATGGACCGGCCCTCGGCGACCAGCTTCACGAAGCCCTCATAGAAGCCCTCGACCTCGCGATCGAGGATGGCGCGCTCGGCGTCCTCGAGCGGGCGCGAAGGGGAAAGCATGTCGGCGTGGGGGGCCTTTCGGATGACCTCCGTCCGCACCCCGACCCCCTCGAGGAGCTCGTCGGCGACCAATCGGGCCATGATCACACCGATGGAGCCGGTGATGGTGAGCGGCTGGGCCACGATGGCATCGGCGCCGACGCCCACGTAGTAGCCACCGCTGGCGGCGACGTCGCCGAAGTAGGCGACCACAGGCTTCTTCTCCTTGAGCCGGATGATCTCCCGGTGGATGGAGTCGCTCACGGTCGCGGAGCCGCCGGGCGAATTCACATGGAGCAGCACACCCTTCACACGCTTGTCGGCGCGTGCGCCCCGGAGGGCGGCGACCACCGTCTTGGCCGCCCGTCCCCCGCCGATGGCGCCACTGAGCTCCACGATCGCCAGGTGGGGCGCCTTCCAGAACGGCCGCCAGTAGCGGGCGTCGTGGAACGCGAGGTAGCGGCCGGCCGAGAAGAGCGGCTCGGGGGCGCCGGCGCCATCGCGGACCAGCCGGGGGAGCTCGTCTTCGTAGGCCACCGCGTCGACGAGCCCCGCCTCGACGGCTTCTTCCCCGCGGAGCAGTCCAGCCTCGAAGAGGGCGTCCACCTTGCCCTCGTTCATCGAGGGTCGAGCGGCGAGGGCCGCGCGGAGCTCGGTGTCGAAGGTTCCCAAGAGCGCTTCGAGCTGCTCGCGCTGCGGCTCGCTCATGTCTTCGCGAACCGCCGATTCGAGGGCGGTCTTGAACTCGGCCCGCGCGAAGACCTCGAAGCGGACCCCCAGCTTCTCGAGGAGCGGGCGGACGTAGCGGCTCTCGGCGGCGAGGCCGAGGGTCATGAGCGCGGCCTGCGGAGCCAGGGTGAACCGATCGGCCGCGGCAGCGACGTAGATCTCCTTGTTGCCGCCGCCATCGGGAAGATGGACGGCCACCGACTTCCCCTTGCCCTGCAGGATCGCGAACACGTCCCGCAGGGCTTGGGCACCGGCCCAGCCGGTCATCAGCGGTGGGACCACGAACGCGACCCCACGGACCTTGGGATCGTCACCGGCGAGTCGCGCGAGCCGGCGAAGCGCGCTCAGCGAGGTGGGGACGTTCTCCCGGAGCGCGGGGAAGAGCCGCATCCAGGCCTTCTTCGCGCTGACGACCTCGACCAGCCGCGGCCGGACCTTGACGACGAGCCAGTCCGCCCGGGGGCGCGCCGCGACCCGCGCGAGAATCCACAGGGGAACGAAGACCAGCCTCAGGAGGTTGGTGACCAGGCGCCAGCTGACCCGCACGAGACGGAAGACCATCGAGCCCACTCTAGCAGGCACGGGAGGCCGGCGGCCCTCGGCGGCGAATGTGCCCTTTCGGGGGTCCCACCGGTCCGATGGCGCCGGTCTGTGCTTTACCCAATCGGCCGGCTCTGGTACCACCAGAACCCATGAATGGCCCCGAAGCTGCGGGCTACGCGAGTCGGCTCGCCCATGCTCCCTGCATGGAGAACCCTTTCGCGCGGAGGAGTGAATGACGAACCCGCAGATGGTGATGTACGAGGAGGAGTTCAACCAGATCCAGACGATCGTCGATCGGGTGGTTCGGGAGGCGAACGCCCAGGTCGTGTTCATCATCGACAAGAACGGTCAGCTCATCGCAGCCGCTGGTGAGACGGACCAACTCGACACCACATCGCTCGCCTCTCTGACCGCCGGTAACATCGCCGCGACGGGCGGAATCGCGAAACTGCTCCGCGAGAACGAGTTCTCGACGCAGTTTCACGAGGGCGAGCGCGCCAACATCCACATCCAGCTCGTCGGCAACCGAGTCATCCTGGTCGTCATCTTCGACAACAAGACCAGCCTCGGCCTCGTCCGGCTGCGAGTGAAGAAGGCGAGCGAAGAGCTGAACTCCATCTTCGAAGCACTGCTGTCCAAGGTGCAGGACCCGCAACAGTCCACACCTTTCGCAGAGATCACCGACGACGACATCGACAACCTCTTCAACGACTGAAAGAAGAACTAGCCGATGTCGTTCATCAACTACCTCTCTCGCGAAATCAACTGCAAGATCGTCTATTACGGGCCGGGTCTCTGCGGCAAGACGACCAATCTGCAGTACATCTACAACAAGACGAATCCCGAGGCGAAGGGCAAGATGATCTCCCTCGCCACGGAGACCGAGCGGACCCTCTTCTTCGACTTCCTGCCGCTCGCCCTCGGTGAGATTCGTGGCTTCAAGACCCGCTTCCACCTCTACACGGTGCCGGGTCAGGTCTTCTACGACGCCAGCCGTAAGCTCATCCTGAAGGGTGTCGACGGCGTGGTCTTCGTGGCCGATTCCCAAATCGCTCGTATGGAAGCGAACCTGGAGTCGATGGAGAACCTGCGGACGAACCTCGCGGAGCAGGGCTACAGCCTCGACAAGCTCCCCCACGTCATCCAGTACAACAAGCGGGACATGCCCTCGGTGGCTCCGGTGGAAGAGCTGCGCTCGCTGCTCAACCCCAACGGCATGCCCGACTTCGGCGCCGTCGCCACGACCGGCGACGGTGTCTTCGACACGCTCAAGGCGGTCGCCAAGCTGGTGCTCACCGAGCTCAAGCGCGGTGGTGCCGGCGGCTGATACGCTGGTGCCATGAGCATCCCGCGTTCCGCTCTGCTGCTCTTCGTGCTGGCCCTCGCCGGCTGTGGTGACGCTCCGCCCACCGAGGAGCGGACGGTCGCCGGCTTCGTCACCGACAACTCCGACATGCGGGGCATCCGCGGGGTCGACGTGGTCTTCACGAGCGACACCCGCTACACGGCCTCGGCGCGGACCAACGGCGACGGGTTCTACGAGATCCGCGTCGAGACCGATTCGGACTTCGGGCAGGTCGTGGCGACCCACCCGGAGTATCAGTCGGCCGAGGGCACCGTCTTCTTCGACACCGAAGAGCGCCGCCTCGACCTCGTCCTCCGCCGCTGAAGCAGCAGTAGGCCGAAGGCCGCCAGCCACGGAAGGGTCGTGGCCTCGGAGCGGGGTGCGACCACCCGGCAGCCGCAGCCGTCGTCTCCATCGTCGTCGCCGCCGGGCATCGAGCCATCGGCGGCCACACCGCCGTCCGTGGTGCCCATGTCGGGCGCCGGCGGCTCGGGACACTCGGCGCTGGGGTCACCGCTGGTCTCGAGGTCGGTGTAGAGGTTGTAGAGGCTCTCCCCGCGGCTCATCAGGTCGGTCGTCACGATGGCCAGGTAGAGGGTCTGACAGCGCGGGAGCGGGAACTCGGCGTCCCCTTCGGTGAAGGTGACCTCGGTGAACCCGGGGGCGACGTAATCGTGAACGAGGGGCGGCGTCCGGCCAGTGCGGTACTGGGGCGGGTCCCCGACGCGGAAGTAGACGTCCCACTGACCGGTCACGGTGAGCCGGCTCATCTGGACCTTGAAGGAGGTCGCGTCCGCCGGAATGTCGACGCGGTAGTAGAGCGGCGCGACACCGGCGCCGAGGCTGCCGGTGATCTGGCCGTTGCCGCTGAAGCCGACGTACTCTCGCTCGTCTTCGAGCGGAACGATGGGCTCGCAGTCCGAGAGGCCGCGGCGGTCGAGCTCGGCGCTGACGGCTTCCACGTCGGAGGCGTCGAAGCTCGGGAGGGTCTCAGCGGTCGTGAGCAGCACCTCGCTGGCCTCGGCGAAGTCGGCGTCGTTCGGCACGGCGTTGAGCCACGCAAAGGCCAGCGCGTCGGCCTTGTCGACCCCGATGACGTCGCGGATGGACCACAGGGCCTGGCCCCAGATGACGCCGTCCTGGTGAATCTCACCGAACAGGTCGTCGGGGCAGCGCAGGTCACCGGCGAGGTTCCGCAGCGCACCCTCCCCTCCGCCGACGCCGATGCCCTCGAAGTAGTCGGCGAGGTTCGGGTCGTTGCCCAGCGACGCCGAGAAATAGTCGGCGGTCGCCTCGTTCAGCGCACCCGGGTCGTACTTCACGCCCCGGCGCGGATCGAGGATGAAGATGGTGAACTCACTGGTGACGTCGACGATTCCGTGGCCGTACTCGTGGTACACGATGTCGCCGTCGTAGCCGAAGTCGCGATTGGCCCCCTGGCCGAAGGCCATGGTGGCGCAGATGCCGCGGCTGCACTGCGGCGGCGAGAAGAAGGCGTTCGAGTAGCCCGCACCGTTCGTCTCGAAGTAGTTCGCGATCACGTCGATGATCGAGCTGGTCTCGCAGCAGGACCATTCGAGGCCGTGCGTCTCGCGAAAGTAGCGCGCGATGGTGTCGGCGTGGTGGTAGACGTTGACCTCGGCGAACTCGTCGTCGAAGGCCGGCTCCATCGGGTCGTAGAGGAAGTCGCCGTCGGCGTTCGCTTCGGCGCGCTGGACCGGGTTGCAGCTGCTGCCGTCCGGGTCGCAGCTCGAGGCCCGGACATAGCGGCCGGTGAGGAAGCGCGCCGAGGTGAGGTGGAAGAGCTCCACGTCGCTGGTCATATCCTCGGCGACGACCGGGTTCGGCTCCCAGACGCGACCGAGACCATGGAGGATCTGCGTGTGGGCGACGAGCACGCCGCCATCGTCGAGGTAGACGCGGAAGCGCTCGTGGTGGGCACGAGCGAGGTCGAGCTCGCGGACGCGCAGCAGCTCGTCGCCGATGTTCAGGGCGACCTCGCGCTGCTCGAGGAGCTGCACGCCGGCGGTGTCATCGCCGAAGGCCGCCTCGATGGCGAGGGCGTCGTTCTCGGCGACCGGAGCCTGCGGCGCGAGCTCACGCGGACCGGAGTGGTCGACGACGAAGCGCACGTTGCCCGACTGGTCGAGGGCCACGATCAGGTTCCCGCCCCGCACCGGGAGGGTGGTGTCGCCGGCGCGGACCACGCGGCCGAAGCGGACCATGGTCAGGCCGTGGGCGTCGCGTGAGCGCACCGGAACCAGCAGGTCGAGATCGACCTCGAGCGCGGAGAGCTGACGCAGGCCGTCGAGCGCGCGCAGCGTCGGGGTCTCGCCCCGGGTGGGGAGCTGGAGCCCATCGATGAGCCAGGCGCGACCGTCCTGGTCGCGATGGATCTCGCCGTTGGGGGACGAGCCCGGCACCAGCTGCGCCGAAGCCGGCGCGGCGATGGCGAGGAGGGCCAGAAGGGTCAGGAACGAACGAATACTGCCAAGCACGGACAACCTCTTCCTACACACGAACCCCGAATCCCACCGGGCTAGATACCCCAGCAGTCGCACGCTGTCAGGGGGCGTGCTCACAAGCCCGGCTCAGCCAGCCTGCACTTCTACAGGAGAGGGACGCTCTTGAGTTCTTTCCGAGTTCACTGGCGCGGTGTGACTTGGGAAAGAACTCAAGAGCGTCCCCGAGGTGTAAACGTCTAGCGGGACTGCCAGGGAGCGAGGTGGGGGTCGACGGCCCAGCGAGCGCGAAAGATGTCCTCGAGGACGTTGGCGGCGAGCTTGGCGTGGGGACTGAAGCCCCAGATGCCTTCCTGGGAGACGTCGTCGAGGTTGGCGTAGTAGCGCCAGTAGAAGAAGCCGGCGAAGAAGCGCTCGTGGAGGAACGGGTGCAGCAGGATGGCCATCGCCCTCGCCTGCTCGCGTTCGTCGATGACGACGTTCTCCATGCCGTCGGGCCAGAGCCAGGGCTGGACCGCCGCGTCGTTGCGCGTGGTGTAGCCGACCTCGACGAAGACGAGCGGCATCTGAAGCACCTCGGTGAGCTCCTCGAGGCTGGGCACCAGCGCCTTCGCGCCTTCCAGGTACTCGGCGTCGGTCGCGCCGTCGTGGTCGGCGAGCGGATAGAAGGCGTTGATGCCGATGAAGTCGAGCTGGTCCCAGAAGAGCACCGCCTCGGCCTCGTCCCAGTTGGCGCTGTAGGTCAGCAGCCCGTCGAAGGCCTCGCGCACGTCCGCGATGAAGTCGGTCCAGAAGCCACCGAAGCGCCCCGACCAGCTCTTGCACTCGACGCCAATCGAGAGCGCATCGGCGCCGGCAGCCTGCGCGTCGCGGGCCCAGTTCAGCACGAAGTCCCGATAGCTCTGCTGGTAGGCCTCCCACCCTTCCGGCGTGCCTGGGTCGATCTCGCCGCGCCAGCCCTCGGTCTCGACCCACAGGTGCGGAATGAGCAGCACCTTCAGTCCGCGGGCCTTGGCCTGGCGGATCATCCGGCGGATGGCGACCCGGTTCTCCTCGTAGGGCGCCTCGAAGTCCATCTGGATCTCGGTGTCCTGGAGCGACCAGATGCGGCCGAAGGGCGTGATGGAGATCCAGTTGGTGCCCTTGGCCACCAGGTGGTCGAGGAGCGCCGCCGAATACTCCGTGCCGTAGCCCCGGCCCGGCTGCTGGCTGGACTCGATGGGCCCCACGGTGACTCCGCGGATCCCCTCGAGCTCGGCCATCGCCCAGCCGTTCGGCCCGAGCGGGAGCTCGTTCGCCATCGGCTGCGCGTGCGCGACGCCGGCGAACGCCAGCGCCGCGACCGCGACCGACCCTGCGAGCCCCGACCTCACTTGATGATGAGGTTGAGGATGCGCTTCGGAACGAAGATGACCTTGCGGAGCGTGCCCTCGCCGAGCGCCTCGGCGATCTTCGGGTCCTGCTTCGCGGCCTCCATCGCCTCGTCCTCGGTGGCGTCGGCCGCCAACACGAGCACCGCGCGCTTCTTGCCGTTCACCTGCACCGGGATCTCGACGGTGTCGTCGATCAGTAGCTTCGGGTCCGCCTCGGGCCAACCGGCGTGCTGGATGCTGGGCTCGTGGCCGAGCATCTCCCACATCTCCTCGCCGAGGTGCGGCGCGAAGGGATGCACCAGCTTGGCGAGCGCTTCGACACCCTCACGGGGCGCGCCGGCCTTCTCGAGCTCCTTGCTCAGGACCATCATGGCGCTGATCGCGGTGTTGAACTTCAGCTCGTCGATGTCGCTCGTGACCTTCGCGATGGTCTTGTGCACCGACTTCTTCGTCGGCTCGTCGTAGCTGCCCTCCGATCCGTCGCGGACCATGCGCGCGACCTTCCAGCAGCGGTCGAGCCACTTGCGCACGCCGCCGATGGCGTCGGTGTTCCAGGGCTTCGTCGCCTCGAGCGGGCCCATGAACATCTCGTAGCAACGAAGCGAGTCCGCCCCATGCATGGCGATGATGTCGTCCGGATTGATCACGTTGCCGCGCGACTTGCTCATCTTGTGAGCGCGCGCGTCGATCTGGATGCCCGGCTGCGCCTCGAGCACCGTCGAGCCGTCCTTGCCTTTGATGATCAGACCCGCGTCGATGGTGACCGGCGTCAGCGGCGTCCCGTCGCGCAGATCCTGCCAGACGTCGCCTTCGTCGCCTTCGATCTTCTCGGCGAACTCCTTGCTCACCGGGCCGGTCGCCGAGTCGAAGCGGGTGTGCTCGACCTCGCCGAGGATCATTCCCTGGTGCACGAGCTTGCCAAAGGGCTCCGGCGTCGGGACGTGGCCCTGGTCGTAGAGGACCATGTGCCAGAAGCGGGCGTAGAGCAGGTGGAGCACGGCGTGCTCGGCGCCCCCCACATAGAGATCGACGGGTAGCCAGGTCTTCAGCGCCTCTTCGCTCGCGAGCGCGTCCGGGTTCTTCGGGTCGCAGAAGCGCAGGTAGTACCAACAGGACCCCGCCCACTGCGGCATGGTGTTGGTCTCACGCGCGAACCAACGCGTCTCACCGTCCACGTCCTTCTGGAAGAAGCGCCAGTCCTTCGCCCGAGCGAGCACGCCGGCCGGGTCGTCGCCGGGCTGGTAGTCGTCGAGCTCGGGCAGACGCACCGGCAGCTCCGACTCTTCGACCGCGATGGGCTGGTCGAAGTGGATGGTGTGCTCGTCGTCCTTCCGCGGGTCGCCGTCGCAGGTGACCGGGAAGTAGATCGGGAAGGGCTCGCCCCAGTAACGCTGACGGCTGAAGACCCAGTCGCGGAGCTTGTACTCGACGCGCGCCTTGCCCTTGCCCTCGGCCTCGAGGTCCTTGGTGATCGCCGCCTTCATGTCGGCGGTGGCCATACCGTCGTACTTGCCGCTGTTCATCGCGACGCCGTGGCCGGTGAAGCACTCGCCCTCGGGCGCGTCGCCCTTCACCACCTCGATGATCGGGATGTCGTGCGCCTGCGCGAACTCGAAGTCGCGCGTGTCGTGGGCGGGCACCGCCATGATGGCGCCGGTGCCGTAGCCCATGAGCACGTAGTCGGCGATCCAGATCGGCACCTCGGCGCCGTTCACCGGGTTCGTCGCGTGACCCCCCGTGAACACACCCGACTTGTCCTTGCTCGCCTGTCGATCGCGGTCGCTCTTGTTCTTCGCGGTCGCGACGTACGCCTCCACCGCCTCGCGCTGCGCGTCGGTGGTGACCTCGGCGACCAGCGGATGCTCGGGCGCGAGCACCATGAAGGTCGCGCCGAAGAGCGTGTCCGGGCGCGTGGTGAAGACCTCGATGGGCTTCTGGCCCTTCACCTCGAAGATGACCTCGGCGCCCTCGCTCCGGCCGATCCACTCTTCCTGCATGATGCGGGTCGAGTTCGGCCAGTCGACGCCCTCGAGGCCGGCGAGCAGGCGGTCCGCGTACTTGGTGATGCGCAGCATCCACTGGCGCAGCGGCAGACGCTCGACCGGGTGGCCGCCGCGCTCGCTCTTGCCGTCGATCACCTCTTCGTTCGCGAGGACGGTCCCGAGGGCCGCGCACCAGTTGACGCTCACCTCGTCCTGATAGGCGAGCCCTGCGTGGAAGAGCTGCAGGAAGATCCACTGCGTCCAGCGCACGTACGCCGGATCGGTGGTGTCGACCTCGCGCGTCCAGTCATAGCTGAACCCGAGCGCCTTCAGCTGACGCCGGAAGGTCGTGATGTTCTGCACGGTGGTGTCGCGCGGATGGGTGCCCGTCTTGATGGCGTGCTGCTCGGCCGGCAGGCCGAAGGCGTCCCAACCCATCGGGTGGAGCACCGACGTACCGCGCGCGCGTCGCGAGCGGGCGATGATGTCGGTCGCCGTGTAGCCCTCGGGGTGACCGACGTGCAGCCCCGAACCGCTCGGGTACGGGAACATGTCGAGAACGTAGAGCTTGTCCTCGCCGGGCTTCTCCGGCGTGAGGAAAGGCTGCGCCTTCTCCCAGTACGCCTGCCACTTGGGCTCGATCGCGCCGGGGGTGTAGCGCTCTTCGTCGGTCCCCTCGTTCGGGGTCTCGCTCGCCTGAATGTCGGTCACGTGCCGCTGATAGCACGCACCGCCGCCGCGGGGCAGCCGGACGTCAGCTCGGTTGGCGGAGCAGCTCAGCGACCGCCGCCCAGCCCACCAACTCGGCCAGCTCCAGCGCGGTTCGCCCCTCGCGATTCCGCGCGCTCGGGTCCGCACCGAACTCGAGCAGGAGGTCGACCGCGGTCAGGCTCCCGGCGAGCGCCATCTGGTGCAGTTGCGTCCAGCCATGGTCGTCGGCGGCCGTCGCGAAGGAGGGGTCCTTCGTCAGATGCTCCCGAAGCGAGGGCCCCATGTTCTCGCTCATCGGGTGCTCCTGGTCCGGGTCGCCGTCGAACCATCCCTGCCCCATCGGCACGACCTCCACGGTTCCGGGCTCGCCGAAGTCGAGTCCCCACGCCTGGTCGTGGCCCTGACGCTCGTCTGGGGCCATCCCCTGACGCATCAGGTCGATGGTGAACCCGCCATACGCTCTGCCGCCGGTGGCGTAGAGCCAGTCCTCGAGCTCGGTGAGCGGTCGGCGGATCGCGTCGCCCGCCTGGACCGATCGCAACCCGCCCGGCGTGTTGAGCAGCCGCCCATAGACGTGCTGGCCGTCGAAGCCGACGTCGGCGATCCACATGTGCTCGACCGCTGGTCCGTCGAAGTCGCCGTCGTCGCTGAAGGCGAACTTGACCGCGGACAGGTCGAGCCCGGGGACGATGCGCCGCATCTCCCACGAGAGCTCGCGCCAGCAGTATTTGAAGGTCGCGCGAGCGCGCCGATAGGCATCGTCCATCGCGTCTCCGGTGGGCGCCGAGTAGATGTCGGACCGGCCACCACGGTTGGAGTAGTCGCTCATGGGCTCGGTGTACCATTCACCCGAGCACATGGGTCAGCACGCAAAGGCGATGGAGCTCGCGCTGCGAGGAACGCCCGAGCAGGTGCGAGGCCAGGTGGGGCGCGTACTTCGCGTCGGG
Organism: uncultured Sandaracinus sp.; assembly: GCA_964462035.1. Classification (GTDB taxonomy): domain Bacteria; phylum Myxococcota_A; class Polyangia; order Polyangiales; family Houyiibacteriaceae; genus UBA1660. Next base: position 23,021 of record CAYXAP010000079.1, read on the forward strand.
GTCGAGCGCGACCCGGAGCTGGCGAAGAACGTGGCCGCGCACATGATTCGGCGCGTGGGGACCTCGTTCCGCCGCGCGGGCGCGGCGTGGACGAACCCGGTCGCGCTTCTCGCGGTCCATCCCAACCAGCCGAAGAACGAGCCGAAACCGCCGAACTACCACCTTGCCGGTCTTCCGCTCTTCGTCGGCGGCATCACCGACATCCGCGAGGCCCTTCGCCAAGGACCGATGTTCGCCGCGTTCGCGAACGGGGTCGCCGAAGGGTTCTTCCAGATCTGCTTGGCAGAGCCCATTGCCCACCACGCGGAGCCGAACGAAGGGCTCTGGCATGCCGCCTACGCGCTCGCGGCCGGCAACGACCCCGAACCGCTGGAGAGGCTCATGGCCGAGGCCGTGGTTGCACCACGGGTCCGCGAAGACCTGATGGCGAACCTGCGCCACCTGGCGTGGTCGTTCGACGTCGGTGGATCGCTTTAAGGGTTCTTAAGCGGCGAGTCGTTCATCGGGATCCCAGGGTCCTCTCGCCCGAGGGAGAGGCCCTCGGAACATGGAGGGAACCGATGAAGAAGATGAAGAACGCTCACGGAATCGCGCTGATGCTGGCGCTCGCCTTTGGTGGTTGCGCCGCGGAGGTCGGCAGCCTGGAGGAGTCGCTCTCCGCGGAGGGCGGTGCCTTCTGGACCGGGATCGTGCACAGCGCGAGCGCCACCGACGAGCCGTGGAGCGTGGGGGTACGCTCGAACCTGGAGCTCGTCGACGCAGGAGATGGGACGTATCGCGGCCAGTGGTACCAAGGCCTGACGGCAACGCGCGTCCGAGCAGTCGTCACGGGCGAACGCTTCGTTCTCCGCGGCGACGCGGTGAGCGGTGAATGCCGTGAAATCGAAGTCGGTGTGCTCAGCTGTCGGCTGACGACGCCAGCCGGCAACCAGGCGACCGAGATCACCGAGTTCAGCCCGGAGTTCGGTGTCGGCGCACCGCTCAACCCCGAAGGAACACTCGGGGGACGCTGCCCGTGGACTCACATGCACGCGTGCGGCGACGAATGCTGCATCCTCGGCGAGCAGGGCTGCGACACCATCAACGGCTGCTACTGGCTGGACCCGAGCCGGAACGACAGCGGCATCCGCGACCGTGAGGGCCTTGACTGATCAGCGCTCGCGGACGTGCACGGCCGGGTCGATCCGATAGCCGTCCTCGTAGCGCTGCAGCACCTCGCGGAGGGCGAGCTTGCGCAGCGCGCTGAGGGCGACGTGGACCCGGTTGTGCCCGGCCTCGTGCACCAGCCGTTCGCCGGGCCAGCCGAGCGTGAGCAAATCATCGGTAGTGATCGGCTCCGGCCCGGCCCGGTGGGCGGCGACGAGACCGGCGAGGATCCGCCGCTGCGCCTTCCGCCGTTCGAGGCTGTGGGCGTCGCCCCCGTTCAGCGCGAAGGTCGAGGCGTCCGGCGCGACCTCGAGGATGGCGGCGGGCTCGGCCGGCTCGAGCAGCTCGCGCACGCGGGCCTGAAACGCCGCCAGGTCGGGCTCGATCCGCAGGAGCGCCCACGTGCGCTCGAAGGCCGCCAGCGCCGTCGAGAGGCTCGGACGCAGAGCGGGCGCGGCGGCGAAGATCATCTCGTTGCCCCACGAGACCAGCCGCCCGAGCGGGCCGGTGGCGCGCCCCTGAAACGCACCGAGCAGCGGCGACGGCAGCTCGACGTAGGGGAACATGCTCCGAAACATGGCGACGCAGGCGTGGGCATCGGCGCCCGGTGTCGCAGGCTGACCCGCCGCGACCTCCGGCGCGACGAACACGCCTGGCGCTCCCGACGGCAGCCCGTGCTCGTTGAGCGCGGCGACGTTGTGGCCGAGGCCGAGGTAGCGAGGCTCGCCATCGCGGGTGAACACGAAGTTCCCCCAGCACACGCGATCGAGGGTGAGGGGGCGGTCGCGGTCGACGGTGTCGTGGAGGTCGACGAGGGCGGTGGCGAGCGCACGGACGAAGCCCGTGGCTTCCGAGAAGGCGAGCTTCTGGTGTGTCTGGGCCAGCCGCTCGAAGAGATGCTCGCCGTCGGCGAGCAGGCTGCCGTGGAAGGCGACGAAGGTGGCATCGTGCTCCGCCAAGACGGCAAAGAAGGGGTTCGGAGTCTGGCCGTGGACGCGCGCGAGCTCTCGCAGGCAACCGCGAGCGGCTTCCGGGTCTGCGCCTTCCGTGGGCGTGACCACGATCCGGAGAGTCCCGTCGCTGGCTTCGGCCTCGAAGAGCTCGAAGGCCGCGCGGCGCCGCACGAGGCGCAGCTGTCGGAAGGGGGTCGATCCCACGGTCCTGATCACCACGCGACGGCCGGTCTCTCAAGGTGAACCGGGGGTACGAAACCGGCGAGCACGGTTCACCTCGTGAGTGGCCTCATGGGGACCGGCCCTCGTGCATGTCATTTCCTCCGCATGAAACCACTTGGAAGTGCGACTTCTAACTTTGGAAAGTCGCTGATCGCCGCCTCCACGATGGGGCTGCTCGGGTTGCTCGGCTGCGGAGATGACGACGATGGCTCGGTTCCGACGGTCGACGCGGCCATGGAGGCCGATGCGCCGGAGGCTCCGCCGGAGCCGCTCAGCATCCGTCCGGGGGAGGGCATCGGACCGGTGAACGTCGGCGATCGCTGGTCGGACATCGTCGGCGAGCTCGACGGCGCGCGTCCGGTCGCCTTCAACCGACTCGGCCTCGTCGCCGTGCCGGGAATGGGCATGGAGGTCGTCCTGGCTTCGAGCATGGAGAGCATGGTCAGCGACGACGCCTACGTGATGGGCATCGGCGCGCTCGCCGGCGGGACCTTCGAGGGTCCGATCGAGCCCGGTGCGAGCGAGGCCGAGCTCGTGGACGCGCTCGGGGAGGCCGACTTCGAGGCGGGCGGCGTCCGCTTCTACACGCAGGGGCTGAGCATCGAGCTCGGCGAGGACGGAACCGTCAGCAAGGTCGCCGTGATCGCCCCCTTCACGATCGATGAGACCGCCCCGCGAATGGAGATGGCGCTGTGAACCGCATGATGATGATCGTCGCCGCGCTGCTCTTCTGCGCGCCGAGCCTTCCTGCCACCGCCGAGATCGAGCGCGAGTCGGGCACCTTCGAAGTGATCGACATGCACCTGCATCCGGGGAGCCTGTCGCGCTTCTCGCCGGGTGGGCGCGAGTTCGTGATCTCGTCGCTGCCGCCCTTCGTTCGGGCCTACGCTCCGTCGATCCTGAACATCCTCTCGGACCCCTACGCCGAGCACGTCGGGATCCAGTCGCAGACGGCGATGGCGGGCGTCGACCACGCCGTGCTCTACGCGGTCTACGCCCCGGAGACGACCGGTGTGTTCACCAACCGCGAGCTGCAGGCGGCGCTCACCGACCCGCGCAACGTGCGCGAGGACGGCACCCCCTGGGCCTACGGCTTCGCGAGCATCGACTGGACCGGGTTCACCGACGATGAGGCCGAGGCCGAGCGTCGGCTCGAGGCGCTCCGTTCGTACTTCGAGGCGGCCCCGGACCTCTTCATCGGCATCAAGCTGGCGCATCCGCATCAGCAGGTAGCCTTCGCGGACGAGGCCTACTTCGGCGTCTACGACGTCGCCGCCGAGTACGACGTGCCCGTGCTGATGCACACCGGCTTCTCGCCCTTCCCTGGGACGGTGGACGAGCCCTCGCACTACGACCCGGTGAACCTCGCCGCGCTCGTGGAAGACCGGAGCGACGTGACCTTCGTGCTCTCGCACGTGGGCCAGGGCGACGCGCGCGCCACGATGGCCGCCCTCGACTTGGCGGCCGAGAACGACAACGTCTACCTCGAGGTGAGCGCGCTCGGCTCGCCTCTGCGCATCGACGCCGACGGGAACACGGTCGAGGGTGACGAGCCGCAGCTGCCCGGCGTGATGGCCGCCATCGCGGACCGGAACCTGACCGGAAAGACCCTCTTCGCCAGCGATGGGCCGCAGTCGAGCGGCAAGATTCGCAGCTACCTCGAAGAGGTGATCGCTGCCGCCGAAGCCGGCGGATGGACCGAGGATCAGATCCGCGGCCTGCTCGCGGACAACTTCCGCCAGGTCTACCTCACCGACACCGACGACTGAGCGAGTGGGGCCCCGAGGCCCCTCACTCACCGCGCCGAAGCCAGGGACGATCGTCGCTTGCCGTCATACGTGACGACAGGACGACCGTCGTCCCCGATCGACCCCCGGGTTGCGGGCGCCGCTGAACTGGGGTGAGAGTGTCCGCGTGTTGGATGCGCCTTTGGGTCGGCGCAGCCGGGCGCGTGCGATCGGGGTGGTCGTGGTGCTCGCGCTCGCGTGCGGTAGTGGTCACGGAGACGGGCTGGTGCCCGCCGTCGACGCGTCGGTATCGGCCGACGGCGGGGCCGCGGTCGACGCTTTCCGGCCAGAGGACTGGGGCGTCGGGTTGGAAGACGCGGAGACCCAGGCGGGCGACGCGGGTGCTCCACTCGGGGCGCCCTACCCGATCGTGCTCGCGCATGGGTTCTTCGGCTTCGAGGAGCTGGGCGGCAGCTTCCTGACCTACTTCTACGGCGTGAAAGAGAACCTCGCTGCGATGGGCGAGACCAAGGTCTTCACGCCGGCGGTCGATCCCTTCAACGACTCCGAGACCCGGGGCCTGGAGCTCGCCGCCGCCGTCGACGCCATCCTCGCCGAGACGGGCCACGCCAAGGTGGTGCTCGTCGGTCACTCGCAGGGCGGCCTCGACGCCCGCTACGTCGCGAGCATCAGGCCCGAACGAGTCGCGGCGGTGGTCACCATCGCCACGCCGCACTTCGGCACGCCGACGATCGAGATCGTGCAGGCGGCCACCGAGAACGAAGACCTCCGCGAGTGGGTCGACGGGCTCATTCGCGTCGTCGGCCGACCGCTCTGGGACGCGGCCGGAGAAGAGACGAGCTTCTTCGCCGCCCTCGACCAGCTCTCCGAAGAAGGCGCCGCCGCGTTCAACGCAGCGCACCCGGACCAACCGGGCGTCGACTACTTCTCCATCGGTGGCCGCTCGGACCGGAACCTCGCCACGGTGGCCTGCGCCGCCGACGAACCGCCGGGCTTCGTCACCGACTTCGCGTTCGAGCGCGACCCCATCGATCCACTGCTCTCGGCCAGCGAGGCGTTCATGGACGGTGGCTTCGGCGACCCGGAGCCCAACGACGGACTCGTCCGCGTCAGCAGCTCTCGCTGGGGGACTTTCCTCGGCTGCGTGCCCGCGGACCACTTCGACCAGATGGGCCAGATCCTCGGCGACGAGCCCGGCATCGGCAACGAGTGGGAGCACCTCGGATTCTATCGCGCGCTCGTGACCTGGCTCCGCGCCGAAGGGTACTGAGCTACCCTCTCGACATGCTGATGGAGGGACGGGTCGGCGAGCTCGAGTGGCGGTTCCTGCCGTCCACGCCGCCGGACCATCTCGCGCCCTTCGTTCGCAGCTACGCGGGCTATGTCGAGCGGGCCCCGGCCGAAGTCCGGCGGCGTGAGCTGCCCTACCCTGGGCTGGTCATGATCGTGGAGCTCGAGCCCTCGCTCCGACTGGGCGAGACCGACGAACGCCGCTTCCCGAATGGCTTCCTCGCGGGCATCGGCGGCCTGCCGACACTGACCACGTTTCGCCGGCAGCAACGGGGACTGCAGGTCGACCTCAGCCCGCTCGGCGCGCGGGCACTCTTCGGCGTGGACGCCTCCGCGCTCGAAGGCCGGGTCGTTCCGCTCGAGGACCTCGGCGCTGGCACGCTGGCCGAAGCGCTGGCGGACGCCCCCGACTGGCCGGCGCGCTTCGCCGGGACCACCGCCTTCTTCGAGCGACGGCTGGCGAACGCCGAGGCAGACCTGCGCGTCGCGAGCTGGCTCCTCGGCGCCGTGGAGTCCAGCGGCGGCAACCGGCCCATCGGAGAGCTGGTCGCCGAGAGCGGCTACAGCCACGGCTACCTCGGCCGGCTCTGCCGCCGCGACCTGGGGCTCACGCCGAAGCAGCTCAGCCGGCTGGTGCGCTTCCAGCGCTTCGTCGAACGGCTGCGCGGACCGGGCCCGCTCGCCACGGCGAAACCCACCTTCGGCCGGCTGGCCGCCGAGCTCGGCTACGCCGACCAGTCCCACCTGGTCCGCGAGGTCCGCCAGCTCACCGGCGGCTGGACGCCGAGCGAGCTCCTGCCCCGCGTGACCCCAGAGCTCCTGCCCCTCTGAGCGGCGCTCTGTGCACTC
>CAYXAP010000080.1:0-9944 GCA_964462035.1 uncultured Sandaracinus sp.
CACGCTCTTGCGCTTGGTCCGCGCATAGGCCACCCCGTCAGGCGATGCTGCGCTTCGCCCTCCTCCTGACGCTCCTGACCGCGTGCACCGTCGACGAGGCGGTCGCTCCGCCGGAGCCCGAGCCCACCGAGGCGACCCCGGAGGCCGCCCCCGAGCCGCCGACGCAACCCGAGGCCGAGCCCGAGCCGCTCCAGCTCTCGCCGGACGTCACCCCGGTGCAGGACCTCAGCAGCGCCATCCAGCAGCTCGGCCGGCTGATGACCTTCATGCGTCAGAAGATCCAGGAAGCCGGCGAGCGCACCGAGGGCGACGACTGCACCAAGGCCCGCGCCGTCTTCCTGGCGTCGAACCAGGCGCTCCGCGACTTCATCGCCGAGGACCCGCTCCCGGGTGGCCGCACCCCTCCCTTCTGGGAGCTCCTCCCCGAGCGGCAGTTCGCCCGCAAGTGCCACGAGCTCCCCGAGCCCGTGCAGCGCTGCCTCCGCCTCGACGTCCGCACCCAGGACCGCCCGGGCTGCACCCCGCTGATGAACGACCTCCCCGAAGACCAGAAGGCGATCGTCGAAGAGCTCGCCGAGTCGGTGCAGGCGCCCCAGCCCGGCGAGTGAGCGCCGGCGGCTCCCGGTTCAGCGGTCCAAACGCTCGCGTACCCGCTCCAGCTGCTGCACTTGCGCGGCGCGAAGCGTGTCGTCCGCGAGCCGAGCGTCGATGAGCGCGCCGAGCTCCTCGCCATAGAGCTCCCGCGCGAGCCGCAGCGCTTTGGTCGACACCGCGGTCCGGGTGAGCATCGTGACCAGGTTGCCCGCCACGAAGGGATCGTCTCGGGCCGATGGATCGGCGCGGTACGCGCGCTCGTAGCTCTCGATGGCGTCCGAGAACCAGTGGCGTTCGGCGTAGCAATGGCCGATGAGGAGCCACGCGTGCGGCGACTCCGGGTGTTGGTCGCCGTAGCGGCGAAGCTCGCGCAGCTCCTGGGCGTCGAGCGTCTCTCCGTCCATCAGCCGGGCATGCGCGCTCGCGAGGGGCTCGGGGAGCGGGCCCGCCCAGAGCACCGGCTCGTGGAAGACGAGCGGCTGAGGCTCCACCGTCTTCACGGCTCGTCGCTCGCTGCCCCCCAGCAAGACCACCAGCCCCACCACGAGCAACGTCAGCGCCAGCGTGGGTGCCGCGTAGAACACCCACTTCGGCATCCCCGAGAGCCGGGACCAGCCCGTGACCGGACCCCTCGGGGCTGGATCGGGATCGCCCTCCGGAACCGGGTCGGGGTCGCCAAGGCTCTCCAACGAAGCCGTGGGCTCGCCCGGGGTCTCGAGCGGCTCACCCGGTTCGTCGGCCGGACCCACGAGCATCCCCACCGTGACCTCTTGGGTGGCCTCGTCCCCCTGCGCTGCCGGCACCGCCGCCTCGCCGACGGACGCCTGGGCCGGCAGCTGGTCGAGCGCGTCGAGCATCTGCTGCGCGGTCGCGAAGCGTTCGTCGGGATCCCGCCGGAGGACCTTGCGGAGCAGCTCGTCGAGCGCCGGAACGACCCGGAGATCTTCGCGCACCTCCGTCAGTGCGGGCGCCTCTCGGGTGAGCTTGCCGCGGAGCATCTCGGGCGGAGTTCCTTCGAAGGGCCGCGCGCCGGCGAGCATCTGGAAGAGGATCACGCCGACCGCGTAGAGGTCCGCCCGACCATCGAGCTCGTTCTCGCCGAGCTGCTCGGGCGCGACGTAGGCGGGCGTGCCGAAGGTCGTGCCCGCCACCGTGGCCAGCGAGCCCTGACGGTCGTCGTCCGGCGCGAAGAACTTCGCGAAGCCGAAGTCGAGCACGCGTACGTGGTCGTCGGTGTGGGGCAGCTGCTCGAGGAAGATGTTGCCCGGCTTGATGTCCCGATGGACGACCCCGTGGCCGTGAGCGAACGAGAGCGCGTGGAGCACCTGTCGCACGATCGCCACCGAGCGGGTGAAGTCGAAGGTCTCGTTCGCCAGCGCCACCTCGAGCGAGCGCCCGCGCAAGAGCTCCATGACCAGGAATGGACGGCCCTCGGCCACACCGAAGTCCAGTAGGGGAACCGTGTGCGGGTGGCTGAGGGCCGCGAGCGCGCGCGCCTCCCGCTCGAAGCGCGCCGCCATGCGGGGCGCGCTCTCCACGTTCTCCGCGAGGATCTTCACGGCCACCTCGCGACCGAGATCGGTCTGCTCGGCCCGGAAGACCGCCGCCACGCCGCCGGCGTCGATCTGCTCGATGATCCGGTAGCGGTCTAGGAGCACTTCGCCGACCCACTGCTCGTCCACCGCGGTCGATTATGCACGACCCCCGCCCTGGGGGTCAGCCATGGCCCGGCGACGACCGCCGCGGAACCGATTCTTGGCCGCGTGACTGAATGAGCGTACAGTCCTGTCCATGAGTGCAGGACTGCTTGAGTGTCACGTGCGATTCGGGGCCTCCCGATGAGCGTCGAGGCGCGAGCCTTCGGCGGGGAGCGTCGGCTGCCCTGGGCGAAAGACAAGGGCATCGGGGCGGTGCTCGCCGAGTGGGCGAACGGCTCGGTGGGCCGGCAGCTCGTGCTCGACGAGACCCTACCGGCGAGACCCTCACGGGCGGTGGAGGTGCCCGGCGATCTGGATCCGGCCGTCCGTGGCGCCCTCCACGAGCGGGGCATCACCGAGCTCTACACCCACCAGGCCAAGGCGCTCGAGCTGGCGCGCGCGGGCAAGGACGTGGTCATCGCCACGCCGACCGCGAGCGGCAAGAGCCTCTGCTACAACCTCCCGGTCCTCGACCGGCTCGCGCGCGAGCCCTCGGCGCGAGCGCTCTACCTCTTCCCGACCAAGGCGCTGAGCCGGGACCAGGAGCACGCGCTGCGCGGATTCCTCGGCGACGCGGGCCTGCCTCACGGCGCGATCACCTTCGACGGCGACACCCCCGGCGACGCCCGCCGCGCCGCCCGCGAACGAGCCGGCGTGCTGCTCTCGAACCCGGACATGCTCCACGCGGGCGTGCTCCCACACCACGCGAGCTGGGCGCGCTTCTTCGCCAGCCTCCGCTACGTCGTCCTCGACGAGCTGCACACCTACCGCGGCGTCTTCGGCTCGCACCTCGCGAACGTGATGCGGCGGCTGCAGCGCATCGCGCGCTTCCACGGCGCGGACCCACAATTCATCCTCGCCTCGGCCACCATCGGCAACCCCGCCGAGCACGCGAGCCGCATCGTCGGCCGCAAGGTGGAGCTCGTGGGCGAGAGCGGCGCGCCCACCGGCGAGCGACGCGTGCTCGTCTACAACCCTCCGGTCATCAACCCCGAGCTCGGCGTCCGCGCCAGCTACCTCAAGAGCGCGGTGCGGCTCACCGCCGACCTCGTCCGTGCCGAGGTGCCCACGCTGGTCTTCGGTCAGAGCCGCAACGGCGTCGAGGTGATGCTCAAGTACCTCCGCGACCGGCTCGCCAAGGACATCGGCCACGACGCCATCCACGCCTACCGCGGCGGCTACCTGCCGAAGCAGCGGCGCGCCATCGAGCAGAACCTCCGCGACGGCGCCATCAAGTGCGTGGTCGCCACCAACGCCCTCGAGCTCGGCATCGACATCGGCAGCCTCGACGCAGTCGTGTGCGCCGGCTACCCGGGCACGCTCGCAGGCACCTGGCAGCGCTTCGGCCGCGCCGGTCGCCGCGAGGGCTCGAGCCTCTCGGTGCTGGTGACCTCGAGCGCGCCGCTCGACCAGTACGTCGCCAGCTCACCACGCTCGCTGATGAGCGCGGGCGTGGAGCACGCGCGCATCGATCCGCAGAACGTCGAGATCCTCCTGCAGCACCTGAAGTGCGCCGCCTTCGAGCTGCCCTTCGAAGAGGGCGACGGCTTCGGCGACGTCAGCCAGGAAGAGCTCGAGGACGCGCTCGGCTTCCTCACCAGCCACCACGTCATCAACCCCTCCCCGGGTCCGGCGGGCAAGACCGTGTGGCACTGGGCGAGCGATTCCTATCCGGCCAACGGCGTGAGCCTGCGCGCCGTCGGCTGGGACAACTTCGTCATCATCGATCTCGACAGCGACACGATCATCGCCGAGATGGACTGGCGGAGCACCCACACCATGCTCCACGAGCAGGCGATCTATCAGCACGCCGCCCGCCAGTATCAGGTCGAGCGTCTCGATTACGAAAACCACAAGGCCTACGTCCGCGAGGTCAAGCCCGACTACTACACGACGGCGATGACCCACACGAAGGTCACCGTCCTCGAGGAGGACGAGGCCGCCGAGCTCCGCCTCCCCGGCGCGACCCTCGAGCCGGGCATGGGCGACGTGACCGTCATCCAGCGCGTGGTCGGCTACAAGAAGATCAAGTTCCACACGCACGAGAACAGCGGCTACGGGGACGTGCACCTGCCCGAGATGCAGATGCACACCACCAGCTTCTGGCTGACCTTCCCGGAGCGCTGGGTGAACGACCTGATGGCGGCCAAGATGCTCGAGCGCGCCGACGTCGTCGACGGGCTCCGTGGCATCCTCGCCGCGATGAAGACCGTCGCGGTCACCGGCCTGATGGTCGACCCGCGCGATCTCGGCTCGACCCTCGGCGACCGCAGCGGCGACGGCGAAGCGCTGAGCAGCGGCAGCAGTGGCTTCGACCCCACCCTCTTCCTCTACGACGCCATCCCCGGCGGCGTCGGACTCGCCAGCCGACTGATGGACGAGCGCGACTCGCTGCTCCGCCGCACCCGCACGCTCATCGATGGCTGCGGCTGCCAATCCGGCTGCCCCGCGTGCATCGGACCGGACGTCGGCGTGCCGACCGGCGAGACCGGTGTGCGTCGCCACGGGCGGTCGACGGTGGCCCGCCAGATCTTCGACCACCTGGGCGTGCCCGCGGTGCATTGATGGGCAAGCTGAGCAGACGGCTGGCGCGGCTCGATTCGGTGGGTTCCGCTCCCGCAGAGCCGGAAGACGCCGCGGCCAGCGAGCGGAAGGCGAAAGTGCGCAAGCTGCGCGCCGAGCTCGACCGGATGGTCGCCCAGGACAAGTCGCGCATGGCCGAGAAGCGCCAGCGGCTGCGGATGGCCGGGCTCGAGCGCGCCGCCAGCACCGAAGACACCTTCGCGCGCCTGCTACGCACCGCCGAGCCCGCGCCGGGCGCCATCGTGGTCGAGGACCACCACGATCTCTCGTTGCCGGGCGAGCTCACCGAGACCGCCCACGGCGAGGTCCACATCGTCCGGCACCACCTCGAGCCGGCGCATTGCCACGGCAAGACCCCAGTGCTCCGCGGCCTCGAGGCCTGCAGCAAGCTCGCCGCACGGCTCGCGCTCGACCCGAGCCTCGCCGACGTCGACCTGAGCAAGATGCTCTTCATCGACACCGAGACCACCGGGCTCTCGACCGCCGCGGGCACCCTCGCCTTCCTGGTCGGCGTCGGCTACTTCGAAGACCAGTCGCTCACCGTCGAGCAGATGCTGCTGCGCGGTCACCACGACGAGCCGGCGATGCTCCGCCACCTCGCCGAGCACCTCGGCCAGGCGAGCTGCATCGTCAGCTACAACGGCAAGAGCTTCGACTGGCCGCTGCTGCGCACCCGCTTCGTCATGAACCGGATCCCGGCGCCACCGCTGCCCCCACACCTCGACCTGCTCCACTGCGCGCGCCGGGTCTTCAAGCGCCGCCTCGGCTCGCTCCGGCTCGTGCAGATGGAGCGCGAGGTCCTCGGCTTCACCCGCGAGCACGACGTCGACGGCTCCGAGATCCCCGGCATCTACCTGCACTTCCTCCGCAGCGGCCGCCCAGGTCGCCTCGACGGAGTCATCGAGCACAACGCCAACGACCTCATCGCCCTCGCCGCCTTCCTCGGCGAGATCGTGCGCCGCTTCGAGGACGTCGTCCGCGAGGACGACCCGCTCGACCACCTCAGCTACGCCGTGGTCGCCGAGCGCGCCAAAGACCCCGAGCGCGCCCGCCGCTTCGCCCTGGCCGCGGCCGCCGGCGGCGGCGACCTCGAGTGCACCGTCGACGCGCTCCTCCTCGCCGCCCGCATCGCCCGCCGCGCCAAGGACGTCGCCGCCGAGTACGCCGCGTTGACCGAAGCCCTCACCCACGACCCCGACGACCCGCGCATCCACCTCGAGCTCGCCAAGCACCACGAGCACCGCGCCAAGGACCTCGAGGCCGCGCTCCACCACGCGAAGGTGCTCGAAGACGAGCACCGCATCAGCCGCCTCGAGCGCCGCCTCGGCGGGGACTGAGCGAGGGTTAGAGCCGGGTCCGAAGCTCACGAACGAAGGCTTCGAATCGTTCGGCGGCAGGGTCTCCGACCGAACGGAGAAAGCGGCGCTTCCGATCGGCGATGTCGTCGAGCTCGCCACCTCGCCCAGCAATCACCGCCGCAGCGAGTGCCCTCTTGGCTCGCTCGTAGGGAAGTGGGGACGAGAACGAACGCGACTCGGTGTCGTCTCCCTCCAGGAGTCGGCATGCTCGGTCGAGGTTCGACACGCGTTCCAGCCATGGCAGGCCAGCCCGGCGAAGCGCCGACACAAGCTCTGCCAGGAACTCATCCGCATCGGACTCCCGACCGAAGGTCACCGTCCATTGGTTCCCTCGGTCCAGCAGACCGAGCTCGGCACCGAGCGTCGCCGACCCCGAGCGCTGCTTGGAGGATGGGCGAAGAAACGAGGGGGCGTCGACCATGACCACGTCGTCGACCTCGTGCACCAGAGTCTCCACCGCGTCGAAGCGCACTCGCAAGCGGGTAACGGCGTCGAAGTTGGTGGGAGACTTCCGCAGTCCGGTGGCCACGTACTGAGTCACCCCGACCGGAGCGAAGCGGCGAAGCTCTCGGTTCTTCCACTCGAACCCGTCCGACGACAGCTCGGCCGCCAGACGCTTCTCGAAGTACCTCTCGAGCTGGTTCAGGTCGGTCACGACCGCTCAGCCGCCGGAGTGCATCGCCGCCGCGTCTTCCTCGGGCGGCGTCGCGTTCGTGAGCCGGTCGACGAGGAAGCCTTCCGGGAGCGAGACCTTCTGGGTGCCCGCCGTCTTGCCGCGCTGCACGCGCATGGCGCTCGGCGGAAAGGGCTCGTCCGCCGGGTGGGAGCGCAGCTCTTCCTCGAGCTCGGCGAGCGTGTTGACGCGCATCAGCCGCTGGCGCATCTGAGCGCTGCCGCGGAAGCCCTTGGTGTACCAGGTGGAGTGCCGGCGGAAGGCGCGCATCGCGTGCTTCTCCGTCATCCACTCGCTGAGGCGGGCGGCGTGCTCGAGCATCACGTCGACGATGGCGCCGAAGTTGGGCGGGTCGCTCGGCTCCACGCCGTCGAAGACCTGCGCGAGGTCGCGGAAGAGCCAGGGGCGGCCGAGGCAGCCGCGGCCGACCACGACTCCGTCGCAGCCAGTCTCGCGCATCATGCGGAGCGCGTCCCAGCCCTCCCAGATGTCGCCGTTGCCGAGCACCGGGATGGTGGTCACGAGCTCCTTGAGCCGCGTGATGGCCGACCAGTCGGCCTCGCCGTCGTAGAGCTGGGCCGCCGTTCGCGCGTGGAGCGCGACCGCCGCGCAGCCTTCGTCTTCGCCGATCTTCCCGGCATCCTCGAAGGTGAGCAGCTCGTCGTCGATGCCCATCCGGAACTTGATGGTGACCGGCACCTCACCGGAGCTCTTCACCGCCGCGCGCACGATGTCGCGGAGCAGGAGCGGCCGGGCCGGGATGGCGGAGCCGCCGCCCTTGCGGGTGACCTTCCGGACCGGGCAGCCGAAGTTCATGTCGATGTGGTCGACGCGGCCCTCACCGACGAGACGCTTCACCGCCTCGCCGACGTAGTAGGGGTCGACGCCGTAGAGCTGCAGGCTCCGCGGCGACTCGGTCTCGCCGAAGTCGGCGAGCTTCAGGGTCTTGTCGCGGCCTTCGACCAGCGGCCGCGCCGTGATCATCTCGCTGACGAAGAGCCCCGGCTTCAGCTCGCTGGGCTCGGTGCGCCCGGCCTCCATCTGCTCGCGGCAGAGCGTCCGGAAGGGCCAGTTGGTCACCCCCGCCATGGGCGCGAGGACCACCGGCGGCCACACCTCGAGGTCGCCGACCTTCAGCGGGGCGAACTCCCCCGGCCGTGCCGGCGGCACGTCCTGGTTCATCGGGCCTTTGTACTGCGGGTCCATGGGCGACCGTTCGGGGTAGCAAATCCCCACCCGCCGCGCACGGCGTCGGCGGTCAGGCCCGAGCGCCGAAGTAGCGGGCGAGCTTCGAGGGCGCGTTCACGGAGAGGATGCGCCAGATCTTCCCGTCGGCGTCGACGTCCATCTGGATCACGCCCTGAGTCGGCACGCCTGCCTTCACCTCGATGGCGTAGCGATAGGCCAGCGCCGGCGCTCCGTTGACTTGCACGAGCTCGACCACCGGCAAGGCTGCCTGCCGGGTCTTGCGGTGGAAGGTCACGACCTTGTCGGCGCCGATCACCGGCTTGCGGGCCGCGTGGACCTCGCCGTTTCCGTCGGTGACCATCACGACGTCCTCGCGGAGGAGCGCCTTCATCGCGTCCAGGTCCTCGGCGACGAGCGCGGTGAAGAAGCGCATCATCGCCTCGGTCGCGCGCTCGCTCGGAGTGGCCGGAGAGCGGGCCTCCTCGAGCGCGGCGCGCGCACGGTGGAGCAAGACCTTCACGTGGCTCTCGGTGAGCTCGAGCGCCGTCGCCGTCTCTCGGGTGCTCAGGTCGTAGACGTCGCGGAGCACCAGCACGGCGCGCTGCTTGTCGCTCAGCACTTCGAGCGCCAGCAGGAACGCCCAGCTCGCGCTCTCGGCGCGCGAGAAGCGGGACTCGGGCGACCCCTCCGGCTCCTCCGAGAGCTCGGCGTCCGCCACCGGCTCCGGCACGAAGCTCCCGACGTGGGTCTCCTTTCGGCGGCGCAGCCGATCACGCGCCAGGTTCAGAGCGACGGTGCGCAGCCACGGCCCGAGCGGGCGCGAGCCATCCTTCGGCGGTCGCTCGATCGCCCGGGCGAAGGTCTCTTGGACGAGCTCGTCGGCGTCGGCGGCGCTGCCGGTCATCCGGTAGCAGAGGCCCCAGAGGGGCCGCTGCTCGCGGGCGAAGACGCTATCGAGCGGATCGGTCATCGGAGTCGGGTGCACGCGCGGTCCACGTACGAGCTGCGCGAATGGTTACACGACCCCTCCGATTCCGGCTCCCCCGGCGTGCGAGCGGCGGACGTGGCATCCTGGTGCCATGGGGCGGGTGTGCTTGGGCACGATGCTGACGATGCTGGCGGCCTGCGGCGAGGCGCCGGTCGAGATGGGGACCGACGGCGGGTCGCCCTACGCCCCCTGTGGCCTCGAGCTGGCGCCAGCATGGCGGGTGACCGGTCTCGACGTGACCATCGACGACCGGACCGACGAGGGTCTGATCTCCCAGGGTGTCGATCTCGACGGAACCACCGAGCGTGTCTGCCGGCTCGACGACGCCACCGATCCCGAGGGCCGCGAGGGCATCGACGACATCCTGGGCGCGCTCACTCAGATCACGGGAACGGCGGACCCGCTGCGGGTCAGCGGCGACTTCGACCCCATCCTCCGCGAGGTCGACCGGGACGGCCGCTGCACCTCCGAGGTCGAGCTCGGCGCCATCACCGCCGACGCCGTCGGGAGCGCCACGAGCTGGCGCGCCGGGCCCATGGGCTCGGTCTTCGTGGACCTCGAGCTCCGAGACGTCACCGCCAACGTGCCCGTCCGAGACGCCTGGCTCGTGATGCGCGATGGCGAGCTCCACCTCACCGGCGGCATCGCCCACAGCGCGATCCTCCAGCTCTTCCGCGACGCCATCCCCGACGCCGGCCTCGCCCTCCGCATCGTCGCCGAGATGGCCGACCTCGACATGGACGGCGACGGCATCTGCGAGCGCTCGTCGATCGTCCTCGACACCGCCCCCCGCTAGCACATTCACTGGGACCCGAAGCGCCCTTCCGTACGCTTGCCTCGCGCAGAGCCGCAGAGCCGCAGAG
>CAYXAP010000080.1:10044-29186 GCA_964462035.1 uncultured Sandaracinus sp.
CGCAGAGCCGCAGAGCCGCAGAGGTCGCAGAGAACGCAGGAAGAGAAGGAGCTGTTCAGTCGAGTAGGCCGGGTCGTCCGCTGCTGGACGTCAGCGTCCATCCGACCGGCCGCCGGAAGCGCGTGCCTGCGACGCGGACTGGTCCCCAAACCTGCGTTTCCTCTGCGACCTCTGCGGCTCCGTGACTCTGCGCGAGGCAAGGACGCGAGGGGCAAAACGGGTGGGTCAGGCGCGGCTCAGCTGGCGAGGACGGTGAGGCGGCGCTTGTCGTCGGTCGACCGATGCAGCTGCATCCGCCAGTCGACGGCCACGATCTCGCCCTCCTCCATCGGGATCCAGACGTTCTCGCCCTGGAGCGGCTCGCTGGAGAAGATGAGGTGGTTCACGAAGCCCGTCGTGGTCGGGGCCTCGCACTCGGGCGAGAGGCTCGGGCACTCGTCGCGGTCGGCGCACTTGGTCTTGTAGCTCGACCAGAAGAGCTCCTTGCCGCCCATGTGCGCCGCCATGCACGTGCCGTCGGTGACGATGATGGTGAGCAGGGCGCGGAGCGCTTCTTCGTCGCCATCGCACTTCTCCCGGATGAGCTCCACGGTGTCGCGGAGCGCGGGGACGATGGCGTCGAGGCCAAGACGCCCACTCAGCGGGCCGTACGCCTGCAGGTGGGTCAGGAAGAGGAAGAAGACCACCTCGCTGTCGGTGTCGCCGAGGACGTAGCGGCGGAGCCGGGGGGCGATCGACTGGCGGAGGGTCTCCTTGAAGTCGGCGTAGCGCCGCACCTCACCGTTGTGCGCCATCGTCCAGCGGCCGTGCTGGAAGGGGTGGCAGTTGAGGACGTTCAGCTCGCCGACGGTCGCCTTCCGGACATGCGCGAGCACGGTCTCGGAAGCGACCACGCCGCTGACCCGATGGAAGATCTGGTCGGTGATCGCCGAGGTCGGGCTCCGCGTGATGTGCGGCGAACCGTCCACGTAGTAGGCGACGCCCCACCCGTCCTTGTGCTCCTCGCTCTGCACGCCGAGGGCGTTGTCCGCCGCGACCAGCGACCGGTGGACCTGACTGGGGATGACGCTACGAAAGCCGAAGAGCCTGCACACGTGCCGAGGATGACATAGGGTCCGCCCGATGCCGAGCACCGACAACGACGTAGTCCTCGTGGGCCTGGGACAGATGGGTTCCGTCTTCGCGCACGCCTTCCTGCGGGAGGGCCACACCGTCCACCCGGTGAACCGGGAGACCGACGGCACCGCGCTCGCCGAGCGCGTGCCCGAGCCCGCCATCTGCATGGTCACCGTGGGCGAGGCGGACCTCGACGGCGTCCTGGAGAGCCTCCCCGAGACCTGGCGCAGCCGCGTGGGCCTGCTCCAGAACGAGCTGCTTCCCCCGAGCTGGGAGAAGCACGGCATCGCCAATCCCACCGTCGCCGTGGTCTGGTTCGAGAAGAAGGCGACCATCGCCACCAAGGTCATCCTCCCGACGCCCGTGGCCGGCCCGGCGGCGGCGCTCATCTCCCGCTCCCTGCTGCGCATCGGCGTCGGTGCCGAGATGGTGGACGACGACGCGCTGGTCCCGGCGCTGGTGGCGAAGAACCTCTACATCCTCGTCGCCAACTGCGCGGGCCTCGAGACCGGCGGCACCGTCGGCGACCTCTTCGAGAATCATCGGCCGCTCGTGGACGCGGTCGCCAGCGAGGTACTGGCCATCCAGAAGGCGCTGGTGGACCGACCGCTGAAGGACGAGTCCGAGATCATGCGGATGGTCGAACGTGCGGTGGCGTCGGACCCCGAGCACGGCGCGAAGGGCCGCTCGGCCCCGGCGCGACTGAAGCGCGCCATCGCCCACGCGGAGGCCCATGGCATCGACGTCCCGAAGCTGAAGGCGCTCGCGAAAGCGCACCTGATCTGAGTCGGGGGGACAGCGCCCCGCGCTCAGTGCTCCAGTACACCGACGCAGAGGTTCTGACTGGTTCAGCGTGGATGATCGGCCTCGAGGTCGTTCGCCGCGCCGACGCAGGACAGGCCGAAGCCTGTTCGAGGAGGTCGGCGGGCGAGATCGGGGTCGAGGGCCGCGATCAACCGGTCAGAACCTCTGCGGCGGTGTACTAGTCGGGCTGTCCGAGGTAGCGCAGGAGAGCTCGGTGTTTGGGAGCTTCGCTCAGCGGCTGGCCCTGATACTCCTTGGAGCCCCAGCAGCCCCACTCGCTCCAGCCGCTCGGGCTTCGGTAGTGGACGAAGAGGTTGCCGTCGGTGAGCGCCCGCCAGCGCCCGAGGTACTCGTCGTAGAGCTCGCCCATGCGCGGGTCTCGGTTGATCGCGGCGATGATGTCGCTCTTCGAGCGGTCGCCCACGGCCAGGAAGTGCTGGCCACCTTCGTAGGTCAGCAGCGGCAGCTCGTACGGGCGGAGCGCGTGGAGGTCGCGGACGATCCACTGGAGCGGCCCCCCGTCCGGCTCTTCGCCGACGAGCACGGCGTAGGTCTCGTCGCCCCCCGGCAGAGGCGCACGCTCGAAGGCTTCGTCCACGCTCGCCGGTGGCTCGCCGCCGCCGAAGTAGGGAGCGACGGCCACGGCGTCGATGTGCTCGTGCACGGGGCCGAGCCCGTCGACGTTCACGTCGAGGAACTCGGCGCCCGCGTATTGCAGGCTGCCGATCTGGGTGGCTAGCACGGTGATCACCCGCGGATCGTCGCCCCAGACCTCGTCCCAGATCGCGCCGATCTCCGCCGTTCGGCGAGCGAAGTAGCGCCGCCCGAACGCCGTGCAGCGCTCCTGGGTGTCGTTCCATTCGGTGTACTCGCAGAGCGTTCCGTCCTGGTCGTGGTCACACTCGCCGGTCGGGTCGTCCGAATACGCGCGACAGCCCAGGGCGTTGATCTCCTGTGACTGGAGGAAGATGTCGTTCCACGCCTCGTTGCTGTACTCGACGTAGACGGAGAGCTCGGGGTCGAGGCGCTCCTTCACGCGCTCGGCGAAGCGCCGGACGTAGTCGTCGCTCGCCTCGTGCGGGATGTTGAACCACGGCGACGCCTCGGCCGTGTTGGCCAGATCGATCATCACGTCGACCGGCGCCGACCGCCAGTGGGCGTAGCTCACGGCGGGGTAGCCGTCCCATTCGCGAACGGGCCAGAACGGGCGCGGGCTCGGGTCGGAGCCGACCCGGTTGGCCCGCATCCAGTTCATGAAGCGCAGCACGTCGAACGGCACATGCTCGGCCAGGAAGGTCGGGTGGAAGGGTTGGCTCTCGTAGGTCGACTCGAAGGAGACGCAGCTCCCCGCGCACTGGTCGTCGCCGTGGCACCAGGTCGTCGCGTCGTCCTCGCAGCGGCCGCCGGGAATGATCACGCGAATGGCGCGCAGTGGGTCGCTCTCGTCGGTCGCGTGGAGCTCGAGCCAGAGGCCGTCGTGGTCGCGGAGAGTCACGATGTCGCGCCCCTCCCCTCGCTGCACCTCGTCGACGCCCCCGCGATACTCGAGCTGGCCCTGGCCCTCGTAGAACACGACCAGGTCGCCGCTGACGTGCGTGTGGTCGCCCGCGACGAGGAAGCTCCGCGCGATCTGTCCCTCCGCCAGGCGTGCCGGGTAACCGTCCGAGCGGAGCTCGAGCGTCCGGCCGTCGCTCCACTCTTCATCCGTCCCGCTGAAGAAGTAGTCCGAGCTGTGCATCAGATCGACGAAGGGCGCGTTCAACCCGCCGTAGCCGATCTCCGCCAGGTTCGTTCCCAGCGGGCTCGTGTCCACCTCGGCTTCGTCTTCGCCGCCGGAGCCTCGGCTGATCTCCTCGGTCAGGCCGCCGGAGACCTCGGTGCGACAGCACCAGAGCGCGCCCATCCCGAGGAAGGCGGCCGCGGTCCACGCGACCGGTCGGAGGATCCGCTTCACGGGGCAGAGCCTGACTCGGACGAAGCGCTCTGACCAGGGCTCGACTCGGAGCACGCGCCGGGGTCGATGCGGGCGAAGACCACGCTCTGCCCTTCGATGGTGCTCAGTGGAGCATCCGACCGGGCGGCCTCCGCTCCCAGGTCCCGCTTCTCGACGATGGCACATCGCGGAAAGAGCTGGCTCAGCCGACCGTCGGCCTCGGTATCGCTCACCGTGTTGACCAGCACCCAGCGAACCCCGCGCTCGCGCAGGACTCGGTAGGGGTCCCCCTCCTTGAGCGCGTCGTAGTAATCGCGGCCGTTCACGAGCCCTTCGGTCTGGACGATCGACCGATCCAGGAAATAAGACACGATCCCGACCGAGTGCCCCGCGAGCTGCTCGTCGCGGGGGAGCTCGCGCGCGAACTCCACGGCGGCGTCCATGATCGGCGCCTCGATGCCCCAATCCCAGAGCGTGGTCCGCTCCTTGGTGAGGTCCCGGTAGTCCCGGGCGACGATGAGCAGGACCACGACCACCGAGGCCGCGCCCACCGTGCGCATGAACGCCGCCGGCCCCAGCCGGTCGGCCAACGCCGTGAGAACGAACGCGATGGTCCCGAACGTGCTCAGGATGCCCAGCATCATCGCGGGCCAGCCGTACCAGACGAAGCCGCCGTTGGACTTGAAGATGGCGAGGGCGGCGAACGCCAGCCCGAAGAGCCAGACCGAAGCCAGGCGCCGCGTGACCTCGCGACCCTTCGGCGTTCGCATCCACGCGATCTGACCGCCGAGGATGACCAGCGCGAGCACGCTCAGAATCGCGACCTGGTTGATGCCCGGTGGCGTCACGGGAGCCGTGAAGGCGGAGAGGTGCGTGCCGTAGCTCGAGACGATGCTCGAGTCCCAACTCAGCTTCACCAGCCCGGAGATGGGAAGAGGCAGACCCACGAGGAGCATGTTGATGCCCATGTAGAGGGAGCCGACGACCGCCAGCGCGGCGAGGACTTTGAGCTTACCGGCGATGGGCGCGCCCTCGCGGCGCGAGACCACCAGGCCGCGCCCGATGACGATGGCGGCGAGCAGGCCGGCTTCCAGTCGCGAGAGCGAGATGCCGATGAGCAGCAGCGCGAGCACCAGCTGGTCCTTGCGGGACCCATCGGCCTCCAGCCCACCCTTCCGAGCGAGCGCTTGCTGCACGAGCGTGGCGCAGAGAGCGAAGGCGATCGTGCTCTCCATTCCGTTGAGCAGTCCGTTGACCAGCTCGAAGGACGCGATCAGCAGGCCGATGGTGAGGAGCGCGGCCTGACGCGAGTAGAGCGACAGGCCCGCATACAAGCGCTGCAAGGCAAAGAGGATGAGCAGCGCCTGCGCGATCAGCATCGCATACACCGGACCCCCTCCCTGGTTGCCGCCGATGATCGAGAGCGGGATGCAGATCAGCTGCCAGAGCGGGTGGTACCCGTTGGTGACACTGAACCCATCGAAGGTGCTGCCTTCACCGCGCGCGATGTTCTGCGCGATGCGGAGATAGTAGAAGCTGTCGTCCGCCATGAAGAGCGTGGCCAGCTCGTAGGCGTCGTAGCGGATCAAGAGTCCGCCGATGCGGAGTCCGAGCAGGGCGACGAGGGCAGCGAAGATCCAGCGGCCGGTGCGCGCCGAGAAGTCGCCCTCGTGAGTGAACGGACTCGTCATGGCAGGACTCCTAGCACTCGGCCCACGGTGTGCAGGTCGACAAACGTCTCGGTCGACTGGACGCCCCCCGAAAGGCGGGGAGTGGTCGAGCTAGCGCGCCTGGAGGCTCGGAAGGCCGGTGCGCTCGTAGCCCGTCACGACCTCCGCGACGATTCGCTTGAAGTACTCGGCCTGAGCGGCGCTCAGCGTGTCGGCGTCCAAGAGTCTGTTGGGCAGATAGGCTGCCGGGTCCCGGCCGTAGATGCAGGCGTAGTGCAGCAGCGTCACCGCGTAGCTCCCGATGTCGTTCGGGTGGACGTCATCGGCGAAGATGTCGTCGATGGCGGCGAAGGGTGCGTTCCCGGCCGCGATATCGTCGACGATGCGCATCATCAGGCGATGGCCGGGGATCAGGGCGAGCGGCTGTTGTCCTTCCGGCCGGTTCGCGTTCACGAAGTCCTGCATCGCCTCCCAGCGAGGCTCGTCGCGGTTCAGACGCTCGCGAAAGGACAGGTGGTCTTCGGGGTGACGCTCGTTCGGATCGGCCCGGAGCTGGGTCCAGGTCGTGTAGAGCAAGGTCGGGGCGCCGCGCCCTCCGTTGCCGTTGGTCCAGGCGTCATCGACGGCGCGCATCAACCAGTCGACCTGATCCCGCTGCCGCGTGGCGTCGTCCGCGTAGAGCGGAATGGCCGTGGTGATGACGAGGCCCCCGTGGCGCCCCATGTCCTCGGGCCACTGCGCGGACTGGTCGGACTCGGCCTCGCGATTGTTCCAGCGCCACGAGATGAACGACCCGGGGATCGTGGCCTTCTTCAGCTGCGAGAAGTCACCGGCGGGATCGAGCGTGACCGCTTCGGTCAGGCGCCCGGGCCAGGGCTGCGAGATGACCGAGTCGGTGAGCGAGTGACCGGAGAGGATGTAGCTCGTGCCCATCGGCCAGGGCGCTCGCGCCACCGGGCCGCCTCCGGTCGATCCAGTGTCCGGCCGTGTGCTCGGTCCGTCGCCTACCCCGACGTCGACTCGCTCGCCGCCCGATCCGTCATCGGTCGTGCCACGCGCGGACTCGCAGCCAACGAGCGAGAGCAACGCGACGACGGAGACCAGGAACCGACGGACCTGCACACACTTCATCGCGGGAGCCTGTCCCGGCGACTCTACCGACGCAACTCACCGTGGAGCTCGTCGTAGCGCTCAGTCGCAGAGCTCGTACGGCTCCTCGAACGAGCCGTCACAGCCGTAGCCGGTCCCACTCCGGCGTGGGGGACCATCGCAGGGAGTCACGGTGATCCGCGGGTCTCCACGTCCACCGCCGCCTCCGATGTCTCCATCATAGAAGACCTGGTAGGTGCGATCGGGTCGAAAGGCGTAGTAGACGCGGACCTCGCTGTCGCGGCCGAGCTGCTGCCAACCGCCGAAGGCGGACTCGCCCGCGGCGATCGCCGCGTCGAGGCAATCGGTGACGGGACCGCGGTCCTCGTCGAAGGGCACATACCCGCAGTTGGTCGCGTCTGACCCCACGAGCGCGCTCGCTTCGATCGCCGGGTCACACGCACAGCCGAAAGCCGCAGTCGCCACGAGCACCACCATCCGACGGAGCCACATACCTCGGAAGGTGCCACGCATCGATCGGCGCTGCGTCCCCCGTTCGGGTGACCAGCAGCAGGCCCCAGAGTGCGCTCGCTTCGATGGCGAACCCGTCCACTCACGAACGCATCCTGCGGGCTACGGCAGCGAGCGACTCTCCGTCGTGCCACTGGCAGGCGGATCCGTCTTCGGTAGGATGACGCGAAAGGTGGAGCCTCGGCCGTGCGCGCTCATCACCTCGATCTGCCCGTGGTGGGCGTTCACGAGCTGGCGCGCAATCCACAGACCGAGTCCGAACCCGCCCAGGTGCCGGTGCGACACCAGGCGTTCGAAGCGCTCGAAGATGCGAGCCTGGTCGGAAGGCTCGATGCCAGGGCCCTGGTCCTGCACCGAGACACAGACGCGACTGCCGAGATCATCGATGGTGATGTCGATCGGTTTCCCCTCGCCGTACTTGATGGCGTTACCAATCAGATTCGTGAACACCTGATCCAGCCGCCCCGCGTCCCACCAACCCCGGTGTGCACGGGCAGACGCCAGGTGGATCGGGGGCGCGTCCGGAAGGTGCGAGTAGCGCTCGACGACCTGGCGAAGAAGGTCGTCGAGGTCGGTCTCGGCGGGATCGAGCTGCAGTCGACCGGCAGTGATCCGGGACACGTCGAGCAGCTGGTCGATGAGCGTTCCCAAGCGGCGCGACTGGCGGTTGATCCCTTCGAGCTTGTGGAGGACGCGTTCGGTGTCGAGGACCTCCGCGCGTGTCGCCGCCCGAAGGAGGCCCTGGGTGGTGAGTTGGAGCGCGGTCAGCGGCGTCTTGAGCTCGTGGGAAGCCACGGAGAGGAAGGTGTCGCGCGCCGACACCGCGTCCTGGGCGCGCTGAAGCAAGAGCTGGCGCTCATCGTCCCGGCGCTTTCTCGCAGAGATGTCGACGATCGACGCGAGGACGAGCCGTTCTCCGCCGACCTCGACGGGATTCAGACCCACCTCGACGGGGATCTTGCGGCCCTTCTTCCCGACGGCCCAGAGCTCCCGCCCCGTGCCCATGCGGCGCTCCTCCGGGTGCTCGTCGAACGCCTGCCGGTGGCGTTCATGGGTCGCGCGGAGCTCGTGCGGAAGCAACATCTCCACCTTGGCGCCCTGGAGCTCGGACCGCGAGTAGCCGAAGAGGCGTTCCGCTTCACGATTCGCGAGCGAGATGCTCCCGTCGACGGCACGCACGGCGATGATGGCACTGGGCGCCGACTCCACGCTCTGGCGAAAGAGCTTTCGCTGTCGCTTCTCGTTGGTGATGTCGCGGTTGATCGCGGAGGCTCCAACGACCGACCCGGATGCATCGCGAATCGGCGAGATGGTCAGGGACACCTCGACCCGCCGGCCAGCTTTCGTGACTCGATAGGTTTCGAGCTCCGAGACACGATGGCCCGCTCGCACGGACGCGAGGCACTGCTCCTGTTCCTCCCGCCGGTCGTCGGGCACCACGAGACCGATGTGGCTCCCGATGGCCTCCTCTTTGGAGTAGCCATAGAGACGCTCCGCCGCTGGATTCCAGTGGGTGATGTGTCCGTCCAACGTCTTCCCGATGATCGCCGTCAGGCTCGACTCCACGACGGCGTTCCAGTGGCGCAGCTCGTGGCGCGCATGGTGGAGCTCCACGGCTGATCCGACGTGCCACGCGAAGAGCTTCATCGAGGTCATCTCGTGCGCTCGAAATCTGTCCTCGCCGCTGCGCGCCGCGACCAGCGCGCCGAGGGGTCGCCCCCCGGCGCCCATCAAGGGCGTGACGATCGTCGCGTGGATGGATGGCGCCAAGAAGGGCGCGTCCGTCTCCGGGTCCGCGTGGCGCGTGAGCGCGTCGCGCTCGAGGAGCTCGAGCTCACCGCACCGGAGCGCCTCGCGGGTCAACCCGCCAGCGAGCTTGGGATGAGTGAGCTGAGCGCGATCGCTATCCACCGAGTACTGGACGAGCGAGCTGCCCCCGGGGGTGCGGACCGCGATACGGCATTGGTCGAGATCGAGCATGTCGACCGCGACCTGGAGCGCCGCGCTGCAGAGCTCTTCGAGCGAGGCTGCATCGAGCAGGTTCGCAGACGAACCCAACACCGCCTGGATCAGCGTGTGGCTCGACTCGGTCCGTCGCCGACGGAACTCGCCCGTGCTGTTTCGGCGCCTGCTCATTCGCTGGCGCTCGCGTCGGAGCTGCCAGGGTTCGTCCGACTCAGGAGCTCGGCCACGACCTCGAGGAAGTCTTCCAACTCCACGGGCTTCTTCACATGAGTCGCCCCTTCGATCTCCTCGTCCATGCCGTTCCGGGCTGCCGAGAAGACGAGCACTTCGGGAGGGTTCGCCGGCGGGTCTGCCCGAAGGGCCTCCAGTACCTCCCACCCGTTCATTCGGGGCATCATGAGGTCCAGGATGAGCAGCTCCGGTTGGCATTCCTTCACCCGCTCGAGCGCCTCCTCGCCATCGGTGGCACATCGAATCGAGTAGCCCTCGCCGGCGAGCAGGTCGCAGACGACGCCCCGCGTGTCGTCGTCGTCATCGACGATCAGAATCTGTGTTCGGCGGGTCGCATCCGGCTCGGTGGTCACTACTGCCTCCTCACCCCAGAGCCCGTAGCAACACCCGTTCCCTCCGTCTCCACCTTTGGAATGGTGTGTTGGGGCGGCGCTCTCCAAACGGCGTTACCGATCGGTAGCACTGCCCCTTGGATTGCTACCCTTCGGTAACGGGATCGAGGCTCGTACGCTCCATGCGGACTTTGGGGCCATGGAGCCGCAGACCTTTCGCCGGGCTCGGGGCCGGCCTACCCTGGGAGTCGTGTCCATGGCGGCAAAGAGGGCGCCGGAGGACCGACCGGGCGCCCAGCTGGACATCCTCCTGGTGGAAGATGAGCCCGATATCGCTTCGTCCCTCGCCGAGCTGCTGATGAGCGAGGGCCACTCGGTCGACGTCGCGCTCGATGGGGCCGTCGGGCTCTCCTGCCTCCGCGAGGACCGTTACGACCTGATGATCTCCGACCTGCGCCTCCCAGAGATCGGGGGCCTCGAGCTCTTCGAGTGGGTGCGGTCGAATGCGCCATCGACGGCCGTCGTCCTGATGAGCGCCTACGGTTCGATTCCCCAAGCCGTCTCGGCGCTTCGGCGCGATGCGGTGCACTTCCTGGCGAAACCGTTCGAGCTGGACGAGCTGATCCAGACCGTCGAGGAGGTCGCTGACCAAGCCCTGATGGAGCGGCTCCGCTGGCGACTCTCGGATGCGCGGGAGCCAGTCGAACATCGCCTCATCGGTCAGAGCCCGTTGATGGCCGCGGTCAAACGGCGAATCGCGACCATCGCGGCTTGTGAGGCCTCCATCCTCATCCATGGAGAGACCGGCACCGGCAAGGAGGTCGCTGCTCGGGCGATTCATGCGGGCAGCTCACGGCGGGATGGGCCCTTCGTCGCCGTCAACTGCGGAGCACTGCCCCCGACATTGATCGAATCGGAGCTCTTCGGGCACGAGAAGGGGGCGTTCACGGGAGCATCTCGTGCGCGGGCTGGGAGCTTCAAGTCGGCCCACGGCGGGACACTCTTCCTCGACGAGATCACGGAGATGCCGCGTACCTGCCAGGTGAAGCTCCTCCGGGCTTTGCAGGAAGGCATGGTGCGCCCCGTCGGCGGAGACGTACTGGTCGAGAGCGACGTACGCGTGCTCGCCGCGACCAATCGCGACATCCAGTCGGTTCTCGATTCCGGCGAGCTGCGGGAGGATCTCTTCTACCGCTTGAAGGTCCTCGACGTACACCTGCCGCCATTGCGGGACCGCGTGGGCGACCTGCCGCTGCTGGTGAGCCACTTCCTCGATCGCTACTCCGGCGACGGGGAGAGGCAGTCCATCGACCCGCATGCCTGGGCGCTTCTGCGGAAGTACCCGTTTCCGGGAAACGTGAGGGAGCTCGAGCACGCGATCCACCACGCGGTCATCATGAGCGGCGGAGCGGTCATCGAGGCGCGTCACCTGCCATCCGAGGTCCGCGGTCGGTTCGTTGGCGACGAACACGGCACACCGCCAACCCTCGCCGAGGCGATGGCGGAGTTCGAGCAAGAGCTCTTGGTGCAAGCCCTGGACGACACCGACTGGTGTCGCACCCGCGCGGCGGAGCGGCTCGGGATCTCCCGGAAGAACCTGTGGGAGAAGCTGAAGAAGTACGGGATCGCGGAGCCAGCCTCGACCGACTAGGGCGCATGGCCTCGGGAGAGCTCCGGACCCGAGGCGGTGAGCACTCCGACGCCCACCCATGACCAAGCGCGCTCGTCGTCCCCCGCGACCTCCGGGTCGGACGGGGCCTCGAACGGAACCATCACCGCCGGCCCGCAGATATACCGAGAGAGGTCGGTGACCGTTCGCTTCAGCTCTCGCGTGACCCAATGGGTCAGATCTCCGAGAGAGACGATCCCCAACAGCTTCCCATCGTCCACGACGGGCACGTGTCGGGTGCGGTGGTCGGTCATGAAGCGCATCGCGCGACCGACCTCCATCTGAGACGACGCGCAGAGCACGGGGGTGGTCATCACCTCGGCCAGCGGTGTCTCGGGTGGTGCGCCGAGGTCCACGACCCGCAGGACGTCTCTCTCGGTGAAGATCCCGACGAGCTGGTCGGAGTCCACGACGAGGACCGACCCCACCTCGGCCTCGTTCATCGCTCGCACGGCTCTCCCGACAGAAGACGTCGTGTCAGCGGTCACCAGTCGGCGCGGCTTCGACTGCAGCAATCTGGCAAGCGTGGTTCTCATCGGTCCCCTCGCTGAGACGCAAGGAACGGCTCCTTCCAGTCGGATCGTCGGCGAGGGCGGATCGGTGCCCAGCCATCGTGGAAGTCCGGCCCCTCGGGTCCGCCCATCCACCCCAGCACGTTGAGGTCTTCCTGGAGCGCACCCCGCTGCCCCCGAACCGAGGCCGAGGGCTCGGGCCCCCCGACCCGAGCCTCTCGGCCTCGTGGGACCGCTGCTGGCGACTCGGCCCCGCGTGAGCGAAAGGCCTGGTACTGGCGGCGGAGGTGATCGAAAACAGACATCGCACCACGGGATGAATGCAGGTCGCATGCCGTCGCCTCCGCCACGGAAGTGGTTGCGTCGAACCTCCGTCCGAGGCCCACGATCCGTTACGAAGTCGTAACGAGCTCACGGCAGACGTCACCAGTTCACCACGCGTCGGTGCTCTCGCGCGGAGGCTGGGTCAGCGCTCTTCGAGGATCGCGGCGGCCTGCGCTGACAGCTCGCTCGGGTCACTGACCGGCATCGAGCAGGCCGACTCGTTGCAGAGGAAGACCGCCGGGCGCCCTGGGAAGGGATAGCGACCCTCCCCCGGCCGATCGAGCTCGACCAGGCGATGCGGCAAGGGCAGCTCGAACGAGGCACGGTGCAACGCCGCGGTGGTCTCGTCGTCGGGGCCCACGATCGAGAGGAGCACGTAGGGCCCGAGCAGCTCCTCGAGCGCGAGCAGGTAATCGCCCACCCGCCGGCCGGCACCGCGAATCGTCGCCGGTGTCTGCGAGCGCAGCGCGCCCTTCGCGAGCTCGGCCCATCGCTCGTCGTTGGTCAGTCGCGACAGATGGAGCAACCCCCGCGCCGCGACGCCGTTCTCGTTCAGAGGCACCCGGCGCTCCGCGAAGACTCCGACCGCCGCCGGGTCGGGCGTGTGGGCGTAGAAGCCACCGCCCTCTTCGGCCGGGCGCTGCAGGTGAGCCTCGATGGCCGATGCCGTTCGGAGCGCCGCCTCGCGCCAACGCGTCTCGCCGGTCGCCTCGTGCAACAGCAGCTCGCTGCGCAACATCCACGCCTGGTCGAGCAGGTAGCGCACCGGGCCCGGCTCCACGTCGAGCTCGTGCACGAAGAGCCCATCCGCGCCGCGCGCGTCTTCCATCCGGTCGGCCGCGCGGAGCGCCGACGCGAGCGCGACCTCGTCGCCCGCGCGCGCCGCAGCCACCATCCCCACCGAGATCTGCGCGTTGCGATCCACGTACACGTGCGGGTCCACCCGTGGGGTCCCGAGCGCCGCGCGCCCCTGGGCGTCGAGCGGGAAGTACTCGGCACCGGGGGTGTCGTGGTCGACGTCCGCGTCTTGGCTCGCGTACCAACCGCCCCCGGGCGCACCGAGCACCTCGTCGGCATACCTGCGAACCCGCTCCATCCGTTCGCGCCATCGCGACTCGCCCGTGAGTCGGGCGGCTTCGGCGAAGCTCCCGATCGCCCACCCCTGCACCGCGGCGATGCGCTCGAAGTGGGGATGGTCCCAGCTGTGTCGCAACGAGTACTGGTACACGCCGCCGTCCACCGGGTCGACGAGCTGAGCGTAGCCCTCGAGCGTCGCGAGCGCCCGGCCACGCCAGCCGCTCTCGCCGAGCGCCTCGGCGCGAAAGAACGCGTGCTCGACCGGAGCGCCGTAGGGGTACTTCTGCCGGAAACCCCAGCCACCGAGGTCTTCGTCGTAGAGCGAATCGAGTCGCTCCCGCGCCGCCACTCGAAGCGTCTCGAGATCGGCCTCCACCGCGGCGGGCTCGGGGTCCGGCGCGGCGGGCCGCTCGCCGGCCGCGACCTCTTCGAGGAGGGTGGCGAAGACGTCCGGCGGACGGTACCCACGCAGCGCGACGATGAGCTCCGCGTCCGGCGTCAGCAGGGCGGTTGCCGGCCAACCGTAGTCCCGAAATCGGTCGGCCAGGT
This sequence comes from uncultured Sandaracinus sp., assembly GCA_964462035.1. Classification (GTDB taxonomy): domain Bacteria; phylum Myxococcota_A; class Polyangia; order Polyangiales; family Houyiibacteriaceae; genus UBA1660. The sequence goes on from CAYXAP010000080.1 coordinate 23,847, forward strand.
CGGGACGCTCGTCCGAGTCGACCTTGATGGCGACGAAATGGTCCGCGAGCTCACGCCGCACGGCTGGGTCCGTGTAGGTCTCGTCGTTCATCACGTGGCACCAGTGGCACCAGATCGCCTGAACGCTGACGAGCACGTAGCGGTCCTCGCGCTGGGCTCGCTCGAAGGTCTCCGCGGACCAGGGCTGCCACTCGAGGGCCGGCGCCGGAGCGATGGTCGTCGCAGGCGCCGCGTCGTGGGCACACGCGACCAGGAGCACGAAGAACAAGGAGCGAGCCATGCGGACCATGAGTAGCGCAGCTCGCGACGTTACGCCTCGATTCTCCCGGCCGCTGAAATACCTCGAGAGACGCCCTCGTAGGAGTCGGTGGAACGGGGCGATGGCGGATGCGAAGAGCGCCGCCGACCCCCAGCGACCGAGCGCTGACTCGGGTCGCACAGCTACGAGGAGATGAGGGAATGCGAAAGACGATGACGATCCTGGGCGCGGTCGCGCTCACGATGGGCATGGCTGCCGGGGTGAGCGCCGAGGACCGCTTGGCGATGGGCGGCAAGATCACGGTCGCGGCCGGCGAGACGGTCGACTCCGTGGCCTCGATGGGCGGCGACGTCACGATCGCCGGGGTCGCGGAGGGCGACGTGGTCTCGATGGGCGGCGACGTCTTCGTGCTGGGCGAGGTCGAGGGCGACGTGGCGACCGCTGGCGGCGACGTCCGGATCGAAGGGCTCGTCGAAGGCGACGTCGCGACGGCCGGCGGCTCCGTCAGCTTCGGGCCGAACGGCCGCGTGGAAGGGCAGGTTCGCACCCATGGCGAACGCATCGCCTCGAGCGCCCACCACTCCGAGGAGAGCGCTCTCGGCGCCTTCTTCCGCCGGATCGGCGCGTTCGCGATGCTCTTCCTGCTCGCCTTCGGCTTCCGGCTGCTGGCCAAGGAGCGCTTCCACGCGCTGCGAGCGGCGATGGTGAGGACCCCCATCAAGACCCCGCTCACGGGCCTGGCGTTCTTCTGCGCCGCCGTGGTGGCCATCCTGGGGAGCGCGGTCACGGTGGTCGGCCTTCCCGTCGCGGCGGTCCTGGCCTTTGCGCTGGTCCTGGCGGTCTATCTCGGCCTGGCCATGAGCGCGGCGGTGCTCGGGGCCGTCCTCCCGTGGGAGAAGCTCCAGGGCCGCGAGAACCTGCAGCTGGCCGCCGGCGTCGGAGCGCTCTTCTTCCTCTCCCTCTTGCCCTTCGTCGGGAACGTCGCCCTGGTCCTCGCGGCCCTCTTCGGTCTGGGATCGGTGGCCACGACCCGGCTGGGCGGCAAGCCGCTCACCCCGGTCAGCGAAGGCCCGTACCGGTGAATCTCGCCCTCCCAGGGTGGGTCGGCGCCGGAAATGGCCGGGGCGTGAAATACGTCCCGGCCACCGGCCGTAGGGCTCCGAGTATGCTCCTGTCCATGACCGCCTCCGCGCCCGCGAAGGGCGAGAGCCGCCCCACTGGGGTGGCGCTCGCTCGGCAGGCCGCTGGCGGCGACCGCGACGCGCTCGAGGCCCTGCTCCGCGAGCACGCCGCTGACATCCACCGGCTCTGCCACCACGTCCTCGGGCCCAACGAGGGCGCCGACGGAGCGCAGCGGGCCCTGGAGCGCATCGTCCGGCGCATCGGGAGCTTCGACCCGGAGAAGGGCTCCTTCCGGAGCTGGGCGCTCACCGTGGCTCACAATGCCTGTCGCGATCGGCTCCGCCGCCGGGGGCTCGAACGCCGAACCTTCGACGCCGCGGGCGACGAGAAGGCCGCCGCTGCCCCCGGGCACGCGCCGGGACCGGAGCGCATCGCGCTGGCGCGGCTCGAGGCCAGCGCGCTCTCCGACGCGCTCGAGACCTTGCCGGATGGGATGCGGTCCGCGATCGTTCTCTTCCACGTGCACGGCAGCAGCTACGAAGACATCGCCAAGACGCTCGACATCCCCAAGGGGACCGTCATGACCTGGCTCCATCGTGGGCGGAAGAAGCTGCGCGCAGCCCTGGAGGCGCGGGGGTGAGCTCCATCGACGAAGAGCTCGAGATCGCCCTCGAGGCGATGGCCACCGGTCGGGAGGACCTGGTGCCCGCCGAGCTGCGCGCGCGCATCGAGGCGGATCCGGAGCTCCGCGAGCAGCTCGCCGAGAGCCGGGCGCTGAGCATCGACCTCGGCATGGCGCTGCGCGATGCGCCCACCCCGGAAGTCGATCTGGACGCGCTGGTGAGCCGCGCGATGGACGCGGCGCCACCGGCGCCCTCCCGTCGGTCGCTCTGGCTCGCAGGGGTGGGTGGCCTCGTCGCGACGCTCGGCCTGGGCATGGCGGCGATGGGTGGGCTACCGAAGATCTCGGCGGTCCGTGACCTCGGCGACAGCGGCTGGACGGCCCTCGCGTTCCTCGACCGACTGCTCGCCGCCTTCCCCGGTGGCTACCCCGGGCTCGGCCTGACGCTCTTCGCCGTGACGCTCGTGCTCGCGCTGCCGCTTCGCGCGCTGACCCGTAAGAGCCTGCCGGCGTTGGTCGCGCTGCTCGCCGTGCTCGGCAGCTCGGCGCTCGGTCAGGCCCAACGCTTCGAGGGCACCTGGCCCAGCGACGAGACCGTCACGGTCGACGCCGATGGTGAGCGGGCGAGCGAGGTGCTCCGTCGCGCGTGCGAGGCCGCCGGGGTGAGCTACGTCAGCCACCTGGACGACGACCGCGAGGTCACCGTCCACGTCCGCGGCGCAGCGCTCCGCGACGTGCTGGCGGCGGTGCTCCCTCGGGAGGGCGTCGCGACCCGCAACGGCGACCTGGTGGTGGTCCGGGAGGCGGCTCCCGAGCCAGCTCCCGAGCCAACGCCGACCACGCCGCCGGCCCCCGAGCCGCCCCCGACGCCCGCGGTCTCCGGCTCTCCACTCATCCCGCCGGTGCCGCCGATGCCGCCGGCGAACCAGGTGCTCGACGAGCGGGTCACCATGGGCGAGGACGTATCCGTCGCTGCGAACGAGATCGTCTCCGACATCGCCACGATGGGCGGCGACGTCGTCATCGACGGCCAGGTCACCGGCGACGTCCTGACGATGGGCGGCGATGCCGAGGTGCGCGGTCTGATCCGCGGAGCGCTCGTCACCATGGGCGGCGACGTCTCCTTCGAGGGCGACGGTCGCGTGCTCGGCGAGGTGCTCACGATGGGCGGCTCCGTCGACCGTGAAGGCCAGCCCTCGGCCGAGGGGAACCTCTACGAGAACGACGAGGACCGCCACGGACCGGTTGCCGAGGTCTTGGGCTCCGCGGCCCGCCATGGGCTCTTCTTCCTGCTCGGCGTGCTCCTGATCGGGGCCTTCCCGCGCCGGCACGCCTCCATCGCGCGAGCCCTCGTCGATCGCCCCGGCCGCTCGGTGGCCGCCGGCTTCCTCGGCATGCTCGCCACCTTCGTGCTCTGCCTCGCCTTTGCCATCACCCTCGTTGGGATCCCGGTGGCCATCTTCGTGGGCATCCTGGCCGTGGTCGCGGGCTGCGCAGGTTTCGCGGTCGTCGGCTACGTCATCGGCGCCGCCCTTCCCTTCGAGCGTTCGAAGAAGCGGCCCCTGATGCAGCTCGGACTCGGCATCCTGATCCTCTGGGGTCTCTCGCTCGTGCCGGTGCTCGGTGGTCTCGTGCTCGTCCTCCTCGGCTGCGCCGGCTACGGCGCGGTGCTCACCACCCGCTTCGGAAAGCCCAGCGAAGACGGCTGAAGGCTTGCGCCCCACCGTCAGGGGGGCATGCTCTCGCCCATGGTCCGACTGACCCCCCTCGCCGTCCTCCTCGCACTCGCCCTCGGCTGCGACCGTGGGCCCGAGCCTCCCCCCGTCGAGGAAGAGGCCACCGAAGCGGCGCCGACGCCCGAGCCCACGAATCCCCACGCCGAACGCCCGGCGCCGGCGCACGGCGGAGCAGGCCCGGCCGGACGGGCGCCCGTCGTCGATCAAAACGCGCCCCAGCTCGCCGGCCTCCGCTGGCAGGCAGGTGACCCGCTGACCTGGCGCGCGCCCAGCCGCCCGATGCGCAACGCCGAGTACTTCGTCGGCGATGGCGACACCGAGGCCGTGCTCACCATCTTCCACTTCCCCGGCATGGGCGGCTCGATCGAGGAGAACGTCGAGCGTTGGACCGGTCAGTTCCGCGACGGAGACGAGCCGGTCGTCGAGACGAAGACCATCGGCGGCCTCGAGGTCACCACCATCGACGTCAGCGGCACCTTCGCCTCGAGCATGGGCATGGGCGGCGGCGAACCGCTCTCGGACACGCGCCTTCTCGGCGCCATCGTGCAGGCGCCGGACGGCCCCGTCTTCTTCAAGCTGCTCGGTCCGAAGGCGACCGTCACCGAAGCGGAGGAAGCCTTCGCCGCCATGGTCCAGACCTTCGAAGCCGTCCGCTGATCAGCCATCGTCAACCGGCCGTGAGACCGCCGTCCACGGTCAGGATGGTGCCCGTGGTCCACGCGGCGCCGAGCAGGTAGAGCACCGCGTCGGCGATTTCATCGGCCTCTCCCAGCCGGCCGAGCGGGTGCAGCAGACGCAACGACTCCAGCTGCTCGCTCACTCGCGCGCCCAGCTCGGTGTCCAGCGGCATCGGCTCGCCCGGCATCAGCCGCAGCGCCCGTGTCATCGCCGTGTCGACGACACCCGGGGAGACGCAGTTCACTCGGATGGGCACCAGCTCGACGGCGAGCTGGCGAGTGGCGTTGTGGAGGGCGGCCTTCGAGGCGGCGTAGGCGGTCGTGGTCGGCGCCGGTCGTTCTGCCAGGGTGCTACCGACGAAGACCACGCTGCCGCGGTCCGAGAGATGCGAGAGCGCTCGCTTCGCCATCATCACGGGCGCGACGAAGTTCAGCTCCAGCTGCCGTCGCAGCACGTCCTCGTCGAGCATCTCGAAGGGCCGATGCATCGCCACGCCCGCGGAGAGCACCAGCCCATCGAGACCACCGAGCGCGTCCGCGGCTCGGTCCACGACCCGATCGCGTGCCTGTCCGTCGGCCAGATCCGCCACCAGCACGACCGCCTCGCCCGGCGACTCCGCCGCGGCCGCGAGCGCGCCTTCGTCGCGACCCACCAGTGCCACGGCTGCCCCACGCTCGAGCAGCGCCCGCGCGCAGGCCGCGCCGATCCCGCGGCTCGCGCCCGTCACCAGCACCTTCCAACCATCGAACGAAGTCATCGGCCCATCGTCGCAGCCCCACGTCGTCGGTGTCTACGGGCCGAGCTTGTGTGTTTGTTTGCCCTCATTGAAACCCCGGTGGAAATCACGAGCTGATCGAGCGACAGATTGCTAGCGTGACCTGCCCGATGCTTCGCCTTTCCCCTCCCTTGGTGTTCGCCGCCCT
>CAYXAP010000081.1:0-28903 GCA_964462035.1 uncultured Sandaracinus sp.
GTGAATCGAGGAGGCCTAGCCGACGAGAGAGGGGTTGGGTGCCAACCCCTGGAAACCACGCTCGCTACACCTGAATCTGGATGCCCAACGCTTCGCGGAGGCGGAAGTAGCTCTCGCTGACGCTGAAGAGGACGAGCTCCTTGAGCTTGTCCTTCGGCGGCAGGTCGACCGAGCCCTCTGCCGGAAGCGCCTGGATCATCCGGCGGGCGACGTCGAGGTCGTTCGCGACCAGGAAGCCCGCACGGACGCCGGTCAGCTCGACCGACTGCATCCACTTCTTGATGTCCGTGCTGCCGCCGGCGTCGATGAACTTCCGGCAGACCGCGCGCAGGCCGTCCTGCTGAGCGGCGGACATGTGCTGGGTCAGCTGACCGGCCCAGGCGTCCACCTGAGGGTCGGCCGGGCCCATGCCGCTGATGCGGAGCGCCGCCAGGAGCAGCATCCGGAGCTCGGTGTGGCTCTGGAAGATGGTCCGGACGAAGTGCTCGTTCAGGTAGTAGCTCTGGAAGCGCCCGATGATGAACATCAGGTCCATCGGCGTGTAGCCGCTCAGGAGCGACGACCCGGCGATGACCGCAGGCGGGTTCGAGCCAGCGATGTGCGTCAGGCCACCCGGCGTCTGCTGCTGCAGGTAGAGCCGCGGCTGCGTCGGGATGTTCAGGACCTGCTGCACGAAGCCGAAGGTCTTGGCGAACGTCACCGTCGAGGTCTGCGGGTCGACCGGCTTCAGCTTGCTCAGGTTGAGCGCCTTGTCGGAAGCCTGCTTCACCGCGAGGACGGCGGGCGCCATGAGCTCCATGATCTTGGAGACGTAGCGGTCCTCGTCCGGGTGCATCAGGTCGTTGAACCAGGCCGCCCGCTCGACGCGCCCGCGCGGACGGATCGGACCCTGCGTCTGGTACTGCGAGTAGAACTGCTGCTGCTCGTTGTCGGCCTTGCCCAGGAAGTTGAGCGTGGCCGCGAGGCACCACGCCTTGTCGTAGGCGCGAGCGTCGAAGTAGAGCTTGTAGAGCGCTCGGTACGAGTCGACGCGGTAGGGGTCACGGCGGAGGAGCCACTGGTGCTCCTCGATGGCGTCGCCCACGCGGTCCGGCATCGTCGAGTAGAGCTCGGCGAGGATCTGGTGCTCGGTAGCCGCATCCGGCTTGATCGAGCTGGCGGTCCTGAACGCTTCCGCGGCGGCCTCGAAGTTCCGCTGCCGGTCTCGATAGATGATGCCGAGCGTGTGGAAGAGGTTGAACTTCAGGTCCTCGCGGCCGTCCTCCTTGATGATCCGGTGGATCATCTTTCGGTACGCCCGCTCGAGCGCCTTCCAGTCCTTCTTGGTGTTGAGGATCTTGTTGACCGCCTCGAACGCCTTGAGGTTGTCCGGGTCCAGATCGAGCGAGTCGTTGAAGCGGTCGAGGGCCCCATCCGGGTCCTTCAGCTCATCACGAGTGATGACGCCGACGGTGTAGATGTACTTGGACTGCGCCTTGGCCCGACCATCGAGGTCCGAGACCTGCTGGATGACCTTGATGGCCTCTTCCCACTGCTTCGTCTCCTGGTAGGCGGCGAGCAGCTTGTGGAGCATCCGGTGCTCCTCCGGCTTGAGTAGAGACGCTTCATCCCAGGCCTCGATGGCCTTCTGGGTGTTGTTCTCCTTCTCCTTCCAGAGCGTACCGACCTGGTCGAGGATCTCGTAACGCTCGTCGTCGTTGTCGAGGGTCTCCAGGATCTGCTTCTTGAAGTGGATGACCTGCGCCCACTGCGACTGCTTCTCGTAGAGCCCGATCACGGCGTCGAGCGTCGGCCGATGATGCGGATCCTCCTCGAGGGCCTTGTCGAACATGTTGAGGGCCTTGCGGCGCTCTCCCTGTTCGCGCTTGACCACACCGAGGCGGAAGAAGATGTCGACGATCTCGTCCGGCGCGAGCGAGTCGCGATGGTGAACGAGGAGCATCTGGTAGAACTTGAAGGCGTCGCCCCACTTCTCGGCCGCGAACGCAGCCCGGGCGATCCCGAGGAGCGTCGGCAGGTGGGTGCTGTCGATGTCCTTGGCCTTCTCGTACGCCTTGATGGCGTCCTCGATCTCGCCGAGCTCCATGGCGGTCTCGCCGAGCTCGAAGGCCAGTCGGTGCTGCTCGTCCGGCTCCCGCTTACCGGAGCGCTTCACGAGCATCTGAAGGAGCGGGAAAGCGTCCTGGTGACGGTCCGCCTTGCGGTACTCGTCGACCAGCGGCATCGCCGCGTCCTCGTTGTCCGGGTCCTGCTTGAGCGCCGCTTCGTAGGTCTCGATCGCCTTGTCGTGCTCGTCGAGGCGGTCGTCGTAGATGCGACCGAGCTCCACCAGGAGCTCCGCGACGAGGCGCGGGTTCTCCTGGTAGCTGGCCTCCTGCTCGGTGAGCTTCGCGGCCGCGAGCCAATCGCCGGCGTCGACCTGGATGAGACGCATCGCGCCGAGTGAGGGCACGTGGCTCGGGTCCAGATCGATGGCCATCTGGAACTTGTCGAGGGCGCTGATGCGGTCCCCGAGCTCCTTCTCCAGGATGCGACCCATGCGGAAGAGCAGGTCGACCTGCTGCTGCGGCTCCTGAATCTGTTTGACCAGCTGCTCCATCATCTCGAGGGCGGAGGCGTAGTCCTCGCGCTTCTCGTAGAGGCGGGTCAGGGCATCGAGCGACTCGGCGTCGTCCTCGTTGATCGAGAGGACGTTGAGGTGCGCGTCGATGGCGCGGTCCGGGTCGCTGAGGTCGGCGCTGTAGGTCTCACCGAGCGCCTTGTAGATCCGGATGCGCTCACCGCGGTCCGGCGTGGCCGAGACGTGGCGCTCGTAGGTGTCGATGAGCTCGTCCCACTTCTGCATCTGGCGGTAGAGCCGGGCCAGACCGATGAGAGCATTCACGTGGGTCGGGTCGATCTCGAGCACCTGCTCGAGTCGCGCCGCCGCCTGCTCGGGCTTGAGGAACTCCTCCTCGAGCATGCCGGCGAGCTGGGAGAGGATCGTGATCCGCTCCTTCTCGGTCTGCACGACCTCGTACTGCGTCTCGAGGATCTGGAAGAGATCCTGCCAGCGCTCGGTCTGAGCGTAGAGGCGCTCCAGGCCCTTGAGGGCCCGCATCTCCATCTCTTCGATCTCACGGACCTGACCGTAGGTCGCGATGGCCTCGTCCGGCTGAGCCGTGCGGAGCTCGTAGACCTCCGCGAGCTGAATCAGCGCCTCGATCCGGTCGCGATCCTCCTCGGCCCCCTCGACCTTCCGCTGGAGGATGTCGACCAGCTGCCGCCAGTTCTGCTCCTCGCGATAGATCTCGTCGAGGGCCTCGATGGCGCCGAGGTTCCGCGGCGAGATGTCGAGGGCCTTCTGGTAGTAGCCCTTCGACTGCTCGGGGATGCCGAGGTGGGTCGCGGAGAGCTTGCCCATGCGGACGTAGGTGTCCGCCTGCACGGTCGGGTCCTTCGAGACCGTCACGATCTGACCCAGGGTCTGGGCCATCGCGTCCCACTGCTGGGTCGTCTCGTAGAGGTCGGCCATCGACACCATGGCATCGACGCTCGACGGGTCCATCGCGTGAACCTGCTCGAAGTACGGGATGGCGTACTCGGGGTGACCGAGCTCCTGGCCGTACCAGCGCGCACACTGGAGGCAGAGGGCGATCTTGACGGCTTCCTCCTCCTCTTCCTGGAGCGCCGCGTTCGCCATGGTCAGCAGCTCGTTCCACTTGCCGGTGTGGCGTGTGGTGACCTCGAGCTGCTCAGCGGTCTTCTTGTCGGTGTAGTCGAGCGACCAAGCGACGGTCAGAGCGTCGAAGGCCTGGTCCCCGTCGTCGAGCTTGTTCTCGTAGATATCACCGACCCGACGAAGGAGCTCGATGCTCTCCTCGAGGTCTTCGGTGCTCTCCACGCGAACGACGTACTGCTCGACGAGGTGCTCCCAGCGCTCGGCTGCCCGGTGCAGGTGGTCGAGGTTCTCGAAGGCGACCTGATGCATCGGGTCGATCTCGAGGATGCGCTCGTAGGCGCTGGTGCCTCCGTCGCGGTTCTCGACCTGCTCGGCCCAAGTGCCCGCGATGGTGAGGAGCTGCTCGATCTTCTTCTCGTCATCCGAGAATGCGAGGACGCGCTTCTCCATCGCGCCGATCGCATCCTCCCACATGTTGTCCTTGCGGTGGATGTGCTCGATGGCGTCGATGGCCTGGAAGTTCCGGTGGTTGACCTCCAGCGCCTTCTCGTAGGCCTCCACCGCGTCGACCGGCTGCTCGAGCTCGACGTTGTAGATGTGGCCGAGCTGCATGTAGACGTCTTCGAGCTGGTGATCCTCCAGCGTCGCGGCGCCCACCTCGATGATCCGGTGCAGGGTGTCGGCCAGCTCGGTCCACTGGCGACCCGCGCGATAGATCTCGGCGATGTTGAAGAGCGCGACCGCGTTCGACGGGTCGATGCTGAGGGCGTTCTCCCAGCTGTCGAGGGCGGAGCGCGAACGCTCGAGCTTCTCGTACCAGATGCGGCCGAGGTCACCGTAGACCGCGATGCGCATCTCGTCGGTGTCCGCGATGGATGCCTCGCGCTCGAGGATCTCGACGAGGTCCGCCCAGCGCTCCTGGTCCGCGTAGATCTTCCCGAGCGCGTTCAGCGACTCCGGGTCCTCACCGCGGAGGTCGAGCACCTGCTTCCACAGGTCGATCGCCTTCTCGGTGTCACCGAGGTGGTCCGAGCTCAGGCGGGCCATCTTGGCGAGCACGTCCGCGCGGTTGCTGTCGCCGAAGACGACGTCCAGCTCCTTCTCGAACGCGGCCAAGAGATTCGGCCAGTCCTCCTTGCGCGTGTAGATGTCCTGCAGCGCCTTGATGGACTCGGCGTGCTCGGGCTCCAGATCCGCGAGCACCTTCTGGTAGACCGCGATGGCCTCGTCGGTGCGCTGTAGATCGTCCGCCAGGATGCGACCGAGGCGGAAGCTCCAGTCGACCTGGTCGGCCGGGATGTCGCCACCTTCGATCCGCCGGCGGAGCACCGTGGCGAGCGCCTCGTGGGCGCCGTTCTCGGCGTAGATCCGGTCCAGGCTCTCCAGGCTCTGCTCGTCGTGCGGCGTCGCCCCGAGGACGAAGCGGTGCGCTTCCTCCGCCTTGGCGATGTCGCCGATCTCTTCCTCGTACACGCGGGCGAGGCGCTTGCCGATGTCCGCGCGGACCTGTGGCTCGGTCGCCCCCTGCGCCGCGTCGGCGTAGGTGCTCGCGAGCTGCGGCCAGCCGTCGAGCATCTGCCCGAGCCGCTCCACCTCACCGAGGGTGTGGTCGTGGGTCGGGTCTTCGAGGAGCGCCCGCTGCATCCAGACGAAGGCGCGCTCGTGGTCCATCGCCCGTTCCTCGGCGATCTCGGCGATGCGGTGCATCATCGAGACGCGCTCGTAGGCGTCGGGCTGGTAGTTCAGCTGGACCTCGTGGACGTTCAGCAGGCGATCCCACGCCTCCTGCATCCGGTAGAGGGGTTCGAGGATCTCACCGACCTGCAGCGGTCGAACGCCCTCCGCGAAGAGCAACTCGAGCGCGCTCACCGAGGGCGAGTGCTCCGGCGCCGCGGCCAGGATCTCCTGGTACTGCCCGATGGCTCCATCGACGTCGTTCAGGTACGTCTGACGCACCTGACCGAGCCGGAACTGGAGGGTCAACATGTCGTCCGGCGTCGCGGCGATCAGGACCTCCTTCTGGAGGATGTCCGCCAGCTCGGCCCAACGCTCGGTCGCCTCGAAGAGACGGTCGAGCGCCTCGATGGCCTGCACGTGAGCCTCGTCCGCCTCCACCACGTAGCGGTAGCGGTCGATCGCGCTGTTCACGTCGCCGAGGTGAACCTCGTAGATCTGGGCGGTCCGGAGCGCCATGTCGATGACGTCCTCCGGACGCTCCTCGCGGATCCGCTGGATCTCGGTGTCGTAGAGCGCGGTGACCTCGCCCCACTTGTCCGTGTACTCCGCGAGCCGCTCGAGGCTGCCGAGCGTGACGTCGTGACGGTTGTCGAGGGGCAGCGCTCGCGCGTAGGCCGCGAAGGCGTTCGGCGCGTCGTCGAGCTGCATCTCGTAGAGCTCGGCCACCTGGTGGAGGAGCTCCACCTGACGGAGTGGGTCCTCCTCGTGCTTGATCTGCACCTCATGGACCGCGATGAGCTTCGGCCAGTCGCCGAGCTGGCGGTAGATGGGCTCGAGCACGCTCGCGGCCATCACCGGCTCGGTGCCTGCGGCGATCAACTCCTCGAGCGCGCTCAGCGTCGGCTGATGCTCCGGCTGAACGTCGAGGATGTCCCGGTAGATGTCGATGGCGCGCATCGCATCGTCGAGCTGGTGGTGGTGCAAGTCGGCGATCCGGTAGCGGAAGCCGATGACCTCCATCGGGTCGGACGCCAGATCGGCCTCACGCTCGAGGACGCTGAGCAGGTCCGGCCAGGTCTCGGTCGCTTGGTAGAGCGCGTCGAGGCGGCTCAGGGCGGCGATGTCGTCCGGATCGATCTCGAGGATGCGCTGATAGCTGTCGATGGCCTTCGCGTTGTCCTTGAGCTCCTGCTCGAAGACGGCGCCGACCTCGGAATAGAGGCGCTTCTTCTCCTCGGGGTCGAAGACGATCTCGGCCTTCTGGTTGTAGACCTCGAGGAGCGGCTCCCACTGCTCCAGCCGGAGGTTCAGCTCGATGAGCTTGTCCATCGAGGTGACGTCCTCGGGGTCGAGCTCGAGCGCCTGGTGGTAGACCTTGATCGAGTCCTGCGGGCGCTCGAGCAGCTCCTCATAGAGCGCCGCGGCGCGGTAGAGGTACTGCTTCTGCTCCTCGAGGGACGGCAGGATCTGCGCCTTCTTCAGGTAGATCTGCGCGAGCTCTTCATAGCGCTCGTTGAGCTGGAAGAGACGCTCGAGCGACGTCGCCGCCTCGAGGTGCATCTCGTCGAGCTCGAGCACCCTGCGGTAGTGCGCAATGGCGTTGTCGTAGTCCTCGAGCTGGTTCTCGCGGATGCGCGCGGCCTTCATGTGGAGCTGCGCGGCGAGGATCGGGTCCTCGACCTCCGCGACCTGCTCCTCGTAGGTCTTGGCGAGCGCTTCGGCGTCGCCGAGCATCGGGGTGAGCCGCTCGAGCTGCTGCTGGGTGAGCTCGTTCGAGGGGTCTTCCGACAGCGCGCGGCTGTAGCTCTCGAAGGCCGACGGGTAGTCGTCCATCGCCACTTCGTAGAGCTCGGCGATCTGGTGGAGGAGCTCGACGCGGCGCTCGGGCGCCGAGGCGTGCTTCGCCTGGATCTCGTGGACCCCGATGAGCTTCGCCACCGCCTGGGAGTCGCGGTAGATGGGCTCGAGGATCTCGGCGATGAGGACCTGGTGGTCGGGCACCTGGAGCAGGCGCTCGAGCGCCTCGAGCGCCTCCTGCTGCGCTGGGTTGCGCAGCAGGACCTCGCGATAGATCTCGATGGCCGCTTCCGGTGCGCCCATGCGGGTCTCACGGAGGTCCGCGAGGCGGATCATGAGCGCCGTCTGGGTCCCTTCGTCGGTCGCGAGCTCGAGCTGACGGTCGACGTTGTCGGCGAGCTCGGACCACATCTCCTGACGCGCAAAGAGGTCGTCGAGCGCGCCCAGCGCCCGCGGGCTCCCGGGGTCGAGCTCGAGGATCTCGCGGTAGACCGTGATCGCCGTCTCCGGGTCCTCGAGGAACTCGTCGTGGATGGCGGCCATCTGGACGAGCAGGTTCTCCTGCTCCTCCGGGTCGTGCGCCTGCTCCGCACGGCGGCGGAGCACGGAGACCAGGTCCTTCCAGCGCTCGGTGCGGCGGAAGAGCTCCTCGAGGGCGAGCAGGACCTCGGAGTCCGCCGGCTCGATGTCGAGGATCTTCCGATACGCAGCGACCGCTCCGTCGACGTCCTGGAGCTGCGTGTCCTGGATCATCGCCGCCTTGAGCCAGAGCGACCGGGCCAGGTCGGGCTCGGAGATGGACGCGGCGAGGTTCGAGAGGAGCTCCACCAGCTTGGGGAAGCTCTCCTGGCTCATCGCAATCATCTCGAGCTGCGCGAGCGTCTGCTCGCTGCGCGGATACTCGCGGAAGGCCTCGGCGTAGGCGTCGAAGGCCTTCTCCTGATCGCCGAGCTGCTCCCCGTAGACGGCGGCGGTCTTGGTCAGGAGGTCCAGTCGCTCCTGCGGATCGTCGCTGCCGTCGTGGAGGACTCGGAGCGCGCGGATCAGCGGCTCCCACTCGCCCGTCATCTCGTAGATGGGCTCGAGGATGCGCGCTGCGGAGACACCGACGTCGGTATCGATGAGCAAGCCCTCGAGGGCGCCGCGAGCACCTTCGTGCTCGGGCATGAGCATCTTCACCTCGCGGTAGAGCTCGACCGCCCTCTCCTTCTGCTCGAGGTGCAGCTCGAAGGCCCGGCCGAGCCGGAACTTCAGCGCCGCGAGCTCTTCGGTCGACTCGGGACCGAGGTCGATCCGGCGCTCGAGGGTCTCGGCGAACTCCTGCCAGCGGTGTTCCTGCTCGTAGAGCCGATCGAGCGCCTTGAAGGCTTCGACCTCGCCGAAGCCCCACTCGCCCAGGATCTCGTTGTACGCGTCGATCGCGCGACCGGCGTCCTCGAGCTTCGTCTCGTAGAGGTTCGCCCGTCGGTACGCGGTGGTGCGACGGGTCTCCGGGTCGTCCTCGAGCTCCATCTGGCGCTCGGTGACCTCGAGGAGCTCGGCGAACTTCTCGGTCTGCTCGTAGAGCGCCGCCAACGCGGCGACCGCACGGCGGTCATCGGGCTCCGCTTCGTAGACCGCGCGGTAGGCGGCGATGGCTTCCTCGACCCGCTCGACCTTGATGAGCACGCCACCGAGGTTCATCCGAAGCTCGGTCGCGTCGGCGGGATCGGCGTCCGCGATCGCCTTCTGGTACGCCTCGACGACGGGATCCCAGCTGCCGGTGGCTTCGGCCATGCGCTCGACGTCCTCGCGAACGATCTCCTGACCCGGCATGACGGCGAAGGCCTCGAGGTAGCGCTCGAAGGCCGTGTCCGGCTTTCGGAGGCGCTCCTCGTAGAGCTGACCGGTCTCGCGGAGGAGCGCGACGTGCTCCATCGGCTCCATCGGGTGCTGCAAACGCACCTCGTAGACCCGCGCGAGCTTTCGGGCGTCGCCAGCCTCTTCGTAGATCGGCGAGAGCGCCTCGGCGGCCGCGAGGTTGGTCTCGTCTCCGTCGAGCACCTTCTCGTAGGCTCGGGCAGCGCGGTCGGGCTTGCCCTCCTGCTCCATCCAGAGACTCGCGGCGCGGAAGAGCAGGTCCACCCTCTCCTCGGGCGTCGTCTCCTTGCCGTCGGCCTCGCGCTCGAGCACCCGGATCAGCTCGCTCCACTTGTCCTGCGAGCCGTAGAACTCGGTCAGCTCGTCCCACGCCTTGAGCGCGACGTAGCGACGCTTGAGCTGCTCCTGCGCCCGACGATCGTCCGGGTTGATGGTCAGGAGCTTCGTGAACGCTCCCACCGCACCCGCGTCGTCGCCGATCTTGTCGGCGTAGATCGACCCGAGCTTGGTCAGCATCTTCGGATCGGGGTCGGCGTCCGTGAGGGTCTCGAGGACCTTCGCGAGCTTCTCCCACTCGCGGGCGCGCTCATAGAGCTGCGAGAGCGCCTCGAGTGCCTCCGGATGCGAGGGCTCGACCTCGAGGACCTTCTCCCACAGGGGGATGACCGTGTCCGGCTTGCGGATGCGCTTGGTGGCCAGCTCGGCCATCTCGACGTAGCGGATCGGTCGGTCGACCGGGTCCAGCATTTGCGCTTCCCGGTCCATCACCCCGATCAGGCTCTCCCAGTCGCGGCGCTTTTCGTACATCTCCTTCAGCTTCTCGATGGCCTCGAGATCCTGAGGTGCGTACTCGAGCACCTGCTCGAAGACCTTGATGGCCTCGGCCTGGTTGCTCGATCGCTCGATGTACATCGTCCCCGCTTCCCGAAGCAGGGCGACCTTCTGCTCGTGGTCCTGGACGATGTCGGCCTTGGCCAGGATCGTCCGGATCACGTCGGACCAGCGACGCTGGCCTTCGTACTTCTCGAGCTCCTCGTCGAGCTCGGCGAGCTGCGCCCGCTCCTCGTCCGTGAGCTCGCGCGCGGGAGGCGGACCGGCCGCAGCCTCGGGCTCCCCACCCTCGTCCGCGCTCGCCTCGGCACCTTCGTCGGCGCCACCATCGTCCGCGCTCGCTTCGGTCTCACCGTCGGCGGCCTCCTCGGCCCCTTCGGGAGTCTCTTCCGCGCCTTCTTCCGGCATCTCTTCGTTCTCGTCCACGTTCGACTCTTCGTTCTCCGACATCGCCGCTGACCTCTAGCCGTCCTGGCCGAGCGTCGCTCGGCCGCCACCATTCAATCCGATTCCGAAACCCAAAACGAGCGTCACCCCGGAACGGGCAAACGCGCGCACGGAAGCCGTGAGCGCGTTGCGCCGAACCCCCCTCGCCGTTTCTCCGCCGTTCACTCGCGCTCGCCGCCGATCAGTTCAGTTCACACCCAGCTCGCCGAGGCGATCGCGGGCAGCCTTCACGTAGTGCGAAGGCGCGTCCCCACCGGCGACGTCGACGAACTTCTTGAGGAAGCGGCGCGCTTCCTCCCGCTCGTCGGTCATCGAATACGCCCAGCCGAGCGAGAAGAGCGCGTCCCGCATGCCGGGGACGATCTCGAGCGCGGCCTTGAACTCCTCGATGGCCTGCGTGTAGTTCGGCGGCTCGCCGCCCTGGTACACGGTGCCGAGGAGGTGGTGCAGGTTCGCCTCTTCCTCGGTGCCCTGCATCGAGACCGACAGGCCGCTCTGCAGCACCTGCGTCGCCTGGTCGAGGTAGCCGAGATCCGCATAGAGCCGACCGAGCGCGCTGTACGCCTCGACGAAGCGCGGGCCGTGCTCGATGGACTCGGTGTAGCGCTGGAGCGCTTCCTGCGGCTGCTCCATCTTCTCGTGCACCTGGGCGAGCTTGAAGTACGCCTTGAAGAGATCGGGATCGAGCTCGATCGCCTTCTCGAAGGCGTCCTTCGCGGCGGCCCAATCCTCGAGCTGCATCGCGACGGTGCCGAGCTTCTCGTGGAAGCCGGCGACCTCACCGTTGATGGCGATCGCCTGCTCGAGATCCTGCTTGGCACGCTCGAAGGAGCGGAGCTCGATGTGGACGAGAGCCAGGTTGTAGTAGGCCTGGTCGTTCGTCGGATCGATGGCCGTCGCGCGCTCGAGCGCCTTGACCGCGTCGATGTGTCGACCGGTCTGGGCGAGCACGACGCCTTCGTTCATCTGAGTCACGGACTCCACCCGCGCACGGGAGCAGTTGCCTCCCGTCGCCAGTGCAAAGATCGTCAACGCCGCAAGTGCGCTCAGCACTCGCTTGGGGGCTGGCTTACGGCTCGTTTCGCTCGTCATTTCCGCCTGTTCTCCTCGCCAAGTCGGCGCCCTGGAGGGCCGCGCGATACTAAGCGAGCGAAGCGTCCGGTTTCAATGATGATCTGGACGTTTTCCACACACCCCCCACTGGATTCCAGCACCGCCACCCAGGGACCCCCGCCGTTCGTCCACCTCCCGCAGTCCGTTACCCGTTCGACCCGATGGGGTCTTGTTCTCGCACAAAGGCACCAAGAGCACGGAGGTTCACGAAGGGGGGGGTCGATTGAGGTGGCCGACCGAGTCGCGGCTGCATCCGACGAAGCGCCAGCGCACGACGAGGGCCAACTTCCCAGTCCTTTGTGCAACTCCGTGTGCTTGGTGTCTTTGTGCGAGAACAGCTGCACTGCCGACATCGGGCTGCGAATGTGGCGAACGGGACGGGCAGAGTGGGGGACGGAACGGAAAAGGCCGCACCTCGCGGCGCGGCCTTCATCCGTGGGTTCCCGTCAGGGTCAGCCGCCGGCGGCGCTGAGCATGAAGGGATAGTTGACGATGACGATGCCGCCGCCGTCGGGAGCCGGGAAGGTCCAGCGACGAACCGCCGCCGCGACACAACCCTCGACCGCCTGGTTGCCGAGCGAGGAGTTCTGGACGAGCGCGTTCTGCACCGCGCCGGTCGGCGAGATGATGAAGCGAACCGTCACGCGACCCTCGAGGTCGGGGCGCTGGTTGAGCTGCTGCTCGTAGCAGAACTTGACCTCGTTGATGTGGCGACGAATGACGCGGCGGATGACCTCCTTGGAGAGCGAGCCGCGAACGTCGGCGTTACCCGAGCGAATCCGGGGCACGCGAGCCGCGCGACCGCGGAAGCCACCGGCACCACGGCCGTAGCCGCTGCCGCTGCCGCCGCCGCCACCGTGACCGATGGTGCCGAGGTTGCCGAGACCGATGGTGCCCTCGCCGGTGCCACCGCCACCACGGCCGGTGCCGCGCAGGCCGAGACCGCCGAAGCCGAAGTTCTCACCGATCTGGTCACCCATGAGGGCGCCGAGCGCGCTCATCGGGTCGTTGCCGAGCGCCGTGTCCGCACCGAAGGGCGAGGTCGGCGAGTTGAACGAACCGGTCATCGCCTGGAGGGTGCCGAGAATACCGGCGTTCCGCGCCTGCTCTCGGGCCTCCTCACGCGCCATGTGCGGGTCCTGGTTGTCCTCGGGACCCTCAATCGCATAGCGGTTGTTGGTCTTCTTGGACTCCTTCTTACCCATGGCGCCCTCTTCACCCTTGTGGCGCTTGCCCTTGCCGCCCTCGTCGTCCTGCTGGTTCTCCTGCTCCATCCACTCGGGAGTCTCTTCCTCCTCCGTGGCGGGCGGCTCCATCAGGTACTGCACGAGTCGCGAGTCGGTGTTCAGCAGGTCCAGGTTCAGACCACCACCGGCCGGCGGGATGAAGTACATCATCGTCAGCAGGATGCCGAAGACGGCCATCGAGCCGAGCACGTAGGTGAGCGGCTGCCAGTCGATCTTCATGCCGCCGGCGATCTTCTTGCCGGCCTGCACCTGCTTGGTCACGAAGGTGAAGCCGTTGTGCTTCACCTTGCAGGTCGCGCCGTTCGGGAGACCGTAGATCTCCGCGCCCGGCGCCTCACCGCTCGCCTGCAGCTTGCCCTGCGAGCGAAGGTCCGCGATCGACATCGTCTGGTCGCCGACGATGACCTGACCGGTCGCGCCCTGCGGAATCACCGCGGCGACACCGGCGCCGCCGGCGATCACCACCGGCATGCGGCTCGTCCCGAGCACGTCCGCACCCATGAGGAAGTCCACCGGCGCGTTGTCCGAAGGCTCACCCACGTAGAACGGGCGGAAGGGGTTGAGGTGCTCGACGTGGAGGACCTGACGGTCGCCCCACATCACCACGACCTCGACGGCCTGCTCGGGCGCCTCGACCTCGTCGGGGGAGACGGGCGGGCCGGAGGCGACGATGCCGTACTGGACGTTCTCCGGGTCCGACTCGTCGATCGCAGCACCGCCACCCGGCGCGGAGACCGGAGCGGCGAAGGGGTTGGGCACCCCGGGCGCGGCCGGCGGCGGCTTCACACCCGCCGCGGGAGCGGCGAAGGGGTTGGGCGGTGGAACCGGCGCCGCGGCCTTGGCGGCCGGAGGCGGCGGAGCAGCGGCGGCAGGCTCGTCAGCCTCTTCGACGGCGCCGGCTTCGGCGTCGTCGCTGGCTCCGGCGGCTCCGATGTCGACGACCACCTTGGTGTCGCCGAGCTGGATCTCGTCCCCGCTCTCGAGCTTGGTCTTGTTGACCTTCTTGCCGTTGACGATGGTTCCGGAAGCCGAACCGAGATCGATGATGAAGATCTCGTCTGGTCCGGTCACCTCGATCACCGCATGCATGCGGGAGACCGTGTCATCGTCGATGCGCAAATGGCTCGACGGATGAACACCGACCTTGATGATCTCCTGCTGCAGCTCTTCCGTCCGGACCAGCTCGTCGCCCTGGTAGATCCGGAACGTCATCGGGATGTTGCTACTCAACTTCGCCTCCAGTGGTCGAACCGACTCATCGGTCCGAGGTGGCCTCTCGGCCTACGGTTCTCGTCGATTCAGAGGTCCTCGACCGACTTGAGCATCTCCGGAATGAAGTGCTCGCGAATACGAATCAGGGACTGACGACGGCCTCGACGGCGGACGCTGAGCATCTCACCGTCCGGGCGAACGAGGTCACCCGAGACGAGGTCGTCCTCGAAGTCGTACGTGGTTGCATCCCCACCACCGGCAGGATCTTGTGCCTCGACCGAGCTCGGGGCGAGCCCGAACCCGAAGACCATGGCGCCCGAAAGGGCTCCCGCGACCATGAGTTGCTGCAACTTCTTCACGACTTCCTCCGCACTGATCGACGTCGGTGAGTATTCGCTCCCGACTACCTCACACATGACGACCCGTCCCTGAATCGAGAAGGGTCACACGGCCGGCGCAGGGTATCCCGCGACGACCGCCCAGGTCAACGGACCCTGGGCTCCAGAACCATTCGAGGGCTTCGACTCACCTCGTCCATCAGCACGGTCGGTCCGACAACGAGGTGAGGTCGAGGTTCCGGGGAAGGTAGAAAAAAGTCGCCTTCCCCGGAATGGGGTCACTCGCCCCCACCCTCTTGCGCAGCCTGCTGCTGTTGCATCTGCTGCATCTCGCGCTGCATCTGAGCCGACTGCTCCATCGCGAAGATCAGGTTGTCGATGAGCTGGTTCCGGCCGGGACGGCACATCCGGTTTCGGTGCCGGACCGCCGCCGAACGGGGCTCCTTGCTGACGTCCTTGTCACGACAGTAGCGGGTGATGCCCTCGACGGTCTCTTCCCACCGGTTGGCGTTGCCAGCCCGCTCCATGAACTCGGCGTAGTACTGCTTCGCCCGGCGGAGCGGCGGGATCGGGTCCTCGACGCTGGCCGACAGGTAGTCGTGGTAGAGGACGCCCAGGTTGAAGTAGGCCTCGGGGCGGCGAGCGTCGAGCTCGATGGCCCGCTCGTACTCGGCCTTGGCCTGGTCGAACTGCTGCAGACCGCGGAGCGCGGCGCCGAGCCCCAGGTGGGCCTCGTAGTTGTCGTCCTTCAGCTGCACGGCCTTGGCGAAGGCGTTCTTGGCGTCCTCGTAGCCGCGGAAGGAGAGCGTGATCTGCGCGAAGTTCATCTGTGCCTCGAACATGTCGGGGTTCAGCTGGATCGCGCGCTCGAAGAAGCGGAGCGCCTCGATGACGTTCCCCTTCTCCATCTTCACCAGGCCCCAGGTGTTGTAGATGGGTGCGTAGTCCCCATCGATGATCTGGGCCTGGCGGCAGACGACCTCGGCCAGGTCGAGGGAGGCCGCGCCCCCGCTCTGCTGACCGCGGTTGTAGTAGAGCAGCGCCATCTGGTTGAAGGCGGGCAGGTAGTCCGACTCGATGGCGAGCGCGCGGCGCAGGTTCCGGAGCGCCTCCGCCTCCTGGTTGCCGCCCTGCTCACGCTGCATGATCGCGAGGTTCACGTAGCCGGCGGTGCACTGAGGGTCGTCCCGGATCGAGCGCGTGAACGCCGCGCGGGCCTGGCTCTCGTTGCCGCCCGCGAGATCGAGCAGGCCGATCGCGACGCGCGCCTTGCACATCTTGTCGTTGTCCTGGAGCGCCTGGTTGTAGAACCGGCGCGCCGCAGACTCGTCGCCGCACCTGTGGTGCGTGAGGCCGACCATGTACTTCGCCTCGGCGAAGCCACGGCTGCCCTGCTCCTCGATGGCCGACTCGAAGAGGCCGATCACGTTGGAACAGCGGTCCTCGTTCCAGCCCTGACGGTCCGCCTCGGCGTACGCCGCGCGACCGCGGTTCCAGTCGTTGAGGGCCTGCTCGCTGACCGCCTCGCCACCCGAGGTGGTGATGGCCGTGCCGTCGTCGCCGCGCGCCACGTCCTCTTCGTCGAGCTCACCGCCACCACAGGCGACGAGCAGCATGCACGCCAGGAGCGGCGCGAACCGATCGATCTTTCGGAGCCTCACGACTCACCTCCTTCGCTCTCGCTCTCGCCGCCAGCGTCGCCATCGGAAACGTCACCGGTCTCGAGCTCCTCGTCGTCGCCCGCGACGGGCAGCTCGACGGGGCCCGGCTCACCGATGCTGCCGCGCACGTAGTTGGGCTCACCGCGAAGCTCCGCAGCGAGTGGGTACTCGCGGGGGTTCAGCACGTTGAGCTCGGATTCACAGGTACGCGACCACTCGTTGAACCATCGAACGTTCGTGGCCGTGCGGAGACAGAACTCGAACTTGTCGATGGCCTGTCGCTGGAGCGGCTCGGACTGCTCGTCGAGCGCGCCGACGTAGATGTCGCGGAGCTCGGGGTCGTTGTCGATCTCCTCCGGAACGGGAGCCTCACGGAACGCATCCACGAACTTTCGATACATCTGACCGATGCGCGCGGCCGCTGCGATCATCCAAGGCGGCGAGGTCAACGGGGGTAGACCCTCGCGGACGGTCACCGAGAGCGCGGCGATCTTGTTGTACTCCTCCTCCGCGGCACGGAGGGCAGCCATCTTGCGCTCGACCCACTCCTTGAACTCGTTCTGAGCCCAACGGTTGACCCGCTCCATGGAGCGACCACCGCTGTAGCGCGGGAAGCGCACCTGCTCGAACTCCTCGTACTTGATCTCCGCCAGGTTGAAGTACGCCTCGGCCGCAGCGTCGAGCGCCTCCTTCAGGTAGAGGACCTTGTCGCCATCGGACACGTTGTCGAGTCGGTTGATGGCCTCGGGAGCGTCCTGCCAGGCGCGAACCGCAGACGTGAAGTTGCGGTGCGCGTCGCGCGGGTCGTTCATCTTCGCGTGTGCCCGACCGAGGAGCGTGTTCGCGCGCACGATGTGGTGCGGCAGACCGCTCCGCCGGTACTGGCGGAGGAAGTTGCGGTAGTGGACCGCCAGCGGACGCCAGTCCTCCCGCCGCTCGTAGATCGAGCCGATGGAGTAGACGACCTGCGCGGTCTCACGCGGGTACTTCCGCTTGTAGTTTCGCTCGAAGAGCCGCGCGTCCTCCTGCGCCTTCTCCTCGTCACCGAGGCCGATGCGGAAGAACACGGCGTCCTGCAGCGCCTCGTGGGCGATGGCGCACGTGCCGTTGTCGCGGTCGGACTGACTGCAATCCTCGCCGTCTTCGCCAGGGAAGCTCCGCGCGAAGCGCTCGTAGTAGTTGGCCGCCTGCTCGTAGAACGCAAGGGCGTGGAAGTTCGCGCCGACCAGGTAGATGGCGCGCTTGGCGTAGTCGCTCTCCGGGAATCGGTCGATGAGCACGTTTCGAACCTGGATGGCTCGACCGAGGAGGCGGGCCGCCTCGAAGTGGATCGCCGCGTTGTAGAGGACCTCGTCCATCGCGAAGCCTTCTTCCGCCGCACAGCTCTGGTGTCGTCGGAAGATGCGGACGTACTGAGCCGCCGCGCGCTTGTGCTGGTCGTTGTTGCCGTAGGCCTCGGCCTGCTTACGCAGGACGTTGCACTTCAGCGTCGTGAGCACGCCGCAGAGGTCCGGGTGCTCGTCCCGGGCATCGGCGGAGCTGCAGTAGAAGCCGTTCAGCGGGTCGATGGCCTCCTCGAGGTCGTTCAGACACTCGGTTCGGTTCGGCTCCAGCTGACTGCCCATGACGTTCAGCGAGTCCAGGTAGAGGTTCGCCGCGTACTCCGCGAGCTCGTGGTCGCGGTGGTTCCAGGCGATGTCCTTGAAGAGGACGGCGGCCTCCTGATAGTGGTTCGCTTCGTAGTAGATGCGCGCCCGGCGGTACTTGATCTGCGGGAGATCGTCGCTGTCGGGGACGAAGCAGACGTAGCGCTGGAAGGCCTTCAGCATACCCTCTTCGAGCTGCGTGAAGTCTCGCTGCGCGAGCCGCTCGGCCTCGCTCTGCTCCTCTTCCTGCTGCCGGCGACGGCCTCGGCGACCGCGGCGACCGCGCTCCTCCTGGGCCTCGCGTGTCTGGGTCTCTCGACCCTGATACTGCTGCTGGTAGAGGTTGTTGTAACAGAGCACCGCAGCGTAGGCCGCGTCGCTCGTGTACTCACCGCTCGGGTTCAGCTCGACGACCTTGTCGAACGCCGGCCCGCAGCGCGCCCAGTCCTCCATCTTCCAGAGGAGCTCGGCGAAGTAGTAGGAGACCTTGTATTCGGTCGGCCAGTCCTCACGAGCGATGTTCGTGAACTCCAGCTCGTTCATGTCGGGGAACTTGTCGAGCAGGATCTCGTAGAGACGCGCGGCCAGTCGCATGGTGGTCTGGTCGTTCGTACCCGGCTGCTCGTCGGTGCCGATCGCCTCTCGGTGCCAGCTGGTCGCGAGCCAGGCCAGGATGCCGGCCGTCTCGCTCTTGCAGGTCGTGACGGTCTCGGCCTCGTGACCCCCCGCCTCGACGAACGCCGAGTAGACGTCGACCATGCGGCGGAGCTCGGTGACCTGATCGTCCTTCGGCTTGCTCGAGATCACCGCATTGGTGACGCGCGCCTGCCAGTAACACAGCTTCTGCGAGTTGGCGTTCTCGCTCATGAGCGTGTGATAGATCTGAATGGTTTCGGGCCATTGACCCGTGTCGTAGTAGAGTTCGGCTAGGCTCTCGAGCATGTCCATCGCCTGCTCGTCGTTCGTCGCATAGCGTTTGAAGAACTCGAGCGCGCGGTTCGGCTGGCCGACCATCGCGTAGGGCATGACGAGCTCGCGTCTCGCCTGTCTCGCCAGGTTCGTCGCGTCGGTCGCGTCCGGGTTCTCGGTCGCGAACTCGATCGTCCGTACGAACGATTGGAGCGACTCGCGGAAGTTCTCGACGTTGTAGTGCGCCCAGGCCGACTTGTAGAGCGCGTAGCCATAGACCGGGTTCCGCTCGGGCGGGAACTCCGTCACCTTGTCGTAGAAACGCAGCGACGCCTGCATCTCGCCTTCGTTGAAATAGAACTCGGCGAAGCTGAGGTAGGCGTTCGGGATGAACCGGCTCTGGGGGTAGCCCTTGATGAGGCGGTGGTAGACCTGCCGCGCGCGATCCTGCTGGCGCAGCTCCTCGAGGCCGAAGGCCAGCGAGAAGAGCACCCGGTCCATCTGTGGGAAGTCGGGGTGGTCGTTGACCAGGGTCGCGTAGGTGCGGATGGCCTGCTGACGCGAGTTGGTCAGCGCCTTCGACGCCTGCTGCTGACGCTGGCGCGCCTCGCGGCAGCGCTGCCGGTTCTTCTGGCGCTGACACGCCTGGAAGATCGGGTCATCGAAGGAGCGGACCCGCGCGTTGAGCGCGGTCTGCATCTCGAACCAGGTCTCCGCGAGGCGCAGGAGGATCTCCGGCCGCTGCGGGTTGTTCTGGCGGGTGTTCTGCACGAGACGGTTGAGGATTCGGACCTCGCGCTGCAGCAGCTGGAACTGCCGGGCGCGAACCCGCTCCTGACCGCGCCGCGTGGCGACGTCGATCTCGAAGCCCGGACCGGTCATGCCCGCGTTCTCGTTCTTCTCCTGCTTGACCGGGGCCGCCGTCCGCAGGTGACCCTGTGGCGTCGAGCCACCGACGCGACGCTTCGACCCACGCTCGGGCGAGCCCGAGGGGCACTCGCCGATGTCGGTCTGAACGCTGGCCGTGATGCACACGCCACCGCCGCCGCTCTGGGCCGCGTTCCGCTGGCCGCCCTCCTCGCCCTCCTGGGCGAGCGCCGGCGCACCGGCGAGGACGGCCGCGATGGCGGCCATGCTGATGAGGCTGAGTTTGGTTCGCATGGGGCTGTTCACCTTCCGCACTGGTTCGTGACCTGCTGACGGTAGAAACCGAGCTCGTCTCGCCAGTACTCGCCGTCGAAGGGCCACAGCTGGTGCTCCTCGTCGACCTCGACGTCACCGCCACCGGTGCGCTGGGCAGCGGTCATCTGCTGCTGCAGCTCCTGGTCGAGCTGACCGCGCTGCGCGGTGACGATCTCGAGCTCGACGGTGTCGACCTGGTTGGTGAGGTCGGCGAGCTCGTCGATGAGACGGTTGTAGCGTGCGCGGGCGAGGTCACCGGTCTGGTCGACGGCGAAGGACTTCGCGACCGCCACATCCTGGAGGATGCGGGCGCCGAGGGACGAGTTCTGCAGCTCGGCCGGCGCCTCGCCGAGGCGGGCCTCCTCGGCCTCGAGCACGCGGACGTACTCGATGTTCCGAAGCAGGGTGCGGTCCGAGAGCGCCGTCGCGACGACACCGCGGATGTTCGCGCTGAGGTTGGCCTCACCCGAGCGGACCTTCTCCAGGAACTCGAAGAACTGAGTGTTGTCCTCGAACTCCGCGAGCTTCGACTCCAGCTCCTGGCGGACCGGGTCGTACATCTCGTGGAACTTCCCGATCATGGAGAGCGCGTTGTCGAACTGACAGTTCACGAAGAAGGTCACCGACTTGAGGACGATCGCCTCCGGGTAGTAGCTGTCCTCGAAGTACGGCGAGAAGATCGTGTGAACGTTGCCGAGCGCTCGGGAGAACTCGTCCGCGAGGAAGAAGGCCCAGCTCGACTCGAAGAGCGCGTCCAGCCAGTACTCCGAGCCCTGGTCCACCTTGTTCCAGGCCTCGACGGCCTGACCGAGGATCTGACCATCGATGGCGCGCTCTCCGGACTCATCGGTGCGGTTGGCAGCCGTGTAGTAGACCCGCGCGAGGGAGATCCACGCGAGGTTGTTCATCCGGTCTTCGTCTTCGACGCCCTCGATCTCACCCTCGTCGATGGCGTCGACGATGGCGCGGAACGAGGCGATCGCCGGACGCGCGGTGCGCATCCGGATGTGGCTGATGCCCTCGAAGAACTTCGCCTTGACGTAGTAGCTGGAGTCGGTGGCGACGCGGCCGAAGAGCTCGTTGGCCTCCTGGAACTCCTGCTGGTCGTACTTGAAGCGACCCATGATGTAGAGGAGCTCGTTGTAGAGGTCCGCCGTCTCACCGGTGTTGAACTGGTCGAGCTGGTCGACGCCGTAGCGGCCGACCTTCTCGATGATGCCCGCCGGCTCCGGAAGCTGAGAGGCGAGCTGCGCCAGCCACTGCAGGGTCTGGTCGAAGTAGAGGTGCCCCGCGCCCATCTGGCCGATCTCGTCGAAGATCGCGAGCGCCGACTGGTAGTAGCGGAGGTGGTACAGGCACTTCCCGAGGAAGAACTGCGCCTTCTGCACGTTCGCGGCAGCGTCCTGGGTCTCGCCCTCGACGACGCGCTGGAACTGCACGGCAGCCTCCTGGTAGCGCTCCTGCTGATAGAGCCGCAGAGCGTTCGCGAGGGCCTCGGAAGGAGGCCCCTCGGCGGGAGGCGCCGGCGGCTGACCGGTCTCCTCCACGTTGAACTCCATGTCCTGCGCATGCGCCACGCTCGGCGACCACGTCGCCGCCAACGGTCCGACGACCATCGCGACGGCCACCTGCGTCAGAAGAAACCGGCTCATCCGGTTTCGGCGGTCACTACAACCCATTTGCTGCTCCTTGCTTCCGTGCCTGCTCATGGTCGCGTCCTCTTCTCTGCGCTCTTTTGACGTCGCTCTGAACGACGACTCGGGGCACGCGGGTGCCCATCGGTTCGATGGAAAGTGCTCTGGATTCGGGGTACCGATAAGAAAAATCCAACGATATCGAGACCTTGCACCCGAATTGGGACGCGATGATAGGAATGCCCTGTGTTCATTGTCAAGGGGGTAGGTGAGTCGGGGCTCTTCCGTCCTCAGCTGGGATTCGCGAGCTTGACATCATGCGCTGCCGCTGAGTAGGTTCGCGCCCGGCTGGAAAAGAGGACGCTTCGTTCCGACCTAGCCCACAGACACCTCGCCCCAGCATGAATTGGATGGATTCGCGGCTCGCCGGATTCGGACGGTCGCGCGCAGCGGGGTGAGGACCCCCAGGATCGAAGTACGGAGCAACAGCTGACCATGCGAATTCCCCCGAAGCGATTTCTTCTCGGCACCCTCTTCCTGACGTTCGCCCTCGTGGGGTGTGAAGCGCCCGGCGTCGGTG
The DNA here is from genome assembly GCA_964462035.1 of uncultured Sandaracinus sp. Classification (GTDB taxonomy): domain Bacteria; phylum Myxococcota_A; class Polyangia; order Polyangiales; family Houyiibacteriaceae; genus UBA1660. The sequence continues at coordinate 21,796 of CAYXAP010000081.1, forward strand.
ACCCCTGTGTCCCGGAGGCCATTCCCGAGGGCGGCGGCTTCAATCCGCTCGAGGTCTACCTCGAGACGAGCTCGGTCCAGTGCCGTACGCGCGTCTGCATGGTCTACCAATTCGAGGGCGACCCCAGCGAGTCCTTCGAGGAGTGCGAGAGCCCCACCGGCAGCGGTATCGACTGCGCGTCGAAGCCTCTCCAGGACCAGATCGACGACCGCGTGTTCTGCACCTGCCGGTGCGACACGACGACTCAGGGCGCCAGCACCTGCGAGTGCCCGAGCGGCTTCTCCTGCCAGCCCATCCTCGACGAGGAAGCCGGCCCCGGCATCGCGGGTAGCTACTGCGTTCGCGACTCGACCCTGGACGAGACCTGATGAGCCGAGCGGCCACTGGCCGCGCCGGCGAGTCCTTGGTGGCCGCGCTCCTGCAGGAGCGCGGCTTTTCCATTTTGGAGCGCAACGCCCGGGTGGGGCGACTCGAGCTGGACGTGATCGCCAAGCGCGGGACCTTGCTGGTCTTCGTCGAGGTGCGAACGCGAACGAGCGATCTCTACGGCGGCGCCGAGGAGACGATCGACCAGGCCAAGCAGCAGCGGATCCGGCGTGCGGCGCTGGGCTGGGTGAAGGCGAACCCGGCGCATCGGCACTGCAAGATGCGCTTCGACGCGGCCGGGGTGCTGCTGAAGCGGGGGGCGGAGCCGGTGGTGGACTACTACCCGGACGCCTTCTGAGGAGAGCCGCCCGCCCTCACTCGAGCATCGACTGCATGCGGTCGCGGACGGCGACCAGCTCGGCGAGGGCGTCGTCGGGGACGCCGGCTTCCTTCGCCTTGTCGATCGCGTCGCTCAGCTCGGTGATCTCGGACTTCTGGGTCTCCCGCAGCGACTCGACCATCGCTGCAAAGGCCTCGAAGAGCTCTTGTAGCTCGTCTCCCTTCCGCAGGCGTCCGACCAGCTTGAGCTTGCCGGAGGCCACCTCGTTGAGGAGGAGCTTCATCTTGTAGGCGGGGCCCACGACCTTGTGGGTCACGATGATGCCGGTGAACCCGAGCATCATCGCCAGGATCAGGATGCCCGAGACGATGCCGAAGAGGACCTTGCGATCCTCCTGCTCGGCGAAGCCCTCGAGGTCGGCTGCCACCTCCGGCGCCAGATCGTCCTGCATCGCCATCTGGGCGGTCATCGCCTCGGTCTGACCCTTCGAGTAGTCGTACGCGAAGTAGCCGAGAATCAGCGCGACGAAGACGGTGACCGCCACGACCATGCCCGTGTACTTGAGCTGGAAGGAGCGATCGAGGAGGTAGTTCTTGAAGCGCCGCTTGGGCGGACCACCGCTCTTCTGGGCGCCCCCATCTTCCATCGATCCGGCCTGCGCGCTCATCTCGTCGATTCTCCCCTGCCCGCTTGGGGCCCAGCCATCTTAGGCCTGGCGGGGCCGCTTCTCCACTTTTCGGCTCTCACGATACTCGGCCCGCCCCGCTCATCGGTTGGCGCTCGCCTCCATCGCCTGGTTGAGGCGGCGAATTGCCCCCCGGAGGGCCCCTTCGATGGCGGCACGGGTCGCGCCCGGGCCCGCCGCGCCTGGAACCGTCGCCGCGCCCTGCAGGATCGCCCGCATGTCGCGGCCCGGATAAGTGCCGACGATGACCGAGACCACGACCCGGGTGCCAGCGGAGGTCTGCTCGACCGAGACGACCGAGCTGTCGAGGTAGTAGCCAGTCATCCGACGCTGCTGGAGCTTTCGCCGCGCCTGCGAGTTGCTCTCTCGAGCGGGCGCCACTTCGACGTCGTCGAGCTGACTCACCTGTTGGGCCAGGAACTCGCGTGCTGCTTGGAGCGTCGCCCGGTCGACGTCGGCGCCGTTCTTGGCCGCCGGCACTCCGACGCCGACATAGAAACGCGCGTTCGCGTTCCCACCGCCGCCGTCGTCCGGCTCGGCCGTGCGGGGACGGCTTCGGGCGATCCGCTCGAGGGCCGAGATCGCGCGGCGGATGGCTCGGCGGGCCGAGCTGTCGCGGTCGCGCTGATGTGATCGAAGCGCCGTCAGCGCCGATGGATCGCTCAGCCGCTCGAGCGACGCGGCCGCGGCCGTGCGGACCGCCGGGTGATCGTCGTCCAACGCTTCGCTGAGCGCTGCGACGATCCGGGCGTCGGCTTCGACGCGGCCCAGGGAGATCGCGGCCTGCGCGCGAACGCGGAAGGCATCCGAGGTGGAGAGGAGTCGGATGAGGTAGTCGGTGCGCGCCTGCGCCTCGGCCACCTGGCCGACCCCGAACGTCAGGAGGAGGGAGGCTGCCGCCGCTGCCGCCACGTGGCGCCATGTGCGCCTTCGTCGTCTCGCTCGAACCGATCGCTCGCCCATCTCAACCCACCGCCGAAGCTGTCTCTCTCACTTGCCCACGTACTCCGTGCCCCTCACCCACCGAGGGACCGGTCGCTCTGACGTGGCGCACGCCCGAAGCTTCAACGACGACGTCATCATCGCTTCTCACGGTCACGAACACAACGGACAAAGCGCGCCCGTTGCGTGGTTTCGTAGCCTCGGGCACCGTGCGGGGGTGAGCTCGTCGTGGCACCCCCGCGCTCCGTGCGCGGCGATCGTCGGGTGGCTGGCGCTGCTCTCGGCGCCGGCGATCGCCCAGCCGATGGTGGTGGTGCGGGCGGAGGCGCGAATCGAGCTGCGCGCCGAGCACGAGGCAAACGAAATCACGGTCAGCGGGACACTGGTCGATGACCTCGGCGAACCCCTCGCGCGGCGATCGGTGGTGGTGGCGATCCACCGGCCGGACGGACGCACGCTCCGCACGGCCCGGCAGACGACCGACGCGGAGGGTAGCTTCGTGCTCACGGCGCCCGGGGAGGCCGGTCGCTACACCCTGACGGCGAGCTACGAAGGGGATGAGTATCATCCGCGGCTCTCCGTCGAACGGCAGGCCGATCTGACCCGAGTCCCGACGCGGCTCACGCTCGAGGTGGACCCCGCGCTCGATCTCGACCAGTCCGGGCATGCGCTCGGCGTGCGAGCCCGGAGCCGAGAAGGCGGGGCGGGGCTCCCGGTCGTTCTCATGGACGAGCTGGGCCGAACGATCGGCTCGGGCGTCACCGACGCGGAGGGCGAGCTCCGACTCTCGATCGAGAGCCGCGCCCTCGGCGAGCCGGGCACGGGGCGCCTCGTGGCCCGCACGGACGGGGACGCCCGACGCGCGGAGGCCCGCGTCGAGGCGCCGATCGTTCGCTATCGACGAGCCACGCTTCGGCTCGATGCCTCCCGGGACTCCGTCGGCCCCGAAGGCGAGGTGGTCCTGAGCGGCCGGCTCGGCACCGCCTCCGGTCCACTGGCCAACGAGGCGATCGGGCTCTTCACCGGCGACACCCACCTCGACACTGCGCTCACCGGAGTCGATGGCCGCTTCGAGGTGACGACCGACGCTGCCTCGCTCGGCCGTGGGCTGGTCACGGTCCGGGCTCGCTTCGAGAGCGACGGTCCCGGAGTGCCGGCGACCGAGTCCGAGCCGGTCGCGATCGAGGTCCGCAGCGGCGCGCGGTCGATCTGGGGTTGGCTCACCCTCCCCCTCTTGCTCTCGCTGATGCTCCTCGCCTGGCTGCGCCGACGCGCACCTCCGACCGAGGTACCCGCACCACCCGAACCGGAGCCGATCGGAGTGATCGCAGCGTCCGCCTCCCGACGAAGCCCGCCGAAGCGCCGGATCAGCGGCCGCCTCGAGGACGTGCGTGGAGTGCCCCTGCGAGGGAGGGTGCGAGCGATCGGAGTGAATGGAGCGGGTGAGATCGTCACCGAGTGCGACGCGGAGGGAGCGTTCGCCTTCGAGCTCCGCGACGGTCGCTGGCGGATCACCTTCGAGGCGCCACGGCACGCGCCCGCCGAGTCCGAGATCGAGGTTCCCCATCGCGGTTCGCTCGAAGGGCTCCGCGTGCGTCTCGAGACTTGGCGCGCCCGCGCGCTGGCCGTGCTCCGTGGCCGCTTCACCGCCAAAGGTCGCTCGTTGGATCGGTGGGCAAAGACGACCGTGCATTCGCTCCGAGCGGACGAAGAGCTCGCCGAGACCGCCGCGGAGGTCGAGGTCAGCTACTACGGACCGATCGAGCCAGATGCGGGACGGATCGCGAAGCTCCGAGGAGAGGGACCCACCCCACCCTGAGTGGGGGCCACGAACGATCGTGGGGACGGCGTTGACCTTTTCGTCGGGGCCGGCCTATGGTGGCGCCCCGCCGCAGGGCCTCTCCGCCAATGGATACAACTACGATTCTACTCATCGTCGCGGGCGTCATCGTGGTGGCGCTCGTGTTCTTCTTCATGCGGAAGGGCGGCGAGCCCGAACGCCTGGAAGCCCCACCGGAGCCGGCGAAGAAGCCGAAGCCCGAGCCTCGCCAAGCAGACGAGGCGCGCGCCGAGGCGAAGCCGGCCGAGAAGAAGGCGGAGGGCGAGGAGCCCACCGCCGAAGAACCCGCCGCCGAGGAGCCCGCCGCCGAAGAAGACGAGCCCGCGGAGGCCGCCGAGGACGAGTCGGCCGAGACGGAGATCGGCGACTCCGATCACGAAGACATCGAGGAGATGGAGGCCCAAGAGGCCCCGCCCTCGGTTCCCGCCGGGCCACCCAAGGAGGCGTCGCCCGAAGAGATCGCCGCGCTGCGGAAGGGCCTGGCGTCCACCCGCGGCGGCTTCATCTCGAAGCTCGCCGGCCTCTTCAAGAAGAAGAAGACCATCGACCCCGAGGAGCTCGACGAGCTCCTCATGGAGATGGAAGAGGTCCTCATCACCTCCGATCTCGGGGTGAAGGTCGCCGACAAGATCCTCGAGCGGCTGAAGGCGGCACTCCAAGACGGCACCATCGCCGATGGCGAGGCGGCCTACCGGGCGCTGCGCGCGCACGCCGAAGAGATCCTGACCCGCTCGAACGAGGGCGCGGTCAAGCTCAAGAACCAGCCGACGGTGTTGCTCGTCGTGGGCGTGAACGGGGTCGGCAAGACCACCACGATCGGCAAGCTGGCGAAGCGGCTGACCGATCAGGGCAAGAGCGTCTTGCTCGCCGCCGGCGACACGTTTCGTGCGGCCGCGGTCATCCAGTTGGAAATGTGGGGCCGCCGCACCAACTGTGAGGTCGTGAAGGGCAAGGGCCGCGCCGATCCGGCGTCGGTCATCTTCGACGCCGTCAAGAAGGGCGCGGAGATGGGCGTGGACGTGGTGATCGCGGACACCGCGGGTCGCCTGCACACCAAGACGCCGCTGATGGAAGAGATCAAGAAGGTCGGCCGCACGGTCGAGAAGGCCCTCGGCCGCCCGGCCGACGAGGTCCTGCTCGTGCTCGACGCGACGACTGGCCAGAACGCCATCCAGCAGTCGGACATGTTCCGAGAGGCACTCCCGATCTCGGGACTCGTGCTGACGAAGCTCGATGGAACCGCAAAGGGTGGCGTGATCCTCGGGATCGTCGACACCCACGATGTACCGGTGCGCTACGTAGGCATCGGCGAAAGAGTCGAAGATCTCAAGGAATTCGACGCATCCGCGTTCGTGGAGGCGCTCTTCGAGCGCCCTCCCGAACCGGAGACAGCTGCGGCGGAGGACCAGGCCGCTACGTGAATGGTTGAACTGGCGGAAGCGCGCGTGATATAGTCCGGCGCGCCCGTTGGAATTACGCAGTTTTCGCTGCAATTTCGAAGACTTGCACGTCGCTCTGGCGCACCCTGATCAATGACGAAAGACACACCGAACAGGGAACGCTCGAGAGAAGTGAGTGGACAAGGTGGAAGGGTCGAGATGAAGCAATCGATCACAGCTCTCTGGGTCGCCGTACTGGCGGTGCTGGCGATGCCCCTGGGGGCATCGGCCCAGATGGATTTCAGCCTGGACGAGGCCGAGCCTGCGGAGGGGGAAGAAGCCCCCGCCGAAGGTGAAGGCGGCGACGGCGCCGACATGAGCTTCGGCGAAGACGGCGAACCCATCGACGGCGGCGACGGAGGTGACGGCGGCGACGCCGGCGGCGACTTCGGCGACGGCGACATCATCGGCGAGCTCGCTGGTGGCGACGATGGCATGGGCGGCGAGATCGAGCAGCGCGAGCGGCCGACCGAGACGGTCGAAGAGATCTACGCGGTGCAGCAGATCTACGCCCTCCGTCTCAACCGACTGGAGCTCGCGCCCTCGGCGGCCTTCACGATCAACGACCCCTACGTGTCGCACCCGGCTGTCAGCGTCGCGCTGAACTACTGGTTCACGAACGTGCTGGCGCTCGGTGTGAACTTCCTCTGGTACCAGTGGGGTGACCCCACCAGCCGGGAGTCGGACCTGAACTTCTTCGTTCGTCGGGCGACCCGTCTGGGCATCCCGATCACCGAGTGGCAGCTCGGCGCCCACCTCAACTTCACGTACGTGCCCTTCTACGGAAAGTTCTCGGTCTTCCGAGAGTTCATCTTCCAGTGGGACGCCTACGTGGTCGGTGGTGTCGGCATGATGCGGACCCGTCCGGTTCCGGTCATCGACCCGGAGTTCCGAAGCTTCGACTTCGAGACCCGCGTCGCCTTCAACCTCGGCATCGGCCTGCGCATCTTCCTGTCGCGCTTCGCCGGCATCTTCTTCGAGTTCCGCGACTACGCCTATCTCGAGCGCTTCGAGAACCTGGTGGTCGCGCCGACGTCGGCGGGTCGACAGGATGAGGGCACTTGGTTCGCCGATAGCACCACCTTCACGAACAACGTGACGGTGCAGGTCGGCTTCACCCTCTTCTTCCCGTTCACCTTCGAATACGAGCTGCCGAAGTGATGGCCATGACGACGAACAAGCTGCGAACCCTCGCGCCCATCGCCCTCGTGGCGATGGCCCTCCTCGGCGCCGACCTGATGGCCCCCTCGAAGGCGGCCGCGCAGGAAGTGCAGATCACTGGTCCGCTCGCGGGTCAGCCGGCGGTGCGTCGCATGCGCCTCTACCGCCAGATGCGCATCATGCTCGAGCCGGAGTTCACCTTCACGCTCCAGGACGAGTACTCGCGGACGCTCTTCGCGGGCCTGCACGCCGGCTTCTACTTCACGGATTGGCTCGGTATCGGAGTGTGGGGCGCCTACGGCGTCGCGAACCTCGACACCAACCTCACCGACGAG
>CAYXAP010000082.1:0-28116 GCA_964462035.1 uncultured Sandaracinus sp.
TCGATCGTCGGATCCTCGCTCGTCTCCGGACCAGAAGTCCGTCCCACCGCGCCTGACCGATGGAAACACATCGGTGGTCGTCGCGGCCCCCAGAGGACATCTATGGACTTCCGAAGCAAACGCAGTGGCCGACTCCTGTTGGATGGCTCGTGCGACCAGCGCATCATCGATCTGACCGTCGCGGGCGACGAGCGCGCCCTGCGCGGGCTCTCCGAAGCGACCGGGACCGACATGGCGGCCGTTCGCGCGCGGGCCAAGGTCCTGGGCCTCACCCCGTGGCTGGTGAAGAACTGTCGACTGACGGGCACACCGCCGAAGCTGCGGGAGTGCCTTCGCTGCGACACGCGGTTCTTGTCGATCAGTCGACACAATCGCATGTGCTCTCAGTGCGCGCGCCGCTCCTGAGCCCTCGGCCCAACGGGCGGTCGCTGCCTGGTACGATGGTCCATGAACGCTGGGGGCCCCATCTACGAGGGGGAGCGGGTGGATCCGCTCCCCGACGACCCCGACTCCCGACTGCGGGCGTCGGTGGTGATGGGCATGATCGCGCTCGGAGCCAGCGGCGGGATCCCGATGGCCGAGCTGCTCGGCCTCTCCCGGCTGTCGCCGGCGGAGCTCGCCGATCCGGATGCCACGGTGCAGACGCCGAACGCGGTGCGCGTGCTTCGCCGGGTGGAGACGGTCTTTCCAGGCCGAGCCATCTCGCTGCAGCTGGTGGCCCACACGCCGAACAACGCCTTCGGCCTGGTGGAGCTCGCAGCGCTCAGCGCCGAGACCGTCGGCGAAGCGGTGGACCTGATGCTCCGCTACATCCGGCTCACCAGCAGCCACCTGCACATGTGGTTGGAGCGCCGAGACGATTTCGTGACCGTCCGCTTGCGGCACCAGACGTCGCTCGAGGCGTTGCGGCATCCGGTGGAGATGGGCGTCGGTCATGCGCATCGGATGCTCCAGCGGGCGGGGGCCCCCGTCGCCGACTTCGTCGAGGTGCACTTCGGACACCCGAGCGTCGGGCCGGCTGAGCCCTACGAGGACCACTTCGGCTGTCCGGTGCACTTCGAGTCCTTCGGCCACGGCCTCGTCATGCGCCGCGAGATCCTCGACCGGCCGATCCAGCACGGCGATCCCGTGCTCTCCCGCTCGCTGGTCGCGCGGCTCGAGCGAAAGCTGCCCGAGGGGGACGACGAGCTGGCGACTCTGCGCCGAGACGTCGCCGAGCACGCGCGCCCCGCGCACTACCGCGCGTCCACCGTCGCCCGGCGGATGGGGCGCAGTCTCCGCAGCCTGCAGCGTGACGCATCACGGCTCGGGACCACGCTCAGCCAGGTGATCGAAGACGTCCGCATCGCGCGGGCGCGCGAGCTCTTGGAGGACGACTCGCTGAGCGTCGACGAGGTCGGCTTCCTCGTCGACTACTCCGAGCGGGCGGCCTTCAGCCGCGCGTTCAAGCGGGCCACGGGCGAGACGCCGGTGGGCTACCGGCGCCGTGTCGCGAAGTGATCGAACGCTGGCGCCTCCCGTCATGGAGCGCAGGTGCCTCCTTCGAGAAGGTGGGACATCCACCAAGGAGGAACCGACATGAGCGCCTATCTCATCGCCAGCTACGACATCACCGACCCCGACACCTACGCGACGTACAACCCGGGCAGCCTCGAGCAGATCGGCGCGACCGTCGCGCGCCACGGAGGCAAGGTGCTCGCCGCCAGCGGCGACGCCGACTGGGTCGGCGAGAGCCGGCGCGACGTCGTGGTCGTGCTCGAGTTCCCGACCGCGGAGGCCGCGATGGCCTGGCACGAGGACCCGGACTACGTGCCCATCCGTGCCCACCGGCTCGCCTCGACGAGCAACACGCTCGCGTGCGTGGTCGGCAGCGCACCCGCCCCGGAGTGAGGCCGAGCCCCTGCGCCCCAGCCGAGCTGCTGCCGGCTGGGGCTCACGGGGGCTCGCCGTCGCTTCTGCAGACGATCGAGCGACGCTCCGATCAGTCGTCGACGGAGTCGTCTTCGATGCGGCTGTGCATCGTCCAGATCTCCCGACCCGTCTTGAGCCGCCTCCGTTCGATTCGGAAGTCTTCCGCGCCCTCCGCCTCGCTTCGGTCGCGGATCTCCGCCTCGTCGGCATCCGTCCCGTCGCAGAAGCCGATGGGTCGGGCGTTCGTCGGCACCAGGAGCTGAACCTGGAGCTCGCCCCGGTCCCAGCGGGTCTGGGTCTCGTTGGTGTAGGGGTAGATCACCGCCGGAGCCTACGCGATGTCCGCGACACCTGCTCGGGCCCGCCCGGACCATGGTGGACTCCCACGGCTCGCTGGAGCCGAGCCCGCGCCACAATCGACGCGCGTCCCGACGAAAGGAGTGTGCATTGGCCCCATGGGTGCGAGAGTGGCTCTCCATCGTTCGGTGGCACCAACCAAGAAGGAGGCCGCATGGGCGACAAATCCCCCAAATCGAAGAAGCGCGGGCAGAATCAGAAGAACGCGTCGAAGGCCGACGCCAAGGCGAAGGCCAAGGCGAAGCAGGACAGCCAGTCCAAGGCGGCCGACAGCGGCAAGGGCGGGAAGAAGTAGGTTCCGGCCCACTGAGCCCTGACGTCTCGTCAGGGCTCGGTCGGCGGCCCGCCGCCTTCCCGCCAGCTCATCGGTCGGCTGCACGGGGCCTCGCCGGCTCCAGCTGACCGCGCGAACCGAATTCGTACTATCGGGTTGCGCCTCCCCCGGCAGCCGTCACCATCCGCGGCCAATGCCGCCCGACCCCCCACCGGCCGCGTTCGTGGACAGCCTCGACCTCGAGGCGTTCCGGCGCGATCTCGACGAGCTCCGCGACCGCGCCAAGCGCTCGCTGGGTCCGCGGCACGCCGCGCACCTGGCGAAGATGGAGCGCTGGGGTCGGCTGTGCTCCGGCCTCGGCTACGCGACCGCATGGATCGCGCCGAACCCGCTGTCGATCGCGCTGCTGAGCCAGGGCCGCCTGGTTCGCTGGACGATGATCGCCCACCACGTGAGCCATCGAGGCTACGACCGCGTCGAGGGCGCCCCCGACACGCGCCGGAGCAAGCGCTTTGCGGCGGGTCGCCGTCGCTGGCTGGACTGGTTCGACTGGATCCGCCCCGAGGCGTGGAACACGGAGCACAACCTGCTGCACCACTTCCGGCTCGGTGAGGAGGCGGACCCGGACCTGGTCGAGCGCAACCTCGACTTCCTCCGCGACGCCGACCTGCCCCGCTGGGCCAAGCTCGCGCTGGTCCCGCTCCTCGCGGCGAGCTGGAAGCTCGTCTACTACGCGCCCAACGCCCACTTCGAGCACGAGAACGTGGCGGCCCGTCGCCGGGGCGAGGCGCCCCCCTTCGCCGAGGTGGTCGACACCGTCCGCGATCCGAAGATCTGGAAGGAGTCCTTCCTGCCCTACGGGCTGGGCAACTTCGTGCTCGTCCCGTCGCTCTTCGCGCCGCTGGGGCCCTGGGCGGTCGTCAGCGTGGCGGCCAACTCCGTGCTCGCCGAGGTGGCGACCAACCTCCACGGCTTCGCGGTCATCGTGACCAACCACACCGGCGACGACCTCTACCGTTTCGACACGCCCACGAAAAGCCGCGCCGACTTCTACCTCCGGCAGGTCGTGGGCTCGACGAACTTCCGCACCGGCGGCGACCTGAACGACTTCGTCCACGGGTTCCTGAACTACCAGATCGAGCACCACCTCTTCCCGGACCTCCCGATGAAAGCGCTCCAGGAGATCCAGCCCGAGGTGAAGCGCATCTGCGAGAAGCACGGCGTCCCCTACGTGCAGCAGAGCGTCTGGGCGCGGGTGAAGAAGACGGTGGCCGTGATGATCGGCGACGCGGACATGCGGCGTGATGCGCGCCTCGAGACGGCTCCGGTGGAACGGCAGGGTGCGGCGGCGTCGGCTCCTCGGGTCCGGCCGTAGTCCACTCGAGCCCATGGCCGGATTGATGCGTCGCGCACACGCGCGGTCGTAGGCAACACCTCCAGCAGGAGTGGATTGGAAGTCGTTCGAGCTCACACCGGCTTCACCCACATCCTCTCGACTCTAGGTCACGCATGCCCATCGCCTCACTCGCCCTAGGCGGCGCCTCCTTCCTGTTCATGATCGGCGGCTTCTTTCTGACCGCGGTACCCATCGCAGGGTCGGTTCTGAGCTTCGGTGCGCCGCTGCTCTCGCTGACGGGCATCGTGCTGGGCGGCATGGCGATGAGCCACGCCAAGCAGGACGGCGGCAACGGTGTGGCCCTAGCCGGACTCGTTCTGAACATCATCGCGTTCTTGCTCTCGCTCGCCGTGGCGCTCACCTGCGGCCTCTGCAACGCATGCCTGACGTCTGCGAACATGAATCCGCACAGCAACCCGACCCACTCCACTCGTGGGGCCGTCGGCCAACGTCTGGGCCAGCAACTGGGCCAACCGAACGACAACGGATTCGCGGCCAACGCGAGCCGCATCTCGGTGAGGATGAAGCTCTTCGCCATCCAGTCGAGCTGTGCGGCGGACCCGAGCGGCGCTGGCGCGATGCAGCAGTTCCACCCGTCGATCGCGAACCGGTACCAGGACGTGGCCTGCCAAGTGGACCAGCCCCTGTTCGACGCGGTCGGCCGCGGGTGCGCCGAAGGTCGGCATCCCTGCTCGGCTGTGACGCTCCTCGCCGGCACCTCCGATGCTTCGCGCGCCACAGACCTCGGGCTCGATCCGACTCATTGCTACGTGCACACCTCGGGCACCGCAAAGGTGATCAGCTGCCGGAACGAGACCACCAACCAATTCCAGCTGATCCATCTCGAAAACCCGGCTGGCGTCATGTGAGGCTTCCGCCTCGGACGAGTCGCGCCGAGTGCGCTGACGCTCGAGTCGGTGTGACCGAAATGATGCAGTGCGAAGGCGACCACCAAGCGCAAACATCCTCACCATGCCCACGACTTCTCCGTCCTCGCTCGTGGCCCCACGCGTCTGCCCGAGTGGAACGCCTTCTCGAGGATGGCGCGGGCGTTGCGGCCGGGTCGTGGCCATCCAAACGCTCTTCATCGCCGCGTCGACGCTGGGATGCGGACCCAGCACCGAGCCCGTGGACTCTGCCCGGACAGCCCAAACGGTCCCGGCATCACGGCCCGCTGCCACGTCCGAAACCCATGACGAGGGCGGCAGCGCTCGCGAGCTCCGCCTGGACTCGGTCACCGAGCTGACGGTACGGGTCGTCTCGTCTGACGGACCGTGGGCTCACTGCGGGATCCTCCACGTGTTCGGCTACGTGGAGGTCGAGGTGCTCGGCGCCGGCGAGCCACCTCCTCGTCTGGGTCTACTGCTCTCGTGCCCCGCCGCCTTCGGGGGTGGGGGGCTCTTCTCGGTGGGCAACAGGGCTCAGGTGACGCTCTACGATGAGCTGCAGCCGAACGCGGCGCGTCCACCCGACGTACCGCCGGACCGGATCGTGCGCCAGGTTCGGTCAGCCACCGAGGCCGGCGACGTGCATCCGCCTCGCTGATCGGCGCGCCACGGACCCGGCAGGATCCGATCAGAGCTCGAAGATGAGCACGCTGGGCGGGACCACGGCGCGCTCGCTTCCGACACCGTGGCTACCGATCGCGACCTGGTCGCCCACCAGCGCCAACCCGGTCCCGTAGGGCCTGCCCTCCGGTTCCCGAAGGCGAGACATGGGTGATGGCTCGTTCCACCGATAGACCCACACGGAGCCCGCCACTCCGTGGCGCGGGGACCCGCTCTCCGAGACGAGCAAGAGGTCGCCGGTCGATTCGAGCGCTTGTCCGAACTGCGTCATGATCGTGGGCGACGTCGGAGAGCGAAGGGTGTGGACGTGTCGCCAGTGATCGCCGGATCGCCTGAAGACGTGGACTCGTCCATCGCTGGCGTATCCGCCGCGTTCGAGGAGCGGAAGCCCCACCGCGAGCCAGTCACCCGCTAACGTCACCGCCGCGGGTGGCACCCAGCGCGGCTCGTTCGCGCCAGGGGGAGCCCGGACGATGGCGGCCGTGCGCCAACCGTTCCCGTGCCGCTCATGGAGGTGAACCGCTGCGCCCAAAGGGTCGGCCACGGCGAGGTAGTCGCCGTCCCACGCCACGGCTCCGCCGAAGTCGTCGTGCGCGCCACGGAGCGACGTCGTGAGCGACCACTCGTCGTCGCGCCATCGAAACTCGTGGACCGAGTTGGCGCCGCCCGGGTGCCCGACGAGAAGTGACTGCTCGGCGAAGAGAAGCGCTTGGCCGTACCCCTCGGTACTGGTCGCTGGCGGGTCGCCCATGAGCGACGCCGTGTGAGCCCAGCCCGCCGCCCGCGAGTACACCTCCACGGGGCCATCGTCAGCGTCCGTGCCCCACTGACCCACAGCCACGTGCTCTGCGCTGAGGGCGACCGACATACCGAACGAGTCCCAGTCGTCTCGCTCGAAGACCGGCCTGAAGACGTGCTTCAAACGAACGCCATTCGTGTCGACCGTGACCAGGGCGGCGCACCCCGGCTCCTCGCCGCCGTAGCGAGTAGGAGCCCCGATCAGCAGCTCGTCACCCACTGCCGCAAGCGAGGTGCCGAACGCGTCCGCTCGACAGATGTCGGGCTCGACCCGATGGGAGGGAGCCGGCTCCGAGAAGTCGCCTCCGGTTCCATCGGGCGGCTCGGACGGCGGGCCGGGTGGAACGACGACGAGTCCCTCGCTCGGCTCCGCGCGCGGAGTCTGTCGAGGGGTCGCCACCTCAGCAGAGCGTTTCCGCGGCGGAGCGGTCGGGGAGGGGCAACCCACTACTGACGAGAGCAGTGAGACGGTGAGCACGATCGTCTTGGAGCTGCGCACGTGTGGAGTACGCCATCAATCCGAGCGTTCTACCCTGCCCCGGGCGTTCCCATTCGTGGGAGGACGCATCGTTTCGGACACGCCGAGATCACTGGTCCCGTCTCGCCGTAAGTCGGCCTGCAAGACATGGACAACGAACCCCATTGGACAAACAACAGTGACCAGAGCACCAGGCAAGTCTGCCGCCAGCACGCTGAGCAATCCACCTCACCATGAGCATGAGCAATACTTCGAGGAGCGCACGACCCGACACATCGAGTGCGTTCACCGCAACATCGAGTTTCTACTCGCGTCAGAAGCAACCTGTCCGCCGCAGCTCGAACGGAGGTTGGGATCACACGACGCCAGCAAGTGGTGCGAGCCCGAGCGCACACCGTACGTGTGGCACACGTGGAGGCACAAGTGCGCCGGAGAAGGCGTCAGCCTCACGGTAGCGGGGCACTTCCAGCGTGAGATCGACGCAGCGATTTGGCATCACATCACGACCAATCCGCACCACCCAGAATATTGGGATTCGGAATACCAACAGCACCCGGGCATCATCAGCAACCGGAAGGCAAGAGTCATAGACGCCACCGGAATGGATGACGTCTCCCTCGCCGAGATGACTTGCGATTGGCACGCCATGAGCTTGGAGGCGAGCACTCGCACGCATGACTGGGCGGACAGCTATATCGGGAAGCGCTGCAAGTTCACCAAGCAGCAGTGCACGAAGATCTCCATGTGGCTAGACACTCTCGACTCGCAGGACGTTTTCTGAGCGTGTGAACGCTGATGCCGAGGTCTCGCGAAGTCCACCTGCGAACTTTGCGGAGCCCGGCTCCGTCGCGGACGCCCATGCGAACGCGACGTCGCCGATGGCTCCGCGGAGCCACACCGCCCCGGAGCGCGGTTCGCACTCGAGCTCCAAGTGTTCTCGCGCGGCTCGTTCCGCCCTCCCCGACCAAGGTCCCGCCCAACCCGATGCGACACGCCGACAGGTGGCGTGCGCACACGACCCAAGGAGATGACCGTGGGGACCTCGAATACTCGAGGTGCGACCAGCCGTTGACGGCGCCGCACGCTCATCCGGTTCTTCGCCCATCGCGGCAGCGGCGCTACTGGTCCTCGCTGCTCGACTCCGACGGGAGGAGCGTCCGAATCGAGACGACGCGCTGAACGACCGAGCGAACACCATGGGCCATGAGTGGGGCGAGGGCGTCGAGCACCAGGCGACGACACTCCTCGCTGCTCTTGGCCTCGAACGCCGCCGAGGTCACCTCGATGACGAAGTGCCCCGGACGAGGCTCCCTCACGACGTACGAGTTGGTGTCGAACTCCGTCGCGAGGGCAGCTCGGACAGCCTGACGTGAGGATCGGCCCACGCCATCACTTTCGCACGAGGTGCGGTCCCGAGCTGGCGCGTCGTTCGGTGTCTGCCCGAGCAGGTGCGATCGCATCACGACCTCGGTGCAGGTGAACGTCGGCTACGGACGCTCGGACGACGAGCTGCCCTGAGCCAAGCCCGAGAGGCCGCCGGTTCCGCGAAGCCCAGACGTCGCGGGCGCGCTACTCGTTCTCCGGTCTCAACAGCTCGAGGGAGCTCGCCGTCTTCTCGAACGCGGCGCACGCCTCCGCCGCGCCATCGGGATCGTCGTACGACCACCAGCAGGCAGTCAGGTCCAGCACCGCGAGCTGGCCAGGCGCTCGGGAAGCGAGCTGGGCGAAGAACGCGGGCTCCAGCACGAAACCGATCAACACCGCTTCACGCACGGTGGGGAGCAAGGAAGCAAGTGGCTCCGGGGAGCCGGATGCGTCGACCTGAATCCAGCTCAGCGCCGGAAGGGTCGAGGCGCCGAGCCAGCGTGCGATCGTCTCGGCGCTGGAGTCACTGCAGATGGACACACCGGCGAGCAGCTCGGACTCCATCGGCTCGGCTTCATCGAAGAGCCCAGCAATGGTGAGCGAGCGGAGGCGCGGCAGAACCCTGACCGCGGGGGCGATGGCGCCCAGGTGCGCGCTGCGGCTGCGATCGCCGTAGCCCCCCATCGCCAGATGCTCGAGGTTGGGCGCGGGGTGGCGGGCGAAGACCCCGAGCCATTCGGCGTAGTCGTCTCGGCCGTCCTTCCGGGCCCAGTGCTCCACGAAGAGGCCAGGCATCGACTCGTACCGAGCGGAGGTGACGATGCGGTCCCAGTCCACGCCATCGTCCACATCGAAGAAGTAGACGTGGGGCTCGTCGGACCGAAGCGATCCGGTCTCGATGCGGTCCCACTCCCGCGCGGCGAGCTCATCGGGGTGGAGCGTCTGGTCGACCATGAGTGGCTCTACCACACGTCATCGATTCGTCAGTGTCTCCAACGCCGGGGGACCGATGTCGGCGTCGAGGGGCAGCGTCAGTCCCCGCCGAGCGCGTGCGAACTCACCGGCCCGGTAGGCGGCGATGCCGGCATCCCGCCTCCGCGCCTGGGCGATGCACCCCCGAATGCGCTCTTCGGTGTAGACCTGTAGCCGGTCGAGCGCGTTCTGCACATGCGGCGTGTCGAGATTGGCCGATCGCGCCTCGCGCACTGCGAGCACATGGTGCGTGATGGCGAGGCATTCGATGGGCCCGGTTCTCTGCTCCAGAAGCTCGCGCACCGTGTCCTCGATCTGCCGGCGGATCCCCGCGCGTGTCGCCCGTGTCAGTCGCTGTCCTGCGACGCGCTGCTGGACGTCCGCGGGGAGCACGAAGGGAACGGGCGCGGCGAGCACGCGCTCGGCGAAGCGCTCGTAGAGCCGGCCCTGCTGAGCCAGGGCCGCGACGGTCCACGTGGGGCTGCGATACCGCCTGACCCGGTCGTAGCGTTCGGCCAGGGTCTCCACGCGGGCGGCACCAGCGTCGATCTGGCGCTTCAGGGTATCGACGTAGTCCTCGAGGGTGCGCGGACGACCAGGGTCGATCGCGAAGCTCTCCTGGGTTTGCTGGTCAGCCAACATGAACGCCGCCTCGGCCGCGTACTCGGCGCCCATGGCGCCCGCACGTCGGCCGGCACGAACCACCTCTCGGAGCGCGGCCTGGTGCTCCCGAGCCGCACCCGTTCGCTCATAGATCTGCGCGATGCGCCGGTAGGACATCACCACCAGCTCGCTGGCGTCGCGTTCGCTTCCGTGGCGTTCGATGAGAGCTCGGTAGCTCTCGATGGCTCGTCGGTCCGCGCCCTGCTGGTTGGCAATCTCGGCGATCCGGTAGCGCGCGAGTCGCTGGGGATGGGCATCGATCCCAGGCGACTCGACGAGCCCCCGGTAGCGCTGTGTGGCCTCGTCGTACCGTTGAAGGCGCTCGGTGATGACCGCGAGATTGATCTGTGCATCGCGCCAGAACTCCTGGACCCGGTGGTCGGTCGAACGCGCGAAGCGAGGCGTGTCCGCGAGCATGCGGTAGCCTCGGAGCGCCTCCTCGAAGTGGAACCCCCGGTTCGCGTCGTAGGCCACTTGGAAGTGGGCGTGGGCCATGATGCGATCGAGACTGGTCTGTCGCTCCGGGTCACTGCTGCTCTTCTCGCCGACCTCGTCGATGATCCGCTCATAGAGGCGTCGCGCGGCGTCGAAGCGCTGAGTGCGTTCCAGGGCAGTTGCCGCCTTCTCGAGCGCGATGGGTGCATCTTCGTGGTCGGGCACCCGCTGCAAGTCGTCGAGAATCTGCGTCGCCGCCTGGAGATAGAGGCGCTCCGCTTCCGCGGCGTCGCCGCGAGACTCGGCGTGCTCGGCGTCGTCGAAGCTCTGTACCGCCTCCAGAAACCACATCCGCGACCAACCCTCGAGGCAACAGGAATGGTTCGAGCTCTCGTTTCGTGCGCAGAAGCGGACGAGCTCCCGGCCCCAATGGCAACGAGATCCATTGGGGTCGAAGCTGCATCGATCGGCCACGAGCTGGCGCGTGAGGCGCTCGACCCGATCCCTCTGCCCGGTGGCGATCGCCATGGCGCGGAGGTTCTCCCAGGCCACCAGACCGGTCTCGTTGGCGTTCGGTCCGTTGCAGCGTTCCTCGAAGATGCGCTCGAAGCGCGCCTTCGCTTCCGGCCAATAGCCATACCAGTAGAGGGTGAGCGCGTTGTTGTACTCGTAGGCGGCGCGAACGCCTTCGGTGTCCGATTCCTCGGAGACGCGCATCACGTAGAGCTCGCGGGCGAGCGAGACGCGCTGGAGGAGCTCGGGCATCTCGACGGGGTGAACCCGGCTGCCTCGGCGCTCTGGTGGGTTTTCGCGAAGGGTCACTCGCCCCTTCGCGACCGCGTCTTCGAGGACCCTCTTCAGCGACTCGACCGCCCGCCGAGCCGCCTCGGATCGATGGGCGTCGCCCAGCGGCGAGTCACGCACCGCCGCGTACTCGACCGCCGCTTCCTCGTATCGCTCCGACCAATAAAGTGCGTCCGCGCGGTTGTAGCGCAGCTCGTACTCGTGCGGACTGTCGGGGTATTGCTCGAAGAGCGTGCGGTAGTGGTCGGCGGCGATCCCGTAGTGGCGCTCGGCCGTCTGGCACCGGCGAATCGCCTCCGCTTCGTCACCAGCCTCGATTCGCTCCACGCACTCGCGCCGCTGCTTCTGGGCGAGCTGGTGCTGGTGGATGGCAACGGACACGAGCGCATCTTCCGCGAGTCGCGCTGCTTCGCGCTGCTCGGCGGGGTCGTCCATGTTCGCGATCCACCAATCCGATTGGGGGCCGTACGTCGACAGCGCGCGTTGGACCGCGCGGACCTGCTCGCGGTCGTCGAGGTGCTCGAAGGCGAGCTGAATCTGGTGGGTGAGCTGGGGCGCCCGCCGGTGGTGAGGCCACTTGGCCAGGACCAGTCTCCACAGCTCGATCGCTCGCGAGTAGCGAGCGCCGTCGAAGTGGACCTGAGCGAGGGCGACGTACGTCTCGGCGACGAGCCGGGAGTCTGGAGTGACCGCCTCACAGGCCTCGTGGTCTGGTGCAGTCACCGCAGCGCGTTCGGCCGCGGACTGATCTGGGTCGTAGGTGACCCGCTTGGCGCAGACCAGCGCAGTCCAGGCCTGCAGCGCCTCCTCCAGCGCGCCCATCTGCTGCAGGCAGTAGCCGAGCAAGTAGAGCACCCCGTCACGGCGCCTGGACTCGGGGAACTGGCGCAGAAGCCGCCGATAGACCTCGATCGTGGGCGTGAAGCTCGGTCTCTCCTGGGTGACGCTCCGCGCGAAGTAGAGCTCTCCGAGTCGGACGAGCGCGTCGGGGGTCTGGGACGGATCGGCCGGATGGCGCCGAACGAGTGCCTCGAGCTGCTGGATCGTGCGCGCGCGCGCTTCGCGTCGTTGGCGGTCTTCCTCGAGGATTGCGCGGTCCTGGGAGAGCGGTTCGGCGCCACGCTGCCGCCGGCCACGCCTCGAAAACGACCGCACCGCGTCGCGCCGAAAGCGACCCGCCTCTGCGAAGCGTTCCGCCGCCGCCTCCATCTCCCGGAGCGCAGCGATCTGCTCAGCGGTTGGGCGCTCGACGCGTTGGTTCGCAATGTCCAGGAAAGCGGGCCGGGCAGACACGGCCGCACGCGGCGGGTCGGTACTGGCCGTGGCGCCCTGCGCTTCTTGGGCGAGAGCGGAGCCACCGAGTGCCGAGAGCAGCACCGTCGCGGCCACGGTCGACCACATGCCCATCGGCGTCGGGCCTCCGGTGTGCTCGACTTCCATGCTCGACCGTCTCAGTGGCGAGAGGTCGTCTCGAAGGTCCAGCGAAAGCGTTCCTGGCGGAACGAGCTGGTACCGATCGAGCGCTGTGCGATCGGGCTGTGGCCTCGCGTTCTCGACACGCACCGGCCAACCACGCCCGCCGCGTGACGCGGTGCCCAAGCGTCTTCCGGATGCTACGAGAACCCGGTGGGCGAAGGGCTGCAGTGGATCGGGGCAGCGGCGCCCGGCGACGACGAGGAGTTCCTGGCCATCGTGGGGCGGCTCCTCGACCAGCTCGCGCGCACGGCAGACGACCTGCATCTGGTGCGGATCGACAACTGGTTCGGCCCCAAGTGGCTCGGCTTCTCGGGCAAGGTTCTCGGTGCGGTGGGCGTTCACACCGACGTCGACCGAGGGGCAGTGGTCGTGCCCCCGTTCAGCCCAGGCCGGGTACTGTGGGAGCGCCATCTGAGCTCGGCTGGAGGAGAGTACTTCCCGGTCCACTCTCCCTGGACGTTCCATGGAGAGCGGTCGAGCGAGTCGAACATGACCCGGCGGCTCTCACACTTCCAGAGCAGCGGTCACTTCGTATGGTTCAGCGGCGGGAGCCGCCCGAACGCACGCGGGAGCGTGATGGTCGTGTCGCTCGACGGCGAAGAGCAGGACGCCTACTTCATCGAGTTCACCAAGTCGGGCGGCTCATGGCGAGTCGGGTCGCAGGCAGGGAAATCGCCCATGCCTGCGAGCGACCTGCTCGTCGACAGAGTCGCCTCGACGCTCCTGGTCTACGGCGAGCGACCCATCGCGACCATCACCCACGAGTCGTCGGACTTCCCGACGCTCTTCGGCACGTACGTGCCGATCGAGGACGAATCGGCCGATGAGCTCTCCGCGCACCTTCGGGCCTACATCGTGATGTCCGTCGAGGTCTGGCCGGCGATCGAGGCCGGCGAGTACGACGAGGACGCGATGGCTGCAGAAGAGCCTTTCCTGGATCTCATCGAGAGCGAGCAGTGGGCGCTGATAGACCCAGACGGGAGCCGACGCCCGATTCAAATCCCCGTCTTCGAGACGGGTGGTCGAATCAACTGGCGATGGCGCTGACGGCGGTGGCTACCCAGCCGTTTGAGGTCACTCTTCGCCGCCGCGGTGTCGACTCCGATTGAACGCGCGCCACTAACGCGCAGACCGAGGGAGGGTGCGCGCCTCGCGAAGCCGGGCCATCAGAGCAAGCACGGCGGCTTGCTGGGTCGAGGTCATCTGCTCGTAGGGCTGAACGGGGCCGGCCAAGACCGACTGCAGATTCTCGTACCGGTCCTGGCACAGACGCCGCCACTCGGGGTTGCCGGTCTCCCGTTCCACGCAATCCCGGAAGGTGTCCACGGCGCCAGAGAGCACGGGAAGCAGCTGGTTCCAAAACCTGGCGAGATACTGCTCGCGATCGCCATCGCCGGTGAGCTCCTCGGGTATTGGAACCGCGAGCAGCTGACGAGCCATGTCTTCCATCAACAGTCCGAGGATGGCGTCGGACTCATTGAATATCCGATTGCCGCCAGTGATGACCTGCACCAGCTCGTTGAACGTCGCTTCGCGGAGCTCGTTGCGCCGACGTGTCCAGCTCCGCTGGGCCTGACTCCAGCGTTCCAGGGTCCGAGCTGTCCAGTCCTCGGGTGGCTCGAGTCGGTGTGCGAGCGTCGCTCGGTAGGCCACCCGCACCGGATGCTCTGGCTCCAGCGCCGACTCCGGCAGCACGAGGTCGGAAGCGTCTGGAGCGAGGGTGGGATTGGTCGATGATCGAGTCGGTCCCGTGGTGCGCGACTCCTCGGTCTCCGCGGGTGGCCGCGCCGAGCTCGCCCCCTCGTTCGCGGGCACTCTGCGTTCCTCCGGTCGGGGCGACGCGCAGGCGACGAGAACCAGCAAGAGCCCGAAACGCACCGGCGGAGTCTAGAGAATCGCGAGATGCGCTGCCACTAGCACTCGGAGTGCCGAGCGAACGAGGGAGGGTCGGTGACCGTCCCACTAGCTCGGATTGGTTAGCTGGGCTCGACACCAGATTCGGAAGCGACCGCGACGACCTCGTCCGGCGTGAGAACGCTGATGCGACGGGAACCGTCCGGGAGGACGAGCCGAGCCTGACGACGATCGCCCATCTCCGTCACGGTCCACTCACCACACTCCCGGATCTGACGAGCGAGCTGGGCGAGTCGGTCCGGAAGCTGCGATTGGGGGAGGCGTAGCGCGAGCCGTTGCCAGTCTGCTCGCTCACCGGAGGCTCCGTCGACGGCGATCTCGAGGAGCTGCCGTAGCGTCTCGCCGAGATCGCCGAAATTGGCTTCGTCGGGTCGGAGCTCGTCCAGCTCGCTCGAACAGGGTGACTCCTTCCGAGTGGGCGAAGCTCTCGTCGAGGTCGCCTGGTACCAGTACCCCTCGTCGGACTCTGGGTGCGCTCGATCGGAGATCTCGACCCAGTGGCAGGTGACGACCGCGCCCAAGCTCTCGGCCATGGAGACGCCGACCGAGCGCGGGACCGCCCCGGTGCCGTCGATGATGATCCAGGTGTCGCGCCTGGCGCGGCTCGCGTAGCCATCGAGGCGCTCCGACGAGGTCCCCCGAGTCTGATCGGTCCAGCCGCAGCGACCCATGGCTTGGATGAACGCCGCGACCAACTCGGAGAGGGCAACCTCGCCACCCACCGCGAAACCGAACGCCCGCATCGGCACGGATGGACCGTATCACCCACGCGGCCTCATCGTCGGTGGCAGCTACAGCAAACGTACCCCGTCTGCTCTACCCACCGCCCAGACGAGCAGCGGAGGCGCCAGCGATAGGCGGGGCAGGCGATTTCGCCGGGTGTGTCGCAGCTGCATCCCGCCGCCGGCGACGATCCACAGCTGGGCGCTGCTCCAGGTCCTCCGTCCGGTGGAGGCCAGCACGGACCGTCAGCGAACGTCTCGGGCTCTCCACCGCAGTAGGTCGTTCCATAGCCGCCCGAACACTCGGTCCGGCCGCCCGAACACATTCCCTCCGCGTCGTCATCGCTTCCCCCATCGCTCGAACACGCCATCGCGAGACACAGGAGGGAGAGGGCTACGGTTCGAAAGCGCATGCTCGATGATACGCGGTTGTCGAGTGCACCCGGCGACCGAAACGGCGGCGCCTGCACGATGTACGTCTGCGAGGGCAGCACTGCGACAAGCTCTACCGCGAGAGGCCTGCGAAGCCGACCACGACCACTGCCGCTGACTTAGTACCGCTGCGGCGCAGCAAGATCCTCGTCGACTCGTGTATCCCGCCAGTGAGCACGCAGCCGGTCAGTCGACCGGTTCTGCCAGTCGCCGCACTCTCTCGTCGATCGAAACGTCGACGTCCACGCCGAGTGATCGCTCGAGGTCGAAGGTGAACACATCCGCATCGGGCTCCCTGCGTTCGAAGAGCACGCGACGCGCCTCCCCGTCGTCGTGGACGATGGCGACGAAGAGGGGATGGTAGGCCAGTCCCGCGTATTGGGGACCGTTGGGCAATCGAACGGTGCGTAGCTGCTGCGTCGCCCGCTGGCTGGTCTCGCAGGCCGGGACCGTCTGGCTCCACCGACTCTGCACACGCCCCAGCACGTACGCGGTTGGGCCGAGGCGGGCGTTGTCATCGCCCATGAACCGTGCGAGCGCGGCATGGGACGGGAAGGTCTCGCTGTGATGCGCCAGGAACCAGCTGGGCGGAGCGGCCGGGAAGCAGAGGTTGGACCACGGTCGCTCCGGGACCAGCAGCATTCGTTGCGCCCACGCTTCGGAGGGATTGAAGGTTTCCCCACCGACCATGCCGAACACCGAGAGCGTGACCCTCCAGCCCCTCGAGGTCTCGTCGCGCCGAGCGCGAATGGGGAGCTGGGCGAAGAAGTGTGGCGGCACCCCACGATCCCGTGAGACCCACCCGCGCACGAACGCTGGCACTGGTCTGGAGCCGCCGAGGTGAACGAGCGTGGGGGTGTGCTGACCGTGTCCTAGGGGCGTCACCCAGGTGAACACGAGCCCCACGATGATCGTGGCGAGCAGACCCCTTACGACGACGAACCACTTGCGCTGGGAGAGAGTGGTCATCGATAGGAGGTCCATCGCTCGAGCGGACCGACTCACCATCGCCAGAGTCCAAAGGACCGGGCGTAGCCGTAGAAGAGCAGCGCCAGCAGCGCGACGTGCACCAGTAGGCGCGGGATGAACGTCAGGCCGGCAACCTGAGTCACGGTCGCCGCGCCTTGGCGGGCCGCGTTGCGGATGATGGCGACTGCCAGGGCCAAAAGGCCCAGGAACATCGCCATCACCGCGAGCGTTCGCGCCCACCATGGGATCGTCGACTGGCGGAGCATCCAGTTCTGCGCCCACTCCTCGACCAGCCCCGCCGCCAGCGTCGCCTCGACGATGATGAGGCGCCGATGCTGCAGCCAGCGGGGCAGTGCTCTCTTCTTGCGGCGAGCCTTGGTCATGCCGGGTTCAGGCTAGCAAGCCGGCGCGCGATCACACATCGCTCCGCGCGGCCTATAGGTCCGAGATGGAGGTTGCTGGACGAGCGCCAAGACGCTCGCTAGACCGCAGCGTGTCCGAGCGCATGATCATCGATGTCGAAGGCGGGTGGATCGAGCTCGCGCGCCCCTCCGACGACGGGGGCGCGCCCGACTTGCGTCTCGAGGTGACCGCGCGGGTCGACGGATTCCAAGGGTTCGTCGAGATCTGGGTCGAGACGACAGCGTGGGCTGACTTCGTCGTCGCCCTGACCCGGCTCGAAGCCACGAGGCGCGGCGCGGCGACGATCGAGTCGGTCTCACCCGGAGAGCTCACTCTGACGATCGGTTCGATGGACGCCGCTGGCCACATGGCAGCTTCGGGGCAACTGCGCCGCGACGGTCCGGAGGCGAAGCTCTCGATGACGTTCGGGCCATGCTCGGTCGACCCGAGTCTCCTGCCCGAGCTGGTCCGGCTCTCTCGGCAGATGGCGAAGCCGGGATAGTCACGCCCCACCGCATCATCGCAGTCTGCTCGGCGCCGGGGGATCTCGGAAGCCTGCCGAAGGAGCAGCCGCCGCTCGATCACCGCCGCGGACCGGACCGCGACCGGTGCCGATTGCCAACCGGCCTGCAGCCATGCAACCGTGCGCGGATGGATCCGCGAGCCGTGGCGGAGCGGGCGCTGACGCTCTTCTTCGTCGCGCGACCACCGTCGCCGCGGGGCGGGGCGGCCGAGGAGCTCGCGCGGTTGCTGCGCGGCGCCAGCGCTCGCGCGCTACGGGTAGTCGAGCGCTTCTCGCGTGACCGGCGCGCACACGACCGACTCGGGCTCCCCTTCGCGGACCTCCGGGTCGAAGACCTCGACGGCCTCGCCGCCGAACCGGCCCCGATGGGCCTCCTCGCCATGGCGACCATGGCGCGCTCGGGCTACGTGCGGCAGGCAGCGATGGAGCGCCTGGACGAACACGTCGAGCCGCTCACCTTCGGCCTGCTCCTGAGCCGGCTCAACGACCCCGTCCGCTTCGTGGCCGCCGCCGCGGACGCGGCCCTGCGACGGCAGCTGGTGCATCTGCCGCCGGCGGGGCTGGTCCGGTATCTGCCGCTGCTCGACGCGCTCGACTCGTGGAAACGCTCTCGCGATCACGCGGTCGTACCGCTGGTGGAGGCTCGCCTCCGAAGCCCCGCGGGCGCGGCGGCGTTGCGAGAGGCGGCGAGCGACCGCGACGTCGACCTGCAGCTCGCGGCGCTCCGGCGGCTGGCGGTCTTCTCGGACCTCGGTACCCGCGAGGATCTCGAGCTGGTTCGGCCGTTCGCCGACGATGCGCGCGCGAGCGTCGCGGCGGAGGCCGAGCGTACGGTCACGTTGCTCACTGCCTGAGGGCAGCGCTCAGTGATGACCCTCCGCCGCGTGCTCGACGTGGTGCTTGGTCATGTCGATCCCCAGGGCTCCGCCGAGCTCCATGAGCGGAGCCACGACGTCCCCGCCCACCTCGAGCCAGGTTCGTAGATTCGGGCGCGTGCTGAGGTAGGTCTCCAAAGCGGTCTTCACCGCTTCTTCCGAGCCTTCCGCCGCGGCGCGCTCGAGCATGTGGGCGAGATCGTGGTGACCTGCCGCCATCAACCCCGCGAAGAGCGTGTCCACCGCCGCGGCGGTCACGCCCGCCATGGTGGCGATGACGGCGCGTCGCCGGTCGGCCTCGGCAGTCTCGGTTCGGCCCACCCCGGATGTCGCCGCCGACGCCGAGAGCTCGCTCCGCTCCACGGCGCCGCCGATCTCGCGCCCTTCACGCAGCGCCGCCCCGATGCCTGCGGCGGCCGCAGCCCCGAGCGCTCCGCCCGAGAGGATACCGGCGACGGCCGCGGCGCCGATCATCGCGTACTTGATGGTGTTCTCCCGGTCGGCCACCCGCTGGCGCGCTTCGGAGATGTGATCGACCACCGCCTGACCGACGATTCCGTTCATCGCCCATCGCGCCTTCACCTCCTCGACGATCTCGGGGAAGGCCTCGGAGGCGACCGCGTCCCGTAGGTCGGAGCGATCCCACCCCGCGACGGTGGCCGCGGAGTCGTCCAATCGCTCCGCCGCCTCCCGGAGAACACCCGGGAGGATCTGCGTCAATGCGTCCGTGGCGCCGCGGCCATCCGCCCGGCCCGACCGAACCGCGTCGCGCAACGGACCGACGTTCACGCCCATCAGCTCGAACTGCCGGAGCAGCTCGCTGCGGTTCTCCTCGCCGAGGACGGCGCCGAGCATGCGCGCGCTCGCCGGGTCCATCGGGGATCGGCCGAAGCCATCGGCCGCGTCTCGCAGCTGACCCGCGCGCCGTTCGAGGGCTCGCTGCCCCCGGTCCTGCACGGTCTCCTGAAAGCGTTCGGCGATCGCCGCTTCGACGCGATCGATGGCTGCGTCACGGGCCTCCGTCGGCCCGACATCCTCCAGCGCGAGCGCCGACCGAAGATCGGCCTCGCTGACCTGACCGAGCGAGCGCAGGTGCCGCGCGCTCAGGTTGCCGACGACCGCGCGGGCGAAGGCGCCCGGCTGTCCGGTTCGAGCCATCGCGGCCGCGCCGGTCTTGACGTGGCGACGGGCCGCGTCGGCGAGCGTCGGGCGACGAGTCGAAGAACGGTCGAAGACCTGGGCGGTGGCCTGGTCCCGCGTCGCGTTCGCGAACGCCTGCTTCAGCTCCGCGAGCGCCGCGACCACTTCGGTCCGGCCCGGGCCCTCGGCAACGGAGGCGATGACGGCGTCGGTGTTGGCGAGGACCTGTGCCGCCATGTCGCGCGACGCGCTCTGACTCGGTGACTGCCCCTGGATGGCCGAGGTCAGCTCACGGAGCTGACTCGCGACCTCCGTGGGCGAAGGACTCGCCGAAGCACCACCGCGGGCGACGGCGGCAGCGAATGGCGTGTTTGCCGAAGGGGATCGGGTGGTGACGGAACCGGGCTCGGGCATGACTTCGTTCTCTTCTCGGATGGGGGTGTTTGGTTTCAGCGGTAGGTCTGGGTCGCAGACCGTTCGAGGTAGTCGTAGAGGGCGAAGGTGAGGCGGAAGACCTGCTCGCCGGTGCGGCAGGACCAGTAGGCCGCCACGCGCGAGCCCGCCTCACGCACCTCGCGAGGCGCGCCGGCGGCGCGCACCGTCATCTCGCCGCCGGCGAAGACCGCCTTGCCGTGGGGCAACGCGGAGAGCTGGCGAAGGAGAGCGCGAAGCTCGCCCTGGTCCACCGAGTCGACGATGGGCGCGATGCCGCGCTGGACGACGATCAAGGTGTGTCCGTCGACATCCACGCGCGTGGTCTGGCTCTCGCCCTCGGGGTCGAAGCTTCGGCAACCGTCGCAGTCGCATGCGCGCACCGTGACCGCGCCCTCGTGAATGGCCCGCGGCGGCATGGGGCCGGTGCACTTGGGGCCGTAGAGGAGGCCCACGAACTCGCCGTCGCCCTTCGGGATGCGAATCTCGCCGGACTCCAAGTCGAAGCGTCCGCCGAACTGCTCGGCGAGCATCCTCGCCGGTGCATGCGGCAACTCGTCGATCCACGACCAGGTCAGCACCAGCAGCAAGAGAGCGAGAACGCCGTGCGCGACGAACCAGGGCACCCCGGTCAGCGGCAGGCAGGCCACCAGGACGACGGGACCGAAGACCCACATCACGAACCCCGGATGCTCGCGTCGGCCCACACCCGCGACCCACGCGCCGAACAGAACGAGCGCCACTTCGGCGACCGACGCCCACGCCTCGCTCCGGGCGTAGATCAGGAGCGTGCCCACGCCGGTCGACCAGAGGGCGATCGTGGAGAGCCGGAGCCCACCGTCGGCGCGGTAGAGCTCGACCGCCCGAACGACCAAGTAGAGAACGAAGAAGCCGAGCTCCGGTCGCCCGAGCTGGACGGCGAGCACCCCGAAGAGGAGCGCCGCCAACACGCGCGTGCGGACCCGCCGACGACGACGCTGGCGAGGCGGCTCGGGGGCCCGGGGTGCGGGCCGCGAGGGTTTCGTCAGGCGCGGAGGGCGATGGAAGGGATCCCAGGTTCGCGAGGGGATGTCGGCTCGGGGCATGTGACCCCTTTCGGCCGGCGCGCCGACGAGTTGCGTGACGGTTCGACGATTTCACTCGTGACCGCGCATGCCAGACGGCGGACTCCCCGAGGAGGCGCGACTCTCTCAGGGCGAAGGCGGCGCCCAGCCCATGTGCACGCCGCCGTCCTCCATGAGCCAGAGGCGCTGATCCACGTCGAAGGGCCCCGCGTAGGTCACCGAGCTCCCGCCGGGGAAGGTGACCTCGATCGAGTCCACCTGCGTGGCGGTGCCCACGCCGAAGTGGAGGTACATCGAGTCCTGACAGCCCTGGCCGGTGCCGCCGTTGACGTAGCGGAGCCGCGTGGTGCCGCCGGCGGTGACCGCCACGGTCGCGCCGATCGCGGCGCGGTTCGCCGAGACGTTGCCGATCACGCGGACGTTGAGCCAGTGGCCGGAGCTCGCCACCTCGTTGGTGAAGAGCGAGCGCATCGCCAGATCGAGGTCGCCGTCGTGATCCCAGTCGCTCGTCGCGACGCCCCAGCCGTTCTCGACGGTGAGGCCTGCGTTCAGCACGTCGAGGCGGAAGGTGCCGTCGCCGTTGCCCCAGTAGAAGTCGGTGGGCCGGCCGTCGTAGACGCAGGAGATCACCAGGTCGAGGTTCCCGTCGGCGTCGAAGTCCGCGAGCGCCGGCACCGAGTGCGTCTCCTGGAAGCGCAGGCCGTTGTCGCTGACGGCGCTTGCCCAGTCGCCGGCGTTGTCCTCGAAGACGCCGGGCGCGGTCTGCAAGAGGACCTGCGTCTTGTCGGAGAACCCGAAGAAGCGCGGGTGCGCGAGGTTCGCCTGGACGCTGTCGAAGTCGCCGTCGTTGTCGAGGTCTCCCCACGCGATGCCGATGGTGTGGCCGAAGTAGCTCCGCTGCTCCTCGCCAGCGAGGCCGGCCTCTTCCGCGCGCTCGACGACGCCCGCGCCGGTGCCCTCGTAGTAGGCGTTCCGCTGCAGGCGGTAGCGACCGACGAGCACGTCCATGTCCCCGTCGCCGTCCGCGTCGATGGGGTTCACGCAGCGGCTCGCGGCTGGCTCCGAGCCCCAGCCGTCACTCGCGGTGACCTCGCCGAAGGTCCCGTCGCCCTGGTTCATGAAGACGGTGTCGACGTAGGTCGCGCCCGAGTCCCAGCAGATGAAGTTGGTGACGTAGAGATCGAGGTAGCCGTCCGCGTCGATGTCCACCCACGCCGCCGCCGGTGACGGGCTGCGGATGTTGCCGGCATCACCGCATGTCTCGTAGTCCTGCATGTCGACGATGCCCGCCGCGGCCGTCGCGTCGGTGAACGTGCCGTCGCACTCGTTGTGCAGCAGCCGATCGTCCGCGGTCATCGACTCGGCGAAGACGAAGAGGTCGAGGCAGCCGTCGTTGTCGTAGTCCCCCCAGACCCCGTTGCCGTTGGCGCCGAGCGCGGGGATCCCCGCCGCCTCGCTCACGTCGGTGAAGGTTCCGTCGCCCATGTTCCGGTAGAGCCGCGGCCCCATGTCGCCGTTGCGCGTGGTGGTGAAGTCGTCCCAGCCATCGTTGTCGTAGTCGCCGAACGACACGCGGTTGCTGAGCGTCAGATCCGGCACCTCGGCGAAGTGCGTGGCGGTCGGCGGATCCGAGACCGGCTCGACGAGCAGCTCGACCAGGTAGTCCCAGGGCAGCTGGAGCGAGGTGCCGTTGTAGAACTGCCCGCGCTGGATCATGGGCATGTTGATCGAGCCGCGGCACGCGTCGAAGTCGTCGCAGGAGCCCTCCATGTCATCCGTGCTCGAGTCGAGCCAGAAGGTAGGGCGCGGCGCGTCTGGATCGGCCATGTCGATGACCGGGCGGCGGTGCCCGACGTAGACGAGGCCGGGCTGATCGATCGTCACCGGTTCGTCGAGCGCGTAGGTGACCCAGCCCTCGTCGTCGAGCTCGGACACGCAGCGCGTGCCGGTCCAGATCGGATCGGCGCTCCACATGTCGAAGCCGTTGTGCCCGAAGTCCGGGTAGAGCCCCGCCTCGAGCAGCGCGTCGGGCGGGAGCCCCGCGGTGCCCTGCCACTGCACGCGGAAGCCGTGGATGCGCGTCGGCCGGTCGATCTCGAAGCGCGCCTGCTCGTAGACCACCTCCTCGCCGACGGTGATCTCCGTTCCGGCGATCGTCAGCGGGCGGAGCATGTCGATCGTCAGCGTGGGCGCCCCGTCGTGGTCGGCCAGCGTGGTGAGACCGGAGGGCAGCGCGCCGGCGCCAGTGGCGGCGCACTGCGGTCCCGCGTCGGTGTCGATGCCGGCGTCCATCGGTGCCGCGTCTGGCGGCATCGCCATGTCCACGGGCTCCGGGTCCGAGCCGCACGCGGCCAGCGCGAGCACGATCGAGGCGTGGGCGAGGATGCGCATCGCCAACGAGTCTTCCCCAACGAGGCCGGAGTGCCAAGGTGGGTCATGAGCGAACCTGCCATGTGCCCAAGCGTCTCGATCCCCGCGATCCGGTTCGAGCTCGGCCGCATTCGCAGATCCGGCTCGCGGTGGCTCGGCGCCTGGGTCGTGCCCTCGCCCGCGGCCCTCTGGGCTGACCGGACGCCGCCGCGAACTGACTGGGTGGGTCCGGCGCCGCGTCAGTCAGGGCACAACGAGATCTCGTAGGGCCGACCGGTGTCCCCGAAGACGTAGCGCACCTGCTCCAGCTCGGGCAGCGAGAGGAGCACGGTGCCGGAGCCCGACGCAAAGCCACGCGACCGGCAGGCCCCGCAGGCGCTGGTGGGGCCGCCGACGAGATAGAAGTCCTCTCCCGGAGGGCCCGAGTCCACTCGGTAGAAGTCGACGCGCGCCTCTTCGTGGTCGACCCTGAGGTGCCATGGAAGTCGATCCGGATTGCGCAGGAGGATCGACGGTCCGTGAACCGGCTCGGGGAGCTCGTCGTTCTCGCACCACGCGGTCGGTGTGGCGTCGAGGGTGACGGAGACGCACCCGGCCGGATCACGCTCCATCACCAGCTCCCCGGGTTCGCCGCACTCGGCGAACTCCTCGTAGGTTGGCCACCCCTCGTCCACGTGGCTCTGCGCGCAGCCGAAGGCGAGCGACAGAGCGAGGAGGGTCGGCGTGGTGCCGCGTGCGTGCTGCCGAAGCACCATCTCGCTCACGGCAGCTCGGCGGCGCGGAAAGGACTCGCGTCGCGAGGAACGGGGAACGGTGTCCGAGCCATTGCGGCTCACGCTGCTCGATGAATTCGCTTCATGCTAGCCGGCAGCGCGAACACGATCATCGGCCGTGATGCCAAGCCGCCAGGTGCTGTACCGTCGCAGCGTGATGCCGCTTCTCGTTTGCTGTCGCGCGGCGGTCCCCCTGATCTGCTGCGCGCTGTTGGCCTGCGTGGCTGGGCCCGCGAGGCCGGCCTCGAACGCGTCCGGTGGTGTCGCCACGCCGTCGGAGTCGCCGGCCTCGGATGCCCCCTCACCCAGCGGTTCGCTCACGCGAGTCGTGGTGGAAGGATCGAATCTCTATCTGCTGGGAACGTTCGATGGAGCGACCCCATCGGTCGTCGAGCAAGCCCTGAGAGAGAACCCCCGCATCGACACGCTCGTATTCACGGCGAACGGAGGGTCCGTCGATGACGAGGCCACGCTCGCCCTGGGGCGCAGCATTCGAGCGCACGGTCTCGCGACGAGGGTCATCGGCGACGGCGTGATCGCGTCTGGTGGGGTGAGCCTCTTCCTCGCCGGTGCTCATCGGACGGTGGAGCGGGGCGCGAAGATCGGCGTTCACTCCTGGTAACACTGCTGGGGCGATGCCGATGGTCGCGAGCCGGGCTGCCGGCAGGCCAGTGACCATCCCCGAGATGATCCGGGGCACCGATTGCACGGTGACTACACCGAGGAGATGCTGGGATCGCGCGATTTCTACTGGTTCGCCATCGAGGCGTCCCCGAGCCACGCAATCCACTGGATGAGCGACGAGGAGATCGAGAGGTACGGACTCTCGACCGAGGGGCTACGAGACGAGCACTCGTCCCACCCCTTCGGTGCGGCCTTCGACCACGAGCGCGCAACGGTCGGCCCGTCCGAGTGAACCGCGACCGGCCATCTGCGAACGCTCCTCATTCGCGACTCCGCCAGCCATTGCTACGGTGAGCGAACGATGCGTCTGACTCGGCGGAGATTCCTGGGAGGGCTGACGGGCTATTGGGCGGCGTGGCTGCTCGCTCTCTCGTACGGATGTGCGGGTTCGGTTTCCGATGCGGATGAAGGGGCGACACCACTCGGCGAGTGGTGTCCCGGCGACTTCTACTGCGCAGGATCCCTCATCTGCGCGGACCTCTCACACGATTCGTGGGCCGGACCCACCGGGGCGGCGCTGTGCACGCTACGCTGCAACTCCGACGACGACTGCGCCGGACTCGACCCAGCGGTCAGCTATCGATGCGGTCGGAGCAGATTTCGGTCGGTGTGCCTGCCGGACCCTTGTTCCGGAGAAGACCAGGTCGGCGTCTATTGCGACGATGGAGAGATCCGCACGTGCGCCACCGAGCCTCACTGCGTTCACTGCCTCGAGTGCGCCCCCGTGGGCGAGTACGACTGGTGCGACCTGGAGACGGGTGAGTGCGTTCCCAAGGCGGCGCTGGCGGAGCCATGCGACTGGGACTACCAGTGCCGCTCGGAGAGTTGCAGTCCGGACGAACGAGTGTGCGTCCGTGCCGCGGGCGGGCCGTGACCCCCCTGTGAGGAGAGGAGGAGACGGGATCGAGGGAACGAGGAGCCAGGCTGTCGAGGGGGGATTCCGGAGGGTTGGTCGTAGACCGGTTCGTGGGTAAGACAGTGAGCTCCGTTCTTCACCGGTCGATTCTCCTGGCCGTGCTCTTCGCCAGCGCCTGCGGGGATCCGGTGGATCCGTGCATCGGCGACGAGTGCGAGATGGGCCTCTGCGAGGCCGTGGAGTGTCCGATCGCCGACCAGAGCTGCGAGGTCGTGGAGGGGGCGGCCGAGTGTCGCTGTCCGGCCGGCACGGTCGAGCTCGGCGGGGCGTGCGTTCCGAGCACCGAGTGCACGAGCGAGACGTGCGAGGCGGGCGGGGTGTGCCGACTGGACACCGATGGGCCGGCCTGTGAGTGCCCCGACGGCTACGCGGGCCGCTTCTGCGAGATGTGCGCCGAGGGGTATCTGCGCAACGACCTGGGGGAGTGCGACGCGAATCTCTGCCATCCGAACCCGTGCGACGAACCCGAGCGCGCCTCCTGCTCGGTGGTCGATGGCGCGGCCGTCTGCGGTTGCAGCCCTGGCTTTCACGAAGAGATGGGCGTGTGCGTCCCGGACCTCGCGTGCTCCCCGACGACCTGTGGAGGGCGCGGCGAATGCCTGGACTCCGACGACGGACCCTCGTGCGTGTGCGAGGATGGATTTGCGGGGCGCTTCTGTGGGAGCTGCGACGAAGAGGGAGGGTTCCACGATGACGGCATGGGAGGCTGCACGACCGACCGCTGCCTCCCCGATCCGTGCACGGCGCCGCCCCTGACACGCTGCGTCGTCGTCGATGAGGACGTGCAGTGCGTGTGCCCGGCGGGAACCCATCTCGACGGAGAGGACTGCGTCGCAGACGAGACGTGCGAGGCGACGAGCTGTGACGGGCATGGCGCGTGCGCGATCGACGGCGGCCGGATCACGTGCAGCTGCGACCCCGGGTACACCGGAGACTACTGCGACGAGTGCGCGAGCGGCTTCCACCCCGACGGCATGGGCGGCTGCACGGACGACGTCTGCCTGCCGAACCCCTGCACCGACACCGGTCGAGGGGTCTGTGTCGACGAGGGTGGCGCGGCGCGATGCCTGTGCGACCCCGGGCTCCACGAGGACGGGGTCGGCGGCTGTACCGACGACCCGTGCCTGCCGCATCCCTGCGGCAGTCAGGCCTGTCGGCGCGCGACGGACGGAAGCGCCGAGTGCTTCACCCCGGTCTGCGACGACGGAAACCCCTGCACCGACGACGTGCCCACGACGACCGGTTGCGACTTCATCGAGCTCGCCGACGGCACCTCGTGCTCGGACACGGTCTGCTCGAGCGGACAGACCTGCACGGCGGGCGTCTGTGGGGGTGGCACGGCCGTCATTTGTGATGACTCCAACCCCTGCACCGCGGACTCGTGCGATGCGGTCACCGGCTGTGAGTTCACGGCCGACGACACCCTCGTGCCGGATGACGGCGTCGCGTGCACGACCGACTCGTGCACCGGGGGCACGGCCTCGCACACCACCTCCGACGCGGCCTGCGACGACGGTCTCTATTGCACCGGGACCGAGCGCTGCGCGCCGAGCGACCCGTCGGCGTCGGCCGATGGCTGCGTCACCGAGAACGTCCCCGTGGCGCCGCCGGCGTCCGGATGCACGTCCTACGGCGCCTGCGACGAGGCGAGCGAGAGCTTCCCGGCGATCACGCAGCCGGCGGGGGCGAGCTGCAACGATGGCATCGCTTGCACGGTGGATGATCGGTGCCTCACCACCGGCGGAACGTGCGCGGGGACCCCGAGCGCGAGCTGCGGCATCGTCGCCTGTGACA
This sequence comes from uncultured Sandaracinus sp., assembly GCA_964462035.1. GTDB lineage: Bacteria > Myxococcota_A > Polyangia > Polyangiales > Houyiibacteriaceae > UBA1660. The sequence continues at coordinate 27,508 of CAYXAP010000082.1, forward strand.
CGACGACGCCGTGGTCCGCCACGGTGGACATCGCGCGCGCGAACGTGACCGGAGCGATCACCCTCGACGGTTCACCACCGCCCGCCAGCGCGATCGACTCGCGGGACCGCGACGGCTACATCTGGGCGATCGCGCACGACACGCAGGTTCGCCACCGCATCGGACGCATCGACTATCACCTCAACACCAGCGAGCTGGTCAGCGCCGAGATCGACGCGACCCTCATTCCCGGCGTCTACGACCTGCTCTACGAACGCCACGAAGACTTGGACAGCACCGGCGCCGGCGATCGCTTCGTCTACCGCGTCGATGCCGGCACGACGTTGCCCGCCGGGTGGCGGATCCTTCGAACCGATGTGGTCATCCCTGCCGGCAACAGCACGCTCGACGTCGACATCCCGCGAGCAAACGTCACTGGCACGATCACCCTCGACGGGGCGGCGCCGCCGGCCACGGCACCCGACTCGCGCGACCGGGACGGCTACATCTGGGCCGTCGCGCACGACACCGAGGTTCGCCATCGCATCGGTCGCATCGACTATCACCTGAACACCAGCGACCTGGTCAGCGCCGACATCGACGCGACGCTCCTCCCGGGCACCTACGACC
>CAYXAP010000083.1:0-26387 GCA_964462035.1 uncultured Sandaracinus sp.
GTCGGCTAGGCCTCCTCGATTCACCCGAGCTCCTCCGCCCATGGCGCTGCCGCGCGCCCTGGAGCGGGCCGGAGTGGGTGGTCAGAGGAGTGCCGCCCCGAGCCACTCCCGCACGTCCGCGCGCACCGCGAAGAAGTCCGGCGCCTCCTCCCATCCGCGCCGCTTCAGGAAGTGGTGCCGCCACTTTCGCTGGCTCCCGCGCGTCTCGCCCCAGTCGCCCTCGCGAAAGCGCTGCGTGGTCTCCACCAGCGGGTCCCCGCGCGTCTCGAACGCGACCCGCAGGCACTCACCCAGCCGTGCCCGGTCCAGTCCGGCGTTCTGCTGCAAGAGCCACAGGTCCCAGAGGTCCTTCGGCCGCCACTTGCCGCGCCCCCGCTCGAAGAGCCCGTGAACCTTCCAGGCCCAGTGCACCTCGGGCGCGACGATGCTCACCTCGACCTCCGCGCCGGGATAGACGAGGCGTACATCGGGAATCGGTCGCGGATCGCCGAAGCCGAGGTCGACTTGCACGCCGGCGGCGAGCCGCCACCGAACGCCCGGGCTCTCCGTCTCCGCCCAGATGACCTCTTCGGAGGAGACGGTCAGTGGCGAGAGCGCGTCGCGCACCCGCTCCCGCGCGACCTCCATCGGTTCGTCGCTGAGCACGTCGACGTCGTCGACGGGCCGCTCTGCGGGATGCACCGCGAGACGCATGGCGAGGCCGCCGCGCAGCACCAAAGGCAGTGGCGCGAGGACACGCACCACTTCGAGCAACGCGTGCAGCTCCGCCATCAGGGCGACAGCCAGCCGTGATCGACGTCGATGTTCGAGTCGTAGACCGTGTACTCGACGAGGACGTGCGACAGGTCGTAGCCCGCGTCCTTCAGCGCCCGGTGCAGCGCATGGAAGCGCTCGGTCGCATTTGCTCGGCCGAGCCCATACGCGCGCTGCGTGACGAAGTGGACCCGCCGTGCCTCCGTCACGCGCCGCGCGTTCCGCGAGAGGTGGGCGTCGTGCGCCGAGCAGAGCTCGGCGAGCGCCGCGTGGTCGGCGTCCGCCGGCAGCGAGACCTTCACGTGGAACTCGAAATAGAGCTCGGGCCGCGCAGCCGCCTCCGCGTCGGTCTCGGGGAGCTCGCGGTTGCCGCTGGTCGCCTCGATCTTCACCCGAGACACGTCGAAGCCCGCGCCCGCGAACCGGCGCGCGAGCTCGAAGACTTCGGGCTGCACGTCGCCGAGCGCTCCGCGGTGGTACGACGCGCTCATCGGCTGGACCGGAGTCGTCCCGCGCTCGAGCGCGATCACGATCGCCTTCACGTCGAGCGCTTCGCAGAGCTCGATGAAACGCGCCCGCTCGTCCCCGACCGCGTTCACGGTGATGTGAGCCTCGAAGACGCCACCGTACTCGCGGCCGCGCAGCCGCTCGGCGAGCTCCAGGAAGGGCCGAACGCGAAAGCCGACCCATGCCTTCTGGTCGGCGAGCTCGGCGAGCGTGCGAGCCGTCCCCTCGGGCACGAAGTGGGCGTCCCAGCCGAATCCGCCTTCGCCTCGAGGCTCGGCGATCAGCTCGCCGTCGAGGTGACCTTCGAAGATCTCGATGTCGCTCGCAGCGGTCGCGAGGGCGACCGCGAGCCCTGCTCGGGCGGGGCCCGCACGCGTCGCGAAGAAGCTCGGTCCCTCCGCGTCCAGCTGCTTCTTGAAGGCCGCCCCGGTCAGTACCTCACCGCCGGCCTCGAGCTCGGCGACCTCGACGAAGCAGGGCTCGCCCACGGCGTCCCACGCTGCGATGCCTCGGGCTCGCGCGCGCTCGCGCAGCGGTCCGTCCACGGCCGGGAGGCCGAGCCGGCGCCACTCGACCTCGAGGCCCTGGAGCAGGGTCGCGACCTCGGCCCGCTTGTACTGGTTCGGTGTGATGAAGAGGGTCATGGGCGCCAGTTCCAGATCGCGGGCCGGCCGCTGTTCTCCGGGAGCAGCGCGCCCGCGACCTTGCCACGTCGCACGACCTTGGCCACGAGGGTCGGCGCTGTCGACCGCTCCAGCCGGTAGACCACGCCCTCCGGCGATTCGACGGCGCCGTGGCCGCCATTTCCCAACCGCGCGAGGGCCTCGTCCACGCCGATGGCCGACCGGTGGACCGTGAAGGGGAGGGTGAGCCCGGCGGCTCGAGCCCGGTCGACCCACTCCGCGCGCGGAAGCCGCGCACTCCCGCGCATGACGTCGAAGGCGACGAAGGGCTCGTGCGGGAGGTCGTAGCGAGTGCCGTGGGCGAGGGCGAGCCACTCTCCGACCACGCGCTCACCCTCCTGCAGCCACTCGAAGCGAGCGGGATCGACCCACGCGGCGAAGAGTCGGCGAGCCTCGTTGGCCGAGCTCGAGGCGAGCCTGCCTTCGCGACCGAGCGCATGGAGGCGGCCATCCTCGTGGGCCACCGCGACGCAGCTGCCGTCGAGTTTCTCTTCGATGGTGAGGTCGCCGTCCCTCGGAGGACGCTCGGTGAGCCAGCGCGCCTGCGTCGGGGGGAGGAGCCGGTCGCCACTGCGCTCCGAGCCCGGGAGGTGTGGGATGGAGCCGTACGCGCGGCGGCCGAGGGGGCGCTCGTCCATGGCCACAGAATAGGCGTTCGAGCTCTCCGGGGTCAGTCCCTCATGGGCGCCAGCCGGCGGGCGTCGAGGCGCATCGGTGGACCGACGGAGAGGTCTTCGGGCCACCGGGCCGGGCGGCGCTGGACGTCGTCTCGCTCCGAATCGACGTTGAGCCCGTCGCTCTCGAGCACCGTGAGGTACGAGGTGCCGCCTCCCAAACGACGAAGCAGTGGACGAAGAGCGCTGGGGGCGCGACCCATGCGGAATCGGCCGCGGCGGATCTGGGTAAGGTACCGGCCGCCGGACCGGTCCATCGGGCTCAGGTAGCGCCCTTCGGTCACCACCCCGAAGCCGCGGTCGAGCGCGCCCGAGAAGTCTTCGTTCGAGTAGCGACTGCGTGAGAAGAGGAAGATCGTCGCCCCGAAGGTCCCCATGTGAGTCGAGAGCTTCAATGGATAGACGGGCCGCTCCGATCGGAAGGTGATCTGGAGAGGCGGGAGTTCGTCCCGGTCGGGCAGGGCTCCGCTGGCACCCGAGCCGATGCCCACCACGAGGAACGTCCACTCTCGGTCGGCGTAGTATTGGAGCGGGGCATCGTCGATCGCATGGAAGCCGTGGTCGACGAGCCACTCGTTGACGGCGCTGGCCGCGGTCTCGCCGGTCGCTCGGATGGGCTGCACGTCGTAGGGACCCACGGTGTGGGGTTCCAGCTCCTGCACGCCCAGCGCGCCGAGCACCAGGGCTTCCGCCGTCCCTTCGCTTTCGTACTCGAGCCCCACCCACCGTTCGACATCCTCGAAGAGGTCGGGTGAGAGCGCCGCATAGCGGGTCGGCTCGCTCGGCACCGGGACCACCCAACCGAGCTTCTCGGTACCCGCCGCCACGTCGTACTCGATGCGCAAGATGAGGTCCTCGATCCCTCCTCCGTGAACGACCAATCCCATCTGCTCGTGCTGTCGAACGCGGGCCCCTCCGGGCGCGTGGAGGCAGGCGGCGACGTCGCGAGGAGCGAGCAGGAAGAGAACCAGTACGAGCAGCGTCCGCATGGCCGCACAGCCTAGGTCATGGCTCTCGCCGTCGTCAGGGGACGTCGAGGACGGGAACGTACGCGTCCCTGCGGGCGGTGATCGCCCCGCGGATGCCCGCTGCGAAGAGGGTAGTGACCTCGCCGGCCGCGTAGGTCTCGTTGACGTCGACCGTCGGCATGCCGCTCACGAGCGACCCCGGCGTGGGGATCGACAGCTCCTGAAGCTGGGTCCCGGAGCAGCTCGCACCGGTGAAGAAGCGGAGGCTGCCCGTGGTGAGGCCGCCGCGGGACGCATAGGTCGAGGCAGCGCCGAGGGCGATGGGCGCGATGAGCTGCACGGGCGATGCGCCACCGCCCGATCCGTCGGGGTCGTAGCAGACGCCGATCGAACGGCGGAGGTTCGGGACGGCGTGGACCAGACGCAGCCGGGTGTTTCCAGGATCGGCGGCGCTGTCTTCGACGAGCTGGAGCCGCACCCCCTCCGCGGAGCCGCAGGGTTCCGGTCCGTCGGTGCCCGGGCAGCTCGCGGCGTTGGGCTCGGCCAGGCCGATCAGGGTGATGGTGTAGTGAGAGCCGGAGAGGCTCGACACGTTCCGGACCGTCAACCGCGCCAGGGGCGTCGCGCCGGTGCTGCAGTCTCCGGTGGCGCCGAAGACCGAGGCGGAGAACGCGCGGATCTCGATGTCCATGAAGCCGGTGGTCGGGAAGTCCCGGTACTCCGTGACTTCTCGGAAGGCCACGCCGTTGGTCGACTCCTCCTGCGAGGGCAACGGAGGGAAGGGCGTCGGGAAGCCGGGCAGACCCAGGCAGAGCCGGATGTTCGGGCCATCGGGCACCATGTGGGCAAAGCGGATCAGCTGCCGATCGGGGATCGCGCCATCGGGGAGCACCGTCGAGCCATCGCGACTGCTTGCGGAGCCGTCGGGGTCGTCGACCGAGCCGTCGGAGCGGACGGTGGACCCGTCGAGGCTGCTGCCTGGGCCGCCGTCGATCGGGATGACCTCGCCGTCGGGCCCGATGATCGCGCCGTCCGGGAGCATCGTGTTTCCACCGAGGTCGGGACCGGCGCGGACGACTTCGTCGGCGGGTAGCCCTTCGCTGCACCCGCCGGCCATCAGGACGGCGAGCGCGAATTGGATTCGTCCGTTCATGGCTCCGTCCGATGGTGGCGGGTGCCTGGCCAAAAAGAAAGGACCCGGCAGCGGGGCGACGCTGCCGGGTCCGGGTGTTGCTCGTCGCGGGGCGACGCGACTGGGAGCAACGTTGGTGGGTCTTGGGCAAGACCCGGAGGAACCGTCCCGGGAGGGTGGGCCGGCCCCTCGTACTCATGGGCGGCCGTGGGGCCGCTCGTTTGGGGGTGAGCGAGTCGTCGGCTCTGCCGACGCGACGCCCCTAGAAATCGAAGTCGAGCTCCTTCGGGTCGTCGTCGTCGAGGGAGTCGTCCTTGCCAGGGTTGAACCGGGCGTCGGCGTACAGATCGTCGAGGCACCAGCCCGCCTTCATGTGCGGGGCGATCTCCTCCCGGTTGAACTCGGCCATCGATCGGTAGACCTTCGGTCCGTAGCGCTTCATCGACTCTCCTTCTGACCACCCACCCGGTGGCTCGTGATCTCGTGTAGGGCGGTGTGCCTCTTGACCACCTTGTCCTACATGCTCCGACACTGTATGCAGGGGTAGGTGCGCGGTCCAAAAACATGCGAAGTGCTCGTGTGCGCCGAGTGATCGCGACTGCCGGATGGTCAATGTCGGGGTCAGGTGGTAAGCAAGGCACGCTCATGGGGACGGTCGTCGCGGTCGCAAATCAGAAGGGCGGGGTCGGTAAGACCACCACCGCGGTGAACCTCGCCGCGAGCCTCGCCGTGGCCGAGCAGCGCGTGCTCCTGCTGGACCTCGATCCTCAGGGGAACGCCTCGACTGGGGTCGGCGTCGCCTTCGGAACCGTCGAGCGTGGCAGCTACCGGCTCCTGCTCGGCGAGGTCACCGTGAGGGAGGAAGCGCTCCAGACCGAGATGCCCAACCTCCACGTGCTGCCCGCGAGCCAGGACCTCGTGGCCATCGAACGGGAGCTGGTCGACGAGGAAGACCAGGCGTTGCGCCTCCGCCAGGCCCTCGAACCGGTTCGGGACGATTACGACTTCGTCATCGTCGACTGCCCGCCCTCGCTCGGCATCCTGACCCTGAACGCGCTCACGGCCGCGGACCTCGTGCTCGTGCCCCTGCAGTGCGAGTACTACGCGCTCGAGGGCCTCAGCCAGCTGGTGGGCACGGTCGAGCGAGTGCAGCACGCGCTCAACCCGGACCTGCGCATCCACGGAGTGCTGCTCACGATGTTCGACGCGCGGAACAACCTCGCCAACGAGGTCGCCGCCGAGGTCCGGAAGCACTTCCATGTCTACGAGACCAAGATCCCGCGCAACATCCGCCTCGCCGAGGCCCCGTCGCATGGGCAGCCGGTCATCCTCTACGACGCGGCGAGCCGTGGTTCGTACGGGTACCTGAGCTTGGCGCGCGAGATCCTCGACGCCCTTCCGGAAGCGGCCGCGTGAGCAAGAAGAAGCGTCTCGGCCGGGGCCTCGACGGCCTCCTCCCTGCCGTTCCGCAAAAGGAGAGCAGCTCTCTGAAGGGCACCTCGACGGCCCGCATCGAAGAGCTGCACCCGAACCGCGATCAGCCGCGACGGACCTTCGACGACGACGCGCTCGCCGAGCTGGCCGCGTCGATCACCGAGCACGGAGTGCTCGAGCCCATCCTGGTGCGGAAGCGGGCCAAGGGCGACGGCTTCGAAATCATCGCTGGCGAGCGCCGCTGGCGTGCTTCCCAGCGCGCGGGCCTGAAAGAGGTGCCCATCTTCGTTCGGGAGCTCTCGGACGCGGCGGCCTTCGAGGCAGCGCTGGTCGAGAACCTGCAGCGCGAGGACCTGAACCCGATCGAGACGGCTCGCGCCTTCCAACGGCTCAGCGAGGAGTTCGGGCACACCCAGGAAGACATCGCTCAGAAGGTCGGCAAGGACCGCTCGACGGTCGCCAACTCGATGCGCCTGCTGAAGCTCCCCGACGACGTCCTCGACATGGTCGAGCACGGTCAACTCAGCGAGGGCCACGGTCGCGCGTTGCTCAGCTGCGAGAGCGTGGACGCCATGCGCAAGCTCGCTCGGACGGCGAGCCAGAAGCGGCTCAGCGTGCGCGAGGTGGAGCGCCGCGCCCGAACCGGGTCGGGGTCCAAGAAGAAGAAAGGCGCTCAGCCCGAGGGCAAGAGCGCCAACGTTCGCGATCTCGAGCGCCGCCTCAGCGAGCATCTCGGAGCGCCGGTCTCGGTCGAGAAAGGCTCGCTGGTGGTGAAGTTCACCGACTACGAGGTCCTCGACGAGATCCTCCGCCGAATGCGCTTTTCTTCTTAGGAGGGTCTTCGAAAGACCCTCCCGCTTCGCCTCGGCTAAGCCTCGGACTCGCTCCCTCCCAAACGGGCGCGCGTTTGCGCGCCGTTGCCAGCGCTTCGTGCGGCGGAGGCTTCGACGCGTGCGCGTTGCGCGTCGTCGCGGTGGGGGTCAGTGCTCGAGGGGGCCCTGCTCGGAGGGCGGGCGGCCGTCGCCGAAGCTCGGGCCGATCTTCTGCCAGGCCGAGAGACCGAGGATCAGGAAGGCGAAGGCCAGCGTCGCGAAGGCCGTGACGATGAGCTTCGGGCCGCTCCATTTGGCGTCCTGCTCCATGAAGGCTTTGTGCTCTTCATCGGTCATCGGGATGTTCGTGAAATCCGGGACGCGGTCCGCGTCGGACTTGGTCTTGGAGTCGGCCATCTTCTGCGGGGTGTTAGCCGCAGAATGGGCCGTCGTCAACGGACTTCGGGCCCCCCGCGGTCTTGCATGGGGCGCCCCCTCGCGGTACCGAAGGGGATGGCCAAGGGCGTAGAGCTGATGACCCCGAAGATGCTCGACCGGATGCGGGAGAGCTGCCAGCTGGCGGCCCGCTGTCTGGTGATGGTCGGCGATCACATCCGACCGGGGATCACGACCGAAGAGATCAACACGCTGGTCCACCAGTTCTGCGTGGAGCACGATGCCTACCCAGCTCCCCTGAATTACAAGGGATTCCCCAAGAGCGTCTGTACGAGCATCAACGACGTCATCTGCCACGGTATCCCGGGTGACGACGTGCTGAAGGACGGCGACATCGTGAACGTCGACGTCACCACCTACTTCCCCAAGGAGAAGCGGAAGGGCTTCCATGGGGACACCAGCGTGACCTTCTACGTGGGCGAGCCGAGCGAAGAGGCCAAGAAGGTCGTCGAGACCGCGCGGCGGGCACTGGAGATCGGCATCGAGCAGGTGAAGCACGGCGCCCGAATCTGGGACATCGGCGCGGCCATCCAGGAGTTCGCCGAGGCCCAGGGCTGCTCGGTCGTCCGGGACTACGTCGGCCACGGCGTGGGCAAGGACTTCCACATGGAGCCGCAGATCCCGCACTACCTCCCGGAGAAGCGGGCGGGCCTCTTCGAAGGGCTCAAGAACCGGCGGATGAAGGAAGGCATGGTCTTCACCATCGAGCCGATGATCAACCTCGGGACCTACGAGACCGAGCTCCAGGACGACGACTGGACCGTTCTCACCGCGGACCGGAAGCTCAGCGCCCAGTTCGAGCACAGCCTCGCGGTGACCCGCACCGGCGCCGAGGTGCTCACGCGCCGCCCAGCCGTCGTGAAGCACTCCGAAGATCTGCCCTGGGCCGACGTCGGTCCGCTCTCCGCGCCCGCCGCCTTCGAAGCCCGCCAGGCGAAGTAGCCGCTCAGCCCTCGGCGGGCTCGACGTCCGGGTCGATCAGCACGTTCCCGTCCTCGTCCACCTTGAAGGGGAGGGGGTCGAGCGTCTCGCCCATGCAGGGACCCGCGGTGCAGTAGCCATCCTCGAGGCGGTAGAGCGCTCCGTGGGTGCCGCAGAAGAGGAGACCGGTCTCCTCGTCGAGCAGCTGCGCCGTGCCCGCGTCGAGCGGGATGGGGATGTGCTTGCACTCGTTGAGGTAGACCCGAGGCTTGCCGTCGTTGGCGACGACCACCACCGCTTCTCTGGGGCGCCCCCGCTCGTCGGGGTTGAGGTAGACGAGGATGGCGTCGCCGGGTTTCGGCTCGATGGTCTTCACGTCACTCACTGGGTCATTCGATGGGAGCATACTCGCGGGCGGCCGGCACCCGGACCAGCTCGTGGCCACCGTCGGCGAAGACGGCCGCCGTCAGGTGACCGCCATAGCAGCAGCCGGTGTCCAAGCCGAGCGCGTTGGGGTGTTTCTGGAGGCCGCGGATCGCGTCGTGGCCGAAGACCACGAGCTCGGGACCGGGCCAGCGCGACGCCCAGGGCACGCCCTCGTGCGCGCGCTTGGAGGGTTCGCCGCTCGCGGCGATCGAGCGCAGGTTCATCAACCACTTCGGCTTCTGATCGGCGAGGGGGACGAAGGGCTCGAGCCCGGCGTGGACCACCAGCAGGTCCTCGCCACCCCGCAGCCCCTCGAAGCGCCGGTACAACGGGAGCCCACGAAGGTAGGCCCAATCGTCCTCGTCGAGGCTGTCGACCACCCGCTGATGGGTCGGACGCAGCTCGGGGAGCGCCTCGCCGGCTTCCTTGGCGCGGAGCCATCGAAGGCAGTGCTCGTCGTGGTTGCCGCGGACCGCCTGCGCGCCCAGCTGTCGACAGAGTCGGACCACCCCTCGCGAATCGGGGCCCTTTGCGACGAGATCGCCGACGGGCGCGAGGATGTCGGCAGCCGGATCGAAGGACACCAGCTCCAGCAAGGCCTCCAGCTCGGCCCGGCAGCCGTGCACGTCTCCGACGACCACGTGGCGCATCCCGATGTGTATGGGAAGCGCGGCGTCGCCGCGCAACGGTTCGGGTCGAATTGAAAACGGGCACGCACCGAGTGGTGCGTGCCCGTCAGGCCTTCAGGCCGGTTCGCTCAGTCGGCGAAGCAAGCGGACTGGAAGGTGCCGCAGCCGGCGATCACGCCGCCAGCGCAGCTCTGCAGGGCGGAGAACTCCGTGCTGCAGGCCGGGCAGTCGAAGGCGTTGGCGCAGCCGGCGTCCTCGGCACAGCAGAGGAGCGCCTCGAACTGGTCGGGGCAGCCGTCGTAGATGCAGGCGTTGAACTGGTAGTTGAAGCAGAGGTTGCAGTCGAGGACGGTGCCGCCGCCGACGTCCACGCCGGGGGTGGTGTCGTTCATCACGCACATGGACTGGCAGTCGAGGTCGTCAGCGCAGTCGGTCACGCAGGTCTCGGTCGCCGCTTCGCAGCGCGGGAGGAGCATGCCCATGACCATCGGGTCCATGTTGATCTCGACGAGGTCGGTGATCGGCTGCTCGCAGTCGCGCGGACCGGTCGGCCCCATGTCGGTGCCGGACGGACCCATGTCGGTGCCCACGGGGCCCATGTCGGTGCCGGGGCCGCTGTCGGGGATGGTGATGTCGTCGCCGGGGCGGTCGTCGTCACCGCAGCCACCGAGAGCCATCGCGAAAATCGTCAAAGAGATCGTAAGCTTGTTCATCGTACCGCCTGTTTCTTTCCTACCCTTGCGCCCGTCGATGCGGGCAACCCGGCCGCGTTGTCCCTCGTTTCGGCGCTGTCACCAATGCGAACAGTGAGGCTGCTCACGAATCCGAGGGAATTTCGGCGACCTTCGCAGCGACGTGTCGCCAGGCCTCGGCCAACCAACGCGATCGGAGGAACGTCGCCAGCAGCGCGGCTGACTGCAGCACGATCAAGAGCGCGATGGGCGGCAATGGAAGCATGAGGAGAGGTGCGCCGAGCCCCAGCCGTGCGAGGGTCACCCACGTGTAGGTGCCGCTCGAGCCCTTCAGCGCCCACCATCCCCGTTTGAGGCTCTCGCCCACCGATTGCCGGATGCACGCGGCGCGGGCGAGGTCCAGCCAGGCCGACGCGGTCATCACCACCAGCAGGGGCACCACCAGCCCGGCCAGGACGAGCAGATCGTGCGTCCGCGCGTTCGGCTCGTCGTCGTAGCCGGTGTGGAGGAAGTAGGCCGGTAGGCAGGCCAGCACCAGCACCACCGCCGCGATCACGCCGATCAGCAGAGTGACGGCGATGGCCCGTGGCCACCGACGAAGCGCGAGCTCGAGGCACTGGCGCCGCTCGCGACCGGCGAGCGCCGCGATCCACGCCAGCTGCACGGGAATCGACAGGAGCATCGCGAGCATGCCCGCGAACACGAAGGCCAGCACCGCTCCGCCGAGGCCGAGCGACTCGCCCTCCCGAAGAACGTCGAGGAGCACGTCCTGGGCGAGTGGTGCGGGGCCGGTGGCCCGCGCCATGGTCGAACGCCACACCGACGCCGGCCACGCAGCCAAGAGCAGGGTGAGCAGGTGAACGATCAGGGTCGCGCCCCGCGCTTCCCAGGCGTCTCGCCACGCGGAGCGGCGGTAGGCCTTCTCCTTCACGGGGTCGCTCGCCGGGGGCCGCGGCCAGAAGCTCGGGCGCAGGCTCAGGGTCCCGCTCGAGGGGGTCGGGTCGGTCGCGCTCATGGCCCGAGCCATCCCAGCAGCGACTGAGCGAAGTGCAGTGCCCGCGCGAGGAGTCCGGTGCTCGGGCGCTCTCCCACACCGTCGTCGAGTCGGCTGCGGTCGAGCAGGCCGTTGCGAGCGGCGTCGACCCGCACGCTCCGTACGTCCCCCTCGAGCGTTCCGTCGAAGCGGGCGCGGCCGGAGAGCGGGACCCACTCGACCGAGCCATCGCCGCGTACCACGCGCAGCTGGGTCGGGAGCGGCAGCGTACCTGCGCGCTGCACCGTGACGCGGGCGCCGTCGTCCCCGCGTTCGAAACGCATGACCCGGAACGCCGCGAGCTCTCCCTCTTCGAGCGCCGGTCGCAGCACCCGCGCCGCCATCCACGGGCCGTAGCTCCGGTCGAAGCTGGCGTAGAGATCGGCAGGCCTCGGGTGGGAGAAGCGGTGGCGTCGCGCGTAGTCGCCGAGCGTGCGCCGGAGCTTCTCCCGGCCCCAGCTCCGCGCCACGGTCTCGAGCACCGTCGAGGTGCGCGCGTAGACGGAACGCCCGTAGTCCATCGACGAACGGAAGTCGCCCACCGCCGTGGCCGGAGGGCTGGCCGGTTCGTCGTCACCGAGCGACCACGCGCGCCGGATGGCGAAGCCGTCGAGCCGAAGGAAGGGCAGGTCGACGCCGGACCGTTCGCGGCCGTGGAGCTCGTGGAGGAGGTCGCCCGTGATCCACTCCGTGAGCCCCTCGTCGAGCATCGGATGGGCGACCTCGTTGGTCGCGACCAGCCCCTGGAACCACTGGTGGCCGAGCTCGTGGGCGGTGACTTCGTCCTGCGCCAGGAACGGGAGCCGCGGCATCGCGAGCCACGGACCGGCGGTCAGGAAGAGGGTGGGGTACTCCATCCCGGCGCCACCCTCGGCGCCCCGAGGCGGGACGATGACGGTCAGCTGTGCGTAGGGGTACTCGCCGAGCACCTCGCCGAAGTGCCGGAGCCCGGCGCGCGTGACCTCGAGGTGGCGCTCGGCGGCGCTCCCGTAGCCCGGTGGGTGGAGCACTCGTATGGCCACGTCGCCTTCGCGCCCCGAGAGCTCTTCGAGCCACGGTGCGGCGACGAAGACGGTGTCGTGGACCCACGCCTGCTCGAAGCGGAGCACCCGCCGGCTGCCTTCGGAGCGGTCGGACGTCTGCGCGCCCGTCGCGCCGACCACCCAGCCCTCGGGGACGTCGACGACGAGCTCGTAGCGCGCGAAGTCCGAATAGAACTCGCCGTTGCCGTGATAGGGGAAGCTCGCCCACGTGCCGTCGGGCTCGAGCTTCGCGAGCTTCGGGAAGAACTGCGCGCCGACGTGGAAATCGCGGCTGTAGCCGGCCCGCGCGAAGAGCGGTGGCAGGAAGGTCGTGAAGGTGGCGTCGATCGAGACCTGCTCGCCGGGCTCGATCGCTTCGGTCAGCGGTACGCTCAGCTGCGTGTGGTCGTTCTCCACGAGCTCGTCGTCCGCCCGGCCCAGTCGATCGACACCCTCGACGCGAAGGGTCTCGAGCTCGATCGAGCCCTCGCCTTCGGCCTCCACCCCGCGGAGCGAGCTCCGGCTCTCCTTCATGAACACGGTCTCTTCGCTCTCGAAGGCGTTCATGTAGAGGTGGAAGCGCAGCTCGGTCAGCGGCGCGCTGGAGGTGTTGGTGAAGCGGATGGAGACGCTGCCGACGATCGTGTGGTCGTCGGGATCGAGCGTCGCGATCACCTCGTAGTGGTGTGGGGGCGGCTCGTCGGGAAGGTCCGCCGTCGCCGCCGACGGCGTGGCCAGGGCGAGCGCGAGGGCCGCCGCGAGAGGGGAGGGTAGCCGGCGAGGCTGCACGGGCGCGATGGTAGCTCATGGGGTAGACCACACCGTGCTCGAGTCGATCCGCTGCCCAAACGAAGCGGCCACCGTCACGGTCGCCGAAGCGCTCGCCGCTCACCTGGTGGGCGGCGAGGTGCTCCTCCTCGAGGGCGATCTCGGCGCGGGGAAGACCTTCTTCGTGCGGGCCTTGGCCCGGGCGCTGGGGCTCGACGAGTCCATCCCGGTCACCAGCCCGACCTTCGCTCTGGTCCACGAGTATCCGGAGACCCGGTTGCCCCTCCTCCACGCCGACCTCTACCGGCTCGGCGATCCGGACGAGCTGCTCTACCTGGACATCGCGGAGCGGCTGGGCGTCGCGCCTTGGGTCGCGGCCATCGAGTGGGGCCTCGCGCTGAGCGACGCCCTCGGCTCTCCCGACCTCGTGATTCGCCTTCACGCGACTGGCGAAAGCGAGCGGAACGTCGCGTTCGAGCCGCTTTCGGACCGCGGACGATCGCTCCTCGCGCGTCTCGATTCGCTTCGGGATGGCTCTGCCTAGTCCGCTCGATCGGGGCCGCACCCAAGCGTCACCGGGCGATCCGGGCGTTCGCCGACGTCGACCGGGTGACCGTCTCCGCGAGCGTCCTTGCTCGATCGGAATCGCTCTGATAGGTGCGTGTCGCTCGGCGGCACGCTGAGCCTCAGCCCGAAAGCGCACACAGTACATGCCGCGTCGCGACGACATCGAGAAAGTCCTGCTGATCGGGTCAGGGCCGATCGTGATCGGGCAGGCCTGTGAGTTCGACTACTCCGGGACCCAGGGAGCCAAGGCCCTGCGGGAAGAGGGCTACGAGGTCGTCCTCGTCAACTCCAACCCGGCCACCATCATGACCGATCCCGAGATGGCGGATCGGACCTACGTCGAGCCGCTCGACCCCGACGTGGTCGCCGCGATCATCGCGCGCGAGAAGCCCGACGCGCTCCTGCCGACCCTCGGCGGGCAGACCGCGCTCAACCTCGCGCTCGAGCTCGACCGGCGAGGAGTGCTCGCGGAGCACGGCGTCGAGCTCATCGGCGCGAACACCGAGGCCATTCGCAAGGCGGAGGAGCGCGAGCTCTTCAAGCAGGCGATGGAGAAGATCGGTCTGAAGTGCGCCGCTTCGCGCACCTGCACCACGGTCGAGCAGGCGCTCGAGACCGCGCGCGAGATCGGCTTCCCGATCATCCTGCGACCGTCGCTCACCATGGGCGGCGCCGGCGGCGGCATCGCCTACAACATGGAGGAGCTCGAGGTCGCGATCCGCTGGGCGTACCAGCAGAGCCCGGTCCACGAGTGCCTGGTCGAGCAGAGCATCCTGGGCTGGAAGGAATACGAGCTCGAGGTCATCCGCGACAAGGCGGACAACTTCGCGGTCATCTGCACCATCGAGAACATCGACCCGATGGGTGTCCACACCGGTGACTCGGTGACCGTCGCCCCCGCGCTCACGCTCACCGACCGCGAGTACCAGCGGATGCGCGACGCGGGCCGGAAGATCATCACCGAGATCGGCGTCGACACCGGCGGCTCGAACATCCAGTTCGCCGTCAACCCCGCGGATGGCGAGCTGATCGTCATCGAAATGAACCCGCGCGTCTCTCGGTCGAGCGCGCTCGCCTCCAAGGCGACCGGCTACCCGATCGCCAAGATCGCCGCGAAGCTGGCCGTCGGGTACACGCTCGACGAGCTGCGGAACGACATCACCGGCACCAGCGCCGCGTTCGAGCCGACCATCGACTACGTCGTCACCAAGTGGCCGCGCTTCGCCTTCGAGAAGTTCAAGGGCGCCGACCCACGACTGACCACCCAGATGAAGTCGGTCGGCGAGGCGATGTCGATCGCCAAGACCTTCAAGGAGTCGTTCCAGAAGGCGGCCCGCAGCCTCGAGACGGGGCGCGACGGCCTCGTCTCCTTCCTGGACGACATCGACTACCGCGACCTCGCCGCACAGCTCCGCCGGCTCAAGAACACCGGCGAGGCGATGAATCTGCACCGGCCGCTCCAGCAGCTGCCGGCAGCCACGACCGACGAGCTGCAGGAGTCGATCCTCGAGGTGGTGCAGACGCCGCTCGCCGACCGGCTCTGGTACATCGCCGACGGCTTCCGCGTCGGGCTGACCGTCGACCAGCTCCACGAGGCGACCTTCATCGACCCCTGGTTCCTCGTTCAGATGAAGCAGATCGTCGACATGGAGCAGCGGGTGAAGGACCACGAGGGTCCGCTCGACGAAGCGACGCTCCGCGCGGCCAAGGAGCACGGCATCACGGACCGGCGCATCGCCGACCTGCGCGGTGAGAAGGCGGCCGACGTTCGGGCTGCCCGCGAGGGCTCGGTCGAGCCGATCTTCGCGCGGGTCGACACCTGCGCGGCCGAGTTCGTCGCCAAGACGCCCTACCTCTACTCGACGTGGGGTCGGGACTCGGAGGCGCAGCCTTCCGACGAGAAGAAGGTGATGATCCTCGGCGGTGGTCCCAACCGGATCGGCCAGGGCATCGAGTTCGACTACTGCTGCGTCCACGCCGCCTTCGCGCTCAAGGAGCTCGGGTTCGAGACCATCATGGTCAACTGCAACCCGGAGACCGTCAGCACCGACTACGACACCTCCGACCGGCTCTACTTCGAGCCGCTCACGTTCGAAGACGTGATGGCCATCGTCCGGGAAGAGAAGCCCGACGGCGTCATCGTGCAGTTCGGTGGCCAGACTCCGCTTCGGCTCGCGGTCGCGCTCCATCAGGCCGGCGTGCCCATCCTCGGCACCAGCGCCGACGCCATCGACCGCGCCGAGGACCGTGAGCGCTTCGACGCGCTGCTCACCGAGCTCGATCTGCGCCGGCCGCAGGGCGGCATCGCCACCAGCGCCGAGCAGGCCTTCGCGGTCGCCGAGCGCATCGGCTTCCCGGTCGTCGTCCGCCCGAGCTACGTGCTCGGCGGTCGCGCGATGGAGATCGTCCACTCCCGCGTCGATCTGGCGGAGTACATGGCCAAGGCGCTCGAGGCCCTGGACCGCGAGACCGCTCAGACCATCCTGGTGGACGAGTTCCTCGAGGACGCGATCGAGGTCGACGTCGACGCCATCAGCGATGGCGACCGCGTCGTCATCGGCGGCATCATGCAGCACATCGAGGAGGCCGGTGTTCACTCCGGCGACTCGTCGATGGTGCTCCCCGCCCACGCGCTCCCGCCCGAGGTGGTCGGCACCATCCGCTCCGCGACTCGTGCGCTCGCGCTCGAGCTCGGCGTGAAGGGCCTGATGAACGTGCAGTACGCCGTCCGCGGCAGCCGCGTCTACGTCATCGAGGTCAACCCGCGCGCCTCACGAACCGTGCCCTTCATCAGCAAGGCCACCGGCGTGCCGCTCGCGAAGATCGCCGCGAAGATCATGGCCGGCGAGAAGCTCGTCGACCTGGGCCTCACCCGTGAGGTCGTGCCCGAGCACGTGGCGGTGAAGGAGTCGGTGTTCCCCTTCAACAAGTTCCCCGGCGTCGACACCATCCTCGGCCCGGAGATGCGCTCCACCGGCGAGGTGATGGGCATCGCGGACAGCTTCCCCGCCGCCTTCCTCAAGGCGCTGGTCGCCGCCGGCGCCACCGTGCCGGACAGCGGTCTGGTCTTCCTGAGCGTTCGTGACGCGGACAAGCCGGCGGTCGCCGACCTCGCGCACCGGCTCGTGGACCAGGGCTTCCAGATCATCGCCACGCGCGGCACCGCCCGCGCCCTCGAGCGCAACGGCGTGACGGCCGAGGTGGTCAACAAGGCCAGCCAGGGGCGCCCGCACATCGTCGACCGGCTCCGCGACGGCGACATCGACATGGTCATCAATACGACCGAGGGAGCCGCCGCCATTCGCGACAGCCGCTCGCTCCGCCGCCAGACGCTGCTCGCCGGCATCCCCTACTTCACCACCATCGCGGCGGCGACCGCCGCCGTGGCTGCCATCGAGGCGCGCCGCGAGTCCGACGCGCTGACCACGGTGAAGTCGCTGCAGGAATACAACGGCTGAGCCGGGGGTGAGCCCACCGACGAAGAGGCGCGACCTCGTCATCGTCGCTGCGGTCTACCTGTTCACGCTCGGCGCCGCCGTCGGGCTCGCGCAGCTGGACGCCTTCGTGAGGCCCGTCGTCGAGGTCGCGACGTCGTGGCAGCTCGAGCCCTCGCTCGCGATCGGCTTCGCGCTCGATCTCGCGGCGACGGTGATCGTCTTCGGGTTCAGCCTTCTGTTGAAGAACGCCAGCACCTATGACGCCTACTGGTCGGTCGCGCCGATCGCGCTGGTCGGCTACTGGTTCGTCCCCCAGCTCGACGACGCGAACGTCGTCCGGCTCGCCATCGTGGCGGCTCTCGTGAGCTGGTGGGGCTGGCGTCTCACCTACAGCTGGGCTCGTGGGTGGCCGGGGCTCCACCACGAGGACTTCCGCTACCGCGACCTGCGATCGAAGACGGGCATCTTCTATCCCGTGGTGAACCTGCTGGGCATTCACGTGTTTCCGACGGTGCAGGTGTTCCTCGGCATGCTGCCCGTCCACGCGGTCGCGACCAGCGCGGCGCCGTTCGGGCTCCTCGACGTCCTGGCGATTGCCGTCACGGCGATCGCCATCCTCACCGAGCAGGTCGCCGATCGGCAGCTGCACGATTACCGGTTGCGGAAGGCCGGCGGAGAAGCCGGGCCGGTGCTCAACTCCGGCCTCTGGGCCTGGTCGCGGCACCCGAACTACCTCGGCGAGCTGGGCTTCTGGTGGGGCCTCGCGCTCTTCGGCGTCGCCGTCCAGGGCGAGTGGTGGCGGGCGATCGGCGCGACGGCCATCACGGTGATGTTCGTCTTCGTGAGTCTGCCGATGATCGAGGGTCGACATCGGGCGCGGCGGCCCGAGTACGAACGGCTCGCCGCGCGCGGCGTGCTCCTCCCTCGCCGCCCCCGGTAGGTCGGGACTTGCTCCGGGGCGACGGATTCTCTAAGCCCGAGGGATGGATCGCGTACCGATGACGCCGGAAGGGCACCAGGCCCTCAAGGACGAGCTGGTGAGGCTCAAGGCCGAGATGCCCAAGATCTCTCAAGAGATCGGCATCGCGCGGGAACACGGCGACCTGAAGGAGAACGCCGAGTACCACGCGGCCAAGGAGAAGCAGGGGCTGGTGCACGCCCGCATCACGGAGATCGAGGACAAGCTCGCCCGCGCCGAGGTGATCGACACCAGCAGGCTCTCCGGGGACCGAGTGAAGTTCGGGGCCTACGTCGAGCTCGAGTCGCTCGACGGTGAGGTGGTCAAGAAGTACCGGATCGTGGGCCAGGAAGAGGCCGACGTGAACAACGGCACGATCAGCGTGACGTCGCCGGTCGCCAAGGCGCTCATCGGCCGCGAGGTCGGCGACGAGGTCAAGGTCAAGACCCCCGGCGGCATTCGCGAGTACGAGATCGTCGACGTCAGCTGGGAGTGACCGCGGGTCGCGTCCGGTGACGGCGCGACTCCGGTAGGATCCGCTGTCCGATGCCTGCCTCCTCCGACGCCCAGCTCGATCTGCGCCGCCCGCTGGTGGCCGGGCTGTGGCTCGCCATCTTCGAGGTCGCCCTCGTTCTCGGATTCTCCTGGAGCGCGTTCCTCAGCATCTTCGAGCGGCTTCGCTACGTCGCGGTGGCGATGACCGCCATCCCGGCGCTCGTGGTATTGGCCCGCGTTCTCGGCGAGGTCCCCGCGCGGCTGGCGGAGCGTTTCGAGGACCCGGAGCGGCAGATCGGCCGATGGACCGGCGCGGTGGCTGCCGCCGGCGCGGGCCTGCTGGGCTGGGCCCTGACCGAAGGTCGCCGGGTCCGCGACGCGAGCTGGCGCGAGCTGGGTGTGATTCTCTTCGCCGTCGCCGCCGCTGCCGCTGCCATCGTGCTCGTGCGTTTCTGTCACCGCCGCTCGCCAAAGGGGTGGGGCGTGCCCTGGTGGATGATGCTCGGGGCGCTGGCGGCGCTCGCCGTCGACCAGCTGGTGCTCTCTCGCCTCTACGGGGCGTTCCACTTCGGGCTGGGGGTCGTGGCCATCACCCTCGCCGCGGCCGCAGGGACGCAGCTCCCGCTCCAGCGGCTCGACGCCATTCCCTCCACTCGTTGGTCGTCGGCCTTGCTGAGCTTGGCCACAGTCGCGCTCGCCGTGCTGGCAATCTCTGCACTCGAGAACGCGCCGAGCGCGCGGCACGCGACCGAGACTCGGGCTCCGCTCTCCGGGAAGGTCATGACCGGCTTCGACCGGCTGTGGTTCGAGCCGGACGACGCCGTTGCCGAGACCGAAGCGCCGGCCGAAGGCGAGGCGGTCCATGCAGAAGGCATCGACCTGCGCGACCAGGACATCCTGCTCATCACCGTCGATGCGCTGCGCGCCGACCGGCTGGGCGCCTATGGTAGCGAGAGCGGGCTGACGCCCGCGATGGACGCGCTCGCCGAGGAAGGCGTGGTCTTCGACCACGCGTACACCCCCACGCCCCACACGTCCTACGCGCTCACCAGCCTCCTCACCGGCAAGTTCATGCGCGAGGTGCTCGAGCTCGAGCGCTCCCCGCAGCAGATGGCACCGGCCGTCGCCTTGCCGCAGCTGCTGCGCGACTACGGCTACCGCACCGCGGCGTTCTACCCGCCGGCCATCTTCTTCGTGGACCGGGCACGCTTCGAGAGCCTCGCGGAGAGTGGCTTCGGCTTCGAGTACCGCAAGGCGATGTTCGCGTCGGCGGCCGATCGGGTGGGGCAGCTGCAGGCCTATCTTGGCGAGGTGGAGCCCGGGCACCCGCTCTTCGTGTGGGTGCACCTCTTCGAGCCACACGAGCCCTACGACCCGCCCGCGGCGTTCGCCCGCGGCGACGGCACCATCGAGCGTTACGAGGGTGAGGTGGCCGCTGCGGACTCGGCCGTCGGCGACCTCGTGCGCACCTTCCGCGAGCACCGCCCGGGGGCCACCGTCATCCTCAGCGCCGACCACGGCGAGGAGCTCGGCGACCACGGCGGCTGGTACCACGGCTCGACCCTCTACGAGGAGCAGGTGCGGGTGCCGCTGATCTGGTCGTCGCCGGGCATCGCGAGCGCGGGCCGGGTAGACCGGCCGGTCGAGATCCTCGACATCGCCACGACCATCCTCTCGACCGCCGGCATTCCCCGCGATGCGCGGATGCGCGGCGACGACCTCGGACCGCTCCTG
This sequence comes from uncultured Sandaracinus sp., assembly GCA_964462035.1. Classification (GTDB taxonomy): domain Bacteria; phylum Myxococcota_A; class Polyangia; order Polyangiales; family Houyiibacteriaceae; genus UBA1660. Next base: position 20,102 of record CAYXAP010000083.1, read on the forward strand.
GCCGGTGCGGACATCGAGGTGCCGCAGTATGCCTTCGCCTCGATCGATACCGAGCGCATGGCGACGGATGGCCGTCACAAGCTGCTCTGCGATCCGCAGGGGCGCTGCCGGCTCCACGACCTGGTGGCGGACCCGCTCGAGCGTGCGGACGTGGCCGCCGACCAACCCGAGCGGACTCAAGCCATGCGCGCTGCCCTCGGTGCGTTCGTGGGTTCCATTCCGCGCATCGAGGCCATGGCCATGGCCGGCGAGGTCGGTTGGCCTGACGCGTTGGCGCGCGCCGAGCTCGGTGACTCGTCTGCCGCCCCGGACGTGGTGCCGCTGCTTCGTGATGGGCGCGCACCGATTCGCATCGCCGCGGCGCAGGCCCTGGCGCGGCTGGAGCATCGACCGGCGCTCGCGGCGCTGGCCCGTCTGAGCGAAGCCGACGAGGACGAGCAGGTCCGCCGGGAGGCCGCGCTCGCGGCCCTCGCGCTCGGGGACGATGGACTGGCGCCTCGGGTGGCGGAGATGGCCCGTGCCCAACCGGCCGACGCGGAGTGGACCCGTCGAGCTGCGGTGGTCCTCACCGCGCACGACCAGGTCGTGGCGGCGCCGCTCCGTTCGCTCGTGGCCGACACCGAGGCCGCCGAGGCGGACCGTCGCGCGGCGGTGCAGGCGCTGGGGGTGGCTCGGGACGCCCGGAGCCGCGATCTGCTCATCGACCTGCTCGAGGACGTTCGCCTGCGGCCCGACGCCGCGACCGCTCTCGGCGCCATCGGCGGTGACGTGGCGGCGGACGCGCTCGCGCTCTCGCTCTCGAACGAGCGGTACCTGCCGGCACGTGAGGCGGAGGCCCGTGCGCTGATCGACATGAACGACGGGCGGGCAGTGCCGCTGATCCGTCGCTTCCTCGGCGTGGACCGGCCGCTGCCCAACGGCGTGGCGCTCCTCGCGGAGGCGGGCGCACTTCGTCCACCCAGCGGGGTCGGCGCGCTCGTGAGCTCCGAGCGCGCTCGGGAGGGGATGTGGGAGTGCGACGACGACGGCTGTCGACCGGGCGCCGACGCGGCGATCCTCTTGCCGGCCCGCGCGGCTCCGGAAGGACCGGCGCAGGCGGTCGTCCGCGTGTGTACCGACCAGCCGGGGCCGTTCCGGATCGGCGGCGAGGCGTTCACGCTGGTCGAGGGCTGCTCCGAGTTGCGGATCGACGCACCGGATGGGCCGGAGCGCCGCTTCCCGATGCTGGGCCACGCTCGGGTGGTCGCGCTCGCGGTGGTCCCGAAGACCGAGGAGGTCCCGCCGCCGCCGCCCGAGCCTTGGGAAGAAGAGGGCGTGCCGGCGAGCGCCGGCGAGGAGTGATCAGCGGGCTCGGATGAGCCCGGAGCGATAGCACTCGAAGAGCGCCACGGCGGCGTCGGCCGGCACGCCGAGGAAGGCCTCGTCGTAGCGGATCGGGTTGCGGTCCCCGTCACGCTTCAGGATGACGCGACGGCGCTGGGTCCACCCTTCGAGGATCGTGAGCGCGGGCTCGCGGCGAATGGAGATGGACTCGAGGTGCTCCCAGGACGCACGAAGGATCCCTTCGCGGGTGCGCATCAAGATCTCCGCGGGCGTCGCGACGAGCGCCAGACCCCGCCGTGGGCGGACGTGCCTCAGCGCGACCAGGACCCACCCGAGTGGGATCGCCGTACAGACCACCACGCCGACGATCGGGAGCAGACCGAGGTAGCCGAGCTGCAGCGACGGCGTCCGGAACGCCCCGTCGAGAAACACTCCCGCGGCCAGCACCGCCGCGAAAGGCATCCGGCGCAACCAGCCGAGCCCGTGCCGGATGATCGCGACGCCGGGGTCGACCCTGCCATCGGCCGCCGAGTCGTAGACCTTGCTGCCTTCGCGCGCCGGCTTCGGGTAGTCGACCGACTCCGGCTCGTCGATCGGTCCGCGCCATCGCTCGATCCGCGTCCCGAGCGCCTCGGGCGAGGCGTCGAAGATCGGCGGTAGCCCGGTCAGCGCCACCCCATCGATCGGCTCGTGCACCAACCACACCCGGGGCAGCTCGAGGTGACCATCGCCGACGTGCACTCGGACCAGCGCGTCGCGCTCGATGCGCCGCTCTCCTGCGGGGCCGGTCCAGACGATGGCGTCTGCGTCGAGACGGAGGGTGTGTGCGCCTGCCTTCGAAGCCAGCCCCAGGCGCCTTCCCAGTGCCCGCATCGCGGGCAGGCTCCGCAGGGCGAGCGCGATCGCGAGGGCGCGGAGGCCGAGGGCCACGGGGTCGAGGGCGCCTTTGGCGCTGCCTTCGCGATCGAACGCGACGACGACCAAAGCGACCGCGAGCAGCGGGTAGAGGAGGCCGCGCCAACCCTCCCCGCGGAGCATCGGTGGTCGGTGCCCGTTCAGCTCGGCCGCCGACGCGGCCGGGTCCTCAGGGGCACTCACAGCGGGCCGCGGCTGTTCGGTACTGCGTGCAGCGGTCGGTGGCGAGGCCACAGCGCGCCTGGGCGTCGGCGTCGGTGACCGACTCCGCGATCGAGCAGATGCGGCCGGCGGCCTCGCACCCACGGGTTGTGCCGTTGCAGACGGTCGGGCACTCCGTCGCGGGCTCGAGCACCGCGACTCGGACCTCGTCCTGGATCGCCTCCTGCCGCTGGATGGCGTCGAAGTGGGCTGCCGTGGCCGGAGGCGGTGGCTCGCTCGAGGCACACGCCCCGACGCCCAGGCCGAGGACCAGGGTCAGCAGAGACGCGCGAACCACGGAGGAAACCAACACCTGGGACCGGTTAGCAGCGTGCGCCGGCCGGTGCCATCCGGTGGGTTCGGCCGAGCCTTCGCGTTCGACCTCGATTGACGGGGGCACGGTAGATGTGTACCCCGAACGTCTGCCATGCCGATGGTCAACCACGCCGGGCGCGAGCTCCATGTGAAGGTCGTCTACTACGGACCAGGCCTCGGCGGGAAGACCACGAACCTCGAGTACATTCACTCGAAAACGAAACCGGAACGGCGGGGAAAGCTCATCTCCCTGAACACGGAGTCGGAGCGGACGCTCTTCTTCGACCTGCTGCCGATGGATCTCGGCCGGTACAAGGGCTACGACGTGCGCGTTCACCTGTGCACGGTCCCGGGCCAGATCGCGCTCGACGAGACCCGCAAGCTCGTGCTCCGACACGTCGATGGGATCGTGTTCGTGGTCGACTCGCAAATCGGCCGCATGGACCAGAACGTCGAGTCGATCCGGAACCTCTACGACAACCTTCGGCTTCAGGGCGACGACCCGGACCGGATGCCGTTGGTGGTCCAGTACAACAAGCGCGACCTGCCGGACATCCACACGACGGCGCACCTCGCGGAGGCGCTCGGCGTGCCCGAGGGGGTCACGCAGATCGAGGCCAGCGCCGTGAAGGGCAAGGGCGTGCTCGAGACCCTACGGACGATCACCAAGGGGTGCCTCCGGCTCGTGAAGGACCCCGAGCGCATGCCCGGTGGGCGCTCGCCCTCCATCCTCCCCGGCAAGCGAGCGTCGCTCTTCCGTGGGCTCGAGGGCGACCGCGTCGAGGTTGCCATCCCGAAGGCCGCTCGGGTCCCGCAGCTCGAGGAGTAGTGCGCGTCTTCGTCGCAGCGACCGATGGCGGTCGCCTGGTGGTCGAACGCCGCGCGCGTCCGTGCGCTCACGGCGCGGCGATCCTCTCGCTCCCGGAACGCGTCAGCGAGCCGGGCGAAGTGATCGTCGAGCGAGTCGGTGACGTGGAGGCCGGACCTTGGTCGCTCGTCCATGAGTCGGCCGACGGGGGTGACCCGCGGCTCGTGGATCCCGCGCGGCTCCTGACGGAGTTCGAGGCGGGTGAGCTCGAAGCTGCCCCCGAGCTGGTGAGCGTACTGCGCGGTACGCAGCCGGTCGCCGACTGGGAGGTCGCGCCCGGCGTACGCATGGCGCCCTTCCGAACGCCGACGCTCCTGCCGGCGATGCACACGAACTCGTACCTGCTCACCGACGGCGAGCGACCGGCGGTGCTCGTGGAGCCGGCCCCGACGGACCCGGCGGAGATCGACCGGCTGGCGCGCTGGGCCGATGGTGTCGACCGGATCTTCGTGACCCACCACCACCCCGACCACGTGGGCGGGCTCGGGGAGCTGGCCGAGCGGCTCGACGCGCCCGTGCTCGCGCACCCGTCGACCGCGAGCCGGCTTCGAGGCGCGCGCTTTCAGCACCTGGAAGACGGCGAGATCGTCGAGGTGGGCGCGCGTCGCTGGCGGGCGATGCACACGCCGGGGCACGCGCCCGGCCATCTGTGCCTGATCGACGAAGTGGCGAAGACCGGCATCGTGGGCGACATGGTCGCCGGGGTCGGCACCATCCTCGTGGAGCCGGGGGAGGGCGACATGGGGCTCTATCTCGACTCGCTCGAACGGCTGGCGTCGCTCGAGCTGCGCAAGGTGCTCCCAGCCCACGGCGGGCTGCTCGTCGGCGGGGAGGTCTTCCGCCGCTACGCGCTCCATCGCCGGATGCGTGAGGAGAAGGTCTACGCGGCACTGAAGCAGGCACCCGGGCCCGTCGGCGCGCTCGTCCCACTCGCATACGACGACGCGCCAAAGGCCGTGTGGCCCTTGGCGCGTCTGAGCGTCGAGGCGCACCTGCTCCATCTGGAGGCGCAGGGGCGCGCCGAGCGCACGGCGACCGGCTGGGCCGCCGTCTGATCAGCCGTCGATCGAGCTCTCGCCGTCGATTCGCCGGCTGAGGTCGGCGAGGGTCTTGGCGGTGGCCTGCAGCGAGTCGGCCGCGGCCTGCAGCGTGCGGTCCGCGACGGTCAGGCCGTGCGTCGCCCAGAGGCGGCCGACGTGGAAGACGGTGCCCACCAGCTCGGCGGCGGCGCTCTCGGCTTCCTCGATCAGCTCTTCGGTGTTCTTGGGATCGTTGGAGTGGGTGTGGGTGAGGTTCATGGCGTTCCTTCTTTCGGATTCGGGTAGGGACTCGGTGGGCGAGGGGCTCCGTTCGGGCACCGGTGGGCGTCCGTGAGAGCAAAGTGTCGATGGGTGGGCTCAGCTCTTGTCGAGCAGGGCGCGGCAGGCGGGCGAGACCACCAGCGGTGGTCGGCCGTCGGAGAAGTGCACGAGGAGGGCGGGCTCGCCTTCCTTCAGTGCCTGGCCGGTGACGCCGCATTCGGAGTCGGAGACCAGGGTCAGCTCGGTGACGCCGAGGGCGCCCTCGAGCGGCGCCGAAGGGCTCGGGGCAGTCGCGGGGGTGGGGCGGCGTGGAGCCGCTTGCCCGAGCCGGTCCGTCAGGCTGCGGAGCTCGGACTGCGCTCGCTTCTCGGCTGCGCTCATCACGTCGATGGCGTCTTCGAGAAGGGTGCGGACCACGTTGGAGACGGGCACCCGCCACGAGGTCGCAAGCGCTTTCAGCTCTTCCTCGAGCACCTGGGGCACGCGTGTGTGGAGCACTTTGTCCTTTTTGGGCCGACGCTTGCGGCGCTTCGGCGGGTCGCCGTCGGTGCCATCGTCGCCGTCCTCCGGCTCGGTCTCGTTGGACTCGTCGTCCGTCATGAGAGCATTTGTATCACATCGTGTTCGGATGGCAAGGGGTTCGTGTGACACTTTGTGTGACGCCGCGTCCGCCCTGGCGTCGTGGGGTCCCGTGCCCCATCATCGCGGCGATGCGCGACTTGATGGGTGAGCTCTTCGATCGGGTGGAAGAGGATCTGGACGGGGTGACCCTGACCCCGGATGGACTTCGAGCGATCGTGGATGGACGGTTCGGCGAGGTGACGGTCGCGGTGGATCACGATCCCGACGCGGAGATGCTGCGCGTCTGCGCCGCGGTGCCCCCGCCCGCCGGGACCGGCCGGTCGTTCCTGCTCTGGTGCTTGGCGATGAACGCTCGCTACTGGGACGTGAAGGTGGGCCTCGACGATCGCGGCCTGCTGCTCATCCACTCGGACTTCGACGTGGAAGAGGACCTCGGCATGGACGCCATCGCGGCGGCCGTGATCGAGCGCTCCGACACGGTCATCGACCTCATCGACGACGACTTGGTCGACTGGCTCCTCGAGCACGGTCTCGGCACGCCGAACCAGCGCAAGCGCTGGGAGGCGCGCACCGACGACGACGATTAGTTTCTGGGGGGGATTTTTCAAAATCCCCCCGCTCGTCGCGAGTGAATCGCTCCTCGCTCCCCCAAAAAGCTGAAGGTCTCGCGGCGGAGCCGCTCGGTGCGTCCTCGGGCTTCGCCCTGCGTCCTCCGACGGCTGCCGGCGCTCGTCGCGAGTGAATCGCTCCTCGCTCCCCCAAAAAGCTGAAGGTCTCGCGG
>CAYXAP010000084.1:0-25927 GCA_964462035.1 uncultured Sandaracinus sp.
AGCAGTTAAGCGCAGGGACGCTCTTAAGCAGTTAAGCGCAGGGACGCTCTTAAGCTGCTGGCCAGCTCAAGAGCGTCCCCCGGCTTAACTGCTTAAGAGCGTCCCCAGCTACTTCGGGGGGAGCGGGATCGGCTCAACTGCTTAAGAGCGTCCCCAGTTACTTCGGGGGGAGCGGGATCTCGCTCTTCGTGATGTCGGTCCAGGTCGGGACCACGCGCTGCTGCGCCACCGTCACCACGTGCATCCGGAGCACCACCCGGGTCACCGTGCTGGTCCGCGAGAAGTTCCCCCGGCTCGACGAGGGATGCTCGAAGACCGCCTCGGTCCCCGGCCGCGGGTAGGGGTAGCTCAGCTCGAAGGTCTCGCCGTCGCGGTGCTGACCGCCGACCAGCTTGAATCCGAGGAAGGGGTGGTCGAGGTCGTCCTGCCCCGACTTCCGGTCGGTGACCGCCACGCAGATGTTGCTCGGGTCCATCGTGTAGATCCGGTTCTGCGTCCAGATCTCCAGCGTCTGCGCCGGCTGCTCCATCCGCGGCGCCGGCCCGTGCTGGTGCACGACCTCGATCTCCACGAGCGGTTGGTCGTCGTGCTTCTTGGTCGCGCCCGGCGGCAGATAGAGCTCGCCGCTCTCGTCGGGACCCTTGGGCGCGAGCGCAGCCCGCGGCGGGTCCGCCACGGTCTTGTCGTCGAAGCCATCGTCCGACCCGATTCCCGGCGTCGCGAAGCCTCGATGAGTCTCCCGCTTCTGGTCCCCGCCGTCCTCCGAGCCGTCGTCACCCATGACGGGCGAGACTACCACAGGCGAGCGCTGCTCAGCGCCCCCTCAAGTCGAGGTCCAGCCGCCGTCGACCACCATCACGTGGCCGTTCACGTACGACGACGCGTCGCTCGCCAAGAACAGGGCCGCCCCCGCGATGTCCTCCGGCTCCCCGAGGCGCTTGAGCGTGGTCCGATCGAGCACCATCTGGCTGATCTCCGGGTTGCCCGTGAGCGCCTGCGCGAAGCGCGTCTTCACCAGCCCCGGCGCGATGGCGTTGCTCCGCACCCCGCGCGGCCCGAGCTCGGCCGCCATGGTCTGCGTCAGCGAGATGACCGCCGCCTTGCTCATCCCGTACACCCCCTGGAGCGGGGCTGCCATCTGACCGAGCACGCTGGTCACGTTCACGATCGACCCCGGCGCCTTCCGCTCCATCAGGTGCTTGGCCACGGCCCGCGCGCAGCGGAAGTAGCCCTCGACGTTCACCTCGAAGGTCTTCTTCCACGCGCCCCATTCCACGTTCATCAGCGGGCCGAAGTACGGGTTGGTCGCCGCGTTGTTCACCAGCGCATCCACCTGCCCGAAGCGCTCGATGGCCCCGGCGAGCATCTCCTCGACCGCTTCGTCCGAGCCGGTGTGGCACGCGATGGGGTGCACCTCCGCGCCCTCCACGGCCTTCTCGATGTCCGCCTTCGCCTCCTCGAGCCCTGGCATCTTCCGCGAGGCGATGACCACCTTCGCACCCGCCGCCGCCAGCTCCTGCGCGATCGCCTTGCCGATCCCCCGGCTGCCGCCGGTCACGATCGCCACCTTGCCGTCCATCGTAATCGTCATCGTGCTGCTCCCGTTCGAGCCCGCCAGATAACACACCTGCCCGCATCGCTGTTACGGCGCGCGGCGATCGGCGACTCTCGGTTCCATGACCTGGCGTTCCTCCCACGAGCCCGTCTGCGACAAGGACACCGAAGGCCGAGTGCAGCTCCGCATCGACGGCCGCCCCCGCAACCTCGGCGGCTTCGACGTCCGTCGCGTGCTGCCCTCGGCCAAGCGTCGGATGGTCGGCCCTTTCGTCTTCCTCGACCACTTCGGCCCGGCGACCCTCGGCCCCGACCAGGCCATGGACGTGCGACCACACCCGCACATCCATCTGGCGACCATTTCTTACCTCTTCGAGGGTGGGGTCATGCACCGCGACAGCCTCGGCTCCGCGCTCGAGATCGAGCCGGGCGCGGTCAACTGGATGCACGCCGGTCGCGGCATCGTCCATTCGGAGCGCTCCCCCGAGCGCCTCGAGGGCATGCCCAAGCCGATGCACGGATTGCAGGCGTGGGTCGCGCTCCCCGACGACGCCCAGGACTCCGACCCCTTCTTCCAGCACGTCCCCGCCGCCGACATCCCCAAGGGCGACATGGACGGCGTCCGGTGGACGCTGGTCGCGGGCACTCTCGGCGAGCATCGGTCGCCCGTCCGCGCCGCCTCCGAGCTGCTCTACGTGGTCTACGAGCTCGGCGCTGGCACCACCCTCGAGCTCCCCGACCACGTCTCCGAGCGCGCGCTCTACGTCGTCTCGGGCGCCGTCCACTGCGGCGGTGAAGACGCGAGCACCGGCACCATGCTCGTCCTCGAGCCCGGCGCGGTCGGCGCGCACGCGACCGAGCGCTCCGTGCTCGCGCTCGTAGGTGGCGAGCCCGTCGGCGAGCGCCACATCGAGTGGAACTTCGTCTCCTCGACCAAGGAGGCCATCGAAGAGGCCAAGCGCCAGTGGCGCGAGGACGACGTCAGCCGCTTCCCGAAGGTCCCCGGCGACGAAGACGAGCGCATCCCGCTTCCCTAGCGGTCAGCCGTCGTCCTGGTCTTCGAGCCACTGGGTCAGCGTCGGCCAGACCTCGGTGCGAGCGCGGTCACCCACGATCAGATCGAAGTGCCCGTACTCCTCTTCGGTCCCGTGCACCTTGCCGAAGACCGCGTGGTCCGTGCCGTGCCGCCGCGCCGCCGTCGGGCTGCACTGCAGGTCTTCGGTTCCCGCCACCGACAACACCGGCACCGACGTCGGCAGAAGCTTCACGCACATCGACCCATCGGGAAGGCAGAGCCCGCCGCTGCGGAAGCCGCCCGCGAGGTCTTTCAGGACACCGCGCGGGATCGGGTGGAAGCCCACCGCCGTCAGCTTCCGGTAGAGCCCACGGTCGACGTTCGCCGGGTACACGTTGAAGCGGTCGATGGGGTTGTCGAAGGCCAGCGCCGAAGGCGCCATCGCCGCCGCGAAGGGCCCGAGCGGCACCGGGTTCAGGAAGCGCGTGAGCGGCAGGAGCTTGATCAGCCCCTCGAACGCCGAGCCCGTGTTGCTGTAGTCGAGCGACGAGCCGATGGTGGTCCCGCTCGCGATGCGCTCCTCCCCGAACGCCAGCATCGCCAGCAGCAGGATCCCGCCCATCGAGTGACCGACCCAGTGCACCTTCGTGGCGCCGGTCGTCCGCAGCACTTCGTCGATGGCCGCGGGGCCGTCCTTCAGCACGTAGTCGAAGAAGGACCAGGCGTACTTCTTCTTCCCGAAGGGCGGCTTCTCGCTCCGCCCGTGGCCGCGGAGCTCGAGCGCGAAGACGTCGAAGCCCGCCTCGACCAGGTGCTGCGCGAGCGAGCGCTCTGCGTCGAGGTCCCAGGCGTGCCGGTTGGCGGCGAGCCCGTGACAGAGGATCACCGGGTAGCGCTGCGCGACGCGCGAGCCGTAGCGGGAGAGGGCGATGGCCCAGTCGTCGCTGGTGCGTGCGAAGACCACCTCGCGCGCCGTCTCCTTCACGCCCCACTTCTCGAGGTGCCGCTTGCGCCGCCGATCGATGAACCGATCACCCATCGCGCTGCTCCAGGTGGGCCTTCACCGTCGCCACCACGTTCGGCGGCACGTCGATGGGCGGCCCGCTCGAGAGGAAGTCCGCGACCGACTGCGTGTGCTCGTCCGTCGCGCCGCCCTCGCCCTCGGCGATGTCGTGCGACCACGTGAACCAGCGCAGCGTGTCGCCCCGCAGCTCGACCCCGCGGTAGCCATCGACCTCGCCGCGGTTCCACCGCCAGGTCTTCCCCGGGTCCTTCAGAAACGAGCGCAGCCGTTCGCGGTCCATGCGGGCCCGAGCATAGTCGAGCCCATCGCACCGTAAAGCGGGGCTGTCGTTCGTTCGTTCGCTGTCGCATCCTCGGGCCATGCGCCTGCTCTTCGCCATCACCCTCGTCGCCTGCGGTTCGCCAGAACCGGCGTCAGAGCCCGAGCCTACGGGCGGTGCAGACACCGAAGGCAACACGCAGGCGGCCGCTCTCGACTCCACTCGGCTCCTCGTGGCGTACCAAGCGCGCCACGACGACGGGGCCCCGCTTCCCGACTCGGTCGAGTCCGCCGCCGCTGTGGCGACGCCGGCCGACCTCGCCGTCGCCGTGGACCTGATCGCCGTCGCCCTGGCCGAAGAGGGCTCGCGCCTCGTCGACATGCTCCACCAGGTCGCTGCCTCGCTGCGCTCGCCGGACGTGTCCGACCGCGACGTCGACGAGCTCGTCGACATGGCCATCTCCTTCCTCTGGCAGCTCATGCAGTCACGCGCCGATGGCGGCGCGCACCCCGCCGCGTGCGACGTGGGCCGCACCCTCGCCATACGTGGCGTCGATCAGTGGCGAGCCGCCCTCACCGAGCGCTTCGAGACCGAGAGCCTGACCATCGGCCCCGAGGACTACGAGCTTCTCGACTCCGACCATTCTCCCTGCGACGACCTCGGCGGCATGAGCGAGGCCGAGCACTGCGAGTACCGACGGACCTGTGCCCGAGCCCACTGGACCGCTTTCGCCCCGGACGGCCCGCTCGCCCAACTCCGCGCCGCCCTCGTCGCCAGCCCCGCCGAAACCGTCGCCGCCCTCGAGACGCACCTCGACGACAGCCACCCCGTCTTCAGCCTCATCTCCGCCACCCCCCGCAGCCACGACCTCACCTACCTCGGCCCCCTCTGCGCCGAGTAACCCTGTGAACGAGGAAAGAACTCAAGAGCGTCCCTCGAGTGCAGAGCTACACCCGAGGGACGCTCTTGAGTTCTTTCCCTGTTCACGGGGCGCCGGTGGCGAGACGCGCCCATCGGCCGTAGACCCTGGCCCATGGGCCAACCGATCGACTTCCCCGCCACCGACACGCCCCTCCGCGACGACGTCCGCACCCTCGGCGCCATGCTCGGCGAGCTCCTCGTGGACCTGGAGGGCCGACCGCTCTTCGACTCCGTCGAGTCCATTCGCCGCACCGCCCGCGCGCGTCGCCTCGGCGACCGCACCGCCGCCGATCGCCTCGCCGCGTTCCTCCACCGCAACGAGGCGAGCCACGTGCGCACCGTGGTCCGCGCCTTCGGCGCCTACTTCGGCCTCATCAACATGGCCGAGCGCGTGCACCGCATCCGCCGCCGCCGCGACTTCGAGCGCGACGAGACCCCGCAGCCCGGTGGCGTGCGCGCCATCCTCACCGAGCTCGCCGACAAGGGCTTCACCCACGAGCGCCTGACCGAGGCCCTCGGCAAGATGCGCATCGAGCCCGTCTTCACCGCGCACCCGAGTGAAGCCATCCGCCGCACGCTCCTCCGCAAGGAGCAGCGCATCGCCTACGCGCTCGTGGACCGCTTCGACCGCGCCTGCATGACCCCGCGCGAGGACCGCGCCGCCCTCGGCCGCATCCGCGGCGAGGTCGCCAGCTCCTGGGCCACCAGCGAGCACGGCGGTCGCCCGACCGTGCACGACGAGGTCGAGCACGTCGCCTTCTATCTGGTCGCCGTGATCTACCGCGCCGTGCCCGCGTTCTTCGAAGAGCTCGAGGACGCCATGCGCGAGCTCTGGCCCGACCACGAGCCTTGGCGCGCGCCCACCGGCCTGCTCCGCTTCGGCAGCTGGGTCGGCGGCGACATGGACGGCAACCCGAACGTCGGCGCCGAGACCTTCGAGGCCACCCTCCAGCGCCAGCGCAAGCTCGTGCTCGACCGCTACGCCGAGGAGCTGCGCGCGCTCTCCGATCACCTGAGCCAGTCCGTGCAGCAGGTCCCGGTCGACGCCACGATCACCGACATGGTCGCGCGCTACCGCGAGCTGCTTCCGAACGCCGCCGCCGACCTGCCGGGCCGCTACGACGACATGCCCTACCGCAACCTCAGCCTGCTCATGGCGGCCCGCATCGAGGCCACCCAGGTGGGCGCCGAGGGCGGCTACGCCAAGGCCAGCGAGTTCCTCGACGACGTCGTTGCCATCGAACAGACGCTGCAGACCCTCTCGGCCGAAGCCGGTGCCTACCGCGTGCGTCGCCTGCGTCGCCGCGCCGAGACCTTCGGCTTCCACCTGGCCACCCTCGACATCCGCCAGGACTCGCTCGTCCACCGGCAGGCCGTCGGCGACCTGCTCGGTCGCGACGACTTCGTCGACCTCGACGCCGCCGAGCGCACGCGCCTGATCCTCGACGCGCTGAAGGGCGACGTCGCCACCCCCGCGAACCCCGGCGAACCTCTGAGCAAGACCCTCGCCGTCCTCGAAGCCGTCGGCCGCGCGCAGCAGAGCTACAGCGAGCACGCCGTCGGCCCGTACATCATCAGCATGGCCCGCGGCGCCGACGACACCCTCGCCGTCCTCCTCCTCGCCAAGGCCGCCGGACTCGCCAAACCCGACGGCACCATCCCGCTCGACATCGCGCCGCTCTTCGAGACCGCCGACGACCTGCACGGCGCCCGCGCGACCATGACCACCCTCTACGAAGACCCGACCTACCGCGCGCACCTGAAGGCCCGCGGCGATCAGCAGATGGTCATGGTCGGCTACTCCGACAGCAACAAGGACGCCGGCATCATGGCCGCGCGCTGGGCGCTCCAGCAGGGCCAGGCAGCGCTGGTCGAGGTCTGCGAAGCCGCCGGCATCGGCCTCACCGTCTTCCACGGTCGCGGTGGCACCATCAGCCGCGGCGGCACCAAGACTCGCGAGGCCGTCCTCGCCGCCCCCGCCGGCAGCGTCGGCGGTCGCCTCCGCATGACCGAGCAGGGCGAGATCATCCACGCCCGCTACGGCCTGCGCGGCATCGCGCTCCGCAGCCTCGAGCTCGCCACCGGCGCCGTCCTCCAGCGCACCAGCGGCAGCGTCCCGCGCGACCTGCTCGAGCCGAGCGACGCCCAAGCCGCGCTCATGACCACCATGGCCGGCGCCAGCCGCAAGGCGTACCGAGCGCTCGTCGAGGACCCGCGCTTCCTCCAGTACTTCCGCTCCGCGACCCCCATCGACGTCATCGAGCGCATGGCCATCGGCAGCCGTCCCAGCAAGCGCCGCGAGCAGGCAGGGCTCGAGGACCTGCGCGCCATTCCGTGGGTCTTCGCCTGGAACCAGAGCCGCCACATCATGCCCGGCTGGTTCGGCGTCGGCAGCGGGCTGCAGGCCGCGATCGACCAGACCAGCCTGGAAGACGTCCAGCGCCTGGCCACCGACTGGCCCTTCTTCGACACCCTCCTCGCTGACGTCGAGATGGTCCTCGCCAAGACCGACCTCGAGATCGCCGAGAGCTACGCCGGCCTCGCCGACGAGACCAGCCGCGGCGTCTTCGACCTCATCGCCGAGGAGCACCATCGGACGCGGTCGTTGATCCTCGAGGTGCGCGGTGCGGACCACTTGCTCGAGCGCGAGGAGGGGCTCTGGCGGACGCTGCGGCTTCGCAATCCGTACATCGACCCGATGAGCTTCGCGCAGGTCGAGCTCCTGCGTGCCTGGCGCGCGGAGGGGCGGCCGGAAGGCGACCGGTTGGATGCGTTGTTCAGCACGGTGAAGGGCATCGCGCGCGGGCTGCAGAACACCGGCTGAGCGAGAGCCATTCGGAGTTGATCGCGCGTTGATCCACGACCAGCGGAATTGATCCGCCGGGTTGCGGATCGACGCCGATATTCATCGCTGCCGTCCACAGCGCGAGGGGCGTTCGGTTGGTAGGCAGAGGGACCTCGATCGGGCTACGCGCCCGGTCGGCTCCCCCATGAGACGCCTCTCCCCATCGACCGCTTGGATCGCGGCAGCGATCCTGTTTCCCCTGACCCTTGCTTGCTCGAGTTCGGTCGTGGCACCCGATGCTTCGATCGAGCCTGACGATCGTGACGACCTCGGTTCAACGGACGGGGCTCTACCGCCCAGCGACGCCCGCGCTGGCGACCTGGGCTTGCCGTCTGCCGAAGACGGCGGCGGCTGCGAGTGCGTGGAGGGAGTTACCGAGTCGCGACCGACTGCGGCCTGCGGCGAGGAGACCAGGACGTGCGCCGACTGCGCATGGTCAGAGTGGTTGGAGACGACGCCGGGCCTCGAGGACCCGGAGTGCAAGCTCGGCGAGGCCCTCTTCAGCGCTACCGATCCAGCCCTAGAGGACGGTTGCTCCGACGGGCTCGTTCGGCGCTATCCCTGCGTTGCATGTGCGTGGGCATCCACTCCCAGCGAGTGCGGTGGCGGGTGCCCAGGTACCCGCCGCGTCTCGCCAGCCGACTCCGAAGAGGTGTGTGTGCCTGCGGGGACGTTCGTGCGGGGCTGTGAGGATTCCGCGGCGAGCTGCAGTCCTCGGCACGAGGTCTACCTCGACGAGTTCTACGTGGACCGCTTTGTAGTGACCGTGCGGCGATATCAAGAGTGCGTGGACGCGGGTGAATGTTCGCCGCTGACGCCGTTCGAGGTGCCCTATCGAGCCTCGGGCCCCGCCGTCGAGATCGATGACCTCTCCTTCGACGACCCCGAAGTGATCGTGTGGTCGGCAACCCACGATCAGGCAGAAGCATTCTGCAGCTGGGACGGGGGCCGACTGGTCACGGGTGCCGAGTGGGAACGAGCGGCGCTCGGCACTTGGGCCTCCGCGACTCTCCCCTGGATGGAGGGGCGCGACCCGGCAACCCAGTTCGACATCTGTGACGGGATTCCGATTGCGAGGGGTTGCAGTCTCGAGAGCTTCTATCCCTTCCCCCCACGTAACGGCATCCCGTACGGCCGGCTGCTGGGAGCGCCGGTCACGAGCTCCATCGGGCTTCAGAATCTGTGGTGGTACTTCGAGTGGACGAGCGATTCGCTCGAAGCTCCGTACGCGCCAGCGAGTGTCCCGGACATCAATCCAAGCATTTCCGACGGGCCACCGTTCGAGCTGCGCGGAGGTGTCTTCGAGTCGTACCACGGTCGATATACGAGAGATATCGCCGTGAGAGACGCCACTCGAGGCGAATTCAGGGACTGGGGACAAACCGACCGTGGCGCCATTCGCTGCGCACGAAGGGCCCTTGGGGCCCGCTGAATTGCAGGAGATGTTGTGAACATTCGGTCCGTAGTAGTGGTGATGGCCTCCATCGCGATCCTCTCCTGTGATGGTGAGGTGGGCGAGGGAAATCCGGACGATATCGCGCGAGAGGCGCTGGGACTCGTTCGTCTTCGAAGAGACATCGATACCAACGGTGACGAAGCGGCAGACTCCTCGGACAACCTGTTCGAAAGCGCGGAGAAGTTCGCCGGACGCATCTACCACCATTGTCAGCAGACGTCCTACGCCGGCAAAGATGGAGAGCGCGAGGTCTTTCTGGACTGCCCAGCTCTGGATCCGAATTGGAAGCCGGAGGATCCGTCGAGCTGCGATCAGGCGCTCTGCGTAGCGGTTGCGTCTCAGTGCGTGGCGGAGCGGCTGTACGCGATCGGTCATCAGGTTCAGGACTTCGAGTCCGTCTGGCATCAGAACCTGGAGAACTTCGGGCTCTGGCAGGACTTCATCGTGGTGCCGCCCCAGTCTGCAGACGCGGATGCCGCTCTGCTCGACGTCGCTTCGGACTGGGCATCTCATGCCATCTACTACTCCGGGGAGAACCTTCGCAGCGCGCTCGGTGTGTCCGCGCCTGACGTGAAGTTCGATGGCGTTTGCGGTAGCGAGCTGCTGGCGGAGGCCAAGCCCATCGAGGATCTGCTGAACGGTACCGACGCGTCAGGGAACCCGATCGTCCAGTATCGGGGCGAGATGATGCTGTCGACTCTGTTCGACGCGACTCAGTTCCAGGCAAACGTAGCCGCGGAGGTGACCCGGGCGTTCTCCGCGGTTGCCGAGTCCGAACGGTCGCGCAACAGCTCGCCGGCCGCCGCTGCGCGCTACGCTTGGGTCGAGGGGCGAACCTCTCGAGCTCGCGGCGCGCAGGTGCTTCTCGGCGGGCTCGAGGACTACGGACTGCACGACGTCCCCAACGGCTTCGGTTCCCTCGGCTCTCTGTCGACGCAGGAGGCTCTAGCCCTCGAACACATTCGGTCGGCGGGGATCGAGCCGCTCTACCTGACGCAATCCGGGTCCAAGATCGTGGATGAGGTGGTCGCGAGTTATCGAGCGCAGAACGGCTTGCCGACCCCCGACATCGATCTGACCAAGCAGCAGCTACTCTCGGCTGAGGGCCTGTCCGAGAGCGACTTCGCCAAAGCGGGTCGCTGGCTCGACGACGCGATTCGGACGCTCGGACTGAACACCTCGGTCATGGCGCTCGGATATCCGGCGGGACGCTTCGCGGCGACCAGCACCGTCGACCTCCTGCCTCCCGATGCGGCTCTTCTGGCACGAGCCACCCGTGGACTCGATGGCCACTTGGTCTACTTCGTTCCGCAGCGGGCGGATCGACAGCTCGAGGGTGCCTATGCCCTCCTCAGTGTCGCGCATTCCATCGACTATGCCGCCGATCTGATGACCGAGATCTCGCCGCTACTGAGTGGCATCTCGGATGCACCGGTTCGCGTCGACATGACGGCGACCTTCGACGCTGGTGCACAGCCCGTGGCCTCGCTCCGGTCGGGACGTCTGGAGCTCTGCTCGACGGCCATCGGGCCCGACAAGGTGCTGGTCCGCTACGCCGGGCCGGAGGACGAGCTCACGGTGGTCGTGGGGGAGGAGCAGCTGCGCTGTCTGGTCAACGGTTCGCTGCACGGGGCGGCGTGTTCGGTGACGGACTTTGGTCCGCCGAGCCCGGACTCCGAGACGACGGCGGGCCACAACGTCGTTCGGTCCTGGGACATCACCGTCGCCAACTCGGGAGAGCCCATCTTCGTGGTGGAGCGTCTGGTCGACGACAACGGAGTCACGATCGGTCACCGGCCCATCGTCGGAAGCGCGTACCCGCACAAGCTCGACGACGGGGACCCGGTCTGCGCGATGCAGCCCGTCGTTCCCATCACGCTGGACGAGGCCGCCACGCTCATTCGTCCCGATCCGTTCAGGCTCGATCGTGCGGCGGTGAGCTGTGCTGGCATCCCCTCGGACCAGCGGCTGCCTCTCGAGGACGAGCTCACCGACGACGGGGACGGCTTCGAGTCGTCCTGGCGGCACTACCTGCTACTGGCTCGGGCCGCCGCCGACGAAGCCGACCGACTCGGCGAGGCCGTCATCGAGAACGCGCTCGACATCGAGCGTCGCGTCGAGCTCGCGTCCAGCGAGCTCGAGGATGTGTGCGGCGGTGCCGTCGACATCGACTTCCTCACCAGCATGCCGCCCGCCGCTCCGTCGACCGGCTGCTCCGAGGAGGGAGAAGTCATCCTCGACGAGGAGTACGGCTACGTCTGTCGCGGAGGCGTCCCCGTGCACGACCCGCTCGCCACGATCGAGGCACGCGCCCAGTCTGGCGATCCGGGCGCCCAGGAGCTCCTGTCCTGCTTGGGACGCGAGAGCATCGTTCCGTGGGTGGCGCTCGGCTCCAGTCCGCTCTGCCTCTGGCACGAGACGGAGACCGGCGACGCCTGCGTTGGGGCTGCGGAGGAGAACCTCCGCTGTCCGGTGATCAAGTCGGGCGTCGACTGCGACACGCAGCTCTCGATGGCCATCGGTCAGGCTCAAGCCCACTCGAGCGGGACACTCAAGGCCGTCGAGGTGTCCACTGCTCTGGGCATCTATGCCACCGACACGTTCGAGCCCCTCGGAACGAGTAGCTTGGGCAGTCTCGATGGCGAAGGAGAGGAGCGCGCATCCAACCCTCCTTGCGACGCGCTGAGGACGATCCGCGAACCCGGTCGAAGCAGGGAAGACAAAGAGCTCGCCGAGCGCGCGCTTCTGCGGAGCCCGTGGTTCGACGATCAGGTGCTCGCCCGCGAGGCACGACGCCTCGCTTGGGAGGCGCTCCCCTATGATCACGGGCGCGCCACCCGAGACGGGCGGCTCTGGTATCAGACGGGTGACCCGCCCAACAACCTGTTCTTTCCGCCCACCGCGTGGCCGTGTGGCGCGCCACTCTACGAAGACCTCGAAGACGAGAGCGGGGACCCGGTCTCCGGTGGGGCCTGTGCCAGCGACTCGGCCTTCGGTACGTCACGGGCCGCAACGCTGGCGTGCGCCTTTGCGGAGGACTGCGCGGCAACCGGGTCGGGGTCCATTCCCCGTCTTCGCGATCGCGTGCACATGAACCAGCGCATCGGCCGGGCGTTGCTGGCCCTGCGCATCATCACCGGAAGTGGCACGGAGGACATGCTCCTGCCCTACCACGCGGTCCTTCATGGGACGGAGACCGAGAAGTTCGAGTTCATCGGACTCGAGTCCGCCACCGAGTTCGGCGCCCAGTTCGGCGGCTACGCCGACATGCATGGCAACAGCCTCGGGGCCGGTTCGATGGCAGGCGTGGTGACGGACGAGATTCGCGCGACCGAGTTCGATGGCATCAACCGAACCGAGGACTATGCCGGGCTCGGCTACTGTGTCGTGCCCAGCTCCTGCGATCCCTGGGAGTCAGACTGCACCACGGTGTGCATGGGTGGCGGTTCTTCGACCAGCGTCGGAGGCTGCACCGCGAACAACCATGGCTACCTGTGGACCTACCTCACCCAAGAGGGGTTCCAGGAGCCGGCCCTCTGCCCTGATTCCTGCTTCGTCGACAACAACTGCACGGAGTGCGGTCGGCTCTTCGCCCCGTGCTTCACCGGCTCCTTGCGAACGAACAGCTCGATCCAGAACCGGGCGCCGTTCTTCGCGATTGGCTTCACGCAGGAGGATGCGGAAGCACCGTCGGGTGCGATTCGCACTCTCCAGAACCGATTCTGGAATGGCATCGGGCCCGAGGCATCCCGCACCGGCAGTGGCCAGATGCGGGCCATCCTTCGCTACTACGTCGACAACGACTCGCCAGACTCGTTCAGGGCGGTTCGCGGATTCGACGAGCGCGACCTCGGCGGCCCGTACTGGAAGAGCTGGAACGAAGCCAACATCATGCCCGAGCTCACCTACGGCGACGTGATGGACGGACTCGAGCTGGCCTGTCGTAGCTCGGAAGAAGATTTGGACTTCGCAGCTGGCGCGGGTGGAGTCAGCAACGATCCGTGCAGCCCCGAACGACTTGCGGCGATGGAGGCGAGCGGCCAGGCCGATATCGCCCAGCTCGAGGAGTACCTGAGTTGCAGCGCCAGCCTCATCGAGAACAACGCGGAGCGTCTCGCGATGCGAGGA
This sequence comes from uncultured Sandaracinus sp., assembly GCA_964462035.1. Taxonomy (GTDB): domain Bacteria; phylum Myxococcota_A; class Polyangia; order Polyangiales; family Houyiibacteriaceae; genus UBA1660. Next base: position 13,203 of record CAYXAP010000084.1, read on the forward strand.
GTGCCCGCGGACGTCGTGGACAGCATCATGGCGGAGTTCGGTGCGGCAACGCTCCCGGCTCTCGAAGGGCAGCGCGGGGTCCTCGTGAGCGACGTGACCGGCGAGATGATCGCGCTTCGGAACTACCGAGTTCAGCTCGCCCGGGTCATTCGTGACTTCGCCAACGCCACCCAATTGCTCAGGAACCACTTGGAGCGAGCGGGGGCGCAGCGGCGGAACCTGAAGCTGGGGTTGACGTCTCAGATCTCCAGCCAGATTGCGGCGTGCATCTCTGCGGCGAGCCCGACGGTGAGCACCGGCCCTCAGAGTTCCGGAAGCTCGATCAACGTCGGCGCCGCCGTTGCCACCTGCGCCAACACTGCGGTTCAGATCGTGCTCGCGATCAAGACGCTCGAGAACGACTTGCAGATCCTGGGCCTGGACGTCTCCGATGCATTCATCGAGTTCTCCGCGACCTACCAGCGAAGCCAGGACGTACTGGTGGACGTGGAAACTGGGATGGTCACGTCCGCGCATCACATCCGGGCACGGCTCGCCGAGATTTCCGGTCTCCGAAACTCCGCGTTGCGGTCGCTGGGGACGGCCATGCTCTACAGCAGTGACGGCGCCGGCAGGCAGCTTCGGGTGAACACGCTCCTGCGTCGCCGGTTCACCACCAGCCAGGCTCGCTACGAGCGGGCGAAGGAACACGCACTGCGGATGTCCTACCTGGCCAAGCTCGCGCTCGAGCAGCGGCTCGGGGTCGAGCTCGCGGACCTCCGATCGGACATGACGCTGGTGGAGGCCCCGGCAAGCTGGGAAGCGAATCTCTGCACGATGACCGGTCTGAACCTGGCGCAGATCCGGGACGGCGAGGACTCGACACTCGAGTCGTACGCGGACCAGTACATCGGGGACTACGTCGATCGACTGGAGCGAACGGCAGAGAGCTATCGGTTGGACTTCCCGTTCCATGAGGGGACGGACCGCGCGATCATTTCGCTTCGGGACGACATCCTCGCGGTGACCGACCGTTGCCCGGAGGGAGGTGTCAGTCGGAATCTCGTCCTGAGCGCCGGAAACCTGGCCTCCGAGCCATGGGGCGCCGGCGAGAGTTGCGTGCCCGTCTTCATGGATGTCGACGACGAAGGCCAGGACGTCTACTCCACGCGCGATTGCATCCGCTTCCTCCCGAGCTTCGAGAGTGTGGACCTCGACACGCCCAGCGCGCCGCAGCTCGGCCATGCCACGCCCCACCACGTGCGCTTCGGACCGGAGGTCGGCGGCGCAGACCCCACGGAGGTGAGCGCGAGGACGACCACTCGTTGGACGCAGGACCTCGGCTGGTTGGAGCCCGGCAGCTACATGGTGTCGTGGTTTGGCCGAGAAATCCCGGGCAGTCCGCTCTCACCGGAGCATGCGGTGGAGGTTCGCGTCGACGGGGAGAGCTACGGGCTGTCCGCGGCGAATCCCGAGACGCTTCACGGTGACTCGGATGGTTGCTCTCCTTCAATGAACTGGTGCCGCTTCTTCGCGAGGGTCGACCTCAGTCGGCGGTCGCAGGTCGAGATCGCCCTCGTGCCGAACCCCTATGATCCGACGACGGTGGCGGGGGACGTGCTCGTCGGGCCGCAGGAAGTCGCCATCGGCGGCATGCAGTTCGAAGACATGGCGCGCTTCGGGCGTATCCCTCTCTCCGAGGTTCGCCCGACGGCCTACGTCGATACGGACTCCAAGGGGCGCTCCGATCTAGCGGTCTGTGAGGACACCGACGGCGACGTGTTCCGATCGAAGTGGCGCTATGACTGCATCCACGTGTGTGCGTCCGGCGTTCGAGCGGACTGCGACTCCGACGACGCGCAGCTGCTCTGCTACTGGGAGCGCTCGTTCACGATCGAGAACGAGGAGTTCTATGGACATGGACGCCTCCGCGATGCTGGATTCGCGCTGGGTAGCTACAACTACCGAGTCGATTCCATCGGTGTGAACTTCGTCGGTTCGCAGCTTCGGCTCTGCGAGGGCATCGACTATCCGAGCGAGTGTTACGGCTCCGGGTACGCGAACTTCTCGCTGGCGCACGTCGGTCCCTACACCGTGATCAACCATCAGGGGGAGCGGTACGAAGCGCCTCTCTTCGAAGGTGTGATCGAGTACGCCAGAGGCCTCGCCTCCGAGCGCTACCTCACGAACCCTCTCTCGTCCGCCGACCGCGCCCTCGTGGAGCCATACTCCCGGGGCGAGTTCCGAGGTCGGCCGCTCGCAGGCACCTACGTCATGCGCGTCTGGGACGACGGCATCGTGAACTTCGAGGCGCTCGAGGACGTTCAGTTCGTGCTCGACTACCGGTACTGGACCCGCTTCCGCTAGGACAGTGCGACGCTTGCTACGAGTGCTGGCGGGCTGCGTGATGATCGCATCGTGTGAGTGTGGTCAGTCTCACGAGCTCGCGGACGGCGGACCGTCGGCGGACCTGGGCCCGGCGCCGGATGGCGCGCCCATGGATTCGTCGACGCCCGTCGATGGCGGCGGAGGTGGTCCGGACATGGACGTCGCAGGGGACGGGGGCTTCGACATGGGGGTCGAAGACGGCGGCACCTGCACCTGCCCCGAACCCACCGACTGCAGCACGTACACCTGCGACGACACCTTCACCTGCGTCCCCACCGCCGCCCCCACGGGAACCATCTGTGCGCTCGACGAGACCACCGACGGTCTCTGCATCGAGGGCACCTGCAGCATGCGGGGCTGCGGCGACACCTACCTCGAGCGCGGCCCCGACCCCGCGCCCGAAGGCTGCGACGACGGCAACACCAGCGGCGACGACCTCTGCGCCGCCGACTGCAGCGAACCCACCGTCCTCGAGCTCAACCGCATCGGCCTCGACGAGAACTACGAACACAACGGTTACCACCAAGCGCCGATGGTCGGCGTGGACGGCGCCGGTGAGGTCCTCGTCGTCTGGTCTTTCGAGAACTACGACGGCTCGATGCCCGACCTCCGCGGTCGCCGCTTCGACCGCCATGGCGCACCGCTGGGGGACTCCTTCTCCATTCACACCGAGCGCGTCATTCGCCCGGTGGTCATGGGTCTCCCCGGCGGCGGCTTCCTGGTGGGATACCGCGACTTCGATGGGCATGTGGTCTTCCGGCTGATCAGCATCGCGGGCGCGGTCGGGACCGAACGACGCGCGTCCGCCGACCCGGACTCCACCCTCGAGCGTCAGGGTGCATTCGCGGCCCTCGCCACGGGTGGCTTCGTGGTTGCCTGGCACGACGGCCGCGACCGCTTCGGCGTGGACCAGAGCGGCGGGGTCTACTACCGGCGCTTCAGCTCCAGCGGCACACCACTCGACGCGACGGACCGGCGCGCCACCGCGGACCCGATGGGCCGCGAGCGGGATCCTCGCGTCGCGAGTGAGGGGGACACCTTCGCCATCACGTGGGTCGACGAGGGCCCAGCCATCGGCGAACGGCGAATCCAGCTCCGTCGCTTCTCCGTGAGCACTGGCTCGGCGATGGACGGAGGTGACCTACAGGTGAGCACGACAGGCGACTTTGTGTTCGAGCCGGTGGTCACCGCACTCACGCCCCCGAACCCCATCCCCGGCGCAGAGGCGGATGGCTCCTACCTGCTCACCTGGCGCGTCCAGGGTGGGGCGGGCCCGGGCATCTATGCCCGCCGCTTTGATGTGGGCGAGATGCCCACTCCCGCCATGTTCATCGTCGATGGCGAAGAGGCCACGGTCGCGCCGCTTCAGAGCATCGTCGGTGGAGACGGCAGCGTCGCCCGCCACTACCTGCTCACCTACATGACCGGCGAGGTCTTCGGCGGCGCCGACGTCATCGCGACCCGACCGGTGCCGATGGCCATCGACACGATGCGCGCCGAGCTCGACGTGAGCGAGATCGGCTTCGGCGTGGTCGCGGGACCTGGGGGCCTTTGGTTCCACTATTTCCGGACCGTCGACCTCGATGACGACCAGTTCCGGATCTTCTACCTGCCCGTTCCCTGACGCAGAGCTCCGGCCGCCGTGCGGCCTCACCGAGACGTTGACCCATGAATCTGATGCGCACCTTCCGCCGGCTCGGTCCCTTCGTCGCGGGCCCTCTCGCCGCCATCGTCTTCCTGACGCTCGGCACGCCCTACGCCCAGGCGCAGGACGAGGAGCCAATCGAGGAACCGGTCGACGCCCCGGCTCCCGAGCGTCGGTCCTTGGCGCCACTCGGTGACGTCGAGCTCCCCGAGGACATCGCCTCCGATCTGGAGGGCTCGGTCGAGCGCCCGTTGAGCCAGCAAGAGCTCGAGCTGCAAGAGCGCCTGCGCGACGCCGATCCCTCCGGGGCACCCACGGAGAACCCCGCCCCCGAAGCCAGCACTTACGCGCTCCCGACCGGCGAAGCCAAGAGCGCGGTCACTCCCAGCCGCATTTCGCTACCCAACGCCGAAGGCTCGGTCGAGGGCATGGGCGAGAGCTTCGCGCCGGTGCTCTCGAGCGGCACCGCCACCTTCAGCGTGCCGATCGCGCTCCCGGCGGGCCGCAACGGCGTCCAGCCGAGCCTCGGCCTCAGCTACGCCTCGACCGGCGGCAACTCCTGCGTCGGCTTCGGCTGGAACCTCAGCGTGCCCTTCATCGTGCGGCAGAGCGACCTCGGGCTGCCGCGCTACGTCGACGGTCCGAAGTGGCACGGTCGCGAGGACCGCTTCTTCTACAACGGCGGCCAAGAGCTGGTCCCGGTCGACAACGGCACCGCGGCGACCGTCGACAGCTATGCCGGTCCCGGCACCCCCGCCTACGCCGGCACCGACAGCGTCCCTTCGGACGTGCTCGATTGGCAGCAGTACCGCGCACGCATCGAGGGCGGCTTCATGCGCTTCTTCCGCCACCCGGACGGCGACAGCTGGGTCGTGCAGGGCAAGGACGGCACGCGCTTCGACTTCGGCCTCCTGCCCGCCAGCGAAGGCCCGGTCGATCTCGACCCCTCTGCCGCGCTGCATGCCGAGCGCACGGACGGGACTGGCCGGGTCTACGGCTGGTTCCTGACGCGCATGAGCGACCCGCACGGCTCCACGGTCTACTACCAGTACCGCGCGTCCTCAGGTGGCAACCGCTACCTCGACGACATCTTCTACCTGAGCCCCAACAGCTGCCTTGCTGGGGCTCCCTCTCCATCCAGCGCCAGCGCGGCCACCGCCCGCGGCTGCAACGCCTCCCTCGCCGACTACGGCGTTCGCGTCCATCTGGACTACCAGATGCGGACCGACATCTTCACCAGCTACACCGCGGGCTGGGGCATCGCCGAAGACCAGCGGGTCACGCGCATCGTGGTGACCGCCGCCGGAGATGGCGTCGGCAACCGGCAGCTCGTGCGCCGCTACCACCTGACCTACGCGGACTCGGTGGACTCGTTCCACAGCTTGCTCGCCAGCGTGCAGGTCGAAGGCCGGCCCGACACAGAGGAGAGCGGCAACGGCGTCACGTGGAACGTCTTCAGCCACATCGACGAGCGGATGGCGATCGACAGCGAAGTCATCGTCGGCCGTCTGTTGCCGGCGATGACCTTCGGCTACACCGACACGCCGACGGGGTCTGTTCCTGGCTTCGGTGGCGTCGCGTCGACGGTCTACGACATCCCTTCGAGTCCGGCTGTCAGCGCCGACGCCGCGCGCGCCGACCTCTTCGACGTGAACAGCGACGGTCTGCCCGATCTCGTCGTCACCGATCCGGCGCGCTACCGCACGCCCGACGGCAACCCGGCCGCGGGTGTCTTCTTCAACGGCTTCGAAGGCGATGGGGTGCCGACGTACCCGGGCACTTTCAGCGACGCCATCCCGGTGGGGCTCCCCACGGGGCTGAGCGGCACGATGAACCTCGCCAGCTCGACCATCGTCCCGATGGACGTCGAGGGTGACGGACGCAGCGACTTCCTCCACCTCCCTCGCCGCGACCGCTACGGCTTCTTCGCACCCACGCGGATGAGTGACGACGCCGTGGGCAGCAGCGTCCGGCCGAGCGCGCAGGGCTGGCGCTTCACCTATGCCGACGTGGTCCTGCCCACGGGCGGCGACCCGCGCATCGATCTCGTCCGCGAACCGGAGCGCTACCGGACGATGGACGTCAATGGCGACCATCTGATCGACATCCTCAAGACGACCGGTCGCTCGATGCAGACCTGGCTCAACCTCGGCAGCGTGCCGGGCGGCGAGGGCCAGTTCGGTCAGGCCATCTGGAACGACGGCACCCAGTCGTGGGACCTGAGCAACGACCCCCACGAGACGTGCTTGATGCACGACGGGCTCCCCCTCGACTTCAGCGATCCGGAGCTCCGCACCGCCGACATGAACGGCGACGGACTCGTCGACCTGGTGCGCCTTCGCCGTGGCCATCTCCTCTACTGGCCGGCGCGCGGGACCACCGCCAGCGGCGCACCGGTCTTCGGCCTCGGCCCGGCAGAGTGTCCCGCTGGCTTCGCGACCGGCCGCGAGATCCGGATGGTCAACCCGCCGGTCGAGCTCAACGTCGAGCTCGACGGCGTCTACCTCAGCGACGTCAACGGCGACGGCGCCACCGACGTCATCCAGGTTCGCTTCCGTGACGTCGACGTCTGGTTTAACGAGGGCGGCGAGAGCTTCACCGAGCGCGTCACCATCGCCACACCGGCCGCGCCCGGCTTCAGCCCCAACGTCCGCCTCGCCGACATCGACGGCTCCGGCACCCTCGACATCGTCTACACCAACGCGGGGCGGTGGCAGTACATCGATCTCGCCGGTGGACTCCGCCCCCGGCTCCTCGACGAGGTCTACAACGGCCTCGGCGCCAGCACCCATCTCACCTACGGCTCGAGCGCCGACGACTACATCCAGGACCTCGCGGCGGCCGACGGTGACCCCGGCGGCGAGAACTTCACCTGGAGCAAGGTCAGCGGCGATTGCGACGGCGTGCTCAGCACCACGACCGACACCAGCGTCGGCGCCCAGGCTCGCGGCGACTGCGTCTACCGCAGTGGCGGGAGTCCGGTCATCAGCACGGTGGTCCGACAGGTCGAGACCGACGACCACTTCAACGCGCTCGGCCGCGAGCGAAACATCACCCAGACGGAGTTCGCGTACCACGACGGCTACTACGAGGGCATCGAGCAGGAGTTCCGCGGCTTCGGCGCGGCCGACGCCATCGCTCACGGCGACGCCATCCAGCCGACGGCGATCACCCGCACCCACTTTCGCCAGGGTCGGCGACCCACGCGGATCGCCAGCGATCGCCTCGCCGACAACCCGCGAGAAGCACTCAAGGGCCGCCAGTGGCTCAGCGAAGTCTTCGACGAGTTCGGCGTCTTCCTCTCGAGCAGCCACGCCACCGTTCGCATCCGCCACCTCATGACCGGTGAGGACGGCCGTGGCGTCTACTACGGCTACGTCTCCCAGACCGACGAGCTCCGCTACGGAACCACCGGCGCCGCCCCCGGCGCGGGCTCCATCGTGGTGCCGGCGGTCGAGACCGAGGTCGTGGACACGAGCACCGGCATCCCGGGCGCGGTGGACGTGGAAGAGACGCGCGAGGTCCCGATTCGGATCGCCGACTACGCCCGCATCCAGAGCACCACCGACACCGTCGACAACCTGGGCCAGGTACTCCGCCAGAGGGCCCATGGCAGGATCGCCCCGACGACGGTCATGCCGGCCGACCAGGTCATCGAGAGCGTCAGCGAGCCCGTGCTCGTGAACGGTGCGGCGTGGATCTGGCGCACCAAGAGCGGACACGTGGTCGACGACATCTTCGCCTGCGCCGGTGCGAGCTGCCGGCTCGGCGTCACCACCAGCACCTTCAACGAGGTCGGCGACCTGGTGCGCGCCGAGCAGCTCGCTGAGCGGCCCACCTTCGTGCCCGCTTACGAGTTCGGTGGAGACAGCTTCGGTGCCGAGAGCTTCGGCGTGAGCCCGCTGAGTCAAACCCTCGAAGCGACCACTGCGTACGATGGTTGGGGCAGCGCGCTCGAGACCTGCGCCGGCGCGGATGTCGAGACGGATCGCGTGGACTGTGCCCGTTACGCATCGGTCGAATACGACGACGCGTATGCGCAGCTCCCGATGACGGAGTCGGTCGCGGTGCACCAGCACGGCGGGGACTACTGCGACACGAGCGCCGAAGGCAACGGCCACTTCTGCATGGTCTCCACTGAAGCCACGTGGGACCGCGGTTTCGGCGCACTGCTGACGGCGACCGACCCGAACGACGAGACCAGCAGCGTCGCGTATGACGGCCTCGGGCGCCTGAGCGCCGTGCGGCCCCCTGCTCATCCGGGCGAAGGGTGCACGTCGCTGCCCACTCAAACGTTCCAGTACGACCTGCTCTCCGAGGGGCTCCCCGTGAGCATGGTCGAGAGCACCAGCCACACGCAGTGCTCGGCATACCTCATTCGCTCCCGGTCCTACGTCGACGGGCTCGGCCGACCGAGAGCCGCCCTGACGCGAGGGCAGGCGGGAATCTCCGGGGGCGGTCGCCAGTGGGAGCAGACCGGGGTGTCCGAGCTGAGTGCGCGGGGGACCGCCTACCAGGCCTACAACCCCGACTGGCTAGCTTCCGACCCGCCCACGGCCATCGAGGCAGTGGCCATCCCCGTCACCGACCACAGCGAGCAGGCTCTCAACGCGTTCGGCCAGCCAGTGCTCGCGACCGAACGAGACGGTGCGAAGAGCCGCGTCGAGTATGGCGCGCTGGAGACGCGCGCGTATGACGCGCTCGACCACTATGACTTGGGTGCGGCGAGTGGCACCGCCGACTTCGTGGACACACCGACCATCTCGCGGGTCGACGGGCACGGTCGCGCCATCGAGCAGGTCCTGCACAATCGTGTGCCAGGCGTCGGCAGCGACCAGTTTTACCGGTTGCAGACGGTGTATCGCGCAGACGGTGTGGCGTTCGGCGTTCGGCGACTCGAGAGCACGGACGCCAGTCAGGCGGAACACGTCGCGGCCGTGGATGGCCACGAGACCGCTCGCTTCTTCTGGTACGACACCGCCGGTCGCCGCATCGGCGCCACCGACCCCGACAGCGACAGCCAGGACCCGTCGAAGCTCGCCGCGCGCAACAGCTGGCGCTACCTCTTCAACCGAGTCGGTGACCTGATCGCCGTCCGCGACTCGCGAGGCTGTGGCCAGAACTTCTACTACGACCACGCCGGGCGCCTGGTCGCAGAAGACTACGTCGAGTGCGATGAGAGCGAAGAACCCGGTGACTCGCCGGACGGCGAGGACGCGATCGACGGCGATTCGTTCGCCCTCGTAGGTCAGGGCCCCGCCGCCGGTGTCGAGCCCGACGTGCGTCACTACTTCGACGAGGTGCCGCACTACATCTCCTCGATGGGCGGCATTCCCTCGGGAGCCCACTTGGTGGGTCGGCTGACCGGCAGCGTGGATCGTGGCCAGCGCAGCGCTGTCGACTACGACCTTCGCGGGCGACCGGTGTGGAGCGCGCGGCAGATGGTCGTCATGCCGGATGCCGTTTCGGCCGTGACGTCCATCTCGAACCCTCGTCCAACCCTGGAGGACGGCACGCCCGACCCCGCGCCGGTGGCGTCTCGGGCGGTGCACTTCTTCGACACCAACCACACCTACATCAGCACCAGCGAATACGACCGCGTCGATCGACCCGTCGGCGTGACACTTCCCGAGGATCCGGACTTCGGCGCCGCTCCCGTCCCCGCGGTGACGGGTCGCCTGACCTACGACAACCTGGGCCTCCCTCGAAACTTCTACGTCGGGATCGGTGGCACCGAGCATCACATCCTGACGCAGAACTACAATGAGGCCCGGCTCCCGAGCCTCCTCTGGATTCGCAACCTCAGCGGCGGCGCGGCCTACGGCTACGTCAGCAACTACTACGACATCAGGCTCCGGCCGAGGCGCTCGAACTTCGTTCGTCGGGCGGAGTTCGTCGACCAGACACCCGGCTCGACCGATATCAACGCCGTTCGGGACCCGTTCGACTTCCGCTACGTGTGGGACGCGGCCGACAACCTCACCCAGATTCGAAACACCGGGCATCCGTACGACAACCCAGGCGGCATCGACCCACGCTACGAGTCCCGGGAGTCGAACATCACCCACGACGCGCTCTATCGCGTGATCGGGGTCAACTACCGATACAAGACCTCGGCCACGTGGTCTCCGACCTCCGGCCCCGCGACCGACTGGCGCGCCGAGCAGGCCCACCACGAGACCGCCGACCCCATGCGTCGCAAGCCGGCCCCCATGGTCTCGACTCTCCCGGCCCAGCGCCCGGTCAACTTCACGTACCAGTACGACTGGCTCGCCAACCAGACCGAGTGGACCGACGACGCCAACGCTTTCTACGAGCGTTCCCTCGGCTCCCACATCCTCAACGGCCACGAGGCCGGCAAGCGTCCCTCTGCGCTCTACTTCGCAAGCAACCTTCTCCCGGTAGCCGACCCGCCGCCCCCAACCCCCGACCCCAGTATCGACCGGGGCGGGTGGGTCAGCCTCGAGTACGGCGAGAGCGGCAACGTCCTGAGCATGACCGTCCGTGGCCAGTGCCACGACACGACCACGCTCTTCTGCGATGACCCGGACCCCGAGGGGACCGACCCCGACTACCGCGACCAGGAGCTCGCGGCCTCCTGCCAGTGCGACGTCGAGCATCACTACCAGTACCGCTGGGACGAGCTGAACCGCCTCGCCGAGGCCCGCCGCTACGACCGCGGCAACGGGCTAGAGAACTGGGAGCTCCAGGTCCGCCAGCGCTACCGCTACGACGGCGCGAACGTCCGCGTGATCAAAGAGACCGACGACGCCATGAGCGGGTCGCTGCTTCCCGCTCGGACGGCCCTCTACGTGTACCCCGGCGATTTCGAGCGGCGCGGCCTCCTCAACGACGGCCTCCAGTACCTCGCCACCATGGACGACGGGATGGGCGGCACGATCGACCTCGGCGCCGAGACTCAGTACCTCGTCGCCGGCACGCGGCTGACGTGGAAGGCCACCGGCGTGCCCGGGGCAGGCGGCACCGGGTTCACCAGGGACGCGCGGCTGACCTACGCGGTGCCCAACCTGATCCAGAGCACGTCAGCGGTGCTCGACCTGTTTTCTGGGCAGCTGGTGGAGCAGGCGACGTACTACCCGAACGGGGCGCGGGAGACGCTGCGGACGGATCGGACGCCGATGGGAGAGTTTTCGTTGGAGCCCGTGGGGTTCACGGGGAAGGAGGGGGACGACGAGGTTGGGCTCGTCTACTTCGGTGAGCGGTATCTGATGCCGCACTTGGGGCGCTGGGCGAGTCCGGACCCGCTGCAAGTGCATGCGGGGGGTGGGGGGGAGTTTGGGAACTCGTATCACTACATCAGCGGGAATCTGCTGCAGGCGCGCGACCCGCTGGGGCTGCTTGACCCGGACGCTACTCCCCCAGCAGCAACCGCCAATGACCAGGCAGCCGAGCAGTCCATCGACCCCGACGATGCTACCGCCCACCGGGTTGCGTCGGCTGCAATGCAACTAGAGGACCAAGTAGAGACGGCCAATTTTCACATTCTACGAGCCGGTGCCATGCCAGATCGAGATCTGGAGTCCACCAGAGTCCGTGAGTACGCACGTTTTCAAGAGCTGATCGACGAAGGTGTGGTTTCCGTGCGTGATGATGGTCAGATGTCGGTGAATTTCGAGTTCTTCCGAGGGCTTGTTCCAGAGGGGCATCGCGACGCATATTCAAGCGCGGCAAGCCGTGCCCGGGAGACACGCCTGGTCGCCGCAGTTGCAATGGCAGCGGCAGACCTCAGCCTGCTCGTCTTCTCCCTCCCTGGGGCCATGAGGGCCGCGAGGGCGGTCGGTCAGAGCGCTCGTCAAGCGGCGCCACGTGTCCGTCAGTTCTTGGGCGATGTGCGTGGCGGCAGCCCTACCTTTGGCATAGGTGGGGAATTTTCCTTCATCAATGGTGCGCTGGAAGGAAATGGTATCGTTGCGTCGCTTGAGGAGGGCGGCGTGCTAGCAACCGCAATCGAAGCTCCCCAAGGGGTGGGGCGAATATCCGGCTCAGAACTTTTCGGTAAGGCCGTCGACCACTTCGGGCGTGAGAATATCTCAGGAGTGCGAGGGCTCTGGGTGTACGGCGACAACCTCGCCACAGTCAATCGTCTTACTGGGGAAGGTATGAGTCTGGCCGAAGCGGCGCGGCAGACGTTTACCGGAAAGATGGCAGGTAGACTTGGCATGTCGAACGTCGAAGTCGTATCCACAACCGGAAGGGCTGGCTCATATTCTGGTGTTGAGGTGGTGTTTAGGTGATGGAATGAGTGAAGATTTGGGTCAAGAGCTGCGAAGAATGGTGAGTGAGGGATGTGTGTTGTCAGATTTGATACGCACAATTTGTCAGAAGAAAGGCTTGGACGAGCTGTCTTCTGGTGTTGCGCTGACCGTGTTCGCGTCGGCGTTTTCGCTCGGACCGAGAGACTTTGGTGGCTTGCTGTTCGCTAGTCCAAGATTCGGGGGTTCGCTCTTGACCGACGAGGAGGTGGACCGCCGATTCATGCTCCGCTTGAGAGAGTCAATTAGTCGTGACGAACCGACGGATCCGTCAGAGACGAGTCAAAGAAGATCCGTCCGAGGTAAGAGAGGTGGAGGGAGCTGATTCAGGCTCCTGAACCGGAATCGTCGACTCCCCAGACGAGTAAGCGCCGAGGGGATCCCCGAGGGGATCGGTCCGAGGTAAGGCCGGTGGAGGGGACGGGTTGCAGCTCGGCTGA
>CAYXAP010000085.1:0-18022 GCA_964462035.1 uncultured Sandaracinus sp.
CGGTACCCTCGGCGCTCAGCTACACCCGCCGCCTCGGCCGTCGAGTTCGCGCAGGCGTCGGTGTCTTCGTGCAGGTGCAGGACTCGGTGGACCTCGACAACCGGCTCACCTGGAGCGACGGAGCGGGCACGGACCTGACCTACGGTCGCGCGCTGAAGTTCAATCAGCAGCGCCTCTTTGCCGGTCCGGGTCTCTCGGCCACCTTCGGCAACTTCAGCTTCGGTGCGTCGCTCTTCTTCGTCTACGAGCAGAGCGCCTTCGAAGAGGTCAGCTCGCTCTTCATGAACGCCCCCGGACCCACCAGCGCCTCGGCGACCGAGGAGTATCGGGTCGACACTCGGCGCTTCGGGCTCGAGCTCGTGCTCGGCGCGCACCTGAAGCTCGGCAGCCGTGTGCACGCCGGCGTGGTCCTTCGTGGGCCGCGCTTTCGGCTGACCGACGAGCTCTCGGTCAGCCGTACCGCGACCGAGTCGATCGACGGTCCCACGGGCACCAGCGTCGGCACGAGCAACGAGCCGCCGTTCGCGTTTCGCTCCGACCGACCGGTCGCGGCGCCGGCTCGGATGGTCTTCGCGCTCGGCTACGTCACCGGCGACCTGACGCTCTCGGCGGAGATCGACGTCGCGCATCCGTACAGCGGCTTCGAGGAGTACCTCTGGACCTACAACGTTCGGGCGGGCGCTCGCATCGGCATCACCGAGTCCATGGACCTCGGCATCGGCTTCTTCACGGACCGCGCGAACGTCTCCAGCAGCAACAGCGCCTTTCAGAGCTTCCTCGACTACTACGGCGGTAACCTCGCGTTGAGCACGGCGACCCCTGTCGGCGTTCGCCACGACCCCGACGACGGAACCCCCGACCAGCTGGTCTTCCACACCACCATCTCGCTCCGCTACGCCGCGGGCGTCGGTGCCGGCAGCGGCGCCATCGCGCTCGCCAGCGCCATCGACGACGACCCGACCATCGGCGTCTTCCTCTTCGGCGAAGATCAGCGCCTCTTGGTGCACGAGCTCGCGCTCTACATCGGCTCCGGCCTCGACTTCTGACCCCCGCCGAGGCGGAGTCAGGACCTCGCGAGCAATTGACCATGTCGGTGGCGCGTCCGCGCGCCGAGGGTGGATGCATGGACCTGACCCCCAAGGCAGCGACCCGCGCGAGCCGCGAGCGTCTCACCGACCCGGATCTGGTGCGCGAGTCCTACGAAGAGGTCCACGCGGCCTCGACGAACGTCGCGCTCCTCGGCCTGGTGCCCGCCATTCGAGTCGCCTGGTCCGACGGCCGCGTCCAGCCACGGGAGCGGGCCCTGATCCTCGAGCTGGCCGCTCGCGAGGGGCTCGCCGCGGATCCGGAGGCGATGCGCCGCCTCGAGGAGTGGCTCGAGCGCCCACCGAGCGACGACGCGTTCGAGGGCCTGCTCGAAGAGCTGGGGGCGTGCGCCGCAAAGGGACAGATCCGGTCGCTGGACCAGGTGCTCGGTTGGGCTCGCGCGGTCGCGGAAGCCGACGGAGGCCTGCTCGGGTTCAAGCGGGTGAACCGTCACGAGAAGGCGGCGCTGGCGTCACTCCAGCGGGCGTTGATCGACGGTCAGCCATCCGAGCGACCCGGGCGCCTGGACGTGTTCCGCGCGCTGCTCGTCGAGCGGCTGCAGGCCGCGACGTCTCACACCGACTACGTCCCCGAAGACGTCCGATCGATGTGGCCACGCCCCTGCCCGCGCAGTCCGGACCGGATGCCTCCGGCGGTCTTCGGGATCCCGGAGAGCGACTACCGCGAGTTCATGGCGAAGATCGTCTCGCGCTACGTTCGCACGATCACCCATGGCACGGCCCCCGCGATTCGTGCGGCCACGACCGACGTCGTCCCGCCGATCGACGACCGCGAGCTCGAGCGGCTCTGCTGGGAGACCTGCTTCAGCCGCCTGCTGGTGCCCACCCTCGATCCGATCGACGAAGAGCGATTCGCGCACGTCCTCCCCGGGGCCCGCGCGCGTGGGCAGGTCTACAAGATCGATCACTCGCACCTGGATCGGCAGACACCACTTCCAGGGATCCGGATGGCGCCGACCGTCGGCCTCTTCACCCTCGACGGTGGGAGGCCGCGGGTCGTGGCCATCTCCGTCCGTGGTCGGGTGTTCGAGCCAGGCCAGGGTGAGTCATGGGCGCGCGCCCGGGCGTTCTTCCTGCAGGGCTGCTCGCTGGCGTTGGTCGTCGGTGTCCATGCGTCGCTGCACTTCCCCGGCGACTCGGTGATCGCCGTCAGCCGAGAGGTCCTGCCGCACGACCACCCGATCGCCCGGCTCATCGAGGGCCACAGCTACCTGCAGCTGCCGCTGAACTACGGCGTTCGGTGGAACCCCCGTTCGGTGGCCTGGAACGACCAGCGCGAGATCTACACGCCCTTTCCCGCGACGGGCGAGGAGACCTTCGAGGGCTTCGCCGACCACTACGCGGGGATCGAAGGCAACAGCGGCTACCCCGGCTACCGCTACCCGATGGCGGCGCCCACCTTCCCCGGGCCCTATGGCGACTTCCTCCGCGCCTACCACGCGGTGGTCCTCGACTTCTGCCGGGCGGTCGCCGCTCGGGTCGCTCCCTACGACCGGGGCGTCGCTCGCTGGGGCGACGCGCTCGCGTCCTTGCTGCCGGGCTTCCCCGACGCGGCGGCGCTCGAAGACAGCGAGACCCTGGCGCGCGCGCTCGCCGGCTTCGTCCACGGGGCGTCGGTGTGGCACTCGGTCGAGCACCACGTCTTCGGTCAGATCCCGGTGCGGCACGCGCCGCAACGACTGCGCATCGACCCACCCTCGGGCCACGACGCCCCGGTGCCGTTCGCGGAGTGGATGAGCCCGACCGATGTCTTCCGCCAGGAGATGGCGCGCCGGATGTTCTACGAGGCACCGGCCGTGCGCAGCTTGCTCGAGGTTCGCTATGGGTTCACCGACCCGGTGCTCGAGGCCGCCTCGGCCGCGTTCTTCGAGGCGCTTCGCGAGTGTGACCGCCGCGTGCCGCTGAGGCTCATGCCGCTCGACAGGATCGCCTGCAGCATCCAGTTCTGAGCCGGCTACCCCGCGAAGGGGATGCGCTCGCGCAGTCGCCGCACACGCTCGCGAGCGAGAGGCACGCGGGGCTCGTCCGGGTGCTCGAGCAGGAGCTCGTAGGTACCGGTGCCGCTAGGCTCGATCGTCTTGATGGCCGACACCCGCACCAGGCAGCCGCGGTGTGACCGGAAGAAGTCATCCTCCGACACGCGACGGCTGACGGCGGCCAGGGTCAAGTCGAGCGCGAAGCGATCGTCCTGGGTGACCGCCCAGACGAGCTCGTCCTTCACCTGGAAATAGATGACATCGTCGATGTCGACGACCACGTAGCCGCCTTTGCGTTTCACCGCGAGGCGGTCGAGGGGCTCCTCGGCGGCCTTCTTCTTGGGCTTCAGCTGCGCCCTCACGCGCTCGAGGCACGCCTCGAGCCGGTCCATTCGGACCGGCTTCGTGAGGTAGTCGAGCACCTCCGCTTCGAAGGCTCGGATCGCGCCATCGTCGTGGGCGCTGACCACCACCACGGTCTGCTCGGGCCGCCGCTTCTTGAGCGCCTCGGCCAGGGCGATGCCATCCGGACCCGGCATGCGCAGGTCCGCGAAGACCACGTCCGGCTCCATCTCGTCGACCACCTCGAGCGCGGCGCTGGCGTTGGCGGCCTCGCCGATCACGTCGACCCCCAGCTCTCCGAGCATGAACCCGAGCTCGTCCCGGGCGAGCGGTTCGTCGTCCACCACCACGGCGCGGACCTTCCTCATGCAGCGTCCCTCTCTTCGTCCAATGCCTGCCAGGGGAGGGTGACCCGAGCGCACATCCCATGCTCCCGAGGCTCGAGCTGCAGCGACGCTTGCTCGCCGAAGCGCTTGGCCAGGCGTTCGCGCAAGGTCTGGAGCGCGATGCCGGTCCCGGCCTCGATCGTCCCCACGTGCTCACCCTGGCTCTCGTCTTCCACTTCGAGCCGGAGCGTACCGCCATCGCGCCGTGCGATCACGCGCACCACGCCCTCACCGGCGTGGGCCCCCACGCCGTGCTTCACCGCGTTCTCGACCAGCGGCTGGAGGAGGAGCGCCGGCACTCGCTTGTCGCGGGTCTCCTCCGCGATGTCGGTCTCCACCCGCAACCGCCCCTCGCCGAGCCGCGCCCGCTCGATCGCCAGATACGCGCATGCGTGCTCGACCTCGCTGTGGACCGGCGCGTCCTCCGGGTGATTGAGCAGATAGCGGTAGAGGTCCGAGAGATCCGAGACCAGCTCGCGCGCCTTGTGCGGATCGTGCCGAATCGTCGCCCGCAAGGTGTTCAGCGCGTTGAAGAGGAAGTGGGGCTCCAGCCGTCGACGGAGCGCCTCGAGCGCCAGGTGGTCGGCAGCCGCGCGGGCCTCGACCAGCGCGACCGCACCCTCCTCACGGGCGAGGACGATGCGCGCCATGACTACGAAGAAGGTCGCGCCCGCCGCGATGCCCGCCAGCTGCACCAGGTGCGCTGGCCAACCGGCGACCCACACCCCGGCGCCCGCTGGATCGACCAGCGCGAGCAAGCCGGCGACGAAGCCGAAGCGCACGATCTGCAGCGCCATGGCGGTCGGGAACGTCCGGCCGCCCTGGAACGCCATCGGGCGCTTCTCGGCGATCCATCCGGCGAGCGTCCCGTCGATGGTGGAGGCTGCGACCCCGACCCAGCCCAGCGTCGGGTCCACGCGGAAGGTCAGGAAGAGCCCGCCGAGGACACCGGTGAAGAAGCCCACCCGCGTGCCGCCCAGGACCGCGCCGATGAGGATGCCGATGCCGTGGACGTTCACGAGGACGCCCATCCAGCGCTCGCCCATCTTCGCCCCCCACATCGCGAGGAGGAAGCCCAGCAGGAAGACGGCGAAGCCATCGCGGGGCTTGCCGCCCACACCGAGCAAACGGTTCCGGAGCGGCGGCACCAGCACGCACACCAGCGCGGCGGTCGCGACGAGGCCGAACTTCTCGGCGATCTCGATCAGCAGCAGGCGTACGTCCACGGCGCGAGTCTAGCCCCAAACTCGGGCTGTGCGCTCAGGACGTCAGAGGGGAGGGTCGGCGATGGGCCGGTCCCGATCGTCGCCCAGCAGCCGGTCGACCGGCGCGGCCACGTCGTCACGGAGCTCGATCGTCGGCGGGGGCGGGTGCCGCTCGGTATAGAGCGGGTAGCGGACCAGGACCGAGCCGCGGAACGCCGGCACGTCGAGTGCCTCGAGGGTCGACATCAGACAGCTGCGCAGCCGGTCGGAGATCTCGCCTTCGACCTCGGCGCCGGAGACCTCGCGATCGGCCAGCTCCAGCTCGAAGACGGCTCGGACCGAGTAGTCCCCACGGCCGGCGCGGTCGATGCGGAAGCACCGGCGCGCGGCGGGGATGATCCGCCCGCGAAGCATCGAGAGCACCGTCTCCGCTGGCACGCCTCGGCCGAGGTTGGAGCTCGCCTCGGCCGGCGCTGGCTGCGGGGGCGCCGAGCACATTCGAGCCTCCGCCAGCACGACGGGGTCGTCGTCGGTGCTCACTCCGCTGGCGCGGGTGGCCAGGCCCGAGTCCTCGCACAGGCTCGGCCGGCTCCGGTCCTCGGCGACCACCGCCGCCAAGTGCCCCGCGTCGCCACGCGCCATCGACGCGAGCGCTCGGCCGAGCATCGAGTCGGGCGCCGGCCCCCGGCGCGGTCGCCGAACGCTGCCGACGACGACCTGGGTTCCGCGAGGCGCGAGCCCCGACCAGTGCATGCCCTCACCCGCCAGGAGCGAGCCGAGCTCCAAATCGTCCATGCCCGGGCGGGTGATGCGGACGGTCCGCGCGGCGGTCCGCGCGGAGAGCGCCGCGACCTTCTCTTCGAGCCGCGCGCTCGTCCGAGCGCGACTGGCGAGCTGGGCTTCCGCGCCGGCGTGCACCACCACGCCCCCGGTGCGCTCGACGACCTGCCGGAGCGCGGGCTTCGTGCTGCGGTCGGCGAGGTTGAGCACGCTCACCCGCACGCCCGCCGCGCGCGCCGCTTCCGCCGCGGCGAGTCCGTCGCGACTCTCGGTGAGCCCACCGTCGCCCACCACGATCACGTGGTCGCCGCGGTGGAGCTGAAGCCGTCGCCAGGCCGACTCGAAGCGCGTCGCTGCCCCGAGCTCGAGGGCGCTCGCCCGGCCGAGGGTCGCCAGCGGGACCTCGTCGGGCGTTCGCCATTCCTCCATGAGCGACTGCGCCTGACCGGCGAAGGCGAACGCACGGACCTGCGTGTCCCGGTGCATCGTCCCCAGCAGCGCCGCGAGCGCCGCGCCCATCCGGCCGCGCGCCGGGCCGAGCATCGAGGGTGACGCGTCGAGCAGGAGCACCACCCGCTCACGTCGCGGACCGCTCGGGCCCGCGACCGCGTGCATCCGGTAACAGGTGGCGTCGCCGCAGCGGAAGCGCTCGAGGTCCACCTGGGCGCCTCCGCCGCTGCGGTGCGTCGCGCTCACCGTCACGGGCTCCCAGGGCTCGATGTCGTGGTGCCCGCTCTCCCGAGAGTGGGCGGGCCGACCGTCGACCGCGGGGGCCAGGAGCTCGTCGGTCTGGAAAGTCACATGGGCAGGCGCCGCGCGCGGATCCCGACCGCGGGCCGGCAGCTCGAGGTGGGTGATCCCGCCATGGGTGTGGGCCTCGGCGACGTAGCTCACTCGAATCTCGAGGGTTTGACCCTCGATGACCGGGGCGGCTCGCACGATCAGCGCCGTGCCGCGCTCGTCTCGCACGGTGCGGACGTCGGCCACCGGCGTCAGCGACTCGGTCGGGGTGGTCGGCCGGGCGCGCACGGCGTCGTCGTAGCTCGCCGTGCCATCGGGCGCGCCTCGGCGACAGCGGTCTTCCAGGCAGACCTCGAGCGCGCCGGCGCGGGTGCCTGGAGGCACGGCGAGTCGGTAGCGCACCTCCGCGTGGTGCTGGGCCCGGCTGATGAAGCGCATGGCGACGTCGGCGGAGAGGCGTCCGTCGGCCAGGGTCAGATCCACGCGATGGTCGACCTCGCGCACGCCCGGGATGGCGCTCACGACGGCGCCGGAGTCGACGTCGACGTCCGGTGCGCGGGGCGGCTCGTGCGGGTCGATGGGCGGACGCTCCGGCTCGGTGGGCACGTCCCGCAGCGTGTGGGTGTCGCCCGTGCCGATCGGATCGTCGGGCATCCCCTCCGGCAGCAGCTCCGCGGCCGGATCGTCCGACTGGGCCGCCGCGAGGGCGGGCACGCAGAGGGCCAGGAGCAGGGCGAAGGAGCGCACGGCGTTCACAGCATGACCCGACACCAGCCGACGTCGCCATGTTCCCGGCGCTCCGAAGATGCGTGTACTCTCGCCGCCATGCGGGCGCTTCGCGACGACACGCGTGGGCTCTCCACCGTCGAATACATCCTGATCCTGGTGATCGTGGCGATCACCGCGCTCCTCCTGTGGCAGACGTTCGGCAGCTCGGTGGGCAGCCGAGTCGATCAGGCCACCCAGAGCGTCACCGGCATGGAAAGCCGTGGTGGTGGTGGGGTCGCGGTCGCGAGCGGCGACTCGGCGGGCTCGGCCACGGCGATGGCCATCACCGAAGGCCGCCAGGCCGGCCCGGAGAGTGGCGCCAGCGGAATGGGCATGGGCGCGGCCGGCAGCGGAAGCGCCGCCGGCGGCGAGAGCGCCGGTCGGGCCCGCCCCGCGGGTGCCGCGGAGGGCGCCGGTGCCGGCTTCGGCGACGACGAGGGCGAGGGCGGCGAGGCCGCTGAGATCGCCGAGAGCGGGATGCCGGATCTCTTCCTGTGGATCGGCTGGCTCCTCGTGCTGATCCTGGGCGCCGTCACGGTCTTCAGCGTGCTCGGCAAGCGTATCGGCAAGAGCAAGTAGCCCCGACCGAGGAGGGCACACGGGATTCCAGCCCCTTGGTCCGAGTCCGCCGTAGCCATCGGCGGCTCGACCTCTTATGATGCCTCCTCCACTCGTTAGGAGGAGTACGCGCATGGTGTTGGGCAGAGTGTTCGATTTCGTCAAGGACGGCGTCCAGGAGATGCTGATCCATCGTCCGGACGAGAAGAAAGAGCTGATCATCTACAAGCATCCGGAACAGACGATTCCGATGTATGCCCAGCTCACCGTCGACGCTGACGAAGCCGCGGTCTTCTTCCGAGACGGTTCCGTGGTCGGCACGATGCGGACCGCGGGCGTCGGCCAGCGACACCAGCTCGACTCGCAGAACATCCCCTTCCTCGGCCAGCTGATCGACAAGGTCACCGGCGGGAACATCTTCGTCACGGACCTCTACTTCGTGACGATGAAGCCGATGTACAACCAGCGCTTCGGCGGTGAGCTCGGCTACATGGAGGACCCGATGCTCGGCGAGATGGTGACGCCGCGCATCTTCGGCACCTTCTCGTTCCAGATCGTCGAGCCCGCTCGCTTCATCGTGAACTACGTCGGCATGGGTGTCTCACCCACCAACGAGTCGGTCATGAAGTGGGTGCAAGACACCTTCCGCAGCGCGGTGAAGACCGTCGTCGGCCAGGTCTGCGTGACCGAGGGCAAGAGCATGCTCCAGCTCATGCCCCTGCAGAGCCAGCTCAAGGCCGCGATGGAGCAGTCCGCGCCCGACCTCGAGAACATCGGCATCCGGATCCTCCAGGTCGGTGACTTCAACATCAACCTGTCGGACGACGATCTCGAGACCCTCAAGCAAGCGCAGTCCGAGATCGGCGCCGCCAAGCGCCAGGCGCGCATCGCCAAGATCGGCATCGCTCAGGCCCAGGCGGAAGCGCAGCAGCGCCAGTTCGAGCTCGACCAGGAGTTCCAGCAGGACCAGCGCTACACCGGCATGGCCGGCGGCGACTTCGGCAAGATGGCGGCCGGCAAGGCCATGATCGGCGCCGGCCAGGGAATGGCCAAGGGCGGCGGCGAAGGCGGCGGCGGCGCCATGATGCAGGGCGCGGGCCTCGGCGCTGGCTTCGGCATGGCGCAGGCGTTCGGGCAGGCGATGCAGGGCGGCGGTCAGCCTCCCCAGCAGCAACCTCCCCCCCAGCAGGTGGCTGCGGGCGGCGGCAAGGTCCAGTGTCCCGGCTGTAACGCCGCGGTGCCGCCTGGGAAATTCTGCGCCGAGTGCGGCAATTCGCTCACCCCGAAGCCAAAGTTCTGCCCCTCGTGTGGCTCTCAGAACGGCCCGGGCGGGAAGTTCTGCGCCAACTGCGGCACCGGGCTTCCCGACTGAGTCTCCAACTCCAGCCAGCCAGGCCGCCTGCGAGGGCGGCCGCCATTCGTCCCGTGAATCGCTTCTCTGCCCTCACTCCCTGTTCGCCCACGGTGGCGATCGGCTAGGATCGAGGTCGGATGCACTACTGCTCTGTCTGCGGCACGCGCTTCACGAACGAGATGCGCTTCTGCCCTCACGACGGGCAGCCCCTTCAAGAGGTCACCGACCAGAAGGAGGTGCCCATCGATCCGCTGGTGGGCACCGTCATCGATGGCCGCTACCTGATCGAATCCGTCCTCGGTGAGGGCGGGATGGGCGTCGTCTATCTCGCCACCCACACGGCGCTGAACAAGCGCTTCGCGGTGAAGGTCCTGCGCGGCGAGATCGCGCGAGACGAAGAGATCATGCGCCGGTTCGTGCGCGAAGCGCAGTCCTCGACCGCGATCGGCCACGCCAACATCGTCGACATCAGTGACTTCGGGAAGCTCGAGGACGGCACCGCCTACTTCGTGATGGAGCACCTCGATGGTGAGCCCCTCACGGACCGGATCCGCCGTGGCGCGATGCCGACCAGCGAGGTCCTCCACATCTGCGCGCAGATCGCGGCCGCGCTCGCCGCCGCCCACGGCCGCGGGATCATCCACCGCGACCTGAAGCCGGACAACATCTTCCTCATCCGTCGGGGCGGCGACGACCGCTTCGTGAAAATCCTCGACTTCGGGATCGCGAAGGTCGGTGGCGCGAACGCGAAGCTCACCCGTACGGGGATGATCTTCGGCACCCCGCACTACATGTCGCCGGAACAGGCGGCCGGGCAGAGCGTCGACTCCCGGACCGACATCTACGCGCTCGGCGTGATTCTCTTCGAGATGCTCACGGGCCAGGTTCCCTTCGACGGCGACACGTTCATGGGGATCCTCGGCAAGCACATGTTCGACCCGCCGCCGAAGCCGAGCGAGCTGGTCGGTGACCTCGGCGACATCGAGCCGGTGGTGCTCAAGGCGCTCTCGAAGAAGCCGGAAGACCGGTACTCCTCGATGGACGAGCTCCTCGGGGACGTGGACAAGCTCCGCGCCGGCCAGGAGATCTCGGTGCCGCTCTCGGCCGCGGCGACCCCGCCCGCCCACCTCGGTGGCTATGCGAGCGAGGCGCCGGAGCCGCTGCCCCAGAGCCGGGTCCCGTTGATCCTCATCGGCGGGTTCGTGGTGCTCTTGGCCGTCGGCGGTGGCGTCGGCGCGTGGCTCGCCCTCCAGGATGGCAACGAACCCACCACTCAGTCGCTGACCACGGGCCACTCGCAAGCCGGGTCTCCACCGGCCGAGGTCGTCGAGCCGGAGGAACCCGCCGAGCCCGAAGAGACGGTGGACGAGACCGAGCCCGAGGTGCCGCCCTTCACGCTCGCGAGCGACCCCGCCGGGGCGCTCGTGCTCCTGGACGGTGCGATCATCGGCAACACGCCGCTCGAGATCGACCGACCGGATCAAGGGCAGCTGATGTTCGAGGTCCGGCGCCGTGGCTACGAGACCCAGGTGGTGAGCCTGACGCCGAGCTCGCCCGAGCGGCTGGACATCGTCCTGGAGCCAGAGGTCGCCGCCTCTTCGAGCCGCCGCCGGCGGCGCCGCACGACGACGACTACCACGATGGCCGAGGAGACGACCGAGATGGAGACCGCACCCACGATGATGCGTGGGCCCCACGTTCCTTCCGAGGTGGTCGACCCATGGGCTCTCTGACTCGCGCGCTTCCCTTCGCGCTCCTCCTGCTCGCGTGCGGCCCGAAGGGTGGCGGCACCCTCTCTGGCGAAGGCGTCGGTGAGACGGTCGAGGCTCCCGGTCCCGCCGAGAGCACGTATCGCACCGATCCGAGCGCCGGGGCCTTCGTCTCCGGTCCGGCCGAAGCGGCCGCGGCCATCGAACGGGGTGTCCTCTCCGGAAGCAGCGCCTCGAGCGATCCGATCGTGGGCGACGCCCGCCTCGCCACCCTGGCGAGCTGGGTCGCTGGCAAGCTCGGTGAAGGCGGCCGGCCACCACCCAACGAGGTCACGGACTTCTTCGCGCGCCACCTCGGGATCGTGGAAGCAGTGCCGCACCTCTTGGTGCTGGGTAACCCAACCGTCGAAGGGCTCGAGAGCGGCGTCCGAGACTCGGTCCGGCAGTTCCTCGCCCGTCAGCGCTACACCCACTGGGGTGCGAGCGTCGCCGAGCGCGATGGGTTGAACCTCGTGGTCGTCGCGCTCTCGCGGCGCGGGCTCACGATGACCCCGCTCGCGCGTCAGCAGGCTGCGGGCCCGTTGCGGCTCCAGGGCGAGCTGAGCGCAGGGCTCTCACGGCCGACCTTCGTGATCACTCGACCGGATGGTCGCACCGAGCGGATTCCGGCGGGGTCTGGCCCGAGCTTCCAGATGAACCTGCCAGCGAGCGAGTCGGGCGAGTACCGTGTGGAGCTGCTGGCGAAGGGCACCGAGGGCGACACCGTGGTCGCGAACTTCCCGATCTACGTGGGCGTCGATGCGCCCGACGAGATCGCGCTCGCTGGCGACGCGGGCCCGGGTGAGGCTGGCGACGACGACGCGGTCGAGGCCGCGCTGCTCGAGGCGATCAATCGTGAGCGCGCCGAAGCCGGCGCTCCGCCGGTGGCGCGCATGGACTCGCTCGACGAGGTCGCGCGGCTGCACAGCGTGGACATGCGCGACAACCAGTTCGTCGGACACGCGTCGCCGACGACGGGCGGGGCGGCCGAGCGCACTGCGCAGGCCGGGATCCAGACGGGGCTCGTGCTCGAGAACATCGGTCGCGGCTATGGCGCCGCGGAGATCCATCGCGGGCTGATGGCGAGCCCTGGCCATCGCGCGAACCTCTTGAACCCGGACGTGACACACGTGGGGCTCGGCGTCGTGAACGAGCCCGAGGGCGATCGCCGCGCCTTCCTGGCGACCGAGGTCTTCGTGCGCATGAACCGCGCGCAGGACCTCAGCGATGCGCCGAACCGCTTGGTCGCGATGATCAACGAAGGGCGCCGCGCTCGTGGAGCCGGGGAGCTCGAGGCGGACCCGAACTTGATGGAGGCGGCCGGCAACGCCGCGCAGGCCTACTTCGCAAACCCGGACCAGAGCCGGCAAGACACCGTGGACGACGCGAGCGCGGGCCTTCGGGAGTTCGCGATCGCGTTCAGCAGAGTTGGGGGACTCATGACCATCGTGAACACCATCGGCGAGGCGTCACGCCTCGAGCCGACCTTCGATCCGGAGATCGCCTACATCGGCATCGGCGTGGCTCAGGGCACTCGCCCAGACACGCCGCCGAACAGCGTCGCGGTCGTCATCCTCCTCGCCTGGCCGCGCTGATGCGTGGGTGGCTGGGGTGGATGGTGCTCGCGCTGGCGTGTGGGCCGAGCGCTGGTCCGGCACCGGTGAGTCCGGAGCCCGCGGTAGCGGAGCCGACACCGGAAGAGCCCGTGGTCGCGGAGGGGGAGGCGGAGGAGCCGACCGAAGAAGAGGGCGGCACCTGGGTCTGGGAGCCGAACGATTTCCAGACGCGGGTCAACGCGGGCCGTTCGGGCCCGGTCGTCGGCTACCTGCAGACGCCGGAGGCGCTCGAAGGCGCCGAACGACGCGGGAGCAGCCTGCTGATCCAGACCGCCTTCCAGCGGGAGGGGCGGTTGCCGCTCTACGTCAGCATCTGGGCGGACCGGACCGAGCCCTTCGTGGCGCCGGAGCCACAAGAGGCCATCCGGGTGGCGAGCCACCATCGGGTGCAGCTCCACATCGACGACGAGGCGCCGATCGAGCTCGGCTGCGACACCATCGAGGTGCTCGAGGACGGCGACGGCAAGACCTGGGCGCGGGTCGCTCGGGGCGGTGTGGTGATCGAGGGGTGGATCGAAGGGCGCATCGAAGGTCGTGGTCCAGCGAGCTGCCCCGCGCGGGTGGTTCGGGAGGGGGAGCTTCCGACGGGCTACCTTGCGCGAGCGCCGAACCCGCCACGGGTGTCGCGACGAGGTTCGGTCTGGTGGCTCACGGGTGCGGACGAGGCACGGACTTGTGAGGAGTGGCGGTGGGCGCGCGGCGGACGTTCGCTCGAGCGACGGAGTGACGCCGGCGTCGCCAGCTATGGCGTGGGTCGCTCGGCCACGACGCTCGAGCTGACCGGACCCGGCTTCCGCGGCAACGACGGCTCGGTCATGGGAATGGGGTGTGCGCACGTGCTCCAGCTGGTCGGCGGCGACGACGAGCGGTGGGTCTTCGTGCCCACGCTGGGCGCCGACATCACCGGTTACCACCCCGACGACGCGGAGATCTGGTACCGCAGCGAGACCGCCTGCGAGTCTGCTCGGGAGGCGGAAGAGCGCGCCCGGCAGGGCTGCTGAAGGTTCCGCCCGCGCAGAGAATGCATTTCGTGCCAGCCCCCGCACAACGTTGGGGATTCGAGGGGAGATCCTGTCCCCCCAACGAAAACGGGCCGCTCGAGGCGGCCCGTCGGGTGAAGAGGAAGCGCTGGCTCAGTAGGCCAGGCCGCCGCCTTCCTGCTTTTCCGGGCCCTCGCCCAGGCGCTCGACGACGCCACCGCTGATCTCCTGGTACTCGAAGACCTCGCTGATGCGGAAGGCGGAGCCATCGTCGGAGCGGATCGTGATGTCGACCATGCCCTCTTCCTCGTAGGGGGGGGCGGTCGCGACCATGGTCTGCGGGTCGACGATGGTGACGCTCGGCGAGCGCTGGTTTCCGAAGAACACCGTGTAGCCGATGTCCGTGCGGAAGTTCTCGCCGAGGATCTTCACGGGCTGATCCCCCTGCGTCGGGCCGTTGCGGGGATCGACGTTGATGATCGCCATCTCCCCTCCGCCTTCGCCACAACCGGCGAGGGGGACGATGAAGAGACCCGAGAGAAGGACCGTGGTGAGGAAACGGCTCATGACCGCGCGACGATATGCGAGCGGTCAACCGAGGGTCAAGACGCACGGGATCTACCCGTGAGAATCGATCGCCGGGGGCCGGACCACACATCCGCCCACCATTCGGCTCTTCCACTTGGCCTTCATGGCCTCGGCGACGTCTTCCAGGTCGAAGCTCGCGCCCACATGTGGTGTGATCTCACCGGCTTCCGCCCAGGCGAGGATCGCCGCCAGCCGAGCGCTGCGAAGGCTCGGATCCTTGTGTGCGGCGATGGCCGCGGGGCAACCGAGCACGTCGAGGCCCTTCATGAGCACCAGATTGGTGGGGAAGACGTTGGCGTTGGGTGCTCCGCGCCGACCCTTGCCGCGGGCGACGAAAGGCGTCGAGGCCCAGCCCACGATCAGGTAGCGCGCCCCGAAGCGCACGCAGCGGAGGGTCTCGTAGGCGACCTCGCCGCCGACGCCGTCGTAGACGACGTCCACACCCTTTCCATCGGTCAACGCCTTCACGTCGTCCCGGAAGCGGCGAACGCCACCGTCGTCGTTCCCGATCGTGAGGGTGTGGTCGGCCCCCCGCTCGGCCACGACCTCGAGCTTCGACGCCGTGCGTCCGGTCGCGATCACCCGACAACCGACCCGCTTGGCGAGGTCCACGGCGGCCAGCCCGGTCGCACCGGAGGCGCCGTGAACGAGCACGGTCTCGCCCTTCTGGATTCGCCCCCGGTGCAGCAGCACGTGGTACGCGGTCTCATAGGCACCCAGCAGCGACGCGGCCTGGTCGAAGTCGAGGGGTCCCGGGATGGGGATGAGCGCGCGCTCCGGCGCGACCGCGTAGGAGGCGAAGCCGCCCCAGCGCTGGTAGTCGCCGAGCGAGCGGGGCCCTGCGAGGAGCCCGTCCAGCATCACGCGGTCGCCGAGCGCCAGCCCCTTCACCGCTGCGCCGACCTTCGCGACCACGCCCGCGTACTCGAGCCCGGGGGTGTAGGGCGGCTGTGGCAGGTGCTGATACTGGCCGCTCGTCATCATCAGGTCGACCCAGTTGAGGGCGGCGCTCCGGACCGCCACGACCACGTCGCCCGGTCGCTCCAGCTCCGGCACCGGCTGATCCACCACCTTCAGGTGGTGCGCGATCGCGTCCATCGGGACCTCGCCCAGCTCCGTGATCTGTGCTTTTCGCCCGGCCCGCAGGGCCTCCCCATCCGTCATGGCACGGACCCTAACCCGCGCCGGGACTGCTTGACACTGGGGTCAGCGGACCACCAGACTTCGCTCGCGCTGCGGTAGGGAACGTCTCGACGCGCCCTCCCGACCCCATGACCCAAGCTGCGGAGCGATGGTGGGGTTCCAGTGCAGCGGCGCCAGCCCGAAGACCCCGAGACTGACCCAACGTGGCGAAGCAGAACCTCCTCCTCGTCGATGCCGACCCGCGAAGCCTGCGGGTGTTGGAGGTCAGTCTGCGCAAGGCCGGGTACTCGGTCGCGAGCTGCGAGGATGCGAAGGCGGCCCTCGAGATGGTCGAGCTCAGCGAGCCGGACCTGATCCTCAGCGACACTCGACTGCCGGAGCTCGATGGCTTCGGCTTCGTCGAGAAGCTCCGTGAGAGCGCGGAGTACGCCGAGATCCCGCTCATCTTCCTGTCGAGCGACGGCTCGGTGGAGAGCAAGGTCCGCGGCCTCGAGCTGGGCGTCGAGGACTACCTCACCAAGCCGATCTACATCAAAGAGATCATCACGCGCGTGAACCTGGTGCTCCAGCGTCACGAGCGTCGGGGCCTGGAGCGGCGGAGCCTCACCAAGACCCGCTTCAGCGGCTCGCTTTCGGAGATGGGTCTGGTCGACCTGCTCCAGACGATCGACATCAGCCGGAAGTCCGGTGTGCTCGAGCTCTCCAACGGTGACCGCGGCGGTACGGTCCACTTCCTCAACGGGCGCTTGGTCCACGCGGAGAGCGGCAACCTGGAGGGCGATCGCGCGATCTACCGATTCCTGGTGTGGAACGAGGGTGAGTTCGACCTCGAGTTCCGCGCCGTGGAGCCCGCCAAGGAGACCATCCAGACGAGCACGCAGGGACTGCTCATGGAAGGCATGCGGCGAGTCGACGAGTGGGGGCGGATGCTCGAGCAGCTCCCGCCGCTCGAGTCGATCTTCGAGGTCGAGTCCGACGAGCTCTTGGACCGGCTCGCCGAGATCCCGGACGAGATCAACCATCTGCTCCGCCTCTTCGATGGGCACAACTCGCTCATGGACGTGGTGGACGAGGCCCAGGAGGACGACCTCCAGACGCTGGCGTCGATCTCGAAGCTCTACTTCGAGGGCCTCATCGTGGACACGGGTCGTACCGCGAGCGCCGATCGCGACTCGCTCGACGACGTCGAAGCGGTGGTCCCGGCAGCCGAGTCGATGCTTCCGGAGCGTGCCGATTCTGACGGTGTGCTCACCGATGAGCCCGCCATCGTGTCAGAGGGTGCCACGGGTGATCCGGAAATCCCCGGTGATTCTGGCGATGAACTGCCTTCAGAGGTCCCCGGCACAGAATCTGCAGCGGCGTCCGAGGATTCGGGACCTACGGATTCAGCCGAGGCGACCCCAGAAATCGACGCGGCGAGCGACGACGAAGAAGACGAAGACGACGAGGCCGACGAGTCGGCCGACACCTCCACTGGAGAAAAGACGATGGCGAAGAAGGGCAGGAGCCGACGACGGCGCGCGAAGCGGAAGGCGGAGGACACGAAGTCGAACGTGATCCAGTTCCCCGCCCAGAAGACCGCGAGCGGAGAGATCGTGTCGCCGGAGCCGATCGAGCCGGTCGAGGCCACCCGTCGCGAGGACGAGTCCGGGCCGCAGCGCCTGGAGGCGGACGAGCCGAAGACCGAGGCCCCCGAGCCGGAAGAGTCGAAGGCCGAAGAGCCCGCGGTCGAGGCGAAGGCCGAAGAGCCCGCGGAGGCGAAGGCCGAAGAGCCCGCGGAGGAGGCGAAGGCCGAGGCTGCGGAGGCGGAAGCCGAAGCACCCGCAGAGGAGGCGAAGGCCGAGGAGCCCGAGCTGGAAGAGTCGAAGGCCGAGGAGCCGGAGGAAGCGGAGGCCGCGCCCGAGCCGGAAGAGTCGAAGGCGGAAGAGTCTGCCGAAGAGGCGAAGGCCGACGGTGAGCCTTCGGAAGAGGTCGCCAAGGGCGTCCCCGTCGAGGACGACGAAGAGAAGAAGACCGAGGCCAAGGAAGAGAAGAAGACCGAGGCCAAGGAAGAGAAGTCCGACTCGAGCTCGGACCAGTCCGGCGGGAAGACCAGCCGCAAGAGCCGCAAGAAGAAGAAAAAGCGCAAGACCCGCAGCAAGAGCGGCGGCAGCAAGAGCTCCAGCACCACCGAGAGCTCCAGCAGCACCGACGACAAGAGCGGCAGTGACAAGGGCAAGAGCACGGGCAAGTCTCGCAAGACCACGCCCGCCACCGGTTCCGGTAAGGAGACGACCTCCTCCCAGACCATTCGAGCGATCACGGAGACCGGCGAGCACGCGGCCGTGGCTTCCGACTTCTTCACCGCTCCGAGCTACGAGGAGACGATCGAGCCCGACAACTGGGACGACCTCGACGTCGAGCCGACCAAGCTCACCGGAAGCGACAAGAAGTGGGCGATGGTCACCGGCGGCGCCGTGTTGCTCTTCCTGGTGCTCGGTGGCGGCTATTACGTCTACCAGAACTACATCATGCCGGCGCCGGCCGAGATGAACCCGCGAGCCACCGCTCGCCTCCCGGAGATCACTCCGATGGAGGAGGACGAGAGCTACGACGACGAGGGATACGACGAGGCGAGCGAGGGCGAGTCGGAGACCGAGGCCGCCACCACCGAAGGCGAGACCGCCGACGGCGAGACCACCGAGGGCGAGCTGGCCGAAGGCGAGACCGCCGAGGGTGAGCTGGCCGAAGG
>CAYXAP010000085.1:18122-25847 GCA_964462035.1 uncultured Sandaracinus sp.
GAGACCGCCGAGGGTGAGCTGGCCGAAGGCGAGACCGCCGAGGGCGAAGTGGTCGAGGGCGAGACCGAGGTGCCCGTGCCGACCGGTGACTACGCCACCCTCCTCGAGGAGGCGAACGGGCTCCGCGGTCGCCGCAAGGAGGCCAAGCTCCGAGAAGCCATCGCCGCCAACCCGATCGGTGGCGAGGCGCTGACCGAGCTCGCCTGGCTCCTACTCAACCGCGGCCAGTACGCCGAGGCTCGGGACTTCAGCCAGCGCGCCAGCACCGTCGATCCCACCAGCTCGAAGGCGTGGATCACCCTCGGCGCGGCTCGTCAGTCGCTTCGCGACCAGGACGGCGCGATGGAGGCCTACCGCAACTGTGTCGAGACCGGCACGGGCCAGTTCGTCGCCGAGTGTCGGCGCGTTCTTCGCTGAGCTCTCCGATTCCGGTCAACCGCTTCGGGTGAACTTTTCCACCCCGAACAAACGTTCCAGATCGTCGCGGCCACCTCCCTTCTCAAGGGGGTGGCCGTCGTCGTATATCGATGAATCCCAGCGCTGGGACCACGGTCTCAGCCGCGCCGGGGCGATGCCCCGTGGAATGGAGAAATCGATGATCCGAAGAAGAATCGAAGCCCTCATGCTCATGCTCGCGGTCGCTCTCGGCGGCTGCGAGGAAGAGGCCCCGGAGGCCGACGAGGAAGTCGAAGTCGAAGGCGAGGATGACACGGCGGCCGAAACGGCGGCTGCGTTCAACCCTGCCACCCTGCTCAACAACGTGATGGCGCGCCTCGGTGGGGCGACCATGGTCGCCGGCAACAACTTGGTGGTGGAGCTCTTGCCCCGCGCCAGTGGTGACGTGCAGGGGCTCGTCTACGACGCCGAAGGCAACGTCGTCCAAGGCGCCAAGCTCAGCGTCGTGGCCAAGGGCACGGACGGCGCCGACAAGACCGTCGAGCTCCAATGGGACGCGGTCGCCGAGGCCTACATCGGCACGGCCCGCCCCGAGGACGACGACTCCGAGGCCGACGTGCTCGCCACTGGACCGATGCGCGTTCAGGTCGAGGTCGACGGGGCCGACGAGGTGACCGGCGAGGCCGAGGTCGTCGCGGTCGCACCCACGCCCATCTACGGCGGTGACGTCCTCGTCGCCGGCGATGTGTCGGCCGAGTACGTGGCGCTGCCCTCCGGTGACATCCAGCTCGTGGCCTACGGCCCGGATGGGCTCCTCACCGACGCCGACCTCAAGGTCGAGGTGCCCGACGCCGACGGCGAGGGGCACGAGATCGACCTGGTCTGGAACGCCGACGCCAGCGCCTACCTCGGCAGCGTCGAAGAGGGCGTGACCCTCGACACTGGTGCGATCACCTTCTCCGCCGAGCGCAACGGTGTGCTTCGCCGGACCCGCGTGGCTCGGGCGCCGATCCGTCCGCCGATGCACGAGGGCGACGTCGTCGTCGTGGGCAACATGACGGTCGAGCTCGTCCCGCAGCCGGACAACAAGATCCGCGCCTACGTGGTCGGCAAGGACGGCGCCGCCGTCGAGGCGGACGCGGACGCGCAGCTCAGCTTCGCGTTCGGCGGCGCCATCGACCCGATCCCGGCGGCTTGGGATGCCAACGCCGGTGCCTACGTGGCGGTCATCCCGCCCGAGATCGACGTCTCCGCCAACCGGATGCGCGTTCGCGTGCGTCGCGGCGGGCGCACCCACCGCGGCGCGATCGCCTGTCCCGCCGGCCGAGCGCTCGGTGTCGGCTGGCGCGCGCGCATCGAGTCCGGCGAGGGGGGCGCGATCCCGCCCGGTCAGGCCCGAGTGGTCCTCGCCGGCTCGGACATCCGCGCTCGCGTCCGCGGCAACGCCGTGCCGGGTGGTCGGACCGTGATGGCCGGCGCGATGGTTGAGGCACCCAGCGCGGCGGTCATGGTCAACGTCAACGGTCAGGCGGCGGCCGAGCGCCTGCGCGGCGCGGCCGTTCGGGCTCGCGGCGCGGCGGTGATGGTCAACGTTCGCGCACCGATGGTGAACGTCCAGGCCCCGAACGTGACGGTGATGACCTCGGGCGGCGGCAGCGCGATGAGCTCCGCGATGGCGTCCACCCGTCGCCGCGGCGGCAGCGCCGGCGCGAGCGTGATGGCCGGCGTGATGGTCGGATTCTGAGCCAATTCGTCTGGGGGGTCGATGCAACCCCCCGCCTCGCTCGGGCTCGGGCACTCGGCCTTCGGCCTCGTGTCAGAGCTCACTGAAGCTCACTGAGGCACGAGCCCGTCGGGGACCCCGGCGGGCTCGTCGCCGTTTTGGGCGCTTTCTCAATGCGCGGCTTTCACGGGCGGGGCGGGGCGCGGTATAGGCGGGCGATGGCAGAGATGCGAAACGGTCTGGTCCGCTACGAGGTGCTGGAAGGCGGCGTGGCGAGGCTCACGCTCACCAATCCACCGGCGAACGCCTACAGCCACGAGATGATGCGCGACCTCGACGACGCGATCCTCGAGGCGCGCTTCGACGACTCCGTGCAGGTCATCGTGCTGGCGGGCGAGGGCGAGAAGTTCTTCTGCGCCGGCGCCGACATCGCGATGCTCGACAAGGTCACGCCGGCCTTCAAGTACAACTTCTGCCTCCACGCGAACGAGACGCTGCTCCGGCTCGAGCACACCTCGAAGCTGGTGATCGCGGCCATCGAGGGCCACTGCGTCGGCGGCGGCCTGGAGGTGGCCATGGCCGCCGACCTCCGGGTGGCGGCGGCGGGGAAGGGCAAGCTCGGGCTGCCGGAGGTCGCGCTCGGCGTGCTCCCTGGCACCGGCGGGACCCAGCGCCTGGCGCGTCTGCTCGGTCGCAGCAAGGCCATGCAGTTGATGGTCACTGGCGCGATGGTCGACGTCGACGAGGCCAAGGCGCTCGGCCTGGTCCACGAGGTCTGGGAAGCCGAGGGCTTCATGGACCGGGTCGTCGAGTACGCCCGCAGCTTCACGGCCCCGGCCAAGGCGAGCCTGGCGGTCGGGCTGATCAAGCGCGCGGTCCAGACCGGGACCGACCTGCCGCTCGAGCAGGGCCTCGCCCTCGAGCGCGAGCTCCAACAGCGCCTCTTCGCGAGCGCGGACGCCGCCGAGGGCATCGGCGCTCACGTCGGCAAGCGCAAGGCCCAGTTCTCCGGTAAGTGAGTCCAGCATGAGCCTCCCCGACAAGAGCCCTGATGACGTCGTCGTCATCGACGCCCTCCGCACCCCCATCGGCAAGGCCCGCGGGTCCCTCGCTCGGATCCGCCCGGACGACATGGCGGCCCACGTGCTCCGCGCTCTCCTCGAGCGCAACGGGGCGGCCAAGGAGGCCGTCAGCGAGGTCATCCTCGGTGCCACGAACCAGGCCGGCGAGGACAACCGGAACATCGCCCGCATGGCGGCGCTCCTCGCGGATCTGCCCTACGAGGTCACCGGCGTGACGGTGAACCGCCTCTGCGGCTCGGGCCTCGAGGCGGTCATCCAGTGCGCTCGAGCGCTCGCCTTCGGTGACCACGAGGTGATGGTGGCCGGTGGCGTCGAGTCCATGACCCGCGCGCCCTACGCCTACCCCAAGGCGGACGAGGCCTTCCCCCGCAAGCCGCCGACGGTCTACGACACCAGCCTCGGCTGGCGCTTCCAGAACCCGAAGATGGCCGAGCGCTTCCCGCTGCTCGGCATGGGCATGACCGCGGAGAACGTGGCCGCCGAGTATGGTGTCTCCCGCGAAGACCAGGACGCGTTCGCCGTCTCGAGCCACCAGAAGGCCGCCGCCGCGTGGGAGGCGAACGCCTTCGCGGACGAGGTCGTCGCGATCACCGCTCCGCCGGCGCACCGCAAGGCGCAGCCGACCGAGGTCACCACCGACGAGTGCGTTCGCCCGGACTCGAGCGTCGAGGCCCTCGCGAAGCTCCGCACCGTCTTCAAGGCGGATGGCACCGTCACCGCCGGCAACGCCTCGCCGCTCAACGACGGCGCGGCCGTCGTGCTCATGACCAGCCGCCGCTGGGCCGAAGCCCACGGCTGCACGCCGCTCGCGCGCATCCTCGGCTCCGCGTCCGCCGGCGTGCACCCGAACGTCATGGGCATCGGTCCGATCCCGTCCACGCAGAAGGTGCTGAAGCGCCTCGGCCTCCAGCCGGGCGACCTGGACGTGATCGAGCTGAACGAGGCCTTCGCCTCTCAGAGCCTCGCGTGCGTTCGCGAGATCGGTCTCGACCAGGAGAAGGTCAACGTGCTCGGCGGGGCGATCGCGCTGGGCCACCCGATCGGCTGCAGCGGCGCACGCATCGTGGGCACGCTCATGACCGCGATGAAGCGTCAGGACGCCACCCTCGGCTTGGCCACGCTCTGCATCGGTGTCGGCCAGGGGCTCGCGGCCGTCTTCGAGCGCGAATCCTGATGGCTTCCGAACGAACGGGGCTGGCGGTCATCGGGTCCGGCAGCTGGGGGCGCAACCACGTCCGCAGCCTCGCGACCATGCCCGGCGCCGAGCTGCGCTGGGTCTGTGAGAAGGACGAGGCCGCCGCCCAGGCGGTCCGCGACAATCACCCGGGTGTCCAGGTCACCGCCGACATCGAGCAGGTGCTCGCCGACGATTCGGTGAAAGGCGTGGTGATCGCGACGCACGCCCCCTCTCACGCGGCGCTCGGCAAAGCGGTGCTCGCTGCGGGTAAGGATGCGCTGGTGGAGAAGCCCCTCGCGCTCGATCCGGTCGACGCCGCCGAGCTGGTCCGGCTCGCCGACGAGGGCGGCCGCATCCTCATGGTCGGCCATCTGCTCCTGCACCACCCCGCCGTCGAAGCGCTCAAGGCGCTGGTCGACTCCGGCGAGCTCGGCGACATCCTCTACGTCGTCTGTCGGCGGCTGAACCTCGGCGTGGTTCGACAGAACGAGAACGCCTGGTGGTCCCTCGCACCCCACGACCTCTCGATCGCGCGCTACCTCCTCGGCACCGAGCCGGTCGCGGTCAGCGCGAACGGTGGCGCGTTCCTCCAGACGGAGGCCGGCATCGAGGACGTCGTCTTCGCGACGGTCCGCTTCGCCGGTGACCGACTCGCCCACGTCCACGTGAGCTGGCTCGACCCGCACAAGACCCGGATGCTCACGGTGGTCGGCTCCAAGAAGATGGCGGTCTTCGACGACACCTCCGGCGACCAGAAGCTCAAGGTCTACGACAAGGGCGTCGAGCCCCCGGCCTCGCTCACCTACGCCGAGGGCGTCCGCGTCCGGACCGGCGATATCCGCATCCCTGCCATCCGCATGAGCGAGCCGCTTCGCCGCGAACACGAGGCCTTCGTCCATGCGATCGAGACCCGCCAGCCGCCGCTCGGCGATGGCCGCTCCGGTCTCGCCGTCGTCCGTGCGCTCGAGGCGGGCAGCCGGTCGCTCGCGGCTGGCGGAACCGAGATGAAGGTCCAGTCGTGAGCGAAGGCGCCGTCCACGGGACCGCCTTCGTCCATCCGACGGCCGTGGTCGACGACGGGGCGGCGCTCGGCGCCGGTACGAAGGTCTGGCACTTCGTCCACGTCTGCAGTGGGGCCAAGGTCGGCGAGCGCTGCATCTTCGGTCAGAGTGTCTTCGTCGGCCCAGGCGTGGTGGTCGGCAACGGCGTGAAGGTCCAGAACAACGTGAGCCTCTACGCCGGGGTGGAGCTCGAGGACGACGTCTTCCTCGGCCCGAGCTGTGTGCTCACGAACGTGATGCATCCGCGCGCCCACGTGGAGCGCAAGAGCGAGTTCCTGCCGACCAAGATCCGCCGCGGCGCCACCGTCGGCGCGAACGCGACGATCGTCTGCGGCTCCGAGATCGGAGCCTACGCCTTCATCGGCGCCGGCTCGGTGGTCACCCGCGACGTCGCGCCCCACGCGCTCGTTTTCGGGACGCCGGCTCGGCGCCGCGGCTGGGCCTGTCGCTGTGGCGAGAAGCTCCCCGAAGGCGAGTCGCCGACTTGCGCGCGCTGCGGTGACCGCTACCGCATCGACGACGAGCGCTGCATGCTCGTTCCCAACGACGCATGACCGACCCGATCCCCCTCCTCGACCTCGCCGCCCAACACCGAGAGCTCGAAGGCGAGCTCCGTGCCGCCTTCGACCGCGTGCTCGGCCACGGCGGCTTCATCCTCGGCAAGGAGGTGGCCGCCTTCGAAGAGGCGGTCGCGGCGCACCTCGGTGTGCCCCACGCCATCGGGGTCTCCAGCGGCACCGATGCGCTCCTGGTGGCGCTGATGGGTCTCGACATCGGTCCCGGCGACGAGGTCATCACCACGCCCTTCACCTTCTTCGCGACCGCCGGCGTCATCAGCCGCCTGGGCGCGACTCCGGTATTCGCGGACATCGACCCGGAGACCTTCAATCTGCGCCCCGACGCCGTTGCCGCGGCGCGCACCGAAAAGACCAAGGCAGTCATCGGCGTCGATCTCTTCGGCCAGCCCTGCGACATCGACGGCCTTCGTGAGGCCGCCGGTCCGGCGACGCTCATCGAAGACGCGGCTCAGTCGATCGGTGCCAGCTACCGGGGTGAGCGGATCGGCGGACACGCACCCGCCGTGTGCTTTTCGTTCTTCCCCGCGAAGAACCTCGGCGGTCTCGGCGATGGCGGAATGGTGACCACGACCGACGACGAGCTGGCCATCAAGATGCGTCGGCTGCGCGTCCACGGCTCGCACCCGAAGTACTTCCACGCGATGGTCGGCGGGAACTTCCGCCTCGACGCGCTCCAGGCAGCGTTCCTGAACGTGAAGCTCCCGCACCTCGAGGGGTGGATCGCCGCGCGCCGGCAGAACGCCGAATACTACGACGCCCGCTTCGCGGAAGCGGAGCTCGCGCCCGAGCGGCTCCGCACTCCGGTCCGGCGCGAGCTCGGCCACAGCTACAACCAGTACGTCATCCGCACCGATCGACGCGACGCCCTCCGCGACGCGCTCACCGATGCGGGCATCGCGACGGCGATCTACTATCCGCGCCCGCTCCACTTGCAGGAGTGCTTCGCGGACCTCGGTTACACGGAGGGCGACCTGCCCGAGGCGGAGAAGGCCTGTGACGAGGTGCTCGCCATCCCGGTGGGGCCGAAGCTCTCCGAGACGAATCGTGCGCGGGTGGTGAAGACGGTGGTCGGGGTTCTCGGCGGCTAAGTCTTCCTCTCCTTGGTGCCGCGTGTGCAGCGTGTGCCGCGTGTGCCGCGTGTGGCGCGTGTGCAGCAGGGGGTCACGGCCGGGTCGGCGGACAGGCCCCCCAGATTTGCCGCTCCGGGGTCGTCCGCCTTCGGCGTCCGACCCCTGCGCTCCGACGGTCGCCTCGGCGCCGGCTTCGCCGACGCCTTCGCCGAGTCTTACGCATCTGGGGGGCCTGTCCGCCGACCCGGCCTCTGGGCCCAGTGAGGCCCCGCCCGTCCGTCGCCCAGTCCTTCCAGTGGGCTGGGCGACGTCGCGAACGCGCTCCGCGCGTCCACGAGTCGCCGTGGCGCTCGCTCGCTCGCCCCGCGCATTCGCGCGTGCCGAGCTCGCTCTGGGCCCGGTGCGGGTGAGACTCGCCGGCTGCGCCGGCTCGCTCGCCCGCTGCGCACTACGCGCTGCGTCGGCTCGCTTCGCTCGCCGCCGCTGCGCTGGCCGGCCGGGGCCCCGGGTTCGCCCGACCTTGCCCGTCTGGCCGCTCACCGATGGCGCTGCGTCGGCTCGCTTCGCTCGCCGCCGCTGCGCCGGACCCGCTCGCTTCGCATCGCTACCGGACCCGCTCGCTTCGCGTCGCTGCGCCG
>CAYXAP010000086.1:0-25126 GCA_964462035.1 uncultured Sandaracinus sp.
TACGAGCGGCACGAGGACCTCGACGCCAACGGTGCCGGGGACCGCTTCGTCTACCGGGTCGACGCCGGCACCACCTTGCCCTCCGGCTGGCGAATCCTTCGAACCGACGTGGTCATCCCGGTCGGTAGCAGCACGCTCGACGTCGACATCCCGAGGGCGAACGTCACCGGCGCGATCACCCTCGACGGAGCGCCGCCGCCCGCCAGCGCGATCGACTCGCGCGACCGGGACGGCTACATCTGGGCCGTCGCGCACGACACCCGGGTTCGCCATCGCATCGGGCGCATCGACTACCACCTGAACACGAGCGACCTGGTCAGCGCCGAGATCGACGCGACGCTCCTGCCGGGCACCTACGACCTGCTCTACGAGCGCCACGAAGACCTGGACAGCACCGGCGCAGGGGACCGCTTCGTCTACCGCGTCGATGCCGGCACCACCCTACCCGCCGGTTGGCGAATCCTTCGGACCGACGTGGTGATTCCGGCCGGCGGCAGCACCCTGAACGTCGACATCCCGCGGGCGAACCTCACCGGCGCGATCACCCTGGATGGTGCAGCGCCGCCGATGAGCGCCATCGACTCGCGCGACCGGGACGGCTACATCTGGGCGATCTCGCGCGACACGCAGGTTCGCCACCGCATCGGTCGCATCGACTACCACCTGAACACCAGCGATCTGGTCAGCGCCGAGATCGACGCGACGCTCGTGCCCGGGACGTACGATCTGCTCTACGAGCGCCACGAAGATCTCGACCCCAACGGTGCCGGGGACCGCTTCGTCTACCGCGTCGACGCCGGCACCACCCTGCCCGCCGGGTGGCGCATTCTCCAGCAGTGCGTCCAACTGGACTAGGTGGCTCCGCGACCGGTGACCCGGGCTGCGCTATCCTCGGCGCCATGTCGCACTCCGACGAGTTCGCCGCCGCCAAGGACCGAGTGCAGGGGCTCCCAAAGCGGCCCAGCGACCGGGAGCTCCTCGAGCTCTACGGGCTCTACAAGCAAGCCACCGAGGGAGACGTCCAGGGCAAACGTCCGGGGATGTTGGATGTCCGCGGTCGCAAGAAGTACGACGCCTGGGCCGGCAGGAAGGGCATGGGCCAAGAAGAGGCCCAACGCGCATACGTGGCCGTCGTGGAGCGATTGGCGGGAGGCTGAAGGGCCGAGCGCAGGTTCCCCAGCGTTCCGCCAATCGATCGGAATCCGTATCCGAGGAATCTCGGGCGGCTGGTGGCCTACCGAGCGCTGGCGCCCTCACTCCTCGAAGCGGACGGCGACCGGCGTCGGCTGGTTCGCGCTGGCCCCGTTGCCGAGCTTGCCCAACGCGCCGCTGCCCCAGCAGCGCAGGGTCCCGTCGGAGAGCAACGCGCAGCTGTGGCCACTGCCGGTGGCGACCCCGACCGCGGTGGTGATACCCGAGGTCTGAACGGGTCGGGTCTGGTCGGTCATGGTTCCGTCGCCGAGCTGACCGTAGCCGTTGCTCCCCCAGCAGTTCACTCGGCCGGCCTCCTTGGACACGCAGCCATGGCCGGTGTTGGAGACACCGGCGATATCGAGCGACCGATAGTTGGTTCCGGTCAGGTTGCGCACGGCCACGGCCGTCAGGCGGTTGGTGGTGGTTCCGTCGCCGAGTTGCCCGTTCTGGTTGTTGCCGACGCAGGAGACGCCGCTGCCGTGCGCCACGCAGGTGAAGTTGGGCGCGACGACCACGTCGGTGGCACCTGCGGGCAGTCCCATCATCTGGGTGGGGTCGACACGGTTGGTCGTGGTCCCGTCGCCGATCTGTCCCTGGCCGTTGTCCCCCCAACAGAAGACTCGGTGGTCCCCTTCCCAGATCTGAACGGCGCAGCTCGTGTTGCCACCGGCGCCGAGATCGACGACGCCACCTGCGCCCCCATCACCGAAGACCAGCGCCGGGCTGAGCCGGCGAGTGTTGGTTCCGTCACCCAACTGACCGTGGATGTTCTGACCCCAGCAGAGGACCTTCTCGTCGGCTCGGAGCGCGCAGGTGTGGGACCCGCCGCCGGCCGCTTGAACCACATTGCCGGCGCCGTTGACCCACACTGGTGAAGGCCGCCTCGTCATCGTGCCATCACCGAGCTGACCGGTGCCGTTGCTTCCCCAGCAATAGAGCCGTTGGCCGCTCATCCAGGCGCAGGTGTGGCGATCGCCAGCGGTCATTCCGACGACGTTGTTCGGCATGCCGGTCACCTGGACCGGGTAGACTCGACTGGTCGTGGTTCCGTCTCCCAGCTGGCCTTGCCGGTTGTCGCCCCAACACCACGCGGTGCCGTTGGTGAGCCAGGCGCACGTGTGGCCGCTGCCAGCGACGACCCCCGCCACGTCGTGGCACGTGGCGCCATGGCAGACCCCGGTGCAGCTGTTGCCGCAGCCGCCGCAGTGGTCCTCGTCTCGGTTGATGTTGCTCTCGCAGCCGTCGGCGACGCCGCCCTCGCAGTTGCGGTAGGTGCCGTTGCAGCTACCGATGCGGCAGCTCCCGGTGGAGCAGTTTCCGGTCGCGTTGGCGGGGCTGCAGGGGTTGCCACAGCTGCCGCAGTTGCTGGTGGTGACCAACGACGTCTCGCAGCCATTCGACGGGACCTGGTCGAAGTCCATGTCGCAGTCGCCCCAGTCGGCGTCGCAGCCGTTGAAGCTGCAGACGCCGAGGGAACAGAGCGCCCCCGCGTTGTCGAAGGAGCACTCGTACGCGGCGCCACAGCCACCGCAGTTCATGACGTCGTAGACGTCGGTCTCGCAGCTGCCGTTGCCGTCGCAGTCCATCAACCCGGTGGCGCAGTCGGTCGCGACGCAGCTGCCCGTCGCGCAGGTCACCCCCGCCGCACCGGCGATCTCGCAAGGGGTGCCGCAGCTC
Source organism: uncultured Sandaracinus sp. (assembly GCA_964462035.1). Taxonomy (GTDB): domain Bacteria; phylum Myxococcota_A; class Polyangia; order Polyangiales; family Houyiibacteriaceae; genus UBA1660. The sequence goes on from CAYXAP010000086.1 coordinate 2,872, forward strand.
CCGCAGTCGAGCACCGTGCGGAGGTTGGTCTCGCAACCGTTGGCGGGATCGTCGTCGCAGTCGTCGTAGCCGGTGGCGCAGGTCTCGATCGCGCAGGAGCCCGAGCGACAGACGCTGGTGCTGAACGCCGTGGAGCAGGAATCGTCGGCTGCGGGGTTGTCGTCGACGATGTCGTTGCAGTCGTCGTCGACGCCGTTGCAGGTCTCGGTGCCCGCCGGCCGCACGGTGCTGTCGGAGTCGTCGCAGTCGTCGCCGTTCTCGACGTGCATCGCCGGGGGCACGCAGGCGAGCACGGGCGTGCCGCCCTCTTCGCCGTAGCCGTCGCGGTCCGAGTCCACGTAGAAGGTCCGCTGCACGCGCTCGTCGACCGAGCCGTCGCAGTCGTTGTCGACCCCGTCGCAGCTCTCCGCTTCCTCCGGGTGGGTCGTCGGATCGGTGTCGTCGCAGTCCGGACCGCAGGTCTCGTCGTTGCAGCAGGCGGCGTCGTCATAGCCGTCGCCGTCCATGTCCTGCTCTCCAACGGTGGTCGAATCGCAATCTTCGTCGTGCCCCTCGGCGTCGCAGACCTCCTCGTTGCCGGGGTAGCGGTCCGCGTCCGAATCGTCGCAGTCGTTGCCACCACACTCGATGGCGTCCTCTCCGTCGCCATCGGCATCGGTCCCGTCGGCGCACATCGTGTCGCAAGCGTCCATCGCCTCGTCGCACATCTGCCCCGGCATGCAGGGCGACGATCCGGCGACGCAGCCGCGCGCATCCGCGGTCTCGGCGCTCGGGTCGCAGGCCTCCGAGCCGTTGCAGAACGAGCCGTCGTCGCAGTCCGCCGTGGTGACGCACGTGGTCGAGCCATCCGCGCCTCCGTCACCCCCATCGTCGCCGCATCCCCACGCCGCCACCGAGAGCAGCGCACCCCACCAAGCACATCGCATCGACCCACCCTATCAAGAGAGGCAGAAACTTTCATCGACACGGGAATACGAAGCGGAGCGACACGGAACAGGCGCCTGCCTGCATCTTGCTGTACGCACGCTGCATTCGGTGCGACTTCTACGTGACCCGGCGGCGTTCGAGGATCTTGCAGGATTCCGACGTGGTGGTACCACTAGGGGGCGCTTCCTGGCCCCGAACGGAGACACGACCGTGACCGATATCTCAAAGCTCGAACGTCGCATGGAAGAGCTCGAGGCCGAGCTGGCTCGGGTGCAAGAAGACAACCGCCGCCGTCGGTCCAGGCACCTCCTCGTGCTGGCGACCGTCGCCGTCGCCGGAGTCACCGTGGTCGGCGTGGCCCAGCCGGCCATGAGCGCGCTCCACGTGTTCTCCCCCGGGACGCCGGCGCAAGCGAGTCGGGTGAACGAGAACTTCGCGGTGCTGCAGGCGTGGATCGAGCAGAAGGCGGGTGCGGTGAACACCCCGGACGTGGCGGTCCCCGGCACCCTGAGCGCGAGCGGCACCACGACGCTGAATGGCGGGGCCACCGTGAACGGGGGCACCGCGCTGAACGGCGGCACCACCTTGAACAACGGCACTTCGGTCAACGGTCCCCTGACCATGCTCACCGGGACTCTCTTCGGCCGTGATGGCACCACCCTCCAGGGGGGCCTCAGCGCCTGCGGCGCCACCGGTCCGGCGGGGTGCGTGCTCGACAACACCGGCGCCGGCACGAACCGGGGCCGCGTGAACGCCGACAGCTTCCACACCAACGGGCTCGGCGCCGGGCAGATGTTCATCGAGGGCGCCTCCATCGACTCCAACCAGGGCATCTACATCGGGGCCGGCAATGCGGGCGGGATGGGTCAGCAGGACGTGCACATCGGCGGTGACCTCCACATCGGCGGCATGGTGATGAACGACTACCTGCGGAACTGGATCTCGACGCACTGCCGCATCGAGATCAGTTGGACGGACTTCTGCGACAACGCCTCCTGCGCAGGCGTCGGGAAGTGGTCTGGCAACCAGGTGAACGGCAGCACCGCCACGTGCCGTGGAAACACCGCGAGCGGCGGCGGCACGTGCCTCGACCACTGGGCGCGGGTCAACTCGGACGGGGACGTCGACGGTCTCGACACCTGGGGCGTCGCGTTCATCTGCGATCCCTGATCCCGAATTCGAGGAGCTCACTCGGCGGCGACGAGCTCCCGAGCAACCGTCGACGCGCCACGCGCAGCGACATCCGCCTGCACATCGCGGTCGGGCAAGCTCGCCCCGAGCTCGAGCAGGGTCTCGACCATCTCCGGCTCGCGTCCGGCGATGGCGATCGACAACGGCCAGCCGACGCGGTCGTCACGAGTGGCCGTATCCTCGTCCAGCTTCGCGCCTCCCTCCACGAGGAGGCCGACCAGATCGGTCTGGCCACCCTCGATGGCGAGCCCCAGCGCGCTCGGTCCCTGACCACCAGCACCCTCGCGGGCGTTCGGGTCGGCTCCCGCGCGGAGGAGGTCGAGCACGCCCTCGCGGTTCTCCCTGTAGACGACCATGCGCAGTGCGTGGTCCCGGGATGCCGCATCCGATTCCACCTCCGCGGCGACCCACGTCTGACCACAGCCGGCGGCGACCACCAGGACGTCGGGGGCGATCCCCTCGAGGTCGGTCTTCGCGCCACGCTCGATCAGCAGGGAAGCGACCGGACGGTTGGGTAGGCAGATCGCCGTCTTCAGCGCATCTGCGGCAGCGAGGGAGCGCGACGCATCCACCCCTTCGAGCAGTCGCTCCGTCACTCGAACGTCCGGGTTTCGCACGGCGCTGGGGAGCAAGACGTCGGTGTCCGAGGGGTCCGCGCCATGCTCGATGAGGGGCGCCAGCAGCTCGCCGGACCCGCTCTCCACGGCGATCGTCAGCGGCGTGTCGTAGCCGGAGCGCTCGTCGACGCTGGCCCCTTCGTTCAGGAGCGCTCGCGCTCGCTCCACGTCGTCGGCGCGGCACGCCTGGTGGAGTGCGGGTTCCTCGCCGGGCGAGAACCAATCCAGCGGTTCGAGGACGTGCACCAGGACGACCAGGGCGGCGGTCACGCCGATCGCTGGAAGCAGCCACCGCGTCTCGTACCGCCGGTGGTGCCACCAGGTGGCGAGGAGCACGGGCAGACCGACGGCGAGCGTGCCGATGAGCGTGAGGGACGCGCTGATGCCCGCGCCCGGCCCGGGCCCGAAGTCATCCGTGACGAGGGCGAGGGCACCCGCCGCGACCACCGCCCAGAGGGAGAGCAACGCGATACCGAGGACACGGCTCACCGGCGTCGAGCCCCATGACGACGTCGCCGCCGAAACGCCGGGTGCTCGTCCAGGACGAGCGGCGCGACGCCGAGCGCTCGGGCGTCGGCGGTGGCCTCGTCGCACAGCGCCGCGCCCCGTTCCCCGCCCAGCCGCACGCCGAGCTGGTAGCGGGCGATGGCTTCGTCCACGAGTCGTCCGCCCGCTCCGGCGGCGCGCAGCGAGCTCCAGAGCAGCCGCCTGCAGGTCTCGGCTTCGCCGTCGTGTTCGGCGAGGTACGCACGCATCCGGTCCCCGACGCCCGCACCCAGTGGCGCGCTCCTGTCGAGGATGCGCAGCCAGCGTCGGATCCGTCGCCGGCTCGCCAGCGGGCCGCCGCCCACCAACGCGAGCACCTCGGCGCGGATGGCCATGTCGACGAAGAGCGCGGCGTAGTTGAAGTCGAAGAGGCGAAAGCGCCGGGCCTCGGGCAAGGCCGCGACGAGCCCTTGGAGGCCCACGGCGGGATCACCGAAGGTGACCTCCGGCACGCATGCGAGCACGGCGACCCATGGCCGCTGGATGGTGGGCACTCGCTTCGGGAGCGCGTCGCGCGCGCGCTGGAGAGCTTCGCGGGCTGCCCGCTCGTCGCCGCGGTAGGTCGCGGCCACCACCTCGTTCATCCGCAGGTGGGTGGCGATGCTCAGGTCGCCGCTCTCCCGTGCCACGGCCCGAAAACCCTCGATGGCCTCCTCGATGGCGGCCACGTCCTGCCGAAGCATGGCCAGCAGCCCGAGAGTGGTCCGCGCGTAGGACGCCTCGAAAGCGTCGCCGCGACCCGCCTCGGTCATGATCTGGATCATGTCGTGCACGGCTTCGTCGGCCTTCTCCCAGGCGGCGCGCCGACCGTGGTCGGTGCCTTCGAGGTAGCGCAGCGCGGCGTGGTGCACTGGTTCGTCGGTCGCGCCCGCGCGCCGTACCGCGGCCTCTCGATAGCGCCGGCAGACCCACGACTCGTCGGGACCCTGGTGCCCATAGTCGGCGAAGATGGCGAAGAGGAGCTCGCACTGAGCGAGGCGGGCGTCGTCGCCGAGCGCGTGGAAGCCATCCCGCGCGCGCACCATCATCCGCGCACCCTGGAGCGGGTCGAAGAAGCCGAGGAGCAAGCCGAGCCTCAGGTCGGCTTCGGCCCGAGCGCGGAGCTCGGGATCTTCGCGCGGGGGCGGGACCCGGCGCTTCGGTCCAGCGAGGAACCGGAGGCCGGCCCAGAGCTCCCCGAGACCCCGGCGGCCGAGCACGCCGTCGTCGCCGGCGGCGAGCGCACGACCCAAACGCTCGGCGCCGGCCTCCACCTGGTTGGACCCGAATTTGGCGTTCGCGGCGCGAATCATCGCCGTGCGACCCGCCTCGCCGTCGCGCCGGGCGCTCAGCGCGTCCCACACGTCCGCGGCATCGGCGAAGCGGCCGGCGTTCTCGAGCGCTTCGGCGCGTCGGTCCATCCAGCCCTCACGAGTGCCCTCCGTGACCTGGCCGTGCTCGATGGCCACCGCGAGCATGTCGGCCTCGAGGGCGTAGGCGAGCTGAGCCGCGGCCCGGTCGGCGGCGTCGACCGCATGGACCGCTGCTTCGCCCGGCCGCGCGGCACCGAGCAGGTGGCGGACGAGGCGCGAAGGCGCGAGGGGCAGCTCCCCGGCGAGGGCCAGGTCGGCGAAGCGTCCGTGCGACGGTTCCAGCCGATCGCTCAGCGAGTCCGCGAGCCGCACCCGAATCGCGTCGTGGTAGATGTCGAAGCTCGCATCGGGACCGCTCCCCGAGCGCCGGAGGACGCCCGCTTCGGTCAGGTCCCGGCCAGCGTCGGAGAGCTCGCCCACGGCGCGCTCGAGCAGCCGCGCGAGGGCGTCCAGGGAGACCCAACCGCCAGAGGCCACCAGGGTCGAGAGAAGCGCCGGCGCTCGCTCGAGCGCCTCACCGACCAGCCGTGAGAGCGGGTCGTCGTGGGGGTCGCGTGCGAGCACACGCCCGGCCACCTCCGCGAGCAAGGGGCGGCCGTCGGCGAGGCGCACCGCTTTCTCCAGGGTCTCGTCGCTCGGCTCGGCACCGGCGGCCTCGGCGGAGCGCCGGGCGATGGTCCGGAGCGCGTCGTCCGAGAGCGGGCCCATGGCGATCGAGCGCGCGCGGGTGTCTTCGATCCATGGCCGGGCGTGTGGCCCGGGCACGTCGTCTCGAAGCGTGGCGAGGATGGCCAGCCCTTCCCCTCGCAGCGCGTAGAGCGCGCGCAGCGAGTCGGTGTCGGCCCACTGCAGGTCGTCGATGACCAGGAGCGCACCGAGCGAGGCGGAGGCGGTGATGAGATCCCGGAGCGCGGCGAAGACCTCCCGCGCTGGCACGGACGGGTCGATCGCCGCGCCGTCCGCCAGCACGGGGAAGCTCGAGGCCGCCACCCGTGCCCGCTCGCGGACGGCGCCGTCGAGCTCGAGCGCGAGCAACGCCAGGCGATCCACGACCGCGTCGAGGGCGTTGAAGGGGATGCTCTCGTTGTCCCGACCACGAGCGCGGAAGACCCGCACGCCCTCGTCCTCGAGGCGCTCGGCGACGTGGGCTGCGAGCGTGGTCTTGCCGCTCCCGCTCGGACCCACGAGCAGCACCGGCGGGCCACCGGCCAACGCGTCGCGGCAGCCGTCGATCGCCGCGGTCGCCTCGTCCTCGCGCCCGACCGGCGCCGAGATCGCCGCGTCGGGCAGCAGCCCTGCCGAGGGCGCGCCGAGCGCCTCGAAGACCTCCGCCACCTCGGCCAGCGTGGGGCGCTCGGCGGGGTCGCGTGCCAAGAGCGCCGCGACCAGGTCGACCAGCGCCGGCGGCAGACCGTCGACCAGCGTGTCCAGACGGGGGGCGTCTCGGGTCTGGTGGGCGAAGACCCGTGCGAGGGCGCTTCCCAGGTCGAAGACGTCGCGGCCCGAGAGGAGCACGAAGAGGGTGGCGCCGAGGGCGTAGCGATCGGACGCGGGGTCTGCAGGCATCCCGCGCAGCTGCTCCGGGGACATGAAGCCGATGGTCCCGGAGACCTTGCCCTCCTCGAGCTCGTGCTCGGCGGGGGTCGCCAGGATCCCGAAGTCGAGCAGCTTCGTGACACCGTCGCGACGAACCATGACGTTCGAAGGCTTCAGGTCCCGATGCACGACCCCGCGCGAGTGCAGGAAGGCCAGCGCGGCTACCAGTTGGGGCACGGTGTCGAGTAGTGCCGGCAGCCGCGCCCGGGGCCAGTCCGACGCGTCGGGTGCGGATCCCGCCGTCGAGTCCAGGAGCGTCGGTGCCTCTGCGAGGGTCGGGTCGAGCTCCGCGATGGGCTCCGCTTCACGGGTGACCACACCGGAGCTCGCGAACCGCCCCCCCGCCGCGCAATGGCTCGCCAGGTCGACGCCGTCGATGGCCTCCATCGTGAAGTAGAGGCCCTCGCTGTCTTCACCGAGGTCGTGGAGGCGGACCAGGTGTGGGTGGTGTAGGTCGGCGATGACCCGGAACTCGCGCTTGAAGCGGATCCGGTCCCGAGCTCGGGAGGCGAGGACCCGCTTGAGCGCCACGTCCTCGCCCCGCACCGCGTCGTGCACCAGCAGCACGTCGCCCATGCCTCCGCGCCCGAGGTGGTGGAGCACCGCGTAGCGCACGTCGCTGCGGGGGGCGCGCTGAGCCATGCGCCATCCTAACCGCTGGGGCGGACGATTCCGCGGCAAACGCCCGGCCAGCTGGCGGGACGCCATTTCGGCCCTAAGCTGGCGCTCCATGCTGGCCGTCCTCTCTCCCGCCAAGTCCCTCGACGAGTCCCCGCTCCCCTTTCCCGTCCCGTCGACGCAGCCGGCGATGATGAAGGACGCCGAGTCTCTCATGAAGACCGCGCGGGGGCTGACGCAGAAGAAGATTCGCGAGCTGATGAAGCTCAGCCCCGAGCTCGCGAAGCTCAACTACGACCGCTACCGCAGCTACGAGCTGCCCTTCACCGACGAGAACGCCCTGCCTTCGGCGATGATGTTCGACGGTGACGTCTACAAGGGCCTCGACGCCCGGAGCCTGAAGAAGGCCGACCTCGAGTGGGCTCAGGATCACGTGGCGATCCTCAGCGGCATGTATGGGTTCCTTCGGCCGCTCGATCTGATTCAGCCCTACCGCCTCGAGATGGGCACCCGGCTGAAGACCCGTCGCGGCAAGAACCTCTATGCGTTCTGGGGAGACGAGATCACCGAGCACATCAACGCGCAGCTCGACGGCCACGAGGACCCCACCCTCGTGAACCTCGCCTCGGGCGAGTACTTCAAGGCCGTGCGCCCGAAGAAGCTGAAGGGACGCCTCCTCGAGATTCGTTTCGAGGACTGGAAGGACGACGCGCGCACCCCGAACGTCATCAGCTTCCTCGCCAAGCGCGCGAGGGGCACCATGGCGCGCTACATCATCGAGAACCGCCTCGAGCGCGCGGAGCAGCTGAAGGCCTTCGACACGGACGGCTATGCGTTCCAGGCCGACCGGTCGAGCGACGAACGGTACGTCTTCGGTCGCCCCTTCGTGCCCGCGGCTTAGCGAAGCTCTCCGTCGATCGAGGCCGGCTCGACGGGACCACGATGCGGTCGCGTTCATCGCGCTCGAGCGGTAGGCTCGCGCCATGCGTAGAATCGTTCTGGGTGCGCTCGTTCTGTGCTCGGTGGGTTGCGAAGACGACCCGATTCCACCCTCGTGGCTGGCGGTTGACGACTGGAGCGTCTCGGGGAAGGAGTGCACGTTCACCCCGCGCACGACCATCGGCCTGGGCGGTGTCGACACGCAACAAGCGGGGCGGGTCCGACTGGAGCTCGTCGAGGTCGCTGCCGACCCGATCGGGGAGACCGCCGACGCGACCTCGCTCGGGTGCTCGGTGACTCGCGACCTATCCGCCAACCAGCTGGGGCAATCGCAGACGGCGACCTTGGAGGGCGAGTGCCGTCGTCGGAGCGACGGGAACCTGGCCTTCGTCAGTGTCCGCTACGAGGTCACGGACCCCGAGGTCCATGTCGACGACGACGGGGGCTTTCGGCAACTCATGAGCGCACCCGAAGCCCTCGGTGGCAATGGCCGGAGCCATCTCGAGATGCACATCGAGCAGTCGGAGCGCGAAGGCGCCGCTCGACGGGAGGCCACCGCGAACGCCCCCACCGATCGGGTCCGCCGGCTGGCCGCTCAGGTTCGCGCGGCGGCCAGCGCCTTCGACCGAGCCCCCGAGACCCTCCCCGCATGCCGCCGACTGGCGGAAGACCTGGAATCCATCGACGACTGGCCGATGCGTGCGGAGCTCGGGCTGTTGCGAGCGACCATCGCCGGCGAGCCTCCACCGGACACCCCGGCGAGCAGGGCGGGACAGTCCGCCATGCACCCCCTCCAAATGCTGGCGCGCGTCGAAGGCGGGGAGACGCTGTCAGACACCCAGAACGAGATGATGCAGCGCATGGACAACGGCCCCGACTGGATTCAGGTCATCGAGGTCTCGGAGCTGATCGAACCCTTGGTGGTGGGCGACCGGTACACCCCCGGCGCCGTGGCCGCGACGGTGACGCTGGTCGACCCGGAGCGCGGCGCCCTTTGTCGAACGGCCTTCCGGCACGTGCTGGAGGCGGAGTCGATGGCCACCGCCAGCGCGGAGCAGGATCACGAGACCGACACCCGGGTGGTCCGCGACAACTTCTGGATGGAGGTGTCCCAGGCGCTCAACCGCATCGCGCCCCCGCAGAACCCGTGAGGGCAGCGCGTCGTCCGGCCGCGACGGCAGAGGCCGGTCGTGGGGGAGCCCGAGCCCGCCGTCGCGGTGCAGCTCCCCGGTCGCGGCCTCGTCGCAGCGAGGTTCAGGCGTAGCTGGGCTGCGCGCTCTTCGGCGAGCGCTCACTCCGCGCTCGGCGAGCGATGACCGCGTCGAGGCTGTAGCGCCCCGCGCCGCGGAAGAAGAAGAAGATCGCGGCGATCATCAGGATGCCGGGGAACTCCCAGCCATTGTTCTTGGCGAAGAGGCCGTTGCCCACATGAACGGTGGCGATGGCGACCGCCATGGTGGTGGCCGCACCCAGCGCGCCGAGCGGTGTCAGGAGACCCAACGTCAGGAGCGCGCCGCCGCCGAGCTCACCGGCGATGGCCAGATAGGTCATCAGCTCGGGCATCGGGACACCGAGGCTGCCGAGGGTTTCGGTGAAGGCCGCGGGATCCTGCAGCTTCATCCATCCGTGGGCCATGAAGACGACACCGAGGCCGACTCGGAGCATCGTGAGCGCGGCAGGAGAGCGTCGTTCGGGATCGAAGAATCGGAGCGAGTTCATGCCCGGGAGGTGTGCATCGAGCGTTCCAGCCCGTGAAAGGTCGCCCTTTGCCCGCTCAGCGGCTCTCCGATCGTGGCATCGAGACACACCGGGACACCCTGCGACGATCGCTTCGGGCGACTCGACGGCCCGGTTGCAGCGCGAGACGGGGTGGATGAGCTCGAGCTCATCCACCCCGTCTCGACGCGCTCATCGGGCGGTCAGAAGATGCACAGGCACTGATCGCCGGCGCACTTGAACTCGTCGCAGTAGTTCGCGTCGATCAGGTCGGCGCAGAAGATGCCCGTGCACAAGCAGGCCGCCGAGTTGCACTTGTTGATGCCCGCCATGAGGAAGGGCGCGAGCTCCTGGGATCCATTCTTGACCCAGAGCGACGGACCGAAAGTGAGGGTCGCCCCGGCCGGCGTGATCACGTTCGCGGACAGGCGCGCGCCGTCGTTGCCCACCTCGACGATGACCGCGTCGATCTCCCCGAATCCAGCCGGCACGGCAATGGTCGTGGAGCGCTCCCCGCCTCGAGGGACGCCACGGGTGAGCACCGCTCCGGAGCTGACGGCACCCGAGGTCGAGCGCAATCGGACCGTGACGGGCACGGAGGTTCCATCGTACTGGCCGTCTCCAGCCATCACGACCACGTCGTGGACGACCGGCGGCGCCGCGAGCTCGAACTGGAGCTGGGCGGAGCCGGTCGCCGACCCGCCGAGCCAACACGCGAAGGCCAAGGCGGCGAACTGCAGGTTTCGAATCTTCTTCATCTCTATTTCTCCGTCGGTCCCTGGCGCGCTCACACCCACTGCGTGAGGGCGGGACGTGGGGCCTCCGACGCGAGCGACCCGGAGCTGACATGCGCTCGTGCATGCCCGTGCGTTGGCTCACCCGATCGGTCGGATCGATGTCAGTCGGTCATCGCTCGCGTCGGAGGCCTCCCCGACCGCTGGGCGTCTCGCTCGGCGATGTCCGGTGTCGTGCTCGCTCGCCGCGCCTTCTCGCACGAGCCCACGACTCGCAACCACGAAAGGCCAGAAACCGTGAACTCGAAACCTCAACGTCTCTTCGTCGCCGCCGGTGCCCTACTTCTCTTCGCCCTGCCGGGAGTCGCGCACGCAAACGGCGAAGTGAAGACCTACACCTATCAGCAGCAGACCGGCTGCCAGGGGGTCACGACCTACACCTGGTGGGACAACATGTGCGACGCCTTTCACGACACCGTGACCGCGTCGAACACCTTCTTCGCAGACGGTCAGGTCGTGAACAGCGGCAGCCCGCGGCCGGAGCTCGACGCCGATCTCGTGGCGGGCGCCACGGACACCACCGGTCTCGATGACGCAGACGTCGCCATGATCTGCGCGCATGGGGCCGACCAGGGCGCCAACGGATGGCGTCACACGACGCACTCGAGCTGGAACGGCATGTGCTCCGCCCAGCGCCAGAACATGTCTCTGGGCGATCGGGATCTCGAGCAGCTCTTCATGTCGTCCTGCAACAGCATGGACAAGGACGACACCGGCGTCTGGAACGACGGTGCCGACCCCACGGCCAACGGAGTGCACGGCACCCATGGCTTCCATGGGGTCATGTACATCTCGAGCAGCGAGGTCAGCCGCTACGACGACGCCGCCGACGATGCGCTGACCGTCTCCATCTCGAGCGGCTGGCTCTGGTCGCTCTACAGCAACGACTGGAACGGCTCCAGCTCGGGCACCGACGACCAGTGCCCCGTGACCGTCCACTGGGGCGCCACCCAGGCCGACGCGCTCGACCGGCTCTACGACAGCACGCTCGTCTCGAGCCATTTCGACAGCGAGAACCCGCGCGCCCGCTACTACGCGCGCTGGGGCGTCAACGGCTGCGACCCGAGGGCCGATGTCCCCTGGTGATCGCGACTCGAGCACTCCCACCCAACCAAAGAACCCCACAGAGAGAACTGCTGCCATGACACCCTTTCACTCCACCTCGAGCTCGCGTCGGCGTCGCCGCCTGGACGCTTCCGCCCTCCTCCTCGCCATCGCTCTCGGCACCACGGGCTGCGTCGCAGAAGGCGTCGACGCCCCGGTCGACGCCGAGCAGGCCGACTGGGACGACCACGATTCCATGATCGCGGAGGCCGAGGCCGACGCGATCTCCGCAGACGAGCTCGCCTCGTTCCGCGCGGCCGTCGCCGAAGGAGAACGAGCGGCGCTTGCGTCGCCCGAACACGACGACGATCGGCTTCAGGCAGAGCTGATCGAGTCGATGACCCAGGAGCTACCCGCGTGGACGCCCACCTTCGCCCGCTCGTCGGATCGTACCGAGCTGGCCGAGCTGAGCGCTGCCGCGATCTTCGAACGGCTGGGCTACTCGCCCATCCCGTTGCAGGCCGTCGAGGGTGACAAGGAGGTCTACGACGATGGATCCCTGCGCCTTCGCTTCTCCCGCTCCGTTCCTGGCTACTTCAAGTTCGCCAATCGCGAGCTGCTGCACCAGGCGCGGGACCTGGTCGGCGCCGCTCCGCGACTCGGAGCGCCGTCGACCGGTGCCCTCGACGCAGTCACGGACGGGAACGATCCCGCCGCCCCGACGATCGAGCGTAGCGCCGCCTTCATCCTGACCGAGCTCGGGGTTCCGGCGAGCGAGCTCACCGCGATCCGCAGTCGCGCCGTCAGCCTGGAGACCGGCGGGCCGGACGGCGAGGTCGTGAACCACGGGACCGCTGCGCACGTCGTGAACGTGCACCGTCAGGTCGACGGTCTTCCGGTGCTCGGATCCGAGTGCACGCTCGCCTTCGATCCGAACGGCCGCATGCACTGGGCGCGCTGTCGGTGGCCGCAGTTCCGGCTGAGCGCCACCGAGGCCCAGCTCGACCAGCAGCCGACGAGAGACATCGCAGCGCGGATGGCGGTGCAGCTCGACCGGTCCATCGCACCCGGCGCCAGCGCATCGGACGTCGAGATCCAGGCCGGCTACGCCTACGCCGAGCGCGTCACCGCCGACGGTGTCGAGTACGTCCCGGTGCTGCGCGCCATCATGAGCAGCGAAGGCAGCGGCTCGGCCGAGTTCCTCGAGACCGTGAGCGGCGCCGCGCTCTAGCGGGACTGCTGCGACCTCGGCACGACTCTCCGAAGTCGTCGACGGCATGGGCCCCCGATTTCGGGGGCCCATGCGCTCAACGATGAATCCGAAGCCGCTGTCTTCTGGAACCCGCGCTTCGTGGACTCGGCGGAACGCACCGAAGTCGTGGACCTGATGGGCCCCATTCGCTGCGGCTGACCGAAGGCTCGATCGCTCGAGCGTGAACGCGGCTCGGTATCGACGAGCGACGAACGATCGTCGCCCGAGAGGTGACGATCGCCCGTCGAATCGGGTCCATCGGCCGCGACTTACGGGGGCTCTTCGATGGCATGCGCGCTGCACTGGGCGCTCTTCGAGAGGGGGGCGCAATCAGCAGTCGTCGAATGCATTCGACGACGACCCACGCGCTTCCGAGAACACTCAGTGAAGGGCCTTCGAGGCCCAGGAGAAACCCATGAAGAGCGAAGAGAGTCGAACCCTGAACCTGCGTCGCGCTTGCACGGCGGCGCTGCTGCTCGCTGCCACCGCGTCCGTGTCCGCCGCAGAGGCACAGTTGCCGACGTTCAGCGCCACGCCCACCCGCCAGGTCGACACGAGCGCCGCGTTCTGGAGCGCCCGACTGGACACGATCAGCTTCACCACGAAGGTCCGGTACATCCGGTTGCTGGAAGCCATGCTCTGGGAATACGCCGAGGATCCCACGCTTCCGGACGGCACCGATCTCATCATCGATGGCGCGAGCTTTCGCCGTTGGACCGATGCCGAGATGCGCGCCTACGTCGCGACCCTCGAGGAAGCCATCGCGGACATCGAGTCCGAGCCAACGACCGTGCTGGCGTGCAAGGACAACACGACGTTCCACCGCGGCTGGGTCATGAGCTGGTGCACCGTCGATGACATGTCCGAGGCCTTCGACGAGTGCGCCAAGCAGACGACCGCTCTCGGCGCCGTGAAGAACGCGACCGCCTTCCTCCTCGACGGCGAGTGCCACATCCAGTGCCACTACGAGCATGGCAGCATGCGCCTCGACCACACCTATGTCTGCATGGAGCAGCAGGACGAAGACGGGCCGGACTCTGGCCGAGGCTGGCTCTAGCCGGCGGGTCTCCCGAGCGGAAGCCGCGGACGATCTGTTTTGCGCTCGCGCAGCAGATCGCTCCGCTGGCTTCCGGAGGGGGCGGAGCGCTCCTCTGGAGGCGCATGCCGTGGACCAGAGCGCCACCGTGACCGCGAGAAGTGGGCGCGCGACCCCGAGGGTCGCCCGGTAGACCCACCATCGCGCCGCAGGATCCGGGCTCAGCCCGCTCCCGGCACCCGCGCGATGCACGTCGATTGACGCCCGCGGGTTCGCCCGGTAGCTGAAGGCCAACATGCGACGCACCCACGCCCTCTCGTTCGTTCTGACCGTCACCTCGCTCGGCTGTGGAGGGCCGAGCGCCAACCTGGCCGAGTCGACCGCGCCCGAGGCGGCAGAGCCCACCGCGGAGGACGCGCGCGCGTTCGTGGCCCAGGTCAACGAGGACCTGAAGCGGCTGGCCACCATCCAGGCGCGCGCCGAGTGGATCAAGTCGACCTACATCACCTACGACACCCAGATCATGGCGGCTCGGGCCAACGAGGCCCTGATGGCCTATACCTCGCAGGCCATCGCCGAGGCGCGCCGCTTCGATGGCCTCGAGCTCGACGAAGACACCGCCCGGCAGCTGCACCTGCTGACCATCTCCCAGTCGCTCCCCGCGCCGAACGATGTGGCGAAGCGCCGGCGGCTCGCCGAGATCGCCGCGGAGCTCGAGGGGATGTACGGCCGCGGCAAGTACTGCACCGACCCCGAGGACCCGGAGACCTGCCGGGATCTGCAGCAGCTCTCCAACGTGCTCGCCGAGAGCCGCGACTACGACGAGCTCCTCGAGGCCTGGAACGGCTGGCGGACGATCTCCCCGCCGATGCGGTCGATGTACCAGGAGTTCGTGCAGCTCGGAAACGAGGGCGCGCGCGAGATCGGCTTCGACGACCTGGGCGAGCTCTGGCGTGCCGGCTACGACATGACCCCCGAGGAGTTCGACGCCGAGGTCGAGCGCCTCTGGGAGCAGGTGGCGCCCCTCTACGAGCAGCTGCACTGCTACGTGCGCGCCAAGCTCTCCGAGCACTACGGCGCCGAGCGCGTTCCGCCCGACGGTCCCATCCCGGCGCATCTGCTCGGGAACATGTGGGCCCAGAGCTGGGAGAACGTCTTCCCGCTCGTTCAGCCCTACGAGGCGGGCGGTGACATCGACGTCACCAGCGCGCTCCAGCGTCACGAGTACTCGTCACGCGACATGGTCCGCATGGGCGAGCGCTTCTTCACCTCGCTCGGTCTCGCGGAGCTGCCGGACACGTTCTGGGAGCGGAGCATGTTCGACAAGCCCGAAGACCGTGACGTGGTCTGCCACGCAAGCGCGTGGGACGTGGACTACAACAACGATCTGCGCATCAAGATGTGCATCCAGGTCAACGAAGAAGACTTCATCACGATCCACCACGAGCTCGGACACAACTACTACTACCGCTACTACTACGAGCTCCCGATCCTCTATCAGTCGGGCGCCCACGACGGCTTCCACGAGGGCATCGGCGACACCCTCGCGCTCTCGGTCACGCCCTCCTACCTCAGCGAGATCGGCGTCCTCGAGAACGTCCAGCGCTCGGACGAGGCGCTCATCAACCTCCAGATGAAGGAAGCCCTCGCCAAGATCGCGTTCCTGCCCTTCGGCAAGATGATCGACCAGTGGCGCTGGCGCGTCTTCAGCGGCGACATCCCCGCGGATCGCTACAACCAGGGTTGGTGGGAGCTCCGCCAGCGCTACCAGGGCATCGCCCCGCCCAACGAGCGGAGCGAAGAGCTCTTCGATCCCGGCGCCAAGTTCCACGTGCCGGGCAACACCCCCTACACCCGGTACTTCCTCGCGCACATCCTGCAGTTCCAGTTCCACCGCGCGCTCTGCCGCGAGGCGGGCCACGAAGGGCCGCTGCACGAGTGCTCGATCTACGGAAGCACCGAAGCCGGCGACAAGCTCCGCGCGATGCTGGCGATGGGCGCGAGCCGCCCGTGGCCCGAGGCGCTCGAAGCCATCGCCGGCGAGCGCACGATGGATGCGTCGGCCCTGGTCGAGTACTTCGCGCCGCTGCTCGCCTGGATCGAAGAGCAGAACGAAGGCCGCACCTGCGGCTGGTGAGCCCTCCCGAGCGTCCCTACGAGACCTTCCTCGCGAGCGCGAGCTCGCGGCTGGCGAGCAGGGCGACGATGGCGATCTCGCCGCCGAAGTAGGCCAAGGCCCACGCCGTCGGCGCGGGCCAGAGCCACACCAGCAGACCCACCGTGAAGGCGCAGTAGCTCAGGTTCGCGAGGGCGATGAAGCGGAGCGCCCCAGGGGTGGTCCGCCGTGTGAAGTGCCGGCTGAGGGAGAAGGTGGCCAAAGCCACGGCGACGGCACCGAGCACGTGCAGGGCGGCGGCCGGAACACCAATCCAGGGCTCCAGGGCGGGCAGGAGGAGGCCCACGCTGCCGGCCGTCACCAGCGCACCGAGGCCGTCGAGGAGGAGAATCCCACGGATCGTCAGGAGCGAGCGCCACATGTCCCGATTGAAGTGCATCCGGACCCTCGAGACTTGAACGAAACGCGGATTCCCCACACACCTCGGGTGTGTCCTCGCCGCCGACCCTCGGTGCGACCCTGCTCGACCCGGGCCATGCAGAGCCCCACGTCCTGCCCACGGTCGGCCTCGCGTTCGGCCTGGAGGGACCGCTTTTCGTGCGGAGCGGGCGTCGGGGCGTGGAAGCCGACGCCTTCGTGCTCGGACCGGAGCTCGCCCACGCGGGCACGGCCAGTGGCCTGCACGCCATCGTGCTCGTCGATGATCGGAGCACGCTCGGCGCGGCTCTCGCGGCGCTCCATACCAGCGTCCACGGGGACCCACCCTGGCTCCGCGACATCCATCGCGAGGTCCTGGCCCGCGCCCACGAGATCGAACGGCCGGGCGTCCTGGTGGGCTTGGTGGGGGAGCTCCTTCACCGTGCGGTGCGGAGAGGCGACTGGCGAGCACCGCGCCGGGACCCTCGGGTGGACGCCGCGCTGGGAGCCATCGAGGACGCCGTGAGGGGTGGCGTAGCGGTGCCTCGGCCGCTCGTCCGCGGCATCTCGCCGGCCCACCTTCGTGCACTCTTCAAGCACGAGGTCGGTCGCACCATCTCCGACCACGTTCGCCGCCGGCGTCTCCTCGTGGCCATCGCCGCGATCGGACATGGGGCGTCGGCGACCCAGGCGGCCCACGCGGCGGGGTTCGCCGATTCGGCGCACCTGAGCCGCACGGTACGCGCGGCGTTCGGCACCACCCTGCGCACGATCCGGAGCGGCTCGATGCACCTCCCGGATTGAGTGATCGAGCGGACGCTCCGTCTCAGATCGAGAGCGAGCCCTCGCGGAAGTCGCTGGCCGCGAGGTGCGCGTTGATGCACACCGGCGTGCCCGCGGCGGCCAGGCGCTTGGCCTCGTCGAGGACCTCATCGGTCTTCGCGGGGTCGGTCAGCAGGATCCCCTTGCCGCCGTAGCCTTCGGCCACCGCGTGGTAGTCGGTCCGGCGGAGGACCGTGCCCACCGGGTCGCCGAGGATCTGCACCTGGTCGCGAGCGATCTGCTGCCAGCTGGCGTCGGTGCCGATGACCGCGATGGGCGCGTAGCCGCTCCGCACGTAGGTGTCGAACTCCGCCAGGCTGTAGGCCGAAGAGCCATCACCATAGAAGAGCCAGACCTCGGCGCTCGGGCGAACGCTGGCTGCACCGACGGCGAAGCCACCGCCCACGCCGAGCGTCCCGAAGACGCCCGGGTCGAGCCAGCGCAGCGGTCCGCGCGGGCGCACGATGTACGCGCCCGTCGCCACGAAGTCCCCGCCATCGACGATGAGCACGCTGTCGTCGTCGATCTTCTCCTCGATCTTCAAGAAGAGGTCGACGGGGTCGATCAGTGGCCCCTCGGCATTGGCCTTCGCCCGGATCTCCGAGTCCCGCGCTTCCTCGCGCTCACGCAGCTCGTCGAACCAGCGCCCCCACCGGCCGGATGCGCCGCCACCGCCCGCGCGCCTCGCCAGCTGCATCAGGAAGTGGCCGGGGTGGGTCTGCACCGCGATGTCGGGTTTGCGGTTCTTCACGAGAGCCGTCGCGTCGAGGTTGGCGCTGACCAGCGTCGCCTTCTTGTTGATCTTGAGCCCGTACCCCAGGCGGAAGTCGAAGGGGAAGCCGGCCACGATCACCACGTCCGCCGCCTTGAGCGCCGCGCTCCGCTTGTGGCGAAACTGGATGTCGCTGAAGCGCCCGAGCAGCCCACGGGACGAGCCGCCCAGGAAAGTCGGCAGGCCCAGCGCGCGCACGGCGTTGGCCAGCTCCTCCGCCTGCGTGGGCGTCATGTTGACCATGGCCTGGTTTCCGATGACCAGTGCGGGCTTCTGGGCGCTCTCCAGGGCCGCGGCCACCTCGGCGACCTGAGCCTGCTCGCTGGCGCCGAAGGGGCTGAGCTCCTTGAGCTCGGGGAGATCCGGCAGCGAGATGTGCGGCATGTGGAACTGGTGCTGCAGGTAGCCCTTCATCGCGAGCCGGGCAGCGCTGCCGACGACGCCCTTCATCTTGTCGGCGCCGCTCTCCTTCACGTACCACTCGGCGACGATCTCCTTGGGGTAGAGGACGTCGACGGGGATCTCCAGGAACACCGGACCGGGGACGCCCTCGGTGGCGACGCGGAAGGCCTTGTCGAGCTTCGGCACCAGGTCACCGACCTTGTTGCAGCGCGTGGCCCACTTGGTGATGGGCTTCATCAGCGAGAGCTGATCGATGTCCTGCAACGAGCCTCGCCCGCGCAGCACGGTCGCCGTGGCGCCGCCGAGGATGATGATCGGCTGCTGGGCCTCCTGGGCGTTCTTGACCGCGGTGACCGTGTTGGTCACGCCGGGGCCGGCGGTGACCGCGCAGACGCCGGGGATCCCGGTCATGCGGCTGGCGGCGTCTGCGGCGAAGGCGGCGGTGACCTCGTCCCGCACGTCGACGATCTCGAGGCCATGCTGCTTGGCGCCCTGCAGGATCGGCGAGATGTGGCCGCCACAGAGGTTGTAGAGGCAGCGGACGCCATGGCGAGCGAGAACCTCGCCGACGATGGAGCCGCCGTGTTGAATGGGGGCGGAAGCGGGCTGTGACATGGTGATAGCTCTCGGGGTTCGGTTGCCGTCAGGCGGCGGAGTGGAGGTCGTCGGTCCAGCCCTCGGCGAGGGCGGCGTCGACCACGGGTCGGGCGAGCTCTTCGATGAGGCGCTCGTAGTCGCGGGTGCGGAGTCGGCCGGACCAGATCTCGAGGCCCAGCCCGTGGAGGACGATGGAGGCGCGGCCGACCAGCGCGAAGCGAGTGGCGTCGGCGAGGCCGCCATAGCGCGGGTGCTCGGCCATGGCCTTGGCCAGGTCGAGGCGAACCGGTCCCCACTTGGCGTGCCAGGTGTCGGGACGCAGGAAGAGCGCCTCGTAGAGCCGGGGCTCCTCGGCGGCGAAGCGCAGCCAGCCGATCCCGGCGCCGAGCAGAGGATCGGAGTGACCGGTGGCGCCGGCCGCATGAACGAAGCGCGCGATGATGCGGTCCATGAGCTGCGCGAGCAGGTCCTCCATCGAGGCGAAGTGGCTCGAGATGGGCCCGGTGGAGCAGCCGAGGCGCCCAGCCAACGCGCGTGCCGTGACCGCGCCAATCCCCTCCTCGCGGGTCAGCTCTTCGGCGACCTCGAGGATGCGCTCGGGGGTGTATTTGGTGCTGGGCGGCATGGGAAGACGGGCTCGCGGTTATCCAACGAGTGTCATATAACGACTGTTGGATAACCGACCGAGTGTGGCCCGTCAAGGCCCCGAAGACGCCGATGCGAGGCCTACGCCGCGCCGATGGTTTGGACGATGGTGGCGTAGTCGGTCTGGCGCGGGCCCGCTCCGGTGCTCACCGGGAAGGACTTGGCCACGGTCGCGAGCATGACCCGTGACATCCCGTCCATGCGCGAGAGGGTCACGCCCACGCCCGACCGGTCTTCCGGACCTCTGCGCCCCCGGCTGATCCGAGTCACCGTCGCCTCGGCGTCCATCCACACGCGGCTGCCCGGGAGCTGCACTCGGAGCTGCAGGGTGTCGCCGAGCATCGCGTCGCCGTCGCCCTCCAGGAACGCGCCGTCCCAGGAGACGTCCCTGAGCCGGTCGCCCACGAGGCGGCCATCGGACCGAGAGACGGCGACGCAGTCGGCCTGCATCGAGTAGCGGCGTCCGCCGCGCTTGCACTGGGAGGTCGTCACGACACGATCGTAGCTGGGTGGCCGGCCACCTCTCTAGAAAGCGGCGAATCGCGCTTCGCTTGGACGTTTGGACGGGCGCCTCCGGTCGCGGACGGCCTCAGAAGGTGAGCTCGGCGACGACGGCATCATGGTCCGACGGACTGGCATCCACGGTCGTACCGCTACCGGGGGCATCCCTCGAGAAGATGCAGTCGATGCCGCCGTGGACGATCAGGTCGAGCGCGGCCGCGCTGCTCATGTCGTTCGGGTACTCGCCGGAACAGTTCGCGTTGAAGTCCCCGAGAACGACGACGGGAAGGTCTCCGACGGCGTTCGCAGCGGCCGCGGTTTCGATGGCGTTGGCGGCCTTCGTCGCGTTCGATTCGTGGTCCCAGTGGATGTCGATGAACGCAAAGGTCCGGCCGTCCTTCGTGACGGTCGCGGCCTCCCCCGTTCGAGTCGCGTTCGGCCCGTCCGTGAGATCGAAGCGCTCGTGACTCACGAACGCGTTCCCCCGACAGGTGTTCACGAAGATCTGATACCGCCGCTCGTAGCAGTCACCGAGAGCCGCTTCGATGGCCTCCGCGCGACCGTAGTCCGTGGGGAACTCGGTATCGATCAGCCAGTCATGCACCCCCTCTTGGATGCCGACCACGTCCACGTCTTGGCTCTCGATCAGGGCCGCGTAGGTCGGAGCGGCTCCGGGTAGCGTCATGTGACCGTAGACGTTGAGAGACATGACCCGAAGCGTGACGGGACTCGTGGTCCCCGCGTCCTCGTCGGCGCGCATGTCGCTGCCCGTCGAAGCATCGGGCGGGCTCGACGCGTCAGCGGCCATGGACGCGTCGGGGACGCTCGACGCATCAGCGGTCGTGGAGCCGCCATCGACGCCGCCGTCCGACGTGTCGTGAGATGCGTCCCTCCGGCCGGTCCCGAGCGATGGGTCGGAGCAGGAGAAGACGAACAGAGCGACCCCGAGAGCCGACGAGAGGCTGAGCTTGTTCTTCATGGTGATGGCGAGCGGTCGCTCACAATCTGTCAGCTATCTCACACCGCGGCTATGGAATCGCCGGCAAAAAAGCGAGTTGGCGTGGATTGAGACCGCCTGCCCCCACACCGCCGACCGGCCTCGGCCTGGCCGAACGCGTGAACGCCCAACGATCGTGGGCGAGCTCGGCGTGGTGAGTCCCCATCATCACCAATCGAACGTCCGAAGCTGCGGCGACCACCTCCATGATGGCGTTCAGCGCGTCGAGTGGAGCGCCGCGGTCCGCGTAGATCAGCGTGGGTCCCTCCTCGGAGGCAGGGACGAGTCGGTGCGATCGGTGGACGGCCACCCACGAGCGGCCGTTCCAGCCCGAGCTCGCCCCCGTCCAGTCCACCGCGAGAACCTGCGCCACCAGCTCTCGCGCGCCGACCCCGGAGCTCCGCGGCTCCGGCGCCGTCGGAAGCTCGATCCCCTCCGGCTGGGGGAGCGACGGGAGGTCGTTGCCCGGGTCGCGGAGCACGGCCACCAGCACGACGAGCGCGAACGGTGCGCCGATGAGTCGCCATGCGTTGCGCGCCCCTCGAGCCGCTCGTGACCCCTCACGCGATCGAAGCCAGCTGGCCGTGAGGAGGGCGGCGACCACGAACGACACGACGTGGACGGAACCAGTGGCGAGCTCGGCCAGTTCGCCGACGGTCCACCGCGACTGCACGGAGACATGGACGAGGGCCGTGGCCTCCGAGGCCAGCAGCTCCGTGGCGGGCGGCAGCTCCACCGACTCGCCGGCGGATCCATGGGAAGCGCGCGCGCACTCGCCACCGACGCCAGCCAGCGGCCGATGTTCCGAGGTCTCCTGGTCGAGCTCGTGCCGAATGGGAGGGTGCGAGCCCGGGCGCTCATCCGCCGAGCATCAGAACGCCTCGGGTCGCTCCTTGCGCGCGACGTCCCGGAGCCCCGGCCGAACTCTCGCGGCATAGCCGATTGCGACGACCAACCCGATCGGCGCGAACACCAGCGCGCCGAGGAGCGGGCCGATCATCCACTGCATCTGGCTGCGCCCAGCCTCACGCCAGATGGCGAAGCGAAAGCGAGCCGCGCTGGCGGCAGCGAGCATCGCCGCGACCCGGCAGGCCAGATTCAGCGCCGCGAAGGTCATCACGGTGGCCATGGGCTCGACTCCACGCCGCATCCTACCCCTCGGCGCCATCGCCGAGGAACCACGCGCGGATCGCTGCCGCCGACTCCTCTGGCGTCGCGTGCAACGCGAGGTGCGGGGCATCGATGGTGACGAGGGGGATCGCTGCGTGCGCCTCCGGGGTGCTGTCGGCGCGGACGAGCCTGTCGTGTTCGGCGCGAAGGCTCAGCACGGGCGTCTCCAACGCAGCGATCGCCGCGCG
>CAYXAP010000087.1:0-24131 GCA_964462035.1 uncultured Sandaracinus sp.
CTTCGCTCGCCGCCGCTGCGCCGGACCCGCTCGCTTCGCATCGCTACCGGACCCGGTCGCTTCGCGCCGCTGCGCCGGACCCGCTCGCTTCGCATCGCTACCGGACCCGCTCGCTTCGCGTCGCTACCGGACCCGCTCGCTTCGCGTCGCTGCGCCGGGCCCGCTCGCTTCGCATCGCTACCGGACCCGCTCGCTTCGCGTCGCTGCGCCGAACCCGCTCGCTTCGCATCGCTGGCGGGGCCGCTCGCTTCGCGCCGCTGGCGGAGGCCGCTCGCCTGCGTCGCTCACCATGTCGCTGGGGGTTCACTCCATGAGCGACGCGACCAACGCGGCGACCGAGTCGAAGCGCGGCGCGTCCTCGTACCCGCGGTAGTGATCCAGCGGGTCGATGAGCGCGGCGTTCAATCCCGCGGCGCGTGAGCCCACGACGTCGACGTCCGGGAGATCGCCGGCGTACCAGCTCGCGTCGGCGTTGCAGTCGAGCGCGTCCAGTGCGATCGCGAAGATCGCTGGGTCCGGCTTTCGCACTCCGACGATCGCCGAGTCGACGATGACCTCGAAGGCATCGGTCAGGCCGACCGCTTCGAAGAGCTCGGGGAGCTTCCCTTCCGAGTTCGAGACGACGCCGATCCGGAAGCCCAGACCGCGCGCGCGCTCCAGCGCGTCGCTGAAGTCGTCGGGGACCCGGCGCCAGAGGTTGAAGCGCTGGTGCTCGGCCCAGAGCGCGTCGACGGCGTCGTCGATCGTGCCCGAGGCGCCGGCGGCGCGGGCCAGCTCGCCGGCGAAGATGCGCCAGCCGTTCGCGTGACTTCCGCCTTCGCGGAGCGCCGCTTCGTAGCGGCGCTTGGCCACGGGCTCGGCCGCTGCGACCGCCTCTGTCGCGAGACCCAACACGTCGGCGACCGCGCCGTGGTCGAGGAACACGATCGTGTTCCCCGCGTCGAGGAGGAGCGCCCGGCTCACGGCGTGACGAGGAAGTCGGCGGCCACCGGCTGGTGATCGCTGGCGGTGTCCACGTCCCCGCCGTGGAGGATGATCACGTCGGAGGTCGACGCGGCCATCTCGGGCGAGGCGAGAATGTAGTCGAACTGCCGGCGGACCCGATCGAAGACGAAGGTCCAACGGTCGTCCTCGGGGACCTCGAGGGTCAGGTCCACCAGCGAGCCGGCGAGCAGCTCGTTCAGCGGTGGCGAGTCGGGGATGTCGTTGAAGTCACCGACCACGAGGATGTTGTCCAGGCCGGAGCTGATGCGCGCTTCGGCGATCTGCGCGGTGTAGGCGGCCTCGGCCTGTCGGATGTCGCCGCCGCCGTCACGCATCGAGCGGAAGTGCACGATGATCACGCCCACGGTGGCGCCGCCGACGTCGACGAAGACCTCGAGCGCGTCCCGGGTGTAGTAGATCTCGTCCGACCCATCGGGCAGCGGGAAGCGTTCGCCGATGTGGCTGGTGACCATCGGCGATGACGCCAGCGGAAGCCGGGTGATGTAGCCCACGTCGATGCCTCGGCCGTCGAAGGCGTCGATCACGCCGTACCCGTCGTAGCCGAGGTCGGTCATCTGCGCGGCGAGCCGGCCCACGATCGCTTCGTTCTCGACCTCCTGGAGCGCGATGAAGTCGGCGTTCAGGGGCCGGAGCACGGCCTCGAGGTCGTTGAGCTTCCGGACCACGGCCGCCGCACTCGGGACGTCGTCGATGGTGTCCGGGTCGTCTTCTTCGTCGAAGAGGTTCTCGACGTTCCAGGTGACCAAGCGCATCGGGGTGGCCACGGGCGCTGCGTCGGCCCCCGCATCGGGGGTCGGTCCATCTCGGTCGTCGTCCCCGCATCCAACGGCCGAGAGCGCGAGGAGCACCACCGTGGCCGGCGCGAGACGAAGCAAGAAACGCATTCCACATCCGTGACACACGGGGACCGGTCCCGCACCCACTCTGCGGGCTTCCGGGCGCACGGCCGCTCTGATATTCTCCGACGCCGAGGAGACGAGATGCAGCCCCACGAAGAAGCCATCCTGAAATCCCTGGTCGCCGTGGCGTGGGCCGACGGCCGCGTGGACGGCGACGAGTCCGAAGTGATCGACGCCCTGCTCGAGGCCTTCGGGGTCGACGGCGAGGCCGCGGAGGGCCTTCGCGAGTTCGCCAAGGAAGAGCGCTCCATCGACGACATCCCCCTCACCGAGCTCAGCGCGACCGACCGCCGGATGCTCTTGCAGCACGCGGTCATCGTGACCTGGGTCGACGGCGAGCAGCACGAGAAGGAGCTCGAGGTCCTCGACAAGCTCGTGACCCGGCTCAACCTCCCGGCGGACGAGGCGAAGACCCTTCGCGACGCCGCCACCGACCGCGCCAAGCGGATGCTAGAGCTTTCCTGATTGGGGGTCTTTGGAAAAAGACCCCGGCTCGTCGCGAGTGAATCGCTCCTCGCCTCCCCAAAAACCTGAAGATCTCGCGCGTAGCGCTCGGTGCGTCCTCGCTACGCTCGTCCTCCGGCCGTCTCCCGATTCGGCCCCTTCCTCAATTGAGGCGCGCGGGGTTTGCTTCCAGGAGCAAGCAAACTAACCTCCCCGGTCCATGCCAAGCCGATATCAGGCCCCCTTCGGCCCCGAAGGGCCGGCCCCGATCGATCGCGAGATCGCCCGCAAGCTCCTGACCGTCGCCCTCGAGAAGGGTGGTGACTACGCCGACCTCTTCTTCGAGTACTCGGTGAGCGGAAGCTACTCCTACGACGACGGCATCCTGAAGTCCGTCGGTCGCTACGTGTCGATGGGCCTCGGGGTCCGCGTCATGAAGGGCGACGCGACGGGCTATGCCTACGTCGAGGACCTCGACATGGCCGCGATGCGACACGCCGCACGAACCGCGGCCCAGATCGCGGCCAGCGGCACGCATCCGCCCGCGGAGCTCGCCGCGGCGAGCCTGCCGTCCCGTTACGGGATCGCCGAGCTCAGCCTCGAGGTCCCGGGGGAGACGAAGAAGGCGTTGCTCGAGCGCGCCGACGCTGCCGCCCGGAAGGCCGACCCGCGCATCGTTCGGGTCACCGGCTCGATCAGCGAGGAGCTCCGAGAGATCCTCATCGCCAGCAGCACCGGTCGCTTCGTTCGGGACCGTCAGCCGCTGATCCGTTTCGGCATCCGCGCGATCGCCGAGGAAGACGGCAAGCGTCAGTCGGGCTCGTCCGGCGGCGGTGGTCGGATGGGGATGGACTACTTCGACCAGCACTCCCCCGAGGAGCACGCGGCCGAGGCGGTGCGTCAGGCCATCCAGATGCTCGACGCGCGCGAGGCGCCCGCCGGCGAGATGGAGGTCGTGCTCGCGCCCGGCGACAGCGGCATCCTCCTGCACGAGGCGGTGGGCCACGGGCTCGAGGCGGACTTCAACCGCAAGAAGACCAGCAACTACTCGGACCGCATCGGCGAGGTCGTCGCCAGCGAGCTCTGCACCGTGGTCGACGACGCGACGCTGCCCTTCGGTCGCGGCACCATCAACGTCGATGACGAGGGCCTGCTCCCGGAGAAGGCGACCCTCATCGAGAACGGCGTGCTTCGTGGCTACATGCAGGACCGGCACAGCGCCGAAGTCATGGACGCGACGCCGACCGGAAATGGCCGGCGCGAGTCCTTCAAGAGTCACCCGATGCCGCGCATGACCAACACGATGTTGCTCGAGGGCAAAGACGACCCCGAGGACATCCTCAAGAGCGTCAAGAAGGGGGTGTACGCTCGGAAGTTCGGCGGCGGTCAGGTGGACATCTCGAACGGCGACTTCGTCTTCTCGCTCACCGAGGGCTACCTCATCGAAGACGGCAAGCTCACCGCGCCACTCAAGGGCGTGAACCTCATCGGCAACGGACCGGACGTGATGCGCAAGGTGGTGATGCTCGGCAACGACCTCGAGGTCTCCGACGGCATCTGGACCTGCGGCAAGGACGGTCAGTCCGTCCCCGTCGGCGTCGGCTGCCCCACCATCAAGATCTCGGCCGTCACGGTCGGCGGAACCCAGCTCGGATAGATCGATGAGCAGCCAAGAAGTCCTCGAATCCCTCCTCGAGATCGGCGACCAGGTCGTCGCCGAGGCTCTCGCCAAGGGCGCGACCGTGGCCGAGGCCACCATCCGCCAGGGGTCCCACCTCAGCACCAAGGTCCGCAAGGGCGAGCCGGAGCTCGTCGAAGAGGCCGGCTCGCGCGCCCTCGGCATGCGGGTGATGATCGGCAAGCAGGTGGCGGTGACCTACACCTCGGACCTGAGCGCCCAGGGGCGGGCGCAGTTGGTGGCCGACGCCATCGAGCTCGCCCAGCTCAGCCAGGAAGACGAGTTCGCCGGCCCGCCAGATCCCTCGCTCCTCTCCGATGTCGCCGACCACGTCGACCTCGACACCTACGACCCGACCATGGACGCCGTCGGGGCCGAGACCGCCCTCGAGCGAGCCCTCGCCGGAGAAGCGGCGGCCTTCGCGGCCGACGAGCGGATCACGAACAGCGAAGGCGCGACCTTCACCCGAGCCAGCGGTGGCTCGGCGCTCGTGACCAGCGGCGGGTTCCGCGGGACCAGCCGCGGCACCTACGCCTCGCTCGTGGTCAGCCCGGTCGCCGACGACACGGATGGCAAGAAGCGCAGCGGCTACCACTGGACCGCCAAGCGTCACCTCGCCGAGCTCGAGGACGCCGCCGCCGTCGGCGCCGAAGCCGCGCGGCGGACGCTCCGCAAGCTCGGCGCGGCGAAGATCGACTCGCAGGAGATGCCCGTGGTCTTCGACCCGGACGCCGCCCGCGCGATCCTCGGCCTGCTCGCCGGCTGCGTGAACGGCGGCGCCATCTGGCGACGGAGCAGCTACCTCCTCGACCGCCTCGATTCGCAGGTCGCTTCCGAGCTGGTCACCATCGTCGACGATCCGCTCATCCCCCGCGCCCCCGGCTCGCGACCCTACGACGGCGAGGGGTTGCTCTCGCGCAAGAACGTCGTGGTCGATGGCGGCACGCTCAAGACCTATCTGCTCGACAGCTACGCTGCGCGAAAGCTCGACATGGAAAGCACTGCGAGCGCCTCCCGCGGCGCGAGCGGCGGCGTCGGCGCGTCGACTTCGAACTTCGTGCTCCAGCCCGGCGAGATGAGCCCCGAGGACGTCCGTGACGTACCGAAGGGACTCTACGTGACCGAGATGATGGGCTTCGGCTTCAACGCCGTCACCGGTGACTTCAGCCGCGGCGCCGCCGGGTTCCTCATCGAGAACGGTGAACTCACTCAGCCGGTGGCCGAGGTCACCATCAGCCTGAACCTGGACGAGCTCCTGAAGCGCATCGACGCGGTCGGTGACGACCTCGATCTGAGGACGAGCACCGCCGCGCCGACGTTCCGTGTCAGCTCGATGACCGTCGCCGGTCGCTGAGCTTCCCGCTCCTCCGTAGCTGTCGTCGTCGCCGAGCGGTGAGGATCAGCGCGAGGAGCACGGGGCCGCCCGTCACCCCGAAGCCGCTCACCGAGCACGCCCCACCGCTGCACCCGTAGTCGGGTTCGTATTCCGAGTCGTCGTAGTACGGCTCGGGCGGCGGCGACGACGGTGGCGTGTCGTAGCCCGGGTTGCACAGCTCCTCGGGCGGTGAGGTCGTGTAGAACTCGGCTGACGCCGGTGACTCCTCGCCCAGCGCGTACTCGTAGACCTCGGTGTGCTCGGCGCCGACGTTCTCCCGAGGCACCGAGTTCGAGCCGGGGCAGCATGCCAGGGGGATGCGCACGGTGGTCTCCCGCTGGACCAGTCCCCCTTCGCCGTGAGGCTCGGTGGACGGATCCTCGACGACCCGGGTGTCCATCTTCTCCTCGGCCATCCGCCGCTCGATGTGGATGCGGGTCATCCAGCCTTCGTTCAGCCCGAAGCCCCGAAGCGCGCGGTCGTCCGGGTCGAACGCCGAGAGCTCGAAGCGCTGCGCCAGTCGGAGCAGGCCATCGTCGTCCTCGAGTCGCGTCCGAGTCGGCGCGAGCACGACCAGGTCGGTCTCCACCACGCCACCGGCTGGGTCGTACGTCAGCTCGTGGCTGATCGGCAGCTCGCCGCCCACGTAGCTCACCACCAACGGCGGAAGCACGCGCCGAGTGCCGGGGGTCTCCGCCTCCGGCGGCTGCACCTGCACCGCCACGAACCACTGATCCTCGCCGATGTAGCGCTCGAAGGCGGCGTCATCGACTTCGTCGTGCGCCAGCCCTCGTTCGTCCATCCATTGGGAGAGCGCGAAGAGCGTCGTCGCGCTGAGCACGGTGACCTCGTAGTCCTCGCCGACCGGGATGGTCTCGTAGACGACCGCGTCCTCCTCGGTCGGCTCCGCGTCGGGCCCCGCGTCGCGCGGATAGGTCACTCGCCCGGCGTCGTAGCTCTCGAGGCCGGGGCGGTAGTACTCCTCGTCTGCCGAGCAGCCGGTCGCGAAGAGCGGCCCCGCGAAGAGCCCTGCGAGGAGCTGTTCGCCCATGCTGCGCTCGCGAGCCGAGTAGTGCGGGTCGGAGCACTGGAAGCCGAGCGACTCGTCCTCGACGTAGGTCACGGTCTCTCGCACCCAGCCGCCGCTGATCCGCTCGATGCCCGCCATCAGCTCGGTGGGCGCGCCGTGGACGTCCGCGCGGCGGGGCACCGGCATGATCATCCCGGCCTTCCCACCGCCGCCGTAGATCGCCGGCTGCACCACCACGTGCGAGAGCGTGCCGTAGACCTTGGTGGCGAAGCTCCCGTCGGGGCAGAGCGGCGCTTCCGGTTCCCCGGTCTCGTCAGTGCCCGCGTCGGTGTCGCCAGGCCCGGAGTCGAGCTCCGGCTCGGTCCCGGCGTCGCCCCCCTCGTCGGTGCCCGCGTCGACGGGTGATGCGCCAGCGTCTCCCTCCATCGTTCCGGCATCTGCATCCGGCACGTCCGCATCCGGTTCGAGAACCTCGGGGCACTCCCAGCCGACGTGCTGCTCCGGCGCTCGGACCATCACCACCGTCGTCAGCGGATCGAAGAGCACGCCCTCCTCACCGCTCTCGGAGACCGGCTCGACGATTCGGCATACTGCGAGCGCCGTGTGGGGGCTCGCCAACCAGAGCGCGACGAGCGCAATCGCGCTCCCTCGAAGCCCGCGCATCAGGGCGCTCATCGCTTCGCTCCCGAACGACGGCGCCGCCGCCAGGTGAGCCAGAGCGCCATGACCAGCGGCGACCAGCTGAACGCCGCGCCGGCGACCGTGCAGCCATAGCCGTAGTCGTAGACGGGCTCGTCGTAGAGCTCGCCGCCGATGCAGTAGTCGGGGTTCTGCTCCGGCGCCGAATAGAAGAGCGAGTCGTCGCCCGGCGGGTCCGCGGGGTCGTACTCGCGCGTCTCCACGAAGGTGCGGCCCGGGGCGTCACGGTCGGGGATCTCGTTGGAGTTGCAGCACGCCTGCGCGATCCGCACGCGGGTCTCGCGGTCGACCACGCGCGGCACCTCGTCTTCGAACTCCGCGGGAACCAGCTCGGTGTCCCGCTGGAGCGCGTCGCTCATGCGCCGCTCGACGTGGATCCGCGTCAACCAGCCCGAGTCCAGACCGAAGGGGCCGAGCACGGCGTCCGTCGGTTCGAGCTCGAAGGGCGCCGCGTAGACCGTCCGTCCGTCGCCGTCCGCGAGCGCCATCCGGGTCGGCGCCATCACGTAGAGGTCGGTCTCCACGATGCCACCGCGTGGGTCGTAGGTGAGCTCGTGGGTGAGCGGGAAGTCCGCGCCCCGCCAGGTCACCACCAGCGGAGCGAGCGCTCTCTCCTCGCCGCCGAGGTCCATCGGAGTGACCTCGATGGCGACGAACCAACGCCCCTCGCCCACGTAGCGGGCGAAGGCGGCGTCCGCGACGTCGTCGTGCGCGAGGGAGCGTTCGTCCATCCACGCCGTCAGCGCCTCGAGCGACGACGCGCTGAGCACCGTCACCTCGTAGTCGTCGCTCAGGTCGATGGTCTCGTACTCGACCGTACCGTCGCTGTACTCGACGACGCTGGTGTCGGTGCCTTCGAGGCCGGGTCGGTAGTAGCCGTCGTCGCCGCAGGCGTAGAGCCCCATCGGCATCACCCCCGGCTGGCTCGCCCGCGCGTAGTGCGGGTCGGAGCACTGGTAGCCGAGCGTGGGGTCCTCCACGAACTCGATGGTCTCGCGGACCAGCGAGACCGGGACGGCCGCGTCGGCCGCCGCCATCACCTCGGGCGGCGCCTCGTGGACGTCCGAGCGCCTCGGCAGAGGCATCACCAGGCCCGCGCGTCCGCCGCTCGCCAGGATGGTCGGCTGGACCACCACGTGCGTCAGCGTGTCGTGTTCGGGCATCGCGAGCGTCCCATCCGGGCAGACCGCCGGGTCCTCGCGAAGGCTGGGCTCGTCTTCCTCGCCGCGCAGCTGGGCTGGAGTGCAGTGGTAGTCCACCACCTGCTCCGGTGCCTGCACGACCAACACCGCGGTCGTGCTGTCGAAGACCACCCCGCCTTCCGAGTCGCCGATCGGCTCCACCACCCGACACACCGCCCACGCCGTCGGCGAACCGACGGCCACCAGCGCCGCGACCGCGACGCTCCATCTCCAAGTCTTCATCCGTTCCTCCCATTCAGGCCGAGCCTCGCCATCACGCCACCGGGGCGGCGTCCCCACGAACCTCGACAAGCTATCGGCGCAGAAGACAGCAAGCGGCGTGCCCGCTCGCTTCTTCACCCCGGAGAGGGTCAGTGGTGCGATCGTGCTTCACTCGACCACGACATTCGGTGCGGCGCGCCGCGTGCCAGCGCGTGCCACCCTTGGCTCTGACACGTCTCCTCTGGTAGCTGTGGCGCGTGAGCGACAAGCGTCTCGAGCGGCTCCTGCCCGTCGACCGATGGCCGACTCGTTCCGAGGCGGAGCAGATGCGCCTCTTCGAGCCGCTCGACGTTGGCAACCTCTCGCTGCGCGAGCGCACCTGGGTGCCGGCGATGGTGCCCTGGCGCGCGACGCACGAGGGCGAGGTCACCGACGCGGTGATCGCGTGGTATCGGCGCTTCGCCGAAGGTCAGCCGGGAGCGATCGTCGTCGAGGCGACCGGCATTCGCGACGTGCCGAGCGGACCGCTGCTGCGCATCGGTCACGACCGCTTCCTGCCCGGTCTGCGATCGCTCACCCGAGCGGTGAGCGAAGCGTCCGACGGTCGGACGCGTCTCTTCATTCAGTTGATCGACTTCCTGGCGATCAAGCGACGACCGCCGAAGGAGAAGTTCCTCCGCCGCTTCCTTCGCGTGGACGACGAGCTCCGCCGCCGGATCGAGGCCGAGGGCTTGACCGACGTTGCAGGTGCGGACGAAGACGAGCTCCGCGACGCGCTGATCGCGCTGGACGACGAGCTACTGGACGCGGTGCTCCCCGACCGCGAACGCGAGAGCCTGCGGATGGGCTACCGCGAGCGGGTCACGGACACCCAGCTCGAGCACATCCGAGAGCTGCCGGATGTGCTCCCTGGCCTCTTCGCGGACGCCGCCGAGCGCGCGATGGGCGCGGGCTTCGATGGCGTCGAGCTCCACTACGCCCATGCCTACACGATGGCCTCGTTCCTCAGCGCTCGGAACGACCGGTCCGACGGGTACGGCGGCGACCGCGCCTCTCGGGCTCGCCTCCCGCTCGAGGTCTACGCCGCCGTCCGCGAGCGCGTCGGGGACGAGCGCACGGTCGGGGTCCGTTTCCTCGGCGACGAAGTGATCGAGGGTGGCAGTCACCTCGAGGACGCCATCGACTTCGGCGTGCGTTTCGCCGAGGCCGGCTTCGACTTCCTCTCCATCAGCAAGGGCGGCAAGTTCGAGGACGCCAAGCAGCCGAAGGTCGGAGAGGCCGCCTATCCCTACACGGGGCCGAGCGGCCACGAGTGCATGCCCACCGTGAAGATCGACGAGCGCGGGCCCTTCGGCCGGAACGTCCCGCTCGCCGCGGCCATTCGCGAGGCGGTTCGGGGGCAGGGTCACGAGACCCCCGTCGTCGCCGCCGGCGGCATCTCCAGCCCGTGGCAGGCGGAGGCCGTCCTCGAGCGCGGCGACGCGGATGTCGTGGCCGCTGCCCGCCAGTCCCTCGCCGACCCCGACTTCTTCCGGAAGATCCGCCTCGGCCAAGGTGACCAGGTGCGCCGCTGCTTCTTCACGAACTACTGCGAAGGCCTCGACCAGAAACATCGCGCGGTCACCTGCCAGCGCTGGGACCGCGACTTCGAGAGCCCCGACCCGACCGGCCTGCGATCGGCCGACGGGAAACGCCGCCTCGTGGCGCCGCCCTGGCAGCCCTGACGTCGAGGACGCAGCGGCCGGCCTCTCGTCGCAGGATTTCTCTCGGATCGCACCGAATCTGCCCATCGGCGAAGAAATCGTGCGACCGATCGCGACGGGACGCGTCTTCCCCCCGAGCGCCGCTCCTTCGGCGCCGAGGAGGATTTCATGCACCGTTCCACGTTCGCCCCACTCACCCGCGCCGCCTTCGCGCTCGCCCTGCTTCTCGCCGGCTGCGCGCCGCGCCTCGTCTCCGTCGGTCCGCCTCGTGGCGGGATGGTCACCCAGACCGAGAACCCGCAGGACGTCCGCGCCGCTCTCGCGCGTGCCTTGGAGGCGCGCCGCTTCACCATCGAGTCCGAGAGCGAGGGGCAGCTCATCGCGCGCCTCGATCACGGCGGCCGCTCACTCCGCGTGCGCGTCGAGTACGATGCTGAGTCGTACCGCATCGCGTACGAAGGCAGCACCGGCTTCGGCTACCAGGTGGATCCGCGCACGCAGGAGCCGGTGATCTCGGCGCACTACCCGCGCTACGTGACCACTCTCGATCGCACGATCCAGAACGAGCTTCGCCGCCCTGCCGAAGAAGCGCGCGAGGCGGAGGAGGCCCGCCAGCAGGCGATCGCGGACGCCGCCGAAGCGCAGCGAGCCGAAGAGCGCGCAGAAAGCCGCCGTGCCCGTCGTCGGGAGCGTCGCCAGGCCCGCCGTGAGGCCTGGGCCGAGATGAACCGCCAGCAGCAGGAGACCGAGCGCGAGCGGCTGCGTACTCAGCGCGCCGAGGCGGAAGCGGAGGCCGAGCGGCTTCGTCGTCAGCCGGTCCCCGTCTTCGAGAACCACGAGCCGGTCTACGTCGAGCGCTTCGCCTTCGACGAGTCTCGCGCCCACCACCAGATCCGTGTCCGTAGCGGTCGCGGCGAGCGGGTGGTTCGGGCCCGCGCGCTCGGACGCTACTCCTCGAGCCAGCTCGGGCTGCCGTCGGCCTGCCCCGGCTTCTGGTCCGGTGAGCCCCAGCACTACGTCACCCTCCCGCACGACATGGACTACCTGCGCGTCGAGATCGCCGCGCGCACCGACACGACCCTCGCGGTGGTGACCCCCGACGGACAGGTCTGGTGCGACGACGACTCCGCCGGCAATCAGAACCCCCGACTGGAGGGTCGCTTCCCCGCCGGCACCTATGCCATCTACGTCGGTACCTACGAGCGCGGCGACCGGACGCACTACGCCCTGGCGATGGACGAGTCCCACGTCGCGCCGCAGCCGCAGCCGGTCCGCCAAGCGCGCGTGCAGCGAGCGCAGACGCGCCGGCAGCAGCAGACCCCGGACTGCCGCACGTCGCTGCTCCGTGCCGGCCACTCGGCCAGCGGTCTCACCTACTGCCGCAACGCCGAGCCTCACTGCGCGGCGGCTCTCTTCGCGGCCGGCCACCCACCGAGCGCGTTGGTCTACTGCCGCAACGTCCAGCCGGCCTGCGCGGTGGAGTTGCTACGCGCGGGTCAGCAGCCCAGCGGCCTCGTCTACTGCCGCTGAGTCAGTACATGGGACCGACGATGCCCACGACCGAATCCGCCCCGTCCGGACGGCCATCGACCAGCGCGTCGAAGGCGCCGGACGCGGTCGGGTCGTTGGTGACGGCGTCGCCCACGCGCGTGATGCCGGTGTCCCAGGCGAGGGCGGAGTCGACGACGATCTCACCGCTCGCCATGCTGGCGGCGCCGCCCAGCGCTCCGAATGCGCTGCCCGTCGCACCGACCTCGACGTTCTCGAACGTCAGCTCGGGCACCACGTCCGCCAGGATCCCTACCCGGGCGTTCCCGGTGACGGTCACGTCGCGAAGCAGGGCCTCGTTGGCACCCACCAGCTGGACCCCGTCACCGATGGTCTGCATGCCGAAGGCCCCGACCGAGCGCGTCACGCTCGCGGTGTCCGCTACGCGGAGGCCCTCGAGCAGGACGCCCGTCGAGTCGATGACGACCACCCCCGCGAGCCCGTTGGCCTCCACCGCGCTCGAGCCGTTGATGGAGAACCCGTCACTCCCGCTGACCCACAGCCCCACGTCTCCGTTGGCGTGGATGGAGAGGTCGCCATGAGCACCGCGGCCGTCCAGGCTCACGAGCCCGAAGCGTTCGCCCTCGCGGACCGACACCCGGCTCGTGGCCTGGTCGTGACCGTCGGTCGTGAGCACCCCGTAGCTCGGCACGCCACGCAGTCCGCTCACGATCCGGCTGACCCTCAGGTCCGTGAGGTCGGAGCTCCCGTCCCGGAGCAGCAATCCCACACCCACCACGTCGCGCACCTCACCGTCGACCCAGGTCAGGTTCGATCCATCGGCGACGACGCCATAGCGAGCGATCCCCACCACGGCGACGTTCGACAGCGAGAGCGTGGCGCTTCGGGTGTAGATGCCGATGGTCGGAGCCCAGGTCACCGTCTCGCCGCGCGAGTCGCAGACCTCGGTGTCCGAGACGATCGTGCCCGGCGCGCACGCGCAGGTGGCGACCGCGCAACCGCTGGTGGTGTCGGGCTCCGGCACCACGTCGATCCACCTGGCGTCCGCCGCGTTCGTCTCGCTCACCGGGCCGGTGAGGGTCACGTCGCTGACCGTCGCCGTGCCATCGACGAGGTAGAGGCCGATCCCATGGCGCAGATCCACGTCGACCGACGCCACCGTCGCGTCGCCACGCGCGACCACCGCGGCTCGGCCGCCGGCCTCGATGGCGAGGCTCTCGAGCCGCGCCCCGGCGTCGAGAGTGACGCCGATCGCCGCCGGCTCGCTGACTCGGAGCTCCGCGCCGGCGTCCCCGGCGAGCGTCACCCCGGTGGGGACGCTCAGCGACCCCTCCAGCTGGCACGACGCGGGGACCCGGACGGTCTCGCCGGCCGCCGCATCGTCGAGACGCCCTTGAATGGTCGCCAGATCGCAGTCGTCGCTCTGACAGGCCGCGAGCGCGAGGCTCGCGAGGAGACCCAGCGCGACGTGCGCCGAGCGGGCGTTTCGGTTCCGAATGCTCATCGTTTCACCCTTCTGATAGCTTAACGGTCGCTTGATGGAATGCGCTCGAGAGGCCGAGCTCCGGGCGTTCGTCGCCGGGGAGCTCGAGAACGCGCCGCGGCGGGCCCTCGAGGCCAAGCTGGACGAGTGCGCTCACTGCCGTCGCAGGCTTGGGGAGCTCGCGCGAGCCGCGGACAGCCTCACCGCCCGACCGGGCGACGCGGCGACCCTCACACAGGACCTGCTCGGTGGCGAGCCCGATCCCCGTCTCGGGTCGATCATCGGTGGTCGCTACCGCGTCGAACGTCTGCTCGGGAGCGGTGGGATGGGCGCCGTCTACGAGGTGGTGCACACGGTCATCCAACGCCGCTTCGCGTTGAAGATCCTCCACCCGCACCTCGCGACGCGAACGGCCGCGCTCCAGCGCTTCCGCAACGAGGCGCGGGTCGCCGGTGCGATCGGTCATCCGGGGATCGTGCGCGCGTTCGACGTCGGTCGCGGTGAAGCCGGCGAGCCCTTCCTCGTCCTCGAGCTGCTCGACGGTCACGACCTCGAGACCGAGCTCGCACGCCACGCGCCGCTGCCGGTGGTCCGTACGCTCCAGATGGGCATCGACATGGCGGACGCGCTGGCCACCGCTCATGCGGCCGGGGTGATCCATCGCGATCTGAAACCGGCCAACATCTTCCTCACCCGCGAGGGCGACCTGAAGGTCGTGGACTTCGGCATCAGCAAGATCCGCGGCGAGCTGCAGAGCGGACCGACGACCGAAGACGGCATGCTGCTCGGCACGCCGATGTACATGGCGCCCGAGCAGCTGCAGGACGCCACGAACGCCGACGCCCGGAGCGATATCTACTCGGTCGCGGCGATCCTCTTCCGTGCGCTGACCGCGCAGGTGACCCGGCCGGCCACCAGTCTCGCCGGGATGGTGATGCACGCCCTCACCAGCGCGCCACCCTCGCCGCGCGCCATTCGCGCCGATGTGCCGGAGGCGCTCGACGCCCTCATCGTTCGTTGCCTCCAGGTCGCCCCGGAGCGTCGTCCTCGCACCATGGGCGAGCTGCGTGACGCGCTCGCGTCGATGGCCGCCTCGACTCGCCGCACGTCGGTGCGACCGATGGGTCGCAGCGAGCGGCGCACGGTCTTGGTCGTCGCGGTTCATGGGTTGAGGGACGGTGACTGGGCTGCCGCTCAGCTCGAGGAAGCAGGCGCCGCGGCGCTGCCTGGCGAGGGCGAGCTCTTCCTGGCCGCAATGGGCGAGGGCTCGTGGACCTCGGATCTCGTGGCTCGCGCCGGAAAGCTCGCCCTGACCCTCGCGCAACGCTCCGACGCGGTGTGGGTCGGCTCCGGCGCTCTCGCCGATGGCTCCCTCGAGCTGGCCGACGATCTCGCCGCAGCGGTGCGCGATCGCAGCGAGGGGGTCTTCATCACCCGCTCGCTCGCGCACGCCCGAATGGAGGGACTCTCCGTCGTCGAGGCGCAAGGCCGACTCCACCTCGTGGAAGGCGCCGCGGCCCCGACGCGCCTCACGCTGCAAGGGCGGCGGGTGGAGCTCGTGAGCCTCGAGGAGGTCCTCGAAGCGAGCCTCGCGGAGCAGCGCGCGGAGCTCGTCCTGGTCGGCGGCCCCCTCGGCATCGGCAAGAGCAGGCTGCTGGAGGCGCTCGGCGTGTCCGCGCGTCCGGCGTGGCAGGTGCGCTCCGCGACCGGCGATCCCCACGGCGGGGACTTCACGTTGGTTCAGCGACTCGTGGATCTCGCCGAGGTGACCGCGGAGGAGGTCGGCGACACGCGGCTGAGCGTCGATCGACGTCGCCTCGAGGCGCTCGACGCCCTCGAGACCCTCGTCGCGGCGGGTCCGACGCTCTTCCTCGTCGACGACGCCCGTTTCGCCGACGGCGCGTCCCTCGCGGTCCTCGAAGAGCTCTGTCGCCGGGCGCGTTCGCCGCTGGTGTTCGCGTTCGCCTACCGGGAGGTCCCCGACGCCACGCGTTGGCCGGCGTCCCAGGGGACCGTGCTTCGGCCTCGGGCCCTTCGCCGGCACGAGACCGAGCGCCTGCTCACCGAGCTCGTCGGCGAGCGGCGCGCCGCCGAGCTCGCCGAGCGGGTCCATGGACAGACCCGTGGCAACCCGCTCTTCGTGGAGCAGACGGGGCTCGCGCTGCGGGATCACCACACGACCGAGGTCGATCTGCCGCTCCCACCGGACATCGAAGGACTGCTGCAGGCACGGCTGGAGGAGCTCGCGCCGACGTTGCGCGAAGTGCTCAAGCGAGCGTCGATCCTCGGTGCGCCCTTCACCGCGCCGGACCTCCGCTCGTTGGGCATCGAAGAGCTGGACGCCCAGGACCTCGACGAGCTCACCGACAAGGGTTTGCTCGAGCGCGTCGGTGGCGGGCAGCCGTCGTTCCGGGTGGTCTCGCCCCTCCTGGCAAAGGTCGCGTCCCGCATGCTCGACCCCGTGGCCAGCGAGGAGCTGCACCGCCGTGCCGCGCTCCTCCTCGATGGCCGCGTCGAGCCGGAGCGGGTCGCCGACCACCTCGAGCGCGGCGGCCGACCCGCCGAGGCGGCGTTCCACTACGCCCAGGCGGTCGCGCGCGCGCACGCGGCGGGCGATGTCTCGCGAGTGCTCGCGTCGGCGGGCCGCGCGCTCGCCCTCGGCGCGGACGGTGAGCTCTCGATCCGCAAGGCGTACGCGGAGGCACTCGGCATGCGAGGGCGCTTTGCCGATCAGATCGAGGTGCTCGAGGCCGCCGAGAAGCTCACCACCGGCGCCGAGCGCGCCGCCCTGGCCACCGAACGCGCGGTGACGCTGCAGCGGCTCGGGAAGAGCGGCGAGGCGCTCCCGCTGCTGGACCGGGTGGTCGAAGAGGCCGAGGTCGCCGGCGAGCCGCTCGTGCTCGCGCGGGCGATCGGCAAGCGTGCCGTCGCGCTGACCTACGCCGGCGAGGCGGCCCGCGCTGCCGAAGAGCTCCGTCGCGTCGAGCGGCTCGTGCTCACCAAGGCGCCGGAGCTTCGCGCCGAGGCCGCCGTATGGCGCGGCCAACTCGCGGCCGTGTGCGGCGACATCGGCGACGCGCGCAACGCCTATTGGGCCGCCGTGGAGCTCTACCGAGAGCTCGGAGACCTCCGGCGCTCGGCGGAGGCATCGGTGAACCTCGCCGACTTCTACAACCGGGTCGGTGCCTACGACGAAGCGATCCCCGCGCTGCGCGCCGCCCTCGACGACTGTCGCCGAGTCGGCGCGAGCCGGGTGATGGAAGGCTATGCCTGGGTGAACCTCGGCTACGCCCACCTCGGCGAGGGCGACCTCGAAGAAGCCGAGGCCGCGCTCGACGAGGCCGCGGGGATCGCGGCCGATGTCGACTCCACGCGCCTCGCGCTCGCGGAGCGGGTCTATCGCTCGCGCGTCGCGCTGGCGGGCGGGCGGACCGACGAAGCGCGCGGGATCGCCGAGGGCGCGGTGAAGGAGGCCGAGCGGCGCGGGGTCAAGAGCGTGGAGGCTCTCGCGCGGGTCGCGGCAGCGGAGGTCGCGCTGGCAGTGGGGCAGGGCGCCATCGCAGCCGAAGAAGCCCAGCGCGCCCTCGCGCTCCACGATGAGCTCGGCGGCATCGAGGAGGGTGCGGGGCAGCTCTTCCACGTCTTGAGTGAAGCCCTGGACGCCACGGGAGACGCCGCCGGCGCGTCCGCCGCGCGTGCGAGAGGTCGAGCCCTGATCGAAACCGGTGCGTCTCGCATCGGCGATCGTCACTGGCAGGCGCGCTTCCTCGAGGACGTCCCGGCTCACGCGGCCCTCCGGGAGGTCCGGTGACGCGAGCGCTCGTGCTGCTGTTCCTCGTCACCGCGTGTGGCGACGATGGACCGGGCGATGGCTCGCCCGACATGGCCGTCGTCGACGCGGGCCCCGGTGGTCCGGCGGAGCCGATCGCTCCGAGGCTCCCCGAGCTCGGCGAATGCCCGGCGGGCTCGGCGGCCCGAACCATCGCCGGCGTGGACGTCTGCGACCCTGGCGAGCCGGTCACTTGCCCCGCGGGTCAGGTTCGCTTCCACGGGGCCGTCGAGTGCACGCCCGTGGGTCGACCGTGCCCGGCCGGTGAGTTCGCCGACGACCTCCCGGCCGGCACCATCCACGTCGCGCCCGGCGGCACCGGTGACGGCTCTCGCGACGCGCCCTTCGGCAGCGTGCGCACCGCGCTCGCCGCTGCCGACCCGGGTGCCACCGTCGCGCTGGCGAAAGGTCGGTACCCGGAGCGCATCACCATGCGGCCCGGCGTGACCCTCCGTGGCGCGTGCGCCGCCGAGACGATCCTCGAGCAGCCCGCCATGGCGTCGCTGGCGAACCAGGCGATCCGTTCCTCCGTCGACGATGCGGTGGTGGCCGACCTCTCGGTAGTCGACGTCACCGGCGCGGGCGTCATCGTCGAGAGTGGCTCGCTCCGGCTCGAGGGCGTCATCATCGACTCGGCGACTTCCTATGGCGTGCTGGCCGCGGGGGGCGCGCTCGCGGCCGCGCGACTCCTGGTGACCGGCACACGCCCGGACATGGCGGGCGACGCTGGCTTCGGCATCACGGTCCAGGACGCGGAGGTGACGCTGGAAGACGTGGTCGTGGAGGCGAACCAGACCTTCGGCCTGACCATCATCGGTGGCTCGGGCGTCACCGCGCGACGACTGGTGGCGCGAGCTCAGGTCCCCGCCGCCGATACGGCCACCGGCATCGCTCTCGACGGCACCGCCGCGCTCGTTGCCGAAGACGTGTGGGTGGAGGACGCGCGCGGCGTCGCCATCGGCGTCTCCGGAAGCGCATCGGCGACCTTCGACGGATTGGTGGTGCGGAACGTGCGTGCCGAGGGCGAGCGCATGGGCTTCGCGCTCGCGTGCATCGGCGACGCGGAGCTGACCGTCCGTCGTGCGTGGCTCACCGATGCCCAGGGCACGGCCGTGAACATGATCGGTCGCGGCCGTCTGCATCTGGAAGACACCGTCATCGACGAGATCGTCGCTCCCCCCGACACCCCGGGCTGGGGCCTCGGCGCCGCGGTCCAGGACCTCGGCACGCTGGTGCTCGACCGGGTGCTCGTTCGCCACGCCCAATCGGCGGCAGTCGCCGTCGTCGGAACGAGCGCGACGGAGGTCGGCGACCTCAGGCTCGAGGCGCGGGACGTGACCCTCCTCGACTCGCGTTCGGAAGGCGTCGCCGGACTCGGTCTCTACGTCGTCCGCAACGCCGATGCGGAGATGGAGCGCGTGCGGATCGAGCGCACCACCCACGCGGCGATCGTCCTCTCCGAGGGCGCCCGGCTCATCGCGACCGACCTCGACGTGCTCGAGAGCGCGCCCGCCGCCGACGGCTATTGGGGGCGAGCCCTCGAAGTCACCAGGGCCGAGCTGACGCTGACGCGCGCACGCTTCGACACCCAGCACGAGGTGGGCCTCATCTTCAGCCGGAGTCGGGCGACCCTGGCCGACCTGCAGCTCCTCCGTACGCTCCGCCGTGGCTGCGCCGACGATGGCTGCGCGGACGAGCCTGGTGGCATCGGGCTCGGCGCCTACGACGACTCGGTGGTCACCCTCGAGCGATTTCTCATCGCGGAGACGCCCTTGTGCGCGGTGCAGCTCGCTCGCCGCGCCCAGCTCGACCTCAGCTCGGGCACCGTGCGGGACGCAGCCATCGGCGCCTGCGTCCAGGTGCCCGAGTACGACGTCGAGCGGCTGGCGCGCGACGTCGCCTATGTCGACACCCCGACCCGCATCGAGCTGACCGACCACTATGTCCCCGAGGTCGGCGATCCCCTGGACTGAGGGGACGCACTTTCCGAAATGGGGTAGCTTTCGCGCGTGCCTGCGGACCCCAGCCCGTTCGTCGACGCGCTCCTCGCGCTCGCCGGGTCCACCCTCCACTCCATCGACCGTGCGGTCCTCGCGGAGGTGCTCGAGCAGCAGCTGGAGGCTGCGCGGCAGGCCTGGCCCGACATTCCGCTCGATGAGCCGGCGTTCGCCCGCTTCCTCGGAGCCCGCGTCCCCGAAGGAGATGATCCGGCGGTGGTCTTCGGTCGTCTGCGGGTGCCTGATCTGGCGCTCGCCTTCGCTTGTCTGGCCGAAGAGCCCATCGCGCTCGCGATCTTCGAGCGAGAGGTGATGCCGGCGGTCGCAAAGGCGATCGCCCGGATCGATGGCGCACCGACCTTCGTCGACGAGGTCTCGGCGACCGTTCGGGTCAAGCTCCTGGTCGCCGGCGAACGCCCCGCCGCCCTGAGCGCGTACCTGGGGAGCGGCCCGTTGACCTCCTTCGCGCAGGTAGTCGCCACCCGCGAGGCGCTCAGCGAGAAGCGGAAGAAGAGCAAGGAGGAGCCGGTCGACCGGGACAGCCTCCTCCAACTCCCGCTCGAGGATTTCGACCCGGAGCTCGACCAGATCCGCCGCCAAGTCGAGCCGACCTTCCGAGACGCCTTCCGCGACGCGCTCGCGGAGCTCGAGCCTCGGGAGCGGACCGTGCTGCGCCTCTACCTGGTGGAAGGGGTCGGCAGCGCGACGATCGGTAAGATGTACGGCGTCCATCGCGCGACGGTGGCCCGCTGGGTGGCCGACGCCCGCGAGGCGGTCTTC
The DNA here is from genome assembly GCA_964462035.1 of uncultured Sandaracinus sp. Taxonomy (GTDB): domain Bacteria; phylum Myxococcota_A; class Polyangia; order Polyangiales; family Houyiibacteriaceae; genus UBA1660. The sequence goes on from CAYXAP010000087.1 coordinate 19,835, forward strand.
ACCGCGACGCGCAAGCGGATGATGAAGGAGCTCGAGCTCGGCTCGGCGTCCTTCGCCTCGCTGATGGGGAAGGTCTCCACGCAGCTCGACGTGACGCTCTCGAGCTTCCTCGAAGGGGATTGACGTCGGTCGGGGCGGTGCGCGCATGAGTCCTCTTCGAGGACGCGACGCCGCGCGACTCGTCGCACGATTTCTCGAGAAACCCTCTCGTAGACCGCCGCAGAGGTTCTGACGGTTGCTCGCGGCCCTCGACCCCGATCTCGCCCGCCGACCTCCTTGAATAGGCTTCGGCCGGTCCTGCGTCGGCGCGGCGAACGACCTCGAGGCCGATCATCCACGCTGAACCAGTCAGAACCTCTGCGTCGGTGTACTAGGAGGGCAGATCGTCGGCCCGGACCGTCACTTCGACCGGCTCGGCGCGCCGCTGCACGTGCGCGGCTTCGACGTACGAGACCAGCGTCTCTGCGTAGTCCTCGAACTTCGGGCACATGATCCCGGAGCCCTCGAGCAAGGCCCGCGCGTTCCGGTCATCGAAGGTGACCTCGGTCCCGAGCTGCTCGAGAAAGGTCCGCGGCGCGTTCGCGAAGCGCTCGAGTCCGGGCGTCCGCATGAGCGTGGTCGCCAGCCGGGTCGGCACGGTCCCGCGCGGCGGCGCCTTACCGAGGATGGCGGCCACCCGCTCGAAGACTTCCCGGGTCGTCGGCGGTGCCGGGTCCACCAGGTGGAAGGTCCGCCCGAGGCTGGCCTCCTGCGCGGCGATGTGGAGCCCGGCCTCGACCACGTAGTCGATGGGCACCAGGTTCAGCGGTACGGAGCCACGACCGGCGAGCGGCACGCGCAGATCCGCGGGCGCGTTGAGCATGAGCAGCACCAGGAGATAAGGCCCGTCGAGCCGGTCGATCTCGCCCGTCTGCGAGTCCCCCACCACCAGGCTCGGCCGCAGGATGGTCGTCGGTATCGTGTCCTTCACCTCGCGGACCATCCGCTCCGCCCGCATCCGGGTGCGCTCCACCACGTTGCGGAAGGGACCGCTCGGCTCGAGCTCGTCCTCCAGGACCTGCCCCTTCCGCTTTCCAGCGACCATCGCGGTCGACCAGAAGACCAAGCGCTTCAGGTTCTTCGCGAGCTCGGCCAGCTCGAGTGTCTCGCGGGCCGTGCCGATGTTGATGCGCTCCGCCGTCTTCTTCTGCACGCCCAGGTAGGTGGCGGCCACGCAGTGGTGGATCAGCTCGACTTCCTCCGCGAGCGCCATGATCTCGGCGCCGGAGAGACCGAGGTCGAGGGCCGCGGCATCGCCGATCAGCAGCCGAGCGCGTTCACCGGCCTGGAGCTCGCCGAGCAGCTCGCGCGCCCGGGGAAGCGAGGCTTCTTGCACGACGAGCCGGATCTCCATCGTGGGATCCTCGAGCAGTCGCCGGACAACGCGGGTGGCCAGGAAGCTCGTGGGGAAGCCGGTGACGAGGGCGACGGTCACGACGCGGGCTCCAGGCTGGCGAGGATCGCTTCGTGGACCTCCCGCACGCGCTGTTCGGTCTCCGGAAGCGCACCATCGTTGCGGATCACGTGGTCGGCGAGCTCGAGCTTCTTCGCGAGCGGCAGCTGGGAGTCGATGCGCTTCTGCGCCTCTTCGGCCGTGCTGTCGTCGCGGGCCATCAATCGCGCGAGCTGCGCTTCGGGGGACACGGCCACCACGATCAACGGCTGAAATGCCCTGGCCAGCCCGTTCTCCACCAGCAGCGCGGCCTCGTACACCACATAGGGTGCGTCCGAGGCGAGCTTCTCGGCAATCCGCCGACGGGACTCGGCAGCGATGCGGGGATGGGTAATCGCGTTGAGCTTCTTCCGTGCCTCGGCGTCTTCGAAGACCAACGCGCCGAGCTTGGCCCGATCCAGCGAGCCGTCCTCGCCGATCATCGCTGCTCCGAACTCGTCCACCACGGCGACGAATCCGTCCGAACTGGGCGCCACGACGTCTCGTGCGACCTGGTCGGCGTCGACCACCGCGGCGCCGAGCCGGCGGAAGAACTCCGCCACCGTGCTCTTCCCGCTCGCGATGCCCCCCGTGAGTCCCACCGTCGGCTTTCCCATGGCCCTGCGTACCTTCGATCCGCCCACGCTTGCAATGATCCCACGGCTGACGGCGGGGGGTGCGTCGTGGTACCCACCGACTCGTGCGAGCCGTGGCTCAACGGGTCGCGTCGGCCTCGGTCGACGTCGGAGAAGAGCGGGTCGGGACCATCGGGCGCGGCTTGCTCGTCTATCTCGGGGCAGGCGAGGGCGACCGAGACGATCAGGTCGCCTACCTGGTCTCCAAGATCGCCGGGCTGCGAATCTTCGAGGACGACCAGGGAAAGATGTCCCTCTCCGTCGAGGACGTCGGTGGCGAGGTGCTCGTGGTCTCGCAGTTCACCCTCTACGGCGACGTGCGGAAGGGCCGCCGGCCCTCCTTCTCCAAGGCTGCAGCGCCCGAAGAGGCCGAGCGCCTCTATGAGGCCGTCGTCGCAGGGCTCCGGGAACGGGGCCTCACGGTCGCGACCGGCCGCTTCCGCGCGATGATGAACGTCCGCGCTGACGTCTGGGGCCCCGTCACCATCCTCATCGACAGCGAGAAGGCCTTCTGATGACCGATCACGACGTCCGCTTCGAAATTCGCGGGGTGACGAAGGACGATCGCGCCGATCTCCTGGAGCTCGCCCGATTCCTCGATTCGGTGAACCTGCCGAACGACGCGGCCGCGATGGAGCCGATCATCCGGCGCTCCGAGCGCTCCTTCAGCGGCACGGAGGGGGATCCCCGGCGCCGGGAGCACGTCTTCGTCCTCTACGACCGCCAGGAAGAGCGGGCCGTGGGCACCTCCCTCATCGTGGGACAGCTGGGTCGTCGGGACGCTCCGTACATCTACTTCGATGTCGCCAAGGAGGAGCGCTACTCCCAGACGCTGGACCGCTACTTCGTCCACGACGTGCTCTCGATTGGCTACTCCTACAACGGGCCGACCGAGATCGGCGGCCTGGTGATGCACCCCGAGTACCGACGAAACCGCGAGAAGCTGGGGATGCAGATCTCCTACATCCGCTTCCTCTTCATCGCGATGCACCGGGCGGACTTCCAGAACCACGTGCTGGCCGAGCTCCTCCCGCCCCTCGAGGACGACGGGACCTCCCATCTCTGGGAGGCGGTCGGCCGCCACTTCACCGGCATGAGCTATCGCGAGGCCGACCGGCTGTCGCGGCGGAACAAGGAGTTCATCCGAGGGCTCTTCCCCCATGGCGAGATCTACGCCTCTCTCCTCCCGGAGGCGGCGCAGCGCGTGATCGGAGAGGTGGGCCGGGAGACCAAGGGTGTAGCCAAGCTCCTCCAACGCATCGGCTTCCGCTACGTCGACCGGGTCGACCCCTTCGATGGCGGTCCTCACTTCGCCGCACCCACCGAACAGATCAGCCTCATTCAGAACGCATCGGGGCTGTCGCTCGAGTTCGGCGATGTCGGGGAGGGCGCTCGACGCCATCTGGTGGCCCGCGACATCGACGGACCGCCCTGGTTCCGGGCCTGCGCGATCCCTGCGGAGCTCACGGAGGGCCGAATTCGGGTCCCGGAAGGGGCTTCCGACGCCCTCCAGGCCACGAATGGGGACCCTGTCTGGGCCCTACCACTCGACTGAGAGGGGTCTCGGGAGGCCGCCGGCGGTTGTCCACAGGCCACTTCCGGCACACGGAACCCGAAACCTGAGCCGGCCCGATCGCAAAGACGTCGAATCGACGCTTTTCCTGCACACGAGTTTGACAGCCAAGGGCCGGATGCTAGAAAGCGCATCCCTTCGGGGCGGTGGCCAAACCGGCCCAGCACCGAGGGGGTTGAAAAAAAGGGTGAAAAGGAGCTTGACTCTCCCCCCGCCGGCGCTAGATTGGCCGGCCTTCGAGGGACCCCGGCACCAGCCGGCAAGGAGAGTCACCGACCACGGTCGGTAAAAAAGTCCTTGACACGCTGGCCGCTTCGAGTAAGCTGCCGACCCTTCGACTCCGGACGCGAAAGCGACTCGGACCTTGAAAACTGAATCGGAATCTCATCGTGTAAGATGCGGGTCCCGTTTCCTGGTCTTCGGACCAAGAGCGGAATCCAAGCAAACGTATCCAATGATGGGTGCGGATCTTCTTCGGAAGTGACGCATCCATGAGAAGGAACGAACTCTGTAACTTCGTGGCCCTCGTTTACGAGGAAACGAAGTTGCAATACCAGAATTTCAACTGGAGAGTTTGATCCTGGCTCAGAGCGAACGTTAGCGGCGGGCCTAACACAT
>CAYXAP010000088.1:0-23945 GCA_964462035.1 uncultured Sandaracinus sp.
CGTCGGCTCGGCCTCCTCGATTCACCCGAGCTCCCCCGCCCAAGGCGCTGCCGCGCGCTTTTCAGCTCCCCGAATGTCGAATGGGCCAACGTCACATCGGTCCCACGCCGGGCACGAGGAAGTAGCCGACGGTGCTGATGACGAGGTTGAGGACGATGATGGCGAAGCACGAGCCGACGACCGCCTCGGTGGTGGCCCAGCCCACGCCCTCGGAGCCGCCGAAGGTCGCGAGGCCCCGCTGGGCGCTCACGATGGCGATGGCCGCGCCGTAGACCAGGCACTTCACGAAGCCGAGCGCGACGTCGCCGAGGCTCAGGTACATGAGGTTGTTGAAGGTGTGAGGGTTCACGTCGAAAGAGAGGAACGCGACCAACATCCCGGCGCCGTAGGCCACGAAGCCGCCGATGACGAGGATGACGGTGCCCATGACGAGGCAAGCGATGAAGCGCGGTACGACGAGGTAGTCGATGGGGTCCGCGGCGCACATGCGGAGCGCATCGACCTGGTCGGTGACGACCATCGAGCCGATCTCGGCAGCGATGCCGGCGCCGACGCGGGTGGCGAGGGGGAGGGCGCCGACGGACGCGGCCAGGTCGCGGACCAAGAGCTTCAGGTAGGTCGCGCCCATCAGGCTGAAGTCCGGCAGCAGCTTCTTGGACTGCAGCCCCGTCTGGAAGGTGATGATCGCTCCGATGAACGCCATCGTGATGCACATGAAGAAGAGCGACTCGTTCCCCACGTGGAACATCTGCCGCGCGACCTCGCCCTTCTCCCGCTTGCCCCGGAAGAGGTAGTAGAGCGTCTTGGTGAACACCCGCCACACCGCGCGGGTGTCCTTCAGGACGTTCGTGGCGGCCTCGAAGAGACCGACGTCTTTGGAGCGTGCAGTCACGTCAGTCCAAGATGAAGGTCGAGAAGTAGTCCATGATGAAGATGCCGGCGGCGGCGGCGACGACCGACGCGTTCACCGAGCGACCGACGCCGGGCGCGCCGCCCTTGGTCTGCAGGCCGTAGTAGCAGCTCGTCAGCGCGATCATGATGCCGAAGAGGCCGCTCTTGATGAGGCCGACCCAGAAGTCCCAGGGCTCGAGGCGCTCGAGCGCCGACGCCCAGAACACCCGCGGGTCCACGTCGAGGAGCATGTCGGCGGTGAGCATCGCGCCGCCGATGGCGATGGCGTCGCCGATGACGCAGAGCAGGACCATCATCGAGACCATCGCCAGGCAGCGTGGCACCACCAGGTAGGCGATGGGGTCGATGGCCAGCGCGCGGAGGGCGTCGATCTGGTCGGTGACCTTCATGGTGCCGAGCTCGGCGGTGTTGTTCGCGCCGACGCGGCCATTGAAGATCAGCCCGATCAGGAGCGGGCCGAGCTCGCGGATGGTGGTGAAGGTCGCAGCCCAGCCGACGAAGCTCGTGGCCTGGACCTGCTCCACGAAGGGCGCGGCCTGGATGACCATGATGCCCCCGGTGAACGCCGCCGTCGCCGCGATGATGGGCACCGAACGCACGCCCATCCGGTTCATGTTCCGGAAGAGCTCGTGGCGATCGATCTGCCCGGGCGTGAGCCGACGGATGACCTTGCCCGCCAGGATCGAGAGGCCGCCGACCTGCTTGGCCATCACGAGGATGGCCGCGCCGACCTTGGCGGGCACGAAGAGCCAGCGCGGAGTCTTGGCCGGAGCCGCGCTCATCAGAGGGGCCCCTCGGTGAGCCCGTGGACGAACTGACGGACCTCGGGGATGGTGCTCGTCTTCGCTTCGTCGGCGGTGCCGTCGAAGACCAGCTTGCCGTCGTGGAGCATGCCCACCCGGTCGGCGATGGTGAGCACGCCGGCGACGTCGCTCGAGATGACCATCACGGTCGCGCCAGTGGCGCGCTGTTCTTCGCGGACCAGGTCGTAGATTTTCTGGCTGGTCACGGGGTCGAGGCCGGCGGTCGGCTCGTCGTAGAGCACGATGGGCGGCTTGGCGATGGTCGCGCGCGCGACGCCGATGCGCTTCTTCTGGCCTCCGGACATCGACTGTGGGATGCGCTCCTCCGTGCCGGGGAGCGCGACCCGTGCCAGGCGCTCGGCGACGCGCTCCTGGATCTCTTCTTCGCTGAGGTCGAAGAGCCGGCGGAGCGGAAAGGCGATGTTCTCGTAGACGTTCTTGTCGAAGAGCGCGTAGTTCTGGAAGAGCATCCCGATCTTCTTGCGGACCTCCGCGAGCGCGAGGTGGTCCATCTCGGTGATGTCCTCGTCGTGGATGAAGACACGGCCCTTCTCGGGGGCGATCAGACCCGCCACGATCTTGAGGAGCACGCTCTTGCCCACGGCGCCCATGCCGATGAGGGCGTAGATGCAGCTCTTGGGGACGTCGACGTCCACGCCCCGCAGGACCGGTGTGTGGTCGAAGGCCTTGTGGATGTTTTCCAGCCGGATCAACGGCGGGAGCATACCGCGGCGAGGCCGGGACGCTGGTCTGGGATGGAACTTTTCGGGGACTGGGCCGTCCCGACCTTCATGCCTCGCTCGTTTCGCTCGCTCCTCTCGGCCGCTCCCCTCGCCAGCCTGGTGGTCGCGAGTGCCGTTCCCGCGCTGGCCCAGCCGGTGGAGATTCGGGTCCAGACCGAGCGCGGGGCGCGGCCCGGACCGGTGGAGGCCCGGGTCGGCGACACGGTCCGGCTGGTGGTGACCCGGCGGCGGGGGCGCGCCCTACCGGAAGGGAGCCGCGTCCACTGGCTCCGGGTCGCGCCCCACCTGCAGCACGTCGTGGGACACGCGGAGGGGGCGCCGGAGGACGACCCGACCTACTCGAACGCCGTCTTCGGGGGCGCCGACCACGGCAAGTGGGTGGGCATGGACACCATCGAGTACCTGACCGCGCCGCTCGCGATGGGCCGGCACGCGCGGATCGACGGGAACGCGCTGGTGCTCGAGGGCGCGCCGCCGCCGACATGGGAAGAGCGGACGCCGTCGCGGAGCACGCCGATGGCCGGCACCTTGTGGCTGGCGGCGGAGGTCGAGCTCCCGGACGGGCGACGGCTGCGCACGGCCGACGGAAGCGACACCGACCGGTTGGGGCTCGAGTCGAAGGTGACGCGGGTCTCGTTCCGGGCGGGGGAGGGCTTCGTCGGGTGGCTGAGCGCCTACTTCGGCGTGCCCTACGTGTTCGGTTCGACTCCGGCGCAGTCGGACCGACGGGTCGGCATCGACTGCGCGGACGTGCTGGTCGGCGCGCGGCGGAGCCAGACCGGGCGGCGTCTCGGCTACACCTCGGTGCGCGGCATGGGTCGGCTCGCCGACCCGGTGAGCGACGTGCTCCTGCTCGACCGCGACGGAACGGTGCGAAACGCGCACGGCGAGCCGGTGTCGCTCCGCTGGGGTGAAGCCATCCAACCGGGTGACATGCTCGCCATCGACTACGCCAACGATGGCAGCGACGTCGTGCTCCCGCGTGCCTGGGACCACATCGGTGTGCTCCTCGAGGACCATCCCAGCCAGGGATCGCCGGGCATTCTCGACGGCAAGGACGTGCTTCGCCACATGTCCCTTCGCGGGCTCACCGATCAACCGCTGACGGACCATGGCCGCATCCGCCTGCGCATCTGGCGCTGGAAGCGCTAGTAGCGAACGGTGCCGTAGCCGGGGACGGCCAGCTCGTCGACGGCGCCCTCCGGGACCGGTAGGTAGAGGATGCCAGCGTCGAGGTGGTCGACCGGCATGAAAACGCCGTCCGTGGTCGCGACCATGGACCCACCGTAGCTCCAGGTTCCCGTCACCGCGGCACCGTCCGGCGGGGCGGAGATCTCGACGATCTCACCGGGCACGAGCGACCCGTCGGGCTCGACCGCGATGGTCGCGAACGCCCTCGGGGGTGCGCTGAGGGCGAAGGTGCCCTTCACCCGCGCGATGCGCTCGAAGAGGGTGCCGTAGTTGTAGTCGCTGACCCACTTGGAGTCGCAGTAGCCCATGAAGTCGTTGTGGTCGCCCGGAGCCTTGAGCTCGCGGGTGAGCACGTCGTAGCCCCACGCGCCGATCACGCCGCCGCTGTACGGGTAGTTCGCGTCCGGGTTGGACGGGTTCCCGCAGGGCGCGTGGGGACGGCCGAGCGAGTGACCGACCTCGTGCACGAAAGTCCCGAGTCGGCTCGCGTAGCCGAGGCCGATCGACGCGCGGGAGTAGGTGTTGCTGGCGCTCGGCACGGGGCCGAGACCAGTGGTGCATCCTCCGGAGCAGTAGGTGCGGAACGAGTCGGCGGGCGCCGAGATGCAGTAGTAGTAGGTGTCGTCGGGCACCCCGTCGTTGCTCCGCTCCGTCATGCATTGGTTGAGCAGGCTCGACCAACCGTCGCCGTTGGCGCTGACCCTTCCGCTCCAGCGGAGCGGACGTTCGCGCACCGTCAGCTCGAGATCCGCGACCGGGAAGAGCGAGTACATGTAGTTGCGCCACGCCTGCATCGTGTCGGCGCTCGTATCGGGCAGCCGGCCCGAGCCATCGGCGTCGTACGCGACCGGAACGATGACCACGTGGAAGGTGCCGCCCATCGAGCGCGCGGGGAGGGTGGCGGTCCCGGTCTCGGGGAAGCGTGCGCCGCCCGTCTCGCTCTCGCCGGAGCACTCGGGCTCGATGTCGTAGATGCCGAGGGAGAAGCTCACGTCCTCGGTGATGCGGTCACCCGGGACGAAGACGTTGAAGGTCGATGACCCGTCACCTTCGCTCGACGGTCCAGCGATGCTGGTGCGCGCCTCGATGGTCTCGCCGCTCCCCAGGTCGAGGCGGGCCACCGTCTCGCGACCGTCCCAGCCGTCGCTGGGCTCGACGAAGACCCGAACGAGCGCCTCGCGACCGGCGACGATCGGGGCGCTCGGGCTCACCTGGCTGCCGTCCTGGACGAGCGGGATCTTCACGCCCTGGTAGATCGCGATCTCCCGAATGGTCAGGTCGCCCACCGGCGAGTCACCGATGATGGGAGGCAGGTGGGCGTCGAAGTCGCAACGGGTGGCGGTGAACGATTGGTCGTGAAGGACCCCATCGACGGTCCCGCGCCACGAGCCGCTCGTCCCGTCGAAGGTGATGTCGAGGTCCGACGGGGCGCAGCGCCCCTCGACGCAGACCGTCTGGGTGGTCGCGAAGCTCGGAGCGTCCGGCAGAGAGATGCGCACGAAGCGGGTCGGGTCGTCGGTCTCGAACGCCTCGGCGTGAGCGGCGCAGCTCGCCGGCTCCGTGGACAGCACGAGGAACTCGGCGAGGCCGCTGCTGGTGCAGCGAGTCCCGGCGGTGACGTACGGGTAGATCTCCGGGGGTGCGACCGGGTCCGTCGGATCGGTGGGATCCACCGGGTCGGTCGGGTCCGCCGGATCCGCGGGATCGGCCGGGCCAACGGAGCCATCGAACGAGTAGGCGGGACCCGTGTGGCTGAGCTCACCGGGACTGCACCCGAGCGTGAGGAGGAGGGGAAGGGAGGAGGCGAGGACCAGACTGCGGTGCATCACGTGCACCTAGTGGGCGCCCGCGACGAAAACCGATCACTCTCACGGTGACTTTTTTCGGAAAATGGACTCTTCGCAGGCGTTTTGTTAGGATTTTGGCGCGTATTGCCTTCGAACGATAGATATCGGTCGCGATTGCACACTCCCCGCCAGGGGGAGGGTTCAAGGTTTGGTGGTCAGACCAGTTGACGGGTGGAGGAGTGGTCCGCTAGATCGATCGAGTGACCTACCAGGCAGTCGAGCGGAAGTCCTTGTCCGACGCAGTGTTCGAGCAACTCCGAGAGCACATTCTCTCGGGCACGCTCGACGTGGGGGAAGCGCTCCCCTCGGAGCGGGCGCTCTGTGAGCGCTTCGGCGTGAACCGGCAGGCGCTGCGGGAAGCGCTCAAGCGGCTGCAACAGCTGCGTCTGATCACCATCAAGCAGGGCGAGAGCACGAAGGTGCTCGACTACCGGCAGACCGGTGGGCTCGAGTTGCTGGTCTCGATGATCTTCGACGGAGAGGGTCGGCTGCGCGCGCGGACCGCTCGCTCGTTCATCGAGATGCGGGTGGCGCTCGGGCCGGACATCGCTCGCTTGGCCGCCGGACGCCGCAGCGAGGAGCAGCTCGAGCGGATCGCCGCGCTCGTCGAGGACCTGCTCGCGGCCGAGGGGGCAGTCGCGCGTCAGCGCGCGAACCTCGAGCTCTGGCGCGTGCTCGTCGAGGCCTCGGACAACATCGCGTACCAGCTCGCCTTCAACACGATGGAGCGCGCGTGGGAGGCGGTGCAGGACGTGGTCGCCGGCGCGCTGGCCGCCGAGCTCGACGACGAGGATGGCTACCGGGCGCTGCTCCGGGCGGTGCGCGACGCATCCCCCGAGGACGCTCGGCGCTTCGCTGCGGCACTGGTCACCAAAGGCTCCGAGGGCGTGCTCGCCCTCCTGGCTCAGCTCGACCCGAGCTCCGTGCCTCGGACCGCACGGAAGGAGAGGACGCGATGAAGGAACGAATCGACGGACAGAACATCAAGACGCTCCGGCAGGCGGCGAAGGTCTTCTTTGCGCGCCCGGGGGTGCAGAGCATCGCGGCCAAAGCCGCCGCGGGTTGGCTCGACCGCGCGCGGATGGGCCGACCCCGCCTCTCGGATGCGGCGATCACCGCCGGCGTGATGGCATGGTGGCCGCTGCAGGAGTGGCTCGCCCACAAGCACATCCTCCACATGGCGCCGCGCCCAGGGAAGAACACGCCCGCCGACGTCTATGCCGCCTACCACCGTGCGCACCACGAAGATCCGCGCGACATCGAGCTGGCCTTCGTGCCCGATGACGTCATCGCGCAGGCCGCGCCACTCACCCGGCCGCTCTTCTTCGCGCTCATGGGCTTCGACCGCCGTCGCGGCGCGACCGCTGACGCGGCCTACGCGTCGATGACGCTGCTCTACGAGTGGGTGCACTTCCTGGTGCACACCGGGGTGAAGCCGAACACCAAGAGGCCCATCGGTCGGCTCTACGCCCGCATCCGACGCAACCACCGCTACCACCACTATCTCCACGAGGACTACTGGTTCTCGTTCGTCTGGCCCGACATCGACAAGTGGCTCGGCACCGAGCCCGACCCCAAGTCCATCGAGCCGTCGCCGACGGTCAAGAACCTCCACGGCGCGAACGTCACCCAGGAGCAGGCCGAAGCCGCCGCCGCCGAAGCCGCCTGAACACGAAGGCCCCCTCGACCCACCCGGAGGTTCTCGCCGAAGCGCGCGGCAGCGCACCGGGCGGGGGAGCTCCGGGTGAATCGAAGAGGCCTAGCCGACGAGAGAGGGGCTGGGTGCCAGCCCCTGGAAACTAGAGCCCTCGCATCTCCGTCGCTTCCTTCACTCGGCCGACACCGAGGATGAAGGCGGCCTCGCGCATCGTGCACGAGTGTCTCTTCTGCACCTCGACCAAGCTCGCGTAGCCGCGCGCCATCACCTTGCGGAGCTCGCTGTTGACTCGCTCGAGCTCCCAATAGAAGTGCTGCATGTTCTGCGACCACTCGAAGTAGGACACGGTCACGCCGCCGCAGTTCGCGTAGATGTCGGGGATCACGTGGACGCCGCTCTTCGCGAAGATCTCGTCGGCCTCGGGCGTGGTCGGACCGTTCGCGCCCTCGACGATGATCTTGGCCTTCACGTGCGCCGCGTTGTCCTTGGTGAGCACCCCTCCGAGCGCGGCCGGCACGAGGATGTCGCAGTCGTACACGAGGATCTCCTCGCCGCTGACCTTCTCGGCGGCGAAGCCCTCGAGGCTTCCGTTGTCTTCGACGTGCTTGATCGCGGCTTCGACGTCGATGCCCTCCGGGTTCACGTAGCCCCCGGAGATGTCCGCGATGCCCACGATCTTCGCGCCGAGTGCGACGTAATCACGGGCGGCCCAGCTGCCCACGTTGCCGAAGCCCTGGACGACGATCCGCTTGCCCTCCATCGATTCCCCCAACGTCGCGAGCAGCTCTTGGGTGGCGTAGACCGCGCCGCGTCCAGTGGCGGCCGAACGACCGATGGACCCGCCGAGGGACACGGGCTTCCCGGTCACGACCCCGGGTTGGTAGCCGTGGTACTTCGAGTACTGGTCGAAGATCCACGCCATCACCTGGCCGTTCGTGTTCACGTCCGGCGCTGGGATGTCGGTCGTCGCGCCGATGATGTCGTGGATGCCGTCGATGAAGCGCCGGGTGAGCCGCTGGGTCTCGCCGGCGGAGAGCTTCCGGGCATCCACGGCGATGCCCCCCTTGGCGCCGCCGTAGGGGACACCCGCGACGGCCGTCTTCCAGGTCATCAGCGAGGCCAGCGCGGTGACCTCTTCGGAGTCGACGTGGTGGTGGTAGCGGAGCCCGCCCTTGAAGGGGCCGCGCGCGTCGTCGTGCTGCACGCGGAACCCGATGAAGGTGCCGATGCTCCCATCGTCCATCGTGATGTTCAGCTCGACCCGCACCTCGCGATGTGGCGTCTTGAGCTGCTTCGTCACGTCCGGACGTAGGTCCAGCGCCTTCGCCGCCTTGTCCACGTAATACTGCGTGTTCTCCAGAAAATCAGCAGACATCCTGCACCCCTTGCCTCTCGTTTTCGGTCCGCGGACACCCTCCGCGGACGTGACTCAGCCCGCTTCGGCCGGTGGCGCCGCCGCGGCCTTTCGCCGTCGGCTGACCACCCACACCAGGAGGCCAGCCAACAGTACGTGGAGCGCGAGCGCCCCCCCCAGGATTGCCTTCAGCGACGTCGCCGAGCCGCGGGTCACGGTGACCGGCCCGAGCGACACGAGGCGCTCGCCGCGGTTCGCTTCGCGAATCTCCACGGGCACGCCGACCACCGCGACGTCTTCGGGCGCCATGTCTTGCACGGCACCTGCGACGAGCGCCCTGACGGCGTCGTCCGAATAGCCCTGTCGAGCACCACGGTGACGGATCAGTACCGACGCGCGCGGGCGTGGTCGCTCCTCGTCCAGCGCGAGCCGGCGCGTGTCCGGTAGGGCGACGTGCACGCGCGCATCGAGCACTCCGTCCATCGCCTCGATCGACGAGGACAGCTCCCCACCGAGCGCGGCGACGTAGCGCGCCTGCTCCTCGGTCGCGGTCGGGACGAGCCCACCTTCGGCGAACATCTCGCTCAGCCCGGGTGAGTCGGGCCGCGGCAGCCCCTCTTCACGCATGCGCTCGAGCGCAGGGCCGACGTCGTCGGCGGGAACGAGCACCTGATAGCGGTCGTCACCGCTGGGGTCGGGCTCCTTGCGGGCCCCGATCTGGGCCTCGTGGAGCGCCACCACGATGGCGTTCGCCTCCGCCTCCTCGAGGCCGGACTCGACCGCGGCCTCACACCCGAAGGTGAGAAGCGCCAATGCGGTCAGCCAGAGTCTGGCGCCGCTCCCCCGTGAAGCGCCCACTTAGCCCGCGTTGAAGCTGAAGCGGGCGCCCATGCGTGGCGCTCCGAAAGAGGGAAATCGGATGCGGCGCACCGCGTTGCGGATGCACGACTTGAACGAGCCCGAGCCCTGTCGAGCGCTCACGCCCATGACCTGGCCGCTGCCCGCGATCGCGATGTCGATGGTGACGTTGCCGACCAACCCGCTCGCCTGGTCCGCGCAGCGACCGATCGAGCCGTTGAGGTGTCGGTTCATCACTCCCTGGACCTGCGCCGGGCTCAGGCGGCTCTGGCCGCCGGCCATCGTCGCGTCGCCGAGCTCGATCGCGATGTTCATCGCGTCTTCGTAGGAACCCGCGAAACCAGCGCTCCCACCGCCGCCGGAGCGCATGCGGCCACCGCGGCCACCGCGCCGGGGCGGGTCCGGGAGGATGCCGGCCGTACCGCTCAGCTCGATGCCGCCGCGCTCGTAGAGGTCGCCGGTCTCGGCCTGGAGGACCTCTTCCGCGTCGCCGCCCTCGCGGGTGATCACGAACACGCCGATGCCGATGAGCACCGCCAGGAGAGCGGCCCCGGCGACCGCGAGCTTGAAGGCGCCGCTGCGGGCTTCGCTCTTCTCGGCCTTGTCGAGGGCGGCCTTCTTGGCGTCCTGCGCCTCGCGGATGCGTCGCTGCTCGACGAACTCCGTGAAGTCGGGCCACTCGGCGACGGGCTTCCGCTCACCGGTGTCCATGTTCATCAGGTCGTGCTCTTCGCGCACCTCACCCTGGACGATGAGCTCGACGAGCTCCCGACCGGTGAAGGGACCGTGGTCGAGCCCGTCCTTGACCGCCATCCAGCGGGCGGCGTCGTTCTCGGTGATCTTCGCCAGGAGCCCGCCGAGGTCGACCTCGGCGCCAGCCGGTGCGTCCATCGCCATCGGGGCGGGGAAGGGATCGGCCGCGGCCTTCGGTGCGGGCGGCTTGGGGCGTGGCGGCTTCGGCGCGGCCTTGGCGGCCGGCGCGGGCTCGTCGACTTCGCCATCACCATCGAGGTCCAGGTCGACGTCGAAGCCGAAGTCCTCGGCCGGCGATGCGGCATCGACACCGCCGATCAGCGGCTGGAGCGCCGACCGAACCGCGTCCGCGCTCTGGTACCGTGCGGCCGGATCGGGAGCGAGGCACTTGAGCAGCACCTCGTCGATGGCGCCATCGGCCTCCTCGTGGGCCTGCGAGGGCGGCACGAATCCATCGGCTGGGGACTTGGCCGTCAGCAGCTCGTAGAGGAGGGCGCCGACACCGAAGATGTCGGACGCGACCGTGGGCGCCTCGCCGGACTTCACCTCGGGAGCGAGGCTGGCCTGATCGCGGGCGTCGAAGATCGCGGGACCGCGGCTCTCCACGAGGGCCTTTCCGAGGCCCACGTCGCCCAGCTTCACACGCCCGGACTCGGTGACCCAGACGACCGAGGGCCGAATGGCCCCATGGCAGGTCTTCTCGTGGACGGTCTCGAGTGCTCGGCAGACGCTCGCGACGACGTTGTAGGCGCCCTTGAGGCTCACGTGGCCGCCCTTGGCGGCTCGCTCGCGCACGACCTGGGAGATGGGCTTGCCGTCGACCCACTCGGCGGCGATGAAGGGCGAGCCGGACGCGCTGCCCACGCCGTAGGTCACCACCAGGTTCCGGTGGGAGAGGCTGGCCGCGATGCGGCACTCCGAGCGGAGCTTCTTCTTTCCGGCCTCGTCGACCAATCCCGGGGTGATCCGCCGGAGGGCGATCGCCTTGTTGGTCTTCTCGTCGCGGGCCTTGAAGACGGTGCCGAGCTCGTCGTCTCGCGCCTTCTCTTCGACCCGAAAGCGGCCCCCGACGACGGCGCCAGGCTCCAGCTTGTTAGTGGCGGCCGTGCTGGCCGCACCTCCTGATGCAGTGCTGCTCATCGAGAGGCTGGAGGGTAAGCCGGTCCGGGCGGCCGGATCAACGCTGACGGCCAGTGAATCCGGGCTCGTTTGGTTGGGTGGCGCCCTCCGTGCTACTTCGAATGTGGAGGCAAGACGTGGCCAAAACGACAAAAGGCAAGGGACGCAAGGACGTCCGCGAAGAATCCCGCAAAAAGGGACTTCTCGCTGGGGGCAGCGCCGTCGTCACCGGCGTGGCCGCCGCGACCGTCGGATTCGTCCCGATGACCATTGCCGGCGTCGGTGCCACTGGGTTCTTCACGTACCGGTGGATCAAGCACCGCGCGAAGAACGGCATTCGGTTCTGAGGTCAGAGGAGAAGGCCTCCTTCTCACCATTCAGCTGACTCGGAACACCATGCCCGCGTCGCGGAGGCGCTCGATCAGCGTCACCCCCATCGTGGAGGCGGGGGTCCGGATACCGCCGGGGGCGGCGATCTCGTCGCGGGCCAGGCAGAGCGCCGACTCGCCGAGCATCTTGGCCGTCTCGCCGTAGCCGGGGTCGTTCTGACCCTCGACCCGGCCACGGAGCTCCTGACCGTCTGCCGTCTTGCCGACGAGTCGAACCACGAAGAAGCCGGCTTCGCGCTCCTCCCGGCTCGGCCCCTCGCCCGGGTCGGGCAGGACCGTCTTCTGGAGCACGGTCCGGATGGGCTTGATCGACGCGCCGGCCACGAACGCGCCGACGGCGGCTGCCACGGTGCCGGCGCGGATCGCTCCCCGCGGGCCCGCGCCGAAGCTCATCTCCTCCGAGTAGCGGAACTTTCGACCGTAGGCGTAGCCCATGAGCGCGTTGCTGCGCCGGACCACTCGCGTGTTGATCGCTGCCATCACGAAAGGACCGACCCACATCCCCAGGTCGTCGTCGTAGCGCACCCCCATCCGGTCGCTGCCATCCGGTCCGTCGCGCTCGCCCTCGGGGTTGAGGGCGTAGGGGTCACCGAGAATGCGGCGGACCTTCTTGTCCTTCGCCTCCTCGAGGATGTTGAGCATGCTCGCGATCGTTCCACCGCTCGCGCCGCCCTTGCTCTCGCCAGCGAAGAACTTCACCTCGGCGAGTGGTGAGCCGAAGCGCTCCTTGGCCGCCTCCTGGACCATGAGCGTGCCCAGGTCCGAAGGGATGGAGTCGAAGCCGCAGCAGTGCACGATGCGCGCGCCCGTGCGCTCCGCCTCGGCCTGGTGCGCGTCGATCATCCGGCGGATGAACTGGGTCTCGCCGGTCAGGTCGCAGTAGTCGGTGCCGTTCGCGACGCACGAGGCCACCATCGCTTCGCCGTACTGGGCGTAGGGCCCGACGGTGCTGATGACGACGCGCGTTTCGGCGGTGATGGCATCGAGGCTCGCCCGGTCGAAGCTGTCGCCGATCAGGATCGGGAGCTCTCCGGCCTTCGCGTCGATCGCGGCCAGCTCACGCCGGACGCTCTCGAGCTTGCCTTGGTTGCGCCCCGCCAGTGCGAGCCCCACGTCCGGGTAGTTCCGGACGAGGTACTCGGCGACGAGCGCTCCGGTGAAGCCGCTCGCCCCCCAGAGGACGATCTCGTAG
Source organism: uncultured Sandaracinus sp. (assembly GCA_964462035.1). Taxonomy (GTDB): domain Bacteria; phylum Myxococcota_A; class Polyangia; order Polyangiales; family Houyiibacteriaceae; genus UBA1660. Next base: position 12,819 of record CAYXAP010000088.1, read on the forward strand.
GTGCGGTCCCCCCGCGCCATCAGCCAGCCCTCGCGGGCTCGACCTTCAGCTCACGGTCGTGGAAGTCGATGCCGTGGAGGGCATCGACCACCTCCTCGACCTTCGTCGCCGGGATGCTCACGAACGAGTGCTTGTCGCGCAGCCGAATGCGACCGACCTCGTCGCGGCTGAGGCCGCCGGTGTCCTGGAAGAGGCGGTTCAGATCGCCGACCCGCACGCCGTCCTTGCGGCCGACGCTCACGTAGAGCTTGGCCTCGTCGCCGTCGAGGTCGTGGCGGGAATCGCCATCGTCATCGTCGTCGTCGTCGTCGCGCGAGGCGGGCGGCTCCGACTTCGGCTTGGCCTGAGCCTTCGGCCGCTCGGACTTCGGCTCGTCGGCCTTGGCCTCCGCCTTCGGGCGCTTCCGCTCCTTGCGCTCCTTGCGCTTGCGGCGGGCGGGCCGTTCCTCTTCGACGTCTTCTTCCACCTTCGCGGGCGGCTTGTCGCGGCGCTTCTCCGCGGCGGTTTCGTCGATGGAGGCGTCGTCGCTGGTGCCGAACATGGTGCGCACCAGACCGGCCACGATCTCTTCGACGTTGCCGAGGGTCAGCAGCCGGCGAGCGACCGCCAGGTCGATCTCGGTCGGCGAGCCGGCCATCCCCTGGAGCATCGCCACGCGATCCATCTCGCGACGGGTGCGCTCTTCACCGGCGCTCGGCATCGAGCGCTCGGTCGGGAAGATCTTGTACTGCAGTCGCAGGTAGTAGAGCGTCCCGAGCTCCTGAGGGGCGACGAGCGAGATCGCGGTGCCGGTGCGGCCCGCACGACCGGTCCGGCCGGTCCGGTGGATGTACTGCTCGAGGTGGTCGGGCAGCGCGAAGTTGATGACGTGGGTCAGGTGCGAGATGTCGATGCCGCGCGCGGCGACGTCGGTCGCGACCAGGAAGCGCACGTCGCTCTCGCGGGTCCGCTTCATGACCTTCTCGCGCTCGTTCTGCGCGAGGTCACCGTTGAGCCAGTCGGCGGCGTAGCCGGCGTTCTGCAGCGCGGCGGCCACCTGCTCGGTGTCGCGCTTGGTGTTGCAGAAGACGATGGCGCTCTCCGGGTCCTCGATCTCGAGGATCTTCACCAGGTCCTGCGCGCGCGCCTTGCCGCTCACCATGTACATCAGGTGGTCCACGCCGAGGGCGCCGACGGCGTCGCCGCTCAGCTCCACTCGCTCGGGGTCGGTCATGTGCCGGCCACCGATGCGCTCCACCGGGCCATCGACCGTCGCGCTGAAGAGCAAGGTCTGGCGACCCTCCTTCGGGAGCAGGTCGATGATGGCGTTCAGCTCCTCGGCGAAGCCCATCGAGAGCATCTCGTCGGCTTCGTCGAGGACGAGCACCTTGAGGTTGCTGGAGTCGAGGGTGCCGCGGCGAAGATGGTCGAGGACGCGGCCGGGGGTGCCGCTAACGATCTGCGCACCGGCGTCGAGCGCACGGACCTGCTTCTCCATCGGGGCGCCGCCGTAGATGGCGACCGTCTGCATGTCGCTGTGGGCGGCGAGCTTGCCGATCTCACGGGAGCTCTGCAGCGCGAGCTCACGGGTCGGCGCGAGGATCAGCGCCTGCACGCCAGGCGTCGAGTCGACCAGCCGGTCGACGATGGGAATGCCGAACGCGGCGGTCTTGCCCGTACCGGTGCGGCTCTGGACGATGAGGTCCCTGCCGCTGACGGCCTTGGCGTAGCACTCCACCTGCACGGGCGTGGGCGTGTCCCACCCCATGTCGTCGATGGCCTGGCGCACGGGCGGGCGCAGATCGAGGACATCGAACGTCAGGGTCTCTTCTTCTAGCTTCACTTCTTCTTCGGTCATGACTCTCTCGGTGCGCGAGCTCTCCGCGCTCAAGGGGAAATCGGTCAGTCGCTGGCCAGCTCGTCCAACTTTCGGACGATGGCGCCCTCTTCACGGTCGAAGCGGCGCAGGGTCAGCTCGAGGCGATAGCGGAGACGGGCCAGCTCGGCCGAGGTCTCGCTCTCACCACAGTGGCGCAGGTACGCGAAGTAGCGCGCGTCCCAGCGTCGAAAGAATGGGCCGAGGGTGCCCGCGGGGCGTGCCTCGGCGACGTGCTCGCCGCCACGCTCGAGGAGCATGCCGGTCAGGCGCTCGGCGGTGTCGCCGCAGTCGCCCGCGGCGAACTCGGCCTGGGCGTCGACGCCCTCGGGCTCCTCGAAGAAGACCTGCGGGATCACGGTCACGAACCCGACCACGACCATGTAGAGCATCCCCACCGCCCAGAGGATGAGCGCCACACGACGACCCAGCCGGCCGGCGCGGCGGGCACCGCGGCCTCTCTGCTTCTCGGGCTCGGCGGCGCCGTCGCTCGGCGCCGCATCAGGGGAAGGATCATCCATGGGGTACGGGGCTCGGGCCACCGTCGGCGGAAACGCCGCAGAATCGCTGCGTTTTATTCTTCCACCTGGTTCGGGTCAAGGCTCCGCGTGCGATAGCGGGTGCTCTTGCGACGGCGGCCGACGATCATCAGGCCGATCACGACGGCCGAGAACGTGAGCACGAAGATCCCACAGGCCCCATACCAGTAGAGGATCGTGTTGCCGGTGCCCATGCCGGTGACGTGGCCTCAGCAGGGGCCGAAAGCAAGCCCCGGGCCCGGAATCGGGCTCAGGGCAGGGGGATCGTCCGGACGGTGATGTTGCTGTCCGGGCTGGCCCAGCTGATCACCGCGGCGGTCTGCGAGCCGGTGGCCCCACCGGCGACGTCCGGGGCGGCGCCGCTGCCGATCGGGAAGGCGGCGTCGGTGCGGGGCTGCTCCCGGTTGTCCACGAGGCGGCCGTTTCCGTCGGTGTAGCGGGCCATGATCGTCCCGGCGTTCTCCCAGACGGTCACGAAGCGGCCGCCGGCACCCGCCACCCGAGGCCGGCTACCCGCGCCCGCGAGGTCGTTGGCCTCGCCCGGAGAGCCCGTGGCGTCGATGCCGCGGCCACGGATACCCGAGCCGGAGCCCCAGGCCACGTAGGCGCGGCCGTCCGGAAGGAAGGCGACCGCGGGCACCGCCGGCGTGGGCGAGTCGGACACCGCGATCGGGCTGGCGTCGGTCGCCGTGCCCGCGGTGTCGTAGCGCTGGGCCTGAACGGCGCCGCCCTCGACCCAGACCACGATGAACGCGCTGCCGTTCGAGGCGACGCTCGGGCTGGTGACGCCCGCGCTGCCGATGGGGAAGGTGGTGGAGGGCATGGTGGCGCCGGCCGGGATGAAGGCCGCCGTGGCGCCGCTGCTGGAGTTGGTGTCGCCGAAGACGACCATCGCGGCTCCGTCGCTGGCCATCGCGATGCGGGGGCGGCGCTGCTCGCCCGGGCTCGGGACCAGCTGGACGTTCGACGACGTCGGCGCGCGGTCGGTGGTGAAGAAGCGGACGTAGACGTCGCCACCTTCGGTGGTGGCGGTGCTCAGGTCGTGCAGGACCGCGGCGAAGCGCGCGGGCGACACGGCGACCTCCGGGGAGGTCTGAACGCCCGCGAGGGTGGCCCCTTCGTCGATGGCGGCGTCGAGCGCCAACGCGGAGGGCGACATGATCGTGTCGGCGTTCTGATCGAGGAAGACCCAGCGGAGCTCGGTGGCGCCGTTCTGATAACCGATGACCATGCGACCGCCGTCGCTCCACGCCACGGCCGGCGCGTCCTGGGTTCCCATCGTGGTCGTGTTCGCGACCTTCTCGGTCGTGCGACACGTCGCCGCGTCGCACGGGAAGGGGCCGGTGGCCATCTCGCACTGCTCGTCCGGCGAGAGGATCCCGTCGGCGCACATGCCCATGCCCTGGACGTCCTGCAGGGTGAGCATGATGGGCCGTTCCTGACCCGCCTCGATGGTGCCGGTCGCGCACCCTCGAGTGACCAGCACGTTGGTGCGCATGGTGACCGGGTCCGTGCCCCAGCCCTGGACGGCGATGACGTAGGAGCCCTCCTCCACGACGACCTCCTGCTCGAGCGCATCCACGGCGAAGCGGCGGTCGACGGTGGCGTCGAGCAGCTCGGTGGTGGGGTCCTCGGGCAGGGGCGGGTTCAGGGTGCCGTCCGTCTCGCACGAGCGCTCCGTGCTCGGGAAGACCGTCAGTCGCAGATCCTGGGTGACCTCTGCCAGGCCCAGCGGGTCCCGCATGGCGATGGGACTGGGCCCCGCCTCGTCCGCACAGCCGAAGGCGAGCAGGAGGCCCGAGGCCAGGAGAAGCCGAAGGCAAGCGAGTCGCATCGGCGCGCACGATACCACGCGAACCGGCGCGCCCGGAGGGGCATCGCGGGGACGACGAACGTTCGCTTTGCGGTGAGAGTGTGAAATGCTACTCCTGAGGTTCTGGGGGAACGTCCGTAGGCGGGGAGGCCGAAGACGAATCCCATTCATGGCGCGTGTGGGCGCCATCGCTTTGGAGTGGATGGATGAACCGATCAGGGTTGGTGTGGGCGGTGCTCGTGGTGGGAAGCCTCGGCGCCTGTGACTGTGGTGGCGACGGGACCGATCGAGTCGAGGTCGACAGCGGCCCGGCGGTCGATGGAGACGTCCCGGGGATCGATGCCGCGATCGCCGATGGTGGTCCCGAGGACGTCGATGGCGGGATGACGGCCTGCGCGGAGGAGATCTGCGACAACGAGCTCGACGACGACTGCGACGGTTTGGTCGAAGAGGGCTGCGTCTGCGTCCCGGGTGAGACGAGCGCCTGCTGGCCGGGCCTGGTGGCCAACCGCGGGGTCGGTGCGTGCACCGACGGGATGATGGACTGCGAGGACAACTTCGAGTTCGGGGAGTGGGGCGCCTGCATGGGTGCGGTCACGGCGGTCGAAGAGGTCTGCGACGCCGAGGGCGTCGACGAGGACTGCGACGGCGCCGTCAACGAGGGCTGCGAGTGCGATCCCGGCGACGGTCCGGTGGCCTGCGGCTCCGACGTGGGCGCGTGCTCGGCGGGCACCCAGGAGTGCGTCGACGGACGCCTCGAGGCCTGCATGGGCGCGGTCGAGCCGATGGCCGAGACCTGCAACGGGCGCGACGACGACTGCGACGGGACGACCGACGAGGGGCTCGTCCGGGCCTGCGGCAGCGATGTGGGCGCGTGCTCGGCCGGCACCGAGACCTGCGACGCCGGCAGCTGGGGTGCGTGCATGGGTGGCCGGATGCCCGGCACCGAGGACTGCAACGGCACCGACGACGACTGCGACGGGATGACCGACGAGTCGCTCGTGCGTGACTGTGGTAGCGCCGTGGGCGCCTGCATGGCGGGCTCCCAGATGTGCGACGCGGGCACCTGGGGTAGCTGCACCGGCGGCACCCTTCCCGTGCTCGAGACCTGCGACGACACGGACGAGGACTGCGACGGCAGCACCGACGAGGGCCTCACCCGCTCCTGTGGCACCGGCACCGGCGTGTGCATGACCGGCACCGAGACGTGCTCGGCCGGCAGCTACGGCAGCTGTGTCGGCGCCACCGGGCCCGGCACCGAGGCGTGCGACGGATCGCTCGACGAGGACTGCGACGGGACCGTGGACGAGGGCTGCACCTGCACCGACGGAGCGACTCGCCCCTGCGGGAGCGACGTCGGCGCCTGCATGGAGGGCAGCCAGCTCTGCAGCGGCGGTGGCTGGCAGCCCTGCGCCGGCGCGACCGGCCCGGTCGCCGAGACCTGCAACATGATCGACGACGACTGCGACGGCGCGACCGACGAGATGGGCATCTGCCCGACCTCGCCGCCGTCGGTGACCTGCGGCGCCGGCGTGAGCGGTCAGGTGCTCGACACCGTCTCGGTGAGCGCCAGCGGCTCGGACCCCGACGGCGGCTCGGTGAGCTGGATGTGGACCGTGACGTCGCGGCCCGTGGGCTCTTCGTCGATGCCGTCGACGCCGACCAGCGCCTCGACCAACTTCTTCATGGACGCCGTCGGCGACTACACGCTCCAGGCGTGTGCCACCGATGACGAGGGCGAGGTGGCCTGCTGCGAGGTGATGGTCACCGCGACCCCGTCGAGCGGCATCCAGGTCGAGCTCTCCTGGGCCGACGACTTCGGCGACGTCGACCTGCACGTGCTGAACGTGACGCGCACCGAGCCGGACGGCTGGTGGACGACGGACGACTGCCACTGGCGGAACACGACCCCGGACTGGGGTCCCGCCGGCGCGGCTGCCAACCCGTCGCTCGACCTCGACGACCGCGACGGCCTCGGGCCCGAGAACGTCACGATCGACACCAGCCCTGCGGCCGGCGACTACGCCGTGGGCGTCCACTACTTCTGCTCGGAGGAGATGGGGCCGACCGAGGCGACGATTCGGGTGTTCTGCGACGGGGCGCTGATCGCGACCTACGACGGCATCACCCTCGACGGCACCGACTCCTGGGTCACCGTGGCCGAGATCGAGTACCCGGCCTGTCGTGGTCGCTCGATCAACGACGTGACCGTGGGCGCGGCGACGCTGCCCGCGACGCTGACCACGGCGCCGCACTGCGAGATCCCGTGCTCCTCGAACGCCGACTGCCCGGCCGTCCATCGCTGCGCTCGCGTCGGTGGCGGTGGGCCGCCGCGCAACATCTGCATCCTCGACCGCTGACTGCGGCACTGACCTCCGCTCGAGCGGAGGTCAGGCCTTCGCGGCCTTCGCCGGCTCCACGTCCGACGTGCACTGCGGGCAGCGGCTCGCCTCCTCGTCGATGTGGCTCCGGCAGAAGGGGCACGCGCGCGTCGTCGGCGCGGGCTCCGTCTCCGGGCGGCGCAGGCGGTTGATCCAGCGCACCAGGAAGAAGAGCACCATCGCGACGAGCAAGAGCGAGACGGCGGTGTTCACGAACTGGCCCCAGCGGAGCACGACCGCGCCCGCTTCCTGCGCCGCGTCGAGGCTGGGGTAGGGCGCGGCTGTCGTTCCCTCACGAAGGACGACGAAGCGCGAGGAGAAGTCGAGGCCGCCGGTCAGCAGACCGATGGGCGGCATGATCACGTCGTCGACCAGGGACTTCACCATCGTGGAGAAGGCGGCGCCGATCATGATGCCGACGGCCATGTCGACCACGTTGCCCTTGATCGCGAACTCGCGGAATTCCTTGAACATGCGATCGGACGTGGGGTCCGAGCACACGAGTGGCAAGGTGACCAGCGGGGGTCAGGGCACGAGCTTGTAGCCGACGCCGTAGACCGTGAGGATGTACTTCGGCTCGTTCGGGACGGGCTCGAGCTTCTTGCGGAGCTTCACGATGAAGTTGTCCACGGTCCGGTTGGTCGGGTTCGCCTCGACGCCCCAGACCTTGTCGAGGATCTCGTCGCGCGAGACCGGCTCGCCGCGCCGGGTGTGCAAGAGCTTCAGTAGCTCGATCTCGTAGAAGCCGAGCTGCTCTTCGGTGCCGTCGGCGTAGGTGAGCATCTGCCGGGCGGGGTCGATGGAGCGGTCGCCGATGCTGAAGGGCTCGCTCGCCGCCGGGGCGCGGCTGGCGCGGCGGAGTAGGGCTCGAATGCGCGCGACGAGCTCGCCGACGCCGAACGGCTTGGTGACGTAGTCGTCGGCACCCACGTCGAGGCCGCGGATCTTGTCGACCTCCTGGCTGCGCGCCGTGAGCATCAGGATCGGGACGTGGGCGTTGGTGCGGCGAACCCGCTCGCAGACCTGGTAGCCGTTGATGTCGGGCAGCATCACGTCGAGGAGGATGCAGTCCGGGCTCTCGGCGGCCGCGAGCTTCACCGCGTCCTCGCCTTTGGTGGCGTGGAGCACGCGAAAGCCCTCGAATTCGAGCGTGTCGACCAACCCGAGCGCCAGGGAGGGGTCGTCCTCCACGAGGAGCACGGTCTGCGAGCCTTCGCCCATTGGCGCGATGATAGCCCACGGGTCCCCGGGTTCGGTCAAGTCGATCTCTTCGATGCGCACCGCTCGCAAGCATTGGGGTGTGCCGAGCCCGCGACGACGACGCGATGTGACCTACTGGCTCGACATGAACGCGTCGACCGACGGGCGCACGGCCTTCGCGCGGTCGTCCACGCCTGTGGTGGAGGGGTCGGTGTCGTCGAGCCGGAGCATGATGAGCAACTCCCGCAGCGCTTGGAGCTTCGCGTCGTTGTCGACGGCCGCCAGCCGGAGTTGGTCGAAGAGGTCGGCGGTGACTCGAAGCTCGCCGTAGGGGTCGAGACCGACGACCGGTGCGTCAGCCGGGGCGATGCTTCGGTCGGCCCCCCGAAAGTAGCCGAGCCAGGCGGTCGGGCTCAGCCGCGCGACCCAGTCCGTCGCCAGGATCAAGTTGGCGAGCGCACGAGTGGGATCGACGGAGAGCTTCGGCTCCCGCCGCTCTTCGTAGAGCTGGGTGAGGCCCCCATCGTCCACGGCGCGGGCATCCGCGATCGCCAGGTGTCGCCGCCAGAGCCGGCTCAGATCGTCGGGCACCGCCGCGCCGCCGAGGAGCGCCTCCGACAGCTCGGCCAGCTTTCGGCGATGACCCGCCTCGTCGGCCTCGCGCGCACCACCGATTGCGTCGGCGAAGTCTTCGGTGTGGCGGATGGCGTCGAGATCGGGGTCGTCGACCATCGTGGCGCTGCCGTACCCGTGGTCGACCGCCGCCGCGACGGCATCGAGCGCCTCCTCCAGGGCGCCGACCGAACAGAAGACGCAGGCGGCGTTGTGGAAGATGGCGACGTTCTGCGGGCCGAAGGAGACGGCTCGGCGTGCCATCGCCAGTCGCGCCTCGTCGTCGCCGGGGTGTTGGATCGCGAGCGCGCAGGCGTTGTTCAGCGCACGCAGCCAGTTCTCGCGGTCCATCGGATCGTCGGGGGCCGGGAGCTCGCCGATCCAGCGGAAGACCTCGAAGCCCGCCGAGGCGTGCGCGCGATGTTGGTAGGCCGCCGTGAACGCGGCCAGGCTGTCGGTCGCGTCGAGGGTCTTCAGCGCAGCGCGTGTGCCTTCGAGGTCACCTTCGGCGAGCGCGGTACGCAGGGCGTCGATCGACATGGCGGCAGCCTATCAGCTCGCGCGCGGGTCGTACCGGCGCAGCAGCGGTCAGCGACGGCGGGGGACGGCGGGCTAGGCTCGGGCGCATGGGTGGCTGGAGAACGCTCCTTCTGGTGACGGTCGTGGGGTGCTCGGGATCGCTGACCAGCGACGCTCCCGGAGAGGACGCGGGTGGACCAGACCTGGGCCCGTACGATGCTGTGGATGCCTCGATGGATTTGGGCGGTCTCGCGGACGGCGGTGGGGGCCCCGATGGCGACTCGGGCGTCGGAGACGACGGTGGACCCTCGGGGATCGACGCTGGCCCTGGGGTCGAGGTCCTGCTCGAACGGAGCGGCTGCTTCTACACGGCCAACGACGGCGAGACCTTTCGGCGCTTCGCCGTGGGCGAGGATGGAACCGCCTATGCGAACGTCCGGGTGCGCTTCGACGTGATCGCCGGCCCCTTCCAGCCGCACATCCCGGATCCGGGCAACCGCACGGAGCACATCCTCTTCGGCTTCAGCCGGGCGAACCAGTCGCAGAGCTTTCAGCGCTACGTCATGGGCGCCGGCGCGATCGACTTCGAGAGCCGCACCGACCACTTCCGCATGTACGGCCGCGAGGCCATCGCCATGGGCTTCATGAGCTACACGGCCGATTCCGGGAACCAGCGTTGGATGGAGGGCACTCGCTACACCGTCGACTGCATCCTCGACGGGGTGACCCCCGTGCAGCGCTGCACGCTCGAAGCGGGCGGGGACGTGCTCGCCATGCGCACGCTACCGGTCGACTACCTGGACGCCGCCACGCATCTGTCGTCCGGCTTCCAGCTCGAGATCGGCACCGACCAGCCGATCGACCACGACCACTTGCAGTCGCCCCGCGGCTGGGAGTTCTGCGACCTGAGCGTGACCGCCGAGCGGCTCTGATACGCCATGGGGGCCGTCAGGCCGTTCGAGGAGGGCCTGAGAGGTGAATCCTCTCGAGGGCGCAAAGAAGGACTTGTTGGGGCCGAAGGGTTTCTCTTCGCGTCTTGCGAGAGAAGCTGGGCTAGCGATTGGCGAGAAAGGCTTCGACTGTCGCGCGGGCCTCCTCGGCTCGCTCGTGCACGCCTCCCGTGCTCGGGTCGGTGTCGTCGATTCGGAGCGTGATGAGCAGCTCGCGGAGGGCTTGCTGTTTGGCAGGCTTGCCATCGGCATCGAGTCGGAGTTGATCGTAGAGGTCGCCCGTGACCTGGAGCACTCCGCCTGGCGCGAGACCGATGACCGGAGCATCGGCGGGGGCGATGTCGCCGTTCGGACCCCGAAAGTAGCCGACCCAGCTGGGGCGGCTCAGCCGTGCGACCCAAATCGTCCCATCGAGAAGCGGGCTGAGGCCACGTTCCGGAAGCGCATAGCTCGGCAGGCTCGTCGGCTCCTCGTACAGCTTCGTGATTCCCCCATTGCCGACTCCTCGGGTTTCGCTGACGGCGAGGTGGCGACGCCAGAGCCGGCTGAGATCATCGGGTACTTCGGCGCCGTCGAAGAGCGCCGCTGAGAGCTCGGCGAGCTTCCGTTGGAGGGCCCGCTCATCGGTCTCGCGGGCGCCCCCGATGGCGTCGGCGAACTCCTCGCTGTGACGGATGGCCTCCAGATCGGGATCGTCGACCAAGAGCGCGCTGCCGTACCCGTGACTGACCGCTGCCGCCACGGCGTCGAGCGCTTCGTCGAGGGCGCCGAGCGCGCAGAACACGCACGCGGCGTTGTGGAAGATGGCGATGTTCCGAGGGCCAAAGGACACGGCCCGACGCGCGATCTCCAGCCGGGCGTCATCGTCGGCCGAATGGTGTACCGCTAGGAGGCACGCGTTGTTGAGCGCCCGGAGCCAGTTCTCGCGGTCCAGCGGTCGAGTGGGGACCGGCAGGGTGGCGATCCATCGGAAGACCTCGAACGCGGACGACGGGTCGGCTCGGTGGTGGTTGGCCGCCTTGGACGCGGCACTGCAGTCGCTCGCGTCCAGTGCCGTCAGGGCGGCGCGTGTAGCCTCGAGATCACCTTCGGTGAGGGCGGATCGGAGGTCTTCGATCGACATGGCGGCAGGCTATCAGGTGGGCTGGCGAGCGATTCGTCTCTTGGAGCCACTGGACTCCTCGCGGGGGGCGGCGATGAAACCTACTCGGCGGCGGCGGGGCGCTCGGAGCGGCGCGGCTTCGCGCTCGGCTCCAGG
>CAYXAP010000089.1:0-23778 GCA_964462035.1 uncultured Sandaracinus sp.
GGCTCCGGAAGCTGGACTCGAACCAGCGACCAATCGATTAACAGTCGACCGCTCTACCAACTGAGCTATTCCGGAATGGGCGCGCACTCTGATCCGCCCTCGGCGGGCTGTCAAGTCCGGGGCGACCACTCGCTCGGAACCGGCCGTGAGGGGCTTTCGCCGGCGTGCGTGGAGATGCTCTCGGAGTCCGAAATTCTCGGGCATTCGGCTGCTCGGAAGAGCGAAAACGCACCCCGGGGTAGAAGATCCGGGGCGGGAGGATCGTACAAGGCTGGCATGAAGAAGCTTGTGCTTGGTCTCGCGCTCCTGGCCGTCGCGTCGGGGTGCGGTAAGAAGATGGACGTGCTGCTCCGCCACCCGCTGCAGGTGGGTGTCGTCGACCAGCCGAACACCATCGAGGCGCGGAACGGCTGGCAGTCGACGCTGATGCGGCTCGACCCCGAGGCCGTGTGCTTCGACGTGAACTACTCGATCGAGCAGCCGCACGGGCCCCCCGACGCGCAGATCTACAACCAGCGGATGCTGATGAACTCCGACGGCGAGTGGTACGACGACGCGCAGGTCGCCGAGGCCCGGGAGCCACAGATCTCCACCTACATGGGCCAGGTCGCCGAGCAGCGGCAGCAGGGCTGGGTCCAGGAGTGCGTCCGACGTGATTCGAACACGAACCAGTGCCTCCGCTGGGAGGAGCGCCCGCGCTACGTGACCGTGATGGTTCCCGCGACCTACTACCGCGCCGACGCGGGCGGCACGGTCTGCTTCCCGAACCAGGGCCGGGTCACGCTCCAGTCCGATCGAGTGGCCTTCCAGATCAACCGCGTGAACTTCCGCTGGGGCCTCGAGGACCAGACCGCCCCGCAGACGTCGGGCGGCGAGCAAGAAGGCGGCTGAGCCCGCTCTCGACCTGAACGGTGTCCCGCGCGGGCGCCGGTCGGGTACCCTCCGCGGCCGTGGCTGAGCGCCCCGAGTCCGATCCACCGAAGCCTCCGGCACCCGCCGGGGGCTTCGTCGCGCGTGCGAGGGGCGCGCTGCCGGAGCTTCTCTTCGCGCTGGTCGCGCTGAGCGCATGCGTGCCGCTCTGGCTGGTCGCGCGGCCGCCGCTGCAGGACCTGCCCCAGCACGTGGCCGCCGTGCAGGTGATGGCGCACTTCGGCGACGAGAGCCTGCGCTACGCCGAGACCCTGGAGGTCGAGCTCTGGCGCACGCAGTACCTCGCGTTCTATCTGGTCTGCATCGCGCTGGCTTGGATCGTCCCGGCGCTGATGGCGGTGAAGCTGGTGCTGACCGCGTCGCTGGTCGCGACGCCCTACGCGCTCCGGAGCGTGCTCCGCTCGTTGAAGAGCGATCCCTGGCTCGCGCTGCTCGTGATGCCGCTGCTGTGGAACGCGCACCTCATCCTCGGCTTCCTGAACTTCGTGGCGGCGATTCCGCTCGCGCTCTTCGCGCTCAGCCTCGCGATCCGGATCCGGACCGAGGGATTCACGCGCAAGCGCGCGGCGATCCTCGGCGTGCTCGCGTTGGTCTGCTTCTACACCCACGTCGTGCCCTTCGGGCTCCTGCTGCTCGGCGGTTTCGTCGTGGGCCTGGAGAAGGACCTGAAGGCGATGGCGCGCTACGCGATCCCGTTCGCGCCCGCGTTGATCGCCACGCTGGTCTGGATGCTCACGAGCCCCGCGGGCCAGTCGACCCTGAGCGCGGCCTCGCTGGGGGAGGACGGTCGCGGCGAACCGGTCTACGCGCCCTTCAGTCGGAGCCTCGCCGAGCTGCCCTCCTGGATGCTCGACGTGCTCCCCGGCGACGCCGACGACGTGCTCTTCGTGCTCTGGGCGGCGCTCGCGGGTGGCGTGCTGCTCTGGGGCCAGCCGATTCGACACGCGCTCGCCCGCTCGCTCCGCGCGCGGCTGGTGGTGGTGCCGCTCGCGGCGTTCGTCGCGTACTTCGTGACGCCGGTCAGCTACGACTGGATCTGGCCCATCAACGCGCGTTTTCCGCTGCTGGCGGCGATCTTCGCGCTGGTGGTGCTCCGACCGATCGGCGGCCGCTGGCTCCGGGGCGCCGCCATCGCGTGCGCCACGGTGCTCGCGCTGACCAGCGTGGCCATCGTGGCCGAGGCCGCGCTCGGCTTCGAGGAAGAGACTGGCGAGCTCGACGAGGCGCTCGCCGCGATCCCGGAGGGCTCGCGCGTGGCCGGACTCATCTACGACCGACAGTCGGCGCACGTGCGCTTCGCGCCCTACATCCACGCCGTCGCGTGGTCCCAGGCGGACCGGGGTGGGGCGGTGATGTTCACGTTCGCCGATTTTCCGCAGAGCCCGATCCGCTTCCGCGAGGACGAGCGCCCGCCGCCGGTCCCGCCGCGCTGGGAGTGGGAGCCGCAGCGCGTCGTGCCCGAGCAGCTGCAGTGGTACGAGTACGTGCTCGCGCGCGGTGGTCCGGGGCGCATCGCTCGCGCGCCCGGCGTCGAGCCGATCTACCGTGGTCCCCACTGGTCGGTCTGGAAGCTCCCGGAGTGACGCTGGCAGCGGCTGCTATGCTCGCGCGCAGTGAGCCGCCGCCGTCAGAAGCTGGACGAGATGTCCGACCGCGAGCTCCTCGACACACGCATGTGCGACCTCGAGCTGAGCATCGAAGGGAGCTGGATCGAGGACGTCATCGAGAAGGTCCGCCGGGACCTGAAGCGCCGCAGGCTGCGGTTGCGACCGCACTTCTGGTTGGCGGACGAGTGGTTCTCGCCCGAGAACGTGCCGGGGATCGCGGTGCCCTTCTACCTCGCCCACCCGCGGCTGACCCGGCTCGAGCGAAAGGTCATGTTCGAGGTCGAGGGCGGCTCGAAGCCCGAGTGCCTCAAGTTGATGCGCCACGAGCTGGGCCATGCCGTGCAGCACGCTTACGCGCTGCACCGGAAGCGCCAGTGGCAGAAGCTCTTCGGGCTGGCTAGCAAACGCTACCCGGACTTCTATCGGCCGCGACCGAGCAGCAAGCGATTCGTGCAGCACCTCGACGGCTGGTACGCGCAGAGCCATCCGGTCGAGGACTTCGCCGAGACCTTCGCGGTCTGGCTCCAGCCCAAGACCCGCTGGCGACGCGAATACGCCGGCTGGAAGGCGCTCGAGAAGCTCGAGTACGTCGACGAGCTCATGGCCGAGCTCGAGGGCGCTGCGCCGAAGGTCCGCAGCAAGGCCAAGCCCTACGCCCTGAAGACGCTCAAGCACACGCTCGGTGAGCACTACGACAAGCGTCGCGCGCACTTCCCCGCGGGCTACTCCGACCAGTACGACCGCGATCTGCTCCGGGTGTTCAGCGCGGACCCCGAACACGCCAAGAACCTCCGCGCGGCGGCCTTCTTGCGGAAGCGGCGAAAGGCGATCCGAGAGCGCGTCGCCCGCTTCACGGGCGAGTACCAGTTCACTCTCGACCAGGTGCTCAAGGAGATGATCGGCCGCTGCAAGGAGCTCGAGCTGCGCCTCCCCGGTTCCGAAGAAGAGGCCGAGATCGACTTTGCGCTCATGCTGACCGTGCACACGGTGCACACTCTGCACGTGGGGAGTGAATGGCACCCGATGTAGCGGAAGCGGTCTTCCGCACGAAGAAGCCTCGTCGGGTGCTCCTGATGGTGCACGAGTCCTTCGTCCCGCCGGACGTGATCGAAGGACTCGACGAGGAGACCTACTTCTCGATGAAGACCGAGTGCGACGTGCTCCACGGGCTGCGTCAGCTCGGTCACGACGTGCGCGTCGTCGGGCTCCGCGACGAGCTCGCTCCGCTGCGGCAGGTGCTCGACGAGTGGAAGCCCCACGTGGTCTTCAACCTCCTCGAGGAGTTCAAGGACCAGATCGTCTACGACGCCCACATCGTCGGTTACCTCGAGCTTCGCGGCATCCCCTACACCGGCTGCAACCCGCGCGGGCTCGTCCTCGCTCGCGACAAGGCGCTCAGCAAGAAGATCCTCACCTACCACCGGATCCGCACGCCGCGCTTCCACGTCTTCCCGCGCGGGCGCCGCTTCAAGAAGCCCGCGCGGCTGACGTACCCGGTGATCGTGAAGTCGCTCGTGGCGGAGGGCTCCGAGGGGATCGCGCAGGCCTCGATCGTCTCCAACGACGAGGCCCTCGCCGACCGGGTCGCCTTCGTGCACGAGCAGGTGATGACCGACGCCATCGCCGAGCAGTACATCGACGGCCGCGAGGTCTACGCGAGCGTGATCGGGCTGCACCGGCTCGAGGTCATGCCCATCTGGGAGATCACCCTCGATGGGCTGCCGGCGTCCGCGCCGCGCATCGCGACCAGCCGCGTG
The DNA here is from genome assembly GCA_964462035.1 of uncultured Sandaracinus sp. GTDB lineage: Bacteria > Myxococcota_A > Polyangia > Polyangiales > Houyiibacteriaceae > UBA1660. Next base: position 4,295 of record CAYXAP010000089.1, read on the forward strand.
AAGTGGGACCTGAAGTACCAGGACAAGCACGGCATCGACACCGTGCGCGCGCGGGATCTCAGCCCGGAGATCGAAGAGAAGATCGCCAAGGTCGCCAAGCGCATCTGCCGGCGGCTCAACGTCAACGGCTACGCCCGGATCGACTTCCGGCTGACACCGGAGGGCAAGGTCTACTTCCTCGAGGCGAACCCGAACCCGGACATCGCCTACGGCGAGGAGCTCGCGGCGAGCGCCGAGGCCAACGGCCTGAGCTACGAGGCGCTGCTCGAGAAGCTGCTACGCATCGGCATGCGTCGCCGCTGATCAGAACTGGCCGTCGAGGCTGAGCCCACCGAGGCCGGCGCGCAGGCGGAGCCGGGGACCCGCCGCGTGGGCGTCCTCGTCGATCTCGGCCTCGGTCGGGGCGAGCACCCAGAGGATCACGCCGATGGTGCCGAGCAAGGCGCCGGTGCCGAGGATGGCCATCGAGATCCATCGAGTCCGCTGCTCCGCGTCCTGGTCGGCGGTCAGCGCGCTACCCTCCGCGAGGAGCATCTCGCAGGCCTCGTCCGGACCGCCCGTCATGCAGCCCAGCCGCTCGTAGTCGTCGTTCACCTCGATCAGCCTCGAGTCGGTCTTGCTGATGCGCCCCTCGTTCCAGCCGAGGATCGCGACCCCACCGAGCAGCAGCGCGGCGCCGCTGATCGTCATCACCATGCCCCAGTTGTGCGTGCGACCGGCGGCGGCGACCCGCTGGGCGCGGGCGTCCGGGGTCCAGAGCAGCGGCGGCGCGAGCTCGAGCGCTTCGTTTGCCGGGACCTCGACGTCGGCCTCGTAGGGCTCGCGCTCGGCGACCTCGAGCTGGAGCCGGTGGGTACCCGCGGGGAGGGTGATGGCGCCGCTGCGGAGCATCGCCGGCTCGCCGTCGATCCGAACGACCGACGGACCGCGCGGCAGCTGCAGTCGGAGCTGGCCGAAGACGTCCGGTGGCGCGCCTTCGTCGGCTTCCATGTCGAAGCGAATCACTCGCTCGGCGCCACCAGCGAGGTCGAAGGTCTCCTCCCGCGGCGTGTAGCCAGGGCGCTGGGCGGTCACGGTATGGGTCCCCGCGGCGACGGGCACGGTCGCGTCCAGCGGCGTGGTCCCGAGCGGCTGCCCGTCGAGCTCGATGGTCACGTCGGGCACGTTCGACTCGACCCGGATGGTCCCCTGGGCGCTCAGGATCGCGTCGATCTCTAGGTCCAGCGTGATGCGGTCTCCGCCCGCCACCTGCACGGCCCGTCGTGCCGAGTCGTAGCCGGCGGCGCGCACCCCCACGGTGTGCTGTCCGGCGGCCAGCCGGAGCGGCACCTCGAGCGGCGTCGTGGCGACGTCCACCCCGTCGACGCTGACCGTGGCGCCTTCGACGTTGCTGGTCACGGTCACGTAGGCGATCCGCGCTCGCTGCCGTTCGAGCGCCGCGGTCACCTCGTGCCGCCGGCGGCGGCTCAGCGAGTCGCCGGCGTCCTCGAGGTACTTCGCGTAGGCGTCGGCGGCTTTGACCGCGTCGCCGAGCGCCTCGTGGACGCGCGCGATGTTGTAGAGAACGGGCGGCGCCGGCGCGATCTCGTAGGCGCGGTCGAACTCGGCCAGCGCGGCGTCGTTGCGTCCCTCGTTGAAGAGCTCGACGCCCCGCTCGAAGTGCTCGCGGGCTTCGGCCACGGCGTCGTCCGAAGGCTGGGCCAGCGCGGGGAGGGTGAGCGCGCTGGCCATCAGCGCCAGCGCCACGAGCGATCGAATCGAGTGCATCAATTGCCGTAGGGGTCGAGCTCGAGACCCGCGCGCTCCGCGGGGGTGGACCGGCGCATCCGGCTCGTGGGGCGCTCGGGTTCGGTCTCCATGGTCGGAGGCACGGGCATCGTCACCATGGTCACCATGGCCGCGGTGGGAGGCTCCTCCTCCGGCTCCATCTCCGCGGTCTGGGTGGGCGGCTCCTCCGCGGGGGCCTGCTCTTCGGCCACGGGCTCCTCCGGTACCGGGGCCGGGTCCTCGCCCGAGTCACGCAGCGCGACGCCGACCGCGATCACGATCGCCAGACCCGCCGCGAGCAGCATCCACAGGGTGCGCTTCGAGCCGGCGGGGGCAGGGGCTGCGGTGGAGTCGGTCGCCGGGGTGGGCGGCGGCTTCGAGAGGAGCACGTCGTTGGCAGGCGTGGCCGCGGGGATTCGCGGGACCTGCTTGCTGGAGGGCAGCCCCTTCTTCGGGTGCGGCGTCTTCGTCGCGGCCCCCCCATAGGACGCGGTGGAGCGAGGCATCGGGTGGTCGGAGAGCGTCTTCGCGCGAACCTTCTCGCCGACGCCCCCGAGCGGGAGCAGGCTCGCGCGCAGCTCGTCCATGCTCGCGTAGCGGGCGTCTCGCTTGCGGTGCATCGCCTTCTCGACGATCGCGGCGAGCTCCTCGGGGATCTCCGGGCGCAGATGCCGCAGCGGCAGGTACTCGCCGGCCGCGATCTTGATGAAGAGCGCGCTGATCGACGAATCCTCGAAGGGCAGCCGGCCGGTGAGCGCCTCGTACATCATCACGCCGACCGCGTAGATGTCGGAGCGCGGGTCGAGCTCCTTCCCGCGGGCTTGCTCCGGCGACATGTAGAAGGGGGTGCCGAGCACGACGCCTTCGGAGGTCAGGCGGCTGACCTCGTCGTCCGGCTCCTCGAACTTCGAGATGCCGAAGTCCATGATCTTCACCTGGTCGGTGCCGCCGGGGCCGTCGAGGAGGAAGACGTTGTCGGGCTTCAGGTCACGGTGGATGATCCCCGCCCGATGGGCGACCCCGACGCCCTCGCAGACCTGGGAGACGATGGAGATGAGCCGCGGAACGCTGAGCTCGCCGTCCCGCTTGATGACGTCGTAGAGCGAACGCCCTTCGAGCAGCTCCATCAGGATGTAGACCGAGCCGTCCTCGAGGGTGCCCGCGTCGTAGGTGTCCACGACGTAAGGGGTGTTCAGCGTTCCGGCGACCCCCGCCTCGCGGATGAGGCGCTTCATGTAGGTGCGGCGTTTCACCAGCTCGGGCTTGATGATCTTGAGCGCCCGGCGATGGTGGGTGATGAGGTGCTCGACCTCGTAGACCGATCCCATGCCCCCCTGGCCGACGCTCCGGAGCACGTCGAGCTTGCCCAGCAGGACCTGCCCGATCAGCGGATCGCTCTCACCGTCTGCCGCCGCCACGGGCGCATCCTATCAGGTCACGGGGGTCCCGCGTCAGGGAGCCGGCTCGCACATGGCCAGCTCGCCCACCACCGTACAGACCGATCCGTCCCGGCAGTCGCGGTCCTCTCGGCAGATCGGGCGGCAGCGGCCGTCGGCCTTGCAGACGTAGTCGTCGGGGCAGTCGCTCGCCCTCGAGCACTCGGTGTCGGAGGGGTCGAAGCAGCCGAGCTCGCCGCTGGCCGGGTCCATCGCGCAGACGCTCCCGGCCGTGCAGTCACCGTCTTCCACGCACTCGTTGGTGCAGGCCCCGGCCCGACAGACCAGGGGCGCCGTGCACTCTCCGTCGAGCTCGCACTCGGCCTCGTCGCTCAGGCGGCAGGCGCCGATGCCATCGGCGTCGCGCACACAGAGCGACCCCAGCGGGCAGTCTCGAATCGTGGCGCACTCGGCGCGGCAGCGCTCGAGGCGACACACGAAGGGCGTCACGCAATCGCTGCTGAGCGTGCAGCCTTCACCGGGCTCGAACACGGGCCGCTCGCCGCAGCCGACGAGGGCGAGCAGCGTCAGTGGGAGCAGCCGCCTCATGCGCCCGCGTCGCCCTCGATCACGCAGAGTGGGGTGGTGAAGCCCTCGACCTCCACCGGCCGGCACACGCGAGGGAACTCGCAGTCGCGGTCCTCCACGCACTCGACCCGGCAGCGCTGGTAGGCGTCGCAGATCAGCCCGGGGGCGCAGTCGCTGTTGTAGACGCAGAGCTCGTTGGAGAGCGGCTCGCAGGTGAGCACGGACTCTTCCTCGACGCAGATGGAGCCCTCGACACAGTCGCGGTCGGCGACGCACGCCTGGCCGCACTCGCCGCCCCGGCAGACGATCTTGCCCTCGCAGTCGCTGCCCGGACCGCAGTACTCCGCGCAGTCGGAATTGAGCACGCAGTTCAGCTCCTCGGGGAGCTGGCAGTAGCCGAGCCCCGACTCGACGTCGCCGAAGCAGTCGAGGCCGAGCGCGCAGTCGACCTCGGTGCGGCACTCCTGTCGGCAGCGGCCGAAGCCGCAGACCAGTCGGCCGTCGCAGTCGCTGTTCAGCTCGCAGCCGCCACCACGGAAGGTGGGCCGCTCGGTGCAGCCTACGGTCAGCAGGCCGAGCAGGAGGAAGGGGAGCACGCGCACGTTCATAGGCCGGGTACCATCATCGGAGTGGGAGTGCTGGGCCCGGGGCTGCCGAGCTGGCCCTGGGCGTTGCTGCCCCAACAGGAGACCGCGGTCGGCCCCGAGCGTGAGCAGTTGTGGTTGTCGCCCGCGGTCAGCTCGACCGAGCCCGCGGCGAGGACGGAGAGCGGCGAGTTCACGAAGAGCGCCGTCGGTCCGCCGGCCTGCTTGGAGACGTTCAGTCCCCAGCAGTGCACCGAGCCGTCGTCGAGGCGCGCGCACGCATGGGCCTGGCCCGTCTCGATCTCCACTGCCGGCCGGGGCAGCGGCACCAGGTTGGGCATCGCCTGCGAACCGCCGTTGCTCCCGGTCGCGAGCTGGCCGCCGTCGTTGTTGCCCCAGCAGCGGACCTCTCCGCCCGGCTCGCTCCGCGCGCAGCCGAACTCGCTGCCCACGTCGACCTCGACCGCGTTCGAGATGCCGACGATGGCGATCGGGTCCGCCGACTGCGGCGCGGCGGTCCCCGAGCCGAGCTGGCTCGAGTCGTTCACGCCCCAGCAGTGGACCGAGCCGTCCATCAGCAACGCGCAGCTGTTCTCGTTTCGTGCGGCGACGTCGATGGCCGCCATCGGCAGCGACACCATGCCCGGCGTCGGGCCGCTCCCGGCGTGACCGAGTTGGCCGGCGCCGTTGTCACCCCAACACCACACCTCGCCGGTGCCGGCGGCGAGCGCGCAGCTGTGGGCGAGGCCGGCCCCCATCGCGCGAACGGTGAACGCGAGCGAGAGCGTGACCGGCGCCTCCGAGAAGGGCAGGGTGGCCGGCAACTCGCCGAGCTGGCCGCCGCTGTTGTCACCCCAGCATCGAAGCTCGGTCGGGAGCACCGCGCAGCCGTGGTTCGCGCCGCTCATCACCGCCACTGGAGCCTCGGGGAGCGTGATGGCGGTGGGGCTCGCGTACTCGAAGTGGACCATCGTCGCGGTGGGGTTTCGCCACTGGCCCCAGCAGCTCAGGTCTCCGCCCGCGACGAAGACGCAGGTGTGACTGGTGCCGGCGGTGAGCGTACCCACCGAGGGCGGTGGGGGTGGCGGCGGACCGCCATCGACGGCGCCGTCGTCCATGCCGCCATCGTCGAGGCCTCCATCCACGCCCCCATCGAGCACGCCCAGGTCCGGGTCGCTGGGGATCCCGCACATCGTCGGGCCTACGCCCATCGTCAGGCAGCTCCGGCCGTCGCGGCAGTCGCGGTCGGTGCGGCAGGGCACACGACAGCGCTGGTCGGGCGCGCACCGGAGATCCATGCCGCAGTCGGAGTTCAGCTGGCAGCTCTCCTCGGAGGGGTCGACGCAGGCGAGCACTTCGTCCGCGCCGAGGACGCAGCTCGCGCCTGCGGGACAGTCCACGTCCGCCACGCACTCGGTCGTGCAGCGGTTCTCGACGCACACGTAGCCGTTGGCGCAGTCGCTCGTGAGCCGGCACTCGTCGTCGATCTGACAGGCGCCCACGCCGTCTTCGTCCGGGAGGCAGAGCAGGCCGACCTCGCAATCCCGAGGACCGCGGCACTCCACGCGGCAGCGCTCGAGGCGACACACCAGGGGCGTCGCGCAGTCGCTGTTGAGCGTGCAGCTGTCGCCGAGTCGGAGCTCCGGTCGCTCGCAGCCGAGGAGTCCGACGGTGAGCAGGCAGACCACGACCATTCGCCCACTCGGGCGCCGGTCGTCACTGATTTGGCGCGCGAAAGCCATCGCCACGCGGCCAAGGTAGCCCACAAGATATCGAAATTCATCGGGAACTGCCGACGGATCACGAAAGATTCAAAAACGACCCGTCCCACTTGACGGGTGGTGTACGAACCTTGCACACTGTCCGAGTCGGCCTGCCCTCATTCCGTCGACGTCCATCTGCATGACGACTCGCTTCTCCATTCTCCTCGTCGGTCTCGCGCTCGCTTTCGGCTGTGCCGCGGAAAACGTCGGCGAAGACTCCGGCGCGTCCACGCGGGTCACCACCGACTGCACCGTGGAGGGCTTCGGCACCTTGCCGGCTGGTGACGAGTTCGACGGCAGCGCCGTGGGTCTCCCCGATGGGTTCGCCGAGGGCACCTGGGTGCACCTCGGTCCAGAGAGCGCCGCACCCGACGACGAAGACGACGAGGACGAGGACTGTCGCGGCGAGCGTCGCGGACACCACATGGGCCGCGGCCGTGGGCACGAACACCATCGTGGCGAGGGGCGCGGCCACTGCGACTGCGACGACGATGACGACGACACGCCTCCCGAGCCGACCCGCGATCGCTTCGAGGGCGAGGTCGAGGCCGTCACCTGCTTCATCAACGGCTCGCGCGTCGGCACCGCCGAAGGCAGCGGCACCTGGAACGGCGACCCCGGCTACACCTTCGAGCTCGGCGTCGTCGACAGCGGCGTGACCAACGACGAGTACACCTTCACGGTCTACGACTCGACCGGCGGCGTCGTCTACTCGGTGAACGGCTTCCCGGACACCGGCGACCTCACCGTCGTCGACTACTGAGTCGCCGCGCTCACGCCCACTCGAGGGCGCCCATCGCGAGGAGCACGACCACGAGCGGTCGGCTCCGCGGTAGCTCCTGCTCCGCGGCCGCGGGGTTGAGCTCGTCGAGACGGACGAGTGGGGTGGGAGTCTCGAGCATCGTGAGCAGGCTGGCGATGGCCGGCTCCGGTCGGAGCGCGAGGACGTGCTCGGCCTTCGGTGTGGTGCGGAGGCGGGAGCCGCCGTCGCGACCGCGAAAGCGCGGCTCTTCGAGGCCGCGCTGCAGCCGAAGGCGCGCGCCCGCCTCGAGCACGCCCCAGGGGTCGAGCTCGAGTGCGACCAGGTCGTCGGGGGCGTCGACGCCGCCGTAGAAGGCCGAGCGTCCGCGGGTCCACTCGAAGGGCTCCAGGAGGCGGGTGCGCACCTGAGTGCTGATGTGCCGCACCAGGTTCACTGGTTCGACGAGCCCGAGCGCCGAGAGCGTGTCGCCGAGCCGCCCATCGAAGCGCGGCATCACCGCGAGAGCCATGTCGAGCTCACCCTGGGTCAGCACCCCCTGCTGGACGAGCCGGGCACCGAGCATGTGCTCGGGTTGGTTCGAGGCGACGTACACCGGGGCTCCCCCCGCGAGATAGATCTCGACGCGGGTCTCTTCGTGGTCGACCAACATCAGGCCGGTGAGCTCGTGGAGCAGCGCCTTGCCGAGCGCCGCCACCATCCCACCATGCGCCAGGTCGTGGGACTCGGTCGTGTGCACCAGCTGGGTGCGCTTCTCGAGCGTGGGCGTCCGCGAGGAGGGCGGCAGGTGCCGCACCAGATGCGGGAACGAGTGGAGCGGTTGGGGCGACGCGCCGTTGCGCGAGACCAGATCGCGAGGGCCGACCGAGCGCGTGGCGATGGCTCGGATGATGTCCGCGAGGCGGAAGGTGCCGAGCATCGCGCCATCGACGCTGGTGACCTCGTAGCGGCTGTCGTCGACCGTGGCCGAGTCGAGCACCTTGACGAGCTCGCCGGTGTCGCTCTGCACCAGGAGCTGCCCGTCGTCGTCGAGGAGGGCTGGCGGCCGGCTCTCGCGATCGGGCCATCGGCGTTCGACGGTCTCGGCCATGGCGCCCTTGTCGCCGGGCTGCGTCGCGCCGGTGTCGGCGAGCACCTCGGCCACGAGCCGACCGAGCTCGTTGCGGAGCTTCTGTACCGACTCGCTGACATGGGGCAGCAGCTCCGCGCGCAGCTCCCTGGCGCTCTGGATGCGCGCCTCGGGGTCGGCCGCGAGCGCGCTGCTGATCGCGAAGTCCACCGCCGACGGAAGGGTCTTGGCGATGGCCTTGAAGGGACGGATGTCGGCGTCGCGGATCGCCAACAGGATCCCGATCTCTCCGGCACCGGTGAAGAGCGGCTTCCCGAGGAGCAGCTCCGCCGCCACCACACCGGCCGAGAACAGGTCTGCGCGCTGGTCCGAGGGCACGCCCTTGATGATCTCTGGCGCGAGGTAGCCGAGCTTGCCTCGCCCCCGTTCGTCGCGCGGCGCGGAAGGGCGGCTCTCGCGCATGTCGGCGATGGCGATGCCGAGGTCGCCGAGCTTCACGTCGCCGTGGACCGAGAGGAAGATGTTGGAGGGGCTCACGTCGCGGTGCTCGATCCGCAGCGGGTGCCCGTCGCGGCCCTTCGCGGCATGGACCGCGGCGAGCCCGCTGAGCATCTCGGTCATCACGTAGAGCGCGACCGGCGGCCGCAGCGTCTTTCCCATGCGCAGGAGGTGCCGCCCGAGCCGCCAGAGATCGACCCCGAAGACGTACTCGAGGACGATGTAGGGGCGGCCGCGATCTTCGCCCCGATCGAGCACGCGGACCACGTTGTCGTGGTCGATGCGGAGCCCGAGATCGGCCTCGCGCTCGAACATGCGGCGACACTTCGGGTCGTCCGCGAGGTCGGGCAAGAGCCGCTTGATGACCACCGAACGCGGGTCACCGGCGGGCGGCTCGTCGAGCGCACGAAAGACCTCGGCCATCCCGCCGACCGCGATTCGATTGGCGAGCGTATACGGCCCGATGTCGAGGTCGCGCCCCGGAACCGGCGGAACTTGGGGAGGCCGACTCGAACGCACGGCCGCAGCATACACGCAGATGGGTGGCACCTGCGGACCGACTGGCTACATTCCGCCCGTGGCCTTCCTCGAAGCCGCCGCTCGCGTGATGCTCGAGCTCGCCCCTTGGCTCCTGTTGGGGGTCGTGGTCGCGGCCGTGCTCCATGCACTCTTGCCGAGGGACTTCGTTCGACGCCATCTCGGCGGTCGCGGTCGGGTAGGGCGCTCGGTCCTGCTCGGCGTGCCACTCCCGCTCTGTTCCTGCGGGGTGATCCCCGCAGGGCTCGGGCTGAAGAAGGATGGGGCCAGCGACGGAGCGGCGGTCGGCTTCCTCATCGCCACACCCCAAACGGGCGTGGATTCGTTCCTCGTGAGCGGGTCTTTGCTGGGCTGGCCCTTCGCGGCCTTCAAGGTCGGCAGCGCGGCGCTGCTCGGTTGGATCGGCGGCCGGTGGGTCGATGCCACCGGCGAGCCTCCGCCGGAAGTCGCCCCGACGGTCGAAGCCGACGACAGTCGGCCGGGATGGCGCGCGGGCGCGAGTCATGGGCTCGAGGTGCTTCGGAGCATCTGGCGTTGGATCGTGGTCGGTATCGTCGTGAGCGCGGCGTTGACCACGCTCGTCCCCGCCGAGGCCATGCAGCGCTTCGCCGAGCTCGGCGGTGGGTGGCTCGCTCCCCTGACCGTGCTGGCCCTCTCGGTCCCGCTCTACGTGTGTGCGACGGCTTCGGTCCCCATCGCCGCGGCGCTGGTCGCCGGCGGATTCCCGCCAGGCGCGGCGCTGGTCTTCCTGATGGCCGGGCCCGCGACCAACGTCGCCACCCTCGGCGCGGTGAAGAGCGCGTTCGGCACTCGGGTGCTCGCCATCTACCTGACGACCATCGTCTTCGGCAGCCTCGGGCTCGCGTGGCTCTTCGACTTCGTGATCACCCCCGAGGTCGCGATGACCGCTCATACGGTGCACGGCGCTGGCCCCATCGCCCTGGCGTCGGCGGTGGTGCTGCTGGGTTTGCTCGCGTTCTTCGCCTTCGAGGACCTGCGCGCGCTGCTCCGGCCGACGCCGACCGTCGAGGCGGAGGCCTCGGTCTCGCTCGCGGTCGAGGGACTCACCTGCGGCGGCTGCGTTCGCAAGCTCGAGGGGGCCCTCGGCTCGCTCGAGGGCGTCGAGGCGGTGAGCGTCGCTCGTACCGACGACTCGGCCCGCGGCACCGCGACGGTGCAGGGCCCGATCGAGCTCAGCTCGGTCCGGAGCGCCATCGTGGGCGCGGGTTTCTCGGTCGTCGACTGACACCGAGGCGCTACGGACGGTCGCGGCGCCGAGCGGTTATGCTGAGGTGTGCCCCTTCGCTTTTCCCTCTTCCTCGTCACGCTCGCGCTCGGCTGCGGTGATCCGACCGACGAGCCGCCGACCGACGACGGAGGTCCGATCGACCAGGGCCTCGACGGAGGGACCCCGCTCGACGTCGGTCCGCCGCCGGATCCGCTCCCGGCCTGCGACGTCACGCCACCCGACGCGCTCACGGGCCGACCGGGATTGCAGGACGACGGCTCCTACCTGGCCTTCGACGGGCGCCGGACGCGCGCGTCCGGACCGAGCGTGGTGCTCGAGGGCTTCCCCGCGTCGGTGGCGGTGCACCCGAGCGCCGGCGTGGCCTACGTGGTCGTGGCCTCCAATGACGACCGCCGCCTCGACGTGGTCGATCTGAGCTCACTCGCCGTCGTGCAGTCGCTCGAGCCGGGGGAGACCTTCTACGGCATCGAGGTCTCCCCGGATGGGTCGCGGGTCTATCTCTCTGGCGGCGCCGACGGTGTCGTGCGGGCGTTCGACGCCGCGGCCGACGGCACGCTCACGGCCGCCGAGACCCAGGAGCTCGGCCTACACCTCGCGGGGCTCGCGCTCTCGGACGACGGGAGCGAGCTCTTCGTCGGGGCCTTCGACGAGCCGCTGGTCGTCGAGCTCGATGCGGCCACGTTGGTCGAGAGCCGGCGCTTCGACCTCCCGCCGCTCGGCGAGGAGACGCAGCGCGCCTTCGACGTGCACCACCTCGCCGAGCGCGACGAGCTCTATGTCGGCGATCTGCGCGGCGAGGGCGTCAGCGTCATCGACCTGAGCGACGGAAGCAGCGAGGCGCTCCCGCTCCCGACCAGCCCCGCTGGTCTGGCGAGCGTCGCGGACGGGAGCAAGCTCTTCGCGGCGGTCTCCGGGAGCGACACCGTCGTGGTCTTCGACACGGCGACCCGCACCATCACCGACTCCGTCTTCGTCGCGGCGCCCGAGAGCGACCTGAGGAACGAGGCCGGCGACCCGCTCCCGAACAGCAACGTGAACGCGCTCTGGTACGACGACGCGAGCGACCGGCTCTACGTGTCCCGTGGCGCCGACAACTCGGTGTCGGTGGTCGATGGCACCAGCCTCGAGGTGCTGGGCAGCATCCCCTCCGACCAGTACCCGACCGACGTGGAGCTCGCGCCCGACGGCCGCTCGCTGGTCATCACCAGCGGCAAGGGCGCGCACTCGGGCCCGAACGACGAGTCGGGCAGCGCCAAGAACCTGCTCAAGGGGACCGTCGCGGTGGTCGATTTGATGGGCTTCGATCTGGCGGCGGCCACCACGGACGCCGATGCCTTCTACCGGCGAGCCGGCGACCTCTTCGCGCCCGACTGTGAGCGGTTCGTCGTGCCGACGGAATGGGGCGGCGAGACGCCCATCCGCCACGTCGTGCTGATCGTGAAGGAGAACAAGACCTTCGACACGATCCTCGGCGACCTCGACGACCCGCGCGTCGACGCCGACCCGACCCTCGCCGACGACGGCCTGCCCTACACGCCGAACCACCACGCCCTCGCGGCGGAGTTCGCGCATTCGGACAACTTCTACGTGCAGGCGCCGAACTCGGACAGCGGCCACATCTTCCTCACCGGCACGCACCTCACCGAGCTCGCCGAGCGCTTCTACCTCGAGGACGTCCGCCACGGCCTCGAGTCGGGCTGGCCGCTCGACCCGCTCACGGCGCCGAGCGCCGGGAACCTCTTCACCCACGTCGTCGACCATGGGCTCACGCTCCAGATCTACGGCGAGATCGTCGGCACCTCGAACCAGACCGCGGAGGGCGATTCCATCTCCCGCTTCACCGATGGCCGGTTCCCCGGCGGGCCCTTCTCGAACTACGCGGTGACCGACGAGGACAAGGCGCGCTACGTCGCCGGTCGCATCGAAGCGGGGCAGCTCGCGAGCTTCACCTACCTGCTCCTGCCGAACGATCACGGCAACGGCACCCGCGCCGGCACGCCGACGCCCGAGTCCATGGTCGCCGACAACGACTACGGCATGGGCATCGTCATCGACGCGCTCAGCCACTCGCCCTTCTGGCCCTTCACGGTCGTGATCGTGCTCGAGGACGACCCACAGGGCTCGCGGGACCACGTCGAGTCCCATCGCTCGGTGCTCCACGTCGTGAGCCCCTGGGCCAGGCGCGACTACGTGAGCCACACCCTGGCGAGCTTCACCTCGGTCATCGCCACCATCGAGCGCCTGCTCCAGCTGCCGCCGCTCGGCCGGCCCGACGCGACCGCGGCGCCGCTCTACGACATGTTCGTGAACGAGCCCGATTTCACGCCCTACGACGCGCGGGCGCGGACGCATCCGCCCGAGCTCAACGGCGAGATGCTGATCGGGTCCGCGATGTCCGGTCGGATGGACTTCCGGAGCCCGGACCGGAACCCGCAGCTCGGTGAGCTGACGCGGATCTACCGGGACGTGCTGCACGAGCGGATTACCCGGGCGGAGGGGGAGCGCCGCATGGCCGAGCTCGAGGCCGAGATGGACCGAGCGATCGACGAAGACACCGACGAGGGGATCGACGAAGCGCTCGAGGACGCCGCCGCCTTCGACAGCGAGTGGGCCGCCTACCAGCGCTGGTATCGGCGCACCCACGGCCGCTCCGTTCCGTGGCAGCCGACGCTCGGGCCCGAGCGATGAGGGGCGTGGCGGTGGTGCTGCTGGCGGCGGCGCTCGGCTGTGGCGAAGACGCCCCGCCGATCGTGGTCGTCACGTTCAACACCGGCACCACCACCGGGATGAACCACGACGGAGCGCCGGATGACGGCTACTCGAGCGCAGAGGCCGAGATCTCGGACATGCACTACGGCGACGGACTCGCCTGGGTGCCGGTCGTCGAGGACACCGAGCGCTTCTTCGCCGACGTGCAGCCGGACATCGTCGGCTTCCAGGAGATCTTCCACCCGGGCGAGTGCGCGACGATCCCCAGCGAGCTCCACGCCGGTTTCGTCTGTGAGAGCTGGTCGGAAGGCGACCCGACCGTCGCTCAGCGGATCGTCGGGATGGGCTATCAGGTCGCCTGCCACCAAGGGAAGAACGACAAGTGCATCGCGGTACGGCGCGCCTTCGGGTCGATCCGCGGCTGTGAGGGCGACCTGTGCATGGACTTCCTCGACGGCGCCGCCGTGCCCGACTGCGGCAGCGGCTCACGGGTGGGGCGCGCGCTCATCGACCGGGTCGACGGTAGCGAGCTCACGGTGGTCAACGTCCACGGCTCGTCCGGCATCGAGGCGGACGACGTGGCGTGCCGTGTCGCGCAGTTCGAGCAGGTCTTCGAGGACCTCGACGGAGAGCCGGCTGCGAACGGCGAGCTCAATGTCGTGCTCGGCGACCTGAACACCGACCCGGGCCGCTACGACGGCGTCGACGCGAGCGCGACGCGCTTCAACGAGCTGGCGGACGAGCGCGGCTTCGATTTCGTCACCGCGGTCGGTCGGAGCGCGCCACGATCCTACGCCGGCATCGTGGACATCGATCACGTGCTCAGCGACGGACTGAGCGGCGGGTGCGCGATCCCTGGCGTGACCGACGACGCGCCGGTCACCGCCATCCGCTACTTTGATCACTCACCAATCATCTGCGAAGTACGCTGACGGACGACCACGGTGTCCTTGCCCTCGCCCTTGGCGTCGTACATCAGGGCGTCCGCCTCGCGCATCAGGTCCACCAGCCGCACGCCGCTCTCGACCGGATCGATCACGAGCGCGCCGACACTGAGCTTCACCGGCCACCCGCGGCGCTCCGTCGCTTCGGCGAAGCCCTGGCGAAGCCGCGCCACCGCCCGGTCCGAGGCGTCCCGGTCGCCGTCCACCAGCACCAGGGCGAACTCGTCGCCGCCGAGTCGCGCGGCGATGTCGGTCTTGCGGAGACAGGCCCGCATCGCCTTGGCGAGCTCCTTGAGCACCTCGTCGCCCTCGGCGTGGCCGTGCTGGTCGTTGACTTGCTTGAAGTCGTCCAGGTCGAGGTAGATGAGCGCGAGCGGCTCGTTCTTTCGCGCCGCGAGCTCGACCGCGGCTTCGGCCTTGTCGTAGAAGCCACGGGTGTTCGCCAGACCCGTGAGCGCGTCGACCATGCTGGTCCGCACGGCGAGGTCGTAGTTCCGGCGCATCGCCGCGGTGAGCGCGGCGACGGCGCCGAACGCCACCAGCTGGGTGAAGACGTTGGCGGCGAAGTGCGCGTCGCTCGAGTGCCAGCTCCAGTTGCTGACGGCCCAGGTGCCGCTGGCGAGGATGGCGAAGAAGGCCGCGCCGGTCCGTCGCGCCACCCACGCGCCGAGCGAGATCGGGATGAAGTAGAGCGGGAAGATCCGGAAGCCCGGCCCGGTCTCGAGGTCCACGAAGCCGATGCCCGCGACCAGGAGCAGCCCCAGCAGGAACATCGCCGGGGCGTTGTCGGTCGCCCGGGCCAGGAGCCGTTGGTCGGGTGACGGCAAGTGTCAGTCGCGCGTCGCTGCGTGGACGAGGACCGCCGCCATCGAAGCGGTGAGCTTTTTGGCGCAGTCGATGTGGAGGAACTCGTTCGGGCCGTGGGCGTTGCTGCCCGGTCCGAGCAGACCGGTGATCACGAACTGCGCCTCGGGGAACATCTCGCCGAGCATGCCCATGAACGGAATGGTTCCGCCCTCACCTTGGAACGCGGCGGGCTGACCGAAGAAGGCCTCGCTCGCGGCGGTCAGACTCTGCTCGAGCCAGGGCACCATGGTCGGCGCCTCCCAGCCGGCGGCGCCCTGCTCGGGCTCGAAGGTCACGGCCGCGCCCCTGGGCGGGTCGCTCTCGAGCGCGCTCTTGATGGCGGCGGTCGCCTTCGCGGGATCCACGTGCGGCGGGATCCGGATGGAGAGCTTCGCCTGCGCGCGGCCGCGGAGCACGTTGCCGGCCCGCAGGTCTGGCGCGTCGGTGCCGACCACCTCGAGGATCGGTCGCCAGGTCCGGTTGAGGATGGCCTCGGCGCCTTCGGCCATGGGCTCGGCGCCTTCGGCGAAGGGGTACTTCTGCCACACGCCGTCGCCGAGGATCGCTGCGGCCTGCTCCGCCTGGGCGCGGCGGTCGTCCGGGATGGCGACCCTCAGGGCCTCGAGCTGGATCGCGCCGGTGGTGGTGTCCTCGAGCCGCTGGAGGAGCAGCCGAACGAGGCGGCCAGCCGAGGGCACGATGCCGCCCGAGTCACCGCTGTGGACGCCGGCTGCCGACCCGTCGGCGGTGGGCTGAAGGTTCTCGACGCGGAGCGTTCCGCCCACGAGACCGCGCAGCGAGGTCGTGCCCCAGAGTCGCTCGTAGTTGCCGCAGCCGGAGTCCAGGCAGACCACCAGGTATGGCGTGCCGATGCGCGCCTTCAGGTGCTCGAGGTAGGGCGGCAGATCGAAGCTGCCGCTCTCCTCGCAGGCCTCGATGAGCACGACGCAGCGGTCGTGCGGCAGTCCCTGACGTTGGAGCGCCGCGATGGCCGTGAGCGACGCGTAGGCCGCGTAGCCGTCGTCTGCGCCGCCGCGTCCGTAGAGCTTGCCGTCCTGTCGGACCGGCTTCCACGGCCCCTTGTCGGCGTCCCAGCCGCTCATCTCGGGCTGCTTGTCGAGGTGTCCGTAGAGGAGCACGGTGCGCTCGTTCGAGCCGCCCCCGCTGGCCTCGATCTCCATGAAGATCACGGGCGTGCGCCCGTCGAGGCGGACGACCTCGAGGCTCATGCCCTCGATGGTCTGCTCGCTGCACCAGCGGCGGATGTGCTCGGTGGCCTTCTCCATGTGCCCGTGCTCGGCCCAGTCGGGGTCGAAGTGGGGGCTGAGGTTGGGGATGGCGATGTAGGCCTCGAGCTCGGGGAGGATCGACTCCTCCCACCGCTGCTCGACGAAAGCCTTCAGATCGCCTGCGTGCGCGCCGATGTCCTGCATAGGGACGGAGACTTAGACGATCTTCGCGCGCCCCGCGAGGGGTGACCTCACCCCGGGGTGGTCGCGCGTGCCACACTGCGCGATTCGTTCGAGGAAGCGGGCCGGCTGGGTGACCGAGACGCACCGAGTGCCCCGATGCACGGAGGCTGGCGATCCCGCCGGACTTTGACGAGACTCTCGCCGTCATGGGCTATTCGTTTCGTTTCTACGGAAGGCACCCGACCGATTGGAAGGGCGCCGAGCATCCCGAGTACTCGGTCCAGTTCGAGTCGGCCCCGAACGACGAGCAGAAGGTCGCGCTCGCCCAGGAGATGATCTGGACGGCGGGCGCGGTCATCGATTTGGACCAGGTCACGTGGCGTTGGTCGGGCCGGTTCGCGATGGTGTCGATGGGTTTGCGCTGGCAGCGCGGCACGTCTCACGTCGCGGCGTTCACGGACGTGCTGATGGCCCTTCGTCGCGTCCTGCCGATCGTCGATGTCGTGTACCTCAACGCGCTCGACGCCCGGGGGCGATGGGACGAGTGGTCGGTCGGTCAGGGCGCTCCGGACGCTGGGCCGCCGGGCGAGATGGCCCTGTGTCCCGCGTTCCGGCGGGAGGTCGATCCCAGCCTCGAAGAGCCGGCCCGAGACCCGGTCTTCGACGATGCCTGGAAGGCGGAGCGTCAGCGTGCGGACGAACGACGGATCCAGCGCTGGATCGCCGACAAGGGTGCCGGTGACGTGTCCCTCGAGCCGATCGCTGCCGACGTGCAGGCCTTGGTGGCGGCATGGGCGATCGAGTGGCCGGACGAGGTGCTCGATGCGCTCGAGATGCCCGACCCTCCGACCGAGTGGCGGGAGGTCGCCGGCGGTGGGTACGAGAGGAAGCTGCCAGGCGACCACCCGGTCGAGTGGGGCGCGCATCCGGACCTGCCGCTCGCGCACGTCCTCGACGACAAGGAGCGGATCACCAGCGTCGTCTTCGTCCACCCAGAGCTCAGGCGCCAGGTCCTCCGGTGGGACCCGCCGCCCAAGAACCTCGCCAAAACCAGCCGGACGATGGCGACGAGCGATGACGGGACTCTCGCGTTCTTCGTCGTGCCGGAAGGCGTGTACCGCCTCGTCCTGGATGGCGAGACGAGGCTCGAGCGAACCTGGGCGCCGACACACGAGCACGGCGCCTGTTACTCGGCGGCTTGGGTGGGTCCGGATCGCCTGATCGCCACGACCGAAAAGAAGATCGTGGTGCTGGACATCAGCAGTCATCCCGCGACCTTCGTCGATCAGCGCGCCAACGCGGGGAAGCGCGGGAGCATTCACTCCAGCCGGATCGCCACTCCGGACGGGACGCTCGTGATCACGTCGGGCTGGAAGAAGGCGCCGATCGTCAACCTCTTCGCCCACGACCAGATCAAGAAGCTCGGTAACCTTCCCGACGGCGTAGACCTGGTGGCCGGTCCTCGAGGACAGTGGGTCTTCCGAGGACCGGGAGGCACATACCGACTCACCAACCTCGCGGCCGTGGTGGCCAAGAAGCTGCCAAAGGAGAAGAAGAAGGCGAAGTCCGAGCCGAAGTCGGGAGCGAAGAAGCCGGCCGCTCCCACCTTGGAGCCGCTCGGCGAAGGCGATCTTCCCGAGGCCGAGGAGGTCGTCACGGCGAAGCACCGAGCGCAGTTTCCCAGCCATGCTCGGCTCGTTCCGAACGCGGACGGATCCGTCGTGCTCGGACTCGCACCCCGGTCTGGTGATCCCGCGCCGTACGCAGCGAAGTCGTTTCCTCGACTCTTCCTCTTGGGAGCCGATTCCGACGAGCTGACGGAGATCACCGAGTGGATGCCGGAGAAGTACTACGCGACGGACGGTGACCTCTCGCCGGACGGGAGAACCGCCCTCTTGATGGACGGGTTCAACGCTCGACGGCTCGACCTCTCCGAGCGGACCATCGAGCCCGTCTGGGCACATGGGGTCGCGATCGATGGCACTCCCCTCGACGGAAAAGTGGGCCGGGGCGTGGCCGCGCGCATCGTGAGCGAGCGGCAAGTGCTCATCCTCGGTCAGAAGGGCTTGGCCACGATGGTCCGCGCGGACGATGGCACCTGGGCGCTCGCTCACCGGGTCGAGATCAGCAAGCCGGAGCAGCTGCTCTATCTGCCGGAGTGCGGCGCGTGCGTGGTGCAGACGGCGGGCACCAAGCGACTCGTCGCGTTCGCCGTGCTGCCGAAGAAGCTGAAGAAGATCTTCGAGGACAAGACCGTGGCGGCGCGAACGATCGAACGGCGGGGAGCCGAGGTCGTGGCGCGGGATGGCGCCGGCAAGTGGTGGTGGCTGGCCGGGCTGGTCGAGCTCGCCGCGTTCGTGCGTGATTGAGTCGAGATCGGATCTGGCGACGCGCAGCTAGGGGGGCCGCACCGGTCGGCTCTCGTGCGACACTCCACGCATGTCCAGTCGCTGCCCCGTATGCAAAGAGCTCCTCGTCACGGCGATGGCTGGTGATCTGGCCCGATGCGACGCCTGTGAGCACTACGTCGAGGCCGACGGGACCGTCGTCGAGGGGCGGGAAGGTCGGATTCGTACGGCGCTCGCACGGGCGGCGATGAGCCACGAATGGTGGAAGAGCTCGAGGGTTTCCTGGGTCGAGGAGCGACACCCGACGAGCTCACGGAGCTCTGCGAGCGACATCGGGAGCGCGTGCGCGTCCAGCTCGACGGGGTGGAGCTGCCGAAGACCGTGAACCTCGAGCGGGTCGAGTCGGGGGAGGGCGACTACCGGGACGCCGGACGGAGGGGCGGGGCTCGAGTGACCTTCGCGAAGCCGCCCTTCGGATTCTCCGACGCAACCCGAACGCGAGCGCAGAAGGTGCTCCTCGTCGCGATGGTGGTCACGTTCTGCAGTCTGGTCATCGCGTGGCTGGCGCCCTCCATCCGCGGTCAGCTCTACCTCGTCGCCACGCTCGGGGGCGTGGTGCTGGTCGGGGCGGCTCTCATCACCGCGAGGGTCCGTCTCCCCGTTCGACAGCTCGTCCTCGAGGAGGGGCGAGACGAGCTCGAGGTGCACCTGCGGCGGTGAGACCGTGGGCGTACCGGTGGCGGCCGCTCGCCTTCGCCGAACGGATCTCACGAAGCAGCGCGGAGGGGCGTATCTCTATCTCCTCGGGCCAGGGCTCGACGTTCGGCTCGTGTCCGCCTTCCTGACCGTCGAGGCCGGACGCTTGGTCGCCGCGCGCCTCGAAGCTGCGCTTCGTCTCTCGGGCCCGGGGCCGGCGAAGAAGAGCTAGGCTCTCGCCCGATGCAGGTCATCCTCGTACGTCACGCCATCGCCGTGGAGCGCGGCACCGGCTGGGCCGATGCGGAGCGGCCGCTGACCCTGAAGGGGGTCCAGCG
>CAYXAP010000090.1:0-23597 GCA_964462035.1 uncultured Sandaracinus sp.
ACTCGGACGACGACGACGACTCGGACGACGACGACGACTCGGACGACGACGACGATTCGGACGAAGACGAGGACGACGACGATGAGTGACATCCCCGCACCGCCGAGGACGTTCCAGGAGCTGCTGATCCGGCTCGAGCACTTCTGGGCCGAGCATGGTTGCCTCGTCGGTCAGCCCTACGGCTCCGAGGTCGGCGCCGGCACGTTCAACCCCCACACCTTCCTCCGCGCCATCGGTCCGGAGCCGTGGAACGTCGCGTACTGCGAGCCCTCGCGCCGGCCGACCGACGGTCGCTACGGCGAGAACCCGAACCGGCTCCAGTCCTTCCACCAGTACCAGGTGATCCTGAAGCCCTCGCCCATCGAGATTCAGGAGCTCTACCTGGATTCGCTGCGCGCCCTCGGCACCGACCCGAAGAAGCACGACATCCGCTTCGTCGAGGACGACTGGGAGTCGCCGACCCTCGGCGCCTGGGGCCTCGGTTGGCAAGTCTGGCTCGACGGCCTCGAGATCAGTCAGTTCACCTACTTCCAGCAGTGCGGCGGCTACGACTGCAAGCCCATCAGCGGCGAGCTCACCTACGGGCTCGAGCGCATCGCGATGTATCTGCAGGACAAGGACGACGTCTACGACCTCGACTACGGCGGCGGCGTCACCTACGGCCAGGTCTTCCAGCGCGCCGAGTGGGAGTGGAGCACCTACAACTTCGAGAAGGCCGACGTCGAGGCGCACCAGCGTCACTTCGACGACCACGAAGCCGAGTGTCTGAAGCTCCTCGGGCTCTCGGAGAAGAAGGGGAAGGGCGGCAAGCTCACCTGGACCGAGACCGACCCGCTGAAGCGGCTCGTGCTGCCGGCCTACGACCAGGTGGTGAAGTGCTCCCACCTCTTCAACGTGCTCGACGCCCGCGGCGCCATCTCGGTCACCGAACGGCAGCGCTACATCGGCCGCGTTCGCCACGTGGCTCGCGCCTGCGCGGAAGCCTGGTACGAGCAGCGTGAGGCGCTCGGCTTCCCGCTCCTGCCCGCCGACGCTCGAGCCGCGGAGTAGCCGGGTGCTCGCCGCCGTGTTGGGTGGCGGCACCCACACTCGCTATGCCGTCCGGGATGGCGAGCGCGAGCTCGTCCGTGGGCGGATCGACACCACCGACCCCGATGGGACGCTCGCGGCGCTCCTCGAGGTGCTCCGTCCGCACGCGCCGACGGCGCTCGGCCTGGCCACCTTCGGGCCGGTCGACCTCGACCCCGGCTCGCCCACCTACGGCTGCCTGCGCGACACACCCAAGCCGGGGTGGGGCGGTGCCGCGTTCGGTCCGGGGCTGGCCGCCGGCCTCGGTGGCATCCCCTGGGTGGTCGACACCGACGTCAACGCCGCCGCGCTGGCCGAGGCGCACCACGGCGGCGAGCGCGCGCTCGCCTACGTCACGGTGGGCACCGGGGTCGGCGTGGGCTGGGTTCGCGACGGCGAGACGCCACGGGTGCCGGACCACCCGGAGGCCGGCCATCTGCCTGGCGACGGCGAGGACTCTTTCGACGGCGTGTGCCCGTTCCACGGCAGTTGCGTCGAGGGGCTCGTGGCCGGCCCCGCGCTCCGCGCACGCAGCGGCGGCGACCCCGAGGCCATCGCCGCCGCCGACCCGCTCTGGGACTGGGTCGCCCGCCACCTCGGCCGGCTCGTCCACGCGATCCAGCTGCTGACACCGGTCGAACGGCTCGTTCTGGGCGGCGGAATCCCCGAAGCGCGAACCTTCCTCGCTCCGCGCGTCGAGGCCGCGGCGGCCGCGCTCGGGGGCAGCTACCGGTCGCTGGCGCCGGGCTTCGTCATCGCTCCGAGGCTCGAGCGACCGGGGCTCGAAGGGGCCTTCCGTCTGGCAATGCGGGCCCAGAAGCGCTAGCCCACGCACGATGCAGCGTTTCCTCCTCGAGATCGGCGTCGAAGAGCTCCCCGCCTCGTTCTTGCGAGCGGGGCTCGAGAGCCTGAACGAGTCCGCGACGAAGGTCCTCGCCGAGGCTCGGCTCAGCCCCGACACCGTGGCGGTCCAGGGGACGCCCCGCCGACTCACGCTCCTGCTCGAGGGGCTCCCGGAGCAGCAGGCCGAGCGCCGCGAGAGCGTGCAGGGGCCGCCGTGGTCGGTGGCCTTCAAGGACGGCGCGCCGACGAAGGCCGCCGAAGGCTTCGCGAAGAAGAACGGCGTGACGGTCGAGCAGCTCTCCAAGAAGGAGACCGACAAGGGCGACTACGTCGTCGCCGAGGTCCACGAGCCCGGTCGCCCGGCGGCCGAGGTGCTCGGCGAGCTGCTGCCCACCATCTGCGAGGGCATCCGCTTCCCGAAGACCATGCGTTGGGGCGAGGGCGACTTCGCCTTCGGTCGCCCGGTGCAGTGGTTGGTGGCGCTCCTCGGCGAGGAGTCCGTGCCCTTCGCCTTCGCCGGCGTCGAGGCCGGTCGGCAGACCCTCGGCCACCGCTTCCTCGCGCCCGAGCCGGTCGCCCTGACCCGCGCGAACGTCTACGAGCAGGTGCTCCACGACGCGCACGTCGTCGTCGACCCCGCCAAGCGCCGAGCGCTCATGGTCGAGCGTCTCGAGGCGGCCGCGAAGGAGCTCGGCGGCACGCTGGTGCCGGACGACTTCCTCGTCGGCGAGTGCGCCGACCTGGTCGAGGCGCCCTTCGTGGTGCCCGGCTCCTTCGACCCGCAGTTCCTCGAGCTGCCGGAGAGCGTCGTCGTCTCCGTGATGCGCGACCACCAGCGCTACTTCGCGCTCCGGGGCGCCGATGGAAAGCTGATGCCGCGCTACCTGAACGTGGTGAACACGGCGGAGGCGCCGGCGATCATCGCCGAGGGCAACGACCGCGTACTGCAGGCGCGGCTCGCCGACGCGCGCTTCTTCGTCGCCGAGGACCGCAAGCACGGGATGGCCAGCTGGCGCCCGAAGCTCGACGCGACGATCTTCCAGCGCAAGCTCGGCACCGTCGGCGAGAAGGTCGACCGCATCGTCGCGCTGAGCACCTGGCTCGCCGACAACAGCAGCGCCGACGTCGCCAAGGCCGAGGCCGCGGCCAAGCTCGCCAAGCTCGATCTCGAGTCGCTGATCGTCTTCGAGTTCCCCGAGCTGCAGGGCGAGATGGGTCGCTTCTACGCGCTGGCCGAAGGGGTCGAGTCCGAGGTCGCCGACGCCATCGCCGAGCACTACCAGCCGACGGGCGCGGACGCGCCGGTGGCCGAGGGTGCGCTCGGCGCCATCGTCGGCACCGCCGACCGCGTCGACACGTTGGTGGGCTGCTTCGGCATCGGCCTCGAGCCGACGGGCAGCAACGACCCCTTCGCGCTGCGGAGAGCGGCGATCTCGATCGTGCGCACGGCCCTCGAGGGGCCGATCGACATCCACCTTCGCGAGCTGATCGACCAGGGCCTTCTCGGCCTCGGCTCGGTCGACGCCATCGACAAGGCCGATCCGGTGAAGATCACCGAGGCGATCCACCGCTTCTTCGAGGCGCGGCTGCGCGCCTTCTACCGGGACCGCTACAGCGGTGACGTGGTCGAGGCGACGCTCGGCGCGTGGGTGGACGACGGCTTCGGCTCGGTCCGCGACCTCGACGCGCGCATGAAGGCCGTGGCCGGCTTCCGTGAGCTCGCGGAGTACGAGCCGCTCGCGGTGGCGTTCAAGCGCGCCAACAACATCACCAAGGATGCGGAGGCCGGCGACGTCGATGCGTCGCTCCTCGAGGACGGGGCCGAGAAGACCCTGCACGAGACCTGGGAGAAGGTCCGCGCCCAGCTCGACGACGCGCACGCCAAGCGTGACTACACGACCGCGCTCAGCCTGGTCGCCCGTGAGCTCAAGGGCCCGATCGACAGCTACTTCGCCGAGATGTACGTGATGGTCGACGACGACACGATCCGAACCAACCGGCTCGCGCTCCTGAAGAACATCGCCGACTCCGTTCGGCGCATCGCTCACATCGACCAGCTGGCTCCCGCCTGACGCTCCCCGAACGAACCGCAGGAACACCCCATGACCGACAAGCACGTCTACCTCTTCGATGATGAGCTCGGTGAGGCCTACGCCGAGCCGCAGGCCCAGAAGGACCTCCTCGGCGGCAAGGGCGCCGGACTGATGGTGATGCGTCGCCTGGGCATCCCCGTGCCGCCCGGCTTCACGATCACGACCGCGGTCTGCAACCACTTCCGCACCCACGACCAGTCGTTCCCCGAAGGGCTCGAGGACCAGGTCCGGACTGCGCTGAAGGCCGTCGAGGCCGAGGTCGAGCGCGGCTTCGGTGACGCGAAGAACCCGCTGCTGGTCAGCGTCCGCTCCGGCGCGCGCAAGTCGATGCCGGGCATGATGGACACCATCCTGAACCTCGGCCTGACCGACGAGACGGTCGAAGGTCTCGCCGAGGGATCGGGCGACCGCCGCTTCGCCTTCGACGCCTACCGCCGCCTGCTCCAGATGTACGGCGACGTCGTGCTCGGTGTCGGCCACGCCTCCTTCGAGCAGGTCCTCGGCGACCTCAAGCGCGAGCTCGGCAACGGCCGGATGCTCGACTCGGAGATCCCGACGGACGGCCTCGAGGAGCTGGTGAAGCGGTACAAGAAGCTCATCGCCTCCGAGGGCAGCGAGCCCTTCCCGCAGGACGTGTGGGGCCAGCTCTGGGGGGCGGTCGGCGCGGTCTTCGAGTCGTGGGACAACCAGCGCGCGATTCGCTACCGCCGCATGCAGGGCTTCGCCGACGACTGGGGCACCGCGTGCAACGTCCAGGCGATGGTCTTCGGCAACATGGGCGAGACCAGCGGCAGCGGCGTCTGCTTCACGCGGAACCCGTCCACCGGCGAGAAGGTCCTCTACGGCGAGTACCTTCCGAACGCGCAGGGCGAGGACGTCGTGGCGGGCATCCGCACGCCGCTGAACATCACGGCCAAGGGCGCGCCCATCGGCCGTGAGGACGAGACCCTCGAGCGCCAGATGCCGGAGGTCTTCCAGACCATCGTCGAGCTCTGCGCGAAGCTCGAGGCGCACTACGGCGACATGCAGGACGTCGAGCTCACGGTCGAGCGCGGCAAGGCCTGGGTGCTCCAGACCCGCACCGGCAAGCGCGCCGCGCACGCCGCGGTCCGCATTGCCAAGGAGCTGGTCGACGAGGGCGTGCTCACCCGCGAGCAGGCGCTCATGAACGTCGACGCCAGCATGCTCGACCAGCTGCTCCACGCGCGGCTGCCGACCCCCGAAGAGCTCGAGAAGACGGGCGTGCTCCCGGTCGCCTCCGGTCTGCCCGCCAGCCCGGGCGCCGCCACCGGCAAGATCGTCTTCGACGCCGACCACGCCGAGGCGGCCGCCAAGGACGGCGAAGAGGTGATCCTGGTTCGTCGCGAGACGAGCCCCGAGGACATTCACGGCATGAAAGCCGCGCAGGGCATCGTGACCGCGACCGGCGGCATGACGTCGCACGCGGCGGTCGTCGCGCGCGGTCTCGGCAAGTGCTGCGTGGCCGGCTGCAGCGACCTGCAGGTCGACTACGACAAGCAGCAGGTGATCGCGCGCCGGGATGGCGGCGACGCCGTGACCTTCGGCGCCGGCGACGTGATCACGCTCGACGGCACCCACGGCAAGGTCTACGGCGGCGCGCTCGACGTGGTCGCCGCGGCCAAGGTCCCCGAGCTCGAGACGTTGATGGAGTGGGCCGACGAGGTCCGCACGCTCCGGGTGCGCGCCAACGCCGACACGCCGCGCGCGGCGCGGCTCGCGCGCAGCTACGGCGCCGAGGGCATCGGCCTGTGCCGGACCGAGCACATGTTCTTCGCCGACGAGCGCCTCGAAGCGGTGCGCTGCGTGGTGCTCGCCAACGGGCCCGAGAAGCGCCAGCAGTGGCTCGCTCGCGTGGAGCCGATGCAGCGGCAGGACTTCGCGAAGATCTTCAAGGCCATGGATGGGCTGCCGGTGACGGTGCGCCTCCTCGACTGGCCGCTGCACGAGTTCCTCCCGCGCGAGGAGAAGGAGCACCAGGCGGTCGCCGACGCGCTCCTCGAGGACGTCGCCGCCGTGAAGGCTCGCGCCCGGCAGATGCACGAGGTGAACCCGATGCTCGGCCACCGGGCCGTCCGCGTGGGGCTGACCATGCCGGCCATCTACGAGATGCAGGTGCGGGCGCTGCTCCAGGCGGCGCTCGACGTGAGCGCCGATGGCGTCGCGGTGCACCCGGAGATCATGATCCCGGTCGTCGGCATCGGCGGCGAGCTGGCGAAGATGCGTGCGCTGGTCGACCGGACCGCCGAGGCCCTCTTCGAGAAGGCCGGCCGCAAGGTCGAGTACCAGGTCGGCACGATGATCGAGCTCCCGCGGGCTTGCCTGGTGGCGGGGGAGCTGGCCGAGAGCGCTCAGTTCTTCAGCTTCGGCACCAACGACCTGACCCAGACCACCTTCGGTATCAGCCGCGACGACGCCGGCCGCTTCCTGCCGACCTACATCGACGAGCTCCAGATCTTGAAGGCCGACCCCTTCGCGCGCCTCGACGAGGCCGGGGTGGGGGAGCTGGTGGCGATCGCCTGCGAGCGTGGCCGGAAGCAGCGGCCCGACATCAAGCTCGGGCTCTGCGGCGAGCACGGGGGCGACCCGCCCTCCATCGATTTCTGCCACCGCACCGGGCTCGGCTACGTGAGCTGCAGTCCGCCCCGACTCCCGATCGCCCGCCTGGCGGCCGCGCAGGCAGCGCTCCGCAACGCCTGAGTCACCCGTTTTTGCCTGAACGGACCCCAATCTGGGGGATACCCAAGGTCCGAGTCGGCCGCGGGGTTGAACGCCCCGAGACTGGTTCGGGAGGGTCTGCAGCTTGACGCGGCGCCCGACACAACGGAAGATTTCTGGAGCGAAGATGCGCGTGTCGTTGAACGACTACGTCCGCGGTGAAACCCGCGGCACCCGAGATGAGTGGCTCGCGAGCTTTTCTTTTCCGATGGGGAAACGTTCGCGGGGCACGTCCGTACGAATCTGGGCGCCGCTCGGGCGTCCCTCGAGCGAAGTGAGTGAGCCGTGACCGCGGAGCTGAGAGTCGTCGACGGAGAGCAGGGCCAAGACAAGATCGTCGGTACGACGATCGACGGGCGCTACGAGGTCGAGAGCGTCCTCGGCGAGGGCGGCATGGGCCTGGTCTACAAGGCCCGGCACATCGTCCTCAACAAGCCCCTGGCCATCAAGGTCCTCCGTCCGGACGTCAGCCGCGACGAGGAGATCATCACCCGGTTCCGTCAGGAGGCGCAGTCCGCGTCCGCCATCGGTAACCAGCACATCATCGACATCTCCGACTTCGGGACGCTCCCCGACGGGTCGACCTACTTCGTCATGGAGTTCCTCAACGGCGTCGACCTCACCGGCGCCATCGAGGAGGCCGCGGCCCCGCCGGCCGTCGAGCCCGGTCAGCCGGCTCCGCGGCAGGGGATGGACCCGAAGCGGATCGTCCACGTCACCAAGCAGCTCTGTCGCGCGCTCGGCGCCGCCCACGAGGCTGGCATCGTCCACCGCGACCTGAAGCCCGACAACATCTACCTGATCAAGCGTGGTGGCGACGCGAACTTCGTGAAGGTCCTCGACTTCGGCATCGCCAAGGTCGGCGGTTCCTCGAGCAAGCTGACCCGCGCCGGCCAGGTCTTCGGCACGCCCCACTACATGTCGCCCGAGCAGTGCGCGGGCAGCGGGGTCGACCACCGGACCGACATCTACGCCCTCGGCGTCATCATGTACGAGATGGCGACCGGCGACGTGCCCTTCGACGCCGACAACCTGATGGGCATCCTGACCAAGCACCTGTACGAGGAGCCCGCGGCTCCGCGGACGGTGGTGCCGTCCATCCCCGAGGAGCTCGAGCTGGTCATCCTCAAGGCGATGACCAAGCAGGCGGATGTCCGCTACCAGACCATGGAGGAGCTCCTCCAGGACCTGGAGCGGGTCGAGGCTGGCGTGGGCACGATGGCCCGCGAGACGACCACCAGCTTCAAGACCGGCGCCACGAGCAGCATCGACGCCCCGAACCTCGGTGGTGGGAAGTCCAAGATGCCCCTCATCGCCGTTTTGGCGGTGTTGCTCATCGGTGGCGGCGCCGGTGCCGCGGTGATGCTCGCGGGTGAGGATCCGCCCCCGCAGCCGATCGTCGAGACGCCGCCGATCGCCGAGACCCCGGAGCAGACCGAGGAAGTCCCCGAGGAGACCGAAGAGGTCCCCGAAGAGACCGAAGCGGGGGCCATGGCCGAGGCGGTTCAGGTGAACCTGATCTCGAACCCCGAGGGCGCCGAGGTCTGGCGCGGCGACGAGCTCCTGGGCAACGCGCCGATGGAGATCGAGCGCCCGACCGAGGGCCGTCTCGAGCTCGAGCTCCGAATGCCGGGCTACGAGTCGCGGGAGCTGGTGATCTCCCCACGGACCTCCACGACGGTGCGCTTCACGCTCGAGCGTGAGCGCCGGACGACCACCCGTCGCCGGACCAGCCGCCGCACCCAAGAAGCGTCCATGGAGACGAACACTTCGGCCATGATGGAGGAGGCGCCCACGATGATGCGTCGTCCCCACACCGAGGTGCTCGACCCCTGGGCGAACGAGTAGGGCGAGCAGCCCTTGGGATTCGGCCCCCCGCGGGTGGCGCCGTGCAGAGCCCCCGTGTAGGTTGCGCCGCCATGCGGCGTTCCGTTCGCGACACCTTCGTTCCGGCCCTTCTGGCGGTCGTCTCCGCGGCCTTCGGCTGTGGCTCCGACGGCGCTCCGCCGCCGCCTGGACGCATCTATTTCCCCATCGCGCTCGAGGTCTCGGACGACTTCGACGGCGACGGTTTCGGCGACTTCCTCGTCGTCGCCAACTCGAACTTCGATCTCCGATACAACTCGGGGTCGCTGCAGGCCTACGATCTCGATCGCATCAGCGACGAGCTGGAGATCAACTGCGGAACCCTCTCGGTCGACGAGCGCTCGGAGTGCGGAATCATCGCTCTCGAGGACGATCGAGAGGATCTCGCCGATTCGATCACCCCCGTGGCTGGGTTGATCGAGAGCGAGGTGCTCATCGGCTCCTTCGCGGACGGCCTCGGTATCGCACCCTCGGGCGGGGGCTCACGCCTCTATCTGCCGGTCCGGAGCGAAGGCGATCTCAGCTACGTCGACATGAGCCCCGCCGGGATCCTGAGCTGCGGGGCGATGGAAGACTCGACCAACCTCACGGACGGTGACCGCCACGAGTGCACCGACACGTTCCGGGGCGCCGAGGCCGGCGCGGCCCGCGAGGACGGCTTGCTCGTCCCGCCGGACCCCGTCTCGCTCGTCGTCGGCGCTCGGGTCGATCGCATCCCCAGTCTCGAGGAAGGCAACTACGTCGTCATGGCCCACCGCGGTGGCCGCATGAGCCTCTTCTGGGAGACCGCCGATGGCGTGCGCCCCGAGCTCGTCGACACCCTCGAGGGACTGCCCAACGAGCTGGTCGAGTTCGCGGCCGATCCGGTCGACGGCAGCCTCTGGGTGGCCACCGCCTTCGACCCGGTCATCCCGCGGGTGGGCATCGCCCTCGGCCAGTCCGCCGAGAACAGCTTTCTCTTCCGCGCCTCGGACCTCGCGGTCACCGGCATCGACACCGGCGGCGGCGGCCTCGGCGACACCCGGGTGGTGCGCTTCGACCCGCGCCCCGACGTGCGCCGGGCCTACGTGCTCTCCCGTCGCCCCCGCGCGGTGCTTTCGGTCGACGTCGACGGAAGCGTCGGAGCCCTCGACGTGCGGGCCCAGATCCCCGTCGGCTTCGGGCCCTCGCGGATGGAGGTCGCGCACTTCTCCCGAACCGGTCACACCCTCGCGTTCGTCACCAACTTCGACAGCCGCGATCTCTTCGTCATCGACCTCGACGCGGAGCGGCTGGTCGGCATCGTCCGAAGCCTCGGTGGTCCCTTCGAGCTGGCCGTCGACGTCGAGCGTGAGAAGGTCTACGTCGGCGACTTCCGATCCTCGGTACTGCGGGTCCTCGAGCTCCGCCCGATGTTCGAATGCCTGACCGACATGGAGGTCAGCGGCGAGGACGCGGACGGCGAAGAGTGCTCGCCCGTGCCGCTCGGCTTCGTCGGTCGCCCCCGCGCCGTCCAGGAGCTCATCTGATGCGCCGCGTTTCGTCGTTCGCGCTGCTCGCCCTGCTGGCGTGCGGCCAGGACCCGACGGTCGTCACCCCCGCCACCTTCGAGCGACCGGGCGCCATCGCCTTCGTGTGCCTGGACGTCGCGTCGTCCGATTTCGTCGACCTGAGCGAATGCCAGGGGGTCACGGGCACCCTGGACGACGAGAAGGCGCTGATCGGGCTGGTCACTCAGACCGCCAGCGGCGAGGTCGGCGCCATCGACTTCCGGAAGCGCCGGGTCGTGGACGCGGACTTCTACGTCCCCGGCTTCACCTTCACCCGCGTGGGCGAGTTCCCGTCCGGCATCGCGGTCGTGCCGGACGAGCCGGACGTGACCTACATCGCGGCCTACGGCTCCCGCACGCTCGAGTCGTTCCCCACCGCCGAGTTCCTCGACGACCCGGACATCGTTCCCGCCGAGGTCCGAGACACGGTTGCGCTCCCCGGCGGCCCGACCGACCTGGTGCTCTCGTCCGACGGGCGCATGGCGTTCGTTCCGATCCCGTCGATGGGCGCCGTCGTCGCGGTGCCCATCGAGCTCGATCGCAGCCTCGCGCCGATCGAGATGGCCACCACCGTGATGCCGACCGTGCCGGCCGACCTGCCGCTGCCGGTGGCCGGCGCCGCCACCGAGTACGAGTACATCTGTGCCGCCGAGGGCGACAGCGTGACTCTCGGCACGCCGGAGGTCGCGCGCGTCCGCACCGAGATCCTCGGCGCCGGCGACACCGCCGAGCCGCACCGGTTGCTCGTGGTCGACAATGGGTCGGGCACGCCCGACGAGCTGCTCGTCGCCGACCGTCAGCTCCCGCTCATCTACCGCTACACCATCGAGGCGGACGGTTCGCTCACGGAGCTCGAGCCCCTGGCTCCCGGCGCGCCCATCCGCGACATGGCGGTCTCGCCCTTCGTGCCCGTCGACGACGCCCCGATGTCGTCGGAGCGGACCCGCTACCTCTACGCCATCGACGACACGGACCAGAGCGTCCTGGTGATGGAGCTCGACCCGGGGAACACCGCGACGTTCGGGCAGGTGCTCCCGGTCAGCTTCGGCCAGGAGTTCTCCGACCGATTGCGCCTCGCTGGGAAGGCAAACGCCCTGGACGTGATCGTCCGAGACTACGACCCCACCGATCCTGCGTACTGCGCGAACCCCGACGGCGACGAAGGGCCGCTCAACCTGCGGGGCGTGTTCCTCTCCGTGGGGCTCGCGAGCGGCGCGATGCAGATCGTGGACGTCGTCGACCTCGACGGTCCCTGCCGCGGCGTCGAATGCGCCGAGCCCGGCGCCGAAGAAGTCGACCAGTACGTGTACATCCAGCGACACCGGCCGCGGGTGGCCAACTTCGTGGTCGCGGGCACGGACACCCTCGGCTCGCCGATCCTCACCGTCGACGGCGTCGGTCGCCTCGCGGACTCGATCACGGGCGAAGAGCTCATCGACGGTCTAGTGCCCGTGACCGTGGGTGGCGCCGACCCCGCCTGCCCGGCAGGGCAGGACTTCGTCTTCGGCGAGCTCATCTGCGCCACCGACGACCCGTGGGCGCTCCGTTCCGAGCGGTGGACCGCGACCTACGAAGGCACGATTCCGGGGACGACCGTTCTCGCCAGCATTCGGGAGGGCGACGACGCCGGGCTCTACGACTTCGACCTCCCGGCCGGGGTGACCGGGTTCTGCGACCGGGGTGTGCTCGGCCTGACGGCCTTCATGATCCTCGGCCCGGGCGAGCCCGAGTCATCCGAGTTCGGCGACACGCTCGTGATCACGTCGGAGCCGCCAGAGGCGAAGCGCGACGTCCCCGACTGCGACGAGTACTTCGAGCCCGAAGGGCGGCAGACCTTCGAGCGGCAGTTCGTGGAGCTGCCGATCCGTCAGGCCTTCGACTCCTCGCTGGAGGGCGACTCCTTCCTCGCGACGGAGGCGGATCGGATCGCCCTCGCGAACTGCTACGACACGGCCGAGTTCGTCGGCATCCGCGTTCGTCTCGAGCAGTCCTTCCTCGTCAGCGGCTCGACCACCGGTTTCCTCCATCGGGTGGTCGCCCGCGAGGCCGACGGCTTCTGCCAGGTGGACACCGCCGGTCAGCCGATCGACCCGGCGGACCCCTCGACCTTCGTGAACGGTCGCGCCCAGAACGGCACGGTCATCGACCCGGACGCGGACCCGCCCATCACGGAGCCGGCGCCCTACCAGAACCCGTACATCGCCTTCTCCTTCGATGCGATCCCGGTCAACGAAGAGGCGGAACTCGAGATCAACCTCACCGGCACGCCGACCTCGTTCTCGATCCCGGTCGGCGCGCGCCCCGGACGGCAGCCGGTGATCTCCATCGTGCAAGACGTGATCTACTCCGCCGTGGACGAACGCCTCTACGTGATCGATTCGAACTCCAGCTCCCTCGTCCAGTACGAGGTGGCGGAGTTCCAGGTCGGCAACGTCTTCGAGTGAGCCCCGGCCGGTGGGGGCGAGGAAACGCAAGAAGAACAAGGGGGAGCACACCCCCGTCATGCAGCAGTTCCTGCGGGCGAAGGAGCAGTACCCCGAGGCGCTGCTCTTCTTCCGCCTCGGTGACTTCTACGAGCTCTTCTATGACGACGCCGTCCGCGCCTCCGAGCTCCTCGACATCACGCTGACCACCCGCGGCAAGGGCCCGAAGGGCGAGGACATCCCGATGGCCGGCGTGCCGCACCACGCCGCGACCGGCTACCTCACCCGGCTGCTCGAGCAGGGCCAGCCGGTGGCCATCTGCGAGCAGATGGCGGACCCGAAGACGGTCAAGGGCGTGGTGCCCCGCGAGGTCGTCCGCGTGGTCACGCCGGGGCTCTGCCTCGAAGAGGCTGCCCTCGACGCGCGGGTCGCGAACTACCTCGTCGCGCTGACCGCCACCGACGACTCGGTGGGGCTCGCGGCCTACGACCTCAGCACCGGCGAGCTGCTCGCGTGCGGGTTGGCCGACGAAGCCGCCGCGCTCGCGGAGGTCAGCCGCCTCGAAGCGCGTGAGCTGGTCCACGACGGAAGCGTCGGCGACGCGCTGCTGGTCGCGCTTCGCGGCGTGGGGCTGGACCGGCCTCGGCTCGTGGACACACCGGAGGACCCGGACGGGCTGATCGTCGGCTGCCTCGGCGGGGGCGAGGTCGGCGCCGAGGAGCTCGAGGTCGCGCGGCACGCGCTGCCGCCCACCGCGTTGAAGGCGGCCGCGCTCGCGCTCGGCTACGCGCAGCGCAGCCAGCCGGGCAAGACCATCCGCATCCAGCGGCTGGGGATCCACGACCCGAAGGCGTACCTGCACCTCGACGAGGTGGCGATCCGCAACCTCGAGCTGGTCAAGACGCTCGCGGGCGAGCGGAAGGGCTCGCTGCTGCACCTCATCGACGAGACCAAGACCCCGATGGGCGGTCGCATGCTCCGGCGCCGGCTGCTCGCGCCGCTGACCGACCTGGCGGCCATCCGCCGGCGCCACGACGCGGTCGAGGCGTTCCTGAACGACGCGACCACTCGT
Source organism: uncultured Sandaracinus sp. (assembly GCA_964462035.1). GTDB lineage: Bacteria > Myxococcota_A > Polyangia > Polyangiales > Houyiibacteriaceae > UBA1660. The sequence goes on from CAYXAP010000090.1 coordinate 13,631, forward strand.
GGCCAGGTCCGCGAGGCGATGCGGCGGGTCGGCGACCTCGAGCGGCTGGCGACCCGCGCCGCGCTCGGTGTGGCGACGCCCCGCGACCTCGGCGTGATCCGGGACTCGCTCGATGGCGCGGACGCGCTCGGTCAGCTCCTGCGCGCGCGCGCCGAGGGCTCGACCGACGACACCCTCGGGGCGCTGGCGCCGACCGACGTCGTGCAGGAGCTCCGCGACGTGCTGGAGACCGGCCTGGTCGACGCGCCGCCGACGACCGTGCGCGACGGTGGCGTGATCCGCGAGGGCGTGGACGCCGACCTCGACGAGCTCCGCGACCTGAGCGCGACCGGCAAGGACCGGATCCTCGAGGTCGAGAAGCGCGAGCGCCAGGCGACCGGGATCACCTCGCTCAAGGTGAAGTACAACAAGGTCTTCGGCTACTTCATCGAGGTCACGCGCTCGAACCTGGCCAACGTGCCGGACCACTACGTTCGCAAGCAGACCATCGCGAACGGTGAGCGCTACGTCACCGAGGAGCTCGCGGAGCTGCAGGACAAGATCGTCAACGCCGACGATCGGAGCCGGCGGCTCGAGCAGCAGATCTTCGAGGACCTCCGCGCTCGCACCGCGCAGGAAGCCCACCGGCTGCGGGCGCTCGCCGAAGGGGTCGCCGCCATCGACGTCGCGGCCGGGCTGGCGGAGACCGCCGCCGGCCTCGGCTACGTGCGGCCCATCGTGGACGAGTCGAGCGCGCTGACGCTCCGCGAGTCGCGGCACCCGATCGTCGAGCGCTTGGCGGAGCGCGGGACCTTCGTGCCGAACGACGTGGACCTGAACGCCGAGGGGCCGGAGCCGCGTCTCATCGTGCTCACCGGTCCGAACATGGCGGGCAAGTCCACGGTCATGCGCCAGGTCGCGCTGAGCGTGATCCTCGCTCAGGCGGGCTCCTTCGTGCCTTGCTCCGAGGCCCGGGTCGGGCTGGTGGACCGCATCTACACCCGCGTCGGCGCGAGCGACGCGCTGGCCGAGGGCCGCTCCACCTTCATGGTCGAGATGCGCGAAGCCGCCGCCATCCTCCGCGGAGCCACCCGGCGCAGCCTGGTGATCCTCGACGAGATCGGCCGCGGCACGAGCACCTACGACGGCCTCTCGATCGCTTGGGCCATCGCCGAGCACCTGAACGACGTGACCGGCTGCCGGGCCATCTTCGCGACCCACTACCACGAGCTCTGCGAGCTGGCGGCCACTCGCGAAGGGGTCGCGAACTTCAACGTCGCCGCGAACGAGTACGGCGACGAGGTCATCTTCCTGCACAAGCTGGTCGAGGGCGGCTCCAGCCGCAGCTACGGCGTCGCGGTCGCGCGGCTGGCCGGGGTACCGCCGCTGGTGCTCGCGCGGGCCAAGGCGCTGCTCGCGGATCTGGAGTCCGGCGACGCGCTGCCCTCGGGCGCACCGGCCCGGATGCGACCCGTGGATACGGAGGGGAGGGCGCAGCTCGACCTCTTCGCCCCTGCGCCCACCCCAGAGCCGCTCCCGCCGTCACCGGCTCTGCAGACGCTCCGGGCCCTCGAGGTGGACCGGATGACCCCTCTGGAGGCCCTGAACGCGCTGGCGCAGCTCAAGGCGCTGGCCGAGCGCGAAGAGGGCGCGTAGCGCTGGCTCTCGGCTTGCGTCTGGGGGGTTGATGCTAGGCTCCGGGACATGAGCGACTCAGAGGCGTTGGAGCGGATCCTGGCCGCCCTCGAAGAGGCCGATGGCGCGCTCGCCGAGGCGCTGGACAAGCGGGCTCGGGCGACCTTGGAGCTGCGTCAGCTGCGTGAGAAGGAGCCGGACGGCTACTTCCGCGTGCCCCGGGAAGAAGAGGTCATCGCGCGCGCCCGCGGTGTGATCACCGACTTCCCCGGCGCGGCGGTCGAGCCGGTGTGGCGCGAGATCCTCGGTGGGTGCCGTTCACTGATCGCGCCCCAGATCGTGGCCTATCAGGGCTCTGCCGGTGGCTTCGCGCACCTGGCGGCCCGGCGCCGCTTCGGGAGCACCACGGAGTTCCGCAGCTTCCAGACGGTCCCGGAGGTCCTCGAAGAGGTCAGCCGCGGCCGCGCCGACTACGGGGTGCTGCCCCTCGAGACCTCGAGCGATGGCGCGATCACCGCGACCCTCCACGGGCTCGCCGATGGCGACGTCCGCATCAGCGGCGAGGTCACCGTCCACACGAACTACCACCTGCTCAGCGGGACCGGAAACGCGACGGACATCGACAAGGTCTACGGCTCGCGGCCGGCGCTCGCGGCCTGCGAGCGCTTCCTCCAGGGCGAGCTCCCCCGCGCGACGGTCATCGACGTCCCGAGCGGTCAGGTGGCCGCCGAGCTGGCGCGAGAAGACCACGGCGCGGCCGTCATCGGCACTGCCATGCTCCAGGAGCTGCACCACCTGCACATCGCGCGGGAGCGTATCGAGGACGCCGCGGGGCGCGAGACGCGCTACGCGATGGTCGGCAGCGAGCTCCCGTCGCGCACGGGCCGCGACCGCACGGTGATCGCGATGGCGGTCTCGGACGCCCCGGGCGCGCTCTACAACACGCTCAAGCCCTTCGCCGACCGCGACATCAACCTGACCCGTCTCGAGTCGCGCCCGACCCAGGGCGCGGCGTGGCGCTACCTCTTCTTCGTGGAGATGGACGGCCACGTCACCGACCGGCCGCTGCTGACCGCGCTCGAAGAGCTGCGGAACGTCAGCCGTCACGTGAAGGTGCTCGGGAGCTACCCCCGCCCGGAGCGCAGCCGCCGGGAGGAAGGGACCTCGTGAGCGAAGAAGACGCCCTGATCCCCCCGCGCGTCGCGCGGATGATTCCGTACAAGCCCGGCAAGCCGCTCGAGGAGCTCGAGCGCGAGCTCGGGATCAAGAACGCCATCAAGCTCGCCTCGAACGAGAACCCGCTCGGCCCGTCGCCGAAGGTGGTGGAGGCGGTGGCCCAGGCGGCCAAGGGGCTCAACTTCTACCCCGACGGAGCGGCCTTCGCCCTGCGGAGCGCCCTCGCGGAGCGTCATGGCGTCGCCCTCGACGAGGTGGTCCTCGGCAACGGCAGCAACGAGCTGATCGATCTCGCCTGCCGAACGTTCCCCAACGCCGAGGCCGGTGACCACTGCGTCTTCGGGAAGCCGAGCTTCGTCTGCTACTGGCTCGGCTGCACGGCCGCCGGGGTCGACTTCACCGAGGTCCCGCTGAAGGAGAACCTGCACTGGGACCTCGAGGCGATGGCCGCCGCGGTCACGGAGAAGACCAAGCTCCTCTTCCTGGCGAACCCGAACAACCCGACCGGTAGCTACGTCGGCCGGGACGCGCTCGAGGCCTTCCTGAAGGCGCTCCCGGAGCGGGTCGTCGTGGTGATGGACGAGGCCTATTACGGACTGGCCGACGCCGAGGACTACGCCTCGGGGCTCGAGCTGCGCCACACGCGCGAGCGGCTGGTGATCTTCCGGACCTTCAGCAAGACCCACGGCATCGCCGGGCTCCGCGTCGGCTACGCCGTCGGACCGGCGCCGCTGGTCGACGCGCTCAACCGGATGCGCGCGCCCTTCAACGTGAACCTCCTCGGTCAGATCGGCGCGCTCGCTGCGCTGAAAGACGAGGCCCACGTCGAGCGTTACATCGCCATGAACCGCACCGAGCGGGCGCGGGTGAGCCGGGCGTTGAGCGAGCTGGGGTTGGCCGTGGCGCCGAGTCAGGCGAACTTCGTGCTCGTCGATTTCGAGCGGCCGGGCGCGGAGGTGTACGACGCGCTCCTTCGGGATGGCGTGATCGTCCGCCCGATGCCGCCACCCATCGAGACGTCGCTCCGGATCACCATCGGAACGCCGGACCAGAACGACAGGATGCTCGCCGCCGTGGCGAAGCTGAAAAAGGGAGACTGAGTTGCGAGACCAGACCATCCGCCGCGCCCTCGGGGCCTCGGCCTTCCTCGTGCTCGCCGCCTGTGGCGGCGGCACGGCAAACACCTCCACCGAGACCACCGCGGACGCCGTCGACGTCGCGCCCGCGCCGCCCGAGCTGCAGGCGACCGACTACCTGCCCGCGGACACCTTCGCGGTCCTCACCATCGACGTGACCCGGCTCCGAGCGTCGCCCTACTACCCGACGGTCGTCGAGGCCTTCAAGAGCACCGACGAGATGAGCGCCGAGGAGGAAGAGCTCCTCCACGGGCTGGTCGAGCGGACCTCGAAGATCTGGGCGGTCGGCATCCCAGACGACGACGGCACCGGCGCCGACCTCGGCGTGATCATGGTCGAGGGCGACTACGAGCCTGGCCAGCCGGAGGCCGCGCTCCAGGCCATCGTGCCCAACCCCGGCCAGCTGCAGCAGATCGAGATCGCGGGGCACCACGCGCTCAGCGGCGATGGTGGGACCCTCGCCGAGATCGACGCACGCCACTGGCTCGTCGGTCCGCCCGAGCGTGTGCGGGCGCTCCTCGAGAGTCCGCCCGGTGGGTTCGCCGCACAGAACGACCCGGCCTGGGCCGAGGCGCAGCAGTGGCTCCAGCGCCCGCAGGCCGGCATCACCTTCGTGGCCCTCGGGGGTCCCGCGCTCCACTGGGAGCTCGAGCGGGAGAGCCCGATGGACGCGCAGACCGCGGCGTCGACCCGGGCCGTGGCCTTCGCCCTCGACGCCGAGGACGGTGTCAGCGTCGAGGCGATGGGTCTCATGGGCGATCCGGGCGTGGCCGCGCAGGTCATCCAGTACGTGCAGCGTCAGATCGACGAGCTCGGCCAGAGCATGGTCGCCGGCATGCTCGGCCTCGGGCCCATCCTCCAGGGCATCGTCGCGCAGGCCGAAGGGACCGTCGCCGGCATCCGGCTGAACATCGCGGACGCCGAGGTGCGCCGGCTGTTGGGATTGCTCCCCAACCTGATGAACCAGTGAGCGCGAAGCTCGTCGTCCGCGGGAGCGGGCCCCTTCGTGGGCGAATCCAGGTGCCCGGCGACAAGTCGATCGGGCACCGGTCGCTGATCTTCGCCGCGCTCGCGCGCGGCAAGAGCACCATCACCGGCTTCAGCGGCGGCGAGGACAACCTCGCCACCGCTGGCTGCTTCCGCGCGATGGGCGTGCCCATCGAGGTCGAGGGCGAGACCGTGCGGGTCGACGGCGTCGGTCTGCGCGGGCTGCGCATGCCGCGCGACGTGCTCGACTGCGGCAACTCCGGGACGACCATGCGACTCATGGCGGGACTGCTGAGCGCGCAGCGTTTCGGCTCCCGGATGGTGGGCGACGAGTCGCTGACCAAGCGACCCATGGGCCGCATCGTGCGGCCGCTCCGCGCCCGGGGCGCGTTCATCGCGGGGCTGACCCCCGAAGGGAAGCAGGCCACCGGCGACGACCCCGAGCAGAAGGTGCTGCCACCGCTGAGCATCGCGCCGCTGGTCGAGGGCGAGCAGCTCGCGGGCATCGAGTACGACATGCCCGTCGCGAGCGCGCAGGTGAAGAGCTGCATGCTCCTGAGCGGCCTCTATGCCGCCGGTCCGACCGCGCTCAACGAGCCGCACCTCAGCCGCGACCACACCGAGCGCATGATGATGGAGCTCGGCGTGCCCCTGCAGACGATGGGCACGATGGTCTACCTCGATCCGAGCGCCGACTGGAGCGGCGGCTGGGACGGCGTCGAGTGGCGCGTGCCGGGCGACCTCTCGAGCGCGGCGTTCCCGCTCGCGGCGGCGCTCGCGCTGCCGGGGAGCAAGGTCATCCTCGAGGGCGTCGGCGTGAACCCGACGCGGACCGGTCTGCTCGATCACTTCCGCCTGATGGGCGCCGAGGTCGGCCAGGTCCCGAAGCCCGAGGGCGCGGGCGGCGAGCTGACCGCCGACCTCGAGGTGCACAGCAGCCGGAGGCCTCGCCCGTCGATGATCGCCGGTGAGCTGCTGGTGCGGATGATCGACGAGGTCCCCGCGGCCTGCGCGCTCGCCGCGGCGGCGCCGGGCGTGACCGAGATCCGTGACGCGGCCGAGCTCCGGGTGAAGGAGTCCGATCGCATCGCCGAGATGGCCCGCGTGCTCACCGCCTTCGGCGTCCCGAACGAAGAGCTCGAGGACGGCCTCCGAGTCCACGGTGGCGGCGAGCTGAAGCCCGCCGAGGTCCAGTCCAAGGGCGACCACCGCATCGCGATGGCCGCGGCCGTGCTGGCGATGCAGGTGGGAGAGGGCGAGTCGACCATTCACGACGTCGACTGCGTGGCGACGAGCTTCCCCAACTTCGCGGAGACCTTCCGAGCGCTCGGCGCCGACGTCCGCGAAGCCGACTGACTCGTCCCGCATGGAGTGTGTCGCCTGCCAGACGGAGCTCTTCCTCACCGCTGACGATGGTCACGGTGACTGTCACGCCTGCGGCGCGAGCTATTACCTCTCGAACAGCTGGGTGCTCCCGGCGTTCGCGGTGCCAATGAAGGCGATCCTCACCGAGGACGCCGCGCCGGACGTGGACGGATGGACCTTCGCCGACGAAGCGATCCGACTGGAACGCACGCCGCACTGGTCGTCGCTCGGCATGGGTCGAAGCAGCCGAGCATCGTTCGACCGTGCGCGTCTGGAGATCGAGCACCGAGCGCGGTCGCTGATGGGAATCGGCGGCATCGACGACCGCGTCGAGATCCCCACGTCCCGGCTTCGACACTTCGTGCCCGTCGGGTGTCACGTGGTGGAGGTGGGTCGAGGGGCGGAGGTGGTGGTGGCCGGCGCCATCAGCATTGGTGTGGGCAAGTCGACGAAGCAGGAGATGGGTCGGAAGGTGGGGCTCTTCGCGCTCGCCGATGCACCCATCGAGCTCGCCGCCGAGCGCAGACCGGTGGTGCACCAGCTGCCGCAGTGGCTTCAAGGTCGCTTCTTCTTCGTCGACGAGTTGAAGGGATACGCGGTCGCGCGGTCGCTCGCAGGAGCGCTGAACCGTACGCTTCAGCGCTGGTCGACCGGCTACCGCTGAAGGCGGGCACGGCGGCGAGTGGAGGGTCGGTCCTTGCTGGTCCCGCCGCCGGCCGGTAGAAGTCGGCCATGGCGAGGACACGACCGGTGGTGGCGATCGATGGGCCGGCAGGCGCGGGCAAGTCGACGGTCGCGCGGCAGGTGGCCGAGCGGCTCGGGTTCGTGCGGGTCGACACCGGCGCGCTCTACCGAGCGGTCGGTCTCATCGCGCTCGAGCGGGGCGTGTCTCTGGAGAATGGACCGGCGCTCGGCTCGTTGGCGAGTGGGCTGGACCTGGCCTTCGTCGAAGGGCCGAGTGGCCCCAGGCTGACGGTGAACGGTTCGGACCGTGAGGATGATCTCCGCACCCCCGACGTGGCGGACGCGGCCTCCAAGGTCAGCGCGCTCCCCGAGGTCCGGGCGGCGCTCCTCGAGGCGCAGCGCCAGATGGGCGTGGACGGCGGCGTGGTGCTCGAGGGGCGGGACATCGGCACGGTGGTCTTCCCCGATGCCGAGGTGAAGGTCTTCCTGACCGCGACCGCCGAAGCCCGCGCTCGCCGCCGTTTGGGCGACCTGGAGCAGCGAGGCGTGCAGTCCACGTTCGAGGACGTTTTGGCGGCCATGAAGGCCCGCGACACCCGCGACAGCTCCCGGGAGCACGCTCCGCTGAAACCGGCCGATGACGCCACGGTGGTGGACTCCACGGAGATGACCCAAGACGAGGTGGTCGCCCACATCGCGGCCCTCGCCCAGCAGGGCTGAGCCCTCCAAAGGCCGACGCCGCTGGGGCGAAGGGATCGCGCGGCCTTGCTGCCACGCGATCTTCCTGCTACCTGGGGCCCGATCGGTTGCCGCCGCGCTGGTGGCTTCCGCACTCGACCCGCGCCACTGAGGGCGTGGGTTTTGCTCGTTCAACCGCCGGGACTCTCCTGGCCCAGCCGAGCCGAGGATGGCGCTGCCACTTCGACTCGAAACAACCCCGAACCCCAACCTTGATGACCGAACCCACCACCGAAAACGCGGAGCCGCAGGCCGACGCGCCGCCGCCCGCTGCCGCCCCCGCGGCCCCCGCTCCTCAGCCCCAGGGGGAGCCCGCCAGCTTCGCCGACGTCTACGAGAAGCTCACCACACGCCTCGATCAGCTTCGTGAGGGCGACATCGTCGCCGGAAGCGTGATCAAAGTCGGAAAGGACTCGGTCGTCGTCGACATCGGGTACAAGTCCGAGGGCGTCATCCCCATCGACGAGTTCGTCGACGCCTCCGGCAAGATCGACGTGAACGCTGGCGACCAGGTCGACGTCCTGGTCGAGGCCAAGGAAAACGAGAACGGCCTCATCCTCCTCTCCAAGGAGAAGGCGGACAAGCTCAAAGTCTGGGACGAGATCAGCGACGCCTGCGAGCGCGACGAGCTCATCGCCGGCACCATCACCCAGCGCGTGAAGGGTGGCCTCTCGGTCACCATCCGCGGCGGCGTGAAGGCCTTCCTCCCGGGCTCCCAGGTCGACCTTCGCCCCGTGCGGAACCTGGACAAGCTCCTCGGCCAGACCTTCGACTTCAAGGTCATCAAGTTCAACAAGAAGCGCGGCAACATCGTGCTCAGCCGCCGCGTGCTCCTCGAGAAGGAGCGTGACCGCCTCAAGGCCGAGACCCTCGAGAACCTCGAGGAGGGCCAGCTGGTCACCGGCACCATCAAGAACATCACCGAGTACGGCGCCTTCGTGGACCTGGGCGGCATCGACGGCCTGCTCCACATCACCGACATGAGCTGGGGCCGGGTCTCGCATCCGTCCGAGATGTTCACCGTCGGCGACGAGGTCACCGTCAAGGTCCTCAAGTACAACGCGGACACCGAGCGCGTCTCCCTGGGTCTCAAGCAGACTCAGGAGGATCCGTGGAACATCGTCGCCGAGCAGTACAAGCCCGGCGCGCGGGTCAAGGGCAAGGTCGTCTCGCTCACCGACTACGGCGCCTTCGTGGAGCTGGAGGAGGGCGTCGAGGGCCTCATTCACGTCAGCGAGATGACGTGGACCAAGCCGAAGCACCCGTCGAAGATCCTCGAGATCGGCCAAGAGGTCGAGACCGTGGTCCTCGACATCGACGTGCAGAACAAGCGCATCAGCCTCGGCCTCAAGCAGCTCGAGCCGGATCCGTGGACCGTCTTCACGCAGCAGTACAACCCGGGTGACATCATCCGCGGCAAGGTGCGCTCGCTGACCGACTACGGTGTCTTCATCGGCATCGAGGACGGCGTCGACGGCATGGTCCACAAGTCGGACCTCAGCTGGACCCAGCGGATCAACAACCCGGCCGACATCTACCGCAAGGGCGATGAGGTCGAGGCCATCATCCTCTCGGTCAACCACGACGAGCGGAAGGTCTCCCTGGGCATCAAGCAGCTCATGGAGGATCCGTGGACGTACATCCCCGAGCGCTACCCCGAGGGCACCGTCCTCGAGGTCCGCGCGCTCAGCGTGGGTGAGTACGAGGGCGTGCACGTGGAGCTCGAGCGCGGCGTCGAGGGGACCATCCCCCGCGCCGAGATCAGCCACGACATGGCCGTGGACCCGGCGGAGGTCGTCAAGCAGGGCGACATCCTCAAGGCCCAGGTCATTCGCATCGACCAGGACGACCGTCGCATCACGCTTTCTCTGAAGGGCGCCGATAACAAGGAACTCGACGAGAAGATGAAGTACGTGGCGGAGAAGCAGGCCGCTTCCGGCGCGCGGAAGGTGGGCCCGTCGGGTCGGCCGAGCGCGACCCTCGGCGACCTGCTGAAGGGCAAGCTCGACGGCATCAAGGCCGAAGAGGCTCCCGCCGAGGAAGCTGCGAGCGAGGACGAGGGTTCCGACGAGTCGGAATGACCGAGTCCCACTGAGTCACTGACTCACAGATGAAGGCCCGGAGCTTCGGCTCTGGGCCTTCGTCGTGTGCGCCCAGCATGGGCGCTGACTTGGAGGTGAAAGTCCTCCCCCGAGCAGATCACAGCGAGGGAAGGGGTGAAGCCCCGAGAGCAAAGCGAAGCGGGCAAGCGTCGTCGGCGGCGAGTG
>CAYXAP010000091.1:0-23299 GCA_964462035.1 uncultured Sandaracinus sp.
CGGTGATCCGGTTGCCATACGCCGTCGCGATGTCGGTCAGGCCGTCGCCGTTGAAGTCGCCGGTCCAGGTGTAGCCAGCGCCGCCCCAGTCACCGAGCGACTTCGCCGTGAGCGTGAAGTTCTGCTGCACGAACGAGGTGCCGGTCGACACGTGCACGGTGATCCGGTTGCCATACGCCGTCGCGATGTCGGTCAGGCCGTCGCCGTTGAAATCGCCGGACCGGGTGTAGCCAGCGCCACCCCAATCGCCGAGCGACTTCGCCGTGAGCGTGAAATTGCTGGTGGCGAGCCCATTGGGAGCACTCTCGACGCCGAAGGTGGACGCGGGCAATTCGGTGCCGCCACTGACGGTGCCCGCGGCGTCGACGGTTGCGTCCCGCCCGTACTGCTGGACCCGCTCGAGTAGGGAGCGCTCGCTGCCTGCGCTGCTGGTGTACGTCAGACCGTAGGCGCGGAGGCGCTGGCCGCTGACCTTCACGTCGACGGTCTTCAGGCGGTAGCGGGTGAAGGCGATGCCGGCGCCGGTGGCGAAGCTGAGGGGGTCGGGGCGGAGCTCGCGGTGGAAGTCGACGTGGACGTCGCCGTAGTCGAGGGCGGCGGGGTAGCAGTCGTCGGCGCCGTCGCACCACCAGCCGTACCAGGCGCTGTTGCCGTGGACGTCGACGACCTGGCGCAGGCCCCAGCGGTAGGTGCCCTTGGTGGTCTCGAAGACCGGCGTGAAGATGGCGCGGGTGCCGTCGCGCTGCCACATGGTCCAGGTGTTGGCGGTGGCGTCGTAGGCCACCTTCGCGAAGCTCTCGATGCGGCTGGTGTGGGTGCCGCCGGCGGCGCAGCTCGCCGAGACCATGCCCTCCGTGCACGCCAGCAGCTCCTGGCCGCCCAGCAGGAAGGTGTCGGTCGCGTCGTACTTCGGCGCCCCCGAGCGGTTCTGGGTCCGCTCGACGGTGTCGAAGCCCGTCAGGCTCCAGCCCACCCCCACCAGCCCGTTGCCGCCGCTCGAGCTATACGAGAGCGACACCCCCGGCGTCACCCCACGGTACGCCGGCAACTCCAGCGCGATGCCGTCCTGGTAGCTCCCGTAGAACCCGTTCGTCGACCCCTGACCCTGCGCCGGTGTCGCCAACACGACCCCCACCACCAAGGCGACCACGAACCCACCGACCCACTGCATCCATCCACGCATGCCACCATACTGTGCAAGGCTCGGACCACCCTATTTCCCCTGCCTTTTCCTCGAAAACCCCAGCTCCACCGTCAAGCGCTTTGACGATCCCTTGGACAGTGTCTCGAATTTGGGCGCCAGCTCGACTGTGCCAACCAACCAACTCTATCTAGCTGGGCGACACCTACCGTCTGGACCGCCGAAGGCTGAGCCTACGTGGCCGCGGTTCTGGACGTGTTCTCGGAGAGAGAAGGCCGCTGGCCGGCCTTGGCAAGAGCCATGTGGTGCGTCTACGCCTCGCGCCGTCCTAGATCCGAGAGGGAGTCAGGCCGAAACACGCTCACATGTGGCCGCAACGTGTCCCGCATGGCGTGGGCGCTCTCGAAGCGATCCTCAGGATCGATTGCCATCGCTCGCTCGACGATCGCCACGATGGTGGGGCTCAGGTCTGGGCGGCATCGAGCAAGAGGCTTCGCTGACCCGCTCATGACTTCGCGAAACGTGTCGACCGGATTGGCGCGCGGGCGGTAGGCGGGCCGGCCGGTCAACATCGAATAGAGCAAGAGGCCGACCCCGTAGACATCGGAACGCGCGTTGGGTTCGTGGGCCAGGATGACCTCTGGTGCCAGATAGGGGGCTGTTCCAACGATCGTTCGATGGTCACCCTCGCCCCCACCAAAATGGGCGCGGCTGATCCCGAAGTCGATGATCTTGACCCGCCAATCCTCAGTCAGGAAGACGTTGGACGGTTTGAGATCGGCATGGAGGAAGCCCTTGGCATGGATGTGGGTCAAACCGCGCAGCACACGATCGGTCAGGTGAAGGGCTTGCCCAACCGTCATGAGGCCTACCTCGGCGAGTCGTTGGCCGAGGGTCTGACCTTCGAGAAGCTCCATCACCAAGAATGGGAGGTCACCATCGAGACCGGCGTCGAAGATGGCGACCACGTGCGGGTTTGCGACGGCTGCGGTTCGGCGGGCTTCCTCGAGCAGTCTCTCCGCGGCGTCACGCGGGCAGGCTGCGAAGAGTTTCAGCGCCACCTGCCGCTGCGTATGGCAGTCGAACGCTGCAAAAACATCGGCCTGGCCCCCACGGCCCGCGATTGCTTCCAGTCGGTATCGATCCGCAATGACCCGGGTGAGGGGACGCAGCGTCGGGTGTTCACTCGAGGTCCGTGAACCAACCGTCATGACGAACCTCGGAGTATGTCGTCCAAATGAGCGAACTCATCGTGTCGGAGCGAAATCACGGCGTCGGCCGAGCCCAGGGTCCCGAGCACCCCCGACAGAGGGCAATTTCGGACCGAAAATACCGCGTCCACGGCAAAGTACCGTGAGGGAGAATCCGGACAAATTCAAGACGCGTGATCAAGTTTGGGCTGTACCTGGCTCACAACGCAGCAACATGACGACTTAAGTGTCGCTAATCGAGCACGCCATCGTCCAAGCCAAGCAGGCGAGTTGGTCTCCGTGCTGTAGGGTCACGCCCGCTCGCGGCCGCCGGGTACCCCTATGTGTACTTCGACGCGACCGACGTGAAGAGCCGCGAGGACGGGCGGATCGTGAACGTCGCCGTAGTGCTCGCGGTCGGTGTGACCGACCAGGGCTACCGCAAGATCCTCGGCAGCGACCTGGTGACCAGCGAGAGCGGCACGAGCTGGTGTAGCTGGACCAGCTTCCTTCGAGGCCGGGTCGCCGCGGTCTCAGTGGCGTGCATCTGGCCATCAGCGACCACGAAGGACCGAAGGACGATCGCATCGACACTCCCCGGGCGAGCTGCCAGCGCTGCCGAACGTACTTCCTCCGGAACCTCCTAACCCGCGCACTGGAAGAAGGTGAAACAGAGCGGCCTCGAGGTGCTGAAACCGAGAGGAGAACGAGATGGCCAAGACGACGATGGCCCCCGGCCTGCTCTTCGAAGACGACGTGCGATGGCCGCTCATCCACCACTTGACTGAGCACTACCCCGCCGTCCTCCCCACGACAGCGGACAGTCTGGAACAAAACATTCCGCTTCCACGGCAAATTACAAAGAGGCCAAAGTCGGTCAAGTTCAAGGCGCAGCTACTCTTCAGCGTCCAACAGGCGAGCTCGCAGCCACATCCTCGCTTCGACCTCCGATTCGAAGGTCGCGCATGGCCACCGGCTCTCCCCCTTGATCCAATCAAACGCCGTCAGCACACCACGCAACAAAGTGCTGGAGACCACCCGCGCCTCGCCAACGCAGCTCCGCGCCAGGCGCCCCACATGCTGCTGGTAGAGTTCCCCCATCCGCTTGCGCCGGCTGGCTGCCGCAGCTCGTAGGTGGACATCTCGCATGTCGATCAGGAAGACGAGTCGTGAGTGCGATTCGGCGAGCTCGAGGTAACGTTCCCAGAGCCGTTCGATAGCAGCATCGCTGCCCACTTCCTCTGGGTAGTGAACATAGACCAGCGGCAGGTCCTTGGTATCCACACGGAACTCGCCAACTCGAGTAGTCATCGGTCTGCTCGCACGAGCTCGAGATCAGCGAAGCCCGTGCTTCGACATTCGATTGTACAGGGTCTGCCGAGAAATCCCCAAGCGCTGCGCCGCTTGGGTGACGTTTCCCCCCGTGTCGTCAAGAGCGCGGCGTATCGCAAAGCGCTCGAGCTCCGCGAGGGTCGGTAGGTGATCTGCGCTGATGAGGTCCCGCGATACCCGAGGCACTCGGAGCGCTTCTGGGAGCTCGGACCACACCTCGACATCTGTTGGCAGCAGCGTCAGCGCTCCCTCCACGATGTTCGCCAGCTCCCGCACGTTTCCCGGCCAGTCGTAGTCCGCCATCGCTTGGAGTAGCTCTGGCGCGAGCCGGACGGGGGAGCGTCCGAGGCGACGGCAGTGACGCTGGACGAAGGAATGAGTCAGGAGCTCGATGTCGCCGTGGCGCGAGCGTAGGGGGGGGAGGCGGAGGTGGACGACACGGAGGCGATAGAAGAGATCGAGGCGGAAGGAGCCCTCATCCACGAGTTGGTGCAGATCTCGGTGTGTGCTCGCGATGATCCTGGCCCGCATCGGCGTCCGTTCGTTCGAACCCAGCCGAGTCACCGACCCCTCCTCCAGCACTCGCAGGAGCTTCGCCTGCATCTCCAAGGGCATGTCACCGATCTCGTCGAGAAGGACGGTGCCCCCATCGGCCAGCTCGAAACGACCTGGACGCCCCTTGCTGTGGGCACCAGTGAATGCTCCAGGCACGTGACCAAAGAGCTCGCTCTCCAGCAGCTCACGCGGGATGGCGGCGACGTTCACCGCCACGAACGGGAGGCTCGCCCGCGGTGAGGCACAATGGATCGCCTGCGCGAGCAGCTCCTTTCCCGTCCCGCTCTCGCCAGTAATCAGGACCGGAGCGTCAGTCGGCGCAACGCGTCGGGCACCATCGCGTGCCTCAACGAACGAAGGCGCGGTACCGAGCAGGTCGTCGAACGTGAAACGGGCCTGATGACCCACCAAACGATGGGCCAACCGGCGAGCCTTGCCGAGCTCTCGCAGGGTCACCACCGTGCCACCCTCGTAGCACTTCGACCGCACCAGTAACTCGATGTGAGCCAAGGCGACCACCTCGTCCTCGGCATTCGCCTCGATGGCTTCGGCCAGCGGACCCAGGTGCGGTAGGTCGCAGAGGGCTGCGGTGTAGTCGTTCTGGTCCAGCCTCAGTAACGCGCGCGCGGCGGTGTTCGACGTGCGAATGCGTCCGGCGTCATCGAGCGTCAGTACCCCATGGTCGATGGCTTCGAGGGTGGCGGCATCGCGCCTCGCGGCCTCTGCAGCGATTTCGGCCTGCGCCGCGCGTTCATACCCCGCCTCGAGCATCGAGGCTGCGACTTCGATCAGCTCATTGGTGGCCGCCTCGCTACGACGTTCAGTCGAGGGGCGGCGAACGGCAATCACCATCTTGCGAAGTCGACCGATTCCCATCGCGAGAATTGTCTCGTCGGATTCCGAGCGAACCAGCGTTCGACCTCGAAGCGCAGCGGTGATGGGTACATCCTCCAATGAGATTGGACGGCCTGCGCTCGAGACTCGGTGGGGTGGCGCTTCATCCACGCGAATGATGGTCGCGCCGATGATACCGAGGTTAGCGAGCAGCGGGGCAGCCAACCCATCCAATGTACGAGTGGTTCGGGCGGCGAGGAGCTCCTGGGACACCTCCACGAGCTGATCGAGTCGGTGCCGCTTGAGCAGCAGGGCCTCGACGGACCGGATCAGCTCCTCCACCGCGGTGCCGGAGGCTTCCACGGCCGCGTCCAGCATCGACGCCGACTTCTCCTGTGACTGAGGCTCGAGGAAGCGCGCGCCCAACAGATCGGTGATACGCGCCTGGCTCTCGAGAGCGTGCTCGATGACCTGCTCCAGAGGGCCTGTGACGATACCGTCCAATGCTCGACGTCCGTGCCGTCGGAAAGCGCGCCGAAGATGCTCTCGGTCGTCCGGTGTTCCGACGGCTTCGATCAGCGGCGCTGCTCGGGCCAGCCAAGGCGCGACTCGTTCCCGCCGGGTGTCGTCCGTCCCATCGAGCGCCTCTATCGCCGCCATCAGGAGGTAGCAACGCCCGACATCGCCCATGACACCCAGTCGGATGAGGCCCCAAGCTGCCGCGGACACCTTCGAGCGAGCCTTCGCCACCGCCGGTTCGTCCCCCACAGTGAGCAACATCCGGGCGGCTTCCAGCTGAGCACGCGCACCGATCAAGCCCCCTGATCGCTGGAGGCGCTCCATGGCCCACAGCAAGCGACTTCCACGCTGCTGGCGTCCAGCAACGAGCGTCGCCAAGGGCTGAGCCCCCGCCAGCTCGAGCCGCCGTTTCGCCATGCGGTCTTGCCCTAGCTGGAAGCCAGCCTCTGCAGCAAGGGCGTGCGCCAGAGGGGTAACGGCCTCACCGAGTGCAGCAACTGCGGTCGCAGGAGCCCCTCGCTCCAGGTGGACGATGCATCGGGCCTCCCTCAACTCGGCTGTCCGTGGCCCGGCACGTTCGAGAAGCGTCCGACTGCCCGCCTCGTCACCAACGAGCAGAAGAGCGATCGCCCTCACGGTGAGTGGCGCATCCCCCTCGGCGATGCGTCGAAGCGGCTGTTGGCTGCATAGCAACTCCCCCAACGTCAGCGGGTCACCAGATTCCGGAGCGATGGGGATGACCGCTGACGGGTGACGGCCCCATCGCTTGGTCTCGCCCTCCTCATCCCCCCGATGTGACGCACCCTGAACCACCAGCGTGAAGTTAGCACCAAATGCGGAGGTTCCCGATCGAGCGGAGCACGAACACGAATCTTACGAAAAACCCAGCTATTTCAACCGCTTGCCCCGCGGCGCAGCGGAGTTGCTCGCATGGAGTCAGGCCCGCAACATCACCAACACTGCATGGGTGAGCCAGTCCACGAGCTCAGCGTCGTCCAACGATTCTGGCGGGTCAATCCACCGCAACTGGACCACGCCGCGCACCGTTCCGAATGCCAGGAACACGCGGTGCTCGAGGTCCGCGGGAATGGGATCGAGGATGCGCCGTAGCCACTCTGCGAATGCCCCGAGGGCCACCTCGTGTGCGGCGCGGTCCTGGTCCACGCACCAACGGTATGGAATGTCCAGATTGAGGAGCCGGCGGAGGGCTACGTCCTTGTCGCCCCCACGAAGGAACAGCCGTACCGAGCGACGAATGCCTCGCTCGGGGTCGCTTTCTTCATCCAGGATGTCTCGCAGCTCTCCCACCAGCTCGGAGTTTCTTCTTTGAGCTATTGCGGCGAAAATTGATTGTTTGTCGCCAAAATACCGATAGACCGAGGCGACTCCCACCCCCGCTCTCTTTGCGATCTGGTTCGTACTCACCTGATCGATACCGTTGGGCGCCAGGTCGGCGGCCGCCTGCAGAATCGCGTCGACGATCTCGATGGAGTCACTTCTCTGGGGGGTCCTTGGGGACCACACATCGGGCCGCTTCCTGTGCTTGCGCTTGGGCATTCCCGACCATTTCACCCAATCGGCAAGCTTTGAGCAACCCAACACGGCGAAGTGTCGGCCTCCCCAAGTCGGGTGAAGTCTGTGGTTGACGTCGTTTCGTTTCGACCCCTTACCCCATTCCCATGAAACGAGAGCACACTGTGGAGATAGGCTTGTCGGGCTTCCTCACGGAGGAGGGGCTACGACGGCACCTCGACCAGCTGCGTCCGAAGGGGACGCCGCGCCGTCTCCTTGTCGACTGCCAGCAAATGCGGGGCTGTGAGCCGAAAGCCAAGGAGCTTTTCGTCGCCTGGAACCGCGACCACCGACATGTCGTCGACCGGGTCGCCGTGGTCTCGTCCAACTTCATCTACCGCATGATGGTATCCGTGATGGCCCTACGAGCGGAGCAGACGATGAGAGCGTTTTCGGATCGTGACTCGGCGCTCCGTTGGCTCCGACCGTCCCAGGCCCAGCCCCGTGCCGAAGACGCCGAAGACGCCGAGAGGCGAGTTCGAGCGACCGCTGAGACCGAGGGGGTGAAGAATGGAGGTGTGTCGTGAGTTCCTGTCCTCACTCGAATTCCTGTGAAATGTACGAGCTGTTCAAGGTGTCCGGGGCCCTCGGAACCTGGAAGGCGATGTACTGTGACGCCGACTTCGAGCGGTGCTCCCGATACCAGCGGGCTGCTACCGGCAAGACGGTGCCGGTGAACCTCTTGCCAACGGGGCAGTTGCTGGAGCGCGGGCGATGATGCCGGAATGGCCATTCTGGCTGGGCGGCACGGCATTGGCGGCAGTCGTGGCGTTGCACCTGAGTCTGACCCGGCGCCTCCTCTCTGTCTCCGGCCGATATTCCTCGTTGGTCGACCGACTTCGCGAGCGGCGGGAGATCCGCAACACGCCGATGGCCGATGAGGAGCTCATCGCAGCTCTCCGCGCAGCCACCCTCGAGCAGTTCGGTCCCAACGCGTTGACTAGCGCGCCTTCATCTGCGCGCACGCTGCGTCCCCGGCGCACGCCGGCCCATCATGCCGTCTTCTTTGCAGCACTCGCTCTGGGTGGGCTTCTGGGTGCCTTCGGCCGCGGCGGCCCCCGCCTCAGCCTCGGGCTTCATGGCGAGGCGGCTGCGCGGACGTTCGGCTCAGACCTCGGCCTGCTCCCCACTCTCTTGGTGGGGGGACTGCTCGTCGGATTCGGAACGCGGATGGCGGGTGGCTGCACCTCGGGCCACGGGCTCTGTGGTGTGAGTCGCGCTCAGCCGGGCAGCTTGCTGGCCACCGCGACCTTCTTCGGCATCGGGATCGTCACCTCGTTGCTGCTCGGAGCCCTTTCATGAGCGACCTCGCTCGTGAGGGCATCGTCGGGGTGCTCTTTGGGTTCGTCCTCTCGGGGATCGGGTTCAGCTCCTGGGACCATGTCCATGCCATGTTCACCTTGAGCGATCTCCGCATGG
The DNA here is from genome assembly GCA_964462035.1 of uncultured Sandaracinus sp. Classification (GTDB taxonomy): domain Bacteria; phylum Myxococcota_A; class Polyangia; order Polyangiales; family Houyiibacteriaceae; genus UBA1660. Next base: position 8,563 of record CAYXAP010000091.1, read on the forward strand.
TGCTGACCTTCGCGGTGGCCGTCGGTGTGTTGGCGATCCTCTGGCCACTGATGAGACGTCGTTGGGACGCACCAGCCGTCAACCGCCCCATCCACCGCGGTACGGTCGCTGGAGCAACTCTTTTCGGCGCTGGCTGGGCACTCTGCGGCGCTTGCCCGAGCATCGCGTGGGTTCAGCTCGGCGAGGGGCAGCTTGGCGCCCTCATGACCCTCGGGGGCATCTTCGTGGGCAACTGGCTCTACGGGATCCTGCATGCACGCTATTTCCGTTGGGATGTCGGTGGCTGCGCGAGCGATTGACTCACGTCCAGCACGCTCGGGAGTGACCCCGCCCGTCCCGTTGTCCTCCTCAGCGCCCTGGTCGTATCCGATGGGCCGATAGTCTTCGCGCGAATCTGCGCCGGGTAGGCGCAGGTGGGGCGCAGCGTGGGGGACACCGACACGCTGCCCGGCAGGTTACTAGGGCACGACGCGGGCCATGGCGGCGAGGCGAAGTGCGATCGACGGCAGCGGCAGCACCTCAGCCGCCGCCCCGAGCTCGATCGCCCGCGCCGGCATTCCGAACACTACGCTGGTCGACTGCGACTCTGCGATGGTCCAGCCGCCCGCTTCGCGGATTTGCTTGAGCCCGGTTGCCCCATCAGAGCCCATTCCGGTGAGCAGGATCGCCGTGGTGGACTCGGCGATCGGGGACCGGGCGATGGACGTGAAGAGAGCATTGACCGAGGGGTAGAAGTCCGCCGCTCTTGCTTTCGGGGCGCCATCGTCCGACCACTGGTCGACCAGCCGCACGCTCTTTCCTTCGAAGGTCAGGTGCGCGTTGGCTGGCGCGACGTAGATGTGGCCGGCTTGGATGGGTTCTCCCTGCCGGGCGAGCGCGACTGGGTGCGCGGAGGCCTCCTGCAGTCCTTGGACGATGTTGTGCATCAGGCTGTCCAAGGCGTGCTGGGCGATGAGGATCGGCCAGGGCGGCGTCGCATCCAGCGCTTGGAGAAGGGCAGCGATGGCGCGGGGACCGCCGGTGGACGCGCCGATCGCGACCAGCTGGCATCCGGTGGCCATGGAAGGGGCCTGGCTGGAGCGCCGACGGGGTCTCGCCGTAGGCGATCCCTCGCGCCGAGGCGGAACGGAGATCCTCGCCAACCCAGCGAGGCGGTCCAGCCAGCGCTGCCGGAACGCGGGGTCGCGCAGTTCGGATGCCCTGGGCTTTGGCAAGAGCTGCAGCGCGCCCGAGCCGGCCCAGTCCTTTCCGCGAGTGGCGGACGCATCCGACACGAGCACCACGCGGACCGGGTTGAGGGCGAGCAGGCGCTTGGTGAGCTCGATGCCCCCGACTCTCGGCAGGTAGACGTCCATCAAGACGATGTCCGGGGCAGCATTGGGGACGGCATCGAGGGCTTCGTGTGCGGCCGATGACTGCCCGACGAGCTCGAACCGGGCGTCGTGGCTCAGCAGCTCGCGGAACGCCGCTCGTGCCACGACCGAGTCATCGACGACGAAGACACGGATCACGACGAGGCGCTTTGGTTGCCCAGCAGCGAGCGGACCGTGGCCAGCAGCTCATCCTGCTCGAACAGGCCTTTGACCACGTAGGCGTCTGCTCCCACGTTCGCCCCCCGGCGCTTCTCCGATTCGTTGCCCAGGGAGGTGCAGATCACGATGGGTGTGTTCCGAGTGGCGCTCGAGGCGCGTAGCGCTTCGGTCAGCTCGAACCCGTCCATGCCTGGCATCTCGATGTCGGTCACGATCAAGGAGTAGTCTGCTCCGTCGAGCCTGGTCAACGCTTCCTCGGCGTCGACGGCGACGTCGACGCTGTACCCGTCTGCCTCGAGAATGTTCTTCAGCAGCGTCCGGCTGGTCACCGAGTCGTCGACCACGAGGACCCGGAAGCGGCTTCGGTCCCGTGGCGTTCGCGAAGCTCGCCTGGAAGCGCTGCTTCCAGGATCGAGCTGGTGCACGTCGAGGACCAGCGCCAGCGTTCCGTCTTCGAGGGGGGCACACGCGCTGTACGTGGCCAGCCCCGCGAGGTTCCACGCGAGGGGCTGAAGGACGAGATGGGCGAGCCGCACGACCTCGTCGACCAAGAGCGCTCGCCGCCGGCTCCCTTCGAGCACGACCAGACCGCGGTGCGATGCGTCATCGCTGCCGATGTCCAGCGCCGCGTCGAGACGGATGACGGGGACCGGCTGATCATCGACCACCAGCGCGTCAGCACCATCGGCCACCTGGAGCTCGTCCTCTTCGATCAGCAGGCATCGACGGACCTGGTGGGAGGGAATCGCGAAGAACTGGTCTCCGACGCGCAGCACCACGGCTGGTGTCGTGATTCGCGTCAGCGGCATCGAGACACGGAAGGTCGCGCCGCCGTCATCGTTGCGGTGGACCCCGATGGTCCCGTCGAACTCCTCTACGCTCGTCCGTACTGCGTCCAGCCCGACCCCTCGCCCAGACAGCTCGTCCGGCGCGTCCGTGGTCGATATTCCCGACACGAACATGAGCTCCCAGGTCTCCTCCTCGGTCAGCGCCTCGGCGCTGGACCGGGTCAGCAACCCGCTCGATACCGCTCGCGCGCGAAGCGCATCGCCATCGATTCCGGCACCGTCGTCGCTCACGTCGATGATGACTCGGTCCGCGACCGTCGTTGCCTCCATGCGGATGGTGCCCATGGGCGACTTCTTCCGCTCGGCACGCACGTCCGGAGGCTCGATCCCATGGCTCACGGCGTTGCGAAGCAGGTGGATGAGCGCCGTCCGGAGGCTGTCGACCATCGAGCGGTCGAGCTTCGTGTCGACGCCCCCGAGCACGAGTTGCGCTCGCTTGCCCGCGTCGCGCGCCATCTCCCGAACGGTGCTGGAGAAGAGCGCGTGGAACGAGTCCATCCGCACCATCCGAAGCGTTCGGACGGCGGACTCGACTTCATCGGCGGCCGCGAGCTGCCGGCGCTGAATGGAACCGACCAGGCTTCGCAACAGCCCCGCCTGCCGCAGCAACGCCTCCGACTCACGGGTCCCCGTGAGCTCCGGCGCGCGTCGATGGGCCCCGGTCACGGCCACGTCCAGCTCCGCGAGCATCTCCATGGCCTGGCCGAGGGCGCTCCCGACGGAGCCCAGCTCGGCGGTGACCCGGGCGAGCTGCACCAGGCGACTCGTGCTGACCTTGACCACCCGAGAACGCTCCACCGCGGCCTCCAGCGCGTCCGAGTCCGATCGCGCGAAAGCACGCGGCTCTGAACCGTCGGCCGGTGATGTTCCTCTGGTGGCGATGGGGTCGAGCGCTTCGCCTGCGACCCGCTCGCGGTAGGATCCGATCGCTCGTTCGTGCATCCCATCGAAGTCGGTCAGGCACTCTTGGAGCAGCCGGGCGCCCTCACGGAGCAGCTCTTCCGTGTCGGCTCCGGGGTCCGCGCGGAACGAGGCGCTCGCCTCCTCGAAGAGGTGAGCGGCCTCTTCGATCGCGACCACGCCCGCCATGCGTGCCCCGCCCTTGAGCGTGTGCGCTAGTCGCAGCACGAGCGACAGGTTCCACCCCTCGTGAGGCCGGTCGAGCTCGGCAGCCAGCTGCTCGACCAGGTCCGCGGCCTCGACCTCGAAGACCTGTCGGAGCTCGTCCTCGCTCACCCCGGAGCCTTCCCGCCCCGGACCAGCCGCACCAGCGAATCCCCGACCTCCGCGAGTGTCTTCGCCGAGTTCTCGATGGTGATCGCCGACTCGCTGGCCTCCTTCGACGCGCGCTCGATCTCGTCCATCGCGGTACTGATCTGCTCGATGCCCGTGAGCTGCTCGCGTGAGCTGGCCGCGATTTGCTCGGCGGCGTCGGTCGCGTCGCGAATGCTCTGCGCCAGCTCTTCGATGACATCGCCCAGGAGACCGATCACCTTGGTTCCCTCCTCGACGCGCTTGGTGCCCTGCTCGGTCACCATCACCGACATGTTCGACGACTTCTGGACGTCGGCGAGAATGTCGCGAATCTGCTTCGTCGCGAGCTTGGACTGTTCGGCCAGCGCCTTCACCTCACCGGCGACCACGGCGAATCGGCGACCGTGCTCTCCGGCCTCGGCGGCTTCGATGGCGGCGTTGACCGAGAGCAGGTTCGACTGCTCCGCGAGCAGGTTCACGCTCTGCACGAACTCCCCGATGCTGATGTTCTTCTCGCTGAGCTCGAGGATGTTGCCAGCGATGCGACTGACGTCCTCGCGGATCTGCTGCATCGACTGCATGCCCTGCTCCACCGCCTGGGTGGCCGTTTGACTCTTGGCGATGCTCTGTCCGCCGGCCTCCACGGTGATCCCTGCCTTGGTGGTGGTCAGCTCGGAGGTCTGCTGGACCTCCGCGAGTATGGTCGCGGTCTCGCTGACCGCGGCGACGGTCTGCCTCACCGCGGCTGCCTGTTGCGAGGTGGTCGCGACCAGCTCCCGCCCCGTCTTCTCGATGGCCTCGATGGCAGAGCCAACCCGCCGCGCCACCGAACGGGACAAGCCGTACGAGAACGCAAACATCAACAGGAGCCCGACGCCCGCCGACGCGAGAATGGTGTTGACGGCAACGGCGGCTCCGTCGCTCGCCGCCTTCTCCCGCCGCTCGAGTAGCCGGCGCTCCTCGTCTTCCATGCTCGACACGAGTCTGCGGATTCGGTCCATCGTGGTCTTGCCGCGGTCCGTAAGGACTACCTCTAGCGCGGCCTCGAAGCTGGTGTGACGCCGGAGCTCGATGGTCTCCTCGAGCTCGTCCATCTTCTCTTTGATGAGATCCCGGAGCCTGGAGATGCGCTGCTGTTGACGGTCGTTGTCCGAGGTCAGCTCGGTGACGTGGTCGAGCTTCTGCTCGATCACCGGTCCCGCTTCGTTGAACGGCTGGAGATAGGCTTCGCTCCCGGTGAGCAGGAACCCACGCTGACCGGTCTCGGCGTCCTTGAGCCCCGAGAGGACGCCCTCGAGCTCTTCGATCACCTCGTGCGTGTGAGTCACCCAGTCGCTGGTCTCGATCAGGTGATCGATGCTCTGGTAGGCGAGCCCGCTGATTACGAGCATGAGGATCGTCGCCAGCACGTAGCCGGCGGCCATCCGCTTGCCGAGCGTCAGTCTTTCGAACACGGGAACTCCATCAGGGCTGCCGAGGGCCGGTCGGGCCGCTCGTGGGTTGGCCGCTTCCGATGTGGAAGAGCGGGTTGCGCATCAGCGCGTCGACATCGACGAGCGACACCATGCCGGAGGTCACCGAGCGCAAGAATGGGGTCTGCGGGTCCAGTCCTCGCTCGATCTCGGAGGTCGGGATTTCCATGGCTTCGGTCACCACGTCGATGCGGACCCCGAGCGTGCCGCGCTCCGACGTCAAGAGGGCGACCAGAACCGTGTCGCCGCTCGCGACCGCCATCGTGGAGCCGAGCAACGGCTGTACGTCGATGGCACAGTAGACTTCCCCACTCTTCGCGAAGAGCCCGACGATCTGGCTCGGCGCGCGAGGCACCGTGCGGATGCGAGCCCTCCGTACCTCTCTCACCCGGTCGATGGGGAACGCCAGCAGCAGGTCTGCTCTCCGAGCGGCGACCACCCGTATCGTCGCCTCCGGCGCGCGGCCATCGAGGCCGACGCCCTCGGCCAACCTCGAGGCGCGGGCGCGCAGGAGCTCTTCGTCCGACACTCTCCGGAACGCCTCGTGGCCGGTCGGGCTCATGTCATCGGCCCCCGTCATGTGGCGCTCGCCGGCTGAGTGGTCGCGATGCCGAGCCAGTGGCGGTACTTGGGGTCGGAAGACTCGTACGCACAGCGGCGAAAGAAGTCCGCGGCCGCGCTTCGATCGCCCTGCGCGAGGGCGATGACCCCGCGCAGGAAGCACGCCTCGGTTCCCTCGAGCCGATCGAGCCGTCTCAGCGCCACGTCGTAGAGTCCACGGCTCGCGAGTCGCTCCGCCTCCACGAGGCGCTCGGCGTCCGAATCGACAAGATCGGAGGCGGGAAGACTGGGCTCGGGCGGGGTGGGCTCAGCAGTCCTGCTGATAAAGGGGAGGGCGGGGCCAGCCTCGATGGCGCCCGACGGCGGGTTCGCAAACCGGACGATCTTGCCACCCTCCACGTAGTGGGTGGACACACCGCTCGCGGGCGGGCCAGCGTCTGCCGGTGAAGGATCGGCGGCGCCGAGGAGGAGCATGCCCCCTTCGGTCAAGAGCGCACCGAGTCTCGCGGCCACCGCGCTCCCGCGGCTGCGGGACCAGTAGATGGCCACGTTCCGGAAGAACACGACGTCGAATCGTCGATCGGTCGGGAGCGGGTCGAGCAGGTTGCGGGTCTCGAATCGTACCAGTGGGGCCAGTTCGGGCGTCGGCACCAACTTGGCGGATCGACGAGAGAACCAGCGCCCGTACCCCATCAGACCGGTGCGGGCCGACCACCGGGAGAAGGCTCCGCGTCGGGCCTGGGCGATGCGGTGGTCGGAAAGATCCCAGCCAACGACCGAGGCGCCAGCCACGCCTGCTTGGCGCAACACCGCGGCCGCCGACCACGCCTCTTCACCCGAGGCGCAGCCGGCACACAGAACGGCAAGGCCGCCGCCCTCCCGAGCGCGCTCATCCGCCAACGTGCGCAAGGCCCGGTAGTGTCCGGGGCCACGGAAGAGGTAGGTCTCACCGACCATGATCGAACTCGCGACCGTCGCCGCGGTCGCGGGGTCCGTGATGACGCGAGCGCACCCGCGGTCCAGCTTGCCCTCACCGACGCGGAGCATCTCCAGGCGCAGCTCGGCACGTCGGCTGTCCAGCATCGACATGCCGAAGCGTCGCTCGAGTAGTGCTTCGACTCGCTCGAGCGGTTCAGTCATCGCTCGGGCCTTCGATGATCAGATACTGCTGCAGTGCCGCAGGTGAGATGAGATGTCGCTGGTGCTCTCCCGCGCTCAGCCAGCCGAGCAAAAACGGGGCGGCAGGGACCCCGCCTGGCAGCGGCTGAACGTCGCCGGGGTCTACCCGGGTGAGTTCGCCGACCGCTCGAACCACGAGCGCGATGGGCGCGGGAGGCTTCATCAGCACCATCACGAGGCTCGGGGAGATGGGCGTTGCCTCGCCGCCGAGGCGCTGCGCGAGGTCGATCGCGACGACGCTCCTCCCTCGGTAGCTGAACGAGCCGATCGCCCACGCCGGTGACTCGGGGATCGGTTCGCACCACACCATCGCGGCCACCTCCGCGACGGGTTCGGTGGGAAACAGATACCACTCGGACCCGGCTTGGATCTCGAGGGTCCAGAAGGGCTGGTCGGGGAGTAATGGCCCGGACTCCGCTGCGAGCGCGGAGCGAAGAGCGACCACCTGTCGCTCGAGCGCTCTCAGGCGCGCGACCAAGTCCTCCACGGCTCAACCCCCTCGGTGGACCCGTTCGACGGCGGCACGGAGCGTGGCTCCGCTGCTGCTCTTGCTTACGGCGGCAGCACACCCGAGCTCGATCTGTTTGGGGCGCATCACCGCTTCCGGGCGACTGGTGTGCAAGACGATGGGTGGCGGTTCCTCGCAGTACCGTTGGATGAAGCGGGCGAAGTGCTTGCCGCGAAACCCCGGCATCTCGAGGTCGAGCACCACTACCTGCGGCTGGAACTCGGTGAGAGCTGGCTGCAGATCGATGAACTTGGAGATCGACTTGACCTCGTGGGGGGCGAGCGCGAGCTCGGCCGCCTTGAGTGCCGTGCGGCTGTCATCGATCACCAGAATTCGGAGCGCGGTCACCAAGGGACGACTGCCTGACGATGGGGTGGCAATAGAACCATGAGTGCGAATCCTGCTCGCGTAGCAATATTATAACAATAGTTAACGATGTCAGCTCTGCAACATCCGGATCGACGTTGCTGCCAGGCATCAGGGGGTCCGCGGCGGCTGATTGCCTGGGGCGTCGAGACTGACGCAGCCGATTTTCCGCGACTCCAGACTCAAGACCGAAAGTCGTCGTGCTCCAGGAGCCAGTACCCTCCAGCCGGTTGGCAGGTGTAGTGCGGGAGGGTGCACGCGCTCCTCTCCTCCATCTCCTCGGTCGAGATCAGCGCGAGAAGGGCCGGAACGGCCGGTTCATCGGGTGTCTGACCTACGTTGTGCACCACGTCGTGCAGGGTCACCGGGGCAAAGGGGGGCTCGAAGGTGCCTAATCCGCCCACCGCGCGGGTGACATTGGCGAGGGCGACGACGATTGCGTTCAGTTGCATCAGCGTGTCGTCCCTGGTCATCCGCTCGAACGTACGACCGGCCAGCTCGACGAACGCGTGCCCGCCATGGCGCTCCGCGACCAAGACATAAATCGTCCGGCCGTCCTTGTGATACTCCGCTGCCCATCCGCAGCTGCGACGGCCAGCCGGGAGCGCCTCGAGCTCCTCGTACACACCTCGCCCGTCGTCGAACCCGACCGGCGCGACGCTCGAGCTCTTGATGAAACCATGGCGGCGAGTCTCTAGCCCCCAATCAAGCGCCTGACGAGACGACGCCGGGCATCTTCGCTCCCGGTCCGCCGCGATGCGCAGTTCTCCCTCGGGCGTAGCCCAGAGGGAGCGTGCGTTGTCGCTGGTGGTGGCGGGGTCCTTTCGAGGCGAGCGGGTTGTGAGGTAGGAGCCGACCTGCCCGGGCCGAAGTGCTTCGGGCAGGCCTCGGTTCAGCTCGTGTCGAGAGCGCGGTCCAGACGGAAGAGGATCGACAGCTCGGGACGCCAGGTCAGGACTCGATGGACGAGCCGCCGACCGGTGCGGAGGACTTGGACGGGGATCCACATGAGGGTCTGCAGTGGAGCGCCCACACGCCGCTCTTGAGCTGCTCGATGAGCCGTTCCTGGTTGCAGCGGTCGTTGGCCTCGCGGACGACCTGGTCGGCAGTCATATCCCGCACGTTGGTGATGTAGAAGAAGTAGCGGGTGTGGGTGCCCATGCAGAGTCGCCCACGCTCTTCGTCGATGGTCTTCCGCAGCGCGATCATGCGGTAGGCCCTGTCGGTGCTGGTCGGCTGGTACTCGAACTCGGCGACGTCCTCGTGGGACAGCACGAAGTTCTTGAAGCCGCGCTCGCGGACGATGCGATCCCGGACCCTCGGCTGCTTCGTACGCCGCTTCGTTACGAACACGTTCCGCCTCTCGCTCGAGCCGCTCGTACTCGCCCTCATCGAGCGCATTCGCCGTCCTCACCAGGTTCGGATGGGCGTCGTAGCCGAAGACGAAGCGCACGCGGTCCTCGTCCCAGCCGTCCAGGTACTCCGTCTGCGAGAAGTCGGTGTCGCCTCGCAGGAGGATGTCCTCGAAACCTGCGTGACGAACGAGCTCGATCGACTCGTCGAGCAGGTGGACCGCATTCTCGTGCGATGGTCGGTTGCCCCCTCGGTTCAGGATGAACAGCGGCTCCTGCGTATGGGCGACCGATACGACCAGTGGGTGGTAGCCCCACGCGCCCTTGTACGTGACGTCCATCCCTCCTTGCACTGGCCGTCGGTGCGAACCAGTGAGCCGTCCGCATCGATGCGCGCCGTCTGGCCGAGGAAGTCGGCTCCCTGCCGTCGCCACATCTCGACGCGGATGTCGTTGATGATCAGCATCAGCCGCAGCACGGCCTCGGCGTCGAAGCAGCGGCAGTAGTCGCCGGCAGTCGTCGGGTCGGGGATGCAGCGAGCACCGAGTGCGTCGAGGTACGCGAGGTCGTTGCGACGGATCTCGATGTCGTCGAGAACGCGGCCGCCGCAGAGCACGTTGAGCGCGATGTTCATCACGTGATCGGAGTCCGTGTAGGGCTGCGGTCGCTGGATCACGTCGAGCTCCCGATCGAGCTTCGCGACCAGCCCGACGTCTCGCGCGAGCTTCAACATGGTCCCCACGCCGCCGTACGGGATCGCTCGCGTCCGCTCCGCCATCTCGAGCCGCGGGTTGCCCGCGAGCTCGGGGCCTGCGCCTCCTCGTGTCTGTCCGCCTCTCGGGGCTCGTCGTCGTCGCGCGAGCTTTCGCTCGTCTCGTGCCTTCGCCCGGCGTATTCTTCGGCTCACCTGAAAAGCTCTCTCCGGTGTCGTTGGTTGGTGTCGCAACCCCAGCAACACCGGGCTTTTCAGGTGAATTCCAACGACGTCGGTTTTTCAGGCACTTGATTGGGGTCTAGGAAGGCGCGAGGCGTAGACGGACCAGCCGGTTCTTGCCAAGGCCCGGCCAGCGGCCTTCTCTCTGCGAGAACTAGATGTGACGCTCCAAGACCTTGTTGAGGAGCCAGAGCAGTGGCGGTTCGTCGCTGAGGCTACCGTGACCGCGCCTGTAGTTGTAGCGACGAAGGAAGCCGGCGAGCGCCCGTCGGCGGTGACCTGAGGTCTGGTAGGGCCGGCGATAGGCCCACTCCCGGAACAGGGTCTGGATGAAGCGCTCGGCCTTGCCGTTCGTCTGCGGTCGATAGGGGCGAGTGAAGATGTGCCGGGCGCCGAGCTGCAGGACGCCGGCTCGGAAGAGCCGTGACCGATAGCAGGCGCCGTTGTCGGTCATCACCCGCTCGATGCGTAGGATGCCGTGGTCGGCGAAGTACTCGGCTGCACGAGCGAGGAAGCTGGCAGCGGTCGGGGCCTTCTCGTCCGCGAGGACCTCGGCGTAGGCGAGCCGCGTCGCGTCGTCGATGGCGACGTGGACGTACTCCCAGCCGATGCCGCGCCCGCTCGACTGGCCGGTCCGGTTGCCGGTCACTCGATGCCCGGGCTGCTTGAAGCGCCCGAGTTTCTTGATGTCCAGGTGCACGAGCTCGCCCGGCCGTTCGCGCTCGTAGCGGACGACCGGCTCTCTCGGCTCGAGGTCTCGGGCACGCGACAGCCCCGCTCGCTTGATGATGCGAGCGACGGTCGAGCGGGGCATGTTCAGCTGGTTGGCCACGTCCCGGCCGCACATTCGCGTCCGTCGAAGCTCGAGCACGAGCTTTCGGCGCTCCGGCGGCGTCTGACGCGGGCTCCGATGTGGTCGCGAGCTCCGGTCTTGGAGCCCTTCCGGTCCCTCTTCGTCGTAGCGCTTCAGCCACTTGTAGACGGTCTGCTCGCTGACTCCTGCAGCCTCGGCGATGGCGACCTTGGTCCACCCTTCCGCACGCCGCTGCACCATCAGGGCTCGACTTGCGGGACATGTTCGGGCACCACTGTGGATGTCCATCTGGGTCCTCCTCTTCGGGTTGGTAGTTCGGCAAAAACCACCGTCTCCGAAGGGGCCCAGGTGGGCAACCTCAACCCTCAACGACGTGTTGGGACATCACAACTAGAGCACGGATCAGGTCAGGCGTAAGTCACCAGTACCCGGCGTGATGGATATAGTTTCGAGCATCGCGCGGTGTGATGGCGGCGCACGCTTGGTCGAAGGCGAGCCGCAGGGCGGTGAGCGACCTGGCCGCAGCTTTCCGGACGAGGTGCTTGAGCTTCGAGAACGCGAGCTCGATCGGATTCGTGTCGGGGCTGTCGGGTGGGATGAAGACCACGCGGCAGCGGCGCCTTTCGAGGAAGTCGATCACGGCCGGGTTCTTGTGAAGCCGGAGGTTGTCCATCACCACGACCTTGCCGGGGCGGAGCGAGGGCCCGAGCACCGAACGAATGAAATGGAGGAAGTCTGGACCCTTCACTCCTCCCTCGACGATGGCGTGGCGGCGGATGCCGTGGATGTCCATGGCCGCGACCAACGAGAGTCGCCGACCTCCGGAGTAGGCGGCCTCGGGCGCGAGCAGACGTTCGCCTACTGGCGCCCAACCTCGGAGCGGACCCATGCCGGGATGACAGCCGGTCTCGTCGATGAAGATCGCGTCCTTCGCGTCGACGCTTGGTTGGACGTTCCAGAAGAACGCCTGCCTTGCGACTCTCAGTGCTTCCGTGAACCTTTGCGGCGCGAGGCTGGTCTTTTTTTTACCGAGAAGCCCATTCGATGGAGCGCTCGCAGTACCGTCGACCGGTGCACGGTGACCTCGGGGAACGCCTCGTTGAACAGCGGCGTGAGCTCGTAGGTGCTGAGGAAGGGCGACTCCTCCATCTTGGCCCGCAGCCACTCGAGATGGACCGGCTCCAGCTTTGGCGGCGGCCCCGGCGTGAACTCCTTCGGCGCCACCGTCCCGCGCTCCCGGTACGCCTTCATCGTCCGACTCACCGTCGCCTCCGTCGTCATGAAACGACGCGCGGTGTCCGCCTGGGAGAAGCCTTCGTCCACGACGCTGCGAACGATCCGCTCCTTGAGGTCTTGCGAGAGGGCCATGGCCCAATGGATCACGGCCGATCTTCGAGTGCAAGGGTCTCCACTTACGCCCGACCTGGATCAGGCTCTAGTTCAGCGGTCCAGACGTAGGTGTCGCCCAGCCAGGATAGAGTTGGTTGGAGCGTTCGAGCTCGCGCCCAAATTCGAGACACTGTCCAAGGGATCGTCAAAGCGCTTGACGGTGGAGCTGGGGTTTTCGAGGAAAAGGCAGGGGAAATAGGGTGGTCCGAGCCTTGCACAGTATGGTGGCATGCGTGGATGGATGCAGTGGGTCGGTGGGTTCGTGGTCGCCTTGGTGGTGGGGGTCGTGTTGGCGACACCGGCGCAGGGTCAGGGGTCGACGAACGGGTTCTACGGGAGCTACCAGGACGGCATCGCGCTGGAGTTGCCGGCGTACCGTGGGGTGACGCCGGGGGTGTCGCTCTCGTATAGCTCGAGCGGCGGCAACGGGCTGGTGGGGGTGGGCTGGAGCCTGACGGGCTTCGACACCGTCGAGCGGACCCAGAACCGCTCGGGGGCGCCGAAGTACGACGCGACCGACACCTTCCTGCTGGGCGGCCAGGAGCTGCTGGCGTGCACGGAGGGCATGGTCTCGGCGAGCTGCGCCGCCGGCGGCACCCACACCAGCCGCATCGAGAGCTTCGCGAAGGTGGCCTACGACGCCACCGCCAACACCTGGACCATGTGGCAGCGCGACGGCACCCGCGCCATCTTCACGCCGGTCTTCGAGACCACCAAGGGCACCTACCGCTGGGGCCTGCGCCAGGTCGTCGACGTCCACGGCAACAGCGCCTGGTACGGCTGGTGGTGCGACGGCGCCGACGACTGCTACCCCGCCGCCCTCGACTACGGCGACGTCCACGTCGACTTCCACCGAGAGCTCCGCCCCGACCCCCTCAGGTTCGCCACCGGCGCCGGCCTCGCCCACACCCGCTACCGCCTCAAGACCGTCGACGTGAAGGTCAGCGGCCAGCGCCTCCGGGCCTACGCACTCGACTACACGACGAGCGCGGGCAGCGCGCGGTCGCTGCTCGACTGGGTCCAGCAGTACGGCCGAGATGCGACACTGGACACGTCTGGCTCCGTGACCGGTGGCACGGCCCTTCCTCCAACGGCACTCGGCTACACCCCAGAGGCCTCAGGGGCCGCAGACGCGCCGCTAAACGGCCCAAGCTCGTTCGTCAACAACTCCGACGGCGGAGCAACGGTGGACCTCACCCGCGTCATGTACGGCGACTTCAACGGAGATGGTCGAACCGATATCGTTCGACAAGACGGCTGGGGTTTCAAAGGCGATCACAGCATCTTCTTCGCAAAACCCGACGGAACATTCTCAGATCCCATCAGTGGACCCGCCTTTTACGTAGGCAATAGTGTTGCTGGTGCTCTAATCGATCTATCGAGATTGCACCACTGCGACTTCAATGCGGATGGGTTGACAGACATAGCGTATCAGGGTGGCTGGGGCGGATCTGCTCCACATCATGTGTACCTCTCGAATGGTGACGGCACCTTTGAGGGGCCAATTTCCGGTCCGCTTTTCTCTGTTAATAACAGTACCGATGGCGCCAGAATTGATCTCTCACGAATCAGGCACAGTGACTTCGATGGGGATGGGCGTTGTGATGTCGCGTACCAGGGCGGATGGGGGAGTACCCAGCCTCACAAGATCTATCTGTCCAACGGCGATGGGACATTTGCTGATCCAATCAATGGTCCGTCCTTCTACGTCTACAACGGCATTGACGGCGCCGGTGTGGATCTCGCACGAATTCGGTACGGAGATTTCGACGGGAACGGGGCGATGGACATCGTCTATCAGCGCGGCTGGGGCAGCACCGAAGCTCAGCAAATTTTTCTGTCGAACGGTGATGGCACATTTTCGGAGCCTGTGGAGGGTCCGTCTTTCAATATCTACGCGAGTCCTAGCAGCGCGCGCATGGACTTGAATAGAATCCGATATCAAGACTTTAATGGAGATGGCGCAACAGACGTTGCGTATCAGCGCGGCTGGGGAACAGTAACGCCGCATGAGATTTATCTGTCCCGTGGGGACGGAACTTTTGCACCGGCAGCGCTCGGTCCATCGTTCTACGTTCACAACACGGTTGACGGCGCCAATATCGATCTGTCTCGCATCTCCTATGGAGATTTTAATGGCGACGGCTCTACTGATATCGCTTGGCAGGAGGGCTGGGGTGCGACGCGGCCACACTGGATTCATGTTTCGAATGGAGATGGTAGTTTTTCGGCGCCGACGGCGGGCCCTTCCTTCTTTGTAAACAACCGTGTCGGCGGCGCGCGGATAGATATTTCCAGAATTCGTCACGCAGACTTCGACGGAGATGGAAAGGACGATGTCGCTCGGCAGAATGGCTGGGGGGGCACGGCGCCGCATGAAATTCATCCTACGGCCGGGCAGAGTCGCGGGGCGGGCCTGCTGACGTCGGTGACATCGGGAGGCGGGGCGCGAGTGTCGATCGAGTACACGCCATCGACGGCGTGGGAGAACACGAACAACCCACCGTTGGTGCAGACGGTGTCGTCGG
>CAYXAP010000092.1:0-13888 GCA_964462035.1 uncultured Sandaracinus sp.
CGGTCAGCGTCGTCTTGCCATGGTCGATGTGACCGATGGTCCCGACGTTGATGTGCGGCTTGTCGCGAACGAACTTCTCTTTACCCATGGTGCTGCTCTCCTACTTGGAAGCGAAAGTGTTGGTGGCGGCTCAGTAACCGCGCGTCTTGGCGACGATCTCGTCGGCCACGCCCTGAGGCACGGCGGAATACTCGTGGAAGTGCATCGAATGCACGGCTCGACCCTGCGTCTTCGAGCGCAGGTCGGTGGCGTAACCGAACATCTCGGCCAGCGGGACGAAGGCCTTGATGACCTGCAGGTTGCCGACCGAGTCCATGGAGCTGACAGATCCGCGTCGGCTGTTCAAGTCGCCGATGACGTCGCCCATGTATTCTTCGGGAGTTCGGACCTCGACGGCCATCATCGGCTCGAGGAGCTGGACCCCCGCGAGCTTGGCGGCCTCCTGAAAGGCGAGGGAACCGGCGATCTCGAAGGCCGCCTGGCTGGAGTCCACGTCGTGGTAGCTGCCGTCGAAGAGACGGGCCCAGACGTCGATGACCGGGAAGCCGGCGAGGACGCCACGGCTCATCGCGTCGCCGATGCCCTTCTCGACGCTCCCGATGAACTCCTTCGGGACCGTGCCTCCGGTGATGCCGTTCTCGAAGACGTAGCCCTGGCCGGCTTCGTCGGTCGGACCGCACTCGATCCAGACGTGGCCGAACATGCCGCGACCGCCGGACTGCTTCTTGAGCTTGCCCTCGGCCTTGACCCGCTTGATGAGCTGCTCGCGGTAGGCGACCTGCGGGGCGCCGACGTTGCACTCGACCTTGAACTCGCGCTTCAGCCGGTCGACGATGATCTCCAGGTGGAGCTCGCCCATCCCGCTGATGATGGTCTGGCCGGTCTCTTCGTCGGTGTGGGCGCGGAAGCTGGGGTCTTCCTTCTGGAGCTTGGCGAGCGCCTCGCCGAGCTTCTTGGAGTCGGCCTGGGTCCGCGGCTCGATGGCCACCGAGATGACCGGGTCCGGGAACTCCATACGCTCGAGCAGGATCGGGTGCTTCGGGTCGCAGAGCGTGTCGCCCGTGGTGACGTTGCTCAGGCCGACGGCGGCGATGATCTGCCCGGCGAAGACGTCCTTGTTCTCTTCCCGTGAGTTCGCGTGCATGCGAAGGAGGCGGCCGATGCGCTCCTTCTTGCCGGTGGTCACGTTCAGGACGGCCGTGCCGCTCTCGAGCTTGCCCGAGTAGACGCGCAGGAAGGTCAGCTGACCGACGTAGTCGTCGTTGATGATCTTGAACGCCAATGCCGCGAAGGGAGCGTCGTCGCTCACCTCACGGAAGACTTCCTTCTCGGGGTCGCGGACATCGTGGCCCTTGGTGGGCGGGAGGTCGCTCGGGGCCGGCAGGTAGTCGATGACGCCATCGAGGAGCTGCTGGACGCCCTTGTTCTTGAAGGCCGAGCCGCAGAAGACCGGGACGACCTTGTGAGCCAGGGTGCCCTTGCGGAGCGCGCCCTTGATGTCCTGCTCGGAGAAGTCCATGTCGTCCGAGAGGAAGCGGGCCTCGAGCTCTTCGTCGATCTCGGCGCAGGTCTCGATGAGCACCTGGCGGGCCTCTTCGGCCTGGAGCGCGAACTCCTCGGGGATGTCGACGAGCTCGAACTCGGCGCCGAGGCTGTCGTCCTTGAACTCGATGGCCTTCATCGCGACCAGGTCGATGACGCCGCGGAGCTCGTCCTCGGACCCCAGAGGCAGCTGAACCGCCAGGGCGGGGGCGCCGAGGCGGTCCTTGATGGTCTGGAGCGCGCGCGGGAAGTCCGCGCCCGCCTTGTCCATCTTGTTGACGAAGCAGATGCGCGGGACGCCATAGCGGTCCGCCTGACGCCAGACGGTCTCGGACTGGGGCTCGACGCCCTCTTTGCCGTCGAAGACCGCGACCGCGCCGTCGAGCACGAAGAGCGAGCGCTCCACCTCGATGGTGAAGTCCACGTGGCCCGGCGTGTCGATGATGTTGATGCGGAACTGCTCGTCCGCGAACAGACCGGTCTTCGGGCGCCAGAAGCAGGTCGTCGCGGCCGAGGTGATCGTGATCCCTCGCTCCTGCTCCTGCTCCATGTAGTCCATGGTCGCGGCGCCGTCGTGGACCTCACCGATCTTGTAGTTGACGCCCGTGTAGTAGAGGACCCGCTCGGTGGTCGTCGTCTTACCGGCATCGATGTGCGCCATGATGCCGATGTTGCGCGTGCGCTGGAGTGGGTACTGGCGGGGCATTTGGAATCTCGGTGCGTAGAGGAAGGCGCGAGAGAAACGGGTCGGTCGGAAATCCGAGGCCTGAACGCAACAAAGCCCCCCCGAGCCAGCGACCACCCTTGGGTCGCTTTTCATTCGGGAAGGCTCTGGAGAACGGCTCGGTCGTGGGTCGGAAGCGGTGCTTCCCGAAATCCCAGCGGTCTTTCCGGCAGGTCTCTCTTATGGGCGCAGAATCATCTAGGCGGGTTGGGCTCCAAATGAGGGAAGTGAAAAAGGCCCGCTCCGAAGAGCAGGCCGTAGGGTTCACCAGCGGTAGTGGGCGAACGCCTTGTTGGCGTCGGCCATCTTGTGGGTGTCTTCGCGCTTCTTGACCGCGTTGCCACGGCCCTGCGAGGCCTCCATGAGCTCGGCGGCGAGGCGCTCGGTCATGGACTTCTCACCGCGGGCGCGGCTGTAGGACACGAGCCAACGCATCGCGAGGCTGGTGCGGCGGTCGTTCCGGACCTCGACGGGCACCTGGTAGGTGGCACCACCGACGCGGCGGCTCTTGACCTCCACCTTGGGCTTCACCTGGTCGAGGGCACGACGGAACACCTCGATCGGCTGCTCGCGGTAGCGCTCCTCGATGATGTCGAAGGCTCCGTAGAGGATCTTCTCGGCGGTGGACTTCTTGCCACCGGACATGAGGATGTTCGCGAACTTCGCGACCAGCTTGTCCTTGTACTTGGCGTCCGGCGTGATGGGACGGCGCTCTGCCTGCTTGCGACGGCTCATGGTCTCAGTTCTTCGGGCGCTTCACGCCGTACTTGGAACGGCGCTGGGTGCGGTTGGCCTTGTTGGTGTTCGACGGGCCGCCGGCGCCGGTGGCGTCGAGGGTGCCGCGAACGACGTGGTAGCGAACACCGGGAAGGTCCTTCACACGACCGCCCCGGATCAGGACCACGGAGTGCTCCTGGAGGTTGTGACCCTCGCCCGGAATGTAGGTCGTCGCCTCGATCCCGTTGGAGAGGCGCACACGCGCGACCTTACGGAGAGCCGAGTTCGGCTTCTTGGGCGTCGTGGTGTAGACGCGGACACAGACGCCACGCTTCTGGGGGCATCCCTGAAGGGCGGGCGAGTCCGTCTTCTCACGGATCTTCTTGCGGCCCTTACGGATGAGCTGGTTGATGGTCGGCATTTCGCTGCAGAGTCCTTGGTAGGCGACCCACTTTGTGCCGTGTTTACAGGGCTATTCGCACCCAACACGCACGACGGAAATCGCACCCCCGGCTTCGAGGGAGGCGAAAGATACCGGGGAAGCCCCCTCTGTCAAGCTGGAGCCGGTCGAATTTTCGAGCTTTTCCGATCCTTTGGGGCGGTTGCTCACGCGTGTCCGCGAGATCTGCCGTGATCCCGATGGCTTCGAAAGCCGGCCGCTTCGATCAGAAATCGAGACGGAACTGGAGGGATCCCGCGCCCAGGCTCAGCGTCGCGCTCGGCCCCCGCTCGGGGAGGGGCTGGGTGAGGTCTTCGGGGAGCTCCCGCTCACGAACCTCCCGGTGAACCGGGACGAAGCGGACGTGACTGTCGATGATGCCGATGACCACGAGGGCCGCGGTCAGCCCGAAGAATGTGTAGTTCAGGCCGCGCATGGCCGTCCCGATGCGCTCGAGCCGGGCCTGGCTGCCGGGGAACTCGTCGATCTGGTTCTTCGCCCATTGGTGCACCCCCCAGGTCGCGAAGGTGCCGGCGATCAGGGTGGCCTCGGAGACCGCGAAGAAACGGCCCAAGGTCAGGTGATTGTTCTGGAATTGCCCGACACCGAAGGGGAGTGTAGCCACCAGCCGGCTGTTCCGGTCCTCCACGACCTCCTGCCGGGCGAGCTCTTCGAGCCTGGCGATCCGCTCTTGCTGGGCGAGATCGCGCTCGAGCGCCTCCCGACGGAGTCGCTCGTCGGCCTCGCGACGCTGGCGCTCCGCCTCGGCCAGTTCCTCGGCGATGTCTTCTTTGACCTCGCGAAAGAGAGTGATCACGGCGTCTGGAAAGGCGTACTGGTCGAGCTCGTAGGCGGAATCGGCCCGCAGGAGGGCGGCGAACTGCTCCTTCGCGTCCTCGCGACGATCCACGAAGAGGTACGCCGCGGCCAAGTACTTCCGAGACTCGAGAATGAGGATCGGGTTGCGAATTCGCGGGGTCGCGCCGCCCACCATGGACTCGAAGAGGCTGACCGCCCGCGCGAAGTCCTGGGTCTCGTACGCCTGTCGGGCCTGCTCGAAGTCCTCGACTTCGTCGGCCCGAACGCTCGACGGAACCCCTCCCAGGAGGAAGGCCACGAGCGCCAACGCGAACTTGATCCGGAGATTCATGGGGCCAGTCCGCGTCCTGGGAACGACCTCAGTCGGAGCCGCCCTCCCCCGGCGCGTCGATCTGCGCCCTGACTTGGGTCGGCCGGCCTGCATAGAGACGGACGTTCTCTGTATAGACTCCCCCACCTTCCGCTGTCACGGTCAAGCGGCGCACCTCTTCCGGCCCGCCGAGCGGAACGTAGAACGAAGTGCCTGCCCTTCCCCGGGCCGCTGGTGCGCCCGAGCTCGCCGCGACGTCGACCACGGCCGGCATCACGTTGGACTGGACCAAGAGGAAGGCCGGGCGGAACTGGAGTGTGCGCTCCAGGTAATAGGGCTCGCGGCCGGGTCGAATCTGGATGCGGAGATCCATCGGCTCACAGCAGCTGGCCTGGAAGCGGAAGCGGTGGGGTCCCGGAAGCAGCTCGACCTCCCGGAACGCGGGCCCATAGGGGCGGAATTCCCCGTCATCGACCGCGATCTGGACGTTCTGGGGGATCGGACGGAACACCACACGCCGCTTCACTCCGCGGGGCGCGGTGACCGCCATGCTGGTGATCGGCTGGAGCTTGCTGGGTCGACCGGCGTCCGCGACCGGTGTTTCCTCGGCTTCTCCGGCGTCGACCTCGACCCCGAGGTCCTCCGGCTCGATCGCCGCGTCCACACCAGCGTCCTCGACGTCGACGACCGCTGGGAGCTCCGGGTCGGCCGGTCGGGTCGCGGCGGCATAGGCACCGACCGCGCCCAGGACGACGATGGCGGCGATCGCGATGGCGATCTTCGGGCGCCGGCTCGCGGCCCCCATCGACTCGACGAGCGCCAGCGCCTCTTCGTTGCCGTCGTCGAGGGCCAGGATCCGGTTGCAGTGGCGGAGCGCGTTCGCCCGGTCGTCCTTGGCGGCGGCCTGCTTCGCCAGCTCGGCCAGGCGAGCCAGCGTGCGTTGCTTGATCTTCTCCGCTTCCCCCTCGGGATCCTTTAGGAATTCCTCGAGCAGCGCCTCCGGCTCCTCGATGCCGAGCTCGCCGAGGAAGCTCTCGAGGGCCGCCTGGACCTCGGCCGCCGTCTCGAAGCGGGCCTCGGGGTCCTTGGCCATCGCCTTGTCGATGAGCTCGGCAAAGCGGCTGCCGATGCGCGGATCGGTACGGAGCGGGTCCGGGTACTCGCCGTCCACGATGCGCTTGAGCACCTGGTGCGGGTTCCTCCCGGTGAAGGGGAGGCGCCGCAGGGCCATGAAGTAGAGGACGGTGCCCAGGGAGAAGATGTCGGTCCGCGGGCCGATCCGGCCCCCCTCGATCTGCTCGGGCGCCATGTGACCCGGCGAGCCGAGGATCTGCCCGGTGGCGGTGAACGAGTTGGCGTCGACCATCTGGGCGATGCCGAAGTCGGTGAGCTTCGCCGTGCGGTCCTCGTGGAGGAGCACGTTCTCGGGCTTCACGTCGCGGTGGACGATCTGCTTCTCGTGCGCGGCCGCGAGCGCCTTCGCGATGAGGATGCCGAAGCAGGCGGCGATCTCGGGCGGGAGTGCAGGCGTCTTCTCGACGAAGTCCTTGAGGGTCGGGCCGGTCAGCAGCTCCGCCGCGATGTACGCCTCTTCCTCGTCCTCGCCGCCGTAGTCGTAGATCTCGAGGACGTTCGGGTGCCGCAGCTTGGCGACGCTGCGCGCCTCTCGCGTGAAGCGAGCGCGAGCCTCCGGCGTCTTCCTCAGATGCGGGTGCATCACCTTCACGGCGACCTCGCGGTCGAGGTTCACGTCCCGGCCCCGATACACGGTGGCCATGCCGCCGTGGCCGATCTCCTCGAGGAGCTCGTATTTTCCGAGCTTTCGCAGCATCCGTGAGGTTCTGGGGCGTCACCCCATTCCAAAGGGTGGGACCCCGCGCGGCACTATCCGATTGGGCCGCCCGGAAATCAACGACCGCGGCGTCGCACGATCCTCACCGAGCTCACTCGCCGAGCCACTCGCAGACCCAGCGGGTCGGCGAGCACGCGTGCATCGGCGGACAGGCCATTCGGTGGGTGAAGCAGGGGATCTCGCAGCTCCGCTCGCCGGTCTCGTGCTCCACGCAGTGCAGGCCCTCGCCGCAGTCGGCGTCGGAGCCACAGGGATGGCGGACCCGCGCGTTCAGCTCGATCTGCCAGCTGCACTCGCTGATGACGCCGATCGGCGGGCAGCCGGTCCCCGGACCACAGTGAGACGGGACCTCCGCGCAACCATCGCCGGCCAAGGGCGCGCAGGTCGGTGCCGCGAGCCCGGAAGCGCTCGAGCACGCGTGGGTCGGTGGGCAATCGAGGTGCGGCGCGTAGACCGTGCCCTCGGGTGCGTTCGGTAGGTCGCAGGGCCGCTGGCAGCGACCACCGTGGCACTCGACGAAATCGCCGACCCCGGGAACGCAGACCAAATCGCCCGCGCACTGGCAGTCGACGACGCAGGGCGCCCCCTCGCCCCCTCCCGCGCAATCGGCGGAGTCCCGCATCACCGCGACGCTCGCCACGGCCCCGCCCGTCGCGGTCTCGAAGCGATAGGTCCCCTCGTCGGGCGCTTCGACCACCAGGTGCCGCTCTTCGGCCCAGGTGATGCCCGAGCAGGCCTCGGGGTCGGGGTCGTGCCGCCGCCAATAGAAGGCCCGCACGACGTAGGTGCCGCCGCCGGCGCGGTCGACGGTCACCGGACCGGCGTGGTCACACTGGGTGTCGATGGCGTAGCCGACCTCGACGGTGATGCGGCCGCCCTCGTGGACGATGCAGCCGAGCTCGTGCGGGATGCTGAGCCAGGGCTCGGTCTCCTCGAGCGTCCAGTAGACCCCATCGCGAAGCGGCAGGTCCGGCGGGTCCGGCGGCGCGAGGTCGCGGGGCGGGCGAGCATCGCGCCCGAGATCCGTACCTGCATCGCGCGGGATCGGCCGATCGGCCGGGCCCAGCTCGTGTGAGCGATAGCAGCCGGCGACCAGCATCGCGGCGATCCAGAGCCTCCCCATGGCGCGCAGCCTAGCGAGCGCTCAGCCGACCGCCCCTACCGTCGATGCGCGGAACCTGAGCGGTGCCCCCGATGTCTGCTCGGCCATGGAAGTCGTCTCGGGTGGGCGGGCCGCGTCGGTCCGTGGGTTCTTCGTCCTGGCCTTCGCGTTCACGTGGGCGCTGCAGATCCCCGGAGTGCTTGCCCGGGAGGGCCTGTTGCCCGGGAACCCCGACGCCTACCTGCCGTTCGTGATGCTCGGGATCTTCGGGCCGATGGTGGCCGCGGTGCTTCAGACTGCCCGGGCCGAAGGGCGCGCCGGCGTTCGGCGACTCTTCGGGAGGCTCGCTCGGTGGCGCATCGGGCCTCAGTGGGTCGCGATCGCCCTCCTACTCCCTGGGCTACTGCTGGCCGGCGGGCTCGTGCTGATGCAGCTCGCCGGCTACGAGGGGTCCGCGCTCCTCCTGCCCGAGGGCGGGCGATGGGTGGCCATCCCGATCATCGCCATCGCCGAAGAGGTCGGCTGGCGGGGTTACGCCCTTCCCCGGCTGAAAGCCCGCTATGGCGCGTTCGTCGGGAGCGTGGCTCTCGGCGTCCTCTGGGCGCTCTGGCACATCCCGATGTTCCTGGGGATGGACGTCCCGCTGACCCTGATGCCGGTGATGCTCCTCTTCTTCGTCGGCGGCAGCCTCTTCTACACCTGGCTGGTCGAGCGCACCGGCGGGAGCCTCCTGATCGCGGTGCTCGCCCACGTCGGCGCCCACCTCGAGAACGCGCACCTGGCCCTGCCCGGTGACACGCTGCCGCTGCTCGTCGGCACCGTGGTCTACGCCGGGCTCGGCGTGGCCCTGGTCTACCTGGACCGCCGCACGTTCCCGCTCACCTTCCCGCCGCGGCCCAGCGGACCGACGCTCGTACTCAATCGAGGGGAGTGAGCGCCGCGGGGAAGCAGAGCTCGCCGTCGAGCCGCGGGCCGTCCGCGTCTCGGCCACCGTGGACGAAGACCATGCCGGACTCGTAGACCGTGATCCCGGCCGTGAGCCGCTCCTGGGCCAACGGCGCGACCGGCTCGAGATGCCAACCGCCGTCTTCGACGGCCGTGAACACCGACGATCCGTCGGTGAGGGTCAGACCATCGGCCCGCGGCGCCGTGCCCAGGTCCACGTCGGGACCAGGCGCGAGGGTGCACGATTCGGGGCAGCCGCTCAGAACCCAGCTGGTCGTGACCGGAACGCCTGAGGCGTCGGTGCCGCCCACGATCCAGTGGCTGCTCTCCCCCTCGAAGACGAGCGGGTCGCGGCGAACGGCGGGCTCGGTCGGCTCGTCGATCGGCATGGGCACGAGGTCGGCCAGACCGACCCACTCGACGAACGCCGCCCCCGGCTCCCGGGTGCCGCCCGCCACGACCATGGCGTCGTCGCCCGCGGGGGCCACGCCCGGGAAGGCACGGGCACCGACCAGACCACCGAGCGTGACCCGCCCGTCGGCCGCCACTCGGGCGAGGTCGGGCGCCGGCATCGCGTCGTCGCCACCGCCGGCCACCAGGACCACCCCGAGCTCGTTCCGAGCCAGCGCCGACGCGATCGACACGTTGGGGTGGAGGGTCATCGGGACGGCTCGCTCGGTGCCCTCGACCGACGCGCCATCGAGCTGGTAGCGCCAGACGCCGCCTTCGCTGACCACCACCGCGTCCTTCGTGCCGAAGACGGCGGCGCGAGTCCGGCCCGCGCTCTCCGGCAAGCCTTGGAGCGGCGTGCCGTCCGGGTCGGGGGCGCTGGCGTAGTAGAGGTCCGAGAAAGTGACGTGGTCACTCGAGCCCGACGCGGCGAGACCGCCGAACTGGAGCACGAAGCCTTCCCACCGAACGTAGCCGCTGTCCGACCGGGCTGGCTCGCGTGCATCGAAGCGGCGGACCACCGCACAGGTTCCGGGCTCGCCGACCACGACCCAGAGGAACGGATAGGCCGCGACCGGCAGGAACGCGGGGGGCGCCCCGTGGACGGTACCCGACGGGCCACTGAGCTCCACGCGGACCCTCGCCGTGGCGATCGGGTCGAAGTCGAAGGGGACCTCGAAGGTCTCGCCGGACAGGTCGATCTCGCGGGTGATCGTCTCGTAGCCCGCCTGGGCCCACGAGATGCGCAGCGTGTCGTACTCGCCGGTGCTCAGCGGGTTCGCATCGTCGGTCGTGATGATCCGCGCGTCCAGCACCTGGGTGGCATCACCCGAGTCGCACGCGAGCGCGAGGGTGAGGAGCAGCAACGTCGAGGCGCGGGCCATGGGTACTCCCTGCCTCACCGCCCTTTCGGGGGCAAGGGCGGGAGTAA
Organism: uncultured Sandaracinus sp.; assembly: GCA_964462035.1. Taxonomy (GTDB): domain Bacteria; phylum Myxococcota_A; class Polyangia; order Polyangiales; family Houyiibacteriaceae; genus UBA1660. Next base: position 9,832 of record CAYXAP010000092.1, read on the forward strand.
CGTCGCCGGGGGTGTCCCGTACCGAATTGCACCATGCGCCAAGTGAGCCGACTGCAGATGGTGACGCCCTTCGACTCCGACATCGCCGAGCTCGAGATGGAGCAGCAAGTGCTGCTGCTCCGCGGCTGCGCGCTCTGCCGAATCACCCGCCGACTCGACGAGGACCGCACCGATGCGAAGGAGGAGTGGAAGACCTGCAGGGCCGAGCTCGGCGTGCCCGTGGAGGTGTTCACGAAGGACGTGGCCCCGGGGGCGCTGCTCGAAGCGATCGGGAATCGGGCGCCGGCGGTCGCCGCCGTCACCACTCACGGCGAGATCATCCCGTTGATGGACGAGGCCGCGATCGCCCGTTGCAAGGGCAGCGTCGCGGACCTCCGTGGGCGGCTGAAGTACCGGATGGCCTCGCTCGAGCTCGCCATGCCCGCCTGAGCTTGCGGGTGGGCGCAGGGCTGCCATGAAGCGCTCGCGTGCCCACCGAACACACGCTCGCCCTGGGAGGCGCCTGGGACGACGCCCGAATCCGCGACGCCGCGCTCCGGCTGCGCGCGCACGGCGGGCTGGTATGGCTCGACGCGGACGGCGCCAGCGAGGCCGGCCGGCGGCTCTACCTGGCGGCGGCGCCCGTCGAGACGCTGCGCATCCCGTGGGGCACCGACGCGCTCGAAGCCCTCGGCGCGCTCGGTCGGGACGGCGACCGCCGACCGCGGTGGATCGGCTACATCGCATACGACGCGTTCTGGGCGCGCTCGCCCGCGACGCCGCGGATGGCCCGCGACGAGTGGCCGGTACTCTTGCTGCACCGCTACGACGCGCTGGTCGAGGTGGACCTCCGGGAGTGCCGAGCACGGCTGCTCGCGGACGATACCGACGCGCTCGAACGAGCTCGGGCGCGACTCGAGAGCGAGCCCACGGCGATTGGAGCGGTGACCGTGGACGCGCTTCGGGTGACCCCACGCGCCGCGCACGCCGCCGCGGTGGAGCGCGCCCGGGAGCACATCGCGGCCGGCGAGGTCTACCAGGTGAACCTGGCGCGCGCGTGGCGTGGGCCCTTCGAAGGCGACCCGCTCGCGCTCTGGCTGGCCATGCGAGAAGCGAGCCCGGTCCCGCTGGGGCTCTACGTCGATGGGGGCGACCACCACGTGCTCGCCCGCACGATGGAGCGCTTCCTGGAATGGCACCCGGACGCCGAGGGCCGCGGGCCGATCGAGACCCGCCCGATCAAGGGCACCATCGCGCGCACCGGTGACGACGATGGGGAAGCGGCGGCGCTCCGTGCCGACCCGAAGGAGCACTCGGAGCACGCGATGATCGTCGATCTCGTACGCAACGACCTCGGCCGCGTCGCGGAGACCGGGAGCGTCTCGGTCTCCGCGCCCTTCGCCGTGGAGCCCTACGCGAAGCTCTCGCACCTGGTGAGCACCGTACGGGCGACGACCCCCGCGGGGACCGGGCTCGGCGACGTTCTCCGAGCCACCTTCCCGCCGGGATCCGTGACCGGCGCGCCGAAGTCGTCGGCGTTGCGGATCATCGAGGCGCTCGAGCCGGTGCCCCGGGGGGCGTACTGCGGCGCGGTGGGCTTCGTGGATGGCGCGGGTGGGCTCTCGCTCGCCGTCGCCATTCGGACCGCGTTCGTCGGTGGCGGTGAGGTCCGCTACCACGCCGGCGGCGGGCTGGTGTGGGACTCGAACCCGGAGCGCGAGGTCGCCGAGACCGAGCTCAAGGCCCGCGTCTTCCTCGATGCGGTGGCCACGCTCCGCGACGGCGAGCCGGTGCCCGTCAGCGAAGAACGGGATTGATTCGCGCGCGCCGGTGATCGGCGCAGCGAACCATTTCGAGAGAGTGCGAAACAGCGGTCGCGAATTTCTTTTGAGAGATTCCGTCTTCGACTCTTGACGTTCGTCCGGGGCACGGCTATTGCTGTTTCCGTCATGTTGACTCGTTCACCAATGCGGCATCGGCCTGCCCGCCCCTCGCGCCATCGCGCGAGGCTCGGTTGGGGTGCGCCCGCGTGTGTGTTCGGGGGGCTGCTCTCCGAGCAGCTTCATGGCGCCACGCATGAAAGCGATGGCGGCTTCATCCGGAAGGATGTGGTCTGTCAGGGCCTCCCGAACGATCTGGAGGCCTACGCCTAGGCGACGTTTCGATTCGCAACGACACTGCAGATGCAGCGTTTTCGTGATTAGGAGCCGCCCAGGGAGACCTCGGCGGCTTTTTTCGTTCTCGCGCGTCCCACTCGGGAGCGCGAGTCGAACGGCAGGAGGAAAGGGCCACGGCCCGACGAGAGGACGATGAAGAGTTGATCGAACGACGGCGACGCGCGGCCCCATGGAATGCGCGCGGAGCGGCACCGGCCGCTTCGAGCCCGAGAGCCCGGCGGCCACGGCCCGCCCGGGGACGGAATCGAGGTGCGCCCTGCGCACGCCAACTCAATCGTCATACATGCGCCGACAGCAGGCGCTTCAATTGCATCTTTGCCTGCTCCCATGCGGGTTGTTCCCTCGGTCGCGAGGGGTCTGGTTCGTTGACAATCGAGGAGTTCCCGGCGGGCGTGCCAACGTCCGCCACGAGTGCCGCGCCTCGTCCAACGCGCGGCCATTCGGTGGGCGTGCATGGGTATGCCGGCTCGGCTGTGACCCGGGCTCGAAAGGGTTCGACTCCCCCGCCCACCCCCCGCTCGGCGGTCGGCCTCGGCCGGTCTCCAGAGAGCGTTCAGTTGTCGTTAGCGGGTCCGACCAGGGCGCTGGTCGGGCCCACTTTCCGTGTGTGGCCCAGGCTGGCAGGGCGCCCCGTTCGGGTCGGGGAGGTCGGCGGTTCGAATCCGTCCACACGGACCGGTGTTTCCAGGGAGGGTCTTCAGAAGACCCTCCCGCATCGCGCGGGCAGAGCCCGCGACTCGCTCCCACCCACACGGGCGCGCCTTCGGCGCACCGTTGCCAGCGCTTCGGGGTTGGTGGGTGGTGCGACGGTTCTACCTCCGTGCCCGGGCCCGTGCCCGTGCCCGATCCTGGTCGGAAGAGCCCTATGGATGCTCGTTCGACTCCGAATCGGGCACGGGCGAGGGCGAGGGCACGGGAATCGACGCTACGCGTCGATTTGCCACGTGGTGCGTCTGGCTGATGCAGCTTCGCTGTCTACGAGGTGAGACGGGTTCGACTCCCGTACGTGGCGCCGACGGCCCTTCACGAGTGATCCAAACGTGGTCACTACGTGACGAGTCCGTCACAGGGGCGAGGTCTGGTGACCTGGCTCTTTTCAACCGAAACGCGGCCTCACGGTCGCCCCAACCGACCGCGCGCGCTCCCTCGTGAGCGCTCGCTCAGAGAACGAGGAGGTGCACCATGCGCACGTTGGTCCTGGATCAGGGTTACCAACCACGTCACGTCATCCCGTGGCAGAAGGCCGTGTCCATGCTCTACGTCGGTAAGGCCGACGTGGTCGAGGAGTACGGCGAGGTCGTCCGCTCGCCGAGGGTGGAGCTGAAGATGCCGGCCGTCGTGCGGCTGCGTCGTCGCAGCCCCTGGCGTCCGCCGAAGATCCGCTTCTGCCGCGTGAACGTCATGCTCCGTGACGAGATGACGTGTCAGTACTGCGGAGAGGAGTTTCCGATCGGTGATCTCACGTACGACCACGTCGTGCCCCGCTGCCAAGGCGGTCGGACGTCGTGGGAGAACATCGTGACCGCCTGCCGTCCGTGCAACGAGGCGAAGGGTGGTCGGACTCCGGCCCAAGCGGGCATGCCGCTCCTTCGGGAGCCGAAGCGTCCCTGGACGCTTCCCACCGTGGCTCCCGGCGCCGAGGTGCGCAGGGTGCCCGAGCTCTGGCGCGCGTGGCTCGGCCGCGCGGCCTGAGCACCCCGCAGCCCCACCGGTGATCGCGCCGGTGGGGTCCTGCGGGCCCATTGCGACGATCATCTAACGAGCAGGATGCTGGCTCCTCAGGCCAGACATACGGGTTCGAATCCCGTTCGTCGTACCGCGTTGCGCCCCTTGCTGCCGTACCTCGGTGCGGCGGCGGGGGCCTATGGCGACGGTCATCCAATGGAAGGATGCCGGCTGGT
>CAYXAP010000092.1:13988-23234 GCA_964462035.1 uncultured Sandaracinus sp.
GTGCGGCGGCGGGGGCCTATGGCGACGGTCATCCAATGGAAGGATGCCGGCTGGTTGAGCCGGTCACGCGGGTTCGATTCCCGCTCGTCGCCCCGGTTGGCGATCCCACGTTCTTGCAGCGAACGAGGACGCTTTTCTCTGTCATCCACGAGATTTGGCAAGTCGTCTCCTAAACGACGTACTGCACATCGATCGTAGGTCGAACGCCAACCGACTTTCTGTTGTTGGAGGGTCTTCGAAAGACCCTCCCGCATCGCGTGGGCAGAGCCCACGACTCGCTCCCTCCCAAACGGGGCGCGCGTTCGCGCGTCCTGCGCGCCAAGCGGCGCGCTCGGCATCTCGGGCGTCTTCGACGTTCGGCCGCCGACGCGTCGCTCCGGATGGGCGGGGACGAGAGTGAAACCCAACAACCCCAAGGAGGTGTGCCATGGAGCACGTCGTTCCCCAATCGCATGTCGGCCTTCTCTACGAGGACGGCGTGTTCATCCGTCGGCTCGATCCGGGTCGATACCACTACAAGGCTCCGTTCTTCGGTCGGAGCATCCTGCGCCGCGTCGACGTCGTCGACCTCCGTGAGCGTTCGCTGACCCTGAAGGGCCAGGAGATCCTCACCAAGGACAAGGTCGCCGTTCGCGTGTCCGTGCTCGTCTACTTCCGGGTCACCGATCCGGAGGCCGCGCTGCACAACGTCGCGTCGTACGAGGACCGCATCTACGAGGACGCGCAGCTCGCTGCGCGACGCTTCCTCGCGTCGCGCGCGCTCGACGCGATCCTCTCGGACCGCAACGAGATCTCGGACGCGGTCCGTGAGGCCGTTCGCGAGCCGGCTCAGCGCTACGGCGTCGAGATCCTGCGCGCGGACGTCAAGGACCTGGTCTTCCCCGGCAACCTGCGGGCGATCATGAACCAGGTCCTCGAGACCGAGCGTCGCGCCGAGGCCAAGCTCATCGATGCCCGAAAGGACATCGAGACCCGCGAGCTGCGGGCGCGAGCGGCCGAGGCGGAGACCAAGGCCAAGCTCGAGTCGGAGCGTGAGCAGCTCGCGCTGAAGCTCGAGGCTCAGCGCGCGAAGCAGGCCGCGAAGCTCGAGGAGCTGAAGGCCGAGCTGGCTGCGCAGGTCGAGGTCGCCAAGGCGGTCGCGTCCAATCCGGAGCTGCTTCGGCTGAAGGAGCTCGAGGCCCTCGAGGCCATGGCCGCCTCGGGTGGTCGCTTCGTCCTGGGTACCGATGGTGTCCCGCGGCTGGTGACCCATGAGGCGTGAACGGTGGGCTGAGTCCCATCTCGATTCGACCGGGCTCCCCCGCCCGAGGCGTTGAAGCGCGCGTGGCTCGCGGAGAGCTCCGGAGCGTGTCAGCCCCACGGGCGGGCGGAGCTCCGGATGATTCGAGCGAAACGGCGATCGCCCATCACGGGGTCGATGGCCTATGCTCCCGGCCATGTCGGTGAAGTCCCTCGAAGTCCCCGAGCCCATCAAACGTCGCTTGTTCCATCTCCGAGTCCTCTCGGGGACGGAGACCGAGCCCGTGCTCTCGGGGTCCGAGGTCCGCAACTGCATGCGACTCCTCGACACGGCGCTCGGCGACATCGTCTGGGCATTCCTCGCCAACGGCGACAACCGCACCCTGCGGCTCGACCCGCGGCTGCCGCTGATCCCCAACTACACCGAAGAGGCCCACGCCGCGGGTATGCCGCGCGGCCTCATCTGCCTCGGCAAGATCCCCGACCGCTTCTACTTCGGCATGCCGCCCTCTGGCGCCTACGTGCACCTCTACCCGGTCGACGACGACGACGAGCGCCAGCTCCCGCTGGCCCAATGGCTCGACGAGCAGATCGCGATCATGACCGAGGCGCTGCACGAGTCCGACGACGACGACATCAAGGGCCGCGCCTTCCAGACCATCACCACCGAGGACCTCGGGGCCTTCCAACCCGGCGTCGAGATGGCCGAGGACGACAGCCGCAAGGTCACCCACAAGAAGTTCGGCGCAGGCGAGATCCTTCGCGAGCTCGAGGGCGGCGCCAAGCTCGAGATCCGCTTCGAAGACGGCCAGGTGCGAACCCTGCTCGCCCGCTTCGTCGAAGCCAGCTGAGCACGCCGCGGCCCACGATTCGCCCCATCGACCCGAGCGTGTTAAACCCCGCTCGTACCTTCCGGTGTCGTCCAATGGCAGGACAGCGGACTTTGAATCCGCGAATCATGGTTCGAATCCATGCGCCGGAACCAAAGGGGGCCGCGCCGAGCTTCGGCTTCTGGCGCAGGCCCCGCTGGACAACTCCTCGACCGTGGCGATGGTGGGCCGCTCGTGAGCCGCACCGATGAATCGAGCACCAGGGACGAGTCGACTGCCCGATGGCCACGCCTTCGCCGTTTCCTGAAGGCGCTGTCGGCACCTCCACCGTCGGCCCAGAGCTTCGCCCCTTTCGCCCGCGCCGCGCGCACCTACCCCTTCGAGTACTTGGACTCGAAGCTCCCCTACCCGCTCCGGATCGCACTGCTCGCTTCACCAGGGCACGTGCTCTCGGTGCCGTTCTTTCCTTGGTCCGTGTCGCAACCCTTCGAGGATGTCCCCGATGAGAGCGAGCTCCTGAAGGTGTATCGGCTGTGGGGAGGCGACGTGGACGATGGGCCGACCACCACTGCTCCGTTCTCCCGCTTCGTGGGAACGGCAGGCCGCGACCACCGGCGCAGCTGCCCGTGGTTCCAGGGTGCCGTTGGACCGACTCTTGCGTTCGAGCTCTCGTGGCTTCTGCCGACCTTGGCGCTCGCGGGCGGCGATCGAGTCGTCGTCGACCGATTCGCTCGCTACATCAGTCTGTTTCGCGTCACCGAGGAAGGGGTCCGCGCCGGAATCGCGATTCCCTTCGACGGGAAGGAGAGGTTGGGGTTCGAAACGGGCAGACCTCGAGCGCTCGAGGTGTTGAATCGCTTCTCGGTGTCGGTCGAGGAATCGGTCGCTGGGCAACCTCCCGATCTGATTCCCCATCTCGGCGCGCGAGGCAGATGAGCGACCCCTCGAGAACAGCAGAGTTCGCGTGGTCGTGTGGGAGCACGGAGAGCGGCGAAGGCCCTGGTTCTCTGAGCGATGCCATCGAGCGTCTACTCGCCGATCGGTCGGGGAGCGCGGTTCCGAGGATCACACTCACCAGTGACCACCCCGTCCTGGAGCTCGTCCTCGAGGGCGCGCTCTTCGGGCGAATGCTCTCGAAGTTTGGCAGCTTCGACTTCGATGCTCTGGTCTGGGCGGAAGCCGGGGAAGAGCACCCGACGACCGTGACCTTCGACTCGCTCCCATCGGGTACCCACACCGTGTCGGAAGACCGAGCGCCGACTTCGACGGCCATCCAACCGCACATCGAGCAGCATCGACTTCGCGAGGGGCGCCCATCGGTACTTCGTATCCAGGTGGTCAGCCTCCATGGGCAGTGCGGTCTCCGCCTCGACGAACCAGCGCTCCGCGCGCTCTCCGACTTCCAAACCGTCGTGCTCGTCGCCTCCAGCGAACCTCGCCCCGCCCATCCCTAGCCCATCGGTCGGGGCGACCTGAGGGGGCGGCGCTATACGCCGTGTCGCCCAAACCAGCGTATAACGAGCTTCCGATACGGTAGCCTTCCGCGATGCTTCGCCGCTGGCTCTTGTCGCTTCTGCTGCTCTCCGCGCTCGGATGCGGGGACGATGATGGGGGACCCGATGCGGGTCCGTGTGCGTCGTGCGACGACGGAGTGTTCTGCAATGGGGTGGAGACCTGCTCGCCGACGAGTGGCTGCATGCCCGGCACGCCGCCATGCGCGGCCGGCGACCGGTGCGTGGAGACGAGCGACAGCTGCGAGACGTCCTGCGAGATCCCCGATGGCGATGGTGATGGCGTGGACGACATCGAGTGTGGTGGCACCGACTGCGACGACACCGACGCCTCTCGCTACCCGGGCGCGATCGAGATCTGCGACGCGCTCGGGGTCGACGAGGACTGCGACCCGCTGACCTTCGGGGGGCTGGACCGAGACGGCGACGGCGCGTTCGACGCGGCGTGCTGCAACGGCTCGGAGTGTGGGACCGACTGCGACGACTACCGAGCCGACGTCGGGCCCACGGCCACCGAGGCCTGCAACCAGCGGGACGACGACTGTGACGGGGACGTGGACGAGGGCGTGGCCATCGACGGCTACGCGGACACGGACGGCGATCTCTACGGGGACCCGGACGCGCCGCTTCGTGGCTGTGCGGGGTGGCCCGGGATCAGCAGCAGCGACCTGGACTGCGACGACGGGTCGCCGATGGTCCATGGCGCACAGCCCGAGGTGCTCGACGGTCTGGACAACGACTGCGACGGGACCACCGACGAGGAGCCCGAGACGCAGACCTGGTACCGCGACGCCGATGGTGACGGCTTCGGCGACCCGAGCGGGCCGACGATGAGCTCCGACGCGACCATCGAGGGCTACTCGCTGCTCCGCACCGACTGCGACGACGGCGACGGCGAACGGAACCCCGCGGCCACCGAGCTCTGCAACGGCGTCGACGACGACTGTGATGGCCGGACGATGTTCGCCATCGGGCCCAACGATGGCGAAGACGACGATGGCGATGGCTACCCGGATGCGCTCTGTCCGGGAGTCGATGGCGCGGTGGCCGACTGCAACGACCGGGACCCCACCGCGCACCCGGATGCGTTCGACAGCTGCAACGGGCGAGACGACGACTGCGACGCAGCGGTCGACGAGCGATGCGCCGCCCCGATGGATATGGGTCCGTGTGACGGGGTCTGCGACTCGCCGGCCGACGTGCTGGCGAACTGCGGCTGCCCGGACTCCTTCGCGTGCCTGGTGCAGAACGACACCTACGCCTGTCGCCTCGAGGGCAGCTCCGGCTCGGGCGGCGCGTGCACCACCGCCAACGACTGCGCCGCCGGTCACGTGTGCACCCGTGGGCTCTGCCGCGAGATCTGTGACACCGTCGGCGGCGTCTGCATCGATGACCGCTACTGCTCGCGCACCCTGACGATCCCCGCGGCCCAGGGGCTCCCCGATACCCTCGGTGTCTGCACCATCGACTGCGACCCAATCGCCGACACCGGCTGCGGCGGTGACACCTGCCGACTGGCCGCGACCGGGGTGGGCTACTTCCCCTACTGCAGCGAGCCCGGCGCCGTCGCGTTCGGAAGCGGCTGCTCGTTCAATGCCGACTGCGAGCCGGGCGCAATCTGCGACATGTTCGACGGCCCCGGCCGCGAGTGCATCGCGATGTGCCCCGCGATCTGCCCAGCCGGCTACGACTGCACGGGCGTCATCCTGACCTTCGCGGACGGGACGCCCTTCCAGTTCTGTCAGCCGCCGCTGACTTGAGGCCGCGGCTCACGACCGTCGCAGGCGGCACCAGATGGCGGACCACTCGTCTTCTTCGTGGCTGCCGGCGCTGACCCGGTAGGTGCCGGGCTCGAGCTCGAGGACGCAGGCGACGTCGCGGTCTTCAGGGCCGTCGAGGAGCTTGGGCTCGCTGCTGACGTCGCCGACGAGGGCGCGGAAGGACTCTTCGAGGATCGTGCGGCCGGCGGCGCGATCGGGGGCGGCGCTGGCTCGCTCGAAGGCAGCCTTCGGCAGCATGGTGAGCCAGGTGTGCGGTGAGTAGGCGACGACGACGCGGCGGGTGAGGTCGAGCCGGAGCTCCTCGGAGTCGGGGGCGGTCTGGGCGACGAAGGTGCGGGCGGTCTGCTCGTCGGCTTCGTCGTTCACCCAGGTGCGGAGGAGGACGAGCTCGCGGCGGTCGGCGGTGATGGCGATGTCGACGAGGCCGCCGCCTTCCTTCTCCCAGAAGACGGCGCTGGCCTCGAGGCCGCCCTGGGTCGCGAAGGACTGGACGCCGACCTCCTCGAGCGCATCGCACGCTCGGTCGTAGGCGCTCATGGGGGCCTGCTGGATGGTCATGCGCCGACCGAGGGAGATGGCGACGCTGGCGGAGCCGACCTCGTCGTCGCGCTCGATGGTGGCCTTCGGCCACTTCTCTCGGATCGCTGCGAGGAGCGCCTCGAAGTCCCGGGCGAGCGCTTCGCGGGTCGGGTGCTCGCGAAAGACGTGGCCGCCGTCCTGGGCGTAGGGCGCGGGGAGCTTCGCCGTGAACTGGCCCCAGTAGTGCAGCACCCGCCGCTGCTCGAGGGGCAGCGGGAACGAGCCGGACCAGCGCAGGTAGTCGGCCTCGCTGCAGACGATCATCGGGCCGCCGTACTCACCGATGACGGTGGCGATCCATTCGAGCTCGCTCATGGGGTGCGCTCCAGATGCAGGAAGATCTCTCGGTTGCCTTTGGGGCCGTGGACCTGGGAGTCGGCGCGCTTGCGCTCCTGGTAGCCGAAGGCCTCGGCGGCGCTGGCGACGTCGTCGGCGGCCTTCTTTCGTAGGGCGTCGTCGCGGACGACGCCGCCTTTGCCGAGCTCTCCCTTGCCGACCTGGAACTGGGGTTTGACCATCGCGAGGATGGCGGCGGTGGGCTTGGAGATCGCGGCCGCCGCCGGCAGGAGCTTCTCGATGCCGATGAAGCTGGCGTCGATGACGATGAGGTCGACCTTCTCGGGAAGGTCGGCTTCGGTCAGGTGGCGAGCGTTGGTGCGCTCCATGACGACGACGCGCTCGTCCTGGCGGAGCTTGTTGTGGAGCTGGCCCCAGCCGACGTCGATGGCGTAGACCTTGGTCGCGCCGCGCTGCAGGACGCAGTCGGTGAAGCCGCCGGTGCTGGCGCCGAAGTCGGCGACGACCATGCCCTTCGGATCGAAGCCGAGGTCGTCGAGGGCGCCGGCGAGTTTCTCTCCGCCGCGGCTGACGTAGGGAAGCTGGCCGCGGACCTCGAGAGGGGCGTCGGCGGGGAGCTTGTCGCCCGCCTTGGCGACGCGTTCGTCGCCCTTGAAGACCTGGCCGGCGAGGATGAGCGCCTGGGCCTTGGCGCGGCTCTCGGCGAGGCCGCGTTCGACCAGGAGCACGTCGGCGCGGGTCTTCTTCATGGGTGCGGTGCGGGGGCCCAGAAGCGCGCTTGCCCCGGCCTTTGCTCGATGAGGATCGAGCAAGGGCAGGGGCAAGGGCAAGCCCGCCGGGTCCGAGCCGGCCCGATGTGGGTCGGGCACGAGCACGGGCACGGAAGTCGCCGACTCGCGTCGGCGACCATTCAGAACGGAATGTCGTCGTCCCCGAAGTCGCCGCCGAAGTCGTCGCCGCCGAAACCACCGCCTGCGCCGCCGCCGCCACCGCCGCCGCCGCCGCCGCCGCCGCCGCCGTAGCCGCCACCGCCGCCGCCGAAGTCGTCGCCGCCGCCGCCACCGCGGCCACCGCCGAGGAGGATGATGTTACGGGCACGAATCTGGGTGGAGTTCCGCTTGTTGCCCTCGCGATCCTCCCACTGGCGGTACTCGATGCTGCCTTCGACGCAGATCGAGCGGCCCTTGGCCAGGATGTTGTTGAGCGCCTCGGCGCGCTTGCCCCAGATGATGACCGTGTGCCACTCGGTCTTCTCTTGCCGCTCGCCGCCGCGATCGACGTAGGTCTCGGTCGTCGCGAGCCGCAGGCGCAGCCGGGCGCTGCCGCCCTGGGTGAACTGGAGCTCCGGGTCGATGCCCAGGTTTCCGATCAGGATGACCTTGTTGAGTCCTTCTCTCGCCATGTCTCTCTCTCCTCCGTCCGTTTCGGAGAGCACCCGCCCAGACGCGAGTGCCGCTTCGGATCGAGCGCGACACTACCCCGCGGGTGTGACGTGTCAACGGCCCATGCAGGGGCGGGTACCCGACTGCTACGCTTTCGGCGTGACCGCACGTTTGAACCACGAGTGGGTCGATGAACGGGCCGCACCACTGTACCTCTGGCGGGTCCCGCCGGAGCCGACCTCCGCAGCCCTGGGACGAGCGCTCGAGGCGATCCGCGATTGGGTACCGAGCCTCGATGGGCCCTACGGGTGGATCAACGATCCGCGACACCTCCGGGCGAAGGTGGTCGCCTCCCAACGGAAGATGGTCGCCGAGCACCTCCGAGCGGTTCAGAGCCACGCCACTCGATGGTGCGCGGGCATGGCCACGATCGTGACTCACCCGGCCATCCGCGGCATCGGCACGGCCGTGGGATGGGTGACGCCCTACCGCTTCCCGGTGAGCTGGTGCGCGGACCTGCCGGAGGCGTGGACCTGGACCCGTGACCGACTGAGCGAGCGCGGCGTCGAGGGCGTACCGACGATGCCGCCGCGAGACTTGCAGGACCGAGCCTCCGGCTGAGTCAGGAGCGTTTGGCGCTGGGCTTCGGGGACGACTTCTCGGTGGCCGCGAGGGCCTCCTTGGCGTCGTCGAGGCGCAGCAGCGAAGCGAGCTCGCTGACCAGCTCGCCCATGCGGCGGGCGTGGTACTTGGGTCCGACCTCGCCGCGACCGTGGGCCTCGCTGAGCGCGACCGCCGCGTCGAGGATCTCCTTCTTCCGCCGCTTGCGCGCTTCGACACGGACCTCTTCGGCGCGACCCCCCTGGGTGACCAGCAGGAAGCCGAGCATCAGCAGGATGAAGGCGCCGCCGAGCGAGATCCAACGCATCGGGCCCGGGGTCGGGATGCCGGTCACGGTGACGACCAGGCGGTCGAAGTCCGCGTCTTCCGGGGTGCGCTCGAGCTGGGTGATCAGCATCCGGCGACCCTGGCTGGTGTGGACCTCGGGGGTCGGGAAGCCCTCGACGGTCATCCGCATGTCGGTCGCCGCGTCCGAGAAGACCCGGTAGGCGTAGGTGCGGAAGGGCATGTCGTGGGCCAGCCGGACCTCGGAGCCGTCGAGCGGGAGATCGTAGGCCCAGTTGAGGGTGACGGTGCCCGGGGGGACCGAGCCCTTGAGCATGAAGCCGGTCGAGTCCGGGACGACACGCTGGTCGCTCATCACCGCCGGCGACTGGAAGGCCTTGAAGCCGACCGGCAGCGGGTAGTGCATGCCGTCGCCGAAGATGATCGTCTCGTCGCCGAGGTTGGTCAGCTGGGTCTGCTCGGTGATGTGGAGCCGACCGTCGCGATACTCGAGGTGGGTCTGGCCGAGGACCTGGAGCAGCATCCGCGTGTCGGCGGTGGTGTCGAGGCGGCGAACGCGGACGTTGTGGCCCGCGTCCGTCTCGAGCCGGAAGGGCGGCGCGCCGTAGCTGGCGCCCTGATGGGTGACGACGACGCGGTAGGCCTGGTCGGAGCCGGTCGAGAGGTTCTCGATCAGCGCGATGCCATCCTGGTCGGTCTCGCCGAAGAGCGAGTCGCGCGA
>CAYXAP010000093.1:0-19620 GCA_964462035.1 uncultured Sandaracinus sp.
AATGCGGCGACGCGGACGCACCGCGGGAGCCGAGCTATCGGCGGGCGATGTTGGGCGACTGACGGCTCACTCGACGCGTACGTCGAAGACGGTCGTCGCGCGCGGTGTCTCGTACTCGAACGAGACGCCTTCGAGGTTCACGTGATGCGGACCGGCCGCACACTCCGACGCGAGGAGCACGGCGTGGGAGTCCGGATCCCGAAGGTCTCGCCGATCCGTTCCCCACCGAGAACGCATCCGGACCTGGCAGCCATCCGGTGCGTCGAGGCTGAGCGCCCGCGAGCCACCGGACCACGCGTGCACCTCGACCGTTTGGATGGGTTCGCCCGAGCGCGAGCGCCCGACCACGAAGTGGCTGTCACCGAGCGGCACGGCCATTCCCTCCGGGTAGTCCGAGAGCTCGATCGGGCCGAGGTCGAAGGTGGCTCGCTGGAGGATCGATCCATCGCTGAGCGAGAGCCGGAGCACGTCGAGAATGGCGTGGCCTGGAGCCGGCGCGGGTGGGGCCACCTCCGTGATGGTCGTCTCCTCTCCGCGGGCGACGGTGAGCTCGAAGGGCTCCTCGCTCTGCGTGATGAAGCAGACGGCATCGCCGCAGCGGCGGATGTCCCGTGCGACGGGCAACGAGGCGGACACGTGGAAGACCTCGCGGTGGTCGGCGTCGAGCACCGAGAAGACCTCTTGGATCGGAGCTCCGAAGCTGACGCCGTCGGAGTCGACGAACCGCGGATCGCGAGCCCAGCGCTCCCCCTCGGGGAGGTCCCCCATCCCGTCCCACACCAGCCGAACCCACGTCTCGTAGGGGGACACGAGCGCCTCGTAGCCGTGTTCTCCCAGCGTCGGCGACTCGGGCGACGAAAACCGGACCGTCACCTCGATGCCCCCGTCGATGCGCTGGATGCCGGGTGCCTCGCTCACCGCCCAGCGCTGGACGGTTGCGGGATCGGTGGGATCGAAGCGCGCGAGGATCGCTTCGCCGCCCACGGCCTCGCCCAGGAACGTATCGGTGGCGGCAGCCCGCAGCGAGACCAGGAGCTCGTCGCCAGGCATCCAGAGCCTCGTCCCGTCGAGGGTACCGGTGCCATAGCGCAACACCGAGCTCAGGCCGGCCTCGTCCAGGCGGGCGACGAAGTGGACCGTCTCACCGGCCTCGCCGAGGGAGGCACCGTCGATCACCGCCTCACCCGGACCCCGGCCGTTCACCCAGTAGCTGCCATCGGAGGCCTCTCCGAGAATGGAGAGCCAGAGATCCTCGACCACGGGGTAGAGGACCGTGTCCTCGCCCGTCCAATGCACGACCACCGGTCCGGTGATCGTGTCGTCGTCGAGGAGACGTTCCCCGTCAGAGCGGTAGAGATACCAGAAGTCTTCGGGGGCCGGGATGGAGACCACATCCGTGGCCTGATCGACGGCCAACCAGCGAAAGGAGCCTCCCGCCGTCGAGTGGCCGAAGAGCAAGTGTTCCGCAGAGAGATCTACGCTGGGACCCGTTGGCTGTCGGCCTTGCGTCCCGTAGCCGACGATCGCCCGCTGCCCATCTGCAGGGTGCTCGAGCCATGCGAAGGCGTCGGTTCCGGCATGCCCGATCCCGGCGAGTCCCGTCACGACCACGGTTGGCTCGTCGGACCCTCCGTCGAAGACTGCGTCCAGCGGACCACCACCATCCACCGCAGCATCCGAATCGCCATCACTGTCATGGCTCGAGCCACAGGCGACCAAACAAACCAGGAAACCAATCGAGCGAACGCGCATCCATCCGACGCTAACAGCGGTGGATAGACAGCGCCAAGCGACCGATCTCAGCGCTCCGTGAGCGCCATCCACTTCTCCAGCTCGGAACCGTAGAGGCGGGGGGCCGTGCGGAGCTCGGCGACGGTGCTCGCGCCGCTGAGGAGCATGACCGCGCGGAGCTGCTCCTCGACGCGGATCAGGAAACGCTCGGCGCCGTCACGGCCGCCTTCGACGAAGGCCTTGAAGACGTTGCGGGCGTAGCCGGCGGCGGTCGCGCCGAGCGCGATGGCGCGGGCGGCGTCGACGCCGTTGCGCATGCCGCCGGTGGCGATGGCCTGCATGCCGCAGCTGACGACGTTGTGGACGCTCGCCGCGGTGGGCACGCCCCAGTCCCAGAGGAGCTCGCCGAGCTCGCGGGCGTCGCCCTCGGCGCGCAGGGTCTCGACGCCGACCCAACTGGTGCCGCCGGCGCCGCTGGTGTCGACGACCTTCACGCCCGCCTCGGCGACCGCGCGGGCGGTCTCGACGCTGATGCCGTTGCCGGTCTCCTTGCTCACGACCGGCACCGGCAGCTCCTTCACGAGCCGCGCGACCGTCTCGCGACCGCCGCGGAAGTCGCGGTCGCCGCCGGGCTGCACGAGCTCCATCGCCGGGTTCATGTGCAGGCAGAGCGCGTCGGCGCCGACCTGCTCGAGCATGGTGGCGATCACCTGGGTGTCCATGTCGCGCGCCTGCACGACGCCCATGTTCCCGAGGATGAGCGCCGTCGGCGCGTGCTCGCGGACCTCGAAGGTCCAGGCGGTGTCCGGGCGCTTCTGCATCGCGCGCTGGCTGCCGAGGCCGAAGCCATAGCCGCGGGCCTCCGCGATCGACGCCAACGTGTGGTTCACCTCGGCAGCACGCTCGTGGCCGCCGGTCATGGCCGCGATCACGATCGGTGCCTTCAGCTTCTTGCCGAGCAGCTCGACCGAGGTGTCGATGGCGTCGAGGTCCAGATCCGGGAGCGACTGATGCACCAGACGCACCTGCTCGAGGAGCGTCGTCTGGTCTCGGAAAGCGACCTCGTCGGTCGCGCAGAGATCCAGGTGATCCGCCTTTCGCTGGCGAATGTCGTGCGTCACGGGCGCTTCCATAGGGTCATCTCCTCCACTCTAGCAACGGCCGGACCCTGGCCCACATGGGGCGAGACTCAAGAGCCCGTTTCGCGAGCCGTCGCGGACCGGGCCCGAGCCGTCGCAGAGTCCCGGCGAGCCGTTTGTCTGGATCCGCCCTTGCCGAGGCGAGCCAGGCGGCATAGACGACCCAGCGACTCGAGGGGCGATCGACCCCAGGGATGACCGAATGACGAACGACGAAGTGAAGGCCTGGATGAAGGAGGTCCGCGAGCGCATCGACCACGCGCTCGAGACCTACCTCGACGAGAAGCTCCTCGAAGCCAGGCAGATCAGCCCTTCTTCCCTCGAGCTCGTGGAGGGCATTCGCTCCCTCACCCTCCGGGGCGGCAAGCGCCTGCGACCCATCGTGGTCGAAGCGGCCCTCCGTGCCGTGGCCCCCGAACGCGCTGGCGTGGACGCCACGACGGTCGGCGCCAGCCTCGAGGTGCTCCAGTCCTACCTGCTCATCCACGACGACTGGATGGACCAGGACGACGAGCGCCGCGGCGGCCCGGCCGTCCACGCGATGTACCGCAGCGACCACGGCGACCACGAGGCCAACGCCCTGGCCATCCTCGCCGGCGACCTCGCGAGCGCCTACGCCCTCGAGCTCATGCTCCGCGCGCCCTTCGGCGAAGAACGTGACGAGGCGATGCAGCTCTTCGTCCGGATCCAGAAGGAGGTCTTCTACGGCCAGCACCTGGACCTGACGCAGGACCCGGACGTCGCGCGGATGCACGACCTCAAGACCGGCTCCTACACGGTCCGCGGCCCCCTACTCCTCGGCGCCACCCTCGGTGGTGCGAGCGGCGAGCAGAAGGAAGCGCTCATCGCGTACGGCACGCCGCTCGGCGAGGCCTTCCAGCTGGCCGACGATCTCATCGGGACCTTCGGCGACGCCGAGCACACCGGCAAGCCGGGCGACGACCTGGTCCACCGCAAGCGCAACGGGCTGGTCGCGCTCGCGGAGCAGCGCCTCGAAGGCGACGCCCGCGCCGAGCTCTCCACGCTGATGCGCAGCCGCGGAACCCCCGACGCCGAACGGGTCGCGAAGGTCACCCAGGCGATGATCGACGAGGGGATCAAGAGCGAGGTCGAGGCCCGCGTGAAGACCCTCCTCGCCGAGTCCGAGGCCGCGCTCGAAGGTGTCGGATTCGATACTGGCGGCACCGAGATCCTCCGCTTCGTCGCCCGCAAGCTGGCGCTCCGCACGATCTGAGGTCGTCTGTGGCGTTCGCGGGTGGGAAGGTGATCCTCTTCGGCGAACACGCCGTCGTGCACCAGCGACCGGCGCTCGCCGCGGGGATCTCGATCGGGGTGAAAGCCACCGC
Source organism: uncultured Sandaracinus sp. (assembly GCA_964462035.1). Taxonomy (GTDB): domain Bacteria; phylum Myxococcota_A; class Polyangia; order Polyangiales; family Houyiibacteriaceae; genus UBA1660. The sequence goes on from CAYXAP010000093.1 coordinate 4,217, forward strand.
CACCGAAGCGAACGCCGACCGTCTCACCGCCGATCCCTGGGGCGTGGACCTGGCGCCCGGCGAGGGCGAAGGGCAGAGCGCCGATCTCTCGCGCGCCTTCGCCACCGCGCTGGCCCTCTACCCAGAGGATCGACCACGATTCCACGTGCACGCCGAGGTGGGCATCCCTGGCGGCGCCGGGCTCGGCTGCTCCGCGGCGCTCGGGGTCGCGATCATCCACGCGCTGGACGAGGCGATGGGTGTCACCCGTGAGCCGGAGGCGCGAGGCGAGGTCTCGATGGCCTGGGAGAAAGTCTTCCACGGCAACCCATCCGGGGTCGACAACATGATGGCCGCCGTGGGTGGCATCGCCGTCTATCGACGGGGCGAACCGCTCGATCCGATCCTCGCACGCAAGAGCCTGCCGCTGGTCATCGCCCACAGCGGCGAGTCGTCGAGCACCAAGGACATGGTGTCGATGGTGACACGTCAGTACGAGCGCGAACCGGATCGAGTCGGTGAGCTCTTCGACGGGATCGCCAGCTTGGTCCGCAACGCGAAGCTCGCCATCAAGGACGGCGACCACAAGGCGGTCGGCCAGCTCATGGACATGAACCAGGCGCTGCTCAGCGGGCTGATGCTCAGCACCGAGAAGCTCGAGCGCCTGTGCAAGGTGGCTCGGGAAGCGGGCGCGCATGGCGCCAAGCTGACCGGCGCCGGCGGCGGCGGCTGCATGATCGCCCTCTGTGCGTCGACCGAGGCAGCACAGACGGTCCAGGCCGCGCTCGCGCCCCACGCCTCCTTCACCGCGATCACCGAGACTCGAAGCCGAGGAAGAGCCAAATGAGCCGGAAATGGCATGCCATCAGCAAGGCCTGCGCCAACATCGCTCTCGCCAAGTACTGGGGGAAGGCGGACGTCCCGCTGAACCTCCCGGCGGTCCCGAGCATCTCCATGACCCTCGACGGGCTGGTCACCGAGACCAAGCTCCGGGTCGACCCGAGCCTCGAGGCCGATGTGGTCGAGCTCGACGGGCGCGTCGCGACCGCGGGCGAAGCCAAGCGCGTCGTCGCGTTGCTCGACGACATCCGGAAGCGAGCCAAGCGCCGCGAGCACGCCCACGTCGTCTCCAGCAACCGCTTCCCCACCGCGGCGGGCCTGGCGTCGAGCGCCTCGGGCTTCGCGGCCCTCGCGGCGGCGGCGGACCGTGGCTACGAGCTCGGCGCCTCCGAGCGAGTGCTCAGCGCCGTCGCGCGACAGGCGAGCGCGTCCGCGGCGCGCTCGATCTACGGCGGCTTCGTCGAGCTCCCGGCGGGGACGCCGGGCAAGAAGGCGCTGGCGGCCAAGCCCCTCGCGCCGGCCGACCACTGGGACCTGCGCATCGTCGTCGCCCAGGCGGCGAAGGGGCCGAAGAAGGTCGGCTCGACCGAAGGCATGGAGCGCTCGCGCCACACCTCGCCCTTCTACGACGCGTGGGTCGAGAAGGCGCCGGCCATCACCAAGACCATCCGCACCGCGCTGAAGAAGCGGGATCTCGACACCCTGGGCGCCGCCATGGAGCAGAGCACCATGGCCTTCCATTCGTGCGCGATGACGGCGAGCCCGGGCATCCTCTACTGGCAGCCGGCGACCATCGCAGCGCTGCACACGGTCCGCGCGCTCCGCGATGATCGGGGCATCAGCGTCTGGGCGACCATGGACGCGGGCCCCCACGTGAAGGCACTCTGCCACGCGGACGACGCCCGGAAGGTCCGGCGCGCCCTCCGCGAGACGCCTGGGGTGCTCGAGACCCTGGTCGCGGCCCCCGGCCCCGGCGTCTCCGTTCGCTGAACGATGACCGACCGCGCCACGGCTCCTGGGAAGATGATGCTGAGCGGCGAGTACGCCGTGCTCGATGGTGCGCCGGCCATCGTCGCCGCCGTGCAACGGCGAGCCGAGGTGCGAGTGGTACCGCCGGACCACGACGGACCGATCGCACGTGGTCTCGCCCACGCCGAGCCCCGCTTCCCCGAAGTCGACGCGACTCGGCGGCTCGCCGAAACCGAGCTGGGGATCACGCTCGATGCGGAGCTCGCCGTCGACGTCTCACAGCTCCGGGGCGACGAGGTGAAGCTCGGCCTCGGCTCGTCGGCCGCGGCCGCCGCCGCGACCGCGGTGCTCATGGTCGATCGCGCAGGTGTCGACACCGATCCGGCCCGGGTCTTCGACCTGGCCATCCGCGGTCACGAAGAGGTCGCACCCCAGGGCAGCGGCGCCGACGTGGCCTCGGCCGTCTACGGCGGACTGATCCGCTACGTCGCGTCTACGAAGTCCATCCGGCCCATCGAGTGGCCGAAAGGGCTCATCGCCTCCGTCGTCTTCACCGGCCAGGCCGCCAGCACCCGCGCGCTGGTCGCGAAGGTCCGCGAGCTGCAGGGTCGGGACTCGGCCCGCTACGATGGCTGTATGGGCCAGCTCTCGAAGGTCGCCGACGAGGTCGTCGACGCCTTCGAGGCAGCGGACGTCCAGGGGATCATCGCTGCCACCGACGCCTACGGCCGACACATGGGTGCGCTCGGCCGGGCCGCCGACGCACCCATCGTGGAGGAGCGGCTCGAAGCCATCGCGATCCTGGCTCGTGCCGCCGGCGGCGCCGCCAAGCCCTCGGGCGCCGGCGGGGGTGACGTCGCGATCGGCTTCTTCGGAGCCGCGAGCGACAAGGACCGCTTCGATGGGACCTGCATCGACGCCGGTTTCGAAGTGCTCGACGTGACCCTCGGCGGTCCCGGAGCCGCGGCCGGATGAGCGACGAGCTCGCGGGGCTGAGCCGCCGCTCGCTCGAGGAGCGACGGGAGCTCATCGCTGGACGACTCGGCATCACTCGTGACTCCCTCGACGAGGCGCTCGCCGGCGGCGGCCTCGACGAGGCGACCGCCAATCGGGCGATCGAGAACGTCCTCGGGACCCTCTCGCTGCCTTTCGCGGTGGCGACTCGTTTCGTGGTCGATACGGTGCCTCGGCTGATCCCCATGGCGGTGGAAGAGCCTTCGGTGGTGGCCGCGGCCTCGGCGGGCGCGAAGCGAATCGCCTCGGGTGGAGGATTCACGGTCGAGACCGACCCGCCGATCACCACTGCCGAGGTCGAGCTGCTCGGGGTGCCGAACGTCGACGCCGCCGCCGCCGCGCTCGCCGCCGCCGAGCCCCAGCTCCGACAGAAGGCCGCGGAGGTGCTCCCTGGGCTGGAAGCCCGCGGCGGAGGGCTTCGCGAGATCGAGCTTCGGGCGTTCGAAGGGTCGGTGCTGGTCCACCTGCACGTCGACTGTCGGGACGCCATGGGCGCGAACCTGGTCAACACCCTGGCCGAAGGGCTCCGACCGGAGCTCGCGCGGATCGGCAGGGGAGAGGCCGGCGTGGCCATCGTGACCAACCTCGCCGACCGCCGGAAGGTTCGGGTCCGCGCCCGGGTCTCGGCCGAAGCGCTCGGCGGCCTGGCCGTCCGTGACGGCATCGCCCGCATGAGCACGCTGGCCGAGCGCGACCCCTACCGGGCCACGACGCACAACAAGGGCATCATGAACGGGGTGGACGCAGTCGTGGTGGCGACCGGCAACGACTGGCGCGCGGTCGAGGCGGGGGCCCACGCCTGGGCCGCCCGCTCGGGTCGATACCAGCCGCTTTGCCGATGGTGGGCCGAGGGCGACGACCTGATGGGCGAGCTCGAGATGCCGCTGGCCGTTGGCACGGTCGGTGGCATCGGCCGGATTCACCGGCTGGCCCGCTTCGCCATCGAGCTGAGCGGGGCCCAGAGCGCGATGGCGCTCGCGGGCTTCGCTGCCGCGGCGGGCATGGCGTGCAACCTCTCGGCCACCCGGGCGCTGGTCACCGACGGGATCCAGGCCGGCCACATGGCACTGCACGCCCGGAGCGTCGCAGCGGCCGCGGGAGCGGTCGGTGACGAGGTGGACGAGGTCGCCCGCCGCATTCACCAGGCCGGGACGGTGAGCATGGACGCGGCCCGCGCCGCGCTGAGCGAGCTCCGAAGGGCACGCTGAATCCGATCGGCGGCGCCCCTTCCAAAGGGGGCTGCCGTTGTTATGCTCCGCCTTCCGCCCTCCGAGGGCGGCCACAACCACGTGCTCGTCTACCTCTATCTCGGCGCCCTGATCTTCGGCGGTGTGCTCCTCGGCTCCTCGATCCTCCTCGGGGGCCACGACGACGCCGACCTCGACCTCGATGGCGACGTCGACCTCGACGCCGACATGGACGTCGACGCCGATGTGGACGGCGACATGGACAAGGACCTGCCGGTCACCGGCGGGAGCTTCCTGTGGTGGCTGCGCTCCATGCGCTTCTGGACCTTCTTCCTCTCGGCCTTCGGCCTGACGGGGATGCTGCTCCAGGGGCTCGGTCTCGCCGGCGACATCACCACGCTGGTGAGCGCACTGACGATGGGTGGGCTGAGCGGGTTCACCGCGGCCTGGGTCATCAAGAAGCTCTCGGACGACGACGCCGGGCGCGCCGCCGGTAGCCACGACTACATCGGCAAGAGCGCCAAGGTGCTCGTGCCGGTCCGGACGGAGGGCGTCGGGAAGATCCGAGTGCGCGTCCGGGGGCAGCAGGTGGACCTGCTCGCCGTGACCGACGAAGCCGACCTGACCTCCGAAGACGAAGTGATCGTCATCGAGATGGACGGAACACGGGCGCGCGTCGCGCGCCTCGATAGCGAACGAGAGACCAACTGAGCGCCGAGCGCTCGCCGGGGGAGACACGATGCAACAACCGATATCTGGCTATGGGCAGCAGCAGGGGTACGACCCCGGCGCAGCCTATGGCTACCAGCAAACCGTCGAGGAACCCTCGATGTGGGAGCAGATGATGGACGACCCGCTGACGATGTACATCGGTGGCGGCGCGGCCACCCTCGCCATCATCGTCCTGCTCACCATCGCCGTCTTCCGCTCGTTCCTGAAGATCGCCCGGCCCAACGAGGCGCTCGTCTTCAGCGGCAAGACCTACACCACGAGCGACGGCACTCGGGTCGGCTATCGAGTGCTCACCCAGGGCGAGCGCGGTCTCCGCGTGCCGATCCTGGAGCGGGTGGACCGGATGGACATGCGGCTCCTGCCGATCGACATCCGCGTCCAGAACGCCTACTCGGCCGGAAACATCCCGCTGCAGATTCACGCCATCGCCAACGTGAAGGTGCACTCGGACCCCGAGATCATCGGCAACGCCATCGAACGCTTCCTCGGTCGCTCGAACTCCGAGATCCAGACGGTCGCCCAGCAGACCCTCGAGGGCGCCGTTCGTGAGGTCATCGCGACGCTCACGCCCGAGGAGGTCAACGAGGACCGGCTGGCCTTCGCGGAGAAGCTCACCGAAGCCGCGGTCGACGACCTCAACAAGCTCGGTCTCCAGCTGGACACGCTGAAGATCCAGACGGTCTCCGACGAGACCGGCTACCTCGACAGCCTCGGCCGGCCGCAGATCGCCGCCGCGCTCCGTGACGCCGAGAACGCCGAGAACGTGGCCGCCCAGGAGATCGCCCGGGCCCAGGCCGACTCGAAGAAGCGCGCCGACGTCGCGCAGGCGGACTCCGAGCGCGCCATCCTCTCGAAGCGCAACGACCTCCGCCGCGTCCAAGCGGAGCTCGACGGTACCGCCTCCGCGGTCGAGCGTGAGGCGATCGCCGCCGCGCAGACCGCCCGTGCCGAAGCCGAGAAGGCGCTGCAGGAGCTGCGCGCCACCCTCGAGCAGAAGCGTCTGCAGGTCGACGTGGTCATCCCCGCCGAGATGCAGCGGCAGGCCCGCTCGATCCTCGCCGTCGGACAGGCCGCCCCCACCGCCGAGAACGGCGCGGCGGCGGTCAAGGTCCTCGAGATGATGGGTGAAGCCTGGAAGGCCATGGGCGCCCAGGCGAAGGAGATCTACGTGATCCAGCACCTCGAAGAGATCGTCGCCACGGTCGTCGACCAGCTGCAGTCGGTCGGTGTCGACGAGGTGACCGTGCTCGACCAGGGCGACGGCTCCGGCATGGCGAGCTACGCCGCCACCTACCCGAAGATGGTCGCCGCAGTGCTCCAGGCGCTCGGTGAATCCACCGGTGTCGACGTCCCCGCGATCCTCAACCAGACGGAGGTGGCGTGATGCCCAGCCTGCTCGTCGTGTTCCTCGCCGTCGGCGTCATCGTCCTGTTGGCGCTCGTCCTCACCATCAAGAACCTGCTCTACCTGTGCCAGCCCTCCGAGGTGCTGGTCTTCAGTGGACGCAAGGACAAGCACGGCCCCGGTCACTACCGGATCGTGAAGGGCGGCCGCGCGCTCAAGCGCCCGCTCATCGAGACCGTGGACAAGGTCGACCTGACCAACATGATCATCGAGGTGATCGTGCAGAACGCCTACTCGAAGGGCGGCATCCCGCTGACCGTTCAGGGCGTGGCGAACATCAAGATCCCCGGTGAGCAGCCGCTGCTCCACAACGCCCTCGAGCGATTCCTCGGCCGTAGCCGGCAGGAGATCATGCGCGTCGCGCGCGAGACCCTCGAGGGCAACCTCCGCGGTGTGCTCGCCGGGCTCACGCCCGAAGAGGTCAACCGTGACAAGGAGGCCTTCGCCGCCAAGCTCACGGAAGAGGCCGGTCACGATCTCGAGAAGATCGGGCTCGTGCTCGACACCCTCAACATCCAGAACGTGAGCGATGACGTCGGCTACCTCGACGCCATCGGTCGCACCCGTTCCGCTCACATTCGCCGAAACGCGCAGATCGCCGAGGCCTCGGCCCAGGCGGACGCCGCCGAGGTGAAGTGGGAGCAGTACGAGCAGGGCGAGCTCGCCAAGGTCGAGGCGCAGATCGAGATCGCGAAGAAGCAGAACGAAAAGCGCATCGCCGACGCCAAGACCAAGCGTGAAGCGCTCATCGCCGAGGAGAAGGCCACCGTCCAGGCGATGCTCGCGCAGAGCGAAGCCGAGCTGGGACTGCAGGACGCACGGATCGACAAGGTGAAGGCGCAGCTCGAGGCCGATGTGGTCCGACCCGCGGAGGCGCAGCGCGATCAGATGATCGCGCGCGCCAAGGCCGACGCGGTCCAGATCATCGAGCAGGGCAAGGCCACCGCCGACGTCCTGCGCGACCTCGCAGCCCAGTATCGAGGCCAGGGGCCTCAGGGTCGGGACGTGCTGCTCATGCAGAAGCTCGTTCCCGTCCTCAAGCAGGTCGCGGGCACCATCGGTCAGCTGAAGGTCGACCGGCTCACCGTCATCGGGTCCGGCGGCGCCGCCGGCTCCAACGGCGACGGGAGCCTGGCCGGCAAGCTCGTGAGCACCAACGAGCAGATCAAGGCCGCCACCGGTGTCGACGTGGCCGGGGTGCTCCGGCAGAAGGTCGGCGATGGGCAGCCCACGCGCCCGCAGCGTCGGCCCCCACCCACGCCCGCCGAGTAGGGCGATCGCCCCAACGAAGAACGGCCGCACCCGAGAGGGCGCGGCCGTTCTTCGTTGGGCCCCGAGGGGCACGCGACTCAGTCGGTCCAGCTCACGCGCTCGGCCTCGTAGTCGATGTAGAACCACCAGCCCTCGTCGGTCGCGCCGCCCGCCATCCGCGGGTCGTCGTCGTCGGTGGCGCCGGTGCAGCCGCCCCCGCGGAGCAGGTCGTAGAGCCGCTCGCTGCCGCCGCCGATCGGGTTCGGGACCATCACGGCCATCGCGGTCGCGTAGGTCACGAAGCCGGCGAGGACGCCGTTCTCGATCCGGTCGCCCGCGTACTCACCCGCGACGATCGCGTCCTCGAGGAGGAGCGAGGCCCCGTTGAGGTTGAGCGTCACGGTCTCCGGGTCGGTCACGAAGCAGTTGTCGGTCGGCGAGTTCGGCGCGGTCCCCGGGTAGTCCAGGGTCGCCGGGTCCGGCGTGTAGCAGGCGCCGGTCCGGGTGTTGTTGGCGGTGGTCATGACCTGCGTGCCGGACGCCATGCAGACGTCGGTCGGGCTGCCGGCCATGCACATCGCCTCTGGGTAGACATCGAAGGGCGTGCTGGTCGCCAGCGGGTCGAGGGGGCGGAAGACCCCGACGGTGCTGATGGTGTAGTCGTCGACCGCCATCTGGAAGATCGAGTTCGCGGTGGCGGTCGCGTCGAGCGTACAGCTGATGAAGTAGACGTGCGGGTCGCGGAGCGCGATCGAGGTGATGCGCATCCCGGTCGGCACCGGACCCTCGGACTGGCAGCTCATGTCGCAGCCGTCGCCGTCCGTCATGTTGCCGTCGTCGCAGGTCTCGCCAGGCTCGGTGACGTTGTTGCCGCACACCGGCGAGCAGTCGTCGTCGTTGAGGGCGTGCGCTCCGGTCGGACAGCAGGAGTCGCCGTTCGCCGGCGCCACCTCGGGGTGGTTGCAGGTGGCGTTGCAGGTGCCCGCGCTCAGCAGTCGGTCCTGGGTGCAGGGGTCCGCGTCGTCGCAGCTCGTCGGGCAGGCGCCCGCCATGCCCGCGGCGATGTCGGTGTCACAGCTCTCGCCGGCGTCGACCGTGCCGTCGCCGCAGGTCGCGCTGCAGTCGGAGTCGGTGGCGTTGGTCGCGCCGGCCGGGCAACAGCCATCGGTGCCGTCGTCCGGGTCCTCGATGTCGGTGTTGGTGCACATCGCGGCGCAGCTGCCCGCGTTCACGAGAGCGTCCGTGGTGCACACGACGCCGTCGTCGCAGTCCTCCGGGCAAGCGCCGGGCATGCCATCGGCGATGGCGATGTCGCACGCCTCGCTGGCTTCGACCCGGCCGTTGCCGCACTCACCCATGCAGTCGCCGTCATCGGCCGGGAGCGCGCCTTCGGGGCAGCACATGTCGCCGGTGATCGTGTCGGTGATCCGCGAGATGGTGCAGATGCTCGTGCACTCGCTGCCCTCGAGGGCGTCGGTGGTGCACGGGTCGCCGTCGTCACAGCTCGTCGGGCACGCGCCGGGCATTCCCGCCGGGATGCCCGTGTCGCACATCTCCCCCGCGCCGACCTCGCCGTTCCCACAAGGCGGGGAGACGAACATGTCGGGCTCGACGACGTCGCCGTCGCCGCCGACGTTCATGTCGACCTCCGTCGGACCGTCGTCATCCCCGCAGGCGATCGCCAAGATCGCGACTGCACACCACACGTACCGAGTCATTCCAAGCCTCCTTCAGGCGGAACGACCCATCCCTCCCAGGGGACGCCCTCCCACCAATACCCACGAGAATATGGGGTGAACGAGGTTTGTCCACTGGACAGTGTTCAGTCGACGATGTCGCGCTCGCCTAGCGTGGCGAGCGGCCCTTCGACCACTGCTTGCCCATCCACGCCTGGAAACGGCGCGGACCGAGGCGCTTCAGACCCCACATCACGCGCCCGTCGTTCATCGGGACGATGTGCAGATCGCCGCGGGCCAGTCCTTCGAGCGCGGCCTTCGCCACGTCCGGGGCCTGGACCTTCGAGCGCTCCATCAGCTTCCGCGTGATCCGCGCCTGCCGCTCGCCGAGCGCGCCCTTGGCGTTGTCGGCGATGCCCGTCTTGAAGAAGGTCGGGCAGAGCACGCTGACCTTCACCGCCGGGCCGTACTCGGCGAAGAGGGTCTCGCTCAGACCCACGACCGCGGACTTGGTCACGTTGTAGGGCCCGAGCTCCGGCGGGTTGAGCAGCCCCGCGGCGCTCGCAACGTTCAGCACGTGGCCGCGCCCTCGCTTCCGCATCGCCGGGAGGAAGGCGCGGCAGCCGTAGATGACGCCCCAGAGGTTGATGTCGACGCACCACTCCCAGTGCTCGAGCTCCACCTCTTCGAAGGGACCGCCGACCGCCACGCCGGCGTTGTTGCAGAGCACGTCGATGGGGCCCATCTCGGCGTGAGCGCGCTCGGCGAGGCCCTCGACCTGCTCCCACTTGCGAACGTCGCACTCGGCGATGTGCGCGGCGCCACCGGCTCGCCGCACCAGCTCCGCGGTCTCGCCGGCTCCATCCATGTCGACGTCGGCGATCAAGATCGTGCCGCCGCCCCGCGCGAGCTCGACCGCGAGCGCGCGCCCGAGCCCGCTCGCTGCTCCGGTGACCACCGCCGTGCTGCCTTCGAGTGCCATCGTTCCTCCAATGCGCGACCCAGAGGCCGAGCGCCCCCGATCTACCACGGGTGGTGGCTTCGCCGGGTCATCCGTGGAATCACGGGCACGTGCCTCGGATCGCGATCGTCGGTGGCGGCCCTGCGGGGAGCGCCTTTGCGCTGCACGCGCTGCGCGCGGGCGTGGACCCCAGCGATCTCGTGGTGCTCGATCGCGCCCGCTTCCCCCGGCCCAAGCTCTGCGGGGGCGCGCTCACCTGGCGTGGCACCGAGCTGGTCCGCGAGCTGGTGCCGGACCTGGTCCCGCACGAGTCCGCCCGGATGCAGACGACCCATCTTCGCTTCCGCAGCGCCCGGGGCGACTTCGAGGTGCGGGAGCGCGGGCCGCAGTGGCTCTACGACCGTGCGCACCTCGACGACCGGCTCCTCGCCGCCGTGATCGACACCGGCGTGGAGGTTCGTCAGGGCACCGCGGTGAAGGCGGTCGAGCCGGGCGTGGGGTCCACGATCGTGCGGACCAAGGCCGGACCCGAGTCGTTCGAGTGGGTGGTCGGTGCCGACGGATCGCGCGGCGTCGTCGCTCGATCGGTGAACCTGCCCCGCGGCATCGTCGGCCGGCTCGTGGAGGCGGTCTACGAGCCAGAGCCCGGTCACGAGCCCGACCCGACCGAGCTCCTCTTCGACTTCGATCCCATCCTCGATGGCATCCCCGGCTACGCCTGGGTCTTCCCCTACCCGAAGCCGACCGACACCGGCGAGCCGACCACCGACACGAAGCCCGGGCTCTACAAGCTGGGCATCATGGACGGTCGTGGCGTGGCCGAAGGCCAGGTGCTTCGCGCGTGGACCGACGCCTTCGCGGAGCGTGAGGGTTTCCGGCGCATCGACACGAAGATCGCCGGCTGGCCCGAGCACTACTGGTCGCACCGCACGCGGGCTCACCTCCCAGGCGTTCTGCTCACCGGCGAAGCCTGGGGCATCGACCCGCTCCTCGGAGAGGGCATCGCGCCAGCGATCGAGATCTCACGCTACGCCGCCGGCCGGCTCAAGGAAGCGCTCGACGCCGGCAGCCGGACCATCCCGAGCTACGAGAAGGGCTTCCGGAAGACCGTGCCCGGCAAGAACCTCCGCTTCCAGCAGCGGCTCGCGGATCTGCTCTACGGCAAGAAGCCACTCCGCTGGCTCGACGTGCTCTTCAGCCACCGGAAGATGCTCGCGCTGGCCGCGGCGGGAACCGAGGCCTACGGCCAGCTCGAGAAGCACACGTGGCCGCTCATCTGGAGCTACGTCTGGCAGGTGCTGACCGGTGGGCACCGACCGACGCCGCGGCTCCAGGCGGGCTGACTCGACGCAGCTACGGGATGAGACGTAGCGTGATGGGGCTCTCGGAGAATGGTGGCCGGGCGCGCAGCTCCACCGAGATCGGGGTCGGCCACCCCTCGATCACGGCGTCCTCGACCTGGATCGTTTCCAGTGTGAAGGTCGTGTCTGGACCATCGGCGTCGGCCTGGACCCGCGCCAGCACCTCCGACGGGACCGTCCCCGTTCCGAGGGCGCCGTCGAAGTGGCAGGCGATGCTCTCCAACTCGCCGCTCACCTCGTAGATCAGCTCGACCCGTACTTCCCCCGACTCCGCGCCCGTCCAGTCGAGCCGCAGCGGCTGATCCGCGCGGGCCTCGATGACGCGGTCGCTCGGGGTCGGGCCGGTGAGCGTCAGCGGCGCGGGGGCGGCGAGGGTCGCCACGAAGCCCGAGAGGTCTCCCTGACCCGGTGCTTGCACCCGCACCGTGGCCCCGGGGACCCAGAGCGCGCGCGTCAGGCGCTCGGCGTCGTAGCCCACCGAGCCTTTGCGCAACGTGACGAGCTCTTCGCCAGACTCGATCCGTATCGGCCCGATGTCTCCGTCACGCTCGAGCACAAAGCCGTCTCCCGCGCTCCGTGTACGGCTGAGCTCGCAGTCCCCGACCGGTTCGCGCTGGATGACCACGTCGCCCGGCCGCTTGCCGAAGAGCACGGCGAGCGTATCGACGATCGCGCCGCTGTCGGTCTCCTGCTGGGTTGCCATGACGAAGGTCTCGAAGTCGCCCTCGGGGATATCCGGCCCCGCGTCCGAGGTGCCCGCGTCGGGCGGACCCCCGTCGATCTCGGGCAAGTCGGGAGGCCCGCCGTCAGCAGGTTCTTCGGGGCCCATGTCCGTGCGGTCGAAGATCATCGTCGAACGCGCGCATGCGCCGACGACCAGAGCGAGGAAGACCAGGGTGATGCGAGTCATGAAGAAGAGCCTCTCGGTAAGGGATGTCGTAGCTCTGGCGAACGACCCGAGAGAAATGGTTCAGGAACCGACGACGACTCCGAGTCCCATGGCCACGAACGCACCGGAGAGCGAAGCGACCACGCCGCTGACGTCCGCGGCGTCGAACCCGAGCAGCACGTGACCGACCTCGACGCTCACCCGTAGACCCACTGGGGAGAAGAGGGTCGCGAGGAGCTCCGCGCGCAGCGCGACGCTGACCAGGGGTCCGTCGCCCGAGCGCACGACGATCCCCGGCGAGGGATTGCGACCCTGCGCGCGAACGAACGCCGCCGAGAGCACGGGACCGAGGCTCAGGGTCGGCCCTTCGCGACCGACGCGGTGACACGCGCTGACGCCCACGCCGCCACCACCGACCCGCCAACGAACGGAGCCGCGGTCGGGCACGTCGGTCTCCCCCGCGAGGACGAACGCGTCGAACTGCAGCCGAAGCCAAGACACCGCGAAGGCGCCCGTCAGCGAAGCACCAGAGAGCAGCTCGCGACCGAAGAACCGGCCTTCGTACGATGCCGCGAGCGCCGACCCGCGGAGCCGCCTCGCTTCTGCCTCGCGCGCTTCCTCCCGAGCCTCGACGGCCTGGACTGCCTCTTCGACCGAGCGAATCGCGGACGCGGTCTCGCGTCGTGACTCCTGCAGTGCCTCGCGAACGACCACGAGCTCGTCGCTCAACGCATCGACGCGCTCGTTCTGCGCCGCCTCCCGCGCGCGGGCTTCGCGCTCCTCGTCGGCGGCACGCCGAAAGCGCTCCCACTCCTCGAGGGCGACCTCGACGAGGGTGAGCGAGAGCTCGCGCGCGGAAGCCGGCGCGATCGCCCGCTCCCGGGTGTGGCCCGTCGCTCGATCGGTGACGTGGACCACGACGGCGCTCGACGGCTCGCAGGCGATCGGTTCGATTCGGAGCGTCAGCGGCCCTTCTTCCGAGAGTCGCGTCTCCCCGAGCTCCAGCTCCAGCTGGGCGCGGACCGCCGCCCACGCCCACGCGTCACAATCGGCAGGAAAGCGAATCTCGACCGCTTCCGGTCGATCGAAGGCGCGCGCCGATCCGGAGAGGAAGGCGAACGAGGCGAGCAGGACGACGAGACGGAGCGACACTCCACCAAGGCGAACCGGGCGCGCGAATCGGTTCACGTTTCTCGCCCGGTCTCGGGCCGCGTCCCCTCTGGCGTGACCCATCTCACACATGCCTGGTCCGTCTCACCGCCCTCGATCGCCTCTCTTCCCGTGCACCTTGCCCCGCGAAAGCTCGACCAGGAGCCCCTCTCCGACGAAGACCTCGTCGGCCGGGCCGCGGACGGCGATCGCTGGGCGAGGGGTGTGCTCTACGATCGCCACGCCAGTGCGCTAGCCGGCACCGTCGCCCGCACGCTCGGCCACCACGACACTGCCCTCGACCTGGTCCACGACGCGTTCCTCTACGCGTTCGAGCATCTCGGCGACCTCCGCGATCCCAGTCGCTTTCGTGGCTGGCTCTTCCAGATCGCCCTCAGTCGAACCCGGACCTGGCTCCGGCGCCAGCGCATTCGGCGGGCGCTCGGCTTCGTCTCGTCGATCGAGGACTCGACGCTGGAGATGCTCTCGGGCCCCGAAGCCTCCCCGGAGGCGCGAGCCGAGCTCCGAGCGATCGATCGCGCGCTCCGGCGGCTCTCGGTCGACGAACGACTCGCGTGGGCGCTGCGCCGGGTCGAGGGCTGCTCGATGGGCGAGGTGGCCAGCCACTGCGGCTGGTCCCTGTCCACGGCCAAGCGCCGATACAACTCGGCCGACCGGCGGATGGCTGCCATTCTCGCGCGCGGAGGGGCCGACCGATGAGGCCGATCCGAGAGGAGCTTCGCGATCCGGTCAACCGCGCCGACCTCGACGAGGTCTACCACCGGCTCGAGGGCTCGCTCCAAGCAGGCACGAGCTCGCGGAGTTGGCTCTGGCCGATCACCGCGGCGGCGACCCTCGCGGCGATCGCCCTCGTGGTCTGGGCGGTCTGGCCAGCGCCCGACCCTGGCTCCGTTCAGATCGTCGCGACGGGCGCACCACTCGAGCACGTCGAAGGCGCAGCCGAGCCCGTGCGGCTCTCGGATGGATCGAGCCTGGAGCTCGAGCATGGGACCCGTCTGTCGGCGGTCGAGAACGGCGAGGCGCGCGTGTCGCTCCTGATGTCGCCGGGCCGAAGCACCTTCGACATCGAACCGAACGGACCGCGCGCATGGACCATCGACGCGGGTCCCTTCGCGGTCGACGTGCTCGGGACGCGCTTCACCGTCGAGCGCACGGACCACCGAGGTCGGGTGTCGGTGGACAGAGGACGGGTGCGGGTGCGCGGCGAGATCGTGCCCGGCGGGTTCGTCTTTCTGGGTGCCGGCGAGCACATCGAGCTGACCTTCGGTGACGAAGAGCGCGCGCCAGAGGAACACACGAGCCCCGCTCCAGCGACGGGCACCGAAGAGCCGGCCGCGCCGGAAGCGCCGCGCGCGCCCGAGGCGAGCGAGCCGAGACCGGGACCCGCGGCGCCGGAAGCGGAGTCGTGGGAAGCGCTGGCTGCCCGGGGCGCCTACGGCCCGGCGTACTCGGCGGTCGAAGCCGACTTCGACACCGAGCTCGAGCGCGCCGAGTCCGTGGAGCAGCTCTTCGCGCTCGCGGACACCGCGCGGCTGAGTGGCCACCCGGCACGGGCGCGCGGACCGCTGGAGCGGATCACCCTCGAACACCCGAACGACCGTCGCGCGGGCGTCGCCGCCTTCACGCTCGGGAAGATCGAGATGGCGATCCCAGGCCGCGAGGCCGAAGCCGAGCGTTGGCTCTCACGCTCGCTCGAGCTGGGCCTGAGCCCGTCGCTCGCGGACGCCGCCCGCCGGCGCCTGACCGCGCTCGACGCTCGCTAGGCCTGACGACGTAGCGCGAAGCGCGAGGACGCGCCGAGCGGCTTCGCCGCGGGACTTTGGGTTTTTGGGGAGACGAGGAGCGATTCACTCGCGACGAGTGGGGGGATTTTCTCACAATCCCCCGCCCAACGGGACGTTTGGGCCAGGTGGAAGCTAGCGCGACCCGCCTTCGGGCCGCGGACCCGGCGCCCAATCGGTGACCGGGTCG
>CAYXAP010000094.1:0-8137 GCA_964462035.1 uncultured Sandaracinus sp.
TGGAGAAGCCTCCGGCGGAGAAGACACCACGGCGCCCCAGATCGCCACCGCTGATGCCGCCGCCGTAGCGGATGGCGAACACGTGGTGCTGGCGCCAGGGCGCTTCGATGTAGCGCGCCCACGTCCACTGGAGCGTGGTCACGGAGTATTCGCTGCCGATGACGGGGTGCGCGACGGACGCGCTGACCCCGAGGCTGCGGCCCTCCGACGGGCTCATGTCGTAGAAGTGCCCCCGCGCGTCGTTGTAGTTCCAGCCGATGCGTAGCGAGGCGATGCGGCCGGTCTGGGGAAGGACCGGCGGCGGCGTGTTCGGGTCGAGCAAGCCACCGAAGGGCTCCTTCTGCCGGAGCCACGCGAGCGAATAGCCGATGCTGAAGCTCTCGGAGTGGAAGGCGCGCGGGATGCGGTAGGCGCTCGAGATGTCGGCCCCGAGCGCCTCCTCGACCCAGGTGCGTTCCTCACCCGCGACCCGCAGCCCGCCGCGCCGGCTGATCCGACGAAACGCGCCCAGCCGAATGGGCGCGGGCAGGCGGCGGAAGAGGATCGACCCGTCGCCGTGGACGTAGCCGCCGTTCAGGCTCACGCCGAGCCGCGCGCTCCAGGTCATGTGCTGGGCGATGTCCTGACCGGCCACCGTGATCCCGAGCTGAGTGCCGAACGAGTCGTCGAGCACGTCCAGGAAGTAGGAGCGCGGGTAGAGCGTCCGCGCGGGGACGTAGCGCTCGGAGTGAGTGACGTGCGTCCCCGAGGGGTCGATCGGGTCCGGGCGGTGGTCCACGTAGCGTTCGGCCGGGCGGGGACGGAGCCCCGCGAGATCGAGCCGGAAGATGTCCCACCCGCGGCTCGTGTAGCCCAGATAGACCAGCGAGCGGCCGTCCGGCGACACGTCCGGCGAGTAGGCCCCGGCGACCACGTCCGTGACCTGGACGAGCGAGCCGTCTTCCATGTCGTAGCGGTAGAGGTTCGCCACCCCCGTGCGGTCGGAGCTGAAGTAGAGGTGAGCGCCGTCGGGGGACCAGGCGGGGCCGGTGTCGTAGGCGCGGTCGTGGGTGATCTCGGTGACTTCGCCGCTCGCGACGTCCACCAAGCGAATGTCGCGATAGCCGCCCGCCCGCCAATGACTGAAGGCGATCGTTCGCCCATCCGGAGAGAAGCGCGGCGTGTACACCTGCTCGTAGCGCTCCGAGCGAACCAGCGGTCGTTGGGTCGCCTCGACGTCGCTCAGGTCCGCGATCATCAGGTGGGTGCTTCCCGCGCCGCCCCGCGTGAACGTCAGGCTGCGTCCGTTGGGCGCCACGTCCGGGGCGCGGGCGCGGAGGCCCTGGGTGAGCCGCTCGGTCTCCCCGGTCCGGCGGTCGTGCCGAAAGAGGTCATAGAAGAAGTAGATGTCCCGATGGCCGTCGGCCTGGCCGTAGTAGAGGACCTGGCCGTCTTCCGCCGGGCTCCAGTACGCGTCGCCGCTCGCCCGGACCACTTGGCGGTGGTCGTTGCCGTCGCGGTCCAGGGCCCGCAGCTGGCTGTCGTTGGCGCCGTCGTTCGCCGAGTAGACGATCGTGTCGTCGTCGAGCCAGCGCGGGCTGCGGGCGATGTCGCCATAGCGAGTCAGCCGCTCTCCCTCGACGCGACCCCGCGCTTCCACCGCGTCGCGGAGGGCTTCGCTCTTCTCCAGTAGGTCGGCCTGCCAGCGTTCGTAGAGCTCGGTGAAGGTGTGACCGGTGACTCGTTTGGCGGTGCGGTTGAGTCCGTAGGGGATCGCCCGTCGGCCGTACTCGTGGCTCATCGCGGTCAGCGCCTCGTCGCCGTAGGTGTCACCGATCCACCGGCAGAAGCGCGAGCCGTAGAGATAGAAGGCGTTGCCGCGAGGCCAGCGATCCATACCGCTCGAGACCTGGTCCAGGCGCATCAGCCGGCCCTCGAGCGCGTCCATCCGGATGTACATCTCGAACATCGACGAGCGGATGCGACCGCCGGCGGTGAGTCGCGATTCCAGGTGGGTGGCGAGCCCTTCGATGAACCAGCGCGGCTGAACCAGGTTGGGGGCCCACACCTTGCCGAGGACCTTGTTCACGATCGCCGGTAGACCACCAATGGTGTCGAGGTGGACGACGTGGGTCTGCTCGTGGGTGATGAGCGTGTTCAGCCAATCGTCGTGGTCCCCGAGCGGCGTCAGATCCTCGGGGGCCTGTGCGAAGAGCCGCATGAAGTTGTAGGGCAGGGAGCTCGCCGACCCGTTCGCGGAGTCGGAGTCGTCCGTGAGCACGACCTCCACGAGGCCTTCGGGCTCGTGCTCGAGGAGATCGGAGAGCCGCTCGAAGGAGCGATCGCAGAGGAACGCCGCCCGTCGGGCGAGGACCCCGAGAGGCGCTGGATACGCGACCCGACAGTGCTCGGACTCGATCTGGAGCCAATCCACCCGTCGATCCTGGACCTGGGCGTGCGCCGTGGACGTCCACGGGCCCGCCACCAGGGCGGCGATGGCGCCCAGGCTGAGGAGCATCGAGCGCGGCGCCAGCGAGCTCATGGGAGGGTCCTACCACGGCCGATGGTCCCCCGTGGTGGGGTCAGGTCACCAATCACGAGGCCGGCGGCCGAGCGAGGCGGCGAAGGTGAGGACGGCCACGAATTGGCCGGAGGTGGGGGAGCCGTGGTCTCGTGCTCGTGTCGAGGGAGGTGGGGGGTCGGTCCAACCCACCCGGTAAAAGCGGACCTCGGCTGATTTCGGCGACTTGTCGCTGTTCGGATCCTTGACCACTCGCTGTCAGATTACCTAGCCTAGGACACGAAGCCCCTTTCATGGAGCCCCCGATTTCCAAGATGACGCCGAAGCCACCGTCCCGGCCCGAGCGGTCCTACGCGTTGCGCTTCATCTCCGGCAAGTACCAGGGGGGTGAATTTCCCCTCCCCGAGACTGGCGAGATCGTCATCGGACGGTCCAGCGAGCTCGACATGGTCCTGGTCGAGGACATGGTCAGCCGCCGGCACGCCAAGATCACCGTCACCAACGGTCAGATCTTCATCCAAGACTTGGGCTCCACCAACGGCAGCTTCGTCAACGGTGAGAAGATCAAGCGCTCCCGGCTGACCGAGGGGGACCGCATCCTCATCGGCACCAGCATCATCAAGGTGATCGCCACCGAGAGCGCCCAATCGCTGGACGCGGCGAAGGCCCACCTCGAGGACGTCGCTGCCGGCAAGCGGACCTCTCAGGTCCGCACCATGACCGGCTCGATCGCCGAGGTGCCCCTCCCGGACCTCCTCCAGCTCTTCTCCGCTTCGAAGAAGAGCGGTGTCCTCGTGGTCCGCACCGACCAGGACACCGGCAAGATCTACTTGGACAAGGGCCGGGTGGTCTTCGCCACCATCAACGACAACTTCGACGTCTCCCCGGTGAAGTCCTTCTATCGGATTCTCACCTGGGCCGAGGGCACCTTCGACATGGCGCCCCCCGAGGACCGCGAGTTCCTCGAGCCCATCGAGATGAGCACCGAGGCGCTCCTCATGGAGGCCATGCGGCAGCTCGACGAGGTCCGACGCCTCGGACCCGACATGCCGCCCCTCTCGAGCGCATGCTCGCTGGCGGTGCCGCTGATCCCGCCGCTCCGCGATCTCTCGCCGGACGAGCTGGACGTCCTCCAGCTCGCGCACAACTACGGCCACGTCGAGACGGTGCTCAACAAGAGCCTCGCCAGCGACCTCGAGACGAGCAACATCTTCGTCAAGCTCATCAAGGCCGGCTACGTCAGCATCGACTGACGCTGCGAGCGGCGTCACCCGTGCCCGTGCGATGAGCGGGGCACGAGCCCCTCACCGCGACGCGAAGTACGCCTTCAACCCGTCGTAGGCGTCCCGCAGCTTGGCCGTCACTTCCTCGGCCACCTTCTTCTTGGCAGGGTCCGACTGGCGCTCGGGGTCGTACTTGTCGAGTAGCTCGAGGTACTGGTCGTCGATCTCGCCCTTGGTCGCGCCGGGCTCGAGCTCCAGGCTCGCCAGGTACTTCCGCACCTGGTCGGCGGAGGGCGTGGGGCGTCGCGCGGACTGGGAACCGGCGCTCTTGCCGCCCCTGCGGCGCGCGCGCCTCCTGGCCTCGACCTCGCGCTCGAGCTCTCGGTCCGAGAGCTCGTGGATCGGCTTGCCATCGATGACGGTCACTCGCCCTCTTTCGCCTCCCGCGGCGGGCTCGTCAAGAGTTGGCTGAGTAGGTGCTGCGAGTACTGGCTGAGCTTGGTGAAGACCACGCCCATACCCGGCGGATCCTTTTGGACCCGCACGACTTCCCCGACGCCCTCGATCGTCTCGACCTCGTCCATCACCACGGTGAACTTGAGATCGACCTCCGTCCCGACCGGGAGCGGGTCCTTCGACTTAACGAAGGCTCCGGTCCGCGAGATGTTGGTCACGTACTCGTGGATGAAGGCGTCGAAGGACTCGAAATCCTTGTTGATGGTGACCCGTGGCTCCTGGCGGGTCTCGCCATCGGCCTCGGGGGCTTGTTCGTCGTCGTTGTCTTCGGGCATCGGTGGGGCGTTCAACTCAGCCAGCGGTGAGGTCGAACTGCTCCAGATGATAATCCCTACGGGCCTTCAGCTCTATGCGTCGCTGAACGACCTTGGACGCTGCCTCGAGCGCTTCCTTCTCCTCCCGCTCCAGGGCATCGCAGACCGCGGGGTGGGCGGTCACGGTGATCTTGTAGCCGGGCAGGGTGCTCCGCTCCCGCCGGAGCTGACGGAAGATCTCGTGGCACACGGTGGTCTTCGACTTCAGGAAGCCGGTCCCATCGCAGTAGAAGCATGGCTCGTAGAGCATCCGCCCCAGCGACTCACGGGTCCGCTTGCGGGTCATCTCGACCAGCCCGAGCTCGCTGATGCGAACCGCGGTGGTCTTCGCCGGGTCCTTCTTCAGCTCGCGGAGCAGGGCCTTGTAGACCTTGTCCCGGTGGCCGCTCTTCTCCATGTCGATGAAGTCGAGGACGATCAGCCCGCCGATGTTGCGGAAGCGCAGCTGCACGGCGATCTCGTTCGCTGCCTCCAGGTTGGTCTGGAAGATCGTCTCGGTGACGCTCTTGCCCTTGCCCGTGAAGCGGCCGGTGTTGACGTCGATCGCGGTCAGGGCCTCGGCCTGATCGATGATCAGGTAGCCACCGGAGGGCAGGGCGACCTTTCGCGAGAGGGCGCGGGCGATCTCCGCCTCGACCCCGAACTCGTCGAAGAGTGGCTCCTCGCCCTCGTAGAGGTGCACGTCCTTCACCCGGGCGGGGAGGAACATCTCCACGAAGCGGACGATCCGCTCGTGCTCGTGCGGGTCGTCGACCACGATCTCGTCGATGTCCTCGCTGAAGAGATCGCGCGTCGCGCGCAGCGGCAGGTCGGGCTCTTCGTGGATGAGTCGCGGGACCTTGAGCTTCTTGCGCGAGCTCTTGGCGGCCTCGAGCTGCGCCTCGACGCCCTCCCAGACCTTCACCAGGTAGCCGATGTCCGCCTTGAGCTGGGCCACGGTCAGCCCCTTGCCCACGTGCCGGACCATGACCCCGCCCTTCTCGGGCTTGATCTCCTCGACGATCGCCTTGAGCTGCTGGCGCTCGCGGTCGGAGCCGACCCGCTTGGCCACGCCGACGTGCTCCACGCCGGGCATGAAGACCACGTAGCGACCGGGGAGGGCGACGTGCGTGGTGACGCGGGCGCCCTTGGTCCCGATCGGGCCCTTCGAGACCTGGACCAGCAACGACTGGCCCTCGGTCAGGAGATCGCGGATCGGGGTCGTACGGGACGCACGCTTGGACTGGCGACCTCCGCCGCCTCGCCCGCGCCGCCCACGTCCCCGCTTGCCGCCGTTCTTGTCCTCTTCCTCCTTGGTCGCCTCCTCGGTGGGAGAGGCCTGCAGATCCTCCACGTGGAGGAACGCCGCTCGGTCGAGCCCCACGTCGATGAAGGCTGCCTGCATTCCAGGCAGCACCCGGGTGACTTTACCGAGGTAGATGTTGCCCACTGGTGACCGTTCTCGTCGTCTCTCGACGTAGAGCTCACCCAGGCTTCCGTTCTCCGTCAACGTGACGCGGGTCTCCCCGACGGCCACGTTCATCAGCAAGCTGCTGTTCGCCATTGTGCGCCTCGGGAGGCGCGACTCGAGGTCGCTCGCAGACGGATGGCCACCGGGATCACCCGATCGCCATCACAGTCCTCGCGGCAGCGCTCGCGCCGCGCCTCGGCTTTCAGTTGGTCTCGAAGATCTTCTCGATCTCGGCCTGGACCTTCTCCTCGCTCTTGTGCCGCGCCACCGCGATCTCCTTGACGATGAGGTTCCGGGCGGTCTCGAGCATCTTGCGCTCGCCGAAGGAGAGGCTCTTCTCGGCCTTGAGACGGTAGAGGTCACGCATGACCTCGGCGACATCGAAGACCGAGCCGGTCTTGATCTTGTCCATGAAACCCCGGTAGCGGCGGTTCCAGGTCTGATTGTCGAACGCGATCGTCTGTTCCTTGAGGATCACGAAGATCTCGCGGATGTCCGACTCGGAGATCGGCGGGCGAAGGCCGACGTTGCTGGCGTTGCTGACCGGGACCATGATCTTCCGGTCGGTGTCGAGGATCTTGAGGACGTAGAACTGCTGCCGGTTGCCGGCGATGTCCTTCTCTTCGATCGAGACGACCTCGGCCACGCCCTGCGCCGGATAGACGGCCTTGTCGCCGACCTTGAACTCGTGCTGCTCCGCCTGCATCAGGCCTCCTTTTGAGCGGTGACCCGGGGTCACCATGTTTCGTGCGGGGGCTCGATGCGCGTCAGCGTTTACGGCCCCGTCGGCGGGCGCCTTGCCTCACCGCATGATCGACTCCTCGCCGGGCGGAATCATTCCAGAAAAAGGGAAATCATCCGTGGCGAGCCCCGGAGCCGTCTCGCATCGAGACGTGCCGCGAGGCCGGCAGAGCATAGGGCACGGACCCCCCTCGCGCAATCCGAGGGGGGCGTCGAGCGCCGATGATCAGTCCGCGCTGTCCGACCCCTCTTGGGGGCTGTCGTCGCTGGCAAGGCTCGACAGGTCCGGAAGCTCGTCGAGGTTGGGCAGAAGGACGATCTCGATGCGGCGGTTCTGGGCACGGCCCTCGGGGGTGTCGTTGCCCGCGGTCGGCTCGGTGTCGGCGTATCCAGCGGCGCTGACGCGGTTCGCCGGGACGCCCTGCGCGATCAGGAAACGGGTGACCGTGACCGCGCGCTGGGTCGAGAGCTCCCAGTTGTTCCGGAAGCGACGGTTCCGGATCGGGATGTTGTCCGTGTGCCCCGCGATCTGGAACGACCGGTTCTGGATCTGGGAGAGCACGCCGGCGACCTCGGTCAGCGTCTCCTGACCGCCATCCTTGAGATCGGCCCGGCCCGAGTCGAAGAGAATGCCCTCCGGGAGCTCGACGACCATGCGGTTCCGGACGATGCGGACGCGGAGCTGGCCGCTCTCGATCATGGAGCGGAAGCGCTCGATGAGGTTGCGGAAGGTGTCCAGCCGGGCCTGGGCCTGGCGCTCGCGCTCCCGCAGCTCCTCGAGGGCCTGCTGGAGACGGGTGTTCTGACCCTCGAGGTTCTCCACGTTCTCACCGAGAGCGGTCAAACGAGCCGCGAGCGCACCATTCTGGGCGCCGAGTGAGTCGAGCTCTCCCTGGAGCTCTTCTCCATGGGCACGGGCCTGAGCGAGCTGGTTCTCCAACTCGCTGGCGCGCGCATTGGCGGCGTCGAGCTCCTCTTGGGAGGGGCCACAAGCCATGGCGAGGCACACGAGGGCGACGAAAGAGACGCGAGCGAACATGAGCATTCCTCCCTGAGCGGTCCGTATCCGAGCCGGACCCTAGTCCGCGCCTCGGATCGGGTCAACGGGCTCGCAGATCGCCATCGCCGGGTTCCTCAGTGGTTTCGGGGGCTTCCCGATGCCGTCGGAAAAATCCAATGATTTCCACAGATTGGCGATACTTATGCAGAGTATTGGCTTAAATAGAGCAAAGTTAGATATAAATTATGTGTTCTTTGCCTTGACACGTGACGTGACGTGACAATACGGTACGCCCGTACCACCGGCCCCATCGGAGGAGGTCCCCATGGCTACGAAGAGATCCACGAAGAAGAAGTCGACCAAGAAGAAGTCCACCAAGAAGGCTGCGAAGAA
>CAYXAP010000094.1:8237-19377 GCA_964462035.1 uncultured Sandaracinus sp.
GCGCACGACCAAGAAGGCGGCGAAGAAGCGCACGACCAAGAAGGCGGCGAAGAAGCGCACGACCAAGAAGGCGGCGAAGAAGTCGACCAAGAAGAAGTCGACCAAAAAGAAGTCGACCAAGAAGGCCGCGAAGAAGCGGACCATCAAGAAGCGCACGACCAAGAAGGCCGCGAAGAAGCGGACCACGAAGAAGCGCGCCACCAAGAAGCGCGCCGCCAAGAAGAAGTGAGCGTGGCCGCTTCGGCGGCTCGCCTTCTTTGAATCGGCTCTCGGATCCGTGACCCCTCGGGGTCGCTGGAACCAACCTTGGTTCCCCTCACGGGTGAGCCACCCTCGCGACCCTCCGATTGGATCGCTCGATCACGCCTCGACGGATTTTCCGTTCGGGGCGTGGTCGATCGGGCCGAAGTTGCCGGCCCGACGACCCGGAGAGTCGCTCGTCTGGCTGCGCCTCTCCGCTCGCTCCGAGCGAGGCGCAGCACCAGACGCGCTCCCACGTCAGCGCTGCTCGTTGGCGACCAAGGAGCGGACCCGGTCCCGGTCCATCCGGACCGCGATCACCCTCTCCCGACTCGGCCGCACGGCCCCCGGCGGGTCGCCCTTGCGCTTGTGGACGTGGCGGCGAGGGACGTAGGACACGTCGACCACCGAGTCCCCCGCGGCGTCACTGAAGTGGGCGGCGAGCATGGCGGCATCCACCAGGAGCTCGGGTGGGCATGTCTCCTTCTTCTCCAGCGGGACGATCACGTGCGCACCGCGTCGCCCCTTGGCATGGAGCCAGAGATCCCACGGTCGGCTGTGCCGAAGGGTGAGTTGGTCGTTGTCCGCGGCTCCACGTCCGACCAGGACCGACCGGGAGCCCGATCCCAGGAACCGCCGGTATGGGAGGCGTTCCCCTTTTCGTTTCTTGGCGCTGGAGCCGGGCGCTCGACCACCCCGCACGCCGACCGTCGGAGCCTCGGCTTCCCAGGTCGCCCGCTCGGTCGGGTCTTCGGGCTCTCGGGCCAACCAGTCTTCGAGCGCCTCGAGCTCTGCTTGGAGCGCCAGCCGGCGCTGGGCGCCGATCTCGGCGCCGCGTTCGAAGCGTCGGGCGCGGTGGAAGAGCGCGTCGGCTTCTGCGCTGGGGCCAGCGCTCGGGTCGACCGACCACTGCTCCCTGGCGGGAGGGTCGGCGTGGAAATCGAGCACCTCCAGTGTGTCCATGCCCGGCCGCCACTCGTGGGCATGGGCCTTGAGCACGTTGGCTCGCTGGCGGAGCCCGTCCACGCGGTCGACCCGCTCGATGTCCCGGGTGACCGCGGCGATCGTGCGCCGCAGGGCGGTCCGCCGGCGCCGCCCCGCCTTCGCCATGGGGGACCGTTCGATCGGGCCCGCGGCCACCGCGCCCCGTGGAACCAACACGGGATCCCAGTCGGGTTCGGGAGGCTCGGCGCGCAGCCGGGTCCGGCCCGCGAGCGGCTGACCCTCCGTCGTCCGGAGCACGGGCTGGCCACCCTCGATCCCGAGCAGGACCTCCTGCCGCGCGTCTCGGGGCCCCCGGGCGAGACGGACTCGTCGGCGCTCGCCCCGGCCCTCGACCGTCACCACGAATGCCCCACCGATCAGCTTGCGGAGCCGTCGCCCGAAGCCATCGACCGCATCACCGCGAGGGCGCTCGTCCGCCAGCACGATGCCCGAGCTCCCGAGAACCAGGTGCCCCTTCTCGAAGGTGTCGCCGGCTCTCCATCGGATCCCGAGCACCACGGTGTCCGGGCGAGGGGTGTCGATGCGCTGGATCCGCGCGCCGTCGAGCGTTCCCGGCTCGAGGATCTCGTCGTCGGCGCCCATGAGCCGGGCCGGCTCAGCCCCCGAGCGCCAACTGCTGGAGCGCGACGGCGGCGTCGAAGGAGCGCGCGGACTCCAGGGCGATGAAGGCCTGCTGGGGCGCCGCGTCCATGAGCGCGTCGAGCAGCTCGTAGCGGACGCCCTCGCCCAGTCGGCGCCGAGCCCCGATCGCCGCCACCCGGGCGTAGAGAACCGGGCCCTCGGGCGCGGGGTCCTCGAGTGGATCGAAGGCGCAGAGGACTCCGAGGTCCTCGGCGGCCGGGTGAGCGAGCTCCGCCTCCCAGAGCCCCTGGGGTGCCCAGACGATGTGGCGCCCTTCCCGCCGGGGGAGCCGATCGATGAAGGCCGCCAGCCGCTCGCGATCGCGCTTGCTGGTGGTCAGGCCGCTGCCGGTCGGCACCACGACGTCCGCGTCGAGCGTCTCGACCGCTTCGGTGAGCCAGCTCAGCGCCTCGGCGGCCTCGTCGGTCGGCCGGAGCGGCGAGCGGCGCGGACCGATCGCGGCGGGAGGCGCCACGATCGCCACCCGGAAGGACTCCGGAACCCCCTCGCGCCACCGGCCGAGGGTCTTCGGCTTCGGGAGGGAGCTGGGGAAGGTCAGCTCCGCGAAGGGGAGGGCCTCCACGTACTTCCGTCCCGGAGGTCGTTCGAGGTTGGCGCCGACGTAGAGCTGCATCGGGGGGCCATAGCACGCTCGCCCCGTCGGGGCCGCCTCTGGTCGACCGCCAGCCCTGCCGTCGACGAAGATCCCGCCACCGAGGCGCTGTGCTACTCTCGCTTCGTGCGCGAGCGCCGCTTCCTTCTTCTCTCGGCCGTCGTCCTCGTGGCGTGCGGCTGCGGTCCGGACACTCCGGAGTTCAACCCCCTCCCGGTCGATTCCGGGGTCGAGTGCGGGGCTGCCGCCGACGGAGGCGCCCCCGTCGGCTGCGAGGACGGCCAGGTCTGCCTGGCGGGTCGTTGCTACGACGAGTGCTCCTCCGATCAGCAGTGTGCCGGGGCCGAGATGTGCGTGGAGGGCGTCTGCACCACTGGTGGCGGTCCCCGGCCCGACGGAGGCGTCGACATGGGCACGGACATGGGCCCCTGCTCCGACGTCGTCTGCGACGTGGACGGTGAGGAGTGCCACGGACCGTCCGGGCTCTGCGTGCAGTGCACCGGTGGCGGCGACCCCGACTGCGGGGCTGCCGTTCCCATCTGTGACATCGCCGCGGGTAGCTGCGTGGCCTTCCGCGAGAACATCCTCTGCGCACCCTGCAACCTCGACTCGGACTGCCCGAACATGCTCATGGGCGAGCGCTGCATCGACCGGGGCAGCGAGCAGGTGTGCCTCGCGGCCTGCGACGCCGAGAACCCCTGCCCTGGAGGGCTCCGTTGCGACGCGGGTGAAGGTCACTGCGTGCCGAACCTCGGTTCCTGCACCCAGCTCCGAAACGCCATCGATCGTGCCGCGTGCACGGGCGACGTCGACTGTGTCCCGCTCGGGTCGGTGGCCGCGCCCGGCACCTGTGACGGTACCTCCATGCAGTGCCTGGCGGCCTGTTCCGAGGGGTTCAGCTGCCCGATGGGCTTCGCGTGCGACGACCCGACCGAGGGCTTCTGCCGTCCGCTCTGAGCGCGGCCTGACCAACGACTGGAATGGCCCGTTCGGCCCCGGCGTTGCTGCGTCGTGGAAGGCTCCGTGCGGCGACGCTATGGTGGAATCGTGAGGATTCCCCGATGAGGAGCGTTTCGAGCCGGGCAGTGGCGCTCGGGGTGCTGACGCTCGCGGTCGGTGGCCTACTGGCGCTGCCCGAGGGCGCGGAGGCTCAGTGGAGCCTCACGATGATGCGGGACCGGGGCATGTCGCGGGGCATGACTCGGGGCATGCGCGGGCGCGGCATGCGCCGCGGAATGGCCACGATGGCCACCACGAGCACCGACGCCGGACCGCAGGAGGGCCCGGACCGCACCGCGGTCCTCATCACCCGCTACCGTCGGATCCTCCGCGCGGACCCACGCGAGACGTTC
The DNA here is from genome assembly GCA_964462035.1 of uncultured Sandaracinus sp. Taxonomy (GTDB): domain Bacteria; phylum Myxococcota_A; class Polyangia; order Polyangiales; family Houyiibacteriaceae; genus UBA1660. Next base: position 12,069 of record CAYXAP010000094.1, read on the forward strand.
GCCTTCCAGCGCTTGTTGGATCTCTACCGCGAGCGCGACGGAGACGTGAACACGCTGGTGACCGAGCTCCGTCAGGAGGTCGAGAGCGACCCGGAGGCGTACCCGCCGCGGATGCTGCTCGGTCACCTCTACAAGGCCCAGGGACAGACCAGCGAGGCCTTGGCGCTCTACGCGCGCGCGGCGGAGCTCCGGCCCGACGAAGCGGCTCCCCAGCTCGGGCTCGGTGCGCTCCGGGAGGCGACGGGCGACGCACCGGGCGCGCGCGAGGCGTACGAGGCCGCGCTCGAGCGGACCCGCGAGGACCAGCAGAAGCAGGAGCTCGTGCGTCGGCTCGCGGGGTTGGCGCTCGACGCCGACGACTACGAGGCGGCCCGCGCGCTCTACGACCGATTGGCGGGTCGTGGTGCGACGCTCTTCGTGCGGACCGAGCTGGCGCGCGCGCTCGCCGAACGGGGTGAGCACGAGCGGGCCATCGCAGAGTACGAGCGAGTGCTTCGCGGGCTCCGGGGCGACAACCGGGTCATCGGTCCGGTGCTCCGCGATCTGGCCAGGGCCCAGCTGGAGGCCGGCCAGACCACCGAAGCGATCGAGACCCTGGACCGGGCGCTGACGAAGGTCGGCCGAACCTCGGGCATTCGGCGAGAGATCTATGACGTGATGGTCGACGCCTACCGCCGTGGCGAACGGCTGCCGGAGCTGGCCGAGCAGCTCGCGGCGCGTGGTCGTGACTTCGACGCGATCGAGCTCCTCGGCCGAATCCACGACGAGCTCGGCAACGAAGAAGAGGCGCTCGACGCCTACCGTCGCGCGTTGCGGCTCAACCGCCGCGACATCGACACCCGCGTTCGCATCGTCCAACTCCTGTCTCGCAGTGGGCGCCTCGACGAAGTGGTCGAGGAGTATCGGGCCTTGGTCCGCGCGGCGCCGCGGGAGCCGCGCTTCGTGGTCGAGCTCGCGCAGCTCTTGATGCAGACGGGCAAACGCGAGGAGGCCATGCGCCTCGCGGAGCAGACCAGCCGGCGGAACAGCCGCGACGCCGGGGTGCACCAGGCGCTCGCCGAGCTCTATACGCGCTGGGGCGAGAGTGAGCTGGCGTCGCGTGAGATCGCTGCGCTGGTCCGGATCGATCCGCGCGACCCCGGGCACCTCATCGCGCTCGGCGAGCAACAGCTCGACGAGGGGCGGCGGCAGGCGGCCCTCGCGACCTGGAACCGAATCCTCCAGGCCGACAACGACCGGGCGCGAGCCCACGCCACCCTCGCCGGGGTCCTCGCCGACCACGACTTCCTCGATGAAGCCGAGTCGCACTACCGCAAGGCGGTCGAGGCCGACGCGGACGGACTCGAGTACATCCGTGGGCTGGCGACCGTCCTAGAGCGCCCCCACCGCAACGAGTCGGCGATCGATCGGCGCCGGCGAGACGAAGAGGCGGCGACCTGGTGGCAGAAGGTGCTCGACGTCACCGAGGACAGGGCGTCCCGACGGGAGGCGCGCCGCCGCATCGTGGGCATCTGGTCCCGGCGCCGAGAGCTCGACAGCAAGCGGCAGCTTTGGCGTCGGGCGTTCCGCGCCGACCCTCCCGACATCGACGCCGGTCGCTTTCTCGCGGAGGCCTATCTTCGCGCGCACCCGAGCGACCCGGGGCGCGCCGAAGAGGTGCTCCAGCGAATCGTCTCGCTCGAGCCCGGTGACGTCGAGAGCCTCCTCGCGCTCGAGCGAGTCCAGACGACCCGCGGCGATCTCGAGGCGGCGATCGCCACTCTCCGAAAGCTCACGAGCGCGGACCCGCGCCGGGCGCCTCGCTATCTCCAGCGGATGGCCGAGCACGCGCACGCGCTCTATCGAGACGAGGACGCCGTACGCTTCGCCGCCGAAGCGGTGTCGCGGACGCCGGACGATGCCGAGGGCCATCGTCGGCTCGGGGACCTGCTCCGGGCGCGACAGGATCTCGATGGCGCGATCCACGCATACGAGAAGGCGCTCGACCTCGACGAACGCCTCTTCACCACCTACTTCGATCTCGCCGAGCTCCACCTGGCCCGAGGTGCCCACGAGGAGGCGGACCGACTCTACCGGCGGGTGCTCGGTCTGACCCCCGATGACGACCTCGTCGCGCGCGCCGGTCGCGCGTCGCTGCAGATCCACCTGGGTGCGGGCAGCCTGGACGTGCTCGAGACGGACCTGCTGCCGCTGGCGCTCTCGCATCCGCGGCGCCCGATCTTTCGGAAGCTCTTGGTCGAGCTCTACGACTCGCTCACGGCCGCCTGGATCCAGGCCGCGGCGCGTGGCGACGAGGGCGCTCGAGAGAACCTGGATCGGCTGGGCCATCGAGCGCTCAAGCCATTGCTCGAAGCGCTCGCGGACCCCGACCCCTCGCAGCGCCGTGTCGCCGTCGACGTGCTCGGTCACCTGGGCAACCCAAACGCCGCTGGCCCGCTCCTGGCGATGGCCGAGGGCGATGCTCCGGTCGAGCTCCGCATCCGTGCGCTCGACGGAGTAGGGCGGCTGGGGGATCCCTCGCTGGCTCCACGGTTGGCGGAGATCGCCACGGGCTCGGAGCGTCGGCTACGGCCGGTCGCCGCATGGGCGCTGGCGCAGGTCGGCGGCCCGAGGGCGGTCGAATCGTTGCGCTCGCTGCTCACCCGTGGCGATCCAGCGGTTCGCGCCCACGCGGCGCTCGGTCTCGGCCGCGCGGAGGACGCGCGATCGCTCGAAGCACTGACCCGTGCGTTGCGGAGCGAGCGAAGCCCGGCGGTGCAGGCCGCCGCGGCCTGGGCGCTCGGTCGCGTCGGGTCCGCCGACGAGGTGCCGGCCCTGATCAGTGGGCTCCGAGGCGGGGTGTTCCTGGTCGCTCGTGCGTCGGCCCTCGCGCTCGGCGAGCTCGCGGAGCGTGGCGCCGACAGCGGGCGGGCGGCGTTGGTCGAGGCCATCTTCGATCCACGGCCGCAGCTCCGCGAGTCGGCGGCCGCCGCCCTCGCTCATGCGCGCGGCGAGCGCGCGGAGGTATCCCCGGTGGGGATCTCCATCGACGGCTATCTCGGCCGGTTGCTCGACGTCCGCGGTGGGAGCCGTGAGGTCGACCTCGGTCCGCTCGCTCCCGCCTTCGAGCAGGCGGCTCGCAGTGCGCTCCACGGTCCGCTCGAGCGGGTGAGCGCGGCGCTCGTCGTGCTCGCCCCACCGACCGCCGAGGTGCCGCTCGGCCTCGGCCCGCTGACCGCGGATCTGCGGAGCTGGGAGGAGGAACCCAAGGCGGCCGCCGAGGAAACCCTCCGTGGTCTCTTCACGGCCCTCGCGCCCGACCTACTCGGGCTCGCGTCGCATCCCTCTCCCTCCATCCGAGCGGACGTGCTCGCGCGGGTCGCGGCAGGGAACGGCGCGGGCGCCGAGCCAGCTGCCGTCGCCGCGGCGCTCGCGACCGCGATGGAGGATCCGGAGCCGACCGTTCGTCGCGCGGCGCTCGAGGCAGTCCAGCGGCGGCACCAGGGCGATGGCCGACTCGCCCAGGCCATCGCGGCCACGACCGACGCGAGCGATTGGGCTTCGCGCCTCCGAGCGGTCCGGGCCCTCGGGCGGCTGGCGGCGCCGGCCGGAGAGGGGGCGCTCGCTCGCCGGCTCCAAGAGGACAGCTACGCCTTCGTTCGTGAGGCCGCGGCGCAGGCCCTCGGTGAGCTGCCGGGGTTGGCCGCCAGCAGCCGAGCCGCGCTCGAAGCCGCCGCCGCGGACGACCCGGAGGCGCGCGTGCGGCGCGCTGCCCAGGCGGCGCTGGGCGACTAGAGCGGCCGCTTCGAGCGCCTGTTACGATCGCGCCGTGGACCCCTTTCACTTGGCCCTCTTCGGCTTCGGCGCTGTGGTCGTCGCGATTCCGATCGTGGTGCTCGTGGTAGCGGTCCGTGCGAGCCGGCGAAGGGTCGGGCGAGTCGCGACGGCCTGGGAGTCCTTCGCCCGTGCCCGGGGCTACGAGCTCCAGGGTGGTGGTCCGAACCCCCTCGGCGCGACTCCGCCGACCCTCACTGGGGTGGTCGACGGCGTGCCCTTCGAGGCGACCTTTTCGCTGGGATCATCGACGAGTGGCCACACCAGCGGACCCTTCACCCGCGTGGCTCGGGGGGCGGAGCCCTTTCCGAGGCCGTTGGGGATGCGGGTCGCTCCGCGTGGGGGCGGCGGGCATGGGTTGGGCGAGCGGCACCCGACCGGTGACGCGGACTTCGACGCCCGCTACGGGGTTCACGCGACCGACCCGGTCGGAGCGGAGCTGGTGGGCCCGGACTGCCGCGAGTGCCTATTGCTCCTTGCAGGAGCGGGTCGCGAGCTCTCGATGGATCTCTCGCACGGGGTCGGGGAAGGGTGGGCCGAGGACCGTTGCGAGCTGCACCTCCACGGCCAGACCGTGACCGATCACGGCACCCTGGAGCTGGCGATCCGAGCCCTGGTGGCCCTCGGAACCCCCGCGACGACCGGGTGAACCCTCGACCACGGATGCATCCCGTCGTTGACGGGTCGATGCCGACTGGCCTACAACCACCCACGCGCGCCTGCCTGCGACATGAGAGCGGCGGCGTGAGGATTCATGGAGGAATGGGTCGGGATCGTTTGTGGACAATGCGACGCGCTATCGCCGCTCGGTGCACCGCGTTGCGTTCTCTGTGGGCATGAGCTCCGACCCGCCGCCCAGACCGCCGAGGCCGATGTCGGCCAAACCGAGGAGGAATTGATGGAGCAGGCTCGCAACTACGTTTGCAAGGAGTGCTCGAGCCCTGTGCCGTCGGGACACAAGTTCTGTGGCGCGTGCGGTGCAACCGTGCCCCAGGCCGTCCAGGACGCGCAGGAGGAGTACTTCGGCGCCATGCAGACGCCGGGCAAGGCTCGTCTGATCCTCATTCGCGGCGACCAGGGCGTCGACGGCCTGAGCTACATGCTCCAGGGCGACGAGCATCTCGCCGGCAAGCAGGAGGGGCAAATCCTCTTCCCAGAGGACCCGTGGCTGAGCAACCGGCACGCGAACTTCTGCTACGAGGGCGACAAGCTCGTCGTGAAGGACGAAGGCAGCGCCAACGGCATCTACCTGCGCGTCACCGGCACCACGCCGCTCGCGCTCGGCCAGCATTTCCTCTGCGGTGAAGAGGTCTTCCGCCTCGACCCGGCCCCGGCCGACGACGCCGGGCCCGAAGCCGACCAGACCTACTTCTATTCGTCGCCGAAGCGACCGATCTCGTTCTGCGTCACGCAGCTCATCGAGGGCGGCCGCGACGGGATGGTCGCCACGAGCCGCGACGACGTGGTCCGCATCGGCCGAGAGGACGCCGACATGAACTTCCCCGAGGACATCTACATGTCCGGCCAGCACGCGCACGTGCAGGCTCAGGGGGGCGCCTTCCAGCTCGTCGACGACGGTTCCCGCAATGGCACCTACATCCGCATCGACGGTCAGAGCGAGCTGAGCCACGGGGATTACATCTTCCTCGGCAAGCAGCTGCTCCGAGTCGAAGTCACGGCGTAGTCTCGATGGGGGAGATTCCCCCGTCGCGACCGCTCCTCGCTCAGTCTGCTTCGCGCCGCCGCGTGATGGCTCTTCGGAGCCCCGCGAGCGGCGCGTCGTCGTTCAGGTCGGCGGGGTCGGTGACTCCGAGTCGCTCGAAGAGCGCGTCGAGGTCGACGGGGTAGGGTGCTCGCGCCATCGCGCGGTAGAGCGACACCAGCACGTGGGTGCCCGTGGCGCGGTCACCGATGGCGAGGCCGCGTTCGATCGGCCAGCGAACGCGCGCGGTTCCTCCAGCGCGGGCGATCGCTCGGAGTGCGTCACGCAGCGAGTGGCGGCCGTCGGTCTCGCGGCGGATGCGAACGTCCGCGATGAGCCAATAGAGCGCGCCGCCCCAATAGGTTCGACCCCAGGTCGGCGTCCGGTCGAGTCCCTCGTCTCCGGCGCGTGGTAGCCCGTGGTGCATCCGGCTCGTGAGCCGGCGCCACACGCCCTGTTCGGTGGTCAGCCCGGCACGGGCTCGGACGATCGGCTCGACGTAGGTGGAGAGGCCCTCTCGCATCCAACGATGGCGGCGGTCGAGCATCGGGTAGCCGAGATGCAGCATCTCGTGGACCAGCACCCAGTCCTCCCGGAAATCGGAGCGATCCGAGCGTCGACCGACGCGCACCCGTAGGCGCCGCCCGGCGAATGCCTGCCCGAAGCCGACGCCGCTTCCCATGCTCGCGACGACCTCGATGCGAACGTCCGGAACCGGGAACCCGCCGTAGTAGTCGGCGACCGCCTCCGCGGCCGAGCGGACCCACTCGCGTGCCAGCTGGCGGAAACCGTCGTCGCCCCCGTCGAAGACCAAGTGGATGTCGGACCCACCGACCTCGAAGCGCTCGTCGGCTTCGGCGGTCCCGGTGAGCCCGAGCACCGCGACGAGCGCGATCACTCCCTTCACGAGCCCTCCAGGAGACGCTCCACGATCGCCCGATCCGCAGCGTTCGGAGCCAGCTCGAGGTAGCGCCGATAGGCCGCACGGGCCGCGCCGACGTCGCCCGCTCGCATGTGGGCGCGTCCCAGCTCCTTGTAGACCGGCGCCCGACCCGGTGCTTCGCGGCGGGCGGCTTCGAACGCCTGGATTGCGCCCGGCACGTCGTTGGCCAGGAAGAGGCGACGGCCTTCGTCGAAGTGTGCCCGGTACGGGTCCGCCGCGGGCTCCTCGACGACTTCGGGTGTGGAGGGGGAAGCGCGCCGTTGGGATGGGGGTCGTTCCGATGTGCCGACAGCCGACTCCGACTCCGACTCCGGTGTGCCGACAGCCGACTCCGACTCCGCTGTGCCGACAGCCGACTCCGACTCCGACGTGCCGACAGCCGACTCCGACTCCGGTGTGCCGACAGCCGACTCCGACTCCGACTCCGACTCCGACTCCGACTCCGGTGTGCCGACAGCCGATTCCGACTCCGACGTGCCGACAGCCGACTCCGACTCCGACTCGGATGTGCCTGTGCCGACCGACTCGGGCTCCGACCCCACCTCGGGTGTCGGCTCCGGATCGCTGCCGGCTCGCGTCCACGCCAGCGCCACCGCGAGCAGGCCGAGGATCGCCAGTCCGACCACCGGGACCAGCCAGGGGCGCTGGGCCGACGTGGCAGGCGGGGGCCCAGGTTCGAGCGAGCGGCGGGACGGGTGTGTTCCGAGTGGGTCGTCGGCGATGTCCTCGATCGCCTCGAGCGCCCGGTCGAGCGCTTCGCGCATGCTCGCCGCGTCCGGGTAGCGGCGCGTGGGATCGCGGGCGAGCGCCTTCAGGCAGACCCGCTCGAGCTCGGGCGGGATGTGTCGTTC
>CAYXAP010000095.1:0-10070 GCA_964462035.1 uncultured Sandaracinus sp.
GGTGGCCGCACCGTCGGCGCCGGCGTCGTCTCCAACATCATCGAGTGAAGCCATGAAGATTCGAATCAAGCTCAAGGCCTACGACCACCGCCTGCTGGACCAGTCGGCCAGCGAGATCGTCGACACCGCGAAGCGCACCAACGCTCGCGTCGCCGGCCCGATCCCCCTGCCGACCCGCATCAACAAGTACACCGTCCTTCGCGGGCCGCACGTCGACAAGAAGTCGCGCGAGCAGTTCGAGATCCGCACTCACAAGCGGCTCCTCGACATCCTCGAGCCGACCCAGGAGACCATCGAGTCCCTGTCGAAGCTCGATCTCAGCGCCGGCGTCGACGTCGAGATCAAGACCGCCTGAGGGCCGTTTCGAGAGAGGCAATCATGAAGGCCACCGTCTACAACTTGAACCGCGAGAACGCGGGCGAGATCGAGCTCAGCGACGACGTGTTCGGCGCCGAGGTCAACGAGGACCTGCTCTACGAGGTCCTCAAGGCCCAGCTGGCGTCGAAGCGCCAGGGCACCTCGTCCGTGAAGAACCGCGCTGCTCGCACCGCGTCCAGCCGGAAGATCTACCGCCAGAAGGGCACCGGCAACGCTCGGCACGGCGCCGTCTCGGCTCCCACCTTCCGTAAGGGTGGTGTCGCGCACGGTCCGAAGTCCCGCAGCTACGCCTACCGTCCGCCCCGCAAGATGCGTCTCGGCGCGCTCAAGAGCGCCCTTTCGCTGAAGGCGAAGGAAGGTCGGCTCACGGTCGTCGACGCCTTCGAGCTCGAAGCCATCAAGACCAAGGCGCTCGCGCAGGTCTTCGGCAAGCTCGAGGTCGGCACCAGCGCCGTCGTCGTCGACGCCAACACCAACGAGAAGCTCCGCCTCAGCGCGCGGAACATCCCCACTCACCTCGTCCTCCCGCCGGAGGGCGTCAACCTCTACGACCTGCTGCGCCACGAGCACCTGGTTCTCACCAAGGCTGCCGTGGAAGCCCTCGAAGCTCGCTTCGGTGGCAAGGCCAACGGCGCGGCGAAGGGCGACGAGTAAGACCGATGCAGCTCGAGCACATCATCAAGCGCCCCCTCATCCTCACGGAGAAGGGGTCCCTCATGCGCGACGACCACAACCAGTACCTCTTCGAGGTCGATCTCCGCGCCAACAAGGTGGAGATTCGCAAGGCCGTCGAAGAGCTCTTCGACGTGACCGTGGTCGACGTGAACACCCTCATCGTGCGCGGCAAGCCCAAGCGAATGGGCCGCACGATGACCAAGACCCGAAACTGGAAGAAGGCGATCGTCACGCTCGGAGCGGACGACTCGATCGACTTCTTCGAAGGAGCCTGACCCGTGGCTTTCAAGAAGTTCAAGCCCACCTCGCCGTCGCGCCGTTTCTACGAGTCGCACGACTTCTCCGAGCTCTCCAAGGAGGGCCCGGTCAAGAAGCTCACCGAGTCGAAGAAGGAGAAGGCCGGGCGCAACCACCACGGTCGGATCACCACCCGCTTCCGCGGGGGCGGCCACAAGCGCCGATATCGGAAGATCGACTTCAAGCGGAACAAGGTCGGCGTGCCGGCCAAGGTCGCGACCCTCGAGTACGACCCGAACCGCTCGGCCCGCATCGCCCTCCTGCACTACGCGGACGGTGAGAAGGCCTACATCCTCGCCCCGGACGGCCTGAAGGTCGGCGACGAGGTGCTCAGCTCGCGCAACGCCGACGTCAAGCCCGGCAACGCGATGCCCCTGCGCCACATGCCCCTCGGCACGATGATTCACTGCATCGAGCTCAAGAAGGGCAAGGGCGGCCAGCTCGTCCGCAGTGCCGGCACCGCCGCGCAGCTGATGGCGAAGGCCGGCAACTACGCCAACATCCGCCTGCCCAGCGGCGAGGTTCGGAAGGTCCACCTGGACTGCCGCGCCACCGTCGGACAGGTCAGCAACGCTCAGCACATCCGCCTGACCCTCGGCAAGGCCGGTCGGACGCGCTGGCTCGGTCGCCGCCCGCACAACCGCGGCGTGACCATGAACCCGGTCGACCACCCGATGGGTGGTGGTGAGGGCCGCACCAGCGGTGGCCGTCACCCGTGCTCCCCCTGGGGCCAGCTCGCGAAGGGCAAGAAGACCCGCAAGAACAAGGCGACCGACAAGTTCATCGTGCGCCGTCGGAAGAGCAAGTAGGCAGGACAGTAAATGGCACGTTCAATCAAGAAGGGCCCCTTCATCGACCACCATCTCGAAGAGAAGGTGGAGACGGCCCGCGAAACCGGTGACAAGAAGATGATCCGGACCTGGTCCCGCCGGTCCACGATCACCCCCGACTTCGTCGGGCTCACCTTCGCCGTCCACAACGGGCGGAAGTTCGTGACGGTCTTCGTCACGGAGAACATGGTCGGGCACAAGCTGGGCGAGTTCGCCCCGACCCGCACCTTCCACGGCCACATCGCTGACAAGAAGGCGAAGCGCTGATGTAGGAACCCGCGTCCAGGCGCTCTCAGTGATCTGATCTCACGATCAACGCTAGACGCCCCTGGGACCCCGTGCTACATGCCGCGCCCTTTTGGCTGCGACGAGCCCTCCTCGGACTCGTTCTCCAGCCAACGCGGGCCGGCTTCCACGGGAGCCAGGACATGGACGCGATTCCGCTTCAGGCACGCGCCAACGGATTCGAATCATCATGGAAGCAACTGCAAAGGCACGATTTCAGCGTATCGCCCCCCGTAAGGCGCGGGTGGTCCTGGATCTGATCCGCGGCAAGAACGTGGCCAAGGCCATCGACGAGCTCCGGTGGACCAAGCGGTCCGCGGCGCCCATCGTGGTCAAGCTCCTCGAGAGCGCCGTCGCGAACGCCCGCCAGGCCGACGAGAGCGTCGACCTGGACCGCCTCATCGTGAAGACGGCCTTCGCCGACAAGGCCCCGGACCGGCACATGCGCCGCTGGCGCCCCCGGGCGCAGGGCCGCGCGACGCGCATCGTCAAGGGTATGAGCCACATCACCGTGGTCATTGGAGAGGATAACTGATGGGCCAGAAGACTCATCCCTACGGGTTCCGCCTCGGCGTCATCAAGCCGTGGAAGTCCAAGTGGTACGAGGACAAGAGCTACGCGACCTGGCTGCACCAGGACTTGAAGCTCAAGGACGAGATCAAGAAGAAGTTCGCCCACGCGGGCATCGCCGACATCGAGATCGAGCGTGCCGCCAGCAAGGTGAAGGTCATCATCTACACCTCGCGCCCGGGCATCATCATCGGTAAGCGCGGCGCCGGCGTGGAGCAGCTCCGCGCCGATCTCCAGAAGATGACGGAGAGCGAGCTCTTCGTGGACATCCAGGAGATCCGCAAGGCCGAGACCAACGCCCAGCTCGTGGCCGAGAACATCGCCACGCAGCTCGAGCGCCGGGTCGCCTTCCGACGCGCCATGAAGAAGGCGGTCTCGACCGCCATGAAGTTCGGCGTCAAGGGCATCCGCGTGAACGCCGGCGGCCGTCTCGGTGGCACCGAGATCGCTCGCCGCGAGTGGTACCGCGAGGGTCGCGTGCCCCTGCACACCCTCCGAGCCGACATCGACTACGGCGAGACCGTCGCCAAGACCACCGCCGGGACCGTCGGCGTGAAGGTCTGGATCTTCAAGGGTGAGGTCTCCACCGCCGCGGCGCGTCAGGGCGCTGCGCGCACCATCGGTCGGCGCTGAAGCCGCCCCCAGCACTGAGAACGAACGATGCTCCAGCCGAAGCGAACCAAGTTCCGTAAGCAGATGAAGGGTCGTATGACCGGGAAGGCGTACCGTGGATCGGACGTCTCCTTCGGTGACTACGCTCTTCAGGCGACCGAGTGTGGCCGGCTCACCGCCCGCCAGATCGAGGCCGCTCGTATGGCCATCCAGCGGAAGGTCAAGCGTCAGGGCAAGCTCTACATCCGGGTCTTCCCCGCCAAGCCGCTCACCAAGAAGCCCCTCGAGACTCGAATGGGTAAGGGTAAGGGCTCGGTCGAGGCCTGGGTCGCCAACATCAAGCCCGGCAAGGTCCTCTACGAAATCGAGGGGATCCCGGAAGAGCTCGCTCGCGAGGCCTTCCGTGTGGCCGGCCACAAGCTGCCCGTTGGCGTGCAGTTCATGAAGAGGAGTGAGCAGCTGTGAAGCCCGCCGAAATCCGTGAGCTCTCCGACGAAGAGCTGAAGAATCTCGAGTCCGACCTGGCGCGCAAGCTCTGGAAGGCTCGGTTCGACAACCACACCAACCAGCTCGACGACACTGCGTCGATCGCGCAGATCCGCCGTGACATCGCCCGGGTGAAGACCATCCGGACCGAGCGCTCGGCCCAGGCCAGCGAGTGAAATGATGGCTGACGAAGAAAAGAACGAGGCCGGAGAGGCCGCCGCCGCGCCCGAGACCAAGGAAGAAGAGGTCTTCGAGACGCCGCGGATCGAAGGTACCGACGCCAGCGCCAGCAAGGCTGCTTCGACCGCTGCTGGGGCGGAGAACCCCGGCGCGATCGCTGCCGCGATGGCGAAGGTCGGTAAGGACGTCGCCCAGACCGAGGGTCGTGGACGTGACCGCCGCCTCGTGGGGCGCGTCGTGAACGACACGAACGCCGAGGGTCGCGCCAAGAAGACCGTCGTGGTCGAGGTCGTCCGCCGCATGAAGGACCCCTTCTACGGCAAGTACGTCAAGCGCAAGAAGAAGTACCACGCGCACGACGAAACCGAAGAATACAAGATCCGCGATCTGGTCGAGATCAAGGCTTCGCGCCCGCGCTCGAAGACCAAGCGCTGGGTCGTGAGCCGTCTCCTCGAGCGGCCGCCGGAGGTGTGACGTGATTCAGACGGAGTCAGTACTGGACGTCGCCGACAACAGCGGCGCCAAGCGAGTGTCCTGCATCAAGGTGCTCGGCGGTTCCCGCCGCCGGTACGCCGGCCTGGGCGACGTCATCGTCGTCTCGGTCAAGGAGTGCCTGCCGACCGCTCGCGTGAAGAAGGGCGACGTGGCCCGCGCGGTCATCGTCCGCACCAAGCGCGAGTACCAGCGCTCGGACGGGACCTACATCAAGTTCGACACGAACAGCGCGGTCCTCATCAACAAGGACAACGAGCCGATCGGCACCCGTATCTTCGGGCCGGTGGCGCGCGAGCTTCGCGGCAAGCGCTTCATGAAGATCGTCTCGCTCGCTCCGGAGGTCATCTGACATGGCTACCCGCATTCGTAAGGACGACGAGGTCATCGTGATCAGCGGTGCCGCCAAGGGACAGAAGGGCCGCGTGCTCTCCGTCACCGAGGACGGCCGGGTGATCGTCGAAGGCGTCAAGGTCATGAAGCGTCACCAGAGCCCGCGGAAGTACCGCGAGGCCGGGATCATCGAGCGGGAGGCGCCCATCGACGCCTCGAACGTTGCGCTCGTCGACCCCGAGACCGAGAAGCCCACGCGCGTGCGCATGGGTGAGGACAAGGACGGCAAGAAGGTCCGCATCGCTGTGGGCTCCGGCGCCGTCATCGACTAGTGCTCATGAGGGTTTGGCACCCAAACCCTCTCGCCTTCGGCAAGGCCTCGGCGATTCACCCGAACTCCCCCGCCCAAGGCATCTACAGAACCCGATAGACACATTACCCGTCCGCACTTCGCGGGCGGTCCGGCCCACCCGGAGCGCAGGCCCGGGCTGTAACCCGGAGAGCAAAATGGCTGAATACGTACCCCGACTTAAGCAGAAGTATCGCGACGAGGTGATCGCGGCCCTCATGAAGGAGTTTCAGTACTCCAACCCCATGCAGGTGCCGACGCTCCAGAAGATCGTGATGAACATGGGCCTCGGCGAGGCCGTCGCGAACGCGAAGATCATCGAGTCCGCCACGGACGAGCTCGGCCGGATCGCCGGTCAGAAGCCGGTCATCACGCGCGCGAAGAAGTCCATCGCTGGCTTCAAGCTCCGCCAGGGCATGCCCATCGGCGCCATGGTCACCCTCCGGCAGGCCCGGATGTGGGAGCTCGCCGACCGCCTCATCACCTTCGCCCTTCCGCGTACCCGTGACTTCAAGGGTGTGAGCCCCAAGGCCTTCGACGGCCGCGGCAACTACACCCTGGGTGTTCGCGAGCAAATCATCTTCCCCGAGATCGACTACGACAAGGTCGACAAGATCAAGGGCATGAACATCACCTTCGTGACGACGGCGACCCCCGACGAGCAGGCTCGAGCACTGCTTCGCGGCCTCGGCATGCCGTTCCGGAAGTAAGAGACAGACCGATGACGAACGACCCCATCGCCGACATGCTCACGCGGCTCCGCAACGCCTCCATGGCGCACCTGGATCGCGCCGAGATGCCCCTCTCGAAGATCAAGGTGAACATCGCCAAGATCCTCAAGGAAGAGGGCTACGTCTCCGACTACGAGGTCGGTGAGCGCAGCCTCACCGTCTTCCTCAAGTACGGCGGCGACCGCCGCTGCGCCTTCATCGGCATCAAGCGCGCGTCCCGTCCCGGCCGCCGCGTCTACGTCGGCCACGGCGAGATCCCCCGCGTGAAGAACGGGCTCGGTGTGGCCATCCTCTCCACGTCCCACGGCGTGATGACCGACCGCAGCGCGCGCGAGGCTCACGTGGGTGGCGAAGTGCTCTGCGAGGTTTGGTGAGATGACCGAAGCAGCCCAGATGAAGCAGTCCCGCAACGGGAAGAAGCCCGTCGTGGTTCCGGACGGCGTCCAGGTCTCGATCTCCGGCTCCACCGTCAAGGTGAAGGGCCCGAAGGGCGAGATCGAGCGCACCTTCCGCGAGTTCGTCGAGATCAAGCAGGAGGGCAGCGAGCTCCTGGTCGTTCCGAAGGCCGACGCCGGTCCGAAGAAGGGCCCGCAGTTCCAGGGGCTCACCCGCGCGCTCCTCGCCTCGATGGTCGAGGGCGCCAAGGACGGCTACACCCGCAGCCTCGACTTCCGGGGCGTCGGCTACCGCGCCGCGTTCTCGGACGGGGAGCTCACGATGACCGTTGGTCTTTCGCACCAGCCGGTCGTCGCCATCCCGGACCAGATCAAGGTCCGCATCGAACAGATGGACCAGGGCGGTATGAAGTACCCCCGCGTTCATCTCGACTCGGTGGACAAGGAGCTCGTCGGCCAGGTGGCCGCGCGAATCCGCTCCATGCGTCCGCCCGAGCCGTACAAGGGCAAGGGTGTCCGCTACACCGGCGAGCGCATCCGCGAAAAGGCCGGCAAGTCGGGTAAGTGAGGCGATTGTCATGAAGAAGTCCACCGCAGGCCGCGCGCGCCGCAAGCGTCGCATCCGCAAGAAGGTCTCGGGCACCCCCGCCCGTCCGCGGCTCTCCGTCTACCGGAGCGCCAAGCACATCTACGCCCAGGTCATCGACGACACCTCGGGAACCACTCTCGCCGCTCACTCGAGCCGCGCGAAGGGTTTCGCGGCGGAAGGCGACAAGACCGCCGCCGCCCGCGAGGTGGGCAAGCTCCTCGCCGAGGCCTGCAAGGCCAAGGGCGTCGAGAAGGTCGTCTTCGACCGCAACGGTTTCATCTATCACGGCCGCGTGAAGGCCCTTGCCGAGGGTGCCCGCGAGGGCGGGCTGAACTTCTGAGGCTCTGAGAGTTTTTTCAAATGGCGTATTCCGATCAAATCATCGACCCGGCCTCCCTGGAGGACCTCCAGGACCGCGTCGTCTTCATCAACCGCGTGGCGAAGGTCGTGAAGGGTGGCCGTCGCTTCAGCTTCTCGGCGCTCGTCGTCGTGGGCGACGGCAACGGCCACGTGGGCTACGGCAACGGTAAGGCGAACGAGGTCCCCGACGCGATCCGCAAGGGGAACGACACCGCCAAGAAGTCGCTCTTCCGCGTGCCGCTCGTCGGGACCACGATCCCCCACCGGGTCGTCGGTCACCACGGCGCGGGCCGCGTGATGCTCCGCCCGGCCTCGCCCGGTACCGGTGTCATCGCCGGCGGCGCGATGCGTCTCCTGCTCGAGGCGGCCGGCGTCAAGGACGTCCTCGCCAAGATCATCGGCACCACCAACCCCCACAACGTGCTCGGCGCCACCGTCGACGCGCTCAAGCAGCTCGAGGACGCGACCATGGTCCAGCGTCGTCGGGGTGTGCAGCTTCCGCCCGAGGCGGGGGCCGCGAAGGGGCTCAAGGCGGCCGAGGAGGCTCGAGCCTGATGGCCAAGCAGCTCAAAGTCACGCAGCTCCGCAGCGGCATCGGCCGCCCCGAGAAGCAGCGCAAGATCCTCGACGGCCTCGGCCTGCGGGGTCCACACCGGAGCGTCGTCGTGGACAACACGCCGAGCTTCCGCGGCATGATCAAGAAGGTGATCCACCTCGTAACGGTGGAGGAAATCAATGGCTGACGAAAACGGCTCCTCGGAGACCGAGGTCCCCATCCTCTCCCGCCTCCGGCCTCCGGCTGGCGCGGTCAAGAAGAAGAAGCGCAAGGGTCGCGGCCCTGGCTCCGGCCTCGGCAAGACCGCCGGCAAGGGCATGAAGGGCCAGAAGGCTCGTCACCCCGGTGACTTCTCGAAGCTCGGCTTCGAGGGTGGCCAGACGCCTCTCTACCGACGCCTCCCGAAGCGTGGCTTCAACCGGACCAAGTTCGCCAAGAAGACCGTGGTCTTCAACGTGAGCGACCTGGACCGCTTCGACGCCGGCGCGACGGTGGACCTGGATGCCCTTCGGGCCTCCGGTCTCCTCTCCCGCAAGGTCGACATCGTGAAGATCCTCGGAAACGGGGAGCTCTCGAAGAAGCTCACGGTCAAGGTGCATGCCTTCAGCAAGTCCGCCCGCTCGAAGATCGAGGCCGCCGGTGGTAGCTGCGAGGAGATCGCACAGCCGCAGGCATCCACCGAGGCCTGAAGCGGAATCTTTTCGAACCGAAGGACTTCTTCGGCCAGGGCGCCGGCGAGCACGTGCACGCCGGCGTGACCTGGTCTAAAGCAGCGACCTCATGAGCGCGATCGCGAACATCGCAAAGATCCCGGAGCTTCGGCGCCGCATCCTCTTCACCTTGGGGATGCTGGCCGTCTACCGGGTCGGTATCTTCGTCACCACGCCCGGTGTGAACCGGAACGTGCTGAAGCAGGTCATGCAAAGCCAGTCCGGTGGCTTCCTCGGCATGTTCAACCTGTTCAGCGGTGGTGCGCTGGAGCAGATGTCGATCTTTGCGCTCAACATCATGCCCTACGTCTCGGCGAGCATCATTCTCTCGCTGATGACGGTGGTCGTGAAGCCCCTCGAGGAGCTCCGTAAGGAGGGCGAGGCGGGCCAGCGCAAGATCAACCAGTACACCCGCTACGGAACGGTGCTCCTCAGCATCGTCCAGGGCATGGGCATCGCGTTCTGGCTCGAGGGTCTGAACGGCGACACCTCGAGCGGCCTCGGCGCCGCCTTCGGAGACGTCGTCGCCGAGCCCGGCTGGGGCTTCCGCTTCATGACGGTGCTCTCGCTGACCACCGGCACCGCCTTCCTGATGTGGCTCGGTGAGCAGATCACCGAGCGCGGCATCGGCAACGGCATCTCGCTCATCATCTTCGCGGGCATCGTCGCGAACTTGCCGGACGCCCTGGTCCTGACGTTCCAGCAGGTCCGGATGGGCCAGATTCAGCCGACGGGCCTCCTGATCATCGCCTTCATCGCAGTGCTCGTGACCGCGGTCATCTGCTTCTTCGAGCGCGCCCAGCGCCGAATCCCGATCAACTACGCCAAGCGCATGATCGGCCGGAAGCAGTTCGGCGGGCAGCAGTCGCACCTGCCGCTGCGCGTGAACATGGCCGGCGTCATCCCGCCGATCTTCACCAGCTCGCTCCTCATGTTCCCGATGACCCTGGCCAACCTGGGCATCCCCGGCATGAGCACGATCAACAACTGGCTGAGCCCGGTGGGCCCGAACCAGTGGATCTACCTCACGGTCTTCGCCGTGATGACCATCTTCTTCTGCTTCTTCTACACCTCGGTGACCTTCCAGCCGGTCGACGTCGCGGAGAACCTCAAGAAGCAGAGCGCGGTCATCCCGCAGGTCCGCCCCGGTAAGGCGACCGCCGACTACATCGACCGGGTCCTGACCCGGATCACGGTGGCCGGCGCCATCTACATCGCGGTGGTCTGCACCGTGCCGACCCT
>CAYXAP010000095.1:10170-13659 GCA_964462035.1 uncultured Sandaracinus sp.
GCGCGCCGTGAGGGAACTCCGCTGGGCAAGAAGTTCGACGAGTACATGCAGGCCGGGAAGCTCGTTCCCGACAGCATGGTGCTCGAGCTCATGAAGGAGCGTCTGTCCAAGCCGGACGCCGCCAAGGGTGCGATTTTCGACGGTTTTCCGCGAACGAAGGCCCAGGCGGAGGCGCTCGACGAGCTCCTGGCGGAGATGGATCGAAAGATCGACTCCGTGGTGGTGCTGGACGTGCCCCTCGAGGACATCGTCGACCGGGTCACCGGTCGCCGGCAGGATCCGACGAGTGGACAGGTCTACCACGTCCGCTATAATCCGCCGCCCGCTGGGTTGGAGGTGATTCAGCGGAAGGACGACACGGAAGAGGTCGTCCGCAAGCGATTCGAGGAATACGAGGCGAACACGAAGCCCGTGCTCCCGCATTACGAAGCCAAGGGGCTGGTGAAGCGGGTGGACGGCGTCGGCTCGTTGGACGAGGTCACGGAGAGGATTCGGTCAGCGCTGGGAGAGTGAGTACATGGGCGAGGAGCAGAGAGCCCGCACGGTCGAGGGGGTCGTCGAAGAGACGCTCCCGAAGAGTCTCTTTCGAGTGAGGCTCGACGACGGCCGGCACGTTCGCGCGACGCTCTCGACACAGGCCAAGCGAGTCACCGTCAAGGTGCTCCCCGGCGACCGAGTCGAGCTGACCCTCTCCCCTTACGACCCCACCCGAGGCCGCATCACGGCACGCATTTAGGCGTACACACGCACACAACGAACGGTTTCGAGGCGAAAGCCTCCACTTAGGCTCAGAAGGCAACGAGAAAATGGCACGCATTGCGGGAGTGGACATTCCTGGCCGTAAGCACACGGTCATCGCTCTTCAGTACATCTACGGAATCGGCCCCCATCGCGCGAAGCAGATTTGCGAGATGACCGGTATCCCGGAGAGCAAGAAGGCGGACGATCTGGACGACGGCGAGGTTCGTAAGATCCGAGAGGCCATCGACCAGAACTACAAGGTCGAGGGTGACCTCCGCCGCGAGGTGTCGCTTCACATCAAGCGCCTCATGGACCTCGGCTGCTACCGCGGCCTCCGCCACCGACGTGGCCTCCCCGTGCGCGGACAGCGCACGCACACGAACGCTCGCACTCGCAAGGGCCCGCGTCGCGGACCGATGTCCCGGAAGCGCTGAAGGTAGAATACGATGGCCAAGGGTAAGAAGACCTCGTCCAAGGGTCGCAAGAAGACCAAGAAGAACGTCACGAGCGGCATCGCTCACATCCAGAGCACGTTCAACAACACGATCATCACGATCACCGACCTCAACGGGAACACCGTGTCCTGGTCGACGGCCGGCGCTCGTGGCTTCAAGGGCTCCCGCAAGAGCACGCCCTTCGCCGCTCAGCTGGCGGCCGAAGACGCGGCTCGCAAGGCCCAGGACGCTGGCATGAAGACCGTCGCCCTCTTCGTGAAGGGCCCCGGCGCCGGTCGTGAGTCCGCGCTCCGCGCCTTCCAGAACGTCGGCATGCGCGTGACCCTCATCCGAGACGTCACCCCCATCCCGCACAACGGCTGCCGCCCGCCGAAGCGCCGCCGGGTCTGAACCAGACCACCCCACTTTCGCTGCCAAGCTCGTTTTTCAAGAGATCGATCCGGAGAACTCCATGACCACGCCCCCCCTCGTCGCACGCAACTGGCGGGACCTCATTCGCCCGCGCTCGGTGCCCGTCGATCAGGACTCCCTGAGCCCGCGCTACGGGAAGTTCGTCTGCGAGCCGCTCGAGCGCGGCTTCGGCACCACCATCGGGAACAGCCTTCGCCGGGTGCTGCTCTCCTCGCTGCAGGGCGCGGCCATCACCGCCGTGAAGATCGACGGTGCGCTCCACGAGTTCACCTCGGTGCCCGACGTCGTCGAGGACGTCACCGAGATCATCCTCAACCTCAAGGAAGTCGTCATCAAGGCGCACTCCACCAAGACCCAGGTGGTGCGCATCGACAAGGAAGGTCCCTGCGAGATCACCGCGGGCGACATCCAGACGAACAACGAGATCGAGATCCTCAACCCCGACCACGTCATCTGCACCGTGGCCAAGGGTGGTCGCTTCGCGGCGGAGCTCACGGTCAACGTCGGCCGCGGCTACGTTCCCGCCGAGAAGAACAAGACCCCGGGTATGTCCATCGGGACCATCCCCATCGACGCGCTCTTCTCGCCGATCCGCAAGGTGAACTACACCGTCACGAACGCTCGTGTCGGCCAGGTCACCGACTACGACAAGCTCACCCTCGAGGTCTTCACGAACGGTGCCGTCGAGCCGCAGGACGCGGTCGCGTTCGCCGCGAAGATCCTCAAGGACCAGCTCACCATCTTCATCAACTTCGAGGAAGAGGAAGAGCCGATCGAGCCGGAGCAGGACGAAGAGCCGCTCAACGAGAACCTCTTCCGTTCGGTCGAGGAGCTCGAGCTGTCGGTCCGCTCGGCCAACTGCCTCCAGAACGCGAACATCCACCTGATCGGCGAGCTGGTGCAGAAGACCGAAGCCGAGATGCTCAAGACCAAGAACTTCGGCCGCAAGTCGCTGAAGGAGATCAAGGAAATCCTTCAGGACATGGGCCTCGGCCTCGGCCAGCAGATCGAGAACTGGCCCGCCATGCTCGAGCGCTGGAAGGCGCAGCAGGCCAACCAGTGAGTCATACGCGCTCGGCGTGAGCCGCGCGCACGGAGTAACTTCAAATGCGACATCTCAAGTCAGGCCGGAAGTTCGGCCGGAACCCCTCGCACCGCCGCGCGATGTTCCGAAACATGGCGGGCAACCTCGTGCTCCACGAGCGGATCCGCACCACCGACGCCAAGGCCAAGGAGCTGCGGCGCGTGGTCGACAAGCTGATCACCCGCGCCGTTCGGCTCGGTGACGATCTCACCGTCGACATCGGCAAGATCAACGACGCCGCCGAGCGGAACCGCGTCATCGCCAAGCGCACCGCCGCGCAGCGGGAGGTCGCGAAGTTCCTGCCGAAGACCCTCAGCCGCACGCTGGACGAGTTCACCGTCGAGGACGTGAACCTCGTGCACAAGCTCTTCCACGAGATCGCGCCGCGCTACGTGGACCGCGCCAAGGACGGCAAGGGCGGCGGTTACACCCGCATCATCAAGCTGGGCCGCCGCACCGGCGACAACGCCCCGCTCTCGATCATCGAGCTCATCGGCGCCCCGCCCGTCGTCCAGGAGGCCAAGGCCCCGGTCGTCGACGACGTGGACGACGAGGACGAGGATGGTGAGGACGAGGAGAGCTGAGCTCCGCTCGGTTCCCGTACCTCGAGACGCCCGGCCATATGGTCGGGCGCTTCTCGTTCCGTCCTTCGTTGTTCCCTCGGGCTTCGTTGGACCCGCTGTGCCCTTTGCCTCGCGCAGAGTCGCGGAGCCGCAGAGCTCGCGGAGCGGGCTTCGTTGGGGGCGGTGTGCCCTTGGTCTCGCACAAAGGCACCAAGGGCACGGAGGTGCACGAAGA
>CAYXAP010000095.1:13759-18530 GCA_964462035.1 uncultured Sandaracinus sp.
GAGGGAGGGGTTCTACGAGGGGACGCCGGTGGACGCCTGGGGACGCAGCTTCTGGTTCGAATGTGTTCGCGACCACGTTCGGGTCGTCTCCGCCGGACAGGACGGCGAGCTCGGGACCTGCGACGACATTCGTCCAGGCGTGCGTTCGCCGTGTGGTCCGACCGACTAGACCTGACAGCTCGTGCGTTCGGGACCGCGGTGGGGAAGGTCGGGGGCGGAAGGCCGTAGAAGCCGGCCATGCAAGCCGTTGGTCGGAGCTGTGAGGAGTGCGGGGAGAAGATTCGGTCCGCACTCGAGGGAGATGCCTGTGCTTCGTGTCGGGTTGCGTACCACCACGAGTGCTTGGAGGAGCCGGACGACTGTCCGGAGTGTGGGGTCGCGTTCGGGGCGCGGGAGAAGGCGAGTGAAGATGCCGCGGCTGCGGCGTCGTGGCGGCTCGTCCAGCGGGGGCGGACGTTCGTCGGCGCCGCCTGTGCGCTCATCTTCCTGGTGCACCTCGGGCTGAACTTCTTCCTGCTGCAGGTGGCGCGCTTCGAGGTCGAGGCCGACGCCGTCGCCAAGGTCGTCGTGCGGGTCACGCTGCTCGGCGGGCTGCTGTGGATGACCTTCGCCGGTCGCCGTTGGGCACGGGCGGTACTCGCTGGGCTCCTGCTCATCGGCGTCGCGATCTCCGCGGTCGCCCTCGGAGCGCTCGGGAGCACCGGCACCATCGTCCTCGTCGGCTTGGTCGGCCTCGACGCGGCCGCTCTCGCTGGGATCTTCATGCCCGCCGCCTCTCGGGCGTTCTTCGCCGATCGGGAGCAGGCCGCTCACGCGCTTCGCGCGAACGCCTGACCCGGCGTAGGCTGGCGGTCGTGCGGGTCGCTGCTTCGTGTCTGCTCCTCCTCGCCGCGTGCGGCGAGGCCGCGTGTCCGATCGAGGGGTTGCCGCCCTGTGACGGGGGGGAGTTCCTGATGGTCTCCGATCCCTTGCCGGATGGGTCCTACGAGGGGGAGGCGATGGTCACCGCAGTGACCGCCGACTCGTTGACCGTGGAGCTCTCCGATGGGTCGGGGAGGTCGGTGACCTTCCCGCTGCCGGCTCCGATCGACCTGATCGTGGGCGACACCGTGGTGCTGGAGAACCCGCCCGGTTCGCCCGGCGTCGAGATCTACGCGGCGGGTCGGCTGGTTGGCTACATCGGTCGTGTCGCCACGCACCGGGCGCCCGACGAGTGGATCGTGGAAGCTGGGCCGCTCGAGATGGAGCTGGAGCCCGTCTGCATCCGGGACACCGGTTCGCGCAGCTGGTGTGAGAGCGGCGACGACGCGACCTACATCGTCTATGCCGCTCGAATCGGCGGCGTCACCGTGCCCCCGGGTGAGACGCGCACCGGGCTCATCGGCAGGTCGATGACCACGGTGCGCAACCGTGGCATCAACGCGCAGGTCGACTGCGAACAGACCTGCACGCCGATTCGCCAAGGCCAGCTCGGCCTCGACATCACGGTGCAGCCCTAGCCGGCGTCGGGTTCGAGGAACGCGCGGAGCGGTTCGAGCCAGAGCATGGCCTCGCCGAAGACGTGTCTCGGTGCCGCGCCGAAGCCGTGCCGTTCGTAGAACGACTCGCGGCCGTGCAGTGGCACGAGCGCGATGGTCGCGCCCTCGGCAGCGTTGGCTCGCAGGTAGTCGACCAGCCGCTCCATCAGCTCGTCGCCGACGCCGCGTCCTCGCGCGTCGGGATGGACCATCACGTCCGCGACATAGAAGGTCAGCACCCCGTCGCCGACGACGCGGACCAGCCCGAGCAGCTCACCCTCATCCCCGCGCGCGCCCCAGAGAAAGCAGGCGGCGTCGATGCACTGGCGTGCGTCCTCGAGAGTCACGGCGGGCCAGCCCATCGCTGCCCTGAGCGACGCGAAGTCCTCTGCGATCACCGGTGCGTCTGCCACACCGGGACGATAGCAGCCGGACAGTCTGTCGGAACCGCGACCCACAGCCGCCAAGGCGTCGCGACGACGACGGAGGCACCGGCTCAGAACCGCAGTGCAGTCCCAAACCAGCGTTGGCACCCGTCGTGCTCACAGCCGTGGCATGTGGATCGACATCGTCCCCGAGCCCTCGCCCTCCGAGCCCACCGAGTGGCGTCTCCTCCGCAAGCTCCTCGCGCTCCCGATCCGGTACTGGCAGTGGACCCTCGGCGTTGCACTGACCGCGCTCGGCTGCCTACTCCTCGCAGCGGTGACCCTGCCGACCTATGGGCCGAGTCGCATCAAGGACACGGAGATCGGCGTCCAGGCGGTCCGCGGCGCGACGACGATGTACCTCGCAGAGACCCCGAAGGGAGGTTGCCCCACCGTGAACACCCTGATCGCCGGCGGCTACCTCGATGCGGACAAGAGCACGACCGATGCGTGGGAGAACCCATTCACGATCGCCTGCCAGGGCACCCGCGTCACGGTCACCTCCGCCGGGCCCGACCAGACCCTCGGCACCGAAGACGACATCCGCTGATCTTCAGCGTCGCGCACTCCGGAGCATGGATCGCTCACCCTCATCGCGCGATGGCGTCACAGGCTCGCTGCAGCTCGGCCATGGTCGCTTGCCACTCGGCCCACTCGGCGTCGCTCCAATCGCGCGAATCGGGTGCGCCCCAGAGCAGGTCGTCGACCGCTACGAGCGCGTCCCGAACGGCTCCGGCGGGTGGTGCGATGTACTCGTCGAGCTGGTCCTCGGTGTCCACGGTCCCTCCCGCGACCACCGGGTACCGACTGAAAGTATCGCACTCGGGGTTGTCGCGGGCGCCGCCGGTGCAGCGGTCGGACGTCCAGCTCGACGGGGTTCCGCTGTTCCCCCACGGCTGCGCGTTCGCGATCCAGTAGGCGGCGTGGGCGACGATCATCGCGAGCGCGGTGCTGATACGTCGATGGCTGGACCGAGGGATGCGGCCACCCTCCAGCGTCGCTCTCATGGACCGCTGACAGGGTATGAGCAGCTCCCGCAGCTGGTCGCGGATGGGATCGGCGGCGAGCGATCCCACGACTCCAGGCGGTGGCGGATCGAACACTGGCGCAGCCACGGTCGAGTCGAGCTGCCGACGACATCCCATGGGACCGGTCGCGAGCACGAGCGCGATCAGAAGGCGCGAAACCGAGCCCCGACGCCTCGTGGTCACCCGCCGAGGCACACGTCGCTGAGGTGAGCCAGCTCTCCATCCGCGGCGGCGACGGCGAAGGTGACGTTCGCGCTCCCGGTTTCGTCCAGCGTGACCTCGATCGGCGAGCGGGCGAGAGTGGTCTCGATGTGCATGCGACGCCCAACCATTGGGCCGCCCGTTCATTCCTGGACGAACGCGCGAAGGCCGCGGCAGCCTCGCTGGCGCGCTTCAGCGTCCACCACCCAACCCGCGGTGACCTTCCAGGTTCCGTCGGCTTGCCGGTTTCTTGCTCGCTAAGACCCGCTGTGGGTACTAGGCAGTAGGCCAATGGGGCTGAAGCGAATCCAGGTCGTCGTGCACGGGCGAGTGCAGGGCGTTTTTTTCCGCGCGACCGCGCAGCGGGAGGCTCGTCAGAACGGGCTCACCGGCTGGGTGAAGAACCGACGTGATGGCGCGGTCGAGATGGTCGTCGAAGGCGAGGAGGATGCCGTGAAGGACTTTCTCGCCTGGGCCCAGGCAGGGCCTTCGACGGCGCGGGTGGACAAGGTCGAGACCAAATGGCGGAGCTACACGGGCGAATTCTCCGATTTCCGTATCGCTACTGGCTAGCGTTCGCGGTCGCCCTGGCCGCATCGATGCTCGCTGCCCCTGCCCGGGCGGACGAGGCGCCGACCATCGACGACCTGCTGCGCGCGGCCGAGGACCTGCGCGCGGACGACGCCGCCGACCGCGAGCGAGCGGTCCAGTACCTCTCCACGCTCCCCGAGAGCGCGCTGCCGGCCATCGGTGAGCGCCTCCGGCAGACCCGGCGCCAGGAGATCCCCGAAGAAGACGGCTACGACGCCCTCCGCTTCTTCCGCCACGCGACGGGCAGCCTCCGCGCGGACGACATGATCGACATCGTCCCCGGCATCCTGCCGACGCTGGCCGAGCGCCAGACCGCCGTCGTGGGCCGCACGGCCGAGCGGCTGCTCTACATGCGCTCGCTCGAGGCCATCGGGACCACCGAGTCCCAGGCGATGATCGGCGACATCCTCGCGCTCACCTCACGCATGTGGCGCTGGGAGCGCCGGCGGCTCGTCCAGCGGCACGGCGCCGACCTGCTCCCGGGTCTGCTGGTGCTCCGGAACCACCCGGAGAGCCCGGTCCGCGTCTGGGCCCGCTGGGCGATCGAGGAGCTCGGCATGGAGCTCCCCGCCGAGGCGCTCCAGCAGGACGACCCGATGCTGGTCGCGCGCATCCTCCGGGCCTATGGCGAGTCGCGCGACATGGACTCGATGGAGGTGGTGATCTCCTACGTCGGTCACCCCGCCGCGCCCATCCGCGAGGCGGCGCGCTGGTCCATGGCGCAGTTCGCGCACAACGGGATCTGGCAGCTCCGCAAGGCGATGCGGAACCAGCTCGGCCGCGACGCCGACCACGACTGGGGCTGGGAGCACACGGCCCGCGAGCTCTACGAAGGGCTCGACGAGGCGCGGCTGGAGCCGCTCGAAGCCGTTCTGGACGAAGGGCTCGCCGCCGCCGAGAGCGGTGACGTCGCCACCGCGACCGAGAAGCTCGACGAGGTCCTCCGCGCCGCGCCGATGCACCCGCGCCGGCCGGCCATCGCCGAGGCCTATCTCGCGCTCGCCGAGGC
>CAYXAP010000096.1:0-18459 GCA_964462035.1 uncultured Sandaracinus sp.
GTCGAGGTCGTCGGCACCGCGTTCGTGGTGGAGCGCGACGAACGGTCGCTCGCGGTCGAGGTGGAGCACGGCCGCGTGCGCGTGATCGGTGACGAGGTCGACCGCTCGCTCGGCGCAGGCGAGCGCATCGCGATCGAAGCGCCGGCACGAGCCGCGCTCGATCCCGTTCCCGTTCCGCCCGCCGAGCCTCCGCCAGAAGAGGCCGCTCCCCCCACCGTGGAGGCGCCAGCACCACGCGAGACGGCCGCGCCCCCCGCGACGCCCGCTCCCGCCACCGCCGAGGAAGACCCGAGCGAGCTGTTGCGCTCGGCCGACCTCGCGCGTCGAGAAGGACGCACGCGCGACGCCATCGCTCCGCTCCAGGCCGTTCTCCGAGAGCACCCCGACCACGCCGAAGCCCCGCTGGCGGCGATCACGCTCGCGCGCATCCAGCTGACCCTCGACGACTCGGCCGGTGCGCTCCGCAGCCTTCGGTTGGCCAGGCGCCTCGGCGTCCCGCGCCTCTTCGACGCCGAGGTCTGTGCGTCGATGGCGATGGTGCTCGACGCCACCGGCAACCACGAGGGCGCCCGCTCGGAGGCGAGCGCCTGCCTCGGCCGCCATGGCACCCCACCCCACTCGGAAGAGCTCCGGCGACTCGTCGACACGCCCTGATGCACCTCGGCCGCTCGTCGATCGGAGCGCTCTTCGGAGCGCTCCTCTTCTCCGTGAACGCGCACGCTCAGCTGGACCTGGTCCAACCGCAGTGCATGCCGGAATGGTGGTCGGCCGATCAGGTGGCCTCGGCTCTCGACGTCGAGCTCGGTCCGCGTGCCATCCGCATCGCCTTCGTCGTGGATGAGCCCTGCGACACCGGGACCATCGTGTCGGTCCTGGTCGAAGCGGAGGACGGTCGGCGACGCCGCTCCATCGACCTCGGCGACCTGCCCGCACAGGCACGCCCCCGGGCGATCGCGATGGGCGTCGCCGCGATGCTTCGGGCGCCCCCCGAAGCGGACACCCCGCAGCCGGATGCGTTGCCCAGCGAGGAGCCGACTGCCGAGGCGTTCGACGATGCCGAAGGCGAGGCTCCGACGGAGCCGACCACCGCACCACCGACCGATGAGGCCGCGACCGAGTCCGTGGACGCCGCCGATCCGGCAGTGGAAGGGAACGTCGTGCCCGAGCTCCCTGCGCCAGGCGCGCCCGAGGCCTCCGGTAGTGACGATCCAGAGAGCGGGCCCGAGCCGAGCGAGCCGTCTCGTCGGCCGTGGAGCCTGACGCTCTCTGGCGTGGGGCTCTGGACGAGCTCACGTACGCCATGGTTCGGCGCGGGCGGGTCGCTCGAGCACGTTCTCGAGAGCGGCTGGTCATTCCGAATCGGCGTGGATGGAGCCCGCACGGAGGCGAGCGACGCGCTCGGGGTCGTTCGAGGGCGCGTCGTCGCGACCCACCTGAGCGCGGCCTGGCGACACGCGTGGGATCACGTCCACCTCGGCGCACGCGCGGCCGTCGTGGCCGAGTGGATTCACCTCGCGGGCCGGAGCGCGGACGACACGGTGCAGACGGGGACTCGCTCGCGCTGGAGCGGGTCCGGCGAGCTGGCCCTTGTCCTCGAGATCCCACTGGGCCGTGTGGCGATCGCGGCCGACGTCGGCGTGCGGATGACCCCCTGGGGGCTGTCGGCGAGCTCCCCGAGCGGCACGGTCCTCGCCATCCGCAACGCGAGCGGACTCGCGCGCCTCGGGCTGTCGGTTCGGCTGCCCTGAAGCAGCCCTCGCTCAGCGCGGGAGCAGCTTGCCGATCGACGGCATGATCACGTGCCGGCGCAGGTTGCGGACCGCGCCGGTGATGCCAGAGGGCAGCGCGCGGAAGCCGATCTCGAGGTGCCGGTCGTCGCTCTCGATGTCGCGGAGGGTCACCAGCGAGGTCAGCACGGCCACGAGCGAGCGGACCATCGGGTTCTGACCGATGCGCGGGTCGCGCATGAGGTCGAGGACGATGCGGTTGTCCTTCGCCTCGGCGATGATCGGGTTTCGGTTCGGCATGAAGCCGACCAGGCTGCCGGGGTTCGACAGGTCGAGGGCGCCCGATTTGATGAGCGCCGCGACCGGTGTCTGTGCGTCACCGTTGAGCTTGAGGAGCACTTCCTCCAGGCGGAGCGCGACGGTCATCTCGTCGTCGTCGAAGACGATGCGGTCGATGTAGATGATCGCGCCCGCGCGGATGGGCGTGTTCATGAGGTCGACGGAGGCGGAGACGCGGATGCCGGGCGGCACCGCGTCGATCTTCAGGTCCTCGACCTTGCCGGCCTTCTCCGCCTGCTTGCCGAACCAACGGAGCGCCGCGAGGGGCACACCGACCCGGAGCCCGAAGGCGTTCCGGATCGCGCGAGTGATCTCGCTGGGGTTGTCACGAAGGTAGCCGCGCGCGGCCTCCACTGCAGAGGTAGCCAGAGACATGGTTCGCGGAGCATACATGCCCCACCCCCACGGATGCAGGCGGTTTTTCTCGGGAAATTTCGACGCAGCGCGTCACGCCGCGTCAATCCGTCGGCGGCTCCCGGTGGGCCTCGAAGAGCGCCCGGTACTTGTCGGGGATCGGCTGACCGCGGAAGGTCGCCATGTCGATGCACACCACGGTGATCGTGGCGGTGGCGACGTCCCGACCCTCGGTTCGACCCCGGTAGGCGAAGGTCGCCGACTTGTTCCCGAGCTCCTTCACCCAGACGTCGATGTCGAAGGTGTCGCCGAAGCGCAGAGGGCTCTGGAAGTCGACGTCGACGTGCACCGCCGGCCAGCCGGTCTGGTCGGTCTCGACCGACTCGCGGTAGGGGATCCCGTTGTCGCCGAAGAAGTCCTCGAAGGCGCAGTGGAAGAGGTGCAAGAAGCGCGGGAAGTAGACGATGCCCGCCGGGTCCGTGTGGCCGAAGCGGATGGGCATCGAGGTCCGGTAGGTCACGGCGTCGGCTCTTCGGGGTCGGGGATGGTGCAGAAGCCGGCCGGCTCGGTGAGCACCTCGCAGACCATGCCCATCGGGCACACCGGCGCACGCATGTCGCACGCCTGGACACAGATGGGTGCCGACCCGTCGCCGAAGTCCACGCAGACCGCCCCGGTCTCGCAATCGGTCGTGTCGGTGCAACCGGCGCCGAGGATGGCTCGCCCGCCCAGGTAGCAGACCCGCGTGCTGGGGTCGCTGGCAGCCGAGAGACAGACCTCCCCGCCCACGCAGAGGCGGGTCTCGGCATCGCACTCCGCCATACAGCGGCCCTGCCCCTCCGGCGACGTCGGCAGCGTGAAGCACTGCGCGCCGTCCACGCAGTCGAAGGCGTTCGCACAGGGACCGCCGACCTCCACCAGGCCGGATTCGCAACCCAGGAGCGCCGCGAGCGCCATCAGCGCCATGCCGTTTCGAGCCACGGCCACGCTCTATCGCACCCGGCCCCCCGCCGCCAGGCTGCGCCCCTCCCATGGCATGCCACCCTTGGGCAGGCGCCCGAATCGCGCCCGACCGATCCCATGAACGAACGACACACCACCGAACGAGAGCGCATGGTGCGCGAACAGATCGAGCGCCGAGGGGTGAGCGACCCTCGCGTGCTCGAGGCGATGCGATCCGTCCCGCGCCATCGCTTCGTCCTTCCCGCCGACGCGGGTGTCGCCTACCAGGACCACCCCATCCCCATCGGCCACGGGCAGACGATCAGTCAGCCCTACATCGTCGCGTCGATGAGCGAGCTGGCGCAGATCGAGCCCGGGGACCGGGTGCTCGAGATCGGCACCGGGAGCGGATACCAAGCAGCCGTGCTCGCGGCGCTCGGGGCGACCGTCTACAGCCTGGAGGTCGTGGTACCCCTCGCCGAACGGGCGCGAGCGATCCTCCAGGAGCTGGGCTCGGACGTGCACCTCCGTGTCGGCGACGGCTACGAGGGCTGGCCCGAGGAAGCGCCCTTCGACGCCGTGCTCCTCACCGCCGCACCGCCGGAGATCCCGCCGCCCCTGCTGGAACAGCTCGCCCCGGGTGGTCGTCTCGTCGCGCCCGTCGGCGACACGGTCCAGCAGCGGCTGATGGTCGTCGACCGGGACGACGACGGCGATCTCCACGAGCGGATCGTCTACGGGGTGCGCTTCGTGCCGATGACCGGCCGCGCCCAGCGCCCCTGATCAGAGCGCTCCCACGATCGCTTCGACGAGGGCGTTCGCCGTCGGGAGGTTCGCGTCCGGCTCCCGGTCGATCGCGACCGTCAGGAAGAAGAGCCGAGCACCGGTACGAAGCTCACTCGTCTCGTGCGGTGGTCCGGCTCCCGTCACCCGTGAAGGGGCATCGGCTGACCCAATGGCGGCGATAGCTAACGAGTATTGCCCGGTGGCCAGCGGGTCCCCCCATGCTGTCCGTCATGCACAGGACCCTCATCGCTTCGCTTCTCCTGGCTGCCTGCGGCAGCTCTTTCATGGCCGAGGACGCCCCCGCTCCCGACGGCGGCCCCGCCGACCTGGCGCTCCCCGGGCTGGACGGCGGTCGCTCCGACGCCTTCGTGGCCCGCCCGACCAGCTGCACCGTCGAGCTCGGCGAGCAACAGGGCGAGGGCTGCTTCTGCAACGGCCCCATCGCTTACGCGAACGGGTTCCTCTACCGCCAGTCGATCGGCATCGAGGTCTACGCCGCCGACGGCGGTGAGCTCACGCCGATGGGGGTCGTGGAGGAACGCGGCAGCGCTCAGGGCGGGTTGGTCATCGCCGCGGGGCACCTGGTGAGCCTCCTCGACTTCGCCGAGGACGGAGACAACCTCCGGGTCTATTCTCTCGACGACCCCGCCAACCCGACGGTCGTGGGTGGCCTCCGCCTTCCGCACATCTCTCCGCAGGCGCTGGGGGCGAATGGTGACCAGGTCGTCGTCGCCACGAGCTCGATCGACGAGATCTCGCTCACCTGGATCGACTTGAGTGAGCCGACCGAGCCGACCGAGCGCTGGACTCGGACGGTGGAAGCGACCCCCAGCGGCATCGCCGTGACCGAGCGAGGCGCCTTCCTGACCGACGAGCGCGTCGGGCCCACCGAGCGCACGCAGTGGCTCTCGTGGTGGGATACCGAAGGCAGTCTCGTCGATGAAGTCGAGCTCGACGGACGCCGCTGGAATCGCACGCTCCTGGCGCGCGGCGACGAGCTCTTCGTGTCCGGCACCGGAGAGCGCACCATCGAGCGCTTCGTCGTCGGCGAGGGGCTGACCCGGATGGACGCCCTCGCGAGCGAAGACTCGACGGTGGGAGGCGAGATGCTGATCCGTGGCGATCTCCTGCTCCTCTCCAACCCCATCCTGATCGCCGACGTCCGCTCGCCGATCCGTCAGCTCGGCGTCGTGAGGCCGCCCATCGGTGACACGCACCACCTCGCCGCGCCCGACGGTCCCCTCGAGTGGGTCTACGGCTCCGGCGGCAACGGCGTGGTGGCCGCCCGCATCACGTGCGAGTGAGCTGCAAGAGCGCGTCGGCGGCGCCACGGCCGCCCTGCGTCACCGCCGGCAGGCCGACGCCGCGATAGGCCACGCCCGCCAGCCGAAGGGGTCCCAGCGCCGCCACGCCATGCTCGATGCGATCGACGCGGCGGTGGTGGCCGACCTCGTAGCGGGGCATCGCGTGGCGCCACTTGTCCACGCGGTCGAAGAGCGGCTCGGCCGTCACGTCCATGAGCTCCCGGAGACCGCGCCGCGCGAAGCGAATCAGTGCCTCGTCGCTCTGGGTCACCACGTCCTGGTTCGTGTGCCCCCCGAGGAAGACCCGGATGAGCGCCTTGTCGGCGGGCGCACGATGCGGCCACTTGGCGCTCGAGAAGGTGCAGGCGAGCACGGCCATTCCTTCGGCGGCCGGCACCACGAAGCCCGCCGTCTTCAGTGGCGGCAATGCGGACGCCTCGAAGGCGAAGGTCGCGGTCGCGGCGGAGCCGAGCCGAATCGCGGCGAGCTCGGCTCCGAGCTCGCCATCGAGCGGCGCGAGGAGCTGCGCCGCCACCGGCGCCGGCGTCGCCAACACGACCGCTCTCGCTTCGAGCTCGCCGGAGCGGCTGTGCACCACCCAGCCCGTGCCGCGACGCTCGAGGGCGCGCACCGGATCGCGGGTCCGAACCACCTCGCCGAGCGCTCTCGCCCACGCGTCCGTCAGCACCTGCATCCCGCCGTCGTAGCTGGCGAAGAGCCCATAGCGGGCACCGGCCGCGCGGTCGGCGCTGCCGGCTTCGGCGGTCAACCCGCGAATCACCGACCCGCTCGCCTCCGCATCGAGGAAGCGCGGCAACGTCGAGCGTAGCCCGAGCCGCTCCGGGTCCGCGCCGTAGATGCCGCTCGCGAGCGGCTGAGCGAGCCGGACGAGGAGCTCGTCGCCGAAGCGGCGACGCACGAAGGACGCCAGGCTCTCGTCCTCCTTGGGCTTCGCCGGCAGGAGCGGCTCGAGCAGCGCGCGGACCTTGCCCGCCGGGCTCACGAGCGGGGTCTTCCAGAACGACTTCGCGTCGAGCGGCGCCAGCAGCTGGAAGCCAGGCGGGATGCGCTCGAGCTTGCCGCGGTGGACGACGAACGCGCCCTGCGCTTCGGTGCGCACCAGCCGGTCCGCGATGCCGAGGGTCTCGGAGAGCTCGAGCAGGATCGGATCCCGCGTCAGGAACGACTCCGGGCCCCGCTCGATGACGTAGCCGCCCGCGAGCTCGGTGCGGACCAGACCACCGACCCGATCGCTGGCCTCGAGGAGCGCGACCTGGGCGCCCTGCTCCTGCGCGCGATGGGCCGCGGCGAGACCGGCGACGCCTCCACCGACGACGACGAGATCCAGGGCCACGCTACTTGCTGGTCGCCTCGTGCACGTGATCGACGAGCTGCCGCACCTGATCGACGGTGGCGGTGGGCATGATCCCGTGGCCGAGGTTGAAGATGTGCCCCGGGTGACCGCCGGCGCTCTCGAGCACCTTGTCGGCGGCCTGCTTCATCACGTCGGGCGGCGCGAGCAACATCGCGGGCTCGAGGTTGCCCTGCACCGCGACCTCCTCGGGGCCGCCGAGGCGGTCCCAGGCATCGCCGAGATCGATGCGCCAATCGACGCCGATCACGTCGCCGCCGACCTCGGCCATCGGGCCGAGGAGCTCCGGGTTACCGGTACCGAAGTGGAGCACCGGCACGTCGTCGAGCTCGTCGAGCGCGTCGAAGATGCGCTCCGTGTAGGGCGCGACGTAGCGATCGTAGTCCGCCGGCGAGAGGCAACCGACCCAGCTGTCGAAGAGCTGGAGCGCGTCGGCCCCGGCGTCCGCCTGCGCGAGCAGGTAGGCCGCGAGGGCGTCGGCGACCTTGGTCATCAGCACCTTCCAGGCGCCCTCGTCGCCGTACATCAGCTTCTTGGTCTCGAAGTAGTTCTTCGAGCCGCCCCCTTCGATCGCGTATGCGGCGAGCGTGAAGGGCGCGGCGGAGAAGCCGATGAGCGGAACGTCGAGCGCGTCCTTGGCCAGCTCGATGGCCTTCATCACGTAGTCGAGCGACTCCTCGGCGTCGATCTCGTCGGGCATCTCGTCGATCTGCGCGTGGGTGCGAACCGGATCGAAGATCTTCGGGCCGTGCCCCTTCTCGAAGTCGAAGGGCACGCCGAGCGGATCCAGGATCAGCAGGATGTCGGCGAAGATGATGCCGGCGTCCACACCGAGCTGCTCGACCGCGTCGACCGTGACCTGACAGGCCAGGTCCGGGGTCTTGCAGAGCTCGAGGAAGCTCACCTTGGAGCGGATGGCTTGGTAGCTGGCCTGGTAGCGGCCGGCCTGGCGCATCAGCCAGATGGGCGTGTGGTCAGTGGGCTCTCGCCAGCAGGCGTCGATGAAGGCGCTCATGGGTGGCGGAGTATGGACCACCAGGACTCACATGGCGATGGGTGGATCGCTCCGAACGCCGAGAACTTCGGCTCGGACCGCTTGCACCAGAAAAATCGACCCCGCGACGAGGACGGTTCCATCTGGGCCGGCGAGCGCCCGAGCGCGCGCGAGCCCCTCGGAGACCGAGGGCGCGAGCTCCCCGGGCCGAACCGCCTGGAAGACGGCGAGGCTTTCCGGCGCGCGAGGCATCGGGGGGATGGCGTAGACCCGCTGGTCGACGACGTCGTCGAAGGGGCCGAGCATGTTGGCGTAGTCCTTGTCGGCCATGGCGCCGAAGAGGAGCACCACCGGGCCGGGCACCTCGCGCCGCTGCAGGAATGCCCCGAACGCCTCACAACCGTCGGGGTTGTGGCCGCAGTCGAAGACCACGTGCCGATCGCCGTCGCGAACGACCTCGAGGCGCCCCGGCCACTCGACGTTCTCCAGCCCTTCGCGGATCGCCATCGAGGGCATCGCGAGGCTCGCGTCGAGCCGCTCGAGCGCAGCACGTGCGATGGCGGCGTTCTCGGCTTGGAACTCGCCACGCAGGCCGAGCGCGTACTCGCTCTGCCGGTCGCCCACCCGGAGCCGAGCCCGGCCCGCGGAATCGAGCGGGAGGGTCCCGCTCGGGACCACGGCCTCGCCCTCGAAGTCCTCGCCGATCCACCAGGCGTCGGTGCCGTGTCGCTCGAGCTCGGCCTCGATGGCCGCTCGGGCCTCGGGCTCGCGCGCCCCGATCACCGCGGGCACGCCCGGGCGGAGGATCCCCGCCTTCTCGTGAGCGATGGCGCTCAACGTATCGCCGAGGATCCTGGTGTGGTCCTTCGCGATACGGGTGATGACACTGACCGCAGGCGACGCGATCACGTTGGTGGCGTCGAGCCGACCGCCGAGCCCCACCTCGACCACCGCGACGTCGCAGCGGTGATCCCGGAACGCCTCGAAGGCCATCAGCGCCGACACCTCGAAGAAGGTCAGCGGTGGAAGGGTCGGCAGCACGCTCCGGATGTCGCTCAGCCGCTCGGCGACCTCCGACTCCGGCAGCGGAGCGCCGCCGATCGTCACGCGCTCGGCGAAGCGGTGCAGGTGCGGGGACGCGAACCGCCCCGTGCGGTAGCCGGCCTCGCGCAGCGAGCGCTCGACCATGGCGCACACGCTGCCCTTGCCGTTGGTCCCGGCGACGTGGACCACGGGCACCGCATCCTGCGGGTTCCCGCGCTCCGCCACCGCACCGCGCATCCGGTCGAGCTCCAGGCGCACTCCCCGCGCGCTCAGCCCGTAGAGCCATTCGAGCGCTTCGACGTACTCCATCGCTCAGTCGAGCAAGTGCGAGAGCATCCGCGCGATCGTGGCGCGCATCTCGTGCCGATGCGCGATGCGATCGATCATGCCGTGCTCGAGCAGGAACTCGGCGCGCTGGAACCCCTCGGGGAGTTGCTGCCGGATCGTCTGCTCGATCACTCGGGGCCCGGCGAAGCCGATGAGCGCCTTCGGCTCGGCGATGTTCACGTCGCCGAGGAGCGCGAAGCTCGCCGCCACGCCACCGGTGGTCGGGTTGAGCAGCACGCTGACGAAGGGCAGCCCCGCCTCCCGGAGCCGGCCGAGCGCGGCGACGCTCTTGGCCATCTGCATCAGCGAGAGCGCGCCCTCTTGCATGCGCGCGCCGCCGGAGGCGCTCAGCAGGATCACGGGCTGCTTCGTCTCGAGGCCGCGCTCGAAGAGCCGGGTGATCTTCTCGCCGACGACCGAGCCCATCGACCCGCCCATGAAGCGGAAGACGAAGAGCCCGATCTGCACGTCGCGGCCGACCATTCGGCCACTGCCGCTCATGAAGGCGTCTTTCACGCCGGACTTCTTCCGGCTCTGGACGATCCGATCGGAGTACTTCTTCGAGTCGACGAACCCGAGCGCGTCCGTGGGCTCGAGGTGGTCGTCGTGCTCCTCGAAGGACCCCGGGTCCAGGAGCAGGTCGACCCAGGCCTCGGCGCTGAGCTTGTAGTGATGATCGCACTGGGGGCAGACCTCGAGGTTGTCCGCGAACTCCTCGGCCTTGAGGGTCTGCTGACAGCCGTCGCAGAGCCGGAAGACTCCACGGCCCAGCGTCCGCTTCTCGGATGCGTCCTTGGTCGCTTTACGCTTGGTGAAGAGCGCCACGGCGGGGGCCTAACACGCACCCCCACCCCCGCGGTAGCGGCCGAGCGGCCAATTTCGCGACGCGGCGCGTCAAAGTACTCAGCCGCGAGCCACGATCGCCGCCAGGTGACGGCCGGTTTCACGGTCCCGGCGGTACGAGAAGAAGCGGTCCGCGTCGCCGAAGGTGCAGCCGCCGACGTCGTCGATCCGCGTCACTCCGAGGCGCGCGAGCTCACGCCGGAGGATCTCGGTCAGATCCACATGGGGCTTCGCTCGGGAGCGATCGACCACGCTCGGGCCTTCCCCAGCCACGGCCGCGAGGCGCTCGGCGACGTCATCGCCGACCTCGAAGCGGTCCGCTCGGATGTGGGGCCCCACCGCCACGACCAGCTCACCGGGCGGGTGGCCGAGCGCCTCGATGGTCGCGGTCACGATCTGCTGCTCGACCCCTCGCCAACCCGCGTGGGCCGCGCCGACGTCGCCGGACGGCGGGTGGGCGATCAGCACCGGCGTGCAGTCCGCGACCCGGATGCCGATCGCGGTCCCCACCCGGCGGGCGATCAGCGCGTCGCCTTCCTCCTGGCGAACGATCTCCGGATCTTCGCCGGCGACGACCTCCCGCACGCGGCGGCCATGCACCTGGCTCTGTTCGAAGACCGAGCCGGGCACGTAGCCGATGGCCTCCGCGAAGCGCCGGTGGTTCTCCTCGACGTTCGTGGCCGGGTCGCCGAGCCCCCGGCCGAGGTTGAGCGAGGCGAACGCGCCTTCGCTGACGCCGCCGGTCCGGAGAGAGAAACCGTGCGCGAAGCCAGCCTCGGCCAAAGCGTCGGATCGGAGGAGGTCCGCCATGACACCAAGGTAACAAATCTTCGAATGTCCCCAGAAAGCGGTATCGCACCCGGGGCTCACGCCGGTAGGTTCTCGGATTCCAGTCGGGAGGGATCTTTGGTGACTTATCGGAAGTGGTGCCTGGTGGGGCTTCTCGCGGTCGGCCTGGGCTGTGGTGACGACGCGATGCCCGACACGGACGCGGGGCCGGACACGTGCGCCACCAACGCGGACTGCGACGACGGCGTGTTCTGCAACGGCAGCGAGACCTGCGATCCGAGCGCCACGGGCGCGTCGTCGATCGGCTGCGTCCCGGCGGCGGCCGGAGCCTGCATGGAGGGACAGACCTGTGACGAGGAGGCCGACACCTGCTCGACCATCTGCGAGCTCGACCCCGACGCCGATGGCGACGGGGTGAACGCGATGGAGTGCGGCGGAGACGACTGCGACGACTCCGACGAGCGGCGCTTCCCGGGCAACACCGAGGTCTGCGACGTGGACGGTGTCGACGAGGACTGCGACGAGACCACCTTCGGGTCGCGTGACATCGACCGCGATGGCCAGATCGACGCGACCTGCTGCAACGGCGACAACTGCGGCACCGACTGCGACGACCTCCGCGCGTCGGTGAGCACGACCGGCACCGAGGCGTGCGACGGCTTCGACAACGACTGCGACGGCGTGACCGACGAGGGCGTGCTCGCGAGCGGCTTCGCCGACACCGACGGCGACCAGCACGGCGACCCGGACGCCGCGGCCATGGCGTGCCCGGGGACCCCGCGCTTCAGCGACATCGACGACGACTGCGACGACGAGGCGCCGCCGGTGCACGGCGCGCAGGTCGAGGTCTGCGACTCGCTCGACAACGACTGCGACGGTTCCGTCGACGAGAACACTCGGCCCATCGCCTGGTACCGCGATTCGGACGGGGACGGCTTCGGCAACGCGGCCGGCGGTGTCGAGATCGCCTGCGCGCCCCCCGCCGGCTATTCGGCGCTGGGCACCGACTGCGACGACGAGCGCTCCGGCGTGAACCCGGCCGCGGTGGAGATCTGCGACGGCCGCGACAACGACTGCAACGGCATCGCCGACTTCCGCATCGGGCCGAACGACTTCGAGGACGACGACCGCGACGGCTTCACCGACGTCGGCTGCTCCGGGCTGGGCGACGACTGCGACGACACCGACCCGAACACCGGCCCCGGCGCGACGGAGATCTGCGATGGGCGCGACAACGACTGCGACGGAACGATCGACGAGGACGCGATGGCCGTCGACTGGTTCCGCGACGTCGATGGGGACGGCTACGGCGAAGGCGACACCGCGGCGATGAGCAGCTGCGAGCCACCCGCGGGCCACGTCCGCCAAGGCGGCGACTGCGACGACTCGAACCCGAACCGTTCCCCCGGCGCGCCCGACCGCTGCGACGGCGTGGATGACGACTGCGACGGAACGGTCGACGAGGCCGCGCTCGAGTTCGCCTTCTTCGGCGACGCCGACGGCGACGGCGCGGGCGGCACCACACCGGTGCTGGCCTGCGCCATCGGCGTTGGCCTGGGCCTCTACCCGAGCGACTGCGACGACGACGAGCCGGCGGCCTACCCCGGCGCCGACGAGCTCTGTGACGGCATCGACAACGACTGCGACAGCAACACCGACGAAGGCGGCGACGCGCTCTGCAGTGGGCCGATGGCGACCGGCACCTGTGAGAGCGGCGGCTGCAACCTCACCTGCACACCCCCCTTCCTCGACTGCGACGGCAACGGGCTCAACGGCTGCGAGGTCGACCCGCGCACGGACGCCGACCATTGCAACGGCTGCGGCAACAGCTGCGGCACGGCGGCCAACGGCAGCGTCATGTGCGTCGATTCCGCCTGCGAGCTCAGCTGCGACGTGGGCTTCGAGGACTGCTCCGGCGGCGTGGCCGACGGCTGCGAGACGAGCCTCGCGGACGACCCGCTCAACTGCGGCACGTGCAGTCGGCGGTGCCAGTCCTTCGACAACGAGACCGCCATCTGCGCAGCGATGACCTGCGACACGACCTGTGACGCCGGCTTCGACGACTGCGACGGCGAGCCCACCAACGGCTGCGAGTCTCGGTTGGCCAGCGATCCCGCGAACTGCGGCGGCTGCGGGATGACCTGCGCGGGCGCCGGAGCCGCGTGCGTCTCCAGCAACTGCTACGCACCGGCGTTCCCCAGCGACGGCAGCGATGGCGCGTTCATGCCCACGGTCGACACGATGCTCCCGGCGGGCGTCTACCAGTACACCGACGTGGTGATCCCGGTCGGCGTGACCGTGACCACCAACGGCACCGGGGTGCTCGAGATCCGCGCCAGCGGCGAGGTCAGGATCGACGGCGTGCTCGACGTCTCCGGCGGCGTTGGCGCCAGCAGTCTGCTCGCGCCCGTGTTCAACGCGTGTGGCGCCTCCGCCGGTGGGGTGACGGGCGACCCGACCGTCGACCCGTCCTACGAGGCAGGGTCATCGCTGGGCTGTCCCGGCGGTGGGCTCGGTGGCTCCGGCGCGATCGGCGGGACCGCGATGGCCTACCCCGGCCAGGCGAGCGCCTGTGACGGGCCGGACTCGGCCGGTCGCTATGGCGGCGGCCAAGGTGGCGGCATCGGCAGCGGCTGCCGCAGCAGTGGCGCCGGCGGAGGCGGCTACGCCGGTGGCGGTGGTGGCACCAGTTGCGTCGCGGACGCCGCCAACGTGTCGCCGGGCGGCAATGGGGCGTCCTTCGCGGGAGCGAGCTCGGGCGGTACCGGGGGCACCCTCTGCGCTCGTCCCGGCGGTGGGGAGCCCGGCTTCGGTGCCTACAGCGGTGGCGACGGGTTCGCCGAGAACATGAACTGGGGTACGGGCGGGGGCGGCGGGTCGATCGGCCGCGACGCGGCCGCCGACCTCGCGGTGACCTCGACCTTCCGCCCCGGCAGCGGCGGTGGCGGCGGCGGCCTGGGCCCGTGGCCCGGCGGCGGCGGGGGCGGCGGTGGCGGCGCGCTGCGCCTCTCTTCGACCACGCGCATCGTCATCACCGGTCGCGTTCTGGCGAACGGCGGCAACGGGGGCACCGCGGGCCGCGAGGGCGGCGCGGGTGGCGCGGGTTCCGGTGGGCTCATCTACCTCGCCGCGCCCGCCATCCAGACCAGCGGAGAGCTCTCGGCCGCGGGCGGTGACGGCGGTCTCTCGGGCGGCCTCGCCGCTCGGAACGCCGCTGGCGGTGACGGCGGCCTCGGCCGCATTCGGCTCAGCGTCGACCCCAGCCGCTGCGCTCTCGGTGGGATCATCGTCCCCGCCTTGGCGAGCGACTGCAGCCCCACGATGCCCGCGGTCACCGAGCGGGTCTACATCGACACCTACCCGTTCTGATCAGGTGCCCGTCGGCCGCGGCTCGACGCTTTGGATGTAGGTCCAGAGCGCTCGCAACTCCGTGTCGGTCATCTTCGCCGTGTAGCGCTCCATGAGCGTCATCGGCATGCCGAGGGCCGTGCCGTCGGGGCGCTTCATCTCCCGCATGGCGACCACGAAGTCGTCGTAGTCCCACGCGCCGAGGCCCTCCTCGTGCGGGGTGATGTTCCGCGCGGGCAGCCAGTCGGGCGGGCCGCCGGGAACCGGGCCCCCTTCGAACGTGGCGCGGTGGCAGCCAGTGCAGATGCCAGCGAGGTGCTCGCCGAACTCCACGGTGTCGGCGACCTCCGGTGGCA
Source organism: uncultured Sandaracinus sp. (assembly GCA_964462035.1). Taxonomy (GTDB): domain Bacteria; phylum Myxococcota_A; class Polyangia; order Polyangiales; family Houyiibacteriaceae; genus UBA1660. The sequence continues at coordinate 14,526 of CAYXAP010000096.1, forward strand.
GCTCCGGGTGCGCGGCTTCGTGATCGACCTTGCCGGCAGAGAGCGGGATCTCGCCCATGGCGAAGAGGACGGTACCGAGCGGCCCGAAGGAGGGTGCCGGCACCTGGTTGTCGACCGCTTCGAAGGTGCGGATGTACGCGATGATGTCGCTGAGCTCCTGGTCGCTCATCCGCTGGTAGTCCTCGGCGGGCATCGCGCTCGCGCGTCCGCCGGGCAGGATCCCGTGGCGGACGGCCTGGTCCCACTGGGCCGGGCTCCAATCCGCGACTCGGCTGCCGTCTCCGCCGGTGAGGTTCGGACCGAGCAGGGTCCCGATGGCCGGGTCGTCGATCATCACGCCACCCGAGAAGTCGTCGCCGTGGCACTCGATGCAGGCGTAGCGCGCCTCGACCAGGTGGCGGCCGCGGGCCTGGGCTCGTTCGAGCGCGAGCGCCGCCAGATCGACGCCCTCGAGCGGGTCGACCTCCGGCGCGGGCTCGGCCTCGGCGACCGCCCCTTCCTCTTCGGCACCCTCACCTGCGTCCGCAGGTTCTTCCGGCTCGGGCTCGGGCGCCTCCGCCCGTCGCTCCTCCCGGAGCTGCTCGAGCTCGTCCTCGGTCAGCGGGAAGGGGATGGGGAAGTCGACCTCGTGAGCCGTGTAGGTCTCCTCCATCATCGCGCCCGACTTCCACGACGCCCAGCCGTAGAAGCCACCCGCCGCGACCAGCAGCACCACCAACGTGATCCCGAGCCACTTCCCGACCTTCTTCAAGCGCGCCATCCACACACCTCCGCCGCCGAGAATGGACGAGTCCACCATTCATGTAAAGTCACACTAATAGCGGACCCCTGGTCGGGGACGGCCCATTTGCCGCGGGGGTGTCGGCGCGTCATGGTCCGCCGCCATGAGCAACGGTCATCCCTTCCCCTCCCAGGCCTGGGCGGACGCCTTCCGAGACGCCGTGAACCAGAACGAGGCCTACCAGAAGCACGGCAAGCCCTGGACCTTCGGGAAGGTCGCGATGGCCGTGAAGGCGGAGCCCGACAAGGGGATCCCCGACGACGCCGGCTTCGTGCTCGACGTGCACCAAGGGGAGTGCCGCGGCGTGGACTACGTGAAGGGCATGGACGCCATGCAGGAGGCGCCCTTCATCATCGTCGCGAGCTACGACCGGTGGCTCACCGTGATCGCGGGCGACGTGGACCCCATCAAGGCGATGATGGAAGGCAAGCTCAAGCTGGTGAAGGGCGCGCTGCCGACGATGCTCCGCTTCGTCGAGTCCTCGCGCGCACTGGTGAACAGCGCCACCGAGGTCGCCACCGACCTCGACGCGCCGCCCGAGCCCCCGAGCGCCTGAGATGGAGCCCTTCGTCACCCTCGCCCCCGGCGCCGAGCGCAACGGCTTCGCGCCGATGCTCGCCCAGCTCGTCCGCGACAACCTCACCGAGCGCCCGGCCAAGAAGGACACCCTCCGCAAGATGCGCGGACGGGTCGCGCTCGTGATCGAAGACCTCGAGCTCGTCGTCACGCTCCACTTCCACGACGGCGGCGTGACCGTCTACGACGACTTCCACGGCATCCCGGACACCACCGTTCGAACTTCCGCCGAGTGGATCACCAAGATGTCGCTCATCGAGCTCGAGCCGCGTTTCGGGCTCCCCGACCCCCGCGGCGAGGTCGCGCGCGAGGTCGCCAAGGCCCAGGCGGACGGGTCGATCAAGGTCCACGGTGGCCTCCCGCGCCTGCCGCTGATGCTGCGCCTCACGAAGCTCCTCAGCGTCGTCGGCTGATCGGTCAGCCCTCCAGGTAGCGCTGCACCATCGCGTGCATGTGCAGGATGGCGACCTCGAAGCGACCGAGTCGCAGGTGCTCGAAGCCCGGCGAATGCATCCCGCGCTGCACCGCCAACACCTGCGCGAGGTCATCCTCCGTCACCTTCCCCGAGCCCTCGATCTCGTCGACCTCGTAGCGCGAGACCTTCGGCACCGGGCGTTCCTCGCCGGGAGCGACACGGCGGAAGGTCAGCTGGTCGAACGACGTGCGCTCCGGGTCCGTCGGATGCGGGCGATGGCGGTGGAGCATCGCGTTCGTCGGGTAGACGTTGAGCGTCTGACTCGGGAAGAGCATCCAGCTGCGACCCAGCGTGAGCTCGTCGTCGGCGAGCCGCTCGATGCCCTGCGCCCGCAGGGCCTCGCGCAGGACCTCCGGTGCCTTGCGTGCGTCGCCCTCGAGCGCCGCGGGGTCCGCCCCGTTGTCACGCAGGAAGGACTCGAGGGCCTCGGTGACCTTCGCGGGATCCACCTTCGAGCTCGGGCGACCGACCGTGAAGGTGTGCTCGCAGTGGGGCCCGTGGGTCGCGGCCTCGAGGGAGCTCGGGTCGACCATCCCGAGCAGATAGGGGTGCACCGCGGCCACGTGGTAGGCCTCGTTGAAGAGGTCGGCGACCGTCTTCCAGTTGCAGGGCAGCTCGAAGGTCTTCTGATCGACGAGTGCATAGTCCTCGAGCCCATAGCGGCCGAGCGCTTCGGTCAGCGGCGCGAGCCACGCCTCGAGGGTCTCGCTCGGCTCGCCGAGGTGCACGAAGACATGCCCGGCCCAGACCTCGCATCGCAGCTCGGGGAGCCGAATCGGGCCCTCCGCCAGCGCTCCGAAGGCTGCGCGCTCGGGGACGTGCTCGAGCGAACCCTCGAGGCTCCACTGCCAGTGATGGAGCGGGCAGCGCAGCTGCGCGAGCGCGCCGTGGGGCGCATCGACGAGCTGTCGGCCGCGGTGCTGACAGACGTTGTGGAAGGCTCGGAGCTCTCCGTCGCCGCCACGAACGACGAGCACGTCGGCGACACCGCCGAGCCGCACGGTGACGAACGCGCCTGGCTCCCGCACCAGGTCGAGCGCAGCCGCGTGCAGCCACACCTTCGGCCAGAGGTGCGCTCGCTCCGCCGCGGCGACGGCCGGCGACAGATAGCGCTCCTTCGGGATCGACCCGGTCTCGGCGGACTCGGTCATGGACCCCGAACGCTAGCACCGCCGGGAATCGCCCACGGCCCCAGAACGACGAAACCCCGACGCCAACGAAGTGTTGGGTCGGGGTGTTGCCGAAGGAGGGCCAGGGCGGCCAGCCCTCTTCTTTACAGAAACGGTGCGGACGAGAGGAGTCGAACCTCCACGGGTTGCCCCACTGGATCCTTAATCCAGCGCGTCTGCCAATTCCGCCACATCCGCAGGTTGTCAGCTCTCGGGAAACCTTTCGGCTCGCGAGAGGCGTCCCTTTTAGCCTCGGCTCCGCGCTTGTCAAGCCAGGAAAACGACACGCGGGCCCTGGCGTGGTAACCCATGGTCGTGCCTGCCTGGGTCGCATGGACGCTCTTCTTCGTGCTCGGCCTCGTCGCCATCGCGCTGACGCGCCGTTTGGACGACCGAGACCGCTGAGCCCGCCCCTCCGAGCGACGCCTCGAACACCGGCAAACTTGACCCGCGAGGGCGTTCCATGCGGAGATCGGGTCCCGTCATGTTCAAGGAAGTACTCCAAAGCGTCGTCGACAACACCGAGGGTGGCATCGCCGGCCTCCTCATGGGCTACGACGGAATCCCCGTCGATCAGTACGTCCGCCAGGGTCAGACCATCGACGTCGAGTCGGTCGGGATGGAGTACAGCGTCGTGCTCAAGCAGATCCTCAAGGCCGCCGAGATGCTCCAGGCCGGCGCCGCCAAGGAGGTCGCGATCAAGGCCGAGCGGATCACCACCGTGATCCGGCTGATCAACGAAGAATACTTCGTGGCGATCACGCTCCAGCCCTCGGGCAACCTCGGCAAGGCGCGCTTCCTGCTCCGCACCCGCGGCCAGTCGCTCGCCGACGAGCTCACTTTTTAGATGAGGGTTCGGCACCCAAACCCTCTCTCGTCGGCTAAGCCTCCTCGATTCACCCGAACTCCCCCGCCCATTGCGCTGCCGCGCGC
>CAYXAP010000097.1:0-18259 GCA_964462035.1 uncultured Sandaracinus sp.
TGATGACGGCGTTCAGATCACCGGTCTCATGGGGACGATCGACGCCGACGAGGTCCGCATGACCATCGAGCCCAAGCTCACCCGCTTCATGCGTTGTTTCTCTCGTCGCTATGACGACATCGAGATCCTCGGTGGGCACATCCACATGAGCTTCCGGGTCGACGTCGAAGGCAACGTGCTCTGGGTCTTCCCGAACGAGTCGACCATCGGCGACCGAGAGACGGAGCGCTGCCTCGTCGAGACCGCGGCGGCGATTCGCTTCCCGCGCCCGCACGGTGGCGAAGCCGAGTTCGGTTACCCGCTCGACCTGGACCCGCCCGAAGACGTCCGCCCGCCGGTCGCCTGGGGTGAGAGCTCCATCGCCGACGTGCTCGAGGCCAACCGCAGCTCGCTGAGCGAGTGCGGCTCCGGCTACTCGGTGACGATGTACATCGGCCCGGGCGGTGAGGTGATGGCCGCCGGTGCCGCCGCCGAAGAGCTCGACGGAGCGGAGAACCTCGACTGCGTGACCGACGCGGTCAGCCAGTGGGAGATGCCGGACCCCGGCAGCTACCCGGCCAAGGTCTCCTTCTCCATCTGACCCGACGCGCATGCACCTGAACCTCACCGAGACCCAGCGGCGCTTTCAGGCGAGCGCCGAGGCATTCGCGGCCGAGTCGCTCATCGATGCCGCCGCGGGGTTCGAGGCTGACGAGCGGGTGCCGCCGTCGATCTACCAGGCGCTGGGTGAGCGCGGTCTGATGGCCGTCAACTCACCCGCGGCGGTCGGCGGCTCCGAAGCCGGCGTGGTGAGTTACTCGCTCGCCATGATGGCCATCGCCCAGGGCTGTGCGTCGACTGCGGTCACCATGGCGGTGACGAACATGGTCGGCGAGGTCGTCGCCGCCTTCGGCACCGACGAGCAGAAGCAGGCGGTCTGCCCCGTGCTGGCGAAGGGCGCGCATGGCGCCTTCGCGCTCAGCGAGGCCGACGCCGGCAGCGACCCTGGTGGGATGCGGACCACCGCGGTCCTCGAAGACGGCGAGTGGGTGCTCGAGGGCACCAAGCAGTGGATCAGCCACGGTGACACCGCGGCGTTCCTCGTCGTCTGGGCACGGACCGATGGACCGGGCCCTCGCGGTCTGAGCTGCTTCCTGGTTCCGGGCGATGCCCTGGGCCTGAGCGTGGCGAGCCACGAAGACAAGATGGGGCTGCGGGCCAGCCACACGGTCTCGCTCGCGTTCGAAAACCTCCGCTTGCCCGAGAGCGCGCTCCTGGGCCCGCGTGGCGGCGGCTTCCGCATCGCGATGATGGCCCTGGACGGAGGCCGCATCGGTATCGCGTCGCAGGCCGTCGGTATCGGCGAGGCCGCGTACGCGGAGGCGCTCGAGGCCGTGCGCGACGCACAGGGCGCGCAGGGGCTGGCGTTCCGCCTGGCCGACATGCGGACCCGGCTCGACGCAGCGCGGCTGCTCGCCTTGCGGGCGGCCCAGCTCAAAGAGGCCGGCGCGCCCTTCAGCCAGGAGGCGTCGATCGCGAAGGCGTTCGCCACCGAGGCGGCGTGGACGGCGTGCAACGAAGCCGTCGACATCTTGGGGGATGCGGGGCTCGTTCGAGGCGGACGCGCCGAGCGGGCGTTGAGGGACGTACGCGTCACTCGCATCTACGAAGGGACCAGTGAGGTCCAACGGATCGTGATCAGCCGGGGGGCGCTGGCCGGCTGAGGGGGTGTCATGGCAAAGAAGAAGAAGAAGAGCGACAAGAAGGCGCGGCGCGAAGAGCAGAAGCGAGCGGAGGAAGAGGCCAAGCGCCTCGCCGAGGAAGCTGCGGCTCGCCGGAAGCGTCTCTTGATCGGGGTGGTGGTCTTGACCACCGCCGCCGCGCTGGGCTCGTGGTTGGGGCTCGAGAACGAGCGGCTCACGGGGATCGCGATCCTCGTCGGAGGGCTGCTCTTCCTGCTCGTCGCCCTCGGTGCGCTCGGCGCCGGGATCAAGCCTCGGGACCGCGATCGAGCCGGCGCCATCGACTTCGGCAACCGCGAAAAATGACGTGTCTTCGGGCGATCTCTTCCTGACCGCCCGAGGGGAGTATGAGATTGTTGTGAAGAACTCGCGCGCTCCTGCGTCGGAGCAGCGAAGCTTCACTTTCGAGGACGAGGGAAGGGCTCCATGCGCAACCGACGACTGATCAACATGGCCAACGCTCTGGGGGCGTTGGCGCTCTTGGCCACCAGCGGCTGTTATGTCCGCACGCACAGCCGACCGCCGAGCGCGCGCGTTCGGGTGAGCGGCAACGCGCGGGTCAACACCGCGCCGCCTCCGTCGAGTGGCGGCGGAACCGTCGTGGTGAGCGCGAGCTCGCCGACCGTCGCCACCGGCGTGACGGTCGTCGAAGCCACCTGCACCCAGGGCGCGGCCGAGGTCTGCAATGGCCTCGACGACAACTGCAACGGTCAGATCGACGAGGGTTGCGGCTTCCAGAGCGGCAACATCCAGATCACGCTGGCGTGGCCGACGACGGCCGACCTCGATCTCTACGTGCGGGACCCGAACAACGAGCAGATCTACTACGGTCACGACCGCGCCCAGTCCGGCGGTCACCTCGACCAGGACGCCCGCGGCGGCTGCAGCAACGACCAGGTCGACTCCAACCTGGAGAACGTCTACTGGAACCAGGACAACCCGCCGCCCGGCCCCTACCAGGTCACCGTCCAGTACTGGGACGGTGCCCGCTGCAGCACCGCAGCCGGCCCGACGACCTTCACGCTCTCCATTGCGGTTGGCGGACAGATCATCGGCGCCTACAACTACACCATCTCGCCCGGCCAGCAGGTCGACGTGGCCACGTTCCAGATCTGAGCCACACCGCGAACCCACCGGGGCGTTCGGCGAGTCTTCGCCGAACGCCCTTTTTGCTATCTCGAGACCCATGCCCGACGACTTCGACGCGCTCACACTCCCGCCCCCGCGTGACCGGATCTACTGCAACCGAACGCTGAGCCTTCGCGGGATCCGCGCCATCGGCTTCGACATGGATTACACGCTGATCCACTACCACACGGAGCCGTGGGAGCGGGCGGCCTACCAGCATGCCAAGAAGCGCCTGGCGTCCGCCGGTTGGCCGGTCGCGGACCTGACCTACGACCCGAGCTTCGCGACGCTCGGGCTGATCATGGATCTCGAGCTCGGCAACGTCGTGAAGGCGAATCGCTTCGGCTACGTGAAGCGCGCGTTCCACGGCACCCGGGAGGTCGACTTCCAGGCGATGCGTGAGATCTACGCGCGCGAGCCGGTCGATCTCGGTGACCGTCGCTACCGCTTCATGAACACGCTCTTCGCGCTCTCGGAGGCGCACCTCTACGCGCAGTTCGTGGACCTGCTCGACGCCGGTGAGCTCCAGAAGGCGAACGAGTCGATCCGTGGCGGGCTGCCCCTCGGCTACGAGGAGGCGTACCGGTTGGTGCGCAGCGCCATCGACGAAGCGCACATGATGGGCGAGCTCAAGGCGGAGATCATCGCCGACCCGGACAGCTTCGTGGACCTCGACGCCGACGTGCCGCTCGCGCTGATGGACCTCGCTCACGGTGGCAAGAAGGTGATGCTGATCACCAACAGCGGCTGGCCCTACACCCGGGCGATGATGGAGTGGGCGTTCGATCGCTACCTCCCCAAGAGCAAGGGATGGCGAGACCTCTTCGACGTCGTGATCGTCGCCGCGCGCAAGCCGCTCTTCTTCAGCGCACCGAACCCGGTCTACGAGGTGGTCGACGAGGACAAGGGGTTGCTCGAGCCAGCGCTCGGACCGCTCGAGCGGGGCAAGGTCTACCACGGCGGCAGCGCAGACCTGGTCGAGAAGCAGCTCGACATTCGAGGAGAGGACGTCCTCTACGTCGGCGACCACATCTTCAGCGACGTCAACGTGTCGAAGCGCATGTACCGCTGGCGGACCGCGCTGGTGGTGCGTGAGCTCGAGCAGGACCTCGAGGCGCTCGAGGCCTTCAAGCCGAAGCAGGCCGAGCTCACCGCGAAGATGGACCTGAAGGAGACGATGGAGCATCGACTCTCGCACATGCGGCTCGCGCTCCAACGGCTCGAGCGCGGCTACGGCCCGCAGGCCGACGTCGACGCCGAGAAGCTCCGCGAGCGCGCCAAGGCGCTCCGGAAGGAGCTCCGGACTCTCGACGCCACCATCGCCCCGCTGGCCGAGGAGTTCAGTCGGCTCAGCAACGAGCGCTGGGGTCTGCTGATGCGGGCAGGGAACGACAAGAGCCACCTCGCTCGGCAGATCGAGAAGAACGCCGACATCTACACCAGTCGGGTCTCGAACTTCCTCGGGAACACCCCGTTCGTGTACTTGCGCTCGCCGCGCGGCAGCCTGCCGCACGACCACGGTCCCGCCGGCGGCAGCTGAATACCGGAATTGCAGCGCCCCCCACATTGACAGTCCTGCTCCCTTCCAAGATACTGGCACTCATGATGACAAAACAAGGCGCCTGGGTGAGCGCCCTCCTGCTCGTCTCTCTGATCGGTTGCGGCGATGACGGCGGCGGTGATGGGCCGCTGCCGGATGGCTCGATCGATCCGGCCAGCGTCACGTATCACGCGGACATCGTCCCGCTGATCCAGCGTGAGTGTCTGACCTGTCACGTCGAGGGTGGCATCGGGCCGTTCCGGCTCGACAGCTACGACGCAGTGGTCGAGCAGTCGTCGGCAGTCATCAGCGCGGTCGACAGCGGTTACATGCCCCCGTGGCAGCCGAGCCGTGACTGCGGCGAGTTCGTTGGCGAGCGTGGCCTCAGCCCCGAGGAGCGCGCGACCTTCGTGGCGTGGAACGCGGGCGGGCTCCGCGAGGGCGACCCGGCCGACGCGCCGCCGCCGCCCGAAGATCGCATCATCGAGTTCACGCCGACGCACACCGCCGCCATCGGCGACGGGGGCTACACGGCCGACGTGACTCGACCGGACGACTACCGTTGCTTCGTGCTCGACGTGCCGGTCGAGGAGACGCAGTACCTCACCGGCTCCTGGGTCGAGCCCGGCCAGCAGGAGATCGTCCACCACGTGCTCGTCTACGCGGTGCCGCCCGAGGACGCCGCGGCCGTCGACGAGGCCAACGGCGCCGACGGTACGACCGGCTACACCTGCTTCGGCGGTCCGGTCCCCAGTGGCAGCTCCGAGGGGACGCTCGGCGGCGGCGTGCCTCCCACGCAGCTCGGCGCCTGGGTGCCGGGGCAGCTCCCGAACATCCTCCCCGAGGGTCGCGGGGTCGCCATCGAGGCGGGCAGCCGCATCGTCATGCAGGTCCACTACAACACCCTCGAGACCTCGCCCGGTCCGGACGAGACCGAGTTCCAGATGGTGCTGACCACCGACGAACCGGAGATCCTGGTCGAGACCAAGCCGATGCCGATCCTCGACATCGAGATCCCCGCGATGATGAGCAACGTGAACCACACGCGAGTCTTCCGGAACTGGCAGGACACGCCGGTGACGATCACCACGCTCTCGGCGCACATGCACTTGCTCGGGACCCAGTTCTCCGCGCGCTGGCAGCCGGCGATCGGAGAGGCGGGCGAAGAGATGTGCCTCCTCGACATCCCGGAGTGGGACTTCCAGTGGCAGCAGGGGTACCGCCGTCCGCAGGACAGCCCCGTGGTGCTCCAGCCCGGTGAGGGCATCGAGGTCAGCTGCACCTACGACAACTCGGCCGTGAACCAGCCCGTCGTGAATGGGGTGCAGGTGGATCCGGTCGACGTCTCCTGGGGCGAGGGCACCCTCGACGAGATGTGCATCCTCTACATCAGCCGTGAGGTGCCCCTCGCGGATCGGATCACGCCGGTCGACACCTGCGGAGCGCTCGCCGACTGCCGGACCGAGTGTGGCGACAGCATCGACTGCCTCTACAGCTGCGACGCGGTCAACACGCGCGACCGGGAATGTCAGAACTGCGCCACGGGTGAGCTCGTCTCCTGCGTCCAGGACCTGAACGAAGCGGACCTCGCGCCCGGTGGGCCCGGCTTCGACCCGGCGCACTGCGGACTCGAGTGGCAGGGCCTCGGTGACTGCCTCCGCAACTGCATCATCAACGTGAACATCCTGGACGGAAACCTGGGGACCTGCCTCAGCACCGAGTGCACCACGCAGTACGACCGGATGGTGACCTGCACCGACACGCTGATCGCGTCGGGCGAGTGCGACAGCTACGTCACCACATGCGACGCGAGTCTCGGCTCGGGCTCCTGATCGCGATCATCGCCTCCGCGGGCTCCGTGGCGCACGCCCACGGTCCCGCGCCGGCGGTGCTCCAAGTCCTCGCCGTCGACGAGAGTGGCCCCACCTGGCTCCGCGCCACGGTGGGGCTTCTCCGTCGCGACCCCGACGGCACGTGGGCGCACGTCTGCCCCGCGCACTGGGATGGGAACGATCGGATGCAGGCAGCGGTGGCGAACGACACGCCGCTCGTCGTGAGCGCCGAGGGCCATCTCGGTCCGGCGGACCGGTGCGAGCCGTGGACGAACCTCGGTGCCGTCCGCTTCGCCGCCGCTGACGGCACCACGCTCTACTGGGTCGCGGGTGAGGGCTCGCTCTCGCTCGAGTCGATCGACGGTCCCCTCGGTGCGGTGCCGACCGAGATCGGTGCGCTCACGTCGCTCATCGCCGAGGAGGGAGCCGTCGTGGTCGGTGGCCGACTCGGCGTCGCGGTGTGGCGCGGCGACTGGACCGTGTGGCCGCTGCCGGATCGCCTCCGCTACGTCCGCGCGCTCGGCACCGACGCCATCTACGGGTCTGCCGCGAGCGAGGGCCAGCTCCACCCGGAGCGGGTCGCCTTGGCGGATGGCTCGGTGTCTCTCGGACCGCCGGCGGACCAGCTCTTCGGTCCGGCGCCCTTCGAGGGCGAGATGCGCGCGTACGCCGACGGAACATGGATCGCCGAGCGAGGTGGCGAGTGGGTCTCGCTCGGCGCAGACGACCGCCGCTGGACCTGCGTGGGCACCCTCGACGGCCAGACCTACGGCTGCTCCCTCGACGGGCTCTTCCGCCTCGGTGCCGCGGACCAACCGGAGGCGGCGCTCGTGTTCCGCTTCGTCCAGATCGCGCCCTCGGAGTGCGAGCTCTGCGACCCCGACTGGGCGCACTACGGCGGCGAGTCGGGTTGGGTCGAGACGCGCCCGGCGACCGACCCGAACGGCGAGCGTCAGCCCATCCCGGACGGGTGCGCGGTTGGCGGCGCGAGCGGCACGGGCTGGTGTCTCGCGCTCGCGTTCATTCTTCGGCCGCGACCTCGAAGGCGACGGGCTCGCTGACGACCGTCGGGTCGTCGACCACGTCGGCGACGACCTCCATGGTCCCGGGCAGGGTCGGCACGTCGAAGCCGTAGAGGCGCTGGTCCTCGTCTTCGACGATGGCGAAGCCGTAGTCGCTCTCGACCGGCATCGTGAGCCGCAGACGGATCTGCTCGTCGACCTCGAGGCGGCAAGCCTCGACCACGATGTTCACCCGCCCGGGCGGCACGACCTCACCGTCGTCCGGCTCGATCACCCGCAGCGACCGCCCATTGCAGAGCGGGTCTGGCCCACAGGCGGAAGCGGGCAGGGCGAGGCAACAGAAGAGCGCGGCGAGGGTCAGGCGAGTACGCACGGCGGGATGATGGCCCAGCGATGGGCTCAGAGGAAGGTGTGGCCTTCGCCGCGGTAGGTCGGGACGACCTCGACCACTCGATCGCCACGAATGAGGTGCAGCTCGGCGAAGCGCTCGCAGAGCTCGCCCGCCTTGGCGTGGCGGAAGAAGACCGGGTCGCCGATGGCCAGCCCGTCCGCGGCGGCGCCCTGGAGCGGCGTCTGGACTTCGCCGGCGCCTTCCTGTTCGAGGAGGCTCAGCCCGGGTGGCAGGAAGGGCCGAGGGAGCTTGTCGGGGCCCGCGGAGCCCGAGGCCACGTAGCCTCCGCCGAGACAGGTCACGAAGCCTTTCGCTGGCCGGCGCACCACGGGGAGCGCGAAGCCGGCGGCGGGCAGAGGGTCGAAGGCCTCGAACTCGTCGAAGAGGGTGGGGACGTAGAGGCCGCTGCCCGCCGTGACCTCGGTGACGGCTGGGTCCTTCCGCGTGCTCTCGAGACTGCCGGTGCCACCGCCGTTCACGAAGCGGATCGCGTGTCCGTCGCGCCGGAGGGCTCGGACCACGGCACCACGGCGCTTGCGGAGGTCTCGGATCGACGCCCGCTTCAGCGTTCGCACCATCGTGTTCCAGGCAGCGCGCGGGGTCTTGTCCGGGAGTCCGGCGACCTGCGCTTCGTAGCCGAGCACTCCGACGAGCTCGAGGTGCGGATCGGAGCGCACGCGCTTGCCGACGGCGAGCGCATCGGCAGCGCTTCGGATCGGGCTACGGCGCACGCCGAAGTGGAGCTTCGGGAGCGCGAGCGACATGTCCACATCGAGGCAGAGCGGGAGGACCTGGCCCGAGTCGCGCGCGAGTGTCGACAGGAGCTCGAGCTGTTCGACGTCGTCGACCGTGAGCACGATGGTCTTGCCCGCCGCGAGCCGCTCGAGCACTGGGCCTACCTCGTGCGGCTCCACGGTGGGGTAGGCGACCAGCAGGTCGTCGAGGCCGTGGGAGAGGTGGACCGCCTCGGCGGCGGTGAAGCACATCACCCCTTCGCAGCCTCGATGCGCGACGACCCGCTCGATCAGCGCGCGGCAGCGCAGGCTCTTGGAGGCCACCCGGATGGGTGTGCCTCCGGCGCGACGCACGAGGTCTCGGAGGTTGCGCTCGAAGCGGTCGAGGTCGACCCAGGCGGCGGGCAATCGGTAGTCGCGCAACGCATGGGCGAGCCGTCGCCGAGTTTCCCGTCTTCGTTCGCGCACGGGCGGAGCATCGCACAGCTCGGGGATCCTCCGAAGGCCGGCATTTGCGCCGCCCGCCGGGCGATGCATGCTGCTCCGCCATGGACGACACCGAGAAGTGGGCCGCCGTCGAAGAGGGCATCGAGCTCCTGCAGGAGGGCCGGATCGAGGACGCCCTGACCGAGCTCCATCGGATCGCGGCGGAGACGCCGGACAACGAGTACGCCCACTACTTCCTCGGCAACGCCTACTTCGAGCGGGGTGATCACGCCAAGGCGCTCAAGTGCTACGTCAGCGCGCTCGACGTCGTGCCCGACTACATCGGCGCCATGGTCGGCGCCGGTCAGTCGCTCCGCTACCTCGGTGACCACGACCGTGCGCTACGGATGGGCCGGCAGGTGCTGCGGAAGCGCCCGGACGACCCCGACGCGCTCTTCCTCGTCGGCGCGACCTTCTTTCAGCGCGGCGACTACCCACAGGCGCAGCCCTTCCTGGAGCACTTCCTCGAGACCAATCCGGAGATCGAGGTCGCCCTCGAGGTCGAAGGGATGCTCCAGATCTGCCGCGGTGAGGTGGAACCCCCGATCGAAGCCTGAGCGACGCGCTCAGAGCTGGAAGGGGTAGAGCACGACGAAGGTCGCCTCGGAGAACTCCGGGAAGCGAGCCTGGCGCACGGTGCGGGCGATGCACGAGCCGATCGGCGGCCGCGCATAGAGGCTGTCCTGCACCACCGCGGTGGTGACCCGACCGGAGTTGCGGACCGTGATGCGGACGCGCACCGTCGCATGTTGGCCGTCCATGCACTCGGCGACCTGAGGACGAATCGCCGTCAGCGCGGCCTGCACCTGTTCGCGTGACGGATGGTCCGGGAGGTTCGTGGGGGCGGCTTCCATGGTCGGCTCGGCGACCATCGTGGGCTCGGCTTCCATGGTCGGCTCCGCGGCCATCGTGGGCTCGGCCGCCATGGTCGGCTCCGCGCTCATCGTGGGCTCGGCTTCCATGGTCGGCTCGGCGACCGTGGGCGCGGCCGCCATCGTGGCGGTCATCGCGCTCGTGACCGTCTCGCGCGGGGTCTCGCGCATGGTGGCCAGTTCGGGCTCGTCTTCGTCGGGCGTCTCGTCTTCGTCGGGCGTCTCGTCTTCGTCCGAGTCCGTGGGTTCGGTCTCGTCGGTCGCTTCCGGGTCCACGGCGTCGGGATCCACAGCGTCCGGTTCGACGTCGGTGTCCGGCTCGGTCTCGTCGAGCGGCGCCTCGTCGGCTTCCGCGATCGGCTGGGGCGTCCCTTGCCGCCCCAAGAAGTACGCTCCGGCGCCGACACCGACCAGCAGCAAGAGCACGAGCAGCGCCTTGCCGAACCCGGAGCCCGAGTCCTCCTTCGGAGCTGCGGGCATCGGCGCCTGCAGCGGCGTCCCGACCACGATCATCTTCTCCGTCGGCTCGCCTTTTCGCGGCGGTGGCGGCGCACTGAGCACGGCGGAGAAGTCGACGACGCTGATGCGGTCTTCCGGCGTCCAACCTTCGGAGCCGATCATCGGCTTGGGCGCGTCCTCGAGCGACTCGGCGCGGCTCGGCGGTTTCGGCGGCGGCGGTGGCGCCGTGCGGGGTCCGGACTTGGGTTTGGGCTTGGGCTTGGCCGCTTTCCGACGGGTGGGCAGGGGCGCGTGGGGCGCTGCCTTTCGTTCACCCACGTCGGGTAGGGCGGGCGGCGTGTTCGAGAGCTTGGGGTCGAGCTTCTCGAGTACCTCGAGATCCTCGAGCTCGACCGCTTCGGTCTTCAGCGGCTGATCGTTCCAGCCGCCGCCGGCGTCCTCGAGATCATCGAGGTCGAGGTGTTCGGTCTTGCCGGCGCCTTCTTCCCACGCGGGCTCGTCCACCGGCTCGAGCTCGTCCAGATCGACGGCAGCCGTCTTCTCGGAGGTCGCGTCGTAGGTCCCTTTGCTGGCGACCGGATCCGCGCCGGGCTCGTCGAGCTCCACGTAGGATTCCAGCTTGGTCCGGGCGCCGTCGGTTTCCCCCATCGAACCGAAGTGTGGCGCATCCGACGGTTTCGCTCCAGGTTTCGGCTGTGAACGAAATCGCATGGTCCCCCGATCGGGGCGCACACGACATTCACGACGCCTACGAGACCTGGTTCCCCGAACCCTCCCTGCGCGCGGACGCGCCGGTGGTCCTCTCGTGCGAGCATGCGTCTCAGCGAATGCCCCAGGGCTTCGACTGGCATCCCGAGGACGAGCACCTGCGTGGAACCCACTGGGCCTTCGACCTGGGCGTCCGGGAGCTCACCCTGGAGCTGGCGCTCCACGTCGGCGCACCGGCCGTTCTCTCCAGGTATTCCAGGCTGATCGTCGATCCGAACCGGTCCCTGGACTCGGAGACGCTCTTCCGAACGGTCGCCGAGGGGCGCCCGGTTCGGATGAATCAGGACCTCTCCGAAGAGGCCAAAGCCGAGCGGCTGACGCGGCTCTACCACCCCTACCACCAGGCCGTGTCCCGGACCGTGAAGGAGACGGTGTCGGCGCCGGTGGTCTTCGCCATCCACAGCTTCACCCCCCTCTATGAGGGCGATCCCCGGCCGATGGAAGTCGCGGTGCTTTTCGACAAGGCCGACGAGCTCGCCCACCGTCTCGGACGCGACATGGAGGCCGCGGGCCTCGAGGTGGCCTACAACGCGCCCTACAGTGGCAAGGCCGGGATGATGCATGCGGTCGAGCGCCACGCGATGGAGTTCGGTCGCGAGGCGGTCGAGCTCGAGGTTCGACAGGACCTGGTGGTCGATCCGGAGTTCCGCAAGAAGCTCGTTCCGATCCTGGCGAAGCTCTTCCCGCGGTGATCGAGAGAGTCAGGGCAGCGCCCAGCCCGCCTCTCGAAGCATGCGCGCGACGGCCATCAGCGGGAGCCCCTCGATGGCGGTCGGGTCGTCGCCGATGGTTGCGTCGAAGAGGCTGATCCCGAGCGACTCGATCTTGTAGGCGCCGCAGCAGTCCAGCGGTCGGTCGGCGTCCACGTAGCGGGCGATCTCGTCGTCGCTCAACGACCGCATGCGCATCAGGTGCACGTCGGTGTGAGTCCGTTCGGTGCCGTCGGGACCTCGAAGGCACACGGCCGTGACCAGGCGGTGATTTCGGCCCGCGAGCTGCTTCAGCTGCGCGCGCGCCCCCTCGACGCTGCCCGCCTTTCCGAGAATGGCTCCGTCAACGTCGACCACCTGATCCGAGCCGAGCACGTACGACTCTGGATGGTCGCCGGCGATGCTCGCGGCCTTCGCGATCGCGAGCGCGGCGGCCACGGCGTCCGGGATCGCGCCCTTCATCTCCGCTTGAAGCGCGTCTTCGTCGACGCGGTGATCGGTGGCGTCGTGGTCGGCCACGAGGCGTGCGACGAGTCTTCGGCGATAGACGGATCCGGAGGCGAGGACGAGCGAGGGCATATGCCCCGAGCATAGTTCTGCGCTAGCTCGTCGTCGTGCCGTACCGACGCGAGCCGTTGACCGGGCTGAGTTACCTCGAGGCCGGCCCCGCCGACGGGCCGCTCGTGCTCCTGCTCCACGGCTTCCCCGACGTCGCCGAGAGTTGGCTCGACGTGATGGTGCGACTCGCGAGCGAAGGGCTGCGCGCCGTCGCGCCCGTGATGCCGGGCTACGACCCTTCGCCGGTGCCGGCGAGCTACGACATCGACACCCTCTCGGAGATCCTCTTCGCGTTCGCGCACGCGCTTCAGCCCGAGCCTGCGCTCTGGGTCGGCCACGACTGGGGCGCGGCGGTGACGCACAACGCGGCCGCTCACGGCCTGCCGTCGGCCGCGGTCACGATTTCGGTGCCGCACCCGCTGACCTTTCTCGACTACATGGCGCGTACACCCGCCCAGCTTCGTCGCAGCTCGTACATGGCTTTCTTCCAGCTCCCGGGGCTTCCGGAGCGCGCGATTCGCCATGGGCTCGTCCGCGAGCTCTGGCGCCGGTGGTCGCCCGCGCTCGAGCTCCCGGGTGATGCCATGGCCCATGTGGAGTCGACCCTCGTACGCAGCCTCCCGGGGCCGCTCGAGTACTACCGGGCGATGTTTCGGCCTCTCCGGCCATTCCTACGACGAGCGAGGCAGCTTCGCCCGACCCACGTGCCGATGCTCTACCTGCATGGCGCGGACGACGGATGCATCGCGCCCGAAGCTGGCGAAGGGCAGGGGCGCTGGTACCGCGGCCCCTTCGAGAGCCGCGTGATCAACGGAGGCCACTTCCTCCCGAACGAATCGTCCGGGGCCGTCGCCGAGGCGATCCTCGAGTGGGCTGCTCAGACGCCGACGAGCGGCAGCTGACGCTTGGCTTCCTTCTTCGGGAGCTCCACCGGGACCGGGTACTCGCCACTGAAGCAGGCGTCGCAGAAGCCATCGCCACCGATCGCCTCGCGCAGGCCTTCGACGCTCAGGTAGCCGAGGGAGTCTGCCGTCACGTAGCGGGCGATCTCTTCGGGAGTGTGCCGGCTCGCGATGAGCTCCTCGCGGGTGGGCGTGTCGATGCCGTAGAAGCAAGGCCATCGGGTCGGCGGCGAGCTGATCCGCAGGTGCACCTCTTTGGCGCCGGCCTCGCGCAGCATCTTCACGATCTTTCGGCTCGTCGTGCCGCGGACGATCGAGTCGTCGACGACGGCGACCCGCTTGCCCTCGAGGAGCTCGCGCACCGGGTGGAGCTTGAGGCGCACGCCGAAGTGGCGGATCTGCTGCTGTGGCTCGATGAAGGTGCGGCCCACGTAGTGGCTGCGGATGAGCCCCATCTCGTAAGGCAGGCCGGTCTCGCTGGCGAAGCCGAGCGCGGCGGCGACGCCGCTATCCGGCACCGGAATCACCAGGTCTGCGTCGACCGGCTCGAGCTTCGCGAGCGTTTGACCGAGGCGCTTGCGGGCCTGGTAGACGCTCACACCGCCGAACGACGCATCGGGGCGCGCGAAGTAGATGTGCTCGAAGATGCAGAAGCGCTTCGGCTTCTCGCCGAACGGGCGGGTGGAGCGCATCCCGAACCGGTCGCACACGATCATCTCGCCGGGCTCGACGTCGCGAACGTACTCGGCGCCCATCAGGTGGAACGCCGGCGGCTCGCTCGCGACGACCCACGCGTCACCCTTCATGCCGAGGCAGAGCGGGCGGAAGCCCCAGGGGTCGCGTACCGCGATGAGCTCGTCGACCGAGAGGAAGACCAGCGAGTAGGCGCCCTGCACTCGGTGGAGCGCGTCGGCGACGCGGCCCTCGGTGGTGTCCGCCTTCGAGCGCGCGATGAGGTGGACGAAGACCTCGGTGTCGCTCGCGGAGTTGAAGATCGAGCCCTGGGCCTCGAGCTCGCGGCGCAGCGCCACGTAGTTGGTGAGGTTGCCGTTGTGCGCGACCGCGATCGAGCCATGGGCGTAGTCCACGGCGATCGGCTGGGTGTTCTTCACGTGGGTGCCGCCCGCCGTGGAGTATCGGACGTGGCCGATGCCGCCCGCGCCGGGGAGCTGCTCCATGACGGACGCGTTGAAGACGTCCTGGACCAGCCCGAGACCGCGCTGGACGAAGAGGCGCTCGCCGTCCGTGGTCGCGATGCCGGCGGCTTCCTGACCACGGTGCTGCAACGCGTGCAGACCGAGGTAGGTCAGGTTGGCGGCTTCTTCGTCGCCGAAGACGCCGAAGACGCCACACTGGTCGTGAAAGTGATCGTCGAGATCGTCGTCGTCCGACGCTCGGAGAGGCTGGGGAGGGCTCGCCACGCGCCTAGATTAGGCCGTCTCGCTCATAGGGCAACAGGGGGCCGTGCGGGACCGCCCGGTCTCCCGCTCGGGGACGGGCGCCAGCCGGCAAATGCACTATGGTGCGCGGCGTGAGTACCGAGAAAAGCGGCGAAGAGCCCGCTGGCGCCGAGGGCGCTGGGGGCGAGGACCCCACGGGGGTCTACGCGGCGGTCGATCTCGGCTCGAACAGCTTCCACCTGATGGTCGCCCGCTACGCGGGTGGACGAGTCCACCTCATCGACAAGGTGAAGGAGCGAGTGGCGCTCGCCGCGGGTCTCGGGGCCGACCTCCGCATCGACGACGCGGCCCAGCAGCGAGGGCTGAAGTGTCTGGCGCTCTTCGCCGAGCGGCTCCAGGCCGTGCCGGACGCGCGGGTTCGGGTCGTGGGCACCAGCACGCTGCGTCGCGCGAAGAACGCCGGCGAGTTCATCGAACGGGCGGAGACGATCCTCGGCCACCCGATCGAAGTCATCCCCGGTGTCGAGGAGGCTCGCCTGGTCTTCGTCGGAGCCGCGAGCGTCCTCCCGTCACGTGGTCGCCGCCTGCTGATCGACATCGGCGGTGGCTCGACCGAAGTGGTGCTCGGCGAGGGCCGACAGGCGGAGCACACCGACAGCCTCCACATGGGCTGCGTGAACTTCACCGAGGGCTTCTTCCCCGACGGGAAGATCTCGCCCGACCGCTTTCGTGCGGCGTCGTTCGCGGCGCGGCTGGAGCTCGAGCCGTTGAGTCGGGAGATCGCCGACGAGGAGTGGCAGGAGGCCGTCGGCACGTCGGGCACCATCGAGGCGATCGCCAACATCGCCAAGGCGGCCGATTGGTCGGGGCGCCGGCTCACGCGCGACGGGCTCTTCAAGGTTCGCGACGCGCTCCTCGAGGCCAAGCACGTGGACGCCATCGACCTGCCGGAGCTCACCGAGAAGCGCCGCCCCGTGCTGCCGGGTGGGGTGGCCATCCTCTGCGCATTCTTCGACGTCTTCTCCCTCGACGAGATCCGGCCCTGCGACGGCGCACTTCGCGATGGCGTCGTCGAGGAGCTCATCGGCCGGGACCACGTGGAGTCGGTTCGCCGGGCGACGCTGGACCGGTTGGCGGACCGCTACGACATCGATACCGGCCACGCCGAAGCCGTGGGCGAGACAGCCGTGAACCTGCTGCACCAGGTCGCCGAGGACTGGGACCTGCCGCTGCCCTTCTCCGCGGAGATCCTCCAGGCAGCGGCCTCGGTGCACGAGGTCGGTCTCTCGATCCGCTACGGCGGCTACCACAAGCACGGCTGCTACATCCTCGACAACAGCGACATGCCTGGCTTCTCGCAGGACGAGCAGAAGCTGCTGGCCCGGCTGGTGCTCTGCCATCGCCGGAAGCTGCGCTACGAGTCCTTCGACGAGCTCCACGATCCGTGGCCCCAGCGCGCCGTGCGCCTGGCGCTCCTGCTCCGGTTGGCGGTTCGCCTGCACCGCCGCCGCGCCGAAGCGGTGCCGCCCGTGAAGCTGTCGGTGAAGGGCGGGAAGATGAAGCTCCGCCTGCCGGACGGCTTCCTGGAGGAGCACCCCCTCTCGCGGGTGGACCTGGACTCGGAGAAGAAGCGGGTCGAACGAGCCGGCTACGAGCTCAAGGTGAAGTGATATTCTCGTGCCGTGCTGCGCATCGACTTCTACGTCCAGCACCTGACCAAGCACGATGCCGAGTACATCGAGCTGGAGTCGGGTAAGCCCGTCAAGTTCCAGCTCCCGTCCGGGGTACGTCATTCGAGCAAACCGATCGACCACGGACAGCTCGCGGCGCTCGTCGAAGAGGCGGCCCCAGCCGCGGCGATCGAGTCGTTGCGAAGCACGGGCGCCGCGAAGTTCTTCCATCAGTCGGGCGCCAACGACATCGACGTGACCCTGCGAGCGGTGTCGCCCGGTCAGTGGGTGATTCGGCTCGAGCCGGCCACGGCGGGAATCTCGCTGGGCGGCGCTGCGCCTCAGGCGTCGGCGCAGCCGCAGGCCCCGAGTCCGACCGACGGTGGCTATGGTGGAGGTGGCTACGGCGGCGGAGGTGGCGGCGGCTACGGCGAAGCTGCGGGGGGCGCGATCGAAGCGACCCGCGCGGGCGAGCCGGGCATCAACCGCTACCTGCGTCTCATGAAGCAGCAGGGGGCCTCCGATCTCCATCTCTGCAGCACCGTCCCCCCGATGGTCCGCATCGACGGCAGCATGAAAGAGCTCGAGCCGGGCAAGGGGCCGATGAGTGCCGAGCGGCTCCAGTCGCTGATCTACGAGATCATGCCGGAGAAGAACATCGAGGAGTACGAGGAGCTCCGCGACACCGACTACGCGCACACCATCGAGGGGCTCGCGCGCTTCCGCGTGAACGTCTTCGAAGACCGTCACGGCATCGGCGCGGTCCTCCGCGTGATCCCCTTCGACATTCTCTCGGTGGATCAGATCGGTCTGCCCAAGAAGGTGCTCGATCTCTGTTGGCTGACGAAGGGCCTGGTGTTGGTCACCGGGCCCACCGGCTCCGGAAAATCGACCACGCTGGCGACCCTGATCGACTTCATCAATCAGAACCGCGAAGACCACATCATCACGATCGAGGACCCGATCGAGTTCGTCCACGCGAACAAGAAGTGCCTCGTGAACCAGCGGGAGGTCGGGACGCACACCAAGGGGTTCAAGCCGGCCCTTCGTGCCGCCCTTCGAGAGGACCCGGACATCGTCCTCGTCGGTGAGATGCGTGACCTCGAGACGATCAGCATCGCCATCGAGACGGCCGAGACCGGTCACCTGGTCTTCGGGACGCTCCACACGACGAGCGCGCCGAGCACGGTCGACCGCATCATCGACCAGTTCCCGCCCGACCAGCAGGAGCAGATCCGGGTGATGCTCTCGGAGTCCCTCCGAGGGGTGGTCGCGCAGGTGCTGTGCAAGAAGCAGGGGGGCGGTCGCGTCGCCGGCTACGAGGTGCTCATCGCGAACGCGGCGGTCGCCAACCTCATCCGTGAGGGCAAGACCTTCCAGCTCAAGAGCGTCATGCAGACCGGCCGGCGGCAGGGGATGCAGACGATGAACGACCACCTACTGCAGCACGTCCAGAACGGGCTCATCTCGCCGCAGGAGGCCTACATGAAGTCGAACGACAAGGCGACGATGAAGACGGCGCTCTCGGCGGCCGGTCATCAGCTCGATCTGGGCGAGTAGCTCTTCGGTCTTCTCGGTCTTCTCGGTCTTCTCGGACTTCTCGGTCTTCTCGGTCTTCTCGGTCTTCTCGGTCTTCTCGGTCTTCTCGGTCTCGGTGGCCTTGACAGCGTGGCGCTCGGCCGGGGTGGGGGGACGGGCCTCCCAGGTTTGTCGCTCGCGGTTCGCGCCGCTTCGCGGCCCGAACCCCTCGCTGCCGTCACGCCTCGTCGCTGGCTGTGCCAGCGCCTTCGGCGTTCCTTACGCACCTAGGAGGCCCGTCCCCCCACCCCGGCCTCTGGGGCCAGTGGCATCGCCAGCAGTGGGGGCACGGGCTGGGCGACATCGCGAACGTGCTGCGCACGTCCACGAGTCGCCGCTGCGCTCGCTCGCTCGCCGCCGCTGCGCGTCGACGAGCTCGCTCTGAGCCCGATGGCGGCGGGACGCGGCGGCTGCACCGCCTCGACCCCGCCTTCGCCCCTACGCGCCGCGTCAGCTCGCTTCGCTCGCCGCCGCGGCCCTCACCGCCA
>CAYXAP010000098.1:0-16976 GCA_964462035.1 uncultured Sandaracinus sp.
GGCAGGCCCCCTCGCCTTGACTCACCGCCGGATGCCCCTAGCTTGTTCCGGCCCCACGGTAGGGGTTGGCCCTGAGCCGAAAGCAGAACAAACACGTATGGATATACGACAAGATGTCGCCCCTCGGGTAGTCCGCTACTCCGAGTGCCGCTTGCCGACCGAGTACGGCCCCTTTCAGGTGTTCGCGTATCGCGAAGAGGGCAACCCCAATGAACACCTCGCCATCGTTCGCGGTGACGTGCAGGGAGAGCACGACGTGCTCTGCCGCGTCCACAGCGAATGCCTCACCGGCGAGGTGCTCCACTCGCTGAAGTGCGACTGCCGCGAGCAGCTCGACTACGGCCTCCGTCGCATCGCCGAGGCGGGTCGTGGTGTGGTGCTCTACCTCCGCCAGGAGGGTCGCGGCATCGGCCTCGGTGACAAGATCAAGGCCTACCAGCTGCAGCAGCAGGGCCTCGACACGGTGGACGCGAACCGGGAGCTCGGCTTCGCCGACGACCTGCGTCGCTACCACATGGTCACGCAGATGCTCGAGGACCTCGACATCCGTTCGGTGGCGCTGATGACGAACAACCCCTCCAAGGTCGATGGCCTCCGCCGCGATGGCGTGGTCGTCACCCGGCGGGTGCCGCACCTGGTCGAGCCTCACGCGCTCAACGTCGGCTACCTCGAGACCAAGCGGACTCGGATGGGTCACGTCTACGACCTCGAGAGC
Organism: uncultured Sandaracinus sp.; assembly: GCA_964462035.1. GTDB lineage: Bacteria > Myxococcota_A > Polyangia > Polyangiales > Houyiibacteriaceae > UBA1660. Next base: position 716 of record CAYXAP010000098.1, read on the forward strand.
GCGACGCCCGCGCCCGGGCGGCTCGCCGTCGACTACGACCCGAGCCAGCTCCTCGACGCCGAGTAGTCGGCGCGAGCGCTAGGACGGCTCCTGTCGCGCTCCGATGAGCGCGAGCAGGTCGCCGACGGCGTCCGTCACCAGATCCAGCCGCTCCTCGAGGTCCACCGCCTCGAGGATGCGCTGCCGTCGCGGCGGCTCGGACACGAAGCGGTCCGCGATCCGATCGACGATCGTCCCGATCTCGTCGTCGGCGTCGAAGCCGACCTCGAAGTCCGGGTGCCGCTCCCGGACCACCGAGGCGATTCGCGAGGTGCAGCTCAGCAGAGGCGCGAGCACGGAGCGCGAGAGCTCGGTGTGGGTCGTCCGCAATGGCATGGCGCGCGCGACCCGATACGGGCGCTCGTCCGCCGGGAGCTCTTCGAGTCGTACCCGGCCCATCCCTCGCAGCAGGATGTCGTGGGTGCCGTTGGCGTTTGGTCGGTGGGCGATCACTCGCCCCACGCCAGCGATGGTGTGGATGGCGGGCCGACCGTCGTAGTCCGCCTCGTAGCCCGGCCGGAGCAGGGCGATCGCGATCACGCCGTTGCCGTTGACGATCCGGTCCTCGGCCATCGCGCGATAGCGCGGCTCGAAGAGGTGCAGCGGCAGCTCGGTGTCCGGGAAGAAGACCGCGCTCGGGAGCGGGAAGACCGCAACCTCCTCGAGCTCCCCGGGGGTCAGCGACTGGCGCTCGTCGTCGTCACTCATGAGAGCGCCTGCCTCAGCGATGCGTCCTCGGCGCCGGCGATCGCCACGCTCAGGGCGCGGGCACCGACCTGTCGACCGCCTCGGGCGATCATGCACATCGGGCTCAGGTCGAGCGCGCAACCGGCGCTCGCGGCGCCGAGATGCTCGACCAGGTCGTCGGCCACCTGCTGGGCCACGGTCTCCTGCAGGGCGAGCCGTCGGCCCCGGCACTGGACCAGCCGGCCGAGCGCGCCGAGCCCGGCGAGCTTCCCGTTCGGTCGGTAGGCCACGGTCGCGGTGCCCGTACTGGGCAGCAGGTGGTGCGGACAGGTCACCGTGATCGCGATCCCGCGGACCACGACCAGCTCGGTCCGGCCGGTGCTGGCGCAGGTCTCGGACAGGATCTCGGCGGGGTCCATCCCGTAGCCATCGAGGAGGTCTTCCCCGAAGGCCTCGGCCACCCGGCCTCCGGTGCCCTCGAGCTCGGGCTCGCTCTCGGCGGTGTGACCCAGCGCGGCGAGGAATTCCTCGATGGCGCGGGCGGCACGGTCCAGGTCCGGCATGGGCGAGGTATCGGCTCGCACCCCGCCGAGGTCAAGCGAGAAGGAAATCCTGCCAGCCACGCAACTGGGCCCCAGGGGGACCGAAGAGGTCCGCACACCCGGCTCCAGCGAGCCCCAGACCAAGGACAGACCGATGACCACCATCCACCGCACTGGCCGCCAGGCGAACCTCACCCTCCGCGATACCGAGCCCCGCGTGACCCCCGAGCCCCCGTCCCGCCGCTTCGCCGAGACCCTCGGGGAAGGGGCCCACGCGCTCCTCTCCGGGGTCGAGCAGGCCGCGGGCCTGCTCCCGGGCGGGACCGCCGTGGCCGCCGCCATCCGCAGCGCCGGCGACTCCGGTGCCAGCGCGGGCGCTCCCGCCGGCACGACCGGCGGCGCCCCCAGCAGCACGGGCGACGGCGGCTCCCTCCAGGGAATGCTGGACTCGTCGGCCAGCTCGGCCGAGCAGCTCCTGGCCCTTCAGCACCAGATGGCCATGGAACAGCGGATGTTCCAGACCACCTCCAACGTCCTCAAGGCCCGCCACGACACCAGCAAGGCCGTGATCCAGAACGTCCGATGACCGCCCGAGCCCCGCTCCGAGCCGCGGACGCGACTCGGTTGCGGTGCGCTCGACGCTTTCGTTACTCTCCGCAGGAGCTCTGAATGACCTCGCCCATCAAACCGCCCGGCGGCGGACCGCCCAAGGTCCCTGGCGCCGATGCGCAGCCCGACCCCTCGAAGGCCAAAGGCGCCGAGGGCTCTCGGGAGGCTTTCGAGGCGGCGCTCGACGGCGCGGACCGGGGACGGGACGCGCAGGCGTCCGCCCCGACCGACGGCGTCGTCGCCGATCTGCGTGCCGGTCGAATCGACGCGGCTGCCGCGGTGGAGACGATGGTCCAGGAAGCCCTCTCCGCACCGGGGGTGGCGAAGCTGGACGCGGCGGCGCGCGCAGAGCTCGAGGCCCATATCCGCCATACCCTCGAGGACGACCCCAACCTTGCCGCACTGGTCCGAGATCTCGACACCGGCCGCTGACCCCGTCGGCGTTCGCTTCCGGCCCCGCTCCACCTCCTTGGTGGTCTTGGGTCTCGCGCTGATCGCTGCGTTCGTCGCTCGACCCGCCATGGCCCAGGAAGCCGAGGGCGAGACCCTGCAGCGGCAGCGGATCTACATCGTGTCCCACGCCCTCGAGCCCGAGCTCGAGGCGGTCGCGGCGCGGGCGGGCAGCGCCGCGCGGGCGGCCCTGCGAGAGGTGGAAGCCGCGGACTGGTCGGCCGCCGACCAGCGCTTCCTCGGCTACGACAACGAGGCCCTGCAGCACATCACCGAGGCGCGCCGGCTCTACGCCGAGGGCAGTCAGGCCTACCTGGACCTGCAGCTCGACAACGCGACCCAGCTCCTCACCCAGGCGATCGAGGAGTTCGACGCCTCGCAGGCGGCCCTCGAGGACGAGTCCGGCCTCGGCACCGCGCTCCTCTATCTGGGCGCGGCCTACATCTTCAACGGCCAGACCCGCATCGGCCGGCGCGTCTTCGAGCGGCTCCATCGCCAGATGCCGCACATCAAGCCGGACCCGAACGAGTTCCCGCCCGAGGTCGTCGAGCAGTACGAGCGCTCCGAGCCACGGAGCAACGAGGGCGCGATCCACATCATGAGCGACCCGACCGGCGCGATCGCGTATGTCGATTTCGTTCCCCGTGGCCAGACGCCCCTGACCGTCACGGGCATGCCGCCCGGCGAGCACACGGTCCGTCTGACCCGCCCCGGCGCCACGCCTTACATCGAGCAGGTCGAGGTCGGTCGCGGCCAGTCCGAGGTCCAGGCGTTCCTGATGGACGCGGAGGGCAACGAGGGCATGGCGGAGATGGTGGCCGGCATCACGGGCCACGAGCTCGAAGAGGGCGACGGACCGATCCGACAAGTCGGCGAGCTCCTGCAGCTCGACAAGATCGGTGTCATCCGCGTCTCGTACGGAGACTCTCGTGACCAGGTGAAGCTCGAGATGGTGATCTTCGACGTCTCCAGTGGTCGCCGCGTCCTCCGCGGCGAGGTCCAGGCGCCCCGCGCCCTGGGCGAGCTCGAGCCCGTCGTCCAGCGGGCCGTGAAGCAAGGCGTGGAGAACGTCCTGCGGCCACAGGTCGGCGAGGACGACGAGACCATCATCGGCGGTGGCGGCGAGGTCATCGGCGGTGGCGGCGAGAACGAAGACGACGAGGGCAAGCCGCTCTGGAAGGAGTGGTGGCTCTGGGCCGCCGTGGGCGCCGTCGTCGTGGCGGGCGTGGTGGTGACCGCCGTGGTCGTCGCCGGTGGCGATTCCGACCTGGGTCAGAACCCCAACGGCCAGGTCGTCATCGAGTTCGGTTCGAGGTGAGCTGCGCCGCGCGCGCGGCGTTCGTCTTCGGGTTCGGGCTGGCCGTGGCGTGCGGGGGCGACGACTCGCCCCCCGAGGCGCTCGAGGTACGCGAGATCCCTCCGGCACCGCCGCCGGTTCCGCCGGAGAAGGTCTATGCGCCGATGGGCTCGCGTTCGGACACGCCGGACGAGCCGCCCATTCGGGTCGTGGAGGCGTTCCAATCCGACCGAACCTACGCGAGCGACGAGATGGTCGAAGCTCGTCGACTGGTCTATCGCGTTCGGCTTCGCGTGCCGCGCTCGCTCGGCGAAGGGAACGAAGCGGTCGCGCGCCCGGCCGCGGAGCTCCACATCGACGTCTCGACCGATCGGCTGCGGGCGACCTTCGTGGGCTCCGGCTGGCCGGTGCCCGAGGGCTCCGAGATCCGCATTCGACGGGACGAGCTCGGGGCCTACGTCTTCGATGGCGACGGGGGCCGACCCCTCGGGCCGGGGCAGATGGCCCATTGGTTCGAAGGCGGTCGTCCGCGGGGCACGCCCGGGTGGCGCATCGCGCTACCGCCGACCCGCGAGCAGCGGGGGCCGGGTGACCTCATCTGCCGGCTCGTCGCGGAGTGGACCGGAGAGGGGCCGTCCAACGTCGCTCGGCGCTGCGGCGAAGGAGGCTCGACGCCCTCGTTTCGCGTGGGGCTCTGGCGGGCCAACCGGACGGCCGACGTGGGCATCCGCGTGCCGCGGCGCGCGCTCCGGGCCGATCACGAGGAGCCGCCGGTCGGGATCGAGCGACAGCATCACCGTCCGCTCCTGACCGAGAGCTCGATGAGCCAGCTCCAACGCAACCGTGGTCCCCGTGGTGAGACCGCCGAGGGGGCGCCGGAGTCGGGGCTCACGGTGGTCAATCGGGGATCGACCCGGATGATCATCACCCTGCAGGGCACGCCGATCGGCTGGCTCGATGCGGGTCGCCAGGCGCACTTCGAGGGCATGGAGCCCGGCGTCTACGGGCTCGGCGCGCTTCGCCCGTTCGGACGGCTCGCGGCCGGCAAGCGTGCTTTCGTCATCCCGGGCGAAGCCGAGCTACCCCGTTGGATCCCCCCCAGCGCGCGCGAGTAGCCGCCGCGGTAGCCGACCCGGAGGACGCAGCGCGAAGCGTGAGGACGCACCGAGCGCGAAGCGGGAGAGCCTCGGGTTTTTGGGGGATCTTCTCAAATCCCCCCAACGACTCAGTGAATCGTGTCGTTGGCGGCGGCGAGCTCGGCGACGACCTTCGAGTAGTCCGCGTGGGTATAGGTCTTCGGCGAGTCCTGGCCTGCGACCATACGGCCGAGGGCTTCGAGGGCCTGCTCCAGGACTTCCGAGCGGAGGGCGAAGGAGTAGTAGTCGCGCTGGCGCGCGTCCCCGAAGAGAGCGATGGCGCGCTCCACTTCTTCTCGATCCTCTGGGCGCAGGCCGAGGTGCGCGTGGTAGCCCGGCGCGTCGGCTTCGCTGATCACCTCGAGGGCGATGCCGACGGGGTTGAAGTAGAGGAAGGCCGGCTCGAGCTCGAGGCGCCACTCGTCGAAGGCGTCCTTGGGGGCGTGCCAGCGGAAACCGGCGAACCGGCGGCGGAGGATCTCGCCGAAGTACGCGCCGCACATCGGAGCCGTCAGGCTGAGGATCTCCTCCTCGGAGGCCTCGAGCACCTCGTGGGCGTAGTGGTCCAGCACCGGGAGGGTCTCGACGCTCAGGTCCAGGGTCATCCCTACGGTCGCCTTCACGGAGGCGACGCACGCGGTGGCCAGGTCGGCGACGTGTTGCGGCGTGTCCATGGCCTCCCTGTGTACCGGCTGCGGCGCTGGCGCCAGCCGCGCGTTGGGCTTTCGGTCTGCCCGCGATCTCTGGTAATTCACTCCCCCAGTGGAGCTGCCGTACGACGGGGAGGAGGGTCGGACTCGTCACACGACGGTTCACGTCCCGACAGCGGATGGTGGTACCCGGGCGGTGCGGGTCGTCCGATCGGTCAACGTCCACACCGATCCGAGGCTCGGTGGGGCAGCCCTCGAGGGGACCCTCCACGACACCGACGCCGGCAGCCTGGCGATCCCCTTCACCTTCCACGACCCCGAGAAGCGGCACTTCGTGCTCGTGGTTCCGTCCGTGCTCGCCCATCGCTTGATGCACGAGCGGGCGGCCCTGCTCGCGCGCCTCGCCGATGAGGAGCGCGAGCTCCCCGGGTACGTCGCGGCCGCTGACGCGGTCGTGGGTCCGGAGGGGTTGGCCGACTACCTCGAGCGAGGCGGTAGCAGCAGCGCCGGCGCGGGGCTGGCCGAGGAAGCAGAGCGCCTCCGAAGCGAGCGGGAGTCCCTGGCTGCGCGCGAACGGCAGCTCGGCATCGAGACCGAGCGCGTCGAGGCGTTGCTCAGAGACGTCGAGTTCCGCGAACAGGAGCTCGAGGACCGGGTCGCCGCGCTCCAGGAGCGAGAGGCGCGGATGCTGGTCGAGTCGGTGGAGCTCGACGCGGAGCCCACGACCGCGAAGGGCAACGGCGGCGAGCTGGCCGAGGCGGTGCAGCTGGTCGACGATTCGATGCTCACCGAAGAGAGCACCAGCGAGACCGACGCCTTCCCGGACGAGGCCACGCTCGGCGAGGTCGAGGCGATCGAAGAGCTGGACGACGTCGAGGAGCTTTCGCCGGAGTCGACCTCCGTGCTCGCCGATGACGACGTGGAGCTCCTGGAAGAGGACGAGCTGCCCGGAGAGCTCTCGGACCTGAAGGTCGACGACGGCCCCTCCCACGCGGAGAAGCGGATCCCGACCCCGGCTACCCCGCCCGACGGATTCTTCGAGGATCGGTCCATCCAGATGATGGCGACCAAGCCGGACGGGCCCTGGTTCTTCGTCCGGCTGGGCGAAGGCCACGAAGAGGCGTTCCGGAAGGAGGTCGAGCTCCTGGTCCAGTACATGGCCATCGACGGGACCCCGGTCGTGCTCCTCGCGTTGGTCGAGTGGGACGAGCCTCGCCCCTACGCCCGGCGCGCTGCGCTCAACCCCGCGGATGACGGCGACCGCGAGATCCTCGAAGCCCTCCGCGACGGAGAAGAGGCGACCGTGGCCGTCTTCGGGCCGGCCGGCCGCTTCGAACGAACGCTCCAGGTCGCCATGGGGGCCCGGTGCACGAACCTGGCCTCCGTCCTCCAGCGGGCCGATCGGGATCGGAACGACGAAGCGGCGGGCGATCCGGCGGTGGCGATGGAGCGTGCCCTGGCCGCGCCGCCGCCACTGCAGCTTCGTGGCCACCCCTTCCAGGACGCGCCTTCCGCGGCCAACGCGAAGGAGGCCCGCGAGGCGCTGAGTGCGCTCGCGAAGTGGAGCAAGCCGGCGAAGCTCGACATGGCCGTGCTCGCGCTCTCGATCCCGCGCGACGTGGTGGACGACGCCTTCCGGCGGATCCTGGACGACGCGATGACCCACGGGCTCGCGATCGAGGGGCCGCTGGTCAGTCGGGCGGTCTCGCTCGGTGTGGTGCCGGAGCCCGGGGAGATGGTCGAGCGTCTCGTGGACGCCTTCCGCGGGACTTCGCGGCTGGAAGGGGCGGGCGGGCTCGACGCAAAGGCGGTCGCCGCGAACTGGGAGAGTCTGCTCGCGCTCGCCGAAGAGTACGAGGTCGCGATGGACGTCGAGGCCCACGAGCAGGCGCACCGAGACATCGCCGCCGGTCGGCCGGGCTCCTCCGCTCCCCGTTCGGTGGACGAGAGCGCCATCCCCGAGCTGGCCAACGACGAGCTCGTCGGGTTGGTCGAGCACCCCAAGCTGCGGCGAAAGGTGGCGCTCGAGCTGGTGTCCCGAGCCGGCCCCGGCGACGCCGAGCTCGTGTCCCGGGTGGTGCGTGCGGTGCGGAAGATGCCCCGCGAGGAGGTCCTGGACGTCATGCCGAAGGTCTTTCCCCTCGGGGAAGCGGCGGCCGGCGCCTTGATCGACACGCTCTCCGCACGGAAGACCTTCGTGCGGCAGGCCGCCGCGCTCTGCCTGGGCGAGCTTCAGATGCGCAGAGCGGTGCGCCCGCTGGTGCAGCTGCTGGTCGAGGAACCCACCGAGGTCTGGGAGGAAGTGGCGCGCGTTTTGGCCAGCTTCGGCACCTCGCTCGAGCGGGCGCTCAAGCGGGTGACGGAGGTGGAAGGGGCCGATCGCCGGATCGCCTACCTCCTCGCGCACGTACGTCTGCGGGGGCAGAAGTCGCTCGTCGAGAAGCTGGCGGCGAAGAATGGGGAGCCGCTGGCTGCGATCGCGCAGGCCGCCCCGGAGCACGAGGAGCGGGCGAAGACCCATCGATCGCGGGTCGAGGGGTCCGCCGATCTCTCGGAAGAAGACCCGATTCGCGAATTCTCGCGCCGTTTCCTGGCCGAGGTGGCCAGTTGAACCCAAGCTGTTGGGGTTCGCGTCGATTCGGGCGAACGGCTCTCACGACCCCCTTTACCCCTCCCCTAGGAGTGTCGTAGGGTCGACCGGTCCAGCGGCCGGCAATCGTCGACCGGACGTGACAAAGGCTCCTGGACCCTCTACAAGGAAAGTTCGCCCCTCCCACACATGCGTCTCGGGATTTTCAGCGACGTCCACGCCAACATCGAAGCCCTCTCGGCAGTGATGCGTGGCTTCGAAGACGAAGACATCGACGAGTACTACTGTCTCGGCGATGTGGTGGGGTACGGCGCGAGCCCGAACGAGTGTTCCGATCTCGTTCGTGAGACGGCGAAGGTGACCATCCTCGGCAACCACGACGCGGCCGTCGCGGGCCGGATGGACTACTCCTACTACTATGAGGCGGCGCGACAGGCGCTCGACCTCCACGCGAACACGCTCTCCGAAGAGAACCTCGCCTGGCTCAAGGGTCTCCCCTACAAGCACGAGGTCGGGGACACCGGCGTCCACCTCTGCCACGGCTCACCGCTGCGGCTCGAAGAATTCGAGTACATCTTCGCTCCCGAGCAGGCCCGTGAGTGCCTGCAGATGTGGGACGACCTCGGCCACATCACGCTCATCGGTCACTCTCACCTCTGCAAGGTCTTCGAGCTCCGTCCCGGAAGCGTCGAAGAGCTGCCGGCCGAGCGCTTCCAGCTCGACCCCGACGCGAAGTACATCGTCAGCGTCGGCAGCGTCGGTCAGCCCCGCGACTACGACAACCGCGCGAGCTTCACGACCTTCGACACCGAGACCCGGACCTTCGACTTCAAGCGGGTCGAGTACGACATCGAGAGCGCGGCCTCGAAGATCTTCCAGAGCAAGCTCGAGCGGAACTTCGGGCACCGGCTCTTCATCGGCGTCTGACGCCGGAGTGCGCTAGGGCAGTGGAGCCCCCCAGCGGAGAGCCGGCGGCGATGCTCGTCGTGGACGGGCTCACCAAGACGTTCGGCGATGCTCCCGCGGTCGATGGCCTCGGGTTCACCCTTCGCGCGGGCGAGGTGCTCGGCCTGGTCGGCCCCAACGGCGCCGGGAAGACGACGACGCTCCGCTGCCTGAGTGGGATCCTCCGACCGGACGCTGGCCGCATCGTCATCGGCGGCGCCGACATGGCCCGCGACCCCGTGGCCGCCAAGGCACGCGCGGCCTACGTGCCGGACGAACCGGAGCTCTTCGAGTACCTCACGGTGGACGAGCACCTGGCGCTCCTCGGTCGCCTCTACTCGGTCCCCGACCCGAAGCCGCGCGCCGCCCAGCTCCTGGAGCGCTTCGCGCTGGCCGACAAGAAGGACGCCTACCCCGACGAGCTCAGCCGCGGCATGCGCCGGAAGCTGGCGACGGCCTGCGCGCTCTTGCCCGGCCCGGACGTGCTGATCCTCGACGAGCCCTTCACCGCGCTCGACCCGCCCGCCATCCGCGATCTCCGCGCACTGGTGCTCGAGCAGGCGGCGGCCGGTCGCGCGGTCATCCTCTCGAGCCACCTGCTCGCGCTCCTCGAGCGACTCGCCCATCGCTTCTTGCTGCTCGACCAGGGGCGGCTGGTCGCCCATGGGACCCTGGCGGAGCTCGCGGTCCAGCTCGGCCAGGAGGGCGATCTCGACGAGCTCTTCGAGCGGGCCCTGGCGAGCTCGACGGTCGATCCCGCCGCCGAGGCCGTACCGGTCCCAGCGGCCATGGACGCACCGGCGGCCGAGCCGGATCTGCCAGTGGAGCCGACCGAGGAGTGAGCACGCTCGGCGTCAGCCCCACGGGCCTCGGCACGCTCTTCTGGCTCGTCCGTCGGCGGGTGGTCGGCCGCTTCAAGCGAGGGGTCCGCCGAATCCGCAAGAGCCCGCGGCATCTGCTGATGCTGCTGCCGATCCTCTACCCGGTCGTCTACTTCGCCTTCGTCTTCCGGGACGCGCCGCCGTCGACCGGCGCGACGGTGACGATCCCCCTCTTCGTCTTTCTCGCGCTCCTCGCGGTGCTCCGCCCCTTCTTTCGCGCGGACGGCGCCCAGGCGATCGCCTTCACGGGCGACGAGGTGCAGTGGATCGCCACCGCCCCGCTCTCGCGCCCCCGGCTCCTCGCCTACGCCATTCTGCGCTCCGGGCCGCCGCTGCTCTACTTCGGTCTCTACTGGACCACGTTGATGTGGATCACCGGCGTTCGCGCCGCCTTGCCGGGCATGGTGGTCGGGCTCTTCCTCTACGGGCTCACCCTGACCTTGCTCTCGATGAGCGCCGAGATGGCCACGGCGATGCTCGCGGCGCGCGGCATCGGCGCCGTCGTCCGGCGCATCGTCCTCGGCGGCGCGCTCCTGGCGCTCATCTGGTTCGCGGCGGAGCCCTTCCGCCACGAGCCGCCGCCCCAGGACTTCGACGCTCTCCTGACGTGGGCGGTGACGAAGCTCCAGTCGAGCCCGACCTACGCGGTCCTGCGGCCCTTCATCCTGCTGGCTTCGGTCCCCAGCGCCGCCTCGCTCCTCGAGTGGCTCCCGCGTGCCGGTCTGGTGGTGGCGCTCGACGTCGTCCTCTTCGTGGCCATCGTCGCGATGCCGGTACCGGTCGAGGAGCTCGCGCTCGCGGGCTCTCGCCGTGTGCGGCGCGCTCGCTCCCGTCTCGGCCTCGGCGGCCGCGAGGCGGGGCCGCGTCGTCGCTCCAAGCGGATGGCTCAGCGCGCGGGTCCGGCACTGGCAGCGGAAGGGCCGAGCTGGCGCGCGCTGCTCTGGATGGCCTTCGTCGGCGCGTGGCGCCGCATTCGACCGAGCCCGCTCCTGCTCGTGCTGGTCGGCGGGGCGCTCGTGGCGGCCATCGCTACCGACCGCCAGGAGCTCGCGGGGATCGTCGCGCTCACGATGGTCCTGCTCGGGCTCTTCGTCTCGCTGATGGCCACGGCGTTCACGGACCCGCTGCGCAGCACGCTCAGCGGGTTGGTCACCCACCTCGGCACGCTCCGGAGCTGGCCGGTCGCCCAGGTCACCGTGGCGCGGAGCTTCGCCATCGGCGGCGGGCTCGCGCTCAGCGTCAGCCAGTCGGTGCTCACGCTGGTCTCGCTCTTGCTGCTCGGAGGTCTCGACCCGGAGTGGGTCATCGTCTCCCTCGCGTCGGCGATCGCGATCGTCCCCTTGCACGTGCTCTTGGTCGCCGTCCGTGACGCCATCGCCGTGACCTGGCCCGACATGCATCGGCCGGCCGCGGACCTGGGCGCGATGCGCAGCGCGAACGTCGTCATCGGCCTACTCCGGGCGCTCTTCTTCTTCGCGGTGGCGGGTCTGGCCTGCCTCATCGGCGTGGGCGTCGCACTGGCGCTCTCCTTCGCCGTCGATGCGCCGCTCTGGCTGACCCATCCGCTGGCCGTGGTGCTCGGTAGCGTGGTGCTGCTCTTCGGCACCGAGCTCTTCGTCCGCTGGAGCGGCCGCCGCCTCCGTTTCGACTGAGACCTAGCGAGTCTCGATGCGCCGGAAGAGCCCGTGCCAGGGCGGGAGCGCTTCCGGCCAGAGATCGAAGGGTGGCGTCTGCATCGTCCCGACCTCGCAGACCCGCGGCACGAGCCCCGGGGCGTGATCGAGCGCGACCGCGATCTCCGCGATCGGCTGGCCTGCCACGCCGACGACTTTCAGGTGCGCGCCGAGCGGTCGCACGGCGTCGAGGAAGTCGGCCTCGTCGGCGACCGAGTGCAGGCTGACGTTGCGGTACCCCGGCGGTCCGGGGAGCGGCGCGTCCTCTTCGATCGCGACCGCGTGGGCTCGCCCTTCGAAGAGCACACCGGTGGCGGCGGCGACGCCACGCCACTGCATCTGCTGGGCAGCCACCGCTTCGGGCAGCGGTCCGCGCGGCAGGCGCGCTTCCAGCCGCTCGAGCGCGTGGTGGATCCGGTCGCCGATCTCGATCGCTCGGGTCGGCGAGCCGACCACGTAGACACGCTGTGGCGAGAGGCAGCCGCGGCCATCGTAGGCCGCGATGTCGAGCGCGAGCCGGTCGGTCACCGAGTGCCGCTCCGCGAAGTCGAGCGACTCGGCGAAGACGAGCGCCACCCCGAGGCCGTGGCCGTGGGGGACCACCAGGCTCGCCGCGGGCGCCATCCCGCGGATCGCGCGGACGGTGTCGTCGCCGCCGTGGACGTGGATCACGTCGGCCTGCTCGGTGAGGGCGGCCATCCGTTGCTCGTCGGGAGGGAAGCTGAGGATCGAGAGCGCCTGGGCGAAGGGCGGCTCGAGCGCGTCGGCGAGCGCGCGGACCAGCACGTCGTCGCGCGACGAGGCCTTCACCACCGTCGGCACCCCGAAGAGTAGCGGTGTGAGCACCGCGCGGATGCCTGCCGTGAAGACGTTGCCGGCGAGCACGACCAGCGCGAGATCGACGGCGCGATCTCCCACCGCGCCCACCGGTGGCGACTCCGCGAGGGTGGTCATCGCCGCGCGGCTCGCAGGCTCGCAGGTGGTACGGAGCGCCCACTCCACCATCGGCTCGCTGAGCCCCGAAGCCGCCGCGAGCCGTGGTCGCAGCGACTCGTCGCGCGCGACCGCGTCCACCGCCCGGTGGAGGATCTCCGCACGCCGGGCTGGGGCCATGCGCAGCGCCGGGCCTTGGCGCCGAACCATGTCGCAGGCGGTCTCCAGCTGCTCCCGAGGGCTGTCGCGGTAGACGCTCATCGCTTCGCGAGCGCCTCCTCGATCGCCAGCGAGCAGCCGCGGGGGAGCGAACCCGGGTGCCGCCCGTGCAGCTCGACGAGCTCGCCAGGGTGGATGGTGGCGCTGTCGGCGGTCTGGAGGCAGGCCACCGAGTCGAGGTTCGCCGCGTCGTCGATCCGCAGGAGGCCGCGGGCTCCCTCGGGGAGCGGTTCGAGCCGTTCGGGGTCGACGGCGGTCACGCGCACCCAAGGCGGCGGGCAGTAGAGCCGCGCCCCGCCGGGGTCGACCAGGGTGGTCTCGTAGAGCTGCGAGCTGAGCTCGGTCATGCCGTATTCGCCGACGATGCGGTCGTCGGTGAGGCCGTAGCGGGCGCCGAGCGCCGCCCGGAGCTCGTCCGGGGCGACCTCGCGCGAGCGGCCCTTGAAGCCGCCGGTCTGCATCAGGAGGCTACCGCTCGGAAGCGCAAAGGCGCGCTCGAGCTCGTCCTCCGCGTGGACGAACGCGAAGCTGGTGCCGAGCACGGCCGTGGGCTCACCGCTCGCGACGGCGTCGTCGAGCGCGCGGGCCAGCATGGCGGCGTCGAGCGGCCATATGAAGGTCGCGCTCGACGCGAACCACTCGGTGAAGCGCGTGAGCATGTAGGAGAGGCTCGAGTCGGGCGCGTCGCGCTCGTGCGGCGCGAGGATCACCAACCGCATGCCGTCGTCGGGGGCGTCGCCGAAGAGGAGCGTCTTCGCCGCAGCCCGCGCGGCGCGGTCGTAGAGCGTGAGGTCGCGGAAGGGGTGCTCGCCGCGGGCGCCGGTGGTGGTGCCGGAGGTCCGGAACACGCGGATGTCTTCGTCCGGCGGATGAGCGGCGACCCTCACGTGGCGGAAGACCTCGGTCGGCAACGCCGGCGGCCACTCGTCGAAGAGCGACTGGTGAGCGGCGCCGGCCAAGCGCGCGTAGGGTGCGATGACATCGCCCTGATACGTCGCCAGATCCTGCAGCAGTCGGTCGCGCTCTTCGGCGAGCCCGGCTCGTTCGTTCGCGCGATGGGCGCCCGCAGAGCGCTCGATGAGCGCGGCGATCCGTTCGTGGAGCGTGGCGCGGTTCACCCGTCGAGCTCCTCGAGGAGCGCGTCGGCGAAGGCGTCGAGGAGCCGTTCGTCGATGGTGAGCGCGGGCAGGAGCTGGATCACCTCGGCTTCCATCCCCGCGGGGATGGCGAGGAAGCCACGCTCGAGCAGGCGACGGACGAGCGGCAACACCGGCACGCCCGGCACCACTCCGAGCAGGAGCCCGCGGCCACGGATCGGGAGCTCGCCGAGCCTCGAGCGCAGCCGCTGCTCCATGGCGAGCGCCCGCTCGCCGAGCTCTTCGCCCTCGAGCACGTCCAGGCTCGCCAGCGCGGCCGCGGCGCCGAGCGGGTGACCGAAGAAGGTCCCCGTATGGATCGCGACCTGACCCGGGTCGCCCCAGGCCTCGAGGACCCCGAGCGACCCGATGCACGCGCTCACGGGGAGTCCGCCGCCGAGGCCCTTGCCGAGGCAGATCAGATCTGCCGGCCCCTCGAGCCCGGCGCTCGCGTCCATCGACGCGAAGGGCACGCCCGTTCGGTAGAGCCCGGTCATGATCTCGTCGACGATCAGCAGCGAGCCGTTTGCGCGCGCTCGGGCCTGGACCTCGCCGAGGAACCCTTCCGGCGGGACCCGGCAGCCGCCCCGGCCCTGGATGGCCTCCACGATCACCGCGCCGACGGAGTCGTCGAGGAGCGCGTCGAGGGCGCTGGCGTCGCCGTAGGGCGCGAAGCGGACGTGGGGGTTGAGCTGCGCGGCGAAGGGCGCGCGGAACCCCTCCGAGTAGCCGCAGGCGGCGAGCGGTCCGTGGTCGAGCCCGTGGTAGCCGCCGTGGAAGGCGACGACGCCGGGGCGACCCGTGTGGATGGCCGCGCTCTTGAGCGCGGTGGTCACGGCGTCGCTCCCGCTGAGCGAGAGGATGACGCGAGCGTCGTCCTGGGGAGCCATGGCGGCCAGCCGCTCGAGCAGCTGGATTTTCACGTCGGAGGGGTGCAGGTCCCCGAGCGCGTGCATGAGCTTCCCGGCCTGGGCGCGGACGGCCTCGACCACCTTCGGGTGCCGGTGACCGACCCCTGCCACTCCGAAGCCGCCGGTCAGGTCGACGAAGACGTTCCCATCGGCGTCGACGACGTTCGCGCCGACGGCCTCCGCCCAGACGATCGGGTCCTGTGGAGCGCCGGAGGACTCCGCGCGGCGCGCGCGGCGGGTGGTGAAGGCCGGTGATTCGGCCCTCGCCAGCGTGTCCACCAGGGCGCTCGCGGCAGGGCCGGGCAGGGCGGTTCGGATCTGGGGCAGCGAGGCCCCGAGCGTCTCGGCGTCAGCCATCGAGGGACAGCCTGTGGCGATGGCACCGGCGGTTCAACGCGGGAAGGCGCTCAGCGACGCCAGGGGAAGAAGATCTTCCCGTTGGCCCGGGCTTCGCGCATCAGCTCGGGCGTGTCGAGGAAGACCACGTCGAGGGAGGCGCCCGCGGCGGTGCCCGTCCGCTGGAGACCGCGGGCGATCTCGCCGATGCGCTGGCGGAAGGAGGAGTCGACCATCACGCCGATCGCCGGCTGGGGCGGCGCGGGCCCGCGCGATGCGCTGCAGAAGGCGGCCCACTCGACCTCTGGGTAGTCGCGGAGCAGATCCTCGAGCGCGTCGAGGAGCACGTCCTGCGGGGGCGTGGTGAGGGGAACGAAGCTGACGGTCCCGCTCTGGGACCCGCCGAAGGTCGCGTCCGGCTCGGCCGGTGCGGCGGCCTGGCGTTCGGCCTGGGCGGGTGGGGTCGCTCCGCGGGCCGGGGTGCCGGGCGGCTTCATCCCGTCTTCTGGGGTCATCGGCCGCGGGATGCCGCCCGAGGGCGTGACCCGCACCGCCTGCATCATGGACGAGGAGATCCGTCCGACGCCCGCGAAGGGTCCGGAGGAATCCGAGCGGTGCCGAGCGGAGACCAGCGGTTTGATCTCGCCCTGGCCCGCCTCGAGCGAGTAGTCGGCCATGATGTCGACCACGACGAAGCCGATGCCCCGCGAGAGTGCGTGCCTCAGGGCGTAGCGCGCACCGACTTCGCGGTGGGGCACGTTGCCGGTCTCGTCGAGCCAGCCAAAGCGCTCCGCGGCGGTCTGGAGCTCGTGCTCGTCCGTGAAGATGGGCAGGGCGTTCTGGCCGTTGCTGTTCACCAGCGTGCGGTAGTCCTCGCCGTCCTCGGTCCAGGTCGCCACGTACACGGTGCGCTGCGAGAGCGCGACGAGCGCGTCGACCTTCGCCTGCGGCCCGCTGGGCGCGTCAGCGAGCAGCCGCCGAAACGCCTGGAGCGCGCGATCTGACGAGGAGGCAACCATCCGTTCTCACCATTCTAGCCGGGTCCTCGCGTTGCCGGGCAAATAACGGGTTCGAGGCTCGGTCGCCCTCCGATGGGTTCTCGTCCTTGACAGGGGGCGCAGGCGCGGTAATTGTCCGCCTCCCCAACGGGATGCCCAGATAGCTCAGTTGGTAGAGCAGGGGATTGAAAATCCCCGTGTCGACGGTTCGATTCCGCCTCTGGGCACC
>CAYXAP010000099.1:0-16277 GCA_964462035.1 uncultured Sandaracinus sp.
CTGACGGCGAAGCAGGCATCGTAGCGCGGAGCGCAAGAGCCGCCGGGCAGCGCGCCCGGCGGCTCTCGTCGCGCGGTGCTGCGCTACGCGGCGCTCCGCCGCGTGAGCTTCCAGAGCATCGCGCAGACGTGATCGACCCGGTCCGCGACCGGAGCCACCGACTTCTCGCTCACGAGCCCCGTTGCCACCGCGATGTCGATGCACGCCATCGTCTCGCGCGCGGACCCGAGCGCGATCTGGAAGTGATTGCGCTGCCGCTTCCCGGGGAGCAGCCCGAGCCCTTCCGCGACGTCGAGCGCGACCGACCGCGACGCACGATGCAGCTGATCGGCAATCTCGCGGTCACCACCGGCGCGAACGTGCGGAATGACTTGGCTGTGCACCTCGCTGACCATGCAGACACTGACTCGATAGACCTTCATGGGGAACCTCCGTGTTGTGTTGCCGTGGACACCTCGTCCTGGCCGAAGGCCCCCGCCCTCGAGCACAGGCGGAGTCAACCCCTTGCCGCCGCAGGCGGTGCGAAGCCGAAGGCGGAGCGGGGTTGACGCCGCCGAGCACGAGGGCACGGTGACCAGCCCAGGACGAGAGACCACTCCTCACTGGTCCGATGCACCCGAGGCAGTCGGAGTCGGAGTCGGAGTCGGCAGTCGGCGGTCGGAGTCGGCAGTCGGAGTCGGTAGTCGGAGTCGGTAGTCGGTAGTCGTTAGTCGGTAGTCGGTAGTCGGTAGTCGGTAGTCGGAGTCGGTAGTCGGAGTCGGAGTCGGCAGTCGGAGTCGGTAGTCGGTAGTCGGTAGTCGGAGTCGGAGTCGGCTCTCGGAGTCGGCCGTCGGCGTCGGAGTCGGCAGTCGAGATCGGAGCTCCCGTCGGAGAACCTCAGCGTCCGTTGAGCTGGACCACCGTCTGACCAGACGGATGGCCGAGCAGCACCGGCGTGAGGCCCCCCGGATCGCCGAGCAGATGCACCGCGAAGAACGCGGCGGCCACGTCCGCTGCGACATCCCGGGCGACGTCGGGGTCCAGGTACGTGAACTCGTCGCCGCCGATCTGACGCGTCCCCATCCCGCAGCCGGGATCGAAGAGCTCGATCAGACCGGGGTAGTCCGAGAAGCTCCAGTGGCCGGCGTCCGCGACCTCCACGAGCACCGCCGGTGCCGGGATCCGTCGGTGCTCGTTCCGGATGAGCTCGTTGCCGACCGCCTGGATGCTGTTGTCCTCTTGGGCGAGCAGGAAGAGAAAGGGTCTGTCGATCGTCGTGATCGGTGCACCACCGCCGAGCGCCGTCAGCGGTGCCGTGATCGAGAGGCCGGCGCGGACCCGCTCGTCGCGTGCGGCCGTGATGCCGGCGGTCGAGCCGCCGAAGCTATGCCCCATCACGCCGACGCGGTCGGCGTCGAACCGACCAGCGAGCGCGACCGGGACGGCTCCGTCGGAGCCGAGGAGGGCGTCCAGGACGAAGCGGACGTCGGCCACGCGGACCTCGAGGAAGGTCTCGCCGACGTCGGCGACGTCGCCAGCGAGCAGATCCCAGAGCGTGTTGCCCTCGTGGTCGGGGGCGGCGACAGCGATACCGAAGCTCGCCAGCCGCTCCGCGACCGACGCGACGTCGAAGCGCGTGCAGGCGTGGCAGTGGGAGAAGACCACCAGGGGCCAGGGGCCCGCGGCCGGGCTGGGAGCATCCGCGGATCGGGTTTGCGAGCGAACGCAGTCCGGCACGTCGGCCAGCAGTCCGGCGAGCGTGTCGCTTCGGGGTGCCTCCGCCTCGAACGCGGAGAGCGGCTGGCCCATGTCGGCCGCCGCGCGCGCCGACTCGTCCGCGGGGTACCAGATCTCCACTGGCAGCGTGCGTCCACGGTCGGCGTCTTCGAGCGTGAAGCGCTGGTTCCCGACGGGGTGCGGCCCTTCGGCGAAGTAGTCCGCGCGGGGCTCGGGAGGCGGGCCCGCATCGGGTGGACCCGCATCCGCCGCAGCTGCGTCGATACCAGAGTCGCCGACATCGACATCGTCGTCGCCGCACGCCGAGGTCGTGAGGAGGAGGAAGCACGCGAAGGAGGCGAGCCGGCATCGCCGGTCGAAGCAGGCACGGCGCCTTGAGCCCATGCGAGGAGCCTACACCCGCGCAACCGCGCTCGCCCTACGTCTGCCGGACTCAGCGAACGGTGGGTCGTCGCTTGACCAGCCGCCCGGCCGCGGCGCTCGCGAAGCCCACGCCGCTGCGCACGAACGCCAGCGCGATACCGAGCTTGCCCGTCCGCCGCTCCTTGCCGAGCTCGCCCTGCAAGTGCAGGTCACGGCAGAGCGCACGCTGGCGCTTGCCGCTCGAGGTCTTCGGAACGCCGCCCGGAGGAAGGAGCACCACCTCGTCGACCTGGAGCCCGCAGCGCTCCTGCACCTCGGTCCCGATCGCGTCGGCCAGCACCTTCCGCTCTTCTTCGTCGGTCAGCCGGGTCTCGGCGACGACCACCAGCAGGTCGCTCTGCTTCTCCTCGTCGTACACCCCGAAGGCGACCACGCAGCCCGCCCGGGCGTGCTCGATCGACTCGACGATCCGCTCGACGTCCTCCGCGTAGTAGTTCTTTCCGCGAACGATGATCAGGTCTTTCACTCGCCCGGTGACGTAGAGCTTGCCGTCTCGGAAGAAGCCGAGGTCACCGGTCCAGAGGGTGTCGCCCCGCTTCACCTCGGCGGTCACGTCTGGCGCGTCGAAGTAGCCCTCCATCACCGAAGGGCCGCTGACCACGATGTGGCCTACCTGGTCGTCCGGCAGGTCCACCCCGTGGGCGTCGACGACCTGGACCTCGTGACCGGGCACGGCGCTGCCGACCGAGACCACGGTGGTGGACCCATCGCCGGTCGACTCGATCGCCTGGCCGTGCGCGAGCTGCTGTCGGTCGAGCTGGAGTCGCTCGAACGCCGAGCCGGGCTCGGGGAAGGTCGCCGCCAGGCTGGTCTCGGCGAGCCCGTAGACCGGGAAGAACGCGGTGCGCTCGAAACCCGCGATCTGAAAGCGCTCGGCGAAGTCGTCGAGGGTCTTGGCGCTGACCGGCTCGGCACCGTTGAGTGCGCAGCGCCAGCTGCTCAGGTCGAGCCCCTCGGTGTTCTTCACACGTCGCAGACAGCGCGCGTAGCCGAAGTTCGGGCTGGGCGAGAGTGTGCCGCGGTGCTCGCTGATCGCCTCCAGCCAGCGGCGCGGATCGATGAGGAACGACGAGGGCGACAGGAGGGCGAGCGGCAGCCGCCAGTAGATGGAGAAGAGCAGGGCGCCGATGAGCCCCATGTCGTGATAGAGCGGCAGCCAGCTCACCACGACGTCGTTCCGGTTCACCCGCACCGCCTGACCGATGGCGTGGACGTTCGCGCACACGTTGCGGTGGCTGAGCATCACGCCCTTCGGGTGGCCCGTCGACCCGGACGTGTACTGGATGAACGCCGTCTCGCTCTTGCGAACCTTCTGCGGCACGGAGCCCTTGCGGCCATCACCCAGGAGACGCTCGGTGGTCACGACCGGACGACCGCTCTCGGCGATCTCGCCCATCAGCACCCGCAGCTTGCGGTTGGTGATGATCATCCGGGCGTCCGAGTGGTCCGCGATCAGACCGAGCTTCTCGAGCGCGAGCTCCGCGCGCTCGAGCATCGCGGGTGGGTACGCCGGCACCGGCACCGCTCGCAGGAGCTGCAGCGCGAAGAAGGTGCTGATCAGCTCGAAGCTGGTCGGCAGCAGCAGCAGCACGCGGTCACCTTGGCCGATGCCGTGACCGGCGAGCCGTGCGGCGAGGTGCCGCGACTCGCGAGCGAGGTCCGCGTAGCTCCGGTGCTGGACCGGATCCTTTCGCGTCTCGCCGTAGAGCGTGATGCCCGTGTCGCCGCCGACCCGCAGCGTGTGGAAGAACGCGTGGACCAACGTCGGGTAGTGCGGCTTCAGCTCCTCCGGTGCATCGGGGACGCCATCGGCCCAGACTCGCGTCCGGAAGTCGCTGTGCTCCGCGTCGGGGATCGAGACCCGGAACTCGCGCGACGGACCGCCGAGGTCGAGCGTGTCGATCGGTCGGTCGGTCATCGCGAGGCCCCGAGCACACCGATGCTCTGCACCAACACCTCGCGCAACTCTTCTGGTGCGACCACCTGGTCGAAGTAGCCCGAGCGCGCGGCGGCCCAGGCGTCGCCGTGCTCGTGGGCCCAGGTCTCACGAAAGGCGGCTCGTTCGGCCTCGGCTCGGGCCTTGGTCTCCGCATCGGCGTCGTCGCTCACGGGCGCGAGCAAGAGGCGCTCGGCGGCGTCCACGCCCATGGGGGCGACCGCGGCGGTGGGGAGCGCGAAGCGCAGATCGGCGGCGTAGCTCAGCACGTTCGCGCCCCCATAGCTCTTGCGGAGCACCACGGCGATCCGCGGCACGGTGGCGCGACCATAGGCGTCCAGCAGCTCGGCACCGAAGGGCAGGATGCCGCCCTGCTCCTGCTCCTTGCCCGGCCAGTACCCGGGCACGTCGATGAGCGTGACGATCGGCAACCCCCGAGCGCTGGCATATCGGACGAAGTGCGCGCCTTTGCGCGAGCTGTCGATGTCGAGGCAGCCAGCGCGGTGCTGCGGCTGGGACGCGAGGAGTGCGATCGGTCGCCCGTTCAATCGGGCCAGCCCGGTCACGAGGTTGCGGGCGAAGTCGGCCGAGAGCTCGAGGAAGGACTCCTCGTCCACCAGCGAATCGATGACCGCCCGGCTGTCGTAGCCGCGGCGTGGATCGCGTGGGATGGCCGCGTCGATCCCTTCGCCGCTCGGCGCGTTCCCGCCGCGGACGTCGAGCGCTGCGAGCATCGAGCGGACCCAGTCGAAGCCCGCGGCCTCGTCGGGCAGTACCACGTGACAGGCGCCGGTCTTGGTCGCGTGCATCTCCGGCCCGCCGAGCTCCTCGATCGACACGCGCTGGCCGGTGACGACCTCGGTGAGCTTCGCGCCGGTGATGAACATGAAGCTCTGGCCGCGCACCATGCCCACGAAGTCGGTGAGCGCGGCGTCGTAAGCCGCGGCTCCGACGCAGAGCCCACACACCAACGTGAGCTGCGGGACCCGGCCGCGGAGCCGGATGCGGCGATCGATCACCGTGCCGTAGGCGTCCACGGCGTCGGTGCCTTCGTCCACGCGGACTCCGTCGCAGTCGGCGAGGGCGATGATGGGCCAACCCTCGGCCCCGGCGCGGTCCATCAGCCGGCAGAGCTTGCGCGACGCCGCGTGTCCGAGCGCTCCACGGAAGACGGTCGGGTCGTGGGCGTAGACCGCGACGGAGCGTCCATCGATCCGAGCGATGCCCGCGACGAGTCCATCGCCGGGCGGGACCAGCGCGCCACCCCGGCGGTGCTCCACGTGCCGCTCCAGCTCGAGGAAGCTGCCGTCGTCGACCAGCGCGGCGATCCGGCCACGGGCGGTCCCGCGACCGAGCCGCTCCTGCCGTCGCTGGCGCGCGACTCCGCCACCGGCGTCGGCGCGCGCCTGCTCCGCGTCGAAGCGCTCCCTGAGCTCGTCGGTGGGGTCGTCGCTCACGCCGCGGTCTGGGCCTCGATGAAGTCCATCAGCTTCGCCACCGTGTGCAGGTCACGGTAGTCGTCGAGGTCGGCTTCGAAGTCGAAGGCCTTCTGGAGGAAGTAGACCAGGTCGACGATGTCGAGCGAGTCGAGGCCGAGCGTCCCCCGAAAGGTCGCCTCCGGAGTGACCTTCTCTTCGGGGATGGCGAAGCTCTCGTGGAGGATGGAGGCGAGCTTCTTCTGGACCTCGTCGCGCGTCATCGATGGATCCTGAATCGGACACGAAGCAGGCTCAAGCGCTACCCTCGCTCCGTGGCGCGGCTGCTCTACGACCTCTTGCTCTTCGGTCTGGCGACCACCCTCTATGGTGGGGGCGGCTACCTGACGTGGCGCTTCGTGGGCGTCCACCTCCCGCCGGTCGTGGACGTCGCAGTGAGCGCCATTCTCGCGATTCTCGCCGCCATCGTGGCCATCGGGGTGCTCTCGGCGCTTCTGCCCCGGCTCGAGCCCGGGCGCCACGAGTTCATGAAGAGTGCGGTCTTCTGGTCGTGGGTGCTCCGCTCGCTCCTTCGGCGGGCGCTCCTGCTCGGTCCGATGAAGCCACTGATCTTCACCTCGAACGTGCTCCGCTTCCTGGCGCTCCGGGCGCTCGGAGCGAAGGTCGCCTACGACTCGGACTGCTCGAGCGACGTCGACATCCTGGACCCGGCGCTGATGCGAATCGGCCGGAAGAGCATCCTCGGCGCGCGAACGCTGGCGAGCGGTCACTACGTGGACGCGGGCAAGCTCGTCCTCGGCGAGATCGTCATCGGCGAGGGCACGCTCCTCGCGGTGGACGTGCTCGTCGCGCCAGACGTGGTCATCGGCGACCGCTGCCGCATCCTCGGTCGCGCGGGCATCGGCCCCGGGTGCCGGATCGAAGACCGGGTGGTCCTCGGCGCAGAGGCCACCCTCGAAGGCGGCAATCACGTGCTCGCCGGCGTCAGCGTGCCGCCGGGGATCTTCGTGCGGAAGCGGGTCGCGACGATCGACGAGGCGGTCGCTGCCTCACTCGCCGACGCGGAGGAGCGCCGCGCCCGCGGTGTATCCGGCGCCACCGGCGACGACGAGGACTCGGTCCCCGGGCCGCGCGCGCTCCCGTAGCGCTCGCTCGAGCGCGACGCCGACCGAGGCGGCGGACATGTTGCCCTTGTCCTCGAGGTCGATGACGACCTTCGACGGATCGATCTTCGCCAACCGCGCCAGTCGGTCGAGGATGCGCCGGTTCGGTTGATGCGGCACCAGCATCGCGATGTCGTCCCAGGTCAGTCCTTCGCTCTCGAGGAGCGCCTCGGCGGTGCCGAGCATTCCCTCGACGGCCTTCAGGTAGACCTTCGGTCCGGCGTCCATGCGGATGGTGTGCTTGCCCTCGGCCACCGTGGTCTCGCTCGCCGGCTCTCGCGAGCCACCGGCGGGCACATAGACGGAGTGGGCGCCGGTTCCGTCGGCGAGCAGCGCGACGGCCAGCAGCCCTTCACCCACTGGCCCCTCGTCGACCAGCGCCGCCGCCGCTCCATCGCCGAAGAGTGCGGCGGTGGAACGGTCGGTGACGTCGACGAAGCGCGAGCGCACGTCCGCCGCGACCGCGAGGACCGGCGCTTCGCCCGTGAGCACGCAGCGGGCGGCGAGCTCGAGGGCGTAGACGAATCCGCTGCACGAAGCGGTCACGTCGTGCGCCGGCGTCTCCCCGAGTCCGAGGTGTGCATGGGCGACACAGGCGGCGCTGGGCGAGCTGTAGTCGGGCGAGACGGTCGCGAGGATCAGCCGCTCGACCGCGCTCAGCGCCACCCCTGCGTCGGCCGCCGCGGCGCGCGCGGCGCTCGCGGCCAGGTCGCTCGTCGCTTCATCGGGACCGACCCACCGCCGCTCGCGCACACCCGTGAGCTTCAGGATCTCCTCCTCGCTCAGCGGGCAGCCCATCGCGATCAGATCGGCGTTGGTCACCCGCCTCTCCGGGAGCGCCACGCCCATCCCGCGCAGTGCCACGCCACGACCGAAGTCGGCCGGTCGAAGGACCTTCACGAGCCCTTCTTCTGGTCGACGAAGGCGGCGATCGACGCGACCGACGCGAAGCGCTCGGGGGTCAGCTCGTCGGCGCTCACGACCAGGTCGAAGGCGTCTTCCACCGCCTCGACGATCTGGATCCGGACCAGGGACTCCACCTCGATCGGCTCTTCGTCGTCGTCCGGTACGGCAGTGAGCTCCGCGACGAGGGCGCGGACGGTGTCGCGGGTGCGATCCATCCCCTTCGCTTACCCGGTGTTCTTCGGGCCAGCAATGGCGGAGCCCTCGGCGAGCGCTCGCAGCGCCTCTCGATCGACCTTCCCGCGCTGCGTCCGCGGGAGGGCTCGCACGGCGACGAAGCGGCTGGGACGCGCCGCGGGCGGCAAGGCGGCTCGGGCTCGGTCCCGCAGCGGCCCGAGCGCATCTTCGGCGCACACCACCACCGCGACCAGCTTCGCCCCGGTGCGCCGAGCCGGGAGTGCGACCACTCGCGCGGCCTCGACGGCCCCATCCCGCTCGAGGAACGCACCGACCTCGGTGAGCGATACCCGAACGCCGGCGACCTGGACCACGTCGTCGCTTCGGCCGTGGACGAAGAGGAATCCGGCTTCGTCCAGCCTGCCACGGTCGCCGGTGACGAGGCCGTGCGGAGTCAGCACCGCGCTCGTGGCTTCGGGCTCGTCCAGGTAGCCGAGCATCGCGCTCGGGCTCTCCACGACGATCGCGCCCTCCACGCCCGCGCCGAGCGCCGACCCGTCGTCGCCGCGAAGGGTGAGCCGGACGCCGTCGATCGCTCGGCCGACCGATCCGGCATCGAACGCGTCCGGCGCCTCGGACCGCTCCAGCCGGCTCACCCGCGGCGACGCCTCGGTCAGCCCGTACTGGTTGAAGAAGCGAGCGTCGCCGAAGCGTGCGCGAACGGCGGCGATCGTGGCCCGGTCCAGCGGCGCCCCCGCCGATGCGACGTAGCGCAGCTCGAGGTCGCTCTGCCCTTCGGCGATCGTTCGTAGGGATGCGGGCACGCTGCTCAGCCCCTGGACCCCTGCCGCCGCGAGCGCCGCCGGGTCCGAGCCCACCACCACGACGGTGCCGCCCACGCGGAGGGTCGTCAGGAGCTGCCCGACCAGGCCGTAGCTGTAGGTCGGCGACACCACGAGCGCGGTGCGGGGCGCGTCGGCGATGGGGAGGTAGCCGAGGATCGCTTCGACGTTGGCGGCGACGCCCTCGGCGCTCAGCGCGACCAGGCGCGGACCCGCCGTCGTTCCCGAGGTCGCCAGCACCAACCCGGTTCCGTCCGGGAGCGTTCGCGCGCCAGGCAGCTCGGTCACCGCGCCCTCGCCATCCACGACCGCCACCGGACCCGCGCGCTCCGGGAGCTTCGCCGCTTCCTCGAGCGGAAGCGCCGCACCGCCCGCGGCGAGCGTCGCCAACACCGCGGCCGCGAAGGTCGCCGGGTCTGCCGCGCGCACGGCCACGAGCCGCCCGCGGACGTCCGGGAGCGAAGCTCCGACCGCTCGAGCGCGCGCCCGGAGCTCGTCGTAGGTGCAGGTCGACTGGAGCTGCTCGAAGGCGACCCCGCGGCCGGTGAGCCATGAGTCGAGCGCTCGCGCGCTCATCGGAAGATCGCCGCGCCGCTCGAGAGCCCGCCCCCGACCGCCGCGACCATCACGCGCTGGCCGGTGTCGAAGATGGCCCTCCGTCGCGCCTCGGCGAGCGCCGCGATCCAGCCCGCGGCCCCGATGTTGGCGTGCTCGGCGATGCCGGCCACGTAGGTGGCGCGCGCGCCGACGTGGTGGGCGACGGCCTCTGCCATGCCCCGGTTGGTCGGGTGGGGAACCAGGAGATCGATGTCTTCGCCCGTGAGCCCCGCGCGCTCCAACGCGGCGTCGATCACTGCTCGGTACTTGCCTGGCACGGCCTCGGCGAGTCCCTCCGGTTGGCCACCGAGCACGTAGCCGCCGCGCTCGATCTCCGCCGTCGTCGGCGGCAGCGCGCCGTCGGTGGTGACGAGCCCGCCGAGCGTGCCGTCGGTCGCGAGCGAGATGGCCTCGATCGCGGCTCCCTCGCGATGTCCGAGCACCAGCGCGGCCGCCCCGTCGCCGAGCGCGACCACGGCCGCTTCGTGGTGGGCGGGGATGATCTTCGAGAAGGTCTCGGCGCCCACGAGGAGCACCGGAGCGCTGGGGTCGGCCGCGAGCGTCGCGGCCGCGAGCTGCAGCGCGAAGAGCCCGCCCGCGCACCCGACTCGGACGTCCACCGCGGGTGCCTGCGTTCCGAGCGCGGCGCCGAGTGGCGCGGCGATGGTCGAGGTCATGCGGTGCGGGGTCGAGCTGACCACGAAGATGTGCGCCAGCGCGTCGGCCTCGACGCCGGCATCGGCGAGGGCGGCGCGGGCCGCGGCGTCGGCGAGGTCGACGCTGGTCGCCTCTTCGCCGTGGTTCAGCTCCGTACCCGGAACGTGAACCCAATGGCGGTGGAAGACCCCGAGCGTCTGCTCGAGCCCACGGGCCAGGAACTGGCGGCGCACGTCGTCGATCGCCGCTCGCTTGGGGCACGCCGCGAGCGCGCCCGCGTTGTCGATGGGCTCACCCGGGAGGTGTCGGGCGGCACCGAGGATCGCGACTCCGTCGAACGGGCCAAAGCTCCGCATCGGCGGAAGGTAGCACCCACCCGCCGTGGAGCGACGCCTCGCTGCGGGTCACTCCACGATCAGTGACGACTTGGGGATCGGCACGTCGGAGCTCTCGACGAAGCTCGTGCTCGAGAAGAGCATGCCGACGGTCAGGGCGACGATGGCGATCAGACCGCAGATCACCCCGAGGGTGAGCTTGGGGTTTCGCCGAGGAACGCTGGGCTCGTCGCCCGCCTTGGAGTGAAAGGGCGAGCTGACGGCGGCCACACCGGGCGGAAGGGGTCCGGGCATGGCGAGCTGCTCGGGATGGCCCTCCATCACCGCGCGATGGCGGTCGCCGGTCTCGAACCCCGGCTCCATGCGGGCGCTCGAACGACTGATGGTCTCTACGTTTGGTCTCTGTCCCATGATGCTCGAAGACGGTGCGAGCATCGTTCCAACGCGGTCATCGCCGGGGCGAGGCCCATCGAACCGTGGCATCTCGACACGGCCGCTCGATCTCGCGACAAGGGGAGCCCGGGAGCTAGGAGAGCTTGCGGATGATGTCGAAGGCGCCGAGCGGCGCCGCCGCGGTGGCGCCGAGCACCCCTCCCATCATCGCGCCGATCACGCCTACGGTCGCCACCTCGCTCCCGCCGAAGTAGAGGTTGCCGATCGGCGAGCGCGGCCGGAGCCACTCGTTCTCGAAACGCTCGGTCGTCGGCTCGAGGCCGTAGATCGCGCCGTGCATCGGTCGCACGAAGTGGTGCGTCGACGCCGGCGTCGAGAGCTCGACGTGGGTCAGCATCGGCTCGAGCTTCGGCATCCGCCGGACGAAGTGCGCGAGGAGCTTCTCCTCGACCTTCTTCTTGAGCGCTTCGTACTCCGGCCCGCGCTTGTGCCAGCGCGCGTCCTTGTAGGGCGCGAAGGTCTCCCACGGGACGAAGGTCACGACCTCGCCCGTGTGCCGCTGCTTCGGGCCCGGGTCGTGCTCGGGATCCTTCAGCGAGGGGAAGCTGCAGTAGAGAACCGGCGCGTCGCCCTTCGGTCCGTCGGCGTCGACGTCCCAGGCGTCCTTCTCCATGTCCCAGGTCTCGTAGAACCACTGGTTGGCGGCGGTCGCGCCCGCCGAGCGGACGTCGCCCTCGAAGCCGAGGTAGAGGCACACGTGAGCCGGCGAGGGCGCGAGCTCGCGTATGGACGCGGCCCATCGCTCGTCGCGATGGGACTCGGGCAAGAGCCGGGTCACGGTGGAGAGCACGCCGGCGGCGCTCAGCACCTTCTTCGAGCGGACCTCACGGCCGGAGGTCAAGCGCACGCCGACCGCCTTGCCGCCCTCGATGACGATCTCGTCCACGTCCGAGCGGATGGCGGTCCACCCGCCGGCGTCGGCCACGGTGCGCAGCAGCTCCTCGGCGATGCGGCCGCTGCCGCCCACCGGGTAGTAGCCACCGTGCAGGAAGTGCTTCACCACCAGCGCCTGCATCGCGAAGGACGCCCGGCTCGGCGGCGCGCCGTAGTAGCCCCACTGCGCTGCGAAGACGCCGCGCAGCCGCTCGTCGTCGGTGAGCCCGTCGATGACGTCCTTGCAGCGCATCGTCAGGTACTTCTTCGCCTTCCGCGCCATCAGCGTGTCGGCGACCTTCGAGAAGCGCTTGGGCGCGAGCCGGGCGAGGTAGTAGCCCCGCATCGTTCCGGAGACGGCCTTCACGAGGTGCAGGTACTCGTCGATGGCCCGCTGCTCTTTCGGGAACGCCTCGATGAGGTTCTCCCGGAACTGCGCCGGCGAGTCCGGGAAGGAGAGCTGCAGTCCGTCCGGGTAGGTGAACTCGTCGTAGCTCTCGCCGAGACTCGCCCACTGGAGCCGGCCGTCGGTGAGGTACTCGAGCAGTCGACCGGTCAGCGAGTGGTGGGTGACCTCACCGACGGCGTGGACCCCGACGTCCCACTCGTAGCCGGGCCGGCGAAAGGTGTGCGTGAAGCCCCCGGGCACGTAGTGCTGCTCGAGCACCAGCACCCGCTCACCGGTCTTCGCGAGGAGGGCCGCGGCCGTCATGCCACCCATCCCCGAACCGATCACCACCGTGTCGAAGGAGCCGTCCGGGACGTGCTTGCTCCAGGGCTTGTCCTTCTTCGCCGTCTTGCTCATCCGGGCGCTTTAGCTCCGGATCCGGTTTTCGGCCAGTCGGCCAGGTTTTGTGAGTGTGACTCACCATTCCCCGTCGGTGATCGCGCCAGGCAATGGAAAGGGCAGCGAGACCACGGGCGGGTCGTCGATGGTGTCGACTGGAGCGTGCTCACCGAGCTCCTCGGCGTCGATCTCACCGAGCGACTTCACCGCCTGGAGCGTGGCGCTGGGCTGGACCGCCGGCGCGCCCTGATCCTGCAGCTCGAACCACGGGAGGCCGTGCTGCGCGTAGGTCGCCGCGCTGATGGGGGTCGAGGGCGGCTCCTCGCCGGTGATCTCCCGCCAGCGGAGCGCGTCGACCAGGTGGATGAAGACGCGGGTGCCGCGAGCCTCGTACGCGCCCACCCCGTGCGGGTCTCGGTGAATGGTCTGCACCATTCGTCCACCGGCACCCAGCCCCATCGCCGCGCCCGGGGCTGCCGGTGCACACGGTGCAGCGCAAGGCATCGGCCCACCTCCACCCGCAGAGGCGCGCATGCGTCGCGGTCGCGGTGGCGGCTCCGGGAAGCGGCTGGCCTTGCCGGCGAAGATCTTCAGCTGCAGTCCACCGACCTCTTCGCGGCCGGTGACCTGCCCTTCGACCGTGTGCCCGCGACCCATCGGCGTCGCGACGAACTGGCGGATGGTGCCGTGGCCGGTGGCGATGCCGTCGAGCCAGGGCTGCGGTGGGGTGACGACGTAGTCCTGCTTCCCGCGGCTCAGCGACTCGGACCAGCGGTCACCGGTGATCGCGCAGACCTTGCCGACGCCGACCTTCACCGCGTGGGGTCGCCAGTGCGGCCCGCGGAAGGAGAGCCACATCGCTTCGCGCGGATACATCGGTACGAGCACCCCGCCCTTGGCGCGCCACTCCTTCGGCGCGTTGGGGCAGTCCTCGACGCGCTTCAGGGGGAAGGCGCCGAGACCGGGAGGGAGCGGGTAGCTCTTCCCGTCGTCGGGGATGCGCAGCGTGCGCTGGAGGGTGAGGGTGAGCTCACCGATGCGGATGGAGTTGCCTTGGATGCGTGCGTTCATGGACTTTCGTCCCCCTTTCCCCGAGCTGGACGCGCACCGCTCCGCCGTGTCACCGGCGCGAACGAGCTTCTCTGGGACCTGCCGATATCATTGGCGTTCTAGAAAAAGTTCGTCAGGGTCGGTGACAGAACCGCCGCTCGTTCGTCTACCCTCGATTCATGGTCCCGTGCGCACGTCTCCATCGCCTCGGAGCGACTCGTTGAGTGAGCCCTTCGCGGCGCTCCTCGAGGCCGGTCGTCGCCGTGAAGCGGCGCAGTGGCTGGTCGAGTCGATGGCGCCGGACGTGCTCGGGTTCTGCCGAGCGATGGTTCGCGACTCGTCGACCGCGGAGGACCTCGCGCAAGACACCTTCCACCGAGCATTCACCTCGCTCGAGGGCTTCCGCGGAGACGCCTCCGCGCGGACGTGGCTCCTCGCCATCGCGCGCAACCGCTGTCTCGATCACCTCCGTCGGCAGGGCCGCTCTCCCTACGCGCTCGAGCCCGCGGAGGACGACGCCGCGATCGATCCCCAACCGCTCGTGCCAGACCTCCTCGCGCGCCGGGCGGACGTGGAGCGCGCGCTGGCGAGCCTGGACGAAGCGGGTCGGGCACTCATCGTGCTCCGCTTTCGCCATGGCATGGGGTACCCCGAGCTCGCCGACGCATTCGGTGTGGGGCAGGGGGCGATTCGGATGCGGGTGAGCCGCGCACTCGACAGGATGCGTCGCGCGCTCCAGCCGCCGCCCGTCCCTTGCGCGCCGGCTGCCCCGCGAGCGGCGATGCCGACTTCCGCCGGTGCGCCGGGTGCGCCACCGGCGCGTGCCGGCGGTGGAGGCGCCCGCCGGAGGGCTGCTCCACCACCGCCGCCCCGCTCGAGCTTCGGCGACGCGCTCGCTGGGGCGTTCGAAGCCCCTTCCCGGGCTTTCCTGGATCGCCTCGCCACCCTCGCGGGCGAGGTCTGAACGACGCTCGATGGGAGCCCTGGATGGACCGCCGGATCGCGGAATGGTCCACAATTCCCCATGAATTTGGGTGAGCACCCTTTCGCTCGGAGCGAAATGGCCTTATAGTGGGTTCACTCCCTCGAGAAGGGCGCCCGGCTCGCGCTGGGCACGTCGCCTCGAGAACGAGCCAAAAAAGGCGGGGAAATCATCGGGACTCCGGTCCCTCGAGAGCCCTGTTCCCTCGGCGCCCGACCTGGGCAGCGCGTGTTCCCGCGTTCGACTCTTTTGTCGTTCGCGGTTTGTTGCGCGCTTCGCTCAAACCGCCAATCGGACCGCCGACCACACAACACCCACCAGGAGACCCCTTTGTCCACTACCGCGACCGAAGAAAAGAACTCGCAGCAGCCCATCACCAACGACATCGAGACCCAGGATCCGAACTCGTCCATGCCAACCCTCTTCCGCCACACGAAGCGTGAGAGTTGGGGACTCGGAATCCTGCAAAACGTGATGGACGATCGGATCCAGATGCAGTTCCAGGACGGTCGCAACCGGTACTTCAAGCAGGGCTACTACCACCTGCTCGACGCGGTCGACCGACCGATGAACGTCGCCGCTGGCATCGTGGATGCCCTCCAGCAGATGATGCCGGAGGAGGACCGCCCGGAGCTCAAGAACCGGATCTTGCCGCCCTCGATGGACGAGCAGATCGAGTACCTGCGTCAGCTCTTCCCGGACGGCTTCCAGGACGAGGGCTACGCCGAGCATCACCGTGGTGACGGCCGCAAGCGCCCGCTCAAGCGGCACCGCGACGCGCTCGTCGCACGGGCCGCGAAGCACCTCACCCGCAAGAACCTGCAGGGTGACCCCACCGACGCGCACAAGGCCGCGTGCAAGGTCCTCACGGTCACCGGCCTGGTCGGTGCCAAGGAGCGCAAGAAGTTCAAGGCGATCGAGGCCGAGCACCACGAGGAGGTCATCAACGCCCTTCGCGCGCTGCTCTACGGCAAGTCGAAGCTCATCGGCCGCATGGACGGCTACGTCCGCGCACTCGAGAAGGCCATGGGCGAGACGCCCTCGTGGGAGCTGGCGACGGTCTTCCTCGGCGCCGTGCACCCGAAGGAGCACGTCGTGGTGCGAGCGCGCGTGCTCTCGCTGCAGGCGCAGTGGATGGCGCCCGGCCTGCTGGTCTCGGACCGCCCGATGGGCCTGCTCTACGAGCGGCTCATGCACATGACCAAGGGCGTCGAGGAGCTCCTCGTCGAAGGTGGTCTCGAGCCGCGTGACTTCCTCGATATCCACGACTTCATGTGGATCACGCTCAAGCCCGCCGGTCAGAAGAAGATCATGGCCGCCCGTCAGCGCCGTCAGCTCCTCGAGCCGATGGAGCAGCCCGGCGCGGTCGAGGTCGAAGCCGCCTGACCCAGCTCGACGAGTCGATGACGCCCACCTCCTACTCGGGGGGTGGGCGTTCTTCGTGTGCGCCCAGCATGGGCGCTGACTTGGAGGTGAAAGTCCTCCCCCGAGCAGATCACAGCGAGGGAAGCGAAGCCCAAGGGCGGAAGGGTGACCGACCGTCTGGAGGAAGGGTGGAGCGAATCCGCGGGCCGATGGACAAGAATCGGATACGAGGCGTGGGTGACCGGGGCGAGCTGGCACGAGACAGCGAAGCTCCCGTGGTCAAAGGGACCCTGCGTAAATCCGGCGGTCGTGCGGAGAAGGCCAGCGTTCTTACCTGGGGAGATCTCGCCTCGGGCCTGAAAGGGCCACGTCGCCAAGCGCGGCGGAGCGAGAAGTCAGCAGAGTCGTAGTAGGCCGCGCCGGGAGGCGCCGCTGAAGGACATAACGATGGGAAGGGCACCACGCCCGCGAGCCTCGACGACGCCATGGTCCAGAAGTCCAAACAACTGGAGCTACCGCTGGAGGGTAGGGGTGAAGCCCCGAGAGCAAAGCGAAGCGGGCAAGCGTCGTCGGCGGCGAGTG
>CAYXAP010000100.1:0-15757 GCA_964462035.1 uncultured Sandaracinus sp.
GGTAGGCGAGGTCGGTGCCGGCGCCATCGTTCCAGGTGAGGGCGCTGTCGAGATCGACCGAGTCCTGCGCCTGGACGAAGACACCGACCCCCGCGCGCACACGCCGACCGATGCGCCGGGTGTAGCTGAGCGCCGACGGCACCGAGAGGAAGTCGACGCTCCGCTCGCTGTTGGCGGCGACCACCGAGCCATCCGGCCCGGCGATCTCCATGTAGGGGTCGAGCTTGCGGAAGCGAAGCGAGAAGAGGCTGCCGCTGAGCTCGATGCGGTTGCCCTCGCCGACCGCGAGCGCGCCGGGGTTGTACCAGAGCTGACCGGCGCCGGTGCCCGTCGCGGCGACGGCCCCACCCTGCATGGCGGCCTCGTTGCCCTGGAAGAAGGAGTCGTCGTTTCCGGCGAGCGCGGGCGACGCCCACCCCAGCACACCGACCATGATCAGCCACTTTCGCATGCCGCCCTCCTCGGTGGTCCGAGGGTCTCCGAAGGGGCGGGCGTGGACAAGTGTGACGTGCTCGCTCACGCGATCGGGTGAAGCCGCGCGCATCGGTCAATCGTGATTTCAGCTGTCGGCCTCATCGAACAATGACTACTCATGGACCGGCTTGGGCGGCGACCCGATCCCGACGACCACCACGCGGACTGCCGCCCGACCGAGCGCTCCATGCCCGGCACCACCGGCGCGGCCTGCGTCCCGGAGTGACGCCGACACTCGGCGAATGTCGTTCGAGTGTTGGAACGCCAGACGCGGCTCGTGTGCCGGATTGAGCCGAATCTTCGAGGTCCGATTCTTGCGTGAGTTGGCGGGCAGATTCGATGCGCGATTCCCTTTCTTTCTTCTCGCTTCGCCGACTCACCTGGACGCTGGCTTACGTGATGGCCAGCACCGGGTGCGGTGGCGGCTGTGGCTGCGGCCCGGCGTGCTCCCTCGGCCCCGACTACGATTGTGAGCCCGCGTGGGAGTTCCCGCCCGACGCCCAGATCCCGGACTCGAGCGTGCCGGATGGCACCCCGGGCGATGGCGACTCCGACGGCATGGCGGAGCCCTCGGCGTGCCCGGGAATCGGCGAGCCCTGCACCGAACGGCTGGGTTGCCCCACCCCGGAGTCGCGCTGCTTCGAGCCTGCGACGTTCGGCGGTGGCTCGTTCGGTCTCGGCCGGCCGGGGGATCCGATCCTCGGCCACCCCGACGGGGACGACACCTTCGTGCCCACGCCGCTCTTCCCGGGCGGCTACTGCACGACGTCGTACCCGCAGGACGGCGTCACCGACGCCCAGTGCAACCTGCGCGGAGAGGCCGAGGTCGACCCGGTCTGCGGCGCCTGTGGGACGTGCGTCGATCTCTTCGGCCTCGACACCGAGGAGGAGCTCTCCGACTTCGTGCCCGGCTTCTGCGCTCTTCGGTGCACGCCGCGGATGGACTCGAACGACTGCCGACCGGGCTACGAATGCTCGCTCGAGCTGGAGGCCTGCGTCATGGGCTGCCAGAGCGACGACGAGTGCCGCATCGCCCGCGAAGACACCAACGGGGTCCCCGGGATCCAGACGCCCACCGAGTGCGACGCCGCACCGGACGAGTGCCGGCCCGCCGACTGCGACACCGCTCCGTCCAACCCGGACGCGTGCCGGAACCCCAGGCTGAACTACGACTCGTTGGTCTACGACACCGAATCGGGAGCCGTCTGCGACCCCGTCACGTCCCGTTGCATCGGGCCGCACGATCCGGTCGCCGTCGCCGGTGACGCCTGCACCGAGGACGCCGGGTGCGAGCGCTGGGGTCGGTGCATCCTCGAAGAGGACGACCGCTGGCTCGGCGGCAGCTGCACCAAGGACCGGTGCGATCTGGAGGGCAACGAGTGCACCGAAGGAGGGGTCTGCACCACCGCGCCCCTCGACGGTTTCGAGGAGCCCGCCTGCTTCGCTGCGTGCACGGTCGGCGGATACGACGCCGACGACCCCGAGAGCTGGGTCACGCCCGGCGTCGCTCGAGCGGAGTGCCGGGACGGCTACGGCTGCCAGTGGACCGGACGAGGCGCGGGCGGGGACTGGGCGAACGGCGCCTGCCTGCCCGTCCGCTACTCGCCGGACGTGGCGGAACCCGGCATCGGTCAGGGCTGCGCCATCGACGACGATTGCTGGTCGCCGTTCGGCCTCGGGGTGTGCCTCCGCGACGAAGCGTTCCCCGAGGGCTACTGCAGCGTTCGCAACTGCTTCGCCCCATGGCTCACCGAAGGCGAGACGCCGAGCTCCCTGTGCGGCGATGCTGCTCTCTGCGCCCCCTTCGACGTGAGCGACCCAGCGTCGGCGCTGTGCGTACAGCGGTGCGAGAGCGCTGACGAATGCACCGCGGGCTTGGGGTGTCTGCCGTTGAGCGCCGAGGCCAAGGCGTGCTGGCTCGGCTGCGGCGCCGACGAAGACTGCCGAAGCGGTGAACGCTGTGACATGGCGGGCACTCCGGACGCCGCGTGCGTTCCGGAGTGACCGAGCCCTACTCCTGCGGGTCGGCGATGCGCGGCGGCACGAGGAAGTAGACGTCGCGGTTGTCGAGCGGCGTGAAGCCATCGCCGAGCACGTCGATCCGCGCGCGGAAGAGCTGCGGGTCCAGCGTGGGCATCACCGTGGTGTTCATCCGCGGGACGATGTCGAAGCAGACCGGCTGGCCGGGGCGGACGTTCTGGAAGGTGTCGGGCACGGAGTCGCCGTCGATGCCGGGCCGGTCGATCGTCGTGAAGCCCGTCGTGCAAGTCAGTCCCGGCGCCGCGCTGGTGCGGGTCTCGAGGTAGTCCACGAACGCGGCGACCGCGTCGACGGTCTCGCCCGGGTCCACCACATCGGTCGCGCGAGCGCTGACGTCGATCGGAACCTCGGCGGCGTTCTCGATGGCGTCGACCACGCTGGTGGTGAGCCCGGTGCCGTTGGAGGCGACCTGGAAGAAGAAGGGATCGGAGCTCCCGGAGCTGTCTCGGGTGTCGGTCGCGGCGGACATGGCGATGAGCATGCTGCGCACGTCGGTCCCGCCCGAGCTGATGCCGACCACCCGCGCGCCGAGCCCGCTGAGCGCGGCCATCGCGCTCGCGTAGGTCGGCGGCGGACCGCTGACCCCGCTGTAGGTCGTCCCGGGGTAGTTCTGGCTGATGGCGTCCGTCACGATGACGACCACCGGGACCGCGTCCGATCGGAAGCACGCGAAGCCGAGCCGGCCCGCGGCGCAGCCCGGAGGCGCCGCGCCAGCCCAGAGCTGGGTGCGGGTCGCGAGCGACCACAGCGCGGGGACCAGGCTCTCGGGGTAGTCGTTGCCGAAGCCGAGAGCGAGGCGGTTCACGGCGGCCTGGGCGCCGCTGACCGAGCTGGTCATCACGGTCTCCTGATAGAACGGGATGTCTCCCGCCCCACCCCAAGGCGACACCGGATAGTCCTCGTAGCCGCCCACGCCGAACCAGACGTCGGGAATCCGAGCCTGAACGGCCGGGATGATGGTCCCGCTGAGGCCGGCCTGCAGCTGGGCGAGCTCGCCACCCATGGAGCCGGTGGTGTCCACCAGGAAGTAGACGTCCGCCTTCTGGAGCGAGGTCGCGAACTGGAGCGTGTCGCGCGTCGGATCCGGCGGCGCCATGTAGGGCACCACGAACACGAAGTCGCCGCGGGTGCGGGGGTTGTCCCCCGGGTCGAGCGGGTTCGTGCCGGCGCCGGTCTCGACCAGATCGGAGACGCCATCGCCGTCGGTGTCGCCGCTCGTGCGCGAGGTACCCGCCGCGCGCTCGGCGGCGTCGCTCAGACCGTCCGCGTCGCTGTCCGGGTCGCGGAAGTCGAAGATGCCGTCGCCGTCGGTGTCCACCGGCGGGGTGGCGAGATCGGCGTCGCCGGCTTCCTCGGCGTCGGTGTAACCGTCACCGTCCGAGTCGAGGTCGCGGCGATCCGGCTCCGCGTCACCGTCGGTGTTCTCGAGGGCCTCGACCGCATCGGAGATGGTGTCGTTGTCGGAGTCGACCTCCATGTAGTCGGGCGTACGGTCGCCATCGGCGTCGGGCGGTGAGCCCGGCATGCCGTCGATCTCGACCGTGTCGGCGATGAAGTCCCCGTCGTTGTCCCAGTCCGCGTAGTTGGGGGTGCCGTCGCGATCGCTGTCGAAGGTGCCCTCCGTCGCGTCGTCGATGCCGTTGTCGTCGGAGTCGGTGTCCCGGAAGTCGGGGACGCCGTCGAAGTCGCTGTCGACCGGCGGCGTTCGGATGTCCATGTCGCCGGCCTCGACCGAGTCCATGATCCCGTCACCGTCGGAGTCCCGGTCCAGGTAGTCGGGGGTGCCGTCCCCATCGGTGTCGGTGCCGTCGTCGCGGCCCTCGGCGAAGTCGGAGATGCCATCGCCGTCTTCGTCGGCGTCGGGCATCGGGCCCAGATCCGGCGGGCCCAAGTCCGGCCGAACCGGACCCATGTCCGGCATCGTGGTGCCCGTATCCGGGTCGCCACCCATGTCGACCGGCGGCCGGAACGCATCGCGCGGTCCGAGGTCGTCCATCGGTGTCACCCGACAGCGTCCGTCGACGCACACGCCCGGATCGCAATCGATCGAGCTCGTGCACGGGGTGCCATCACCACCACCCGGATCGGAGGGAGTGCAGGCGACCATCCCGATCACCAGCAACGCGAAAGAAAAGCGAAAAACTGCAGCCACGGTACCCCGAGGCGAAGAATAGCAGAGCCGAAGTGAACCTACCTCAACCCTCGTTCGGCGGGGCTGGCGGGTCCGGCAGGTCCCGGAGGGCGCGGAGCACGTGCTTGACCCCCCGGCGGATCTCTCCGAGGAGTCGCTCTCGGAAGAGGGCCTGCTCCGCGGCTCGCGCACCGGCGGCCGCGCTCTCGATGTACTCGGCCCGGGCGCTGTCGAAGCGAGGTTCGAGGCTCTCCCAGCGCTCCTCGATGGCGAGGTCGGGCTCCGGCTCGACAGCCGCCAGGAGCTCGCGGGTCGACGCTCGGAGAGCAGCCACGGTCGGTGACCCCTGCAGCGCCGTGTTCTGCCGAAGGGTGGCGACTTGCAAGGCCTGCTCCCGGACGATCTTGGCGTGGGCCACGGCGCGCAGGAGCCCGCGAAGGGTCGCCGCTGCCTCCGGCGTGAGGTGTCGCGACGCCAGCTCGCCGGTGAACTCCCCGATCGCCTGCTCGAGCTGGTGGACCACCGCCGCCCGGCGGTTCACCCGAGCCGGCGGAGGCGCGTCGTCCTCGAGAGCTTCGGCCAGCACCGCGGCGCTCATCTCGAGCGACCGGCGAATCTCCCGGCCGACCGCCGTGAGCGCGACCTCCGGCACCTCGAGCACGTTTCGGTCGAGGTACTTCGGCTGCTGAGCGACCTCCTCGGCGCTGCCGAAGCGAGCCCCGAGCGCGCGCAGCAGGCGACCGGCGAGCGGCCAGACGACGACCACACCGAGCAGGTTGAAGACCGTGTGGAAGGCCGCGAGCGACACCGCGGCCGACGGCTCCTCCCCGGTCGTCTGGATGGCGAGCTCGATGCCGGCGAGCAGAAAGGGGAGGAGCAACAGCGCCACCACCGCCGCCAGGAGATTGAAGGTGACCTGACCCGCTGCCGCACGCTTGGCAGGGGGGGTGGCGCCGATGACCGAGAAGGCCGCGGTCGTGGTGGTGCCGAGGTTGGCGCCGATCACCATGGCCGCCGCGGAGCTCAGCGGGAGCACGCCGGTGCTCGCCGCCGTGAGGGTGACCGCGATGGCCGCACTGGAGCTCTGGGTCAGGCCGGTGAGCACCACGCCGACGCCCACGAAGCGCAGCACGCCGAGGAAGCCCGTCACCGCGATGCTGGCGGGGTCGAAGCCGTCGGCCACGCCGCGGAAGGCCTCGCTCATGATCGCGAGCCCGAGAAAGAAGAGACCGAAGCCCGCGAGCGCCCGACCCGCCGCCGCTCGTCGGCCGTCGCCCCCCGTGAGGCTCAACAGGGTCCCGATGCCGACGGCCGGGAGGGCGACGACCTCGAGGTTCACGTCGAGCCCCGTCGCGGCGACCAACCAACCGGTGACCGTGGTCCCGACGTTGCTACCGAAGATGAGCCAGAGCGCTCCGCCGAGGTCGACGAGCCCCGCGTTCACGAAGCCGATCGTCGCGACCGTCACCGCGCTCGAGGACTGCACGATGGCCGTCATGCCCGCGCCAGCGAGAAGGGCCCGGGCGCGGGTCTTCGTGGAGCGGGAGAGGACGGTGCGCAGCGCCGCTCCGGCCATCACTTTCAGCCCCTCGGTCATCTGGTGCATGCCGATGAGGAAGAGGCCGATACCCCCGACGAAGGTCCCGATGGTGGTCCAGATCGCCATGCCCGATGGGGAGGACGCTAGCACTCCGTCCCCCGCCCGTTGCGCCGCGCTATGAGCGGACTCGCTCCCAGGCTCGGGAACGCCGCGAGCTCTGGATGGGGACCCGACCCTTCGCGGGTGGCCGAGCTCGAGGTCCGTGGCCTGCGAGCCTGGAGTATGCTTGGCGGGATGAGGTGGGGAACCTGGGCAGCACTGCTCGCGGTCTGCGCATGCGGTGGGGGCGAGCCCCCGGTGGAGACGAACGGCGCGGAAGCCACGGAGTCGAGCCACACCGGCGACGAAGCAGGCGAGTACGTGCTGGCCGTGGATCCCTGGGGCGGTGAGCCCGGTGTCAGCGACCTGACACCGACCGCGGCAGGCGGGGTCGCGATCCACCGGGTGGTCGAGAGCTACTCGGGCGAAGGAGAAGATGCGTTCCTCGTGCGCCACGAGCTCGACTCGGACGGACGACCGGTGGGGCCCGCGCGACGCGTGGCGGACATGCCGCCGATGGCGATGGACGTACGGACCGCGTTGGTCGGGGAATCGACCCTCGTCGTGGTCGTCTTCGAACCCGACGAAGGAGGCTTCGCCTACACAGGCCTCTGGCTGGACGCCGAAGGTGCTCCGCGCGGCGACCGCTTTCCGATCGCGGAGACGACGGAGCGGGTCGACGAGAGCGACCTCTTCGTCGTGCCAGACCGTGAGAGTCGGGCGCGAGTGATCGTGTCGACGCCCAACTTCGAGTGCGCACGCGACGGCGAGGTCGACACGCAGGTGTGCCCCAGCTGGGCTCACTACGGAGTGCCGGTCGATGAAGAGCCTTCCGAGCTGGAGCCGCCGGACGGGAACCCCGACTTCGGAAACGTGATGCTCGCGGGTTCGGAGCGGGGGGTGGTCTACATCGCGACGGGCGCGACCTTTGGCGGAGGCATTCCGGTGGGCATCCAGGTGGAGGGAGTGGACGAGGGGGTCGCGCTCGAAGGGTTCGGCGTACCGGAGATCGAGGGCTTCCTCATCGGCGAACGCGTGGCCATCCTCGCGGTGGATTTCGACGCGGAGCGCCGGCGGATCGCCATCTACGGGGCGGACGGCGCCGAATACGAAGAAGAGATGACGAACGGCGTCGTGGAGGTCCCGCTCGGGTCGGCCGAGCTCGGGTGCGACGGGGACGTACCGGTCGCGCGCGCTCGCATGCAGGCCCCCGACGACGAGGTCGTCCTCGAGGTCCACGCAGGGGACCGCAGCGGTTCGGCCCCGTGGCACCTCTGGATGAGTGACACGTCGGTGCTGCAGCTCCGCTCGGCGTCGACCGCACGAGCCGTCTACACGCTGGCGCCCGAGACCGAGCCGGGCGAGTTGCTGCGCACCCGATGCGTCGGCGGCGAGCGCATCGACGATCGAGTGCGCTGGATGCGGGCCGAGTGATCAGCGCCCGAGGAGGGCGCCGAGCTTCTCCTTGGCCTTGTCCACGGCCTTCAGCGCAACGGCGCCGTACTCGTCGAGCTTCGAGAGCAGCGGGTCGTTGGCGGCGAGGTCGCTCAGATCCGGGTCGGTCGCGCCGGGGGCGTACATGGCCTCCATCACGCGGCGAACGGCGACCTTGACCAGGCCGCGCGCAGGGACCTTGGCCATCATGCCGTACATGGCCGCGTCGCCCTGGTCGGCCAGGCCGGGGTTGGCGCGGACCTCGGCGACGGCGGCGGCGAGGTCCGCGACGAAGGCGTCGACGCTCTGCAGGTTGCTCGCGCCGCAGGTGGCGTGGATGCAGTTCGGGTTCTGGTGGCGGTCGAAGTGCCAGCCCTTGGCACCGAGCGCGTCGGCGACCGCGAAGATCGGGAGCGCCTTCTCGTCGGTGGAGCCGAAGCTGACCAGGGTGCCGACCGGGTCACCGAAGACCTCGATGCCCGGCGTGGCGCTCACACCGGCGATGAGTCGGTCGCGAACCTCGAGGCCCTTGCGAGTGAGCTCGAGGTAGCCCTCTTCGCCGATGACCTGGAGCGTGGCCCACGCCGCGGCGATCGGTCCGCCGGGACGGGTGCCCGGGACGTTGGCGGAGGCGTAGATGCCACCCGGCCAGTCGGTCGCCACGAAGAACTGGTCCTTCAGGTAGTCCATCGAACGGTAGAGCACGACCGACGCGCCCTTCGCCGCGTAGCCGTACTTGTGCAGGTCGGCGGAGATGCTGGTGACCCCGTCGACGCGGAAGTCCCAGGGCGCGACCGGGTATCCGAGCCGCTCGACCCAGGGGAGCATCAGCCCGCCAACGCAGCCGTCGACGTGGAGCGGCACGCCGGCCTTCTTCGTGAGCGCGGCGACCTCTTCCACCGGATCGATCACTCCCTGGCAGTAGTGCGGCGCGCTGACCACGACCGCGGCCGTGCGCCGGTTCATGAGCCGCTTGATCGAGTCGACCTTCACCCGGTAGTCGGGCCCGATCGGCGCGCGCCGCAGCTTGAGCCCGAAGTAGTGCGCGCCCTTCTCGAAGGCCGGGTGCGCGGTGGTCGCGATCAGCAGCTCGGGGTTCTTGATCCACGGCTTCTTGCGCCGCATCCGCTGTCGGTAGGTGTAGACCGCGAGCAGGATCGACTCGGTGCCGCCGCTGTTCAGCGTGCCCACCGTCGTGTCCGGGCCGTTGAGCAGCTTGCCCATGGCCGTGACGGTGTCGGTCTCGAAGCGCTTGAGCGACTTGAAGGCCATCGGGTTCAGCCCGTTCTCGCTGAAGAACTCGTTGTGCGCCTTCTTGAGGAAGGCCGAGTGCTCCTCGCCGGCGGAGTAGACGAGCGACCAGGTCTTGCCGCTGCGCCAGTCGGCGTCGTGGTGCCGCAGCTCGCGCATGGTCTCGAGAATGGCCTCCGGGTCGCGGCCGGTGGCGGGGATGGTGCTGGAGTCGAAGTCGGTCATGCGTCGATGTCGGGGTCGAGGCCGAAGAGCTCGGCGGCGTTGGTCCACAGGATCCGATGGCGCAGGTCGTCCTGCCCCTCGGTGCTCATGCAGATCTTCAGGATGCTCACGGCCTGGTGATAGAAGGGCCAGTCGCTGCCGTTGAGGATCCGGTCGTGGGGCACCGTGCTCAGCACGTGGCGCATGCCGCGCAGCCCCTGGCAGCTGAGCTCGCAGTAGACGTTCTCGTACATGTTGGGGAGCTTGCAGGCCATCTCGTACTGCAGCGCGCCGCTGTGCCCGAGCACGAAGGTCGTCTTCGGGAACGTGTGCACCGGCGCCCAGTAGTTCTTCAGGTAGCAGCGCTTGTCCGTCCGCTCGCCGACGATGCCCACCGGCCCGCAGTGCCAGATGACCGGGATGCCGAGCTCACCGCAGAGCTCGTACATGCGCATCGCCTTCGGGTGGTCGGGCCGCATCTGCTGCACCGCTGGGTGCATCTTGTACGCGCGCGCCCCGCGGCGAACCGCCTCGCGCAGCGCCTTCTCCGCGCCCGGCGCCATCGGGTGAATCGCCGCCGCCGGGATCAGCATTTCGTCGTTCTCGGCGACCGTGAGGTAACCGTCGGTGTTCGTCGAGCTGTGCGGCAGGTCGATCGCCAGGATGATCGAGCGCGTGATGCCGAGGTCGCGCATCGACTGCCGCAGCGCCGGCCCCGTGTGCGTCGCCCGCATGCCGTTCTTCGTGAGCGAGCCGATCGAGAGATCGGTCTTCATCGCCTTCATCGACCCGTCGTCGAAGTGAGTGTTCATGTACTCCTCGAGCTCGAGCGGCGTCTCCGGGTCGAGATAGAGCTCCGCCACCGCCTCCGCCTCCAGATCCACCTGCCCGGTGGGCACGTAGGTCAGCGCGAGGTGCGTGTGGATGTCGAGGATCGGCCCCACCGCTTCGGCGAGCCGATAGGCCCCGCTGGCGTCGCGGGACACGTACTTGGATTCAGAGAGTCGAACGGCCACGAGCCCGGGAGGGTACGGGATCGCCGCCCCCACATGTGGACCACGCGGGAGCGACCTCACCACTCGTAGGTCAGCGCCAGGGCTCGACCGGCTTCAATCGGGTCTCGACGAGGACGCCTTCTCGAAAGTCGTGGCTCAATACCGCCTCGACCGTATCGACCTCGTGCGCGGTGATGGGCGGTGGCTCGGAGCTCCCGACCATGAGCAGATGCGCAAGGCCGACCACGGCGTACGGATCGTGTTTGGAGACCTGCTCGATCAGCCCTTCGAGGAACGGTCGCTCGTGACCCGGCAGCCGATCGGTCCACGCCCAAGGCCCGGTGGTGACGAAGACGGTGGAGGGAGCGATCGGAGCAGACTCCCAGTCCGCCACCGCGACCTCGTTCTCGAAGAACTCTCGCCGCTGCTCCGGTAGGTAGACGTGCGACTGCACGAAGCTCGGGACGATGCCCGGGCGATGGTTCGCCTCCGAGTGCCGCCACGCCTCGATCACCGAGGCAGCCACGGCGTCTGGCTTCAAGCCTCGCTCGAAGGGCTTCGACCGGCAGGTCAGATAGACGGCGGTGGTCATGGCGGCGGCACCCTTGGTTCGAGCACCTCCATTGTCCAGCCCGAGTGCTTCGTCAGATGCCCGCCAGCCAGGACATGCAGCCCCACGACAGCCAGAGGAACCACCCGAGCAAAACACCGCGTCATCCACGCTGGAGCGATCAGCTCGCGGATTCGGCCAGGGCGCCCCGCAGCAACAGCCGCGCGTGGGTCGCGAGGGTCGGCTCGAACTGGAAGGCGAACTGGCAGAACTCGGCCTCGCTCATGACCTCGGCGACGATCGGCGGCGGGTTCGCGGAGGGGTAGAGGCCGCCGGCGAAGACGATGATCATGTGCACGACCTCGAACGCCTTCTCGAAGGGCAGGTCGGGGAGCGCGGCGTGGACGGCGAAGACGGGGCGCGCGCCGATGGCGTAGATCTCGCGCTTGAAGCCGCGAATGTAGTCCGCGCTGACGTTGTGCTCGAGGATGCTGGCGACGCTCGCCAGGAGCTCGAGGGCGCGAGGCGCCGAGGCGAGGGACCTGGCGATGGCGTTGGCGACGCCCTCGACGTTGCCGCTGCCGGCGAGCGGGATCAGGGCCTTCTCGAAGTCCTTGGCGATGACGTCGTAGTCGCTGCGGAGCAGCTCCAGGAAGATGGCCTCGCGGCTCTCGAAGTAGCGGTAGAGGTTGGCCTTGCTGAGCTTCGCCTTCCGGGCGATGGCACTCAGGCTGATGTCGTGCAGGCCCTTCTCCTCCAGGAGCGCGGCCGCCGCCTCCAGGATCGCCTCCCGGCGGAGCTCCTTCTGCTCGGGCTGTCGGGCGCGCTCGAAGTCCACGGACGGCACTATAAGTGACCATCGGTCGCTCGTCTACCCGACCTTTTATCCAACGATTTCAGCACCAGCGCCCCTCCGACGCGAAAAAGATCGCCCTGCCGCCTTGACTGGTGACCACCGGTCACTAAATAGCCGACCACCGGTTAGCAAACTCGACCGGAGCAGGAGGCACCCCATGAGCAAGTGGACCAGCGAGAACATCGGCGACATCAGCGGCAAGACGGCGATCGTCACGGGCGCGAACAGCGGCATCGGCTTCGAGGCGGCCAAGGCCCTCGCCGACCACGGCGCACGCGTCATCCTCGCGTGCCGCAGCGAGAAGCGAGGCACCGAAGCGCTCCAGGCCATCGAGGCAACGAACCCGAAGGGCAACGTCGAGCTCCGACTCCTCGATCTCTCGGACCTCGACTC
Organism: uncultured Sandaracinus sp.; assembly: GCA_964462035.1. GTDB lineage: Bacteria > Myxococcota_A > Polyangia > Polyangiales > Houyiibacteriaceae > UBA1660. Next base: position 11,968 of record CAYXAP010000100.1, read on the forward strand.
GGTCCGCGCCTTCGCCGACGGCGTGCTGCGCGACGTCGAACGGATCGACCTGCTCATCAACAACGCCGGCGTGATGATGCCGCCGCTCAGCCGCACCGCGCAGGGCTTCGAGCTGCAGCTCGGCGTGAACCACCTCGGTCACTTCGCCCTCACCGGTCTGCTCCTCGAGCGGATCGTGGCGACGCCGGGCGCGCGCATCGTGAACGTCTCGAGCCAGGCGCACCGCACCGGCAAAATGGACTTCGACGACCTCAACTGGGAGACGCGGAAGTACGCCAAGGTCGCGTCCTACGGGCAGAGCAAGCTCGCCAACCTCCTCTTCACCTTCGAGCTCCAGCGCAAGCTCGAGGCCCTCGGCGCAGACACGAAGGTCACCGCCGCTCACCCCGGCTGGACCGGCACCAACCTCCAGCAGCACGTGAAGCTCTTCGAGTGGATGAACGCGCTCTTCGCCATGGCCCCGTGGAAGGGTGCGCTGCCGACGCTGCGCGCCGCGATCGACCCCGAGGCTCAGAGCGGCGACTACTACGGTCCGCGCGGCCTGACCCAGCTCAACGGCTACCCGGTGAAGGTCGGCACGACCAAGGCAGCGAAGAACGAGATCGACGCCGCCCGTCTCTGGGAAGCCAGCGTCGCGCTCACTGGTGTCGCCTACGACGCCCTCGACGCGGACGCTCCACAGCCTGCGGTCGGCCGGGACGTCGTCAGGGCTTGAAGCGCGCGCGAAGCTCGGCCTCGTCCGTGACGCCGAGCTTCGCGAAGGCCGGAGCGAGGTAGTCGCGCTCGATCTCGGTGGGCGACTGCCGATAGTCGCGCGCGATGTCGAGGATGTCCGAGCCCTCGAGCAGAGCGCGCACCATGTTCCGCTCCGCAGCCGTGAGCTCCGGGTGGTCGCCGAGACTGCGGCGAGTCACTCGAACGTCTCGGCGATCACTTCGCCCCGCGGCCGGATCAGGGCTGCGCCGGGAAGTAGGGGTTGGTCCGGCGCACCACCTCGAGCGAGGCGTGCTCGCCGCCGTAGGCGTGGCCCGGATAGAGCTCCATGTCGTCGGGCAGCTTCGCGAGGCGCTGGGTGAGCGTGCGGCGCATCTCGTCCGGATCGCCGCCGGGCAGATCCACCCGACCGCAGCCCTGCAGGAAGAGGGTGTCGCCCGCGACCAGGTTGTCCTTCACGCGGAAGCAGCTCGAGCCGGGCGTGTGCCCCGGGGTGTGGAGCAGCTCGATCTCGATCGCGCCGACCTGGATCTTGTCGTTCGCCGAATGCCGCACGAAGTCGCTCTCGCTGAGCGCGGTGACTTGCTTGATGCCGTCGACCTCGAGCTCGTGCGCGTGCACCTTGCACGGGTTCTGGGTCATCAGCTCGGCGAGCCCTTCGATGTCGATGCCGAAGATGTGCCCGCCCACGTGGTCGGGGTGGTAGTGGGTCGCGAGCGCACCCGTGATGGTCAGCCCATCCTCGGCGGCGCGCTCGACGATGCCGGCGATGTCCCAGGCCGGATCGACCACCACGCACTCGCCCGCGTCGCGGTCTCCGACGAGGTAGACGAAGTTCTGCATCTGCGCGCCGGCAGGGTTCTGCTGACCGATGTCACGGCCGACGAGGAGCTGGCGAATGATGAGGCTCATGCCGCCGGTCTACTTCGGGGGACGAAATTCGTCGAGGCCCGAGGGCCCGATCGTCAGGGCCGGAGCACACCCTCGCAGATGTAGTTCATGAGGTTGTTGCACTCCGCGTCGTTCAACCGGCCATCCCTGGCGTTCCAGAGATGCGCACAGGACCCGTCACCGCTCGGCTCACCGTCGGCCCAAAGGTCCTCGTCGACGTCGGCCCCGCTGGGCCGCCAGGTCCAGTTGCTCTTGTTGCGCCGCCCACCGCCGTCGAAGCGGTCGGTACGACCGCCGACCCACCAGTTGCCGGCGCCCGCCTCACCGTAGAGAAAGACGAGCTCGTCCTCATCGTCGATCCGGGCCAGGTCGTATTCGCCGCGGTCGCACTCGCCCTCGGCGAAGTAGTTCGAGTCGCCTCCCGAGTCGGTACAGATGAGGTAGAGCGACTCACCACGGCGAAGCGCTCGGCAGGTATCGGCCTCGTCGCTGCAGGCGCCTTCCTCGTCGACCGCGCCGTCGCAGTCGTCGTCGCGCTGGTTGCAGCTCTCGTCTTCGGGAACGCAGTCGTCGGGGCAGACGAGCATGTCGCCCTCGCAAGCGAAGGAGCCCTCGGCGACCGAGTCCGCATCGAGCCCATCACAGGGCAGGCCGACCTGGGTCGCGCCATCGCCCTCACACACCATCTCGCCATCCGTGCAGACCTCGAGGCCGTCCATGCAGCCGTCGTCGTCTCCGTCGCAGGCGACGGCGGCGATCGCTTCGTCGACCACACCGTCGCAGTCTTCGTCCTCGCCGTTGCAGACCTCGGCGCTGGGCGTGCACTCGGGGAGGTCCGGCGGGGGTCCGAGGTCCTCGGGCGCGGGCCCCAGATCGGGCTCCGTGACCGGTCCCAGATCGGCCTCGACGACGTCCGCAGGATCGTCGTCCGGGATGCCCGTGACGTCCACCGCGCACCCCTGACTCGCGGCCCCCAGAAGGAGAACGCACCCCACCCGATGCAAGTTGAACATACGGCTTCATAGCAAGCCGCAACTGGTATGACCAGTGAACTTTCGCAAGTAAATTGCGACTGGAAACGTGCACGGGGCCATTCACCCCCTGTGGGCAGGAGCAGCCCGCGCAGGAGTCGACCTCTGCGTTCCATTCAGGTCTCGGGGCTGCAGCACGCCTCCGAGTGGTCGGGGGTCGGCATGCAGCACACCGCGCCTCCCTCGCAGGCCACGTCGCGCAGGATCCCGACGGCGTTGCAGAACCGAGCGGTGGTCGCGTCGAGACACTCTCCGACGTGGGTGAGCGGATCGCACTCCGCTCCGCCGGGCGTGATGCAGAGCGCGTCGTCATCATCCACGAGCGACTCTCGGCAGACCTTCCCCAGGAGCGTGCAGTCCAGCCGCGACTCCGTCATCGTCGATGAGCAGCTGACGAGGACGTCGCCGTCACACGACTCCACCCCAGCCTCGGAGCAGGTCGGGCCGTCCGGCACGCAGCTGCCGTGCCCAGCCGCGTTCTCCTCGCAGCGGCTCGTGGAGGGACATCGTGCGTACGACTGCATCAGCGGCCCGCCGCTGGGGTTCGTCCAGCAGGTCAGCGACAGGTGCTGCGCGCCATCCCTCCGGCAGGCCGGGACCCCTTCACCGCAGGCAGCGTCGAGCGGTGCCGCGAAGCAACCGGGCTCGCGGGAGCCATCCGACGTGTCGAAGCAATGGGGGTTCTCGTCGGTGCAATGCAGTCTGCGAATGCGACCGGCCTCGCAACGCCGCAACGCGCCCTCGTCGCAGTGGTCGACGAAGGACGAATCGCACGGGCCTTCGTCTGCCGGAGCGGCGTCTGAGCCGGGGCCACCGTCACCGAGAACCGGCCCCAAATCCATCGGTCCGGCGGCGTCTGGCTCGGTCGACAGGTCGCTCGACGCGTCGACGATCGGCGACGCGCCGCCGTCCACGCTCTCCGACGCTCCCGTGCAACCGGTGACACCGAGCCAGAGAGCACCGAGAGCGAGCGACGTTCGATTCATGGTTCCTGAGTTGCTGCCTCGGCCAGTCGCGTTCGCACGCAACGCTTACAGCTCTTTCGCCGCCGCCGACGGAAAGAGAACGGGCGGTCCATGGAGAGGGACCGCCCGTTCGGTGGGTGGCGATCAAGCGGCTTCGGTGTCGTCCTCGTCCGCGATCCAGACTTCTTC
>CAYXAP010000101.1:0-15705 GCA_964462035.1 uncultured Sandaracinus sp.
AGCGATTGGGAGCTGCTCTCGAGTGATCACTGACACATTCCCCCTTGTCAGTAGGTTAGCCTCGTTCAAACCGTGATGACAATGACCGAAAATCCGACACTTGCTTCAATCAAAGGGGTATCGGCGACCTTTCGTACTCTTCTGCGGAGAGCCCGTCGGGGGTGGTCGTCGCTGAGCTCTCCCCGCTGGGGGCAAGGCGTGGTCGAGGGTTTTGGCACCTTCTCACCCCTTCCGAGGCCCCTCACCTGGTTCGCGATTCCAGATGGCGGCATTCATTCTTTGATCGGTCCGCCTAGAAGGGGAGTTGTAGGCGCGCGCGACGATTGATTCGTGGACGGGAGACGACGGGTTGTTTTCTGTCCACGATGGCTCGATGCTCGTGGGTCATGGGGGAAGAGAACCTGACCAAGCCGGTCGCGCTCGCGCGCGACCGTATCCAGGTGGAGAGTCTTCGCGTTCGGGTGGTCGACGGGCCGGACGCGGGGACGAGCGCCCGTGGCTCGGGAGGGACGTTGTCCATCGGAACCGCCAAGGACAACGACCTCGTACTCACGGATCGAACCGTGTCCCGCTATCACGTCGAGCTCTCCGCGGGCGTGGACGGAACGGTGTCCGTCGTGGACCTGGGATCCACCAACGGTACGGCCTGTGGGCCGGTGCTGCTCGAGAGGGGACGGGTGGACCGGGGCTCGGAGCTCGAGCTCGGACGGTCCCTCGTTCGGGTCGACGTGGGCGAGGCCGCCGCCCAGTCCGTCGCCGCGACCGAGGAGCTCGCCGGCCTGCGTGGGTGCTCGCCTCAGATGCGGAAGGCGATGCTCGAGCTCTCGCAGGTCGCGGGGACGAACGCCAGCGTGCTTCTCCGCGGCGAGTCCGGCACCGGCAAGGAGCGAGCGGCGGCGGCGCTCCACGAGCTCTCGGGGCGGGACGGACCGATGGTGATCGTCGACTGCGCGGCGCTCAGTCAGGAGCTCGTGGCCAGCGAGCTCTTCGGCCACGAGCGGGGCGCTTTCACCGGTGCGGTCGACCGCCGGATCGGCGCGTTCGAGCGGGCGGACGGAGGCACGCTCTTCCTCGACGAGGTCGGCGAGCTCCCCGCCGATCTGCAGGCGAAGCTCCTGGGTGCGCTGGAGCGACGGGTGATTCGTCGGCTCGGCGGCTCCAGCGACATCCGAATCGACGTTCGGGTGGTGTCGGCGACCCACCGGGACCTGCGCCGAGCGGTGAACGCGGGCGAGTTCCGCCTCGATCTCTTCTATCGACTGGCGGTCGTCACGCTCGTGCTCCCACCGCTGCGAGAGCGGCCCGAGGACGTGGAGCTCTACGCACGGCTCTTCGCACGGGACTTCGGAGCGGCGGACGAGTTCGATCGCTTGCTCGGTGATGGGTTGCTGGAGCGGCTGAAGACACACCCTTGGCCCGGAAACGTCCGAGAGCTTCGCAACGTCGTCGAGGCGACCTTGGCCCTGGGGCGCCCTCCGGCGCTCGAGGGCATGGAGCTCGAGACTTCCGGCGACCCGTTCGCACGTCTTCGGCAGCTCTCGTACAAGCGAGCCCGAGAGGAGCTCCTCGAGCGCTTCGAAGCCGACTACCTGCCGCACCTCCTCGAGCGCTCGGAGGGCAACGTCTCCGAAGCCGCGCGGGTCGCCGGCATGGACCGGAGCTACCTCTTCCGGCTCCTGCGGAAGCACGGGCTGCGCTGACGGATCAGTCCGCGAGCCTGGCCAGGCGGGCGTCGATCGCCTGACGCTCACGGGCGGAGCGGGCGAGGCTCTGGGCTCGAACGAGGGCCCGGCGGGCCGCGAGCCGGTCGCCGAGCTCCTCGGAGGCGATGCCCAGGCCGAGCCACGCATCCACACTCTCCGGCGCCACGCCCGTCGCCTGCCGATAGGCACTCCGCGCCTGCACCGCCTGTCCCCGCAGCAGCGCTCGCCGCCCTCGATCCAGGAGCGGCGCCGGGTCCACCAGCGGGGTGGCCTCCATCGTGGGCTCTGCCTCGGTGGCCCCTGCCCTCGTCGCCGCAACGAGCGGCGGTTCCTCCATCAGCGGGGCTTGCTCGGCCCGGGGTCGCCGCCGTCGCCGTCGTCGGGTCGCAGCGATGGGCTCGCTCGACGTGGCGGGGGCGACCGTCGGCTCCGGTTCGGGCAGGGACGGTGCTTCTCCAGCCGGGTCGTCCGGGAGGGCCTCTGGCTCCGCGGGCGAGACGGGTTCGGCGCGGGCCGTGCGGGCCTGGGCTGGCTCGAGCGTCGCTTCGTCGGGTGGCGCTGGCGGCCTCCGAAGGCGAAAGGGCGGAAGACCGGCCACCCACAGCGCAACCGTCGCGACCCCGACGACGACGGCCAGCCGAGCCGCGGCGCCAGGCCAGCGCGGCACGGGGAGCGGTGGGAGGGCTTCGGATGGTTCCGGCAGGTGTGCTTCGGTGAGGGATGGCGCTTCGGTCGTGGGTGCCTCGATCGCTCGGAAGGCGGCCAGGAGCTCCCCACAGCTCTCGAAGCGCTGCGATGGCTCCCGCGCGAGCGCTCGAGCGAAGAAGGGGTCGACGGCCGTCGTGAGCCCCTTCAACAGGTCCGACGGTGCCGGTGCGTCGGTGACCAACCGGCGAGCCATGAGGCGTACCGGGTCCCGATCACGGAACGGTGGGCGCCCCACCACGAGCTCGAAGAGCGTGACCGCGAGCGCATAGACGTCCGCAGCGGGTTCGCGAGTGTCCCGCTCGCTGGCCTCGGGCGGCAGGTAGGTGGGGGTGCCGAGGAGCATCCCTTGCTGGGTGAGGTGGTGGGTGTCCTGGAAGAGCGTGGCCAGGCCGAAGTCCATGACGATGGCGCATTCGCTCCCGTCAGCGCCCCTCTCGAGGAAGATGTTGTCGGGCTTGATGTCCCGGTGCACGAGTCCCTGCGCGTGCATCGCGTCCAACGCTTCGGCCACGGGGGTCAGGGCCGCGGCGATCCGCGCGCGCGGCCAGCGGCGCTCCTGTCGGAGCGCCTCCCGGAGCGTTCGGCCTTCGAGGAGTCGCATCACCAGGTACGGGCGATTGTCCGGTAGTCGCCCGTAGTCGAAGACCTGCAGCAGTCCGGGGTGGCGCAGCGCCGCGGCCACCTTGGCCTCACGCTCGAAGCGGGCGACGCCCACTGGCAGATAGGTGATCTCAGGCCGAATGACCTTGATGGCGACCCGCCGCTCGAGTGCGAGGTGAGTGGCCGCGTAGACCAGCGCCATGCCGCCCGAGCCGAGCTGCTCTTCGAATCGATAGCCGTCCACCGTCGCTCCGAGGAGCGGGTCGGCGCGGCCATTCCCTTGTGCACGAGCCCCGATGGGGCCCAGTACGGTCGGCGCGGATTTTTCCTGAACGGACCCTGTTCAGAGACTGGCGATGCGGGCTCGGATCGCGGCCGCATCTCCCGCTCCCGGCGCGAGCCGGAGGTAGCGTTGGTAGGCACGGCGGGCTTCGGGGGCATGGCCCATCCGTTCCTCGGACACGCCCAACCCGCGCCACGCCGGGGCGTGACGAGGGTCGTTGTAGGTGGCCTCACGAAAGAAGCGCGCGGCTTGGGGGAGCCGACCGCGAAGCAGGGCGCGCTGACCTTGGGACGTCAGCTCCGCGGCGCGCTCCGGGGAACGCTCGAGCTCCGCCGTCATGGTCGGCGGGGGCTCGACCATCGCGGTCTCCATGGCCGCCTCGGTCTCCGCTTCCATCTCCGTCTCGGCGGGAGCGGCTCGCATCGTTCGCCGGGTCGAGCGGACGGGGGTAGGCTCCGCTTCCATCGTCGGCTCGGGGGTGGCCTCGATGACGTTTGGTTCGGTCACGTCCTCGAGCTCGACCGGCGCGATCTCCGCCCGCGGCTCGAGCTCGGGCGGCTCGATGGGGTCGGCTTCGACGACCGGGGTGGGTTCCGCGCGCCACGGCGCCCACACGACCAGGCCCACGCCGAGTGAGAGGAGCACCAGCGCCAGCCCGATCCAGACCGCACGAGAGCCGCCGCGCCGCGGGAGCTCGACGGGGGGCTCGTCGAGGGGAAGGTCGAGCGCAGGGGCCTCCACCGGTGGGATGTCGGCCTCGGTGGCGACGGATCGAGCCTCGGTGTCGCCCTCCCAGCCCTTCATCAGCGCGTCGACGAACGCCGTACAGCTCTCGAAGCGCTGCTGCGGGTCCCGGGCCAGCCCTTGCGCGAGCGGCAGCCAGAGCGACTCGCTGCTCGCCGTGCCCGGCGGCCGGGGCGGATCGTTCGACACCTTCGCCACCATGATCGAGGTCGGGTTGGTGCCGTCGAAGGGCAGCTGTCCGCACAAGGCCTCGTAGGCGATGACCGCGAGCGAGTACTGGTCGCTCAGCTCGTCGGGGTCCCCGCCGGTGCCCACCTCGGGCGCCAGGTAGTGGGGCGTGCCGACGATCATTCCAGTGCCGGTGAGTCGTTCCTGCGCGGAGCGATCCCGCAGCTGGGCGAGGCCGAAGTCGAGGAGCTTCGGCACCATCTCCCCGTTCTCGTTCGAGAGGAAGATGTTCGCCGGCTTGATGTCGCGGTGCACCAAACCCTCGGCGTGCACCGCGTCGATGGCCGAAGCGATGGGCTTCAGGATCGAGAACACACGCTCGGCGTCCAGCTGGCCCTGGCGCATCAGCACCTGATCGAGATCCGCGCCGTCGAGGCACTCCATCGCCATGTAGGGCGTGCCGTCGTCCATCCGCCCGAGGTCGAAGACCTGCACGATGTTCCGGTGGCCGATCTTCACGGCGGCGCGCGCCTCGCGCATGAAGCGTTCGATGTCCTCGGGCGCGACCCCACGCTCCGAGATGAGGACCTTGAGCGCGACCGGAGTGCCGAGCTCGACGTGCTCGGCGAGGAAGACCGCGCCCATGCCGCCGCGGCCGATGAGCTTCTGCACCCGGTAGCGGAGCCCGACCACGCTCCCGATGAAGGAGCTCGGCTCGGGCGGTGGACGCATCATCGCGTCCACGTCGTCGACGGGGCTCGCGCCGCTCATCCTCCGAGGAGCCTACACTCCCCGCTGACGCAGCCCTCCAGTCCGGTGCACCGCACCCCGCAGCCGCCGCAGTGGTTGTCGTTGTCGTTGGTGTTCACGCAGCTGCCGTCGCAGTTCATCTCACCGGCCTGGTCGCCGCAGCAGGTGCCGTTCACGCAGAAGGAGTCGACGCAGACGTTGCCGCAGCTGCCACACGAGCCAGGCGCAGTCGGGTCTTTGCAGCCGGCTGCGCCGCAGCAGATCTCGGAGGGGTCGCAGATCTCACCACAGGCGCCGCAGTTGTTCGCGTCGTTGGCCACGCAGCCACCGCTGCAGCAGAGCTGACCCGGATCGCACGTCACCTCGCAGCCGCCGCAGTTGTTCACGTCGTTCATGACCTCGGTACACGTGCCCGCACAGCACATCTCGGTTGCACCGCACCCCACGGGGCAATCGCAGGCCTCGTCACCCGCCGGCACGCAGCGTCCGCCATCGGGGCCACAGCAGGACTCGCCCGCAGTGCACGTCACGCCGCAGCCGCCGCAGTTCGCGCCGGACCCGAAGGTCACGCATTCCCCGAAGCAGCACTCCTCGTTCTCGTCGCAGATGCTGGGCGTCTGGGTGCAGGTCTCGGGGCCCATGTCCGCTTGGCCCATGTCGTCATCGACCTCGGCGTCCACGCTCGCGTCGCCCGCGTCCCCGACGATGCAGAAGCCCGACACGCAGGACTGCCCTGCGGGGCAGTCCGAATCGTCGCTGCAGTCCTCGAACTCGGCAGGGTTCGAGACGAAGCAGCCGACGAAGAGCACGGCGAGTAGGGGGGCGAGTCGGGTCACAGGTCCATCTCCAGCGCGAGGCCCGCAGCGATCTCACCGCCGCCGACTCCGAAGTGCGGCGTCACGCTCACGTCGCCGCTCGCGTCGGCGTCATCCCCGCCCATCACGTCGACCAGGAGCCAGACCAGCCCCGCTCCGGCCAGCACGCCGCCACCGATGAGCAGTGCCGTGGCCGCGCGACCGCGGGTCTCGGCCTGGCTTCGAAGGTCCGCCGCGTCCATGGCCGAGGCTCCGTCGTTGACCGTGGCCGCGGCCGCCTTCCAGTCGTCGTCGGCGCTGCTGAAGAGCACCGCCGCGACCACGCCCCCGATGAGGGCCGCGCCGCCCACTCCGAGCAGGATCGGTCCACCGGCGCCGACGCCGTCCTCGGGGGGCGGGGGCTGCACGATGCCGTCGCCGCCACCGACCTCGTCGCCAGTCCCGCCGTCCGTCCCTCCATCACCTGCCCCGCTCGTCAGCGCCGGGTCCTCCTGATCGAGGGCTGGCAGTCCGAAGAGCTCCCGAAGCAGGCCGGGCACGCTGTCCAGGATCGCGTCGTTCCCTTCGGCCGTGTCGACCCGCCGGGTCGCCTGGCTCACCGAGCCGTTGCGCGAGTCGAAGAGGGTGATCGTGAGCACCCGCTCGTCCCCCGTGTCGTCCAGCCGAGGTGCCAGCAGCAGCTGCACGCCGTTCTCCTCGGCCACCGAGCCGAGGCACTCGGCGTTCACCGACATGCAGCCCAGGGCGAGCTGGGCCTGCTCCAGGTCCAGCGCCAGCGTACCGGTCACGTTCGCCACCTCGAGCTCGTCGAGCGCCGAACGGGCGATCCGGTCCAGGGCCCCGCGGACCGAATCGAGCTCGGTGGCGGTGCGCATCAGCGCCGCCCTGGGCTCCTCGGAGTCCTGGGCCTTCGTGGTCGGGACGGAGGCGAGGAGGGCGATGAGCGCTGCGGCGCTCGGGGCGAAGCGAAGCATCGCCATTACTCTACCACTGAAAAATACTTCATCACTTGGATCCTCCCCGTGCTCGTCTCTAGGGCCCGTTGACCCCGATGCACACCCCTGGGAAGGTGCGCGCTCCATGAGCGACGCCCCGACCGAGCTGCCCCGCCCCGGCGACCCCGAGGCCCTCTACGTCGTCGATATCAGCGGATACATCTTCCGCGCCTACCACGCGCTGCCCCCGATGAGCTCCAGCCGCGGCGAGCCGACCCATGCCGTTCGCGGGGTCACCAGCATGATGCTCAAGTTGGTGTCCGATCGGCAACCGGCGATGCTGGGCGTCGCCGTCGACGCGCGGGGCGGCACCTTCCGGAGCGAGCGCTACCCCGAGTACAAGGCGAACCGCGAGGCCCCCCCGCCCGATCTCTCACAGCAGATCGACCGCGTGATGGAGGTGCTCGCCGCCTTCGAGATCCCACTCCTCGAGCACCCCGGCTACGAGGCCGACGACGTGATCGCGACCCTGGTCCGCAAGGGCCGCGAGCAGGGGCTCAAGGTGGTCATCGTCAGCGCGGACAAGGACCTGCTGCAGCTCGTGGGCGATGGCGTCGTCATGTACGACACCATGCGCGACCGGGTCTTCGGCGTGCCGGAGACGATCGACAAGTTCGGCGTGCCTCCACACCAGGTGCGCGATGCGCTCTCGATGATCGGCGACACCTCGGACAACGTGCCCGGCGTCCCGTCGATCGGGCCGAAGACCGCGGCGAAGCTCCTCGAGAAGTACGGGACCCTCGAGGGGATCTACGAGAACCTCGAGTCCATCAAGAGCAAGTCGCAGAAGGCGAAGCTCGGCGACAACAAGGAGCAGGCCTTCCTGAGCCAGGAGTTGGTCACCCTGCGAGAGGACGCCGACGTCGAGGTGGAGCCGGCGGCGCTGAAGTGGACCGGCGGCGACGACGAGCACGTGCGGCAGCTCTTCCGCGAGCTCGAGTTCACCCGCTTGCTCGCGCAGCTCGATCCGGCACCGGCCGCGGCGGGCGACGTCGAGACCTTGCTGACGGTCGCCGACCTGACGAACGCTGCCGAGGCGATCCGCGCGGCGGGCGAGCTCGCCATCGAGACCGTGCTCAGCGACGAGGACCCGCTCCGGGGCGACATCATCGGCGTCGGGCTCTCGTGGTCCGAGACCCACGGCGCGTACCTGCCCTTCGGACACCGGACGCTCGGGGCGCCCGAGCAGCTCACCATCCCGCAGGCCCTCCGCGTGCTGCGGCCGATCCTGGAGAACTCGCTCTTCCCGAAGATCGCGGCCGACTACAAACGCGAGGCGCTCGCCTGGGCTCGCCAGGGCGTGCACTTGCGGGGCCTGAGCTTCGACGTGTCGCTCGGCAGCTATCTCTACGACCCGAGCCGGCGTGACCACCACCTCGACGTGGTCGCCCAGAACGAGCTCGACGCCGAGGTGGCCCGCTACGACTCGGTGACCAAGCAGGGCCGCAAACGGGTCGGCATCGACGAGGTCGAGGTGAAGGAGGTCGCGAAGGTCGCCGGCGCCCGCGCCGACTACGCGCTCCGCCTCGCGCACCTGCTCGCGCCGCGGATGCAGCACGAGAACTTCCACGGCCTCTACTACGACCTCGAGCTGCCCCTCGCGGGCGTGCTCACCGAGATGGAGCGAGTGGGCGTCCGCATCGACACCGACCTGCTCGACCGGATGGCCGCCGAGGCGCGCGAGGAGCTGGCCACCCTCGAGAAGAAGGCCTTCGAGCTCGCGGGCCACGAGTTCAACGTCGGGTCGCCGCGCCAGCTCGAGACGATCCTCTTCGACGAGCTCGAGCTGCCGGTCATCAAGAAGACCAAGACCGCGCGCAGCACCGACGCAGACGTCCTCGAGGAGCTCGCGACCATGCACGAGCTACCCAAGACGATCATCGAGCACCGAACCATCGCGAAGATCGAGGGCACCTACCTCAGCGCGCTGCCCAAGACGGTCCACCCCGAGAGTGGGCGGGTGCACACCCGCTACAACCAGGCCGTCGCGCAGACCGGCCGGCTCAGCTCCTCGGACCCGAACCTGCAGAACATCCCCATCCGGACCGAGCTCGGCCGGAAGGTCCGCGACGCCTTCATCCCGGCCGAGGGCTGCCAGCTCATGGCCGCCGACTACAGCCAGGTCGAGCTCCGCATCCTCGCTCACCTCAGCGGCGACGCCGAGCTCGTGGACGCCTTCACCAAGGGCGAGGACGTGCACCGCCGGACCGCGAGCGCGCTCTTCGACGTGGCCTCCGAGGACGTCAGCTACGAGCAGCGAGGGCAGGGCAAGACCGTGAACTTCGCGGTCATCTACGGCCAGACCCAGTTCGCGCTGGCCCGGAACCTCGGCATCGAGCGGAGCGAAGCCAAGCGCTACATCGACGCCTTCTTCGAGCGCTACCAGGGCGTGAAGGACTTCATGGACGCCGTGGTCGAGGAAGCGAAGTCCACCGGCTACGTCACGACCCTGCTCGGGCGGCGGCGGGCCCTGGCCGACATCCGAAGCCGGAACCGACACCTCCGGGCGGGGGCCGAGCGGATCGCCCGAAACACCCCGATCCAGGGCACGGCGGCCGATCTCATGAAAGAGGCCATGGTGCGGATCGCCCGGCGCCTCGAGCGGGAAGGGCGGGTCAGCCGGATGATCCTGACGGTCCACGACGAGCTCCTCTTCGAGGTCCCCGAGGGGGAGCGCGAAGCCCTGGAAACGTTGGCTCGCGAGGAGATGGAGGGGGTCATCGAGCTGGCGGTCCCGCTGGTCGTGGACGTGGGGTGGGGCGATTCTTGGGGCTCCGCGAAGTGAGACGCGTGAGGAACCACGAAACCATTGAGAAATCTCCGGGCCCGCTGCCGATCGGAATGGATTTTTCCCTTCCCCAAGGGGTTCGTTGACAGTTTTTCCCTAGGGGGCTAGACACCCGCACGAGCAGTGCTCGGCTCAGGGGCGAAATTCGCGCCTCTGACCCATCCGGATCGGGTCCCAGGCGGACCCGGTGCCACCAGAACACAGGCAACGATGTTCGACACCTACCTACCGGTCTTCCTCATGATCGGCGTGGCCACCGCGGTCGCGCTCGGCATGTTCCTCGCGACCACCCTGGCCGGGCCCAAGAAGCCCAGCCCCGAGAAGAACCTGCCCTACGAATCCGGCTCGAACACGACGGGTGCGAACCACATCCGCCTGAGCGTGAAGTTCTACCTGACAGCGATTCTCTTCGTCGTTTTCGACATCGAGGCCGTCTTTCTCTACCCGTGGGGCGGGATGTTCCGCGACCTCGGGTGGTTCGGCTTCGTCGAGATGCTGCTCTTCCTCGTCATCCTCGGCGTGACCCTGGTCTACGCGTGGAAAAAGGGAGCCCTCGAATGGGAGAAGTGACCGACCAGCCGAAGCAGATGAAGGTGCTCGGCGGCAATCTGCCGGTCCCGGCCTTCACGACCAAGTTCGACGCCTTGCTGGCGTGGGCTCGGAAGTACTCGCTCTTCCAGTACCCGTTCGCGACGGCGTGCTGCGGCATGGAGTTCTTCGCCGTCGCCGGGCCGCGCTATGACGTCGCCCGCTTCGGCGCGGAGGCTCCGCGCTTCAGTCCGCGGCAGTCGGACGTGCTCTGGGTCGTGGGCACCATCAGCCAGCGACAGGGCCCGGCCCTCAAGCGCATCTACGAGCAGATGACCGAGCCCAAGTGGGTGGTCGCGTTCGGGACCTGCGCGAGCTGCGGTGGGTTCTACGACAACTACACGACGATTCCGGGCGTGGACAAGATCGTCCCGACCGACATCTACATCCCCGGCTGCCCGCCCCGGCCCGAAGCCGTGCTCGATGGCCTGATGCTCCTCATGGAGAAGATCCAGAAGGGCGTCCATGGCGAGCCTGTCACGGTACCTCCCCGTGAGGTGCCGAAGCTGGCTCAGCTCCGTGCCAAGAAGCGCACCGGCAACGACGCGCCCTCCGGAGGTCGCTCGTGAGCCAGAAGGTCGTGAAGAAGCTCGAGAAGGAGTTCGGCGACAAGGTCCTCGCCACGGACGACTTCCGAGGCGACGACGAGGTCACCATCGCCCTCGGGTCCTGGGTGAAGGCTGCCGAATTCCTGAAGTCCGACCCGGACTGCGCGATGGACCACTTCGGTGACCTGACCGCCGTGGACTGGCCCCAGCGCGAGGCCGAGGGCGGAGAGCGCTTCGACCTGGTGCTCTACCTCCGCTCGGTGGAGAAGAAGCACCGCATCTTCCTCCGCGCCCGCGTGCCCGACGGAAAGAAGGCGCCGACGCTGACCAAGGTCTATCCCGGCGCGAACTGGGCCGAGCGCGAGGTCTACGACATGTTCGGCATCGAGTTCGCCGACCACCCGGACCTCCGCCGCATCCTCATGTACGAGGAGTTCGAGGGCTTCCCGCTGCGGAAGGACTACCCGATCGACAAGGCGCAGCCGCTGGTCGAGTACCGCGACGTGGACGACACCCTGAAGCTCCCGCCTTTCGGCATCGAAGAGGGCCAGCCCTTCGGTCGCATCGACTGGGAGGGGCGCCTCGCGGGCGTCGGCGAGCAGGTCTCGCCGTCCATCGGTCTGCAGACCGGCGAGCGCCGCGCGCTGAGCGACTCCGAGGTCGCCGAAGAGCAGTCCGCCAAGATGGCGGCCGCCGGCGAAGCCGCCGGGGCAGAGGGGGGCGAGTAAGTCATGGAGCCCATCGACGAGATCCTCACCGAGACCGAAGCGCTCGATCTCCCCACCGAGCCCATGCGGCTCAACATGGGGCCGAGCCACCCGGCCATGCACGGCACCATCCGGATGGTCCTCGACCTCGATGGCGAGACCATCCTCAACGTGGACGTCCAGCCGGGCTACCTGCACCGCGGCTTCGAGAAGAGCTGCGAGCGCGGAACCTACGCGCAGGTCTACCCCTACGCGGACCGGCTCAACTACGTCTCCCCGATGCTGAACAACGTCGGCTTCTCGCTCGCCTGCGAGAAGCTGCTCGGCATCGAGGTGCCGGAGCGCTGCGCCTACTACCGGGTCCTGCTCGGTGAGCTCGCGCGCATCTGCGACCACTTCACCTGCAACGGCGCGAGCGCGATGGAGCTCGGGGCGATGACCCCCTTCCTGTGGCTGCTCAAGGTCCGCGACTGGATCTGGGACATCCTGGAGAAGGAGACCGGGGCCCGGATGACGCACAGCTTCGGGCGCATCGGCGGCATGGCCGCTCCCCCGACGCCGGGCTTCAAGGAAGACGTCCGCGCCATCCTCCCGGAGATCCGCAAGGTCGTCGGCGAGGCCGAGGGGATGCTCCTCAAGAACCGCATCTTCCTCGACCGCACCCAGGGCATCGGCATCCTCACCAAGGAGCGCGCGCTCGCCCTCGGTGTGACCGGTCCGATGCTCCGCTCGACCGGCGTCGCCTACGACGTCCGCAAGGACCATCCCTACAGCCTCTACGACCGCTTCGACTTCGACGTCCCGGTCGGCACCGACGGCGACAACTGGGACCGCTTCATGGTCCGGATGGAAGAGATCCGGCAGTCGATGCGCATCATCGAGCAGGCGCTCGAGCAGATGCCGGACGAGGGCCCGATCAACGTCGAGGACCCGCGGATCATGCTCCCCGAGAAGCGTGAGGTCTACGACACCATCGAGGCCACCATCGCGCACTTCAAGCTCGTGATGGAGGGCATCAAGCCGCCCAAGGGCCGGGTCTACTCGATGATCGAGGCCGGCAACGGCGAGCTCGGCTTCTACATCGTCTCGGACGGCAGCGGCACGCCCTACCGCGTCCGCGTCCGCCCCCCCTGCTGGTTCAACCTGCAGGCTTCCCGCGAGATGCTGATCGGCGACATGATCGCCGACATCGTCCCCACCTTCGGCTCCGTCAACATGATTGGCGGGGAGTGCGACAGGTAAGATGCCTACCTTTTCTCTGAACGGTCAGACCATTCCCTTCGAGAAGGGGGACACGATCATGCGCGCCGCGTGGCGCGCCGGAATCGAGATCCCCCACTACTGCTGGCACCCGGGCCTGAGCATCGCGGCGAACTGCCGGATGTGCCTGGTGCACATCAAGAGCGGTCGGCAGATGCAGATGCCGATCATGCGCTTCGACGAGAAGAAGGGCGCATACGTGCCCGACACCAAGCCGAAGCTCATGCCGGCGTGCCAGGTCGAGGCGCAGCCGGACATGGAGGTCGACTCCGTCGGCGAGGACGTCGAGAAGGCGCAGCACTCGGTGCAGGAGTTCCTGCTCCTCAACCACCCGGTCGACTGCCCCATCTGCGACCAGGCCGGTGAGTGCAAGCTCCAGGACTACTGGCTGGACCACCAGCACGACCTGAAGCGCAAGCGCACCGAGCCGGTGCACAAGCCCAAGGGCGTGCGCTTCGGCGAGACCATCGTCTACGACGCCGAGCGCTGCATCATGTGCACGCGCTGCATCCGCGTCTGCGACGAGCTCGTCGGCGACCCGGTGCTCGACATGCGCGAGCGCGGCAACCGCAACGAGATCGTCCTCGCCCCGGGCCGCGAGCTCGACCACGACTACACGCTCATGACCGAGCACGTCTGCCCGGTCGGCGCGCTCACCAGCCGTGACTTCCGCTTCAAGGCGCGGGTCTGGTTCCTCAAGTCGGTCGAAGGCGTCTGCTCCGGTTGCGCCACCGGCTGCAACAGCCACGTCGACTACGACTCGCGCTACGGCAAGGTCTACCGCCTCCGCCCGCGCGACAACATGGACGTCAACAAGTTCTGGATGTGTGACGACGGCATGATGACCTACACCGAGGTCAGCGAAGGCCGGGTCACCACCGCCACCATCGGTCGCGGCGACGAGCCCGAAGCCGTGCTCCCGGAAGAGGCCATCGACGACGTCGCCCTCCGCCTCGAGCAGACCGAAGGCGCAAAGATCGGATTCGTCTTCAGCGCGCTCCACTCGAGCGAGGACAACTTCGCCCTGGCTCGCCTGGCCGAAGCGGTCGGCGCCGAGAAGCGTTACCTCGCCGCTCGCCCGGACTGGAAGGGCGACGACATCCTCCGCAGCACGGACCACAACCCGAACCGCGCCGGTGCCCTCGCGGCGGCCGGTGGCGAGCTGGAGGACACCGAGGACCTCATCCAGGACGTCATGGCTGGCGAGGTCGAGGCGCTCGTGGTGCTCGGCGCCGTCTGCGAAGAGGACGCCGCCCAGCTCGAGCCGCTCCTCAAGCTCGACACGCTGATCTGCCTGACGGCGAACGAGGGCCCGCTCACCGAGCTGGCCTCCATCGTCCTGCCGGTCGCGAGCTGGGCCGAGACCTTCGGCACCTTCGTGAACGCCAAGGGCATGGCGCAGACCTTCCAGCGGGCCATCCCGGCGCCTGCCGGCGTCGAACCGGCCTGGAAGACCATCGCCCAGATCGCCGAGGAGCTCGACTCGCCCCTCGGCTTCACCCGTGTCGCCGACGTTCGCGCTGCGCTCGCCCAGAGCGCCGCCACGGCGACCCCATCCCCGGCCCCGGCTTCGGCGGCCCCGGCCCCCGCGGAGTGAGAGCGTGAGCACCACTGCCATCCTGATCGCATCGATCGCGAAGATCCTCTTCGTGCTCCTCGTCGTCGTGGGCGCCTTCGCTCCCGCTCTGGTCTGGGCCGAGCGTCGGCAGTCCGCGATGATGCAGGACCGCGTGGGTCCGCACCGCGCCGGCATTCCGCTTCCGAAGGGCGTCGTCGCGATGCTCGACGGGCTGCGCGCGCCGCTGCGCGCTGGCGCCTACCTCTCGTGGCTGGGCATGTTCCTGGCCGTCGCGCTGCTGGCCATCCTGCTCCTCTTCCGTGAGGAGCCGGTGCTCTTCGGCCTCGACGCGAAGGTCTACTACATCGCGATCCCGGTCCTCGGGCTCCTCGGCGTGGCGTCCATGCTGGGCTACAAGGCCCACACGAAGATCGTCGAGGGCGGCGGCACCATCACGCTGCTCGGGCTGCTGCATCCGCTCGCGGACGCGCTGAAGATGATCTGGAAAGAGGACTTCATGCCGCCCAAGGCGGACAAGTTCCTCTTCTCGATCGCGCCGATCATCACCCTGATCCCCGCCATCGCGAGCTTCGCGGTCATCCCCTTCGCGGACGCGCTCTACCTCGACTACTGGGACGCGCACATCCCCTTCGCGACGGACCCGTCGACCCTCGAGAGCGCCGTCGTGCCGATGCAGGTTGCGTCGCTGAACGTCGGCATCCTCTTCATCTTCGCGGTCGCGGGCACCGGCATCATCGGCGCCGCGGTCGGCGGCTACGCTTCTGACAACAAGTACTCGCTGATGGGCGGCATTCGCGCCGCCAGCCAGATGGTGAGCTACGAGGTCGCCCTCGGCCTGACCATCGTCCCCTGCTTCATGCTCTACAACACGCTCCGTCTCGAGGAGATGGCGTCGTACCAGTCGGAGCACTTCTGGGGCATCCTCTACCCGCCGCTCTGGATCCCCTTCATCCTCTACCTCACCTGCGCCATCGCAGAGACCAAGCGCATCCCCTTCGATGCGCCCGAGGGTGAGTCCGAGCTCGTCGGTGGGTACCTCACCGAGTACTCGGGGATGAAGTTCGGCATGTTCTTCACCGGCGAGTTCGTCGAGGTCGTCGTGCTCTCCGCGTTGGCGACCATCCTCTTCTTCGGTGGCTGGGACATCCCCTTCCTGACCCACGGCGGCTTCGACCTTCCCTTCGATTGGGAGGTCGCCATCCCCGGCACCAACTGGGTGCTCGAGGACCAGATCCCGATGGCCCACTGGGGCGTGCTGGCGATTCAGGTCGGCGGCTTCCTCGCGAAGATCGTGGTCTTCGTCTGGTTCCAGCTCATGGTCCGCTGGTCGCTCCCGCGCTTCCGCTACGACCAGATCATGTCCCTCTGCTGGAAGGGTGTCCTTCCCCTCGCCCTCATCAACATCCTGATCATGGCCCTGTTCATCCTCGGCACGTCTTCCTGAGGGTTTGGCACCCAAACCCTCTCTC
>CAYXAP010000102.1:0-11944 GCA_964462035.1 uncultured Sandaracinus sp.
GGCTGCGACGGCGGCGGCCCCGAGGGCGGCGCGGGTGGCGACGCGATGGGCGACCGGCGCGGTCGCGGCGGCGCCGAGTCACTCGGCGCACCCTACGCTGGCGGAACGCCCACCGCCGGTCCCCACGGCGGCGGAGGCTCGATCGGCAGCGCGGCGGCGATGGACCTGCCGGTCATGACCGTCTTCGAGCCGGGCAGCGGCGGCGGCGCCGGCGCCGGGTCGGCCGGCTCCACCAACGCCCGGACCGGCGGCGGCGGTGGGGGCGGCGGGGGCGCGCTGCGGCTGAGCTCCTTCGTCTCCATCGACGTCTCCTCGAGCGGCGCCATCCGAGCGAACGGCGGGCGGGGCGGCGGCGCCAACAACTACTGGTGCGGCGCCGGCGGCAGCGGTGGCGTGATCTATCTGTCGGCGCCCGCGATGGAGCTGCTCGGCACGGTCACCGTCGAGGGCGGCCGGGTCGGTGGCGGCAGCCGCTGCGCCAACGCCGCGGCCGGTGGGCTCGGGCGCATCCGTCTGAGCGTCGACCCGGCGCAGTGCGACGCCACGGGTCTGGTGCCCGCCGCGCCTGCGGGGTGCATGCCTTCCGATCCGGCCGGCGTCGCGGGCGAAGCGTTCGTGGCGGCCTACCCGAACTGACGGCCGGGAGAACGCGGGCTGCGGCTCGGCTCGGGCTCGTCGAGGGGGGTCTGGGGGCGAGGGATGCTACATAGGCAGCCCATGGCCAATCAGCTCGCACGATGGAGCGCCCTCGCGCTCGCTCTCTCCCTCTTCGGCTGCGGCGACGACCCGCGGATGGCGTCCGACTTCGGCGTCCGTCCCGATGCCTCGGGCCTGGACGGCGGCGGAACCGACGGCGGTCGCGGCGACGCCACGATGGGCGAGTGCACGGTCGCCAGCGACTGCCCGGCGCCGATGAGCCCCTGCCTGGTCGCCGTCTGCGCCGCGGGCAGCTGCGCCGCCACGACGGCCGAGGACGGCATCGCGTGCGACGACGGCGAGTTCTGCACGGTCGGTGAGACCTGCACCGGTGGCACCTGCGGCGGCGGCGAGCCGAACGACTGCGGCATGAGCGCCACGCCCTGCAACGAGGTCGTCTGCGACTCGGTCGCGGAGCGCTGCACGCTCGAAGCCGACTCGGACGGCGCGGCCTGCCCCGCCTCGAGCCTCTGCGACGTGGGCACCTGCAGCGGCGGCACCTGCGTGGGTGGGACCCCGCTCGACTGCTCCGGGACCCCGGTCGACGAGTGCGAGGAGCCCTTCTGCGATCCGGCCGACGGGCTGTGCAAGACCCGCGCGGTCACCGACGGCACCAGCTGCGACGACGGGGACCTCTGCACCACCGGCGAGAGCTGCACCGCGGGGGCCTGCGGTGGGGCGACCCCGGTCGACTGCACGGCCATGGACAGCCTCTGCTCGGTGGGCACGTGCAACCCCGCCGACGGAACCTGCGGCAGCATGGCGCAGAACGAAGGGATGAGCTGCAGCGTCGGCTGCGAGATCGGCGGGACCTGCACGTCGGGCGCCTGCACCGGCGGCACCGAGCCGGCGTGCTCGCTCACCGCCGACGGATGCTGTCCGAGCGGGTGCACCAGCAGCGACGACTCCGACTGCGACTCGTGCCCCGGCGCGATGGTCGGCACCCAGTGCGTCTACACGCCGGACATCGGCGGCAACTTCTCGTCCCCGACCGCCGCGATGGCCGCCTGCACCGCCCTCGGCGGGGGCTGGGGGCTGTGCACGCCGAGCGTCCTCTGCGACCCGGCGACCACGACCTACCTGGTCGGCGAGGGCGCGGACTGCGGCATGGGCACGGCCGGCGGGTCCTGTGGGTCTGCGGACAACCTCTACGTGCACGTCGACGCGGCGTCGTCGCCCTACTACCTCCGCGAGATGGGCATCCCCGGCTGCATCACCTCGATGGCGTGCACCGACTCCGTCTCCGAGACCTGCGGTCTCGCCCTCTGCTGCCGCGCCCTCTGAGCTCCGAGCTCAGCGGCGGCGGCGGATGAAGAGCCAGAGCGCCGCGAAGGCCAGCGGCAGCGGCGCGCCGGCGGGGCCGGTCGTGCGGCAGCTGCAGCCGCCGGTGCCGGAGCTCTCGCCGCCCGCGTCCGCGGTGCCCGCGTCGCGAGGAACCGTGCCGGCGTCCCGCTCCGCGGGGCCGGCATCCGCCATGGGCATGCCCGCGTCCGTGCCGGGCTCGGCGAAGGTCAGCGTGAGCGTGTAGCTCCCGACCTCCTGGTCGTAGGAGTCGAGGAAGAGCACGTAGGTGCCCGCCGGGAGCGTCCGCTCGATCCGCGACCCACGATCGGAGTTGCGGTCGATGTCGTCGTCGCACGCGAGCTCGGACCCCTCGCAGCCGTCGCGGAGGTAGAGCACCGTGTCGTAGCCGCTGCTCCGCGCGGTGAAGTGCAGCTCGCGGTCGGTGGTGAAGGTCCACATGCGGTCCCGGCCGGCGCCCCCACAGCTGCCGACCGTGTGCGGCGCGAAGAGCTCCATGTCCCCCGTGAGCATCTGGTGGATCGGCGGGATCACCTCCGCCTCTTCGCAGCGGTCGCCCGGCAGCGCGGGCACGCAGGGGCCGTCGCAGTCGCAGAGCACGGACTCGATCCCCGGCTCGGCGCAGAAGGCCTCGAGCGCCGGGCGCACGTAGGTCAGCTCTTCGCCGTCGTCCGTGGGGGCCGGGTCGATGACGTTGACCACGTTGCAGCCGCCGGCGGGCACGTAGTCGTCCATGCCGCCGCGAAGCAGACCGATGAGCTGCCCCGTGTGATCGAAGACGCCGGAGCCGGAGTTGCCGTTGAACGCGTCCAGGGTCGCGTTGAGGAAGGTCGCGTCCGCGCTCGTCCAGGTCACCTCGCCGCCGTCGTCGATCTTCATCGGGATGCCGTTCGGGTGCCCGATGAGCGCCAGCGGCGTGCCGAGCGCGAGCCCGGCCGGCTCGACCCGCACGGTCGCGGGCGTGTGGCCGACCACCGGGCGGTCGAGCTCGACGATCGCGTGGTCGACGTCTCCGTCGTCGTGATAGGCGAGCACGCGGGCGCAGCCGTAGACGTCGTCCTCGGTGAGCGTGGCCAGCACCCCATCCGCGGCGTAGCGGAAGCCGAAGACCCACACGTCGTCGGTGCAGTCGTCCGGCTCGTCCACGCAGTGGCCGGCGGTGAGCAGGTAGCGGTCGTCGATCAACGTCCCCGAGCAGGTGCCCGGCTCGATCTGGGACCGGAAGCGTTCGCCCGTGCAGAGCCCCTGCGCCTCGCCGAGCGTGCGCGCGTAGTCGAGGACCACGTCGGCCGGATCGGTGGCGTCGACGTAGCCGTCGTCCACCTTCATCGCGATCGCGGTCTCGGCGACCCCTCTCAGCGCCGCGTTGGGGTGGGCGTAGACCTCGGTGCGCCCATCCACGCCGTAGACCACGGGGGCCTGCCGCGAGGCGACGGGCTCCGCGCAGCTCGTGGCGAGCGCGACCAGGACGACGGACGAAGCAAGGGGACGAAGCACGCTCACAGCATACCCGTCCTGGGACGCGGGGGACGGGCTTCGTCCGTTTCGTCG
Organism: uncultured Sandaracinus sp.; assembly: GCA_964462035.1. Taxonomy (GTDB): domain Bacteria; phylum Myxococcota_A; class Polyangia; order Polyangiales; family Houyiibacteriaceae; genus UBA1660. The sequence goes on from CAYXAP010000102.1 coordinate 3,550, forward strand.
GTCCAAAAAACGGGAAACGGCCGCCGCGGCGAGTTGCCGGGGCGGCCGTTTCCTCGAGGCGAGGCGCTCAGGCACAGGTGCCGGCGTCGGAGCACTCGAGGCTCACGCAGTCCGCGGGCTCGTTGCAGGCCCCGCCGGTCTCGCGGGGCTCGGTGCAGTGGCCGGGGCGGCGGAAGCCGTCGTCGTCAAAGCCGCGGGTGTCGTCGCAGTAGAGGCCCTCGATGCAGCCGACGAGGTCTTCGCAGGTCTCGCCGAGCGCCTCCTTCGCCGTGCAGATGCCCAGGACGTCGGGGGTCTCGTACTCGACCCGGAAGTCGTTGCCGGGCTGATCGCACCACTCGTCGTCGGCGCAGTCGAACTCGTTCGCGCAGGTGTTGGTCGGCACGACGCAGACCTCGTCGAGGCACTGCAACCCTTCGGCGCACAGACCGCTCAGGCACGGTTCGCCCACCGTCGGTGCCACCGCGCATTGGCCGCTCGCGTCCTCGATGGCGGTGCAGAGGTCGGCCGGTGCGATGCACTCGGCGTTCTCGGTGCACTCGCCCCCGAGCGGCACGTTCGGCGAGAGGAAGGGGCTGCCCTGGCAGAGCTCGTGGGTGGTCGGGTCGGCGTGCACGTACTCGTGGCACGAGAGCTCGGCCACGTAGTCGACGCACGCGACCAGCTTCGGTCGGTCCACGGTCATGCGGCCGGCCCAGAGGCTGCTCTCGAGCGCGTGACAGAGCACGCCGGTGATGGCGTGCTGCGCTTCGACGCAGCTCGCCTCGTCTTCGTGGCCGAAGAGCAGCTGGTCGCTCGCCAGGCGCTCGGGCTCGGCGCAGGCGTAGAGCCGCTCGCAGTAGAGCTCCGGCTGGTAGCAGAGCTCGAGGAAGGTCCGATCGTCGGGCGGGCCGGCATCGGTCTCCGGGGTGAACCCATCCGGGTCGGTGAAGGGGCCGTCGTCGTCGCCACAGGCGACGCCGAGCAGCACGAGGAGGAGGGAAGACGCACGAATCCATCGGGCCGCGGGGGCCACGTACGTACCGGTAGACATGGGGAGTTCCTTGGTACGCGGGCGCGACGGTCGCGCCTCGCGGTCGGTTCATCACCAGAGCATCCGGCATGCCAAGGGAGCGCTTCGATCGGACACCGCGCCGACGCCGAGTCGTCCGCGAGCGCGGCGAGAAGGACGGGCAGGACGGGCGAGAACCGGCGGCTACGGCGGCCGCCAGGGAAGGCTCGGAGATGTGCCTAGCTGAGCCGCGGGGGGTCGGTTCTCGGAGTCGGCGTCGGCTCGCGGAGTCGGAGTCGGCTCGCGGAGTCGGTTCTCGGTAGTCGGAGTCGGTTCTCGGGGGTCGGAGTCGGTTCTCGGGGGTCGGAGTCGGTTCTCGGAGTCGGTAGTCGGTTCTCGGAGTCGGTAGTCGGTTCTCGGAGTCGGAGTCGGTTCTCGGAGTCGGTAGTCGGTTCTCGGAGTCGGAGTCGGTTCTCGATTCTCGGAGTCGGAGTCGGCTCTCCGTTCTCGAGGCTCCCCGGGGGCCCTGCCAGCGGGCGTGGGGGTGCTGACTCGCGACCGTGGGCCGTGGGCCGCGGCCGGCGACGTCGGGCAGTCGTGATGGGTGAAAACGGCGGGAAACGGGTCGCCAGCGCCCGTTGGTACGGGAGGTGCTCAGCGTCGGGCCATGACTCGATGGGTGATTCTTCGTTCGGTGGCCGCGACGATGATCGTGGCGACCGTGATGCTGGCGACGGCGTCGGAGGCCTCGGCCTGTGCCTGCTGCGATGGTGGCGCGCGGCGCGAAGTGGTCGGCTGGAGCACCTCCGGCAACAGCGCCCTGGTGCGGATGCAGGGCGTGGGCTGCGAGGACGTGCTGGCCCTCGAGGTGCTCCGCCGCGGCGACGACGAGCCGGTCGGCTGCTTCGACCTCTACTCGGAGACCCCGGCGCAGCGGGTGGCCTGCAACGATCTCGCCTACGGCTTCGATCGCTGGGACCCGCGAGACCGACCCCAGTGGCGAGACCGCCCGCTGCCGCGCCAGCGATCCTATCCGGGAGCGCCGACGCAGATCGCGGCCTCTCACCTGCGGGCGACGCTGACCCACGTCACGCCCCAGGACGACCTGGAACCGCCGCTGCGGCTCGAGGTCTTCGCGCTCGGCGCGCGGGGGTGGGTGCCACTCTTCGAGCGCCCGATCACCCGTGGTCGACCGGAGGACGGCCGGGACATCGAGGACATGAGCCTGGCCGAGCAGATCACGGCGCGCAGCCCGTTGCCCATCGAGGTGCGCGTCTGGCCGAGCCCGAACGGTCGCCACGCGCTGGTGGAGGTCAGCGGACAGAACGAGGCGCCCGGAATCGGTCACTATCCCGACGCCATGAGCTGGATTCGGCTCCCGGCGGGCCTGAACCTGCCGACGATCGCTCCCGCGGAGGCCGACGGTCGCGCCCTGGCGCTGCAGCCCATCGACCCCGACTTCACCCACGGCGACCGAGAGCGCGACCGGATCGCCACCGCCAGCGCCCGGCGGGTGAACGCCGCCGCCCTTCGCGCCCACCGCGCTGGGGACTTCGGGAACGCCGCCGCCCTCTTCGCCACGGCGGCCATGACCGACGCCCGCGACCCGATGAGCCGCTACAACCTGGCCTGCGCCCTCGCCCAGCTCGGCCAGGAGGCCCCGGCCCTGGCCGTCCTGGAGGACCTGAAGCGCTCCGGCTGCCCCCGGTGCGCCGAGCGCCTCGAGCGGGCCCGACACGACCCCGACTTGGCCCCCCTCCGCGACCGGCTGCCCTGAGCGGTCCCATACAGGCGATCCTTCCCAAGAATCCGGGGGTTTAGTACCAACGCCCCATGACGATCGAGATCATGCCTGGTGAGGTCACTCCGACCCTCTTCGTGGGACTCGGCGGCTCGGGGGGTCGGGCCATCGCGCGGGTGGCCGAAAGACTCCGCAGCACGCCGGAGTGGGACGCGAAGTATCGCGACCTGGTGCGCTTCGTGGCCATCGACACCAACGAGGCCGACCTGGCCCACCTGCGGGGTCTCCCGAACGGCGGGGTCGAGGTCACCATCGGCATCTCCGACTTCGACAAGGTCGAGTACACCAAGCTCCGCCGCGGCGAGGCCTTCGCCGCCGAGGACGAGTACTTCACCCAGTGGGTGCACCCCTGGTACCGCTTCCGCGAGGAGAGCGGCGCGGGCGCGGGGCAGATCCGGATCGAGAGCCGCCTCGGCTTCTTCCGGGCGGCCGAGGTCGGCGACGTCACCCGCAAGCTCCAGGACGTGATCCAGAGCGTCCAGCACCACAGCCACGGCATGCGTCGCCACGGCGCGCCGCTGCAGGTCTTCGTCTACTTCTCGGTCGCTGGCGGCACCGGCAGCGGCGCCTTCCTGCCGCTCAGCTACCTGCTGCGCGACATCATCGGCGACGACCGTGCCCGCCTCTTCGGCTTCGCCATCCTGCCGGACGCCTTCGAGGAGAAGGTCGGCATGAACCGCGAGGGCACGCTCGCGAACGGCTACGCCGCGCTCAAGGAAGCCGAGCACCTGATGAAGCTCGACGCCCAGGCGCCGCCGAACGAGCTCACCTTCCACTACGACCCGCGGGACAAGTCCAAGCGCACGATCACCCGGCGGCCCTACGACATCCTCTACCTGGTCGACCGGCCGAGCCGCTTCAGCGTGGGTGACGTGGGCGAGGCGCTCGCGGACGCGACCTACGTCCAGATCTTCAGCCCGATCCTCGGCGAGCAGCAGGCCGACTACGACAACTACACCAAGGAGAGCCGCGCGCTCTTCCCGCCGGAGCTCGGCGACGACGGCTACACCGCCTTCTTCGGCACGCTCGGCGCCTCGCTGCTCCTGCTCCCGCGCGAGGACCTGCTGACCTACTGCGCGCGCCGCTACGCCGCGACCGCGGTCCGGCGCTACCTGCTCATGGACGACCCGAACCTGGTGAGCGACGCCCAGCGCGAGCGCTTCCGGGCCTTCCTGGTCGACCCGGACGAGCTCGCCGCGCTGAGCCCCGAGGCCCAGGCCGAGCGCCTCGACGCGAGCTTCCAGCAGAAGATGGACCTGCTCGCCGAAGAGGACCGCGAGGGCGGCGTGTGGAAGCGCCTGCTCAAGGTGAAGGACACCGCGGGCACCGCCCTCGAGAGCCAGCTGCAGGCCATCGAGGACGAGCTCAAGGGGCTCACCGCGAAGATCCGCGAGATCAGCGCGGACCGCATCCTCGACGACCAGTGGACGCCCGCCGCGACCGTCAGCGGTCTGAACCGCGAGGTCGCCGAGGCCCGCGCCGCCGTCGAAGCGCGCACCGCGACCCACCTCAAGCGCCTCGAGCTCGGCGACTGGTGGGCCGAGTTCCTGGCCGAGGCCGGACCGAGCGGCGCGCCGGAGCTCGACCCCTACGAGCAGCGCTACGTGCTCACGACCTTCCGCCGCCAGGGCGGCATGCTGGCCGGCGACGCCATCGACGAGCGCGCCGAGCGCATCGCGCGGCTCCGCAAGGAGGCCGACCTCGGCCGCGACTCGCGCTTCCGCAGCGAGATGGACGCCCACGCCGCCGAGATCAAGAAGACCTACGGCGGCTGGGACAAGCTCATCACCCGCAAGGACACCGACTTCGAGCAGGCGCGCGACCGCACCGTCGCGAGCTTCAACCAGAACGTCGACAAGCAGCGCGCGCTGATCATCCAGCAGGCGATGCACGAGATCCTCTCGGCGCTCGGCCGCACCGCCGACCGCATGCGCGCGAGCTTCCGCAACGTGGAGTCCTCGGCGAGCCGGCTCGCGGACGAGCTCGAGGAGAAGGCGCGCCGCTTCGAGTACGACGGCGGCCTCGTCGGCAGCCAGAGCAACGACTACCTGCTCGACGTCGAGGTGCTCCAGCACCCGACCAGCCGCACGCGCTTCTGGGGTTGGTACTACGCCGATCAGGTCCAGAGCCGCCCCGAGATCGGCGACCCGAAGGCGGTGCTCGCCGCCGTCCGCGACGCGATGCGACCGAAGCGCGACCCGAAGGGCCGGCCCATCGAGCGCACCGCGCGCGAGATGGTCACCGACGTGGAGTCCGCGCTCGTCGGTGTGGCCCGCAGCTTCCTGAGCAAGACGATCATGGGCGACCCCGAGAGCGACGACGAGTACGAGCGCGCCGGGCTCCGCATGGACGACGCGCTCCTGCTCGAGGCGCGCTACTACGCGCTGCAAGGCGGCCGGCCGGACGCCGACCCGACCGAGGCGCTGAAGGACGAGGCGCCGCTGCTGCCGAGCAAGCTCCGCGAGGACGACCAGCTCCGCCGCTACGCGCGCCGCAAGCTCGACGCGACGCTCGGCAAGGCCGAGCCGCTGACCCGCTACAGCCCGGAGGCCAAGAGCACGCTCAAGCACGCGGACATGGTCCTGCTGGGGCTCCACGAGACGGTGGAGAAGGGGCTCATCGGCGAGCTCATGGAGGAAGCGACCGAGGGCCGTGGTGCCGAGGTGCTCCGCGGCTGGCCCGACCCGGAGCGGCTGGTGATCTACCACTCGATCCTCGGCGTGCCGCTCTTCGCCTTCCCGCACCTGAACGCGGAGATGAAGCACGCCTACCGCCGCTTCCAGCAGATGGAAGAGGGCAAGGACAAGGCGTGGCCGCTGCACATCGACCATCACTGGGAGGGTCTGCCGGACCTGGACCCGACGGAGGCGCGGCAGACCATGCTCGCGGCGCAGGAGCGGACGCGGCTGGCCATCGCCGCGCTGGTGCTCGGCCGGACCGAGGGCACCGTCGTTCACGACGACGACGGCTACAAGCTCTCACTCGGTGAGGGCGTGGAGCTGCCGCTGGGGGTCGACCCGATGGAGGCGGCCGAGGCCATGCTCGCCACCGAGGACTCGAAGCCGGCCATCTACGACACCGCCGTGTCGCCGCTGGTCGACGCCGCGCGCAAGGCGACCGAGAGCAACGAAGGCAAGGCCGCGCTGCAGGCCGCCGGCAAGAACTGGAAGAGCGAAGCGGTGAAGCTGGAGCTGAAGGACGACCGAGACGCCGCCGAGGAGAAGCGGTACCAGGCGCTCCGCCGATCGGCCGCGCTGATCGACGCACTACTCGGCTGACGCTACGACCGCGATGGACGAGCGCGACCCAGGCGACGGCGGGGGCCGTCGCCCTCCCGAGCGGGGAGATCCCCTGCAGCCGACCATCGTGGTCGGCATCGGGTCGTTCGGCGCGCGCATCGCTCGACGGCTGGCGGAGGAGACCGCCTCGGCGCTCCGGCTCCCGGGCGAGACCATCGACCCGATTCGGCTGGCGGAAGAGGTCCGCGACGTCGGGCTCGAGCTGGTCACCGCCGAGCTCCACGGGAGCGGCTCGGCGCGGCGGATCATCGCCGAGGTGCCCGCCCGCGTGGCCGAGCGAGCGCGGGTGCTGCTCGACCACGCGCGGCTCATCGCCCACCGCGACGTGCCCGGTCGCGACGGACCGACCCGGCTGCACGTGCTGGTGCTCGGTCACCTGGCCGAGCCCGGCGTCCGCGAGGCGCTCCCCACCCTGATCCCCCGCATCGGCGCGGAGCTCCTCGCGCGCTACGAGCCGCTCTTCCGCCGGCACCGCAAGCACGACGAGCGCGCGCTGCTCGTGCTGCCGCTCCTCTGTCTGCCCCACGCGCACTCGCTCGAGGCCGACCAGCGCGACGCGGTGCTCGATGCCCTGCGCGCGCTCAGCGATGGGGTGACCAGCACGCCGCCCGCCGAACGCGCCGTGCCGCAGCTCTACCTGCTGGAGGACGTCGCCGAGCTCAGCGTGCTGGGCGACGCCGAGCAGGAGGCGTGCGTCCGCAACTTCGCCACCTTCCTGATCCGCTCGCTCGACGCCCTCCCCGACGCGCGCGGTCTGCTCTATGGGCGCCGGCCGGACGAGCCGCTGGCGACCTTCGTGTGCGCGGTCGCCGAGCTCCCCCGCCGCGCGCTGGCCCGCTACGCCGAGTGTCGCGTCGCGCTGGAGCTCACGAGCGCGATCCTCGACGCCGACCGCATCCCGCTGGACGACGCGCGCCTCGACGCGCTCGAAGAGGTCGAGCTCGCCAAGCTCGACGCGCCCGACACCGCCGCCGCCGACGTGCGCACGCTGATCGACCGCTACGTGGCGCCGCACGAGCCGGACCCGGAGCCGCCCTGGCACGCCGCGGGCGAAGCGCTCCGCGACACCTACGGACCGGACACCGGCGACGCCTCGTCGGACCAGCCCTGGCCACCGGCCGAGCCGCCGGTCGGCTGGTCGCTCGAGCGCATGCGCGAGGTCGAGACCGCGTGGCGTCTGATGCAGCGGCGCCGCTTCGACGACCTGGTCGGCCGCGAGCGACGCAGCGTGGAGGCCATTCGCGACCAGCTCCTCGAAGCCATCCGCGCGAAGATCGACCACGTCCTCTTCGACCCGCCGCGGCCGGAGGCCTTCCGTGAGGCCGACGTGATCCTCGAGGTGCTCGAGCGCGACGTCGCCGAGCGGCTGGAAGAGGCGGTGCGCGCCCGCGACGACGTGCAGCCGCCGCCCGCGCCGAGCTTCGACAAGCTGCGAGCCGCTCACGCGAGCTTCCTCGACGCGGCGCGCGCCAAGCCGGATCTCGGTCGAATGATCGTCTTCGGGCTGCTCTTCGTGGCCGCCTGGGCTTCGTTCGCGCCGCCGCTCCTTCGCGCGCTGACGAAGGTGAGCACACCGCCGCAGTGGCTCCTGCCGTGGCTGACCGAGCGCGCGCCCTACACCGCCACGTTCATCGGGCTCCTGCTCGCAACGCTCATCCTCGTGCCCCGCTACCGGCGCTCGTTCCTCGAGGTGCGCGACCGGTTCCGCGAGACCTGGAAGGCGCTGGACCAGACCGTGCGGGGCCTGCGCGGCTCGGTGCTCGACTACTACGCCTCGCGGCTGCAGCTCGCGCGCGCCGTGGCCCGGGTGGAAGCGCTGCTCGCCATCGCCGACGCCATCGCGCGCGACCGGCAGCGCCTCGCGCTCGTGGACCGCGCGCTGCGCCACGCGCGGAGCCGCTTCCTGGACGAGCTGCGGCGGCTCGGCGTGCGCCGCTACGAAGAGGGCGGCGTGGTCCGCGAGGACCTCAGCGAGCTGCTGGCCGGGGGGCCCGCCGGCCATCGGAGCGCGTTGGTGGAGCCGCTCGTCGGCGAGGTCGGGGCCGAGGCCATCCGGCGCGCCCTCCCCGCGGATCAACGCGCGACCCGCATGGCCGATGTCCTGAAGACGCTCGTGCGCGCCCATCACTGGAAGCGCGAGTGGCGGCGCGACGTGCCCTTCGCCAACGCCGAGGCGCTCATCGACGCCTGCCGTCCGCACGCGTCGCCCATCGCCGAGTGGGATCCCTTCGGCGTGAGCGGCTCCGCCGACGAGGCCGCCGAGGCCATCGCCACCTTCATCCGCCGCCAGGCGCGCTGCCTCGG
>CAYXAP010000102.1:12044-15556 GCA_964462035.1 uncultured Sandaracinus sp.
CCGCCCTGGCTGATGGCCACGCTGATCGCCATCGGCATCTACACCCTCGCGCGGCTCGTCGATCCGCTGCTCTCCCATGACCTCGGGCCCGCGCCGCTCGGCGTCACCGACGACGCCTGGGCGCGCGTGGGCTACTTCGAGAGCGTGCTGCTCGGTCGCTCGTGGGCCGCGCCGCTGCTGCCGCTCGAGGACCACCCCACCCTCGCGGTGATGATCCACGCGGCCCTCTGGCCGCTGCTGGTGGTCATCATCCGTTTCATCCTGGTGCGCTGGCCCTCGTCGGTGCGGACCATCGGCGTCGACGTCCGCTACGACACGCCCGACGCGGACCTGCCCCGCTGGTGGGTCGGCGCGACCACGGCCCGGAAGGCCGACGACCGCTTCAAGCGCTGGTCGACGCGGCTGCTCTTCATCCTGGTGCCCCTGCACCTGACCGCCGGTGGGCTCATGGCGGTCGGTCAGCGCGGCAACCCGGTGCCGAGCTGTGGCGGCGAGATCGACGCGGCGACCGGCGCCGCGAGCGAGGCCGCCGACGTGCTCGACGCCGCGCTCGGAGACCTCGCGCTCCAGGTGGGGCACCCGGCGCCGGGGATGTGGATCCTCGGCGGCCTGCTGATCTTCGTGTGGACCCTGCACCTGCTGCTGCCCGGTCGCCCCCTCGAAGACGAAGAGGAAGAGGAGAAGGAAGAGGAGGAAGCGACCGAAGAGGAAGAGGTCGTGGCCACCACCCTCCTCGAGAAGCTCACCGCCTCGGTGGCCGGTCGTGCGCCGAGCGAGGCCGCGACCGCCGCGCTCGAGGCCGGCGGTCGCAGCCGCTCGCTCGGCACGCCGCAGGACGCCGCCGACGGTCGGACCGTGCCGCCACCGGAAGGGCTCGGCCCGATGGTCGTGGAGGTGCTGCGCGCGCTGACCGGCCAGGACCAGCTGCACGCGCACCAGAGCGCCGTGCTCGACCACCTGGTGCAGGCCTGGCGGGTCGAAGGTGGCCGCGGCGAGGGTGACACGCCTTCGCTGGAAGAAGAGGTCGCGCGCTCGCCGGTGCGCGCGCAGACCCGCGAGGCGCCGCACGCGCTGATGAGCGCCGCCGAGCGCTCCGGCCGCAGCACCGTGGCCATGCTCGCCGCCGTGCACGTCGCCATGGACCGCGGCGGCAGCACGCTGGTCGTGCTCCCCGAAGAGGCCGACGTGCGCGGCTGGACCGAGCGCTTCCGCGACGCCATCCAGCGCTCGCCCGCGCGCTGGAGCGTGAGCGTGGTCGAAGCCGGCGACGCGCTGGGCACGATGTTGCTCGGCGGCGAGATCCCGACCGTGGTGGTGACCGACATCGACCGGCTCGACGCGTCCGTGCTCGCCGACGCGCGCGCCGAGCCCTTCCTCGACCGGCTCGCGCTGGTGGTGGCCGACGACGTGGACGACCAGGTGGGCATCGCCGAGATGCACCTGCACCTGATGATGCGCCGGCTCTGGGCGCTCGACGAGACGCGCCGTGCGCTCATGGAGGAGCGCGGCTTCCCGACCTTGCTGCTCGCCATCGCCGGTCCGGAGCCGCGCCCGCACGGCGAGCCCGCGACCGATGGGCGACTCGGCTGGGCAAGGCATCTGCTCGCCGCGCCGCTGCGGCTCTTCGGTGAGCGCTCGAGCGCGCCGCGCGCGGCGCGCTTGGTCTTGCGCCGCACCGACCTTCGCGGCCCCGACGGCTCCGCCCCCAGCGCCGCCGCGCTCGCCGAAGCCTGCGAGGCCGCCGGGCTCCGCTGGCACGCCCGCCGCGCCGGCGACGGACGCCGACGCCGCGAGCGCCTCGATCTACCGCGCGGCGAGCGGCACACCGACGACCCGCGCGAGGCCGAGGTCGTGCTCATCGACGGCGGCTACCTGGACGCGCGCCGCGAGGCCGTGCGCCTGCTCCACGCGGGCGCCATGACCGAAGACCGCGCCGCCATCCTGGTGCTGGCCGCGCCGGCCCACGAAGCCGTGGTGCTCCATCAGGAAGCCAGCGACGGCGAACCGCTCGCGCGCCTGCCGCGACCGGCCACCGTGGTCGAGCCGCGCGTGCTCCGCCAGCGCCACCTCGAGCGCGCCCTCGGCCGCGCCCACGAGCGCGAGGCGCTGCGGCGGCGGCTCGGCGGCGACCTCGGCGACGCCATCCTCGACCGGCTCGAGCGCACCGGCCAGATCCGGACGCGCACCCACCACCTCTTCGACCCCAAGCGCGACGCCCCCGTCGCCCGCGAGGTCCTGCAGACCGCGCGCGAGCAGCCGCTCGGCGAGCCCATCGATCCGCGCTGCGTCGGCGACGTCGACGCGCGCGTGGAGCTCGTCGACGAGGGCACCGCCACCGTGATCGCGCGCGTGGACGCGGCCGTGGCCTCCGTGAAGCACCCGCCCGGCAGCCTCGTGCGCCACCGGCTCGGCACCTTCGTGGTCCTGCGCGACGAGGTCGCCGATGCCCGCCGCATCCTGCTCGACCACGCCGACCCGACCTCGACCACCAGCGTCGTCGAAGCCGCCGTGCGCGTCGACGAACCGAGCCCCGAGACCATCGTCGCCGCCCTCGAGGAGCGCTCGCTCGGCGGTCGCCCCACCCGCGTGGGCATGCGCCGCGTGCAGCTCACCGAGCGCGCCTCGGGCGTACGCCGCTACGGCGCCGGCGAGCTCCGCGACGAGCGCCGCTTCGAGACCCCCGCCGAAGGTCGCTACGCCACCGACGGCTGCTTCGTGCACACCCCCTTCGACGAGGAAGGCGCGGCCACCCTGATGACCGCCTGCCGCTTCGCCCTCCGCACCGCCGTCCGCGGCAGCGAGGGCCTCGCCGACGTCTCGCTCGTGGAGCTCGAGGGCGCCTGGCACCTCGTCTTCTTCGACCGTGTCCCCGGCGGCGGCGGCTTCGCCGCGACCATCGATCGCGAAGCGCTCCGCGCCGTCTTCAGCGTCGCGCGCCTGGCCATGGAGCGGCTGCGCCTGGACGCGCTCGACCAGTTCCGGGCCGCCTGGGACCCGCGCCCGCGCGCCCTGCAGGGCGAGTGGCGCGAGCGCGACGTCCTCGCCTGGCTCGACGGCCTCCTCGACCGCGAGAAGGAGCGCCGCCGCACCGCCCGCGGCGGCTACACGCCTGGCGAGGGCCAGCGCGGCGACCTCGGTCGCCTGTGGGTCGGCCAGAGCGGCCGCGCCGACGAGCTCATCTGGACCCGCCACCGCTGGGAGAGCCCCGTCACCCTGAAGGACGCCGACGGCACCGCCATCGCCCCCGGCGACGTCTTCTTCGACGCCGGCATCGAGCGCAGCATCCTCCACGCCCCCCGACGCCGCACCGGCGACTCCCAGCTCGACCCCTTCGCCCAGCTCCTGAAGGAGCGCTCCGCCGAGCACTACGAGACCAGCGCCCTCCACCTCGTCGCCGCCATCCCCACCCGCCCCGACCAAGGCGAAGGCGCCGACCGCGACCCCGCCCGCACCTTCTTCACCCGCCACGCGGATCCCTTGGCCAAGGCCCTCCTCTTCCAAGCCCTCGTCCC
>CAYXAP010000103.1:0-15293 GCA_964462035.1 uncultured Sandaracinus sp.
CAAGTGTCAACTCGCGTTCGGTCATCGTTTCGTCATCCGTCCCGCCGGCGTATGCCGGTCACCGGAGCTCCACCGTCCACCGGATGATCTTCGACCTCCGCGGAGCCTCCGCGGACGACGTCCCTCAGCTCCGTCGCCGCGCGTGTCGGTGAGTCAGCGCGAGGCGTAGGGGATCATTCGGCAGGGCGCCTCGTGGTACGAGGTCTCCCCGTCGTTCGAGACCTCTTCGTCCCCACTGCGCTCCAACACCCCGCCGCCCCAGGTGAGCCTCGAGTCGGTGAAGGCGAGCATCACGCACATCTCCTGATCGCCCACGCCGTAGCGCACGAGTTGGTCCGTCGGGTTGTCGTAGGCGCAGGTGACGCGGATGCCGGTGGCGCCCGTCAGATCGAGCGGTGGGTCGAAGGTCTGGCCGAGCGCTTCGCCCACGCTCCCGAACGCTTCCCAGAGGATCTCGCCATCCCGATCCCCTCCGATGAGCTCCATGCGCATGCCGCTGCCGAGCGCGTGGTAGTGCGGAAGGGCGTAGTAGAGGCTGAAGTCGAGCGGGCCGTCGTTGGGCTCGGTGAAGTCGCAGTCCATCGCGAACTCGCTCTTGCTTCGCGGCGGGATCTGCAGGTCGAGGTAGTCGAACGCGAGCGGACGGAGGCGCGTCTCCACCGTGTCGGCGGGGATGGTGTCGACGTGGATCTGCGACTGCACGTTGACGTCCTCGCCGTAGGTGTTGAGCAGGTGGAGGTCGGCGACGATCCGTGCACCGGCCGGGATTCGCATCGCCGTGTTCTCGGGGAACGCCTGCGTCTCCCCGGCGGCCTGCGTCGACTGCGCGAAGAGCACGCCGCCCGCGGCGGCTGCGGCGACCGTGTCGAAGCCACGGTCGCGGCAGTTCCACAGACCGTCCTCTCCGTCGAAGAGGTTGCCGATGACGAAGAACCAGTTCGAGTGGTGCATTCCGCGCGTGGTCTCGAAGCGCACGCGGTTCACCCAGATCTCGGTCTCGTTGTTCATCTCCCAGGAGAAGCAGCGGTTCACGATCTCCTGTCCCGCGAGCAGCTCCTGATCGGGGATCACGGTGCTGAAGGTCTGCGCGCCGGGAACGGGTGGCCCGAGGTCCACCGGACCGCCGTCGGGGATCGCGTCCTCGACGTCCGTCGATCCATCGTCGCCACAAGCGACGGCCGCGCCCAGCGCCAACACCCAGACCACCCGCCGCATCCACCACATGACGGCCAAGCTATCACGCAGGCGAGGGCGATTCACCACCATTAGTGACCGATTGGTCATGCTTTGAGAGATCGCACGGAGGGGCTGACCGGCCTTCCGGAACGACCCCAAGCTCACCTGGATGCCCGTCCTGGATCGCACCTTCGACGTCGACGCCCCCTTCGAAGTGGTCCGTCGCTTCCATGGCTCCACGGACGCGATCCCTTGGCTCACCCCACCGCCGATGATCGCTCGAGTGCACCGGGGCGGCGCGGTCGAAAACGGGATGGTCGCCGATTTCACCCTCTGGCTGGGTCCGGTGCCGCTTCGCTGGAAGGCGCGGCATCGAGACGTCGGCGAGCGCTCGTTCGTCGACGAGCAGGCGGCCGGTCCCTTCGCCGAGTGGGCCCACACCCACGAGCTCGAGCCCGTCGACGAGGGCCAGACCCGGGTCCGCGATCGGGTCGAGTACCGCCATCGCTCAGGGCTGCGTGGCCTCTTCACTCGCATGCTGATGGGCAAGCCAGCCCTGCACGTGCTCTTCGCATACCGAAGCCTGATGACTCGGCTCTGCTGTGAGCGCGGGTGGGGCCCCGCCGGTCGCTGATCCATCAATCCCCCTGCGGGGGCATGGCCGTGGCGAGCACGATCACGCTTCCGATCGGGGGCGTCGGGTCTCTACCATGTCGCCTCGGTGGGTGAGCTCTCCAAACTCTGGATCCAATGGCGAGGCCAGACGGACTGGTTCGAAGTCCAGATCCGTTCGGTCAGCGTCCGGGCAGCCTTCGCCTTCCTCGACGACCCACCGCCCCCCGGGACTCAGGGGATCTTCGAAGCTCGTGCCGGCTCGGAGGTGCTCCGCCGTGGCGTCTGCCGCGTGGTCTTCGTTCGCGATGGCGTCGGAGCCGGACTCGAGCTCCGCCGAGCCGTGTCTTCCTCGGGAGGTCACTCCGCGCCCCCCCCCGAGTACGAGCCCGCGCCGCCGAGCTCCCAGTTCGGACGCGCCAGCGACCGACCCCCATCGAAGCCCGCGCCGAAGCGTTCAGCTGTTCGCGGACCGGACATCCCTCGCGTGGACTCGGTGGAGCGCTCCCGGCAGGCGGTCACGGAGCCCGAGATCCGTCGTCCTCCTCCAAGCGAGCCGAAAGTCGCGCGACCGGAGTCTGGCCCCGTCCCTCCCGAAGAGCCGGCGCTCGACATCCCCGGCCTCGAGATCGGCGACCTCGACCTGGACATCGGTCCGAGCTCCGGCTTCAGCTCGAAGCCACCGGCCGGGCTCGAGCTCGACCTGGACGATGCGCCCACGCCTCCGAGACCGTCCAAGCCCCTCTACGATCAGTCGGACTTCCTGAAGCCGCCCTCGGAACCGGAGATCGTCGGACGCCCGGGGCCGGCGCCCCCATCCGACCACCCGCCCCCCTCGAGTGACGGAATCGACCTCGACGCGGAGTTGGACCGTTCACCGCCGTCGCCGCTCGGTGGCCTCCCGGACATCGACATCGACATGGACGAGTCGCCCATGCCCGACATCGGCTCGCTCCCGCCGATCGAGCTCGACGACGGTCCGCTGCGACCTCCGACGCCGGCCCCGGAGCAGTCGCCGGCCGTGCCTCGCGAACCCGCGATGCCGTCCGACGACGACTTCGGTCTTCCACCGGATCACGGTGGGGGGTTCGGCCTACCCGACCTCGAGCCCGCAGGCATCGAGGAGCCACCACCAGCGTTCGAGAACTATGAGCGCGCGGTGAGCGAGAGCCAGCGACCACCGGCCCTCGATCCGGAGTGGTCCGAGCCTCCGCCCGGTCTGCCGTCGGGTAGCCACGATCCCGTCCGCATCGAGACGCGGACGCGCGGCCGCGGCACGACCGAGGGCTTCGCCATCGGCATCGACCTGGGCACGAGCAACACCTGCGCTTCGGTGGTCCTCGATGGCGTCCCGCAGGTGATCCCGACCCGCTACGGCACCCACACCGTGCCGAGCGTCTACGCCCGCGTCGGCCATCGCGTGCTCGTCGGCGAGCCGGCCGTGAAGCGGATGGTCCTCGACCCGGGCGAGACGATCTACGGGAGCAAGCGGCTCATCGGCCGCGCCTACACCGACAGCGTGGCCTTCGACTACCAGCCCTACTTCGCCTACCAGCTCGCGGAGACGCGCGACCATCGCTTCGGAGCCGCGATCGATGGCGACGTCGTCTCGTTCGAGGAGGTCGCCACCGCGCTCCTCGAGGAGGTCCGCGACGTCGCGAGTCGCTTCCTCGGTGGCCCGATCGATCGCGCCGTGATCACCGTCCCGGCGTACTTCACCGAGGTCCAGCGGGAAGCCGTGAAGCGGGCCGCCCGCGCCGCGCGGATCATGGTCGACCAGCTCGTCCCCGAGCCGACCGCGGCCGCGCTGGCGTTCGGCCATCACAGCGCGAGGAAGGGCAACTACGTCGTCTTCGATCTCGGTGGCGGCACCTTCGACATCTCCGTGATGCGGGCGTCCGAGGGCGACTTCCAGGTCCTGGCGATCGGTGGCGATCCCTTCCTCGGCGGCATCGACATCGACGACATGATCGCGAACTACCTGCTCGAGGAGCTGCATCGCGAGATTCGGGTTCGGATCGATCCGACCCCGCAGCAGCTCGCGCGCCTCCGGGAGGTCGCCGAGGAGTGCAAGCGTGGCCTCTCGGTGCAGGAGACCTTCGCGGTCTCCTTGAAGCACTTCACTCGGAACGAGGGCCGACCGGTCGACCTGAACGCCACCGTCTCCCGCGCGATGCTCGAAGAGCTGGCCGGTCCCTACGTGGCTCGGTTGCTGGAGATCACCCGGGAGACCGTCGCGGCCGCGGGCCTCGAGCCGGACGACGTCCACGAGCTCATCCTCGTCGGCGGCATGAGCCGCATGCCCCTCGTCCACAAGCACGTGGAGCAGCTCTTCCACCGACGCGCCGACCGCAAGACCAACCCCGACGAGGCGGTCGCGATCGGCGCGGCGCTCCTGGCGTCCCGGATTCGCGAGGTGAACCTCATCGACGTCCTGCCGCTGAGCATCGGCATCGCGGGGGAAGGGCGCCGCTTTCTACGCCTCGTCCCCCGGAACACTTCGCTGCCGACCAGCAAGAGCTTCGTCGTGCGTACCGACAGGGATCAGCAGACCCGCTACGAGCTACCGCTCTATCAGGGCGAGCGCCGGGACGCGACGCGCAACGAGTACCTGGGTACCGTCGTCATCGAGGGACTCGCGCCGCGGGAGGCGGGCCGGGAGATCGACCTCGAGCTCCAGCTCGACGACCAGGCCGTGCTCTCGGTGGTGGCCCGCGATGGCCTCACGGGGTCGACGCTGGACGTGAACCTCTCCCGCGACGTCTCCGCGACCGAGGCCCGCGACGGCCAAGACGAGTACACGGGGAGCTCCGAGGACGGCGAGGGCGAGAGCCTCGAGTCACCGCTGGGTCGCTTCTTCCAGAAGGTCCGCGGGCTCTTTGGTTAGGGGCCTTTCGCCGCTCGGTGCGTCCTCGCCCTTCGGGCTCGTCCTCCGACGAGCGTCGCTCGGAGAGCGATCTTCCTGTCCGCCTAGCGGAAGTTCTGGACGGCCCAGAGGCCGCTGTCGCTCTCGGCGTAGCCGCAGGCGACCATCGAGTGCGCCGGGTTGGTCATGTTGATGTAGTGACCGTGCTCGGAGAAGGGCTCGCCCGGCCCCTCGTTCCACATCTGCTGCAGGCACCCGCTGATCACCTGCTCGACGCTTCCCCAGCCCGGGCATTCGTTCTGGCCGCGACCGCCGTCACAGATGCCGTCGCTGAACCCTGCGTGGGGCTCTCGGGTGATGTCGTACTCGGCCTGCTCGTCGGCACACGCTTCCCCGTCGGTCCAGCGCGCGAGCGGTGGCAGACACTGGCACTCCGCCCGGAGCTGGTTGATGCGGTCGACGCAGTCCTGGGCCGGGTCACCAGTGGAGGGCAGCGGCGCCGGCATGCAATCGGCGATCGGCTCGTCGAGGGGGCCGTCGGCGCAGTGCTCCGGCATGCCCGAGTCCCGGCCGGGACCCGCGTCCGCCATCGGATCATCGGACACGTCCGTGCCATCTCCTCCGTCGTCGTCACCACAGCCGAGGGCTGCGACGAGGGTCACGAGAGCGAGCCACGGGAGATGTCGAGCGACGTTCATCGCTCGGAGCATAGCGTAGCGAGAGCCGTTCAGCCGTCGGCGCCGGAGGACCGGACTCGCAGGGAGCTGTGTCCGCTCGCCTTGTCGACCGTGACCTCGATGAAGCGGAGCATGCGCGGGCGCCGGAGCTGAACGATCCAGTTCGCCTCGTCGTGGTGGTCGACCACGATGTCGCTGTACGAGTGGGTGTCGTAGCCCTCCTGCTCGGCGAGGGCCATGGCGATCTCCACCGCTTCGGCTTCGTCGACGCCGGGCGAATCCGCCTGCTCGTCGCCGCTCGTCGGCTCGATGCCGGTCTCGTAGGTGTGCTCCGGCTCGTCGTCGGCGCAGGCGCTGCCGCCCAAGGCGAGCACCCCAATCAGAAGGGCCCGGGCCCATGTAGTGAAATCACCCATCATCGCTTACCCCCTAGCCACTGCACGCTAACCAATCGGGGGTGAAGATGACAACTTCGACTGCCTCTCGGATGGTTCGCCGAACGATCCGTCGTTGACAGCCACCTTGGACCCGGCCAAGTTCGGCGCCGCAGATGGGATCGGAGACCTACCCGTTGGACGCGATCGACGCCCGGCTCCTGCAGGAGCTCCAGGCCGACGCCAAGATTTCGCTCAAGGCCGTCGGTGAGCGGGTCGGGCTGAGCGCCCCCGCGGTCATGGAGCGGCTCCGCAAGATGGAGCAGGCGGGGGTGATCCTCGGCTACCACGCTCAGGTCGATGCTCGGAAGGTCGGCCTCGACGTCGCCGCCTTCATCGGCGTCTCGATCGGCGACCCGAAGCACCTGCGGGCCTTCGAGGAGTACGTGGACAACGAGGCCCGGATCCTCGAGTGCCACCACGTGACCGGTGGCCACACTCTGCTGCTCAAGGTGCGGGCGATGAACACCGCTGCCCTCGAGGCGCTGATCAGCACCATTCGAGCGCTCGACGGCGTCGACGGCACCGAGACCATGGTGATCCTCTCGACGCGCACGGAACGCATCCCGCTCCCGCTCGAGGTCCCCGAAGAAGAGCCGCGCCGGCGTCGTCGCAAGAAGGGCTGACGCACGAACGCCCGCCCCGGAGAACCGGAGCGGGCGCCATGCGAGTCGGGTGCGCTCAGCTCAGGGAACGAGCACGCCGCCGACCACGTGGACCACACCGTTGCTCACGTGGATGTCGGCGGGGCCGATGTCCTCGCCGTTCACGGTCGGGCCTGCGGTGTCGATGGTCACGCTCGCGCCGTTGAGCGTCGGGACGTCGCCGTTGCTCAGATCGGTCGAGAGCACCGGGGTGCCGGTGTCGACCACGTGGTAGAGCAGCACGTCGCGGACGCCCTCGGCGTCGAGCGCTTCGACGGTCGCGCTGGCGGCCTCGAAGGCCTCGTTGGTCGGGGCGAAGACCGTCAGCGAGCCCTCGGCGGAGAGCGCGTCGGCGACGGTGGTGTCGGCGTCGATGTCCGCGGCACCACCCACGGCGTCGACGAGGCTGCTGAGTCCGGCGTAGACGGCGGCGTCCACGACCGTCGGCGGCAGCAGCACGGTGTCGACCACGTGGATGATGCCGTTGGTGGTCCGCACGTCGGCGAGGACCACGGTCGCGTCGTTCACCGCGACGCCGTCGGAGGTGTCGAAGAAGAGCGGCATCGCGTTCTCCCACTCGTTTTCGGAGAGGGTCGGGGCCATCGCCGGGATCGCCGTGGAGGGCACGGCGCCCTCGACCACGTGATAGAGCAGGATGCCCGGGAGCGCGTCGGCGGGGACGTCACCGGCGGCGGTGAAGGCGTCGTTGGTCGGCGCGAAGACCGTGAAGGGGCCTTCGGCCTGGAGCGCCTCGACGAGGCTGGCGCTCTCGAGGGCGCCGGCGAGCGAGCTGGCGCCGAGGTAGCCGGCCATGGTCGGGATGTCCGGCGGGAGCAGGACCTTGTCGATGACATGGATGATGCCGTTGTCCGCCTCGATGTCGGCGGCG
Source organism: uncultured Sandaracinus sp. (assembly GCA_964462035.1). Classification (GTDB taxonomy): domain Bacteria; phylum Myxococcota_A; class Polyangia; order Polyangiales; family Houyiibacteriaceae; genus UBA1660. Next base: position 7,299 of record CAYXAP010000103.1, read on the forward strand.
GTCACGTTCGCGTCGTTGACGACCACGCCGTCGCTGGTGTCGAAGACCAGCGTGAGCTCGGCGGCCGTGTCGGCGGTGGCCGGGATCGCGCTGGAGGGCACCTCGGCAGCGATGGCGTGGTAGGCGAGGATGCCGCGGACCTCTTCGTCGGAGAGGGTCGAGAGGTCGACACCGAGCGCGTCGAAGGCCTCGTCGGTCGGGGCGAAGACGGTGTAGGGACCGGGACCGGTGAGCAGGCCGACCAGGCCCGCGCGCTCGGCGGCGGCCAACAGGGTGGTGAACCGACCATCGGCGGCGGCCACGTCGACGAGGGTATTGGTCGAGTCCGGTGCGTCGGTCGGCACCATCATGTCGACCGCGGTGGTGTCGGTGTCGTCGTCGTCACCGCAGCCTACGGCGAGCGCTACGACGGTCATCATCAATGCAGATAGTCTCAAAGACTTCATGGAAAGCTCCTTCTCCTGGCGAGGTTGAGCCCGAAGGTGTTGGAGCAGGCGGCTGCGCCGACAAGGCACTTTCCCCTTGAAACATAGCGCAACGCAGAGTTGCGTTAATGCGACCTGACAGCGGTGTCGTGGTTGATCGGTCACCTGTGGCAGAACGCCCCGCGTTATTCCGCGACTGTTGGAGTTTGCACAATCCGATTGTTGCGAGCATGGTTCTCACCGATCTCACGCTCCTCTCACGGGGGTTTCCGGCCGGCCCTCCTGACCCAAGGCCTCCGTGCGGTCCCGCGCACGGGGGATTGACACGGCGCGTCAAAGCGACTAGGCATTAGCCCCCCGAGGTGCGCAGCCTAACGATTCGTCGGTAAGCGGCCTCATCACCCACGGTTCGTCGCGTTGGCGGCGGGCTCGACACCGGGTCGGTTCATGGCGGCGCCTTCGGTCGCCCTGAGCACGGCCCTGCCGGAGGTTTCTCTCGATGACATGGTTGCCAGGCGGTCCGCGCGCGTACGGCCTCTACGACCCCCGCTTCGAGCACGACTCGTGCGGCGTCGGGTTCGTGGCCCATGTGCGCGGTCGGGCGTCGCACCAGATCGTGCTCGACGCCGACGAGGTCCTCCGAAACATGGCGCACCGCGGCGCGAGCGGCTGTGAAGCGAACACCGGCGATGGCGCCGGCATCCTCACCTCGCTCCCCCATGCTTTCCTCGAGCGCGTCGCCGCCGAGGCCTTCGAAGAGCACCTGCCCGAGCCCGGTCGATATGCGGTCGGCAACGTCTTCCTTCCCACCGACCCGAGCGAGCGTGCGCACTGCAAGCGCACCTTCGAGCGCATCGCCCTCGAGCAGGGCCAGCGCGTGCTCGGCTGGCGCGTGGTCCCGACCGATCCGGAGAACGCAGACCTCGGACCGACCGCGCTCGCGTCACTGCCCGCGATCGAGCAGCTCTTCGTCGAAGCTGGCGAAGACACCGACGAAGCCGCCTTCGAGCGCCAGCTCTACGTCATTCGGAAGCGCGCCGGCACCGCGCTGCGCAGCGACGCCCGCCTCCGCCAGGCGGACCAGGTCTACGTCTGCACGCTCTCGCCGCGACTCATCGTCTACAAGGGTATGCTCACGCCTTCGCAGCTCCTGCCCTTCTACCCGGACCTGCAGCACTGGGAGTACAAGAGCCACCTCGCGATGGTGCACTCGCGCTTCTCGACGAACACCTTCCCGACCTGGAGCCGCGCCCAGCCGCTGCGGCTGATGAGCCACAACGGAGAGATCAACACGCTCCGCGGGAACGTCGGCTCGATGGACGACCGTGAGGGCATCCTCGAGTCGGAGCTCTTCGGCGACGACCTCGAGAAGTGCTTCCCGATCGCCGAGCCCTTCCAGAGCGACAGCGGCAACTTCGACAACGTCCTCGAGCTGCTGCTGATGGGCGGCCGCTCCCTGCCCGAGGCGATCATGATGATGATCCCCGAGGCCTGGGAGAAGGACACCCGGATGAGTCCGGAGAAGCGAGCCTTCTACGAGTACAGCTCCTGCATGATGGAGCCTTGGGACGGGCCGGCCTCGATCGCCTTCACCGATGGCCGCTACATCGGCGCGGTGCTCGACCGGAACGGCCTCCGCCCGAGCCGCTACTGGCTCACCCACGATGACCAGGTCGTGATGGCGTCCGAGACCGGCGTGCTGCCGATCGATCCGGCGCGCGTGAAGGCCAAGGGCCGATTGCAGCCGGGCAAGATGTTCCTGGTCGACTTCGAGGCCGGCCGGCTGATCCCCGACGAAGAGGTGAAGCACCTCATCGCGACCCGGCGCCCCTACGGCAAGTGGCTCGACCAGGGGCGCATCACCCTCGAGGACATCGTCTCGGCGCACTCCACCGGCGCGCCGGACCAGGCCTTCGACCCGGAGACGCTCCTGCCGCGGATGCAGGCGTTCGGCTACACGACCGAGACGCTCCAGTTCTTCCTGCAGCCGATGGTCGAGCAGAAGCGCGACCCGGTCGGCTCGATGGGCAACGACGCCGCGCTCGCGTGTCTCAGCGACGAGCCGCGGCTGCTCTACGACTACTTCAAGCAGCTCTTCGCCCAGGTCACCAACCCGCCGATCGACTCGATCCGCGAAGAGGTGATCATGAGCCTCGCGGCCTACTGCGGTCCCGAGCAGAACCTGCTCTCGGCGACTCCAGAGCACGCGCAGCGGCTTCGACTGCCACACCCGATCCTCACCAACGAGGAGATGAACGCGCTCGTGGAGACCGAGTACCGCGGCTGGCGCACTCGGGTCATCGACATCACCTGGCCGCGCGTTCGGGGCGCCGCCGGTCTCGACTCGTCGCTCCGGCGCATCGCTCAGGAGGCCGAGCAGGCCGTCGACGAGGGCTACGCGCTGATCGTGCTCAGCGACAAGGAGACCGGTCCGGACCGCGTTCCGATCAGCAGCCTGCTTGCCGTCGGCGCCGTGCACCAGCACCTGTGCCGCCGATCGAAGCGCACTCAGGTCGGGCTCATTGTCGAGTGTGGCGAGGCTCGCGAGGTCCACCACCACTGCTGCCTCATCGGTTTCGGCGCCGACGCCATCAACCCCTACCTGGCCTTCGAGGCCCTCTGGCAGATGCGCCGCGACGGCGCCTTCGAGGGCACCTGGCTCGACGCCGACAAGCAGCTCGTGAAGGGCTACCGCAAGGCGGTCGGCAAGGGGATGCTGAAGGTGATGGCCAAGATGGGCATCAGCACGCTCCACTCGTACAAGGGCGCGCAGATCTTCGAGGCCGTCGGTCTCAAGCAGGCCGTCATCGACCAGTGCTTCGCCGGCACCACCTGCCGCATCGAGGGCGTCGGCTTCGACGTGCTCGCCGAAGAGGCGGTCCGCCGCCACGAGCTCGGCTACCCGACCGGTGGCGCGAGCGGCCACGGGGTGCGTCGCCTGCCGACCTTGCCCAACGACGGCCAGGTGCACTGGCGCGCCGGTGGCGAGAAGCACACCTGGGACCCGACCTCGATCGCTCACCTGCAGCAGGCCGCGCGGGACGGGGACCAGAACGCCTACGCGCGCTTCTCCGAGCACATCAACAAGGACAGCCGAACCCGCTGCACGCTACGTGGGCTCCTGCGCTTCCGCCCGACCACGCCGATCCCCATCGAGGAGGTCGAGCCGGCCAAGGAGATCGTGAAGCGCTTCGTCACCGGCGCGATGAGCTTCGGCTCCATCTCGATCGAGGCGCACAGCAGCCTGGCGATCGCGATGAACGCGCTCGGCGGCAAGTCGAACACCGGCGAGGGCGGCGAGTCCTCGGACCGCTACCGGCCGCTGATGGATGGTCGGCCCAACCCGCGTCGCAGCGCGATCAAGCAGATCGCGTCGGGCCGCTTCGGCGTCACCATCGACTACCTGACCAACGCCGACGAGCTGCAGATCAAGATGGCTCAGGGCGCCAAGCCCGGTGAGGGCGGCGAGCTGCCCGGGCGCAAGGTCAACGACGTCATCGCCGAGGTGCGGCACTCGACGCCGGGGGTCGGTCTGATCTCACCGCCGCCGCACCACGACATCTACTCGATCGAGGATCTGGCGCAGCTGATCCACGACCTGAAGAACGCCAACCCGCGCGCGCGGGTGTCGGTGAAGCTCGTCGCCGAGGTCGGCGTCGGTACCGTCGCAGCGGGCGTCGCGAAGGCGCACGCCGAGCACGTGCTCATCAGCGGCCACGACGGCGGCACCGGCGCCTCGCCGATCACCAGCGTGAAGCACGCGGGTCTGCCCTGGGAGCTCGGCTTGGCCGAAGCCCACCAGACGCTCGTGATGAACGACTTGCGCAGCCGCGTGGTGGTCCAGACCGACGGCGGTCTGAAGACCGGCCGGGACGTGGTCATCGCCGCGCTGCTCGGCGCCGAGGAGTACGGCTTCTCGACCGCGCCCCTCATCACCCTCGGCTGCATCATGATGCGCAAGTGCCACCTCAACACCTGCCCGGTGGGCGTGGCCACGCAGGACCCGGAGCTCCGGAAGAAGTTCACGGGCCAGCCGGAGCACGTGATCAACTACCTCTTCATGGTCGCCGAGGAGGCGCGCGAGATCATGGCGTCGCTCGGCTTCAGCTCGATCGACGAGATGATCGGCCGCGTCGAGGTGCTCGAGACCGACGACGCCATCCACCACTGGAAGGCGCAGGGGCTCGACCTGAGCCCGATCCTCACGCCGGCCGCCTCGCCGCGGCCGAACGTCGAAGTGCGCTGCACCGTCGCGCAGGACCACGGGCTCGAGAAGGCGCTCGACAACCGGCTCATCGAGCTCGCGGCGCCGGCGCTCGAGGAGCAGCTCCCGGTCGAGGCGACGCTCCCGATCCTCAACATCCACCGCACGGTGGGCACGATGCTCTCGCACGAGATCGCGCGGCGCTGCATCGAGCTCCCCCACGACACCATTCGCTTCCGTTTCCGCGGGAGCGCGGGCCAGAGCTTCGGCGCCTGGCTCGCGCCCGGGGTCTCGCTCGAGCTCGAGGGCGACGCGAACGACTACGTCGGCAAGGGGCTCAGCGGCGGCAAGCTGGTGGTCTTCCCGGACCGCGACTCGGGCTTCGTGGCCGAGGAGAACATCTTGGTCGGGAACGTCGTGCTCTACGGCGCGACCGCCGGTGAGGCCTACTTCCGCGGCCGTGCGGCCGAGCGCTTCGCCGTCCGCAACAGCGGCGCAACGGCCGTCGTCGAAGGCGTGGGCGACCACGGCTGCGAGTACATGACCGGCGGGCGAGTGATCGTGCTCGGGCCGACCGGCCGCAACTTCGCCGCCGGCATGAGCGGCGGCATCGCCTACGTCTGGGACGCGGGCGGCGGCTTCGAGCAGCTCTGCAACCCGGAGATGGTCGGCCTGCACCGAGTCGAAGAACCGGGCGAGCGGCAGGAGGTCCGGCGGATCATCCAGCGGCACCAGGACTTCACCGGGAGCGAGGTCGCGCGGCGGATCCTCGACACCTGGGACTTCGCCATCCAACAGTTCGTGAAGGTGCTCCCCCACGAGTACGAGCGCGTGCTGCGTGAGCGTGCCCAAGCCGAAGCGCTCGCCGAGCAGGGAGTGGCGTAGTCATGGGAAAGCCCACTGGATTCATGGAGTACGACCGCGCGGCGGTCGCCTACGTCGACGCGAAGAAGCGGCTGAAGACCTGGGACGAGATCACCGGCCCGTGGACCGAGGAGCACCTCGAGAAGCAGGGTGCGCGCTGCATGGATTGCGGCGTGCCCTTCTGCCAGAGCGGCACCGGCTGTCCCGTCGACAACCTCATCCCCGAGTGGAACGACCTGGTCTATCGCGGTCGCTGGAAGGAGGCGCTCGAGCGACTCCACGCGACCAACAACTTCCCCGAGGTCACCGGTCGCGTCTGCCCGGCGCCATGTGAGGGCGCCTGCGTGCTCGGCATCCACGAGCCGCCGGTGACCATCAAGAACATCGAGCAGGCGATCGTCGACCGTGGCTTCGACGAAGGTTGGATCCAGCCGGAGCCGCCCGACATCGAGACCGGCAAGTCCATCGCCATCGTCGGCTCCGGCCCTGCGGGGCTCGCCGCCGCACAGCAGCTCCGCCGCGTCGGTCACGCGGTGACCGTCTACGAGCGCGAGGACCGCGTCGGCGGCCTGCTGGTCTACGGCATCCCGAACATGAAGCTCGACAAGGGGCTGCTCGACAAGCGCCTGGACCAGCTCCGCGCCGAGGGCATCGCCTTCGAGACGGGTGTCTCCGTCGGCGACGACGTCACCCTCGCCGAGCTGCAGGAGAAGCACGACGCCGTGCTCCTGGCGACCGGCGCGACCGTGCCCCGCGACCTGCCGGTCGATGGGCGCGAGCTCGAGGGCATCCACTTCGCGATGGAGTACCTGACCGCCGCGACCAAGGCCGTGCTCGCGGGCGACCCCACGAAGACGCCCATCACCGCGAAGGGCAAGAAGGTCATCGTCATCGGCGGCGGCGACACCGGCACCGACTGCATCGCCACCGCGCTGCGCCAGGGCTGCGAGAGCCTCACCGCGTTCGAGATCATGGACCAACCGCCGGGCGACCGCGCGGAGACCAACCCCTGGCCGCAGTGGCCGCACATCCTGCGCGTCGACTACGGCCACCAGGAGTCGATCGAGGCGACCGGCAAGGACCCGCGCGAGTTCACCATCGCGACCAAGCGCTTCACCGGCGACGGTCGGGTGAAGGGCCTCGACACAGTGAAGGTGCGCTGGACCACCGACCCCACCGGCCGCCGGAGCCTCGAAGAGATCCCCGGCAGCGAGAAGCACTACGAGGCCGACCTCGTCCTGCTCGCCATGGGCTTCCTCGGCCCCGAGCCGAAGGTGCTCGGCGAGACGGAGATGGAGACCGACCCGCGCTCCAACTTCGCCGCCGACCTGAGCCGCTTCGCGACCAACGTCCCCGGCATCTTCGCCGCCGGCGACTGCCGTCGCGGTCAGTCACTGGTCGTGTGGGCCATCGCCGAGGGCCGCGCCGCCGCGCGCGCGATCGACGAAGCGCTCATGGGCGAGAGCGACCTCCCGGTCCCGACCCTCGACACCTGAGCAGGGCCCGGGCCGCTTTGCGAAGAACTCAGCCACCGCGGCGCGCGCGGAGGGCCTTCAGTATCTCGTCGGCGGGCACCGTGTTTCCTGCGTTCACTTGTTCCAAGCTGAGCGAGATGGCGGCGTGCAGAGCTTCACGCTCCGCGTCGTCGAGCTGATCGCCTTCATCATCAATCACCAAGTCGAGCACCGTACCCTCGGGAAGGTCGGTGGGTTGATCGACGATCAGCCGACCCCCACGAACAATGGCTCGAACACGCACGAGGACAGCGTACCTCAGCCCGGATGCCCCAGCTCGGCTACTCTTTGGGGCCGCAGCATGACCGAAGTGCACCTCGCGGGCAGCTCGTCGAAGCTCCTCCGTCTCGGACCGAGAGTCGGTCATCGTTGGCTGCGCGAGAACCGGCTCTGCGTGTCGTTCCGCGAGCATCCGGCTGAGCTGATGTACGTTCCAGACGGTCGAATCTGGGCGCCGCACGGCTGTGTCATCGCCATCTCATGCGACGTGTGCGATGCGGAGGGAGCTTGGGCGTGCATCCGGGACAGGCCGATGCGCGAGACTCCGGTTGGCCCCACTCGATGGCGCGCGACCGACTACCAGTGCGTGCAGGTCGAGTGGACCGACGGCGCCGACTCCTTCATCAGCGCGGTGATCTACGCCCCGACGCTCGGCGGCGTGCTCATCGACTATGCCGCCGATGAGATTGGCGGCGAGTACATGCCGCGGGATCTGGCCGACCCGGACCCACGCTGCGTGATGGCCCACGTCGATGTGGAGCTTGGTCCATGACCGAGCTGCCGGCGGAGGGGGTCGACCCAACCCCGCCGTGTAGCTCTGTGGCTCCGTGACTCCGTGCGAGGCCTCTTCATCGAGGCCCCCAACGAGCTCAGCGTTGCTGGGTCGTGGCCTGGGCCGTCGCGTCGCTCGACGTGAGGCTGGTGAACGCGAAAACGTTCGCGGCCACGATCAGGATGGCGGCGAGGACGAGGAAGAACGCACCGGAGT
>CAYXAP010000104.1:0-14120 GCA_964462035.1 uncultured Sandaracinus sp.
CTAGCGCGACCCGCCTTCGGGCCGCGGACCCGGCGCCCAATCGGTGACCGGGTCGGTGCGGGTCTCGAGGAAGCGGGCGAGCCGGTGGAAGTCGCTGCCGGGTCTGATGAAGCGGCCCTTGGCGGCCATCGTCGCTTCGTTCATCAGCTTGGAAAAGGGCACGTAGTGCAGGTCGAGCTGACCGGCGACGCTCACCATGTGGCCGTCGAGCCCCTCTTCGACCAGCGCGCGGTACGCGCCGATGCCGAGCTGTGAGCCGAGCATGACGTCGAAGGCGTGCGGTGGCGCGCAGCGTGACTCGTAGCCGAGCTGGACACCGGTGGTCTTCTTTCGTCGGCCGGTTCGGAGCTCGTAGCGTTCGGCGACCTTCTTGGCGACGAGCTTGCCCAGGTCGAGCTTGCCCAGGGAGATGTGGCCGCTGTCGGTGCGGGGCACGTCCGCGAGAATCGACTCGGGCAGGTGCTCGGTGAGCCCCTCCGCGAGCACGATGGTGCCGTAGTGCTTGTCGCGCTTCTCGCGCGCGAGCATCAGCTCGATGATCCGGTCCGAGAGACGGTCGAGCGAGAGCTTTCCGTGCTCGTCGCGGAGCTTGTCGTTGATGTCCTCCGGCGAGATCACGTGAGTGGCCTCGCCGGCGATGGCGACGCCGTAGCTCAGCCAGCCGGCCTTTCGGCCCATCGTCTCGACGAAGAAGTAGCTGCTGGTGGCGATCGCGTCGGCGCGGAGGTTTTCGAGCTCCTTGGCCATCACGTCGACCGCGGTGAAGAAGCCGAAGGTGAAGTCGATGCCGTTGTAGTCGTTGTCGATCGTCTTCGGCAGGTGCACCACGCGCACCCGACGCGCACCTTCGGGCAAGCGCTTCTGGTACTCGTAGATGAAGTTTGCGGTGCGGAGGGTGCCGTCGCCGCCGATCGAGATCAGCGCGTCCACCTCGAGGTCGACCATGGCGTTGTAGACCGCGCGGATCTTCTTGGTCTTCACGGCGTCGTCGAGATCGTCGGGCGACTGGATGTCTGCGCCGGGGTTCGAGCGCGCCGTGCCGATGATGATGCCGCGGCTGTTCCGGAGCCCGCTCAGGTCCTTCGCCTGAAAGATGCGGTAATGGCGGTCGGGCAACAGCCGGTGCGTGACCGGGTGGTAGTCCTGCAGGTTGGAGTAGCCGTGGAAGAAGCCGATCACCTCGCGGCCGTCCTCCACGAACGAGGTCGCGGCGGCACTGATCACGGCGTTCGCGGCCGGCGCCGGTCCACCACTGAACACCAGACCCACGCGGCGGATGTCCTCGCCGAGCACCGGCTTTTCCGCGGTTTTCGTGTCGTTCGTCACGGGTCGGGAACCTACAGCGGCCGGCCCCCGAGCGGCACCCTGAGCATCCGCACACCCTGAACGGACGAAAACTGGACCCATTTTCAGTAGTCGGCGAGTGTCGACTCATGACGAACGCCCACCGCACCACTCGCGATACCCTGGTCCTCGACGTCCTGGACGCCCTCTACACCCGCACGGACGCACCGAGCGACGCCAGCACCCTGGCGCTCCACCTCGGCGTGACCCCGACCCGAGTCGCCGAGGCGCTCCTCCACCTCGAGCGCCGAGGCATGGCCGACGCCAGCCGCGCCCGGCTCACCCTCCGCGGCCTCGCCGCCGCCTCCGCCCTCAACGCCGCCGCACGCGCCCAATCCGCCGCCGCCTGATCCCCGGGGACAGGATCACCCCCCGGATCCCCCTACGAAACAGGGCGATTCCTGCGGAGAATTCAAACACTCCCGGCACCGCCCCCGGGAAGGTTCACGCCGCCCGCCGCCGTACCATCGGCATGCGCCTGCTCCTCGTCTTCGCGCTCGCCTGCTCCACCACCCCGGACCCGATCGACGACCCGGTCACCGTCGAGTCCGAGACCTCCACTGGCAGCCAGACCGCGACGCCCTCGGCTCCGCTCCCGGCCTCCACCCGCCCCGCGGTCGCTGCCGACGCGACCATCGAATGCGGCGACGTCGGCTCCCGCCCCCTCGGCGACGAGGTCTCCCTCCTCGATGGCCGCCTCGCCATGCGCCCCGTCCAGGGCGCCACGATCGAAGCCCGCCCCTGGGACATCATGGGCGCCCCCGAGCCCACCACCTCGGAGACGCGCCTCTTCCTCGAGGCCGGCGACGAGAAGGTCGTCGTCATGGTCTACGAGCTCTTCGCCACCGCCGGTGACGACCTCGTCGCGCAGCTGCAGCAGGTCGTCGCCGACAGCGCGCTACCCACCCGGCTCGAACGCGTCGCGGCCATCGGCGGAGGCCTCGAGGCCTACCAGGTGCTCCCCGAGTCCCTCGACACCTCGACCGAAGCGGTCTTCACGTATGGGCTCTACGTTATCTCACCCGACCGAACGGTCCAGCACCTCGCCTTCTACGTGAACCCCGCAGCTGCCGAAGACGGCTGCATCGACCTCGCCATGCGCTCGGCGGCCACCCTCCGCGCCGGCGAGCGCACCCTCGATCGAAGCGCCCGCACCTGGGAGCTCGTCAGCGGCGTTCCCCACCAGAACCTGCAGCTCGCGCTACCCGCCGGCTACAGCGTGATCACCCAGCAGGGCCCCGACTTCTGGGTGCATCGCATCTTTCAGATCACCGAGTTCGGCCAGAGTGGTCCGAGCGGCCTCGTCTACTTTGGCGGCCACCCCTCGCCTTTCGGCCCAGGGTCGGCCACGACCTTCGATGCGCCTCTCCTCGGTGAGAGCGCGACCTGGCGACGCTGGACCGACGAGCGGGGCTTTCACGCCGAAGCGCTCCGCCCCGTCGGCGACCACTGGATGACCCACGGGTCGGTCGCCGGCACCAGCGAGGCAGCGGTCCAGCCGCTTCGAGAGGCGATCAGCGGCGCGCAGATCGCGCCCTGATCGTCACCTGTCGCGGTAGAGAACGACTCCGAGCCAGTACGCCAGCCCGAAGCACACCAGCCCGAAGAGGCCGTAGCACGCGGCACCACCCAACGTACTCTCGAGCGTCGGCGGCTCTTTGCCCTCCCTGAGGACGTATCGGACCTGCTCCCCGACCTCTCGAGTCGACTCGGACTCGGACTCCGAGAGCTCGGTCACCCTTCCGAGGAAGGGTCCGACCCGAACCCACGGAAGCAGGTCGATCTCATCCCAGTTCTGAATCCGAAGCCGACCGAGCAAGTCGGGTGAGTCCAGCTCCATCCACAGCGCCGGAGGATCCTCGTTCAGGAGGCTCACCAGCGGTGCGAAGACCGCGACCGGCCTGCCGTCGACCACCTCGACGAACGCTCGAGACATGTCGAGCGCACACTCTTCGGTCCGCACGAAGTAGCCGACCAACTCGTTCGCGGGCTCGACGCATTCGTAGCTGCGGTAGTCGCGGCGCTCGTAGTAGCGAACGATCTCTCCGACTGCCGCGACGAGGAGCGCAATCCCGAGAAGAGTGGGGACGGCCGCCGCCACCCATCGCCGCCACTCCATCCGTCAGAGCCCCTCGACCTTCACCATCAGGAATTTGTTGTTCACCCGTTTGTCGGTGATCTCCTCCACCTCGCGGCCGCGGAGCAGGCTCCGGAAGCTGCCGAGGCGGGAGTACTCCAGGACGAAGTAGGCGGTGATGCCGCGGTTTTCTTCGATCCACTCGCGGATCTTCACGTTGTCGAGGTCGACGAACGCTCGGACGCGGTTGCCGGTGTAGAAGTTCTCGCCCTTCCAGTTCATCTGCCAGGCGACGATCGGCTCTTCCGGGCCCTCGCGCATCTCGTAATACATCTCGAAGACCTCCCCCATGCCCCAGTGCGGGGAGAGGTCGATCAGGTAGACGTTGACCGTCCACGCGCTGAAGAGCAGCGAGAGCCCGACGAGCGCACGCGTGGCGGTCGGCCGCGCGTAGCGGCTCATCGCCAGCAAGAACACGAGCCCGGCGGTGACGCCGAAGCCGGTGAGGATCGCGCGGTAGTCGAACCACACCGGCCACGCGCGCTCGTAGTTGTAGACGAAGAGATGGATCAGCCGCTCGTAGCCCCAAGGCCGCGCCGAGGTCACCCAGCTGAGATCACGTGCGACGAAGGCCACCAAGACCGCGCCGGCGCCGACCGCCGTGCTCAAACCGAGATCCGCCCGGCGGCTCGCCGGCGTCGGCTCGTCTTCGCCCTGCTGACGCCAGACCCATCGCGCCGCGAACGCGAGCGCCGCAGCGCCGACCGCCACGAGCACGTAGGCCAGGGCCGAATTCATCGGGTGGTCGAGCGCCCACTCCTTCGCGCCGGCCTCGTCGATGCCCTCCGGGATCGCGCCGCGTAGGTCGCCCACCAAGCCGCCGATGCCCGCCACCAGGGCCGCGGGTGCCAGCATCGCCAGCGCCGTCGCCGCCCAGCGATGCCAGCGGGGCGTCTCCGTGTCGTCCTTCTTCGCCCGGCCCCAGAGCCGGTCGACCATCAGCCCCACCATGATCGCCGCCGGCGGCACCGCCGGGAAGATGTAGTGGTGGAACTTGGTGATCATCGCGCTGAAGAGCGTGAACGCGCTGAAGAACCACAAGCCCAGGAGCATCATCGTCTCGCGCTGGTGGTAGGCCTTCTTCTCTTCCGCGCCCTCGGGCATCGCCTGACCACGCGGACCCGCATCCCGGTGGCGCATCCACAGCCAGGCGAGGACCGCCGCAGGGATCAGACCCACCCACGGGTAGGTGCCGAAGCCGAGCTGCTCGAGGAAGTACTCGATGGACCCCTTGTCGCCGTGGACGCCCTGGGCGAGCCGGTTCAGGTGGTCGTGCACCAGCAGCCGGTCGGTGAACCCGTTGCCGTGGCGCATGTACATCGCGACGTACCAAGGCAGCCCGATGCAGAGCACCACCAGGATGCCGGGCGCGACCCGGAGCTGCCCGTCGAGCAGCACGTTCCAGCGTCGCGACGCCACCAGGTAGAAGAGCGCCACGAGCCCCGGCAGCGCGATGCCCGGGATACCCTTGCCCATGAAGGCCAGCGCACAGAACACGTAGAAGCCCATCATCGCGAGCGCCTGCGTTCGCCGCTCGCGGCGCAAGAGCAGCACGATGCCGGTGAGACCGATCAGCCAATAGGTGCCCTGGGCGATCGGCTGCGCGAGCCACTGGCTCATCCACGCGAAGCGCGGACCCCACTCGTCGGGGAAGGGCCGCGCCGCGTCGCCGCCGACCGCCGGGTACTGGATCGCATGCTCCGGGTTGCCGGGGATCGCGTCGTTGCCGGCGGAGCCGAAGAGGAACTCGTCGGCCTGGAAGCCAAAGCCCTCCCACGGGAAGAACGCGAGGTTCCGCGACACCAGGTAGAGCGCCTGCGGCAGCACCAGCGCCATGATTCCGCCGAGCACCAGGTGCTGCATCGAGACCCCGAAGCCGAAGAGGCGGAACTCGGTCGCCTCCTCCTCGGGATCGGTCGCGAAGGCGAGCGCCAGCATGCACACCGCCATGACCAGGTTCGCGACCAGGTACATGTCGGTGATCGCCTGGTGCGCCAGGAAGAAGAAGTGCGGGCAGGTCGCCATCACGAGCGCGGCCAACGCGCCCGCGCGCGGTGAGTAGATCCGCTTGATGGTCAGGTAGACCACCCACACCGCGGCCAGGCTCTGCACCACCACCGGCAGGCGAATCGCCCACTCCGTGAAGAGCGCGCCCGAATCGGGGCTCGTGTCGACGCCGAGCGCGTTGAGCCAGAGCGCCTCGTTCCAGAAGATGAGGATCGGCTTCGACCAGAACCACTTCTCCTGCGCCCACCAGAGGCTGATCCAGTCATCGCGCTCGACGATCTCGCGCGCGACCTCGCCGTAGTGCGTCTCCCACGGATCCCAGAGCACGTACGTGCCGAGGAGCGGCAAGTAGATCAGCCCGACGCCGATCATCACGAGCAGCCCCGGCCGATGGATCGCCGACGGCACGAGCGCCAAGAGCGCCAGGACGATCGCCACCGGCAGGTTCGCGTAGCCGCCGATCGCGCCGATGCCGAGGAGCAGCACCGCAGCGATCGGGAAGGTCACCTTCGGCTGCATCCACGTCGGCTCGTCCTCGGCCGCGCCGAAGGGGGTGGCCGAGAAGGGAGGCAGCTCCCGGTCGCCGACGCGCTTGAGCGCCCCGACCGCGTGGAGCACGCCCGCGATCGTCGCGAGCAGCAGCGGGATCCCGAGGAGCACCGCGTGGGGCGTCTTCTCCGGGCTCGCCATGAGCATGAAGAGCGGAAGCCCGGCCCCGAAAGCCACGCCCCACCCCAGCCGGCGTCGGCGCTTCAGCTCGGCCCGCGGCGACGCCTTCTCGGCCTCACGTTGCTCGTCTCGCTCTTGCTCACCTTCGTCTCGAGCCACGTGGCCAAACGCTCCCCAAAGCTAGTCGAGCGCCCGCAAATCGCGGCGCCCGCACAAAAGACGGCGGAGCATAGCAGCGGATTCCCGCAGCGCGAGGGACCCCGAGCCGTGGCACAGGTGTGACCCGTGGGTCTCGCACACACGCCGCTGATCCGTGACCATTTTGCAACACGAATTCGACTCGCTGGCCGGTTTTCGCTCGCATACACCGCAAAATGCAACGTATTCGGCGTTGGCATCCACCGTGCACATGTCATGGGCATGTTCAGCCGCGGCCAATCCTCCACCACCTCCGGCTCGGGTCTCTTCGACCTCTTCAAGCCGGCACCCAAGCCCGACCGCTTCGGCTCGTACGAGCTGGAGGAAGAGCTCGGCCACGGGGGCATGGGTGTGGTCTACACCGCGCGCCATCGCCTGCTCGGTCGCCGCGCCGCCCTCAAGGTGCTCCCGGACGAGCTCGACCCGGTCGCCCTCCGTCGCTTCGAGCGTGAGGTGCGCCGCACCGCCTTCCTGCACCACCCGAGCACGGTGACCGTCTACGACTACGGTCGCAGCGAGCACGGCCGCTTCTACTACGCGATGGAGCTGGTCGAGGGTTACGACCTGGCGAGCCTCGTCGAGCGCCACGGTCCGCTCACGCCGGGTCGCGTGCTCGGCATCCTCCGCGACATCGCGGGTGCGCTCGCCGAGGCCCACGGGCAGGGGCTGGTCCATCGCGACATCAAGCCGGCCAACCTCATGCTCTGCCGCGAAGCCGGTCGCCGAACGAACGGCGGCGATCGCGCCAAGGTGCTCGACTTCGGCCTCGTGCGGGAGACCACCGACCCGTGCGCGTCGCTCTCTGGCAGCGAGCAGCTCGTCACGGGCACGCCGCACTACTTGGCGCCCGAAGCGATCCGCACGCCTTCCGACATCGATGGCCGCGCCGACCTCTACTCGCTCGGCGCGACCGCCTACTTCCTGCTCACCGGTCGTCACGTCTTCGCG
Organism: uncultured Sandaracinus sp.; assembly: GCA_964462035.1. Lineage (GTDB taxonomy): Bacteria > Myxococcota_A > Polyangia > Polyangiales > Houyiibacteriaceae > UBA1660. The sequence goes on from CAYXAP010000104.1 coordinate 7,304, forward strand.
GACGCCGGCGGCACCTACGCCGTCTGCGCCGCCCACCTCAGCGAGCCGGTCGTCCCGCCCTCCCACTATGCGAGCGTGCCGCCCGCGCTCGAGCGGGTCGTCATGCGCCTGCTCGCGAAGGACCGGATGCACCGACCCGCGAACGCCAGCGTGCTGCAGGAGGAGCTCGACGCGATCGATCTGAGCGTGCCGACCCACGCCGAGGCGGACGCCTTCTGGGACGGCGTCGCGATGGCGGCCCTGGCCGCCTGAGGGCACCATGGCGCCATGGCCGACGAGAGCACCATCGAGAACCGCGTCTACCTCTTCAAGGATCTGGCCGCTGCGTATCTGAGCGCGAACCCGGGAGCGCTGCACGGCGAGAGCCGGGACACTGCCCTCGCCGCGCTCGCCGATCTGGCGATGGTGAGCTGCGCGGTCGCCGACAACGAAGAGCTCGAAGGTCCGGCGCTCGCCGCGCTCATCCGAAAGGGATGATCGCGAGCGAAGGGGCATTGGAACGCGATTCGCCGTAAGCTCGGGAGTCATGAAAGGCTTCGTCGTCGTCGCTGCGCTCCTGTGGGTCGGCGCGACGTTCACGAGCCACGCGGCCGCGAGCCCGAGGACCCCGGAGCCACAGGCCGATCACTGGCCCGAGCCGCTGGTCGCCACCTTCGACATGGCCATCGGCCCGATGACCTGGGGTCACGTCGAATTCGAAGACCCCTACGCCGGACTACAGATGTCCGGTGCGGCGCTGAGTCTCGATCGCGTGACGCTGATCGGCGGCAGCGTGGCCGTCGCCTACGGCGGCGATTGGCTCACCGGCGCCGTCCGGCTCGGCTACGGCACCACCTTCGGCGGCGAGCCGCCGGTCATCGCCGGTCTGGGTGGCGCCGTCGTCGAGGGGGTCCACGTCTTCTCGTGGTCGGGCGAGCTCGGTCTGAGTCATCGATTCGGCGACCTGACCCTCTACGCCGTTGCCCGGGGAGTGTGGTCGCGAGCGATCGTCGAGCTGAACGTCGACGGCCTGGAGCTCCGCGGACGCCGACCCGCCATCGGTCCGAAGCTCGGTCTGCGCGCCCACGTGCACCGCAGCCTCTTCCTGCACGCAGCGCTCTTCATGGATACGCTCACCTTCCCCGACCACCGAGTCACCGTCGGCCTCGGAATCGGCCAGCGCTGAGATACGAGAGCTCAGCCGCCGAATAGCTTCTCGAAGAACCCCGGCCGATAGTTCGGGTTCTGCTTCGCCGCGGCCACGACGTCCGCACTCGAGTCCTTCCGGAGCGCTGCGAGCACCTCACCATCGATGAGAGGGTGCGCGGCGATGGCGGCCCGCACCTTCGCTTCCGCGTCCGTGGCGAGCGCGTGCAGGATCGCGACACCGATCTCGGGATGGGCGGCCACCGCGGCACGAACGGCGGGGAAGGCCGAACGAGCGAACACCCGCGCCAGCGCCGGCCCCGCCCGTGGAGCGAGCTCGACGCGCATCGACTCCGTCAGCGACTGGTCGATCCGCACCGCCTCGTCATCGGTGACCTCTGGATTGGCGGCCAGTCGATGGAGGTCGTCGAACCGACCGTTGGAGATCGCGGCGATCTGCGCGGCGCGGACCCGCGCGTGCAGCTCGGCGCCGCTCGCGCCGACTGCCTTCTCCCACTCTTCGTCCACGAAGAACTTGTCCTCTTCGCGCACGAGCCAGGCGTGCAGCGCCATTTCCTGGGTCAGGTTCAGCTCGTAGAGCAAGGTGCAGCGATGCCACTCGGGTTCGGGAAAGAGCGCGAGCCAGGCGGCATCCCCCACGTAGTTGGGCGCGCCGCAGAACGTGCACGCGCGGAGGCGCTTGTGGTCGTCGGCGACCAGCGCGAAGGGCGCGCCGCAGTCGCCACATTTGATCGTCGCGCCCTCGCCCTCTCGACCCACGGGTGGATCCTCGCGCCCCTTGGCGTCGCCGACGACGCAGTGGATGCGGGGATCCCAGCTGCGAGTCTCGTCGTCGGGCCAGCGCACCGCTACCTGGTCCGCGCACTCGGGACAGGTCACCACCGGCGCGCCCGGCTCGGGCCACGGGAGCGCCGACTCGCACGCGAGGCAGGTCGGCATCGAACGACGCAGCGCAACCGGGCTCCCCTGGCTCTGTCGCGCGTCTCGACAGTCGTCCCCGTCGGCCAACAGGTACGCCGCCTCCGCGACCACGTCGTAGTACGCGCCGAAGGGGTACGTGATGCCACCCTCCCGCGCGTCCGCGGCGATCGCGACGACGTCCAGCGTGGACGCGCACCCGCGGCAGCTGACCTCGTTCCGAATCCCCGCCAGCGGTGTGAGCACCGAGCACGCGTTGCAGCGCACGCTGGCGCGCATCTCGAGGCCGAGTCGCACGCGATTACTCCCGGACGGCGTCGCAGGCCATCGCGCGCGACTGCCACTCCTCGTAGGCCTGACCCGGTCCGTCGAGGTTGCAGATGTCGGTCAGCGTGGCCGTATCGCCGCGGGCGACCAGGATCTCCATCGCGGTGCGGCAGGCCTTGGTGCGAACACTGGAGGTAGAGACGCGGTACTCGAGCCGGCACGCGGCCGACAGCGTCTCCACATCCTCCGCATCCTTCGCCTCGACGTACTCGTTGTTCCCGAAGTCGTTCTGTTGGTCGCTGTTCCCGCGAGCGCTCGTGCCGACGAGGCTCGTAGAGCACGCCGCGAGGGCCAAGACAGAAGCGAACGAGAGCGAGCCGACCGAGCGCATGGGACCTCCGAAGCCGGATGATGGCGCGCGAGGGGGATCCGTGTCGACTCCCATCGATGCCGTGCGATGCAGTCGACCGTGTGCGGCTGCGCCATGGCGTGCTCGAGCTCGTCCATCACCCCTCGCTGCTGGAGCACCAGAGCACGCTGCCTCCACCGGAAGAGCACCACCTGCTCCCCTTCGATCCGCTCGGCGCCGCGCGGCATCGTCTTCTCGAGCGAGCCCGGGTGCGCGTGAGCGAAGCGCTGGGCGATGAGCTCGAGCGGATAGGACCCGGCGCCGAGGTCCAAGAACGTTGGATAGTGGCGATGATCGGTGCCAGGTCGAACGCATTCCGGCACCGCAACATGACCCCCCCTATGGGGCGATGTGCTTGCATGCGGAATGCGCGTTCCTTCACGGTCGAGGCATCCTTCGATGCGCTCACGGACGCTCCCGCGTTCCTGCTCTCCACCGAGAGCACGCGGGTGGGATTCACGGAGCTCGTGCGGAGCGGCTGGGGCTCGGCGTTCGTCCCGGCCGAGCGCCTCGACATGGTCCTGTGGATTCGTGAGATCACCCCGACGGAGCTCCGATAGCGGCCAGCGTCCCGGTCGGCCATCCCGTACCATCACGACATGCCGACCGGGGGAAGGCTCACGATCGCGCTGCTGACCATCCTCGGCTGCGGGTCTCCTCTCCCAGCCCCGCCGCCACCGGCAGATGCCAGCGCCCTCGACTTCGGAGTCGATGGGGGCCTCGACTTCGGCTCGCCCGATCTCGGACCGTGTCCCGAACGGTTGCCCGAACCGCCATACGGCATCGACACGGGCGACGCCCTCGAGCCCTTCCGCTTCGACGACTGCGAGTCCACACCGCGCGATCTCTACGGCTGCGACGGGCGCGCGCTCGTGGTGAACTTCGCGGCCGGTTGGTGTGTGCCCTGCTTCGAGGAGACGGCACAGCTCCGGAGCGAGATCGTCGAGCGCTACGGCGACTCGGTGCGCGTCGTTCAGATCCTCTTCGAGGACGCCGAGTACGGACCCGTGGAGCCCACGGAGTGTCGGCAGTGGGTCGAGCGCTTCGGCACGACCGGCATCGAGACGTTGATGGCGGACACCGCGGAGGTGACGCCCTATCTCGTGGAGAGCTCGGTGCCCACGACCTTCGTGCTCGACGGGCAGGGCCGGATCCGGCTCGCGCTGGAAGGCACCGAAACCGGTCTGCCCAACATCCGGGCAGCGCTCGACGCCATCCTCGGCGAATAGCGGCGCCTATCGGTCTTCGGCGCCCGCGGTCGCGATCTCGAGCACCGTCTCGTACTGCTCGCAGGTGGGCGCAGAGATGCCTTCGAAGCCGATCATCGCGAGCCGGCACGCCACGACCACGCCCTCGATGCGTTCCCGAACGCGGACATCGGTCCGCAGCTGCTGGGTGCCGGCGTTGATCTTCCCACCCTGGAGCGAGCCGCCCCCGTCATAGTGAGCGAGGTGCCCATGGACGATGCCCGTGTCTTCGTCCGTGACCCGCGGTGAGTCGATGACGCGCGTCTTCACCCTCGGCTCGCCGGTCCCGAAGAGTCCGCGGCTCTCGCGAAAGCTCTCGAAGTACTCCACGACGACCCGATGACCGACCGGGATCGGGACGCTGCCGACCATCTGGACCGTGCGGGTTGGGGCATCGGGCGAGTGAGGGGGTCGATCCATCGGAAGTCACGCGGAGGATAGCGCGGGACCGCGCGTCGTGCGGGCCGAGCTCACTGGCCGCGGGTAGACCGCGGTGTTCGGTCTGTCTAGAGTCCCTCCCATGCAGAGAGTGGCATTGGGTGGGTACCTGCTCTTCTCTTGGCTCGTCGCCGGCTGTGGCGACGACGCCACGCCGATGACGGACGCGGGTACCGAATGCGCGGACGACGTCGACTGCACGGACGGAGTCTTCTGCAACGGGGTCGAGCAATGCGTGGGCGGCGTGTGCGTCGCCCCCGACGCGCCGGCGTGCATGCCGAGTCAGACCTGCGACGAGGAAGGCGACCGCTGCATCACGGATTGCGAGACGCCCGACGCCGACGGCGACGGCGTGAACAGCATCGACTGCGAGGGCACCGACTGCGACGACGCCGACCCCAACCGTTTCCCCGGCAACCCGGAGGTGTGTGACCTCGACGGCCACGACGAGGACTGTGACCCGGCGACCTTCGGAGTCGACCGAGACGGCGATGGCTTCGTCTCGAGCGACTGCTGCAACGGGGACACGTGCGGCGGCGACTGCGACGACGAGCGCCGCTTCGTGGCGCCGGGCATGGCCGAGATCTGTGACCTCCGCGACAGCGACTGCGACGGCAGCATCGACGAGGGGCAGCTGGTTCAGGGATTCGTCGACGCCGATGGCGATCGCCGCGGCGATCCCGATCGTCCGATCGCCGGCTGCCCGGCGGCCGACGCGTTCGCCTTCATCGGAGACGACTGCGACGACACGGACCCCAGCACCCCGGGCGAAGAGCTGCTGGCGGACGGACGCGACAACGACTGCGACGGAAGCACCGACGAGACCCCGAGCGGCGTTCGCACCCTGTGGCCCGACGAGGACGGAGACGGCTACGGTGACCCCGGGGGCGTGACCCTCGAAGGCACCGCCGCGGTTCCTGGCTACGTGGCGATCGCCGGGGACTGCGACGACGACGATCCCGCCGTGCACCCCGGCGCGGAGGAGCTCTGCAACGGCCTCGACGACGACTGCAACGGTGTCGCCGACGCGCGCCTGGAAGGCGGAGGAACCGAGGACGACGACGGCGACGGCTTCGCGGACGCCGCCTGCGCGCCCGACGGCGAGGCCGACTGTGACGACCGGCGCGCGGAGGTCTTCCCGGGCGCTGCGGAGGTCTGCGACGGGCTGGACAACGACTGCGACGACTCGACCCCCGCCGACACCAGCTGTCAGACCATCCCCTGGTACGTGGACGACGACGGCGACGGCTGGGGCGACGACACCATGGGCTCGATGACCGCAGCGACCCCGCCCGTGGGCTACACCCGCCGCGCGGGTGATTGCGACGACGGCGACGCCTCGGTCCGGCCCGATGCGTACGAGCGCTGCAACGGCGTGGACGACAACTGCAACGGCACCGTGGACGAAGGCGCCGACCGGGTCTGCGGCGGAACGAACGCCCTGGGCGCGTGCGTGGACGGCGCTTGCGAGCGCCTGGTGTGTGCGACCGGCTTCGGTGATTGCGACGCCGAGCCACTGAGCTGCGAGACGCAACTGTCGGGGCTCGCCAACTGCGGGAGCTGCGGCAACGTCTGCCGCGCGGGCGTGAACACCATCCCGATGTGCACGGATCTGACGTGTCGCTTCGATTGCGCGCCTGGGTTTGCCGACTGCAACCTCGACACCGCGACGGATGGTTGCGAGGTGAACGTCAACACGGACATCTCCAACTGCGGGGGCTGCGGGACGGTGTGCCGGAACGCGGCCGACACCAACGCCACCTGCGACGCCGGGATGTGCGAGTACACCTGCGCGACCGGGTGGGCCGACTGCAACGGCGACCTCGGCATGGCGGGCTCGGACTTCTGCGAGACGAAGACGAGCATCGACGACGCCAACTGCGGCGCGTGTGGGAACGTCTGCGACGCGGCGGCACCGGTCTGCGATGGCGGGAGCTGCACCGCCTGGGCGTTCGCCAGCGATGGCAGCGATGGGGCCTTCGACTTCGTCCCCGACGTGGCGGGCGGCTCGGTGATGACCTTGCCCAGCGGCATCTATCAGTACGCCGGTGACGTGACGGTCCCGGCCGGCACCGTGCTGCGCGCGAGCGGCTCCGGCGTGCTCGAGATCTATGCCACCGGCACCATCCGAGTCGAAGGCGTCATCGATCTCGCGGGCGGCGCCGGTAGGAACGAGCTCTTCGGAAGCAGTGGCACGAGCTGCGCGACCGGCGGTGAGACCGGCACCTCCGTCGACGGCGACGACGGCGGCGGCCACGCGGCGGGCGGCCTCTCGATGATCGCGTACTACGGCGGCGAGGCCGAGGGCGCCAACTCGTCCTGCGGCGTCGGTGGTCGCAGCGGCGGCGGTACCGCGTCGAAGGTCTTCAACTTCGGCGGCGGCGGCGGCGGC
>CAYXAP010000105.1:0-13971 GCA_964462035.1 uncultured Sandaracinus sp.
AACGGTCACCGCGAGCGTACGGGACGCGATCCTCGGCGCGACCGACACCGAGGGTAGAGCGGGACGCTACTTCGCGGAGAACGCGATGAGGGTGTACGACGTCGAGGTGCTGGGATTCGGCGTTGCCGACGAGGCGATCGGGAAGCTTCTCCTCGACGCCCAGCACGAAGCGATCGCCCGCGCCATCTCGGTGAACCGTCGGGTGACCGAGGTCACCGAAGAAGAACGGATGAAGGATTTGCAGCGCCAGCTCGACGCTGCAAATCACGAATCGAGAAAGCTGCGCGCCGGCCTCGACCTCGAGATCGTCGAACTCCAGGCCCGCCTCGACCGACGGCGTGCGGAAGTATCCCACGAACTGGAAGCGATGCGGCGGGCAGAGGAACTGTCGGCGGCCCAGGAGATGACCGCGGTCATCGAACAGACGCTCGCCGGCCGAAAGCTCGAGCACGAAGCGCAGATCGAACGCCGATCGCATCGGCTCGACCTGCGACTTCGGGAGCTTTCGGCGAGGGTCGACGCGGCGACGGCGCACGCCGAAGCCTACAGCCCGCAGCTCGTTCATGCCCTGGAACGACTCGCCGACGAGGAGCTCCTCGGCAAGCTCTCCGACAACTTCGCAGAGCTCGCCGCCGTCGAAGGGCGGGGGCTGCTGCAGACGGCCAGCAAGTTCCTGGACTTCGTTCCGAGCGCTTATCTGCCGAGGCTCGGCGACGGCGAATGAGACGAACGTAGCGCTCTCAAAGGGTGAAATCCTCGAAAATGAAGGCGTTTCGAGGCGACTCCTCGCGTCTCGACAACGGAACTCGTGTCCGCCGACAGCGCCTCAGGAGGCCGTCGTTTTGTCGGAACACCCTGGGGCGTTGCCCCAAGGGGTGAAACCCCTTGTGGGTTTGGGCAAAGCCCAACGTTACCCCTTCGCGACACCCTCTCTTCCCCGCGGGGTGAGATGAGAGATAACCGCGCTCCCTGCCGTGTTAGCAGGGCTCCTACCGTCGACGGTCGAGCTCGCGGGCGAATCTGGTGAGAACATCGAGGCGATCCAACGGCGAGCTGACCGGCGCCCCGACGCTGACCACGACGACCTCGTGCGGGAAGACGAATCCCGGCGACCGGACGAAGTATCCCATCAAGCCGTCGGCCTTCGTGTCTCCCCGGAACTCGAAAACCGGGATGTCGCGCCCGTTCAATACCAACTTCTGTCGCCCCTCTTCGTGTGCTCCGCGTTTCGCGACGCTCTCCAGCATTTTAGCTTCGAACCCTTCAGGAAGATCCGGGGTAGGGACCGCAAAAGTGCTGATCCTCACCAGACTGCTGCCTCGTGAAAAATCCACGTGCATCGCCCGGTCCGATCGCCGGGTCTCAGCTCGCTGGAAACCCTCGAACCCGTCAGGGGGAATGCCGGGGGCCGAAGAGTCCCCCCCGTCTATGGCGACGAGCGGTTCTTCCTCGTGGTCGCTATCGAGCGCGGCGGCGGGTTGGGCCGTCGGACGCTCGTCGATCTCCGCCGGAGACCGCTCGCATCCGACGAGCATGACAAACAGGAAAGCGACGACGACCGTTCTCATATGGGGAGGGTAGTGGCCACAGGGGGATCCAACAAGTGCGCCCACGCCATTGCCCACGACAGGCGACATTCGGGCCCGACGGGTGCCGTAGGTCAGGGAGCCACGTCGTCCAGGAGCGCCTTGACGTCGTCGATGGCCCTGAGCGCGGATGCCCGGTCGGGCGCGTAGAGTCGGGTCGTGTCCCAGCCGGTGCCGTAGCACCACCTCAGACTGTCGTCGATGCATTCCGAGCGCACGACGGGTTCTTCGATCATGAACCCGACGACGGAGTTCCGCAGCAGCCAGGAGCGGCGAAGTGTTCCCGTCGAATTGACGACCGCTTCGACACTCTGACGGTCGAGCCTCGCCTCCACGGCGGTGGAGGCGAGTACGTCGGCGATCGCCTGGTCGGGGTACGCGACGCCTACTGCTGCCTCGACCTCGGCGTCCGAGTGCCAGGGAACCTGTACCCCCGACAGCCCGACCTGCCAGGCCCGGTCGTCGACGCAAGAGTCGAGGGGGCCGATCCGGGCATCGCCGTCGGGGAAGTTGCAGTTCGAGTAGACGATCGGATTCCGGAGAAACAGGACCCCCTCTTTCAGCGCCCACCACGCGACCACCGCCGCGGTGTCGATCCGCTCCTCACGGCTACCCGGCAATCGCGGAACGACCCGATGACCGACGTAGTGCAACCAACCGCAAGCGGGCTCACGGACGTCGTTTCCGTTCACCACGCACGCCGCGCGTCCGCCGCCACATTCGCTCGTGATCGACAATGTGTACGTGGCATCGGTCGAGATTCGGTCCACGAAATCCGAACTCAGCACCCTCTGACTCGTGACGAAGACCTCCAGACGAAGCGGGATGTCACTCGTGATGGTCAGCTTCGTCGAGTTCGCGACGTCGATGACGAGCTCGTCCGTGGAGAGGGGGGTCCTCCCGTCGAAGAGCGTTCGCCCGCCTGTCTCCACGACCACGAGCGCGGGCTCCCACGCACCCGAACCGGAGACCAACTCGATCGTGGTCGGAGCTCCGTCCCACGCGAACGATTCGTACCGGTGAACGTTGTAGTTCCCGCTCGAGAAATCTTCGTCGTGGGTCGCGCTGGAGCACGGCACGCCCCCGAGCTCGGTCTCCCAGCAATCAGAATCGACATCGGCGCAGGGGGAGAGGGACTCCGGCACAGGCGGTGACTCCCCGGTGTCGCCGCCTGCATCGCTGCGCTGTCCTGCATCGCCTCCGGTGGAGAGATCTCCGGGGTCGGGTCCGAGATCGGAGACTTCCGCCCCCGAATCCTCGGCGGCGGCTCCGCCGTCGCCCCCGGCGTCTGTTTGCGAGTGAATGCTCGCCTCTCCGCCACACCCCGCGATCATCAGGAGCGCGAGCCACGCGACCGGCCACCCCACTTCTACTTTCGTTTTCCGAGCCATGACGACAGCCTACGACCCGTGCGCACGAATGTCACATCGCGGTGGTCTTCATCGCGAGCGCCACGCCACTCATTGCCGATGTTCGGCAAGTTCCTGGATACGTGCGCGGATCCGGTCTCGCGCGACGCGAAAATACTCGAGTCGCTCCTCGTCGGTGAGGTCCTCCCCCTTCCTGTCGGGGTCTTCCATCGGCCAGTGCATCCGTCGGGCATGGGAGAGGAACACCGGGCACACCTCCTCGGCGCAGAGCGTGATGACGAGGTCGACGCTCTCCGGGTCGATGCTGTCGGCCGACTTCGACGGGTGGGTCCCGAGGTCGATACCCACCTCCGCCATCGCCCGGATCGCGTATGGGTTCACGCGCGATGGTGCCGAACCGGCCGACTGCACCTTCACCGAGTCACCGAAGATCTCGCGTGCGAGCCCTTCCGCCATCTGGGACCGCGCCGAATTCGCGACGCACAGAAAGAGAATGGATTCGAATTCGGTTTCCGGCACACCACCTCCCAATCAATCCAGGCTCCGATCGAAGCCTTCTCAGCGAGGGTTCGCCCGCGCTGGCTTCCGCGCTCGACGGCCCGCCTTCCGTAACGGAGGCTTCCGCGACGGCTCGTCGCTGGCTATTCCTCCCGCCGCGGTCGAGCGAACTCCGAGACGAGCTGTTCGAGCTCCGTCAGGTTCACAGGCTTCACCAGGTGATGGTCGAAGCCCGCTTCGCTCGAAAGTTGACGGTCCCGAGCCTGACCCCAGCCCGTCACCGCGATGATGAGGATCTCCTCTCCCCATTCTTCCGCTCGGATTCGGCGGCACACTTCGTGACCGTCCATGTTCGGGAGTCCAATGTCGAGCAGGATCACGTCGGGCACCAACCGCTCTGCGGAGGCAACGCCCTCCTCCCCATCGTATGCGACGTCAACCTCGTTCCCTCGGGCAATGAGAAGCTCCTGGAGCATCTCCGCCCCGTCGACATTGTCGTCGACGATCAGGATTCGTAGCGCTTGGGCAGACGTGATCTCGGGCGTCGACTCGGCGTCCTCGTCGGGAGGAGCCTCGGTTGTCGGCATCCGCACGCGAAACTCCGATCCCATACCAGGACCGTCGCTTCTGGCTTCCACGCTCCCCCCGTGCATCTCCACGAGCTCCCGCACCAGCGTGAGGCCAATCCCCAGCCCTCCGCGCGATTGGTCCCCGTGGGACGCCACTTGATTGAACATCTGGAAGATCGCATCCAGATCGGCCGAGTCGATCCCGATTCCGCTATCCTCCACGGAGACGACCACTTCGCGGTCATCGATCGTCGACGACAGCCGTAGACGCCCTCCAGGAGCCGAGTATTTCGCCGCGTTGTTCAGGAGATTGACGAACACCTGCGACAGGCGGGTCGGATCGGCGTCGACGAACACCGGCTCTTCGGGCAGGGAGACGTCGAGTTCGTGACCGGCCTCGTCTATGAACGGCTGCGCCGCCTCGACGGCGTTTCGAACGATTCGGGCGAGGGGGACTGGCTCCTTCCGAAGCTCCAGCTTTCCCCTGGTGATGCGGGAAACGTCCAGGAGGTCGTCGACCAGTCGGACCATGTGCTCGATCTGTCGCTCCATCACATCGACGGCGCGCTCGGCGGTCTGCTGGTCCCCCCGGGCGAGCTTGACGACGTGCAGCCCGCTACGAATGGGGGCCAGTGGATTGCGCAGCTCGTGGGCCAGAGTCGCCAGAAACTCGTCCTTCTTTCTGCTCGCGAGAGAGAGATCGGCGAGCGCCTGCTCACGCTCCTTCTCCGCTCGCCTGAGCTCCGTGATGTCTACGACCGTCGAGCCCACACCACGGATCGCCCCATTCGACTCGGCCACGGGGAAGTAGTTGGTCAACCAGGTCCGCTCCTCCTCAGACTTCGGCGTTCGGCCGACGATCTCACGCCCGAGGACCGGGTCCCCCGTCTGGAGCACACGGCGCATGTCGGACAGCGTCGTCTCTGGAATGTCGGGCAGCAGCTCGGGGAGCGTCTTACCGAGATGGCTCTGCTTCGGCAGCCCGTCGAGCTCCGCGAGGGCGGGGTTCAACTTGATGAAGCGCAGCTCCTGGTCGTAGATCCCGATGCCGATCGGGGCGTTGGTGACGAGGGAGTCGAGGAGCGCAGCCGCATTCGCCGCCTCTGTCCGAGCGGCAGCGAGCGCTGCTTCGTTCCGCTGCTGTTCACTGATGTCGGTGTTCGTCCCAAACCAACGAACGACGTTCCCGTCTTCGTCTTTCAATGGTTCCACTCGGGTGAGGAAGGGACGGAAGATCCCATCGCTCCCCCGGAGCGGGAACACCATCTCGAACGGAGTAGCCGTGGCGACGGAACGCCGCCAACGTTCGAGCACCTGCGGCAACTTTTCCGGGTCGTGGACGCTCGTCCAACCCCACCCCGCCATCGATTCGAGGGTCGTGCCGGTGTAGTCGAACCAGCGCTGATTGTACCAGAAGATCTCCCCGTCCGGCTTCGCCATCCAGCAGAGCTGCGGGATGGACTCGGCGAGCGTGACGAACTGTCGTTCGCGCTCCCGACGTTCCGCCTCCCCCTGGCGTCGGTCAGTGACGTCGCGAAACACCAGCACGCATCCGACCGCTTCTCCGCCTCGCCGAATGGGCGCCGTCGTGTTGTCGATCGGAAGCTCCGCGCCGTCCTTACGGACGAGTAAGTTCTGGTTCGTCGGGACGACCGAAGCGCCTTCTTTCAGCGCACGGGCGGCCGGGTTCTCGACCGGCTCCCGGGTCTCCTCGGCGATGACCTCGAACACTGCTTCCAACGGCTCGCCGACGGCTTCGTCGGCCGACCAGCCCGTCAAGGACTCCGCCACTCCGTTCATGTTGGTGATTCGCATGTCCAGATCGGTGGAGATCACGGCGTCCCCGATGCTGGCGAGCGTGGTTCGCAGCAGTTGCCGCTCCTCCTCGACCGCGGCCAGGGCCACCTTCAATTCCGTCGTTCGTTCCCGAACAACCTGCTCGAGCGCTTCGGGAGACCGCATCGACAGTAGCGTCGGCGCCACCCGAATCAGCGCGACGACGGTGAGCCAGGAGACGACGGCCGTGGCGAACTTCAGGACCCCGGCGAGCCGGTACGCGGGCCACCAGAAGATGATGGCTTCGAGCAGGTGGGTAGTCCCGCACAGCAGAATGAACGCGGCGAAGAGGAGAAAGATGGACCGGAAGGGTAAATCGTCGCGACGGCGCATGAAGACCGCCAGCGTCACGGGAATCGCGAAATACGCCGCGAAGATGCTCAGGTCGGAGACGATGTGCAGCCAGCCATGGCCGGGCGTCCACGTGCCGCAATGCCATCGAGCCGGGAATCCTGAAGGATCCAGAAGGCGGCTGAAAAAGAAGTACAAATCATTGGCCATTGCGTCCCTCGACAGTGGCCTGACATCGACCTCTGATGACGACACTAGGTGAGACCCGAGGGGACGTCCATAGAGCCCATACGCTCCGTCCGCTCCCTCCGCAGCGGGGGCGGATTCGGAGCCTGTCTAGGGAGCCGAACTCGTTCCGAAAACGCTAGGGCATCGGGGAGGAGCGGTAGCCGATCTCCGAGAGGGCACTCGCGACCGCCGCGTCGTCCGGCTCGCTGCTCCAGACGACCTCGGCGGTGCTGCTTCGATAGGAGACGACCGCCGAGACCACGCCGGGGATCGCCTCGATGGATTCGCGGGCGTGACCCTCGCAGCCGGCACACGTCATCCCCTCGACCCGATAGTTGGTTGTAGTCCCCCCCGGAGAGGCGAGTGCGACCTCGTCCTCCCCCCCGGCGAACGCTCCGACGTACTCCGGGAAAAACGCCACCACCGCGACGAGGAGCGCCGTCAGCCACATCATCCCGCGGTCCCACCGCATCCGTCGCGGGTCACGGACTTCGCACTCGTCACCCGGAGCGCAGCGAGGTTCGCGGTAGACCAGCCAGAACCCAGTACCGAGGAACGCCATGCTCGCGAACACGAGCGGGAGGCGCCAGGCCTCCATGAAGGCGCCCAGGCCCGCCGCCGACGCACCGAAGCCGAGGGCCGCCAGAGGCAACCAGCAGCACGCCGAGGAGAGCACCGCGGCGAGGAACGCGCCGCCGGAGGCGACGAGGCCCGAGTGCCCCCGAGAGTTCGTCCTCGTTGCAGGCTCGTCCGACACGACCGCATCCTCGGGGCTGCAGCACGCTTCGTCCGCGTCGGTGCCTGGGTCGACACCAGGGGCTTCGGAATCTTCGCCCGGGTCGTCGGACGCCTCACGCTTGAGGATCTGGCCGACGTTTCCGAGACAGCACCGACCCTGTGGATTCTTGCGTTCGCAGTCGTCTCGCCCCTCCTTGCACGCCGCCTTGATCGCGGCCTGGATGGTCGATGTCCCGTTCGCAGCAAGGTCCGCCTCGAGATCTGCGACGGAGTGCCCGAAGCAGAAACACACCAGCCGGTCGGCGTCCTCGCTCTTGTGAAACGGCACCGTCCGGATCTCGGAGAGGAAGACCACCTCTTCCGCGTCATGGAAGTACACGACCTCACAATCACCGGAGGTGCACAGACGCCAGCTCTCCTGGTCGCGCAGCTCGGCCAGCCGCTCGGGCAAGACCTGGGCTCGGAGGGTCACCGGGCCGATGGAGCGCCCTTTGGCTCCGCACTGCGGACAGAGGCTCATCGAGCCCTCTCGTTGGTCTCGGCTCCGCAGCCCGCAGACGGGGTAGTGTTTCCGATTTTCTTCGTCGTCATGGCGATGGGCTCCTTCCTGGCCCGTGATCTCCGCAGCGTACCACTGAGTCAAGCTCAGCGAAGAGGGGCGGTGGTCAAATCTCCGTTCTGCGAAGTCGCAGAGCGTTGCCGATCACCGACACCGAGCTCAGGCTCATCGCGGCAGCCGCGAACATCGGCGAGAGCAGGATCCCGAAGAACGGGTAGAGCACGCCCGCGGCGATGGGCACGCCCGCGGTGTTGTAGGCGAACGCGAAGAAGAGATTCTGTCGAATGTTCGCCATGGTCTGCCGCGACAGTTTGCGGGCGCGTACAATGCCGCGGAGGTCTCCTTTGACGAGAGTCACGCCGGCGCTCTCCATGGCGACGTCCGTTCCCGTCCCCATCGCGATGCCCACGTCGGCGCGCGCAAGCGCAGGGGCATCGTTGATGCCGTCGCCGGCCATGGCGACGACGCGGCCCTCTCGCTGAAGCGAGTCGACCTTCGCCGCCTTCTCTTCGGGAAGCACGCCGGCGATCACCTCGTCGATCCCGAGTTTCGCTGCCACGGCGCGGGCGGTGGTTTCGCTGTCACCCGTGAGCATGACGACGTGTAGACCCTCGGCATGAAGCGCGGCGATTGCCTCGGGGGTGCTCTCCTTGATCGGATCGGCCACGCCGATGATGCCAGCGAACTGGTCGTCTATCGCGACGAACATCACCGTCTGACCTTCGCCTCGGAGCGCCTCGGCGCGGTCTTGTCGCGGCTGGGGGTCGACAGAGAGCTCCGCCATCATCGCGAGGTTGCCGAGGGCAACGTCGCGACCGTCGACAGTCCCGCGCACCCCCTTCCCCGTCACCGAGCCGAAATCGCTGGCCGCGGGAAGAACGAGCCCGCGCTCCTCGGCCCCACGGACGATTGCCTCCGCCAGCGGATGCTCGCTGCCCCGTTCGAGAGCCGCCGCGAGCCGAAGTAGCTCGGCCTCCTCGAGTCCCTCCACGGGTTCGACGGCGACCAGCGCGGGCCGGCCCTCGGTCAGGGTGCCCGTCTTGTCGACGATCAGGGTGTCGACCTTGCGCAGCAGCTCGATCGCTTCGGCGTTCTTGAAGAGGACGCCGAGCGAGGCGCCTTTCCCGGTCGCAACCATGATGGACATCGGCGTCGCGAGCCCGAGGGCGCAGGGACACGCGATGATCAGCACGGCGACGGCATTGATCAGGGCGTAGGCCATCGGAGGTTCCGGCCCCACCAATGCCCATACGACGAAGGTGACGACCGCCGTGAGAATGACTGCCGGCACGAAGTAGGACGCCACGACGTCGGCCAACTTCTGGATGGGCGCGCGACTCCGCTGCGACTCGGCGACCATGCTCACGATGCGCGAGAGAAGGGTCTCGGCTCCAACTCTCTCGGCGCGCATGACGAGGCTTCCGGTGCCGTTGACCGTAGCGCCGACGAGCTTGTCTCCGGCGCTCTTCTCCACCGGGATCGGCTCACCGGTCACCATGGACTCGTCGACATGACTCGTCCCCTCCAGGACCTCGCCGTCGACCGGCACTTTTTCGCCGGGGCGAACCCGCAGACGCTCACCTCGGCGTACCTGGTCGAGCGGGACGTCGTCTTCGTTGCCGTCCTCCCGTATGACCCGGGCAGTCTTCGCGGCCATCCCCAGGAGCTTCTTGATCGCCGCCCCGGTCTGGCTGCGAGCTTTCAGCTCCAGCACCTGGCCGAGCAGGATCAGGGTCACGATCACGGCGGCCGCCTCGAAGTACACGCCGACCTCGCCGCCGTGCCCGCGGAAGGAATCGGGGAAGATGCCCGGCACCAGTGTCGCGACGAGGCTGTATACGTATGCGACGCTGACGCCGAGCCCGATGAGCGTGAACATGTTGAGGCTCTTGTTCTTCACCGATCGGACGGCGCGGACGTAAAAGGGCCAGGCCGACCAGAGACAGACCGGGGTAGCGAGCGCCAGCTCGACGAACGACCGTGTCCGGCCGGGGAGCACGCTCGAGACGGGCCTGCTCGGGAGCATGTCGAGCATCACGATGGCCACGAGGGGTACGGAGAGCGCGGCGGCAAACCAGAATCGCCGTGTCATGTCGCGCAACTCCGGGTTCTCTTCTTCCTCGGCGAGGGTCACTGTGCGCGGTTCGAGCGCCATGCCGCAGATGGGACAGTCGCCCGGCTCGGATCGAACGATCTCCGGGTGCATCGGGCAGGTCCACTCCGTCCGGCTCGCCAGGGGCGGCACTCCTCGGGGCTCGAGGGCCATCCCGCACTTGGGGCAATCGCCCGGCCCGTTCTGCTCGACCTCGGGATGCATCGGGCATGTGTACACGGTGCCCGCCGGCGGTACGTCGTCGGTCCGACCATCCTCGACGATGAAACGATCGGGGTCGGCCGCGAACTTCTGCCGGCAGCGGTCCGAACAAAACCGGTAGGTCTGGCCGGCGTGGTCGTGGCGATGCTCGCTGTCGGCGGCGACGGTCATCCCGCAGACGGGGTCTCGCAAGACAGCGCCGTCTCCCCCCTGGCCGTGGCCGGCACCGTGATCTTCGTGGCGATGGTCGTCGTGGCTCATCAAGTCCTCGTCGGCGTTCACATGTGTTCCCGGAGGGGCCGATGCGCAATACGGGTACCCTCGTATGGGTATTCATAGCGGCGATTCCTACGGTAGTCTAGATCGATAACCGAAGACCAGCACCCGAGGCTCCCTTCGGGTGACCTCAGGCCGCGATCGCCGCCCACTCGAAGATTCGGTCACGCCGTGACTCCCGGTCCGGGAGGCGGGGTCGCGCCTCGGAATCCACCGACAGCGGAACTCCCGCGGCCTCGATGCGACGCCAGTCGATCCGCGGAAGGCCCTCGGGAGAGTTCCCCTCCTCGTCGTCGGGACCCGCTCGCTCGAGCAAGAAATCGATCGCGAATCTCACGCCGCCGAGGATCGACTCGTCGGGGCGGTGGTCGTGGTCCACCGCTTCGCTGAGTACGCGCACGGCGTCGTGAAGCGACAGCAGGTTCTTCGGCAGCGAGGCTCGAGGATCCGTCGAAACCAGGTAGTGCACGACGGGGAACACGAGGTGTCGTTCGGCATGCAGGAGCAAGCCGGGGGTGAGGTCCTTGAGCTGCAGCCCCAACCCCTCGAACCGTTCGCCGTCCCACCCCTTGGCGACGATCTCGGCGGCAGACGCTCCAAGGGAATGAATGCTCAACGCGAGTCGGCGCTTCTCGACCCCGGTCCTCACGATTGGAATGATGTACGTGATCGCGAGCGTGACCGCGAATAGCCCGCTGAACGAGACTACCGACGACAAGAAGCGCCACGCGGGGGTCCCCCCGACGTAGTCCCCTGTCCCGAGCGTGAACATCGTGAAGCCGATGAAGTACAGCCGGTCGAGTACGACCGCCGGCTCCGAGGTGGTGGCGCTGACCACCGCATCGGGGGCCGACATGTAGATGACGGTCCATCCCCCCCACAGTAGCGCGACCCAGGTGAACACGACCCCGAGCAGCATGGCGGGGGCGGCCGCGAGGAGGACCTTTCTCGAGCCCGTGACGCGTCGAATGCCTCTCGCGATCCACCACACCGATCTCGAGACGGCGTTGGTCAGCGGCCCTCCCCCGCTGATGGCGAGCGTGCTCCACGCCATGTCGACGACGACGGCCACGACGACGAGCGCGCCGGTGATCACGTAGATCCACTCCATGGGAAAACCTCCTCGTGCAGTCAGACGAGCGCCTGGCCCAAAAGCGCCGACGCACTTGGTCGACGGGGGACGGGGCTCGCCAGGTCCAAAACGATAGACGCGACGAGGTCTTCGTGAACCGGGACCCCTCGAGCCGGCCCGTATGGGTGCGGGCGACCCCTGGCCGTTCGGACGGCCCCGCGAGCTCGTGACACACCAGCTCGACTACCCGCGCGAGTCGATCCGGGCTAGCTTCGGGAGACGGACGCGACGCCGGGGGGAAGATGACCGACGCGGTAAAGTACGACGAGCACTACCGACAGGACCCTGCCGCGTGCGGCGAACCGTTCACCGAGTTCGAGTCGTTCTGTGCCGATGCAGACCCTGGATCGGTCCTCGACCTCGGGTGCGGACAGGGACGAGACGCACTGATGTTCGCCCGCGCGGGCCATCGTGTCGTGGGGGTCGACGTGTCGTCCGTCGGTATCCGACAGCTACGCGAGACCGCTGAAACTGAGGACCTCTCCGTGGAGGCGGTCGTCGCCGACATCAGATCCTACGATCCGGACGAGCTCTTCGACGTCGTGATCCTCGACCGCGTCCTCCACATGCTTCCCGAGAGCGATAGGCTCCCCACGCTACGAGCGGCGATGGACGCGGTGGCACCGGACGGACATCTGTTGGTCGCGGAGGGACCTAAGGGAATGATTCCCCTGCGCGCACTCGTCGAGAGCCGCGGCTGGGCCCTGGTACGGGCCAGCGCAAATCGACTCATCGCGAAGCGACCCCGGACGACGACCACCATGCGCGCGATCGTACTCGACGGTCCGGGACCACCCGAGGCGTTGACGCTCCGGGACGTCCCGAAACCCGAACCTCGCTCGGGCTGGGTCCTCCTCCGAGTGGAAGCATTCGGGCTCAATCGTTCGGAGTTGCACACCCGGCTGGGCCTCGCAGATCCCGACGTGACTTTCCCGCGTGTGTTGGGGATCGAGGCGGCCGGCGTGATCGAGGCGGCGCCCGGGACCGATCTTCCGGTCGGCTCCAAAGCGGTCGCGATGGTCGGGGGAATGGGACGGTCGTTCGACGGTGGCTACGCGGAGTACACCCTCGTGCCAGCGAGCTGCGTCATCCCTGTGGAGACCGAGCTCGACTGGGCGCGGTTGGGTTCGCTGCCAGAAGTTCTGCAGACGACATGGGGCTCGCTCACCATCGGCGTCGGGCTCACGGACCGAGGGACGCTCCTGGTGCGCGGCGGGACCTCTTCGGTGGGCATGATGGTAGCCATCCTCGCGAAGCGGATGGGGGCCAAGGTCTTCTCGACCACCCGTCGCCCCGAACGCGAAGACGCGCTTCGATCGCTCGGGGTCGACCACGTCGTCATCGACGACGGCAACGTGGCGCAGTCGGTGCGTCAGATACTGGGCGAGCATCACCTCGGGCTCCCCGAGGATGGGATCACCGAACGCCACGTCGACACCGAACGGGCGGCCGTAGACCTTGCCGGCGAGGCTGCATTCGGCCCGAAAGCGCAGGCCGTCGTACTGCATCCCGTCGTTCTGGAGCTCCGGTTGCCGGTCGTGCGGGCGGATGTTGAACACCATGAAGTCGCCCAGGTCACGCCTTACGGCGGCATCGAGCCGGGCGAGGATGTCGTCTGGGGAGCCCGTCACGCGGAGGTCGACGTCCGCCGTGGTTCGTGCCCGCTCGATCCGCAGCTCGACGGCCAGGCCACCCTTGAGGGTCACGGCGTCGCCGAGCTCGAGGGCGATGCGTGCGAGGAAGCGATCGAACAGCACGAGCTGGCGGCGACGGGCGAAGTCGACACCCGAGGTCGATGCGTACGGAGCCGCTGCTCCAGCGCCTGCTTGAAGGCGGCGGCGGTGCGGTACTCGCGGGTCATGGCTCGAGACCTCCGAAGGGATCCAGTGCCCCCTCGACGGCGGCGAGCTCGTCACGCCTTACCAGCCTGCGGTCGAGCGCATCGAGGGCCGCACCGCGCAGCAGTTCGGGCGGGAGGTGCTCAGCTGCGCAGTCCTCGAGCGTGCGCAGCGGACCGGTAGCCGGCACAGGGCCGAACCAGCGCCGCTCCCCCTCGACGACGTCGCCGTAGTGGAGGACGACCCCATCGGGGACCCGGAGCCGGCGCTTCTGCCACGCCTCGGGCAGCGTGAGATGCACCTGCGAGGGCAGTCCATCCGACAGGTCGTGCAGCGCGAGCGCGGTCTGGTGGGAGAAGACGCCCTCCTGCTCGGACCAGAGCCAGACCACCGTGAGGTCCTCATGGTCGCCGGCGGGGAAATGCACGAGGCGGTACACCCCGCGCCGCACTCGAACCATGCGGCCGGAGCCGAGATGATGTGCGAGCAGCTGCGGCGAGTAGCCGGCCTCGGCCGCCTGCTGCGTCGTGAAGAGCCCGTCTTGGGCCGCCGCGATCTCGAAGAGGTGGTCCCAGTCGGGCGATTTGGCGGTCGCCTCGCTCATGCAAGAACATTAAGCCAAGCTTTAGTTTTGTGCAAGACGTCGGCAGGCGGACAGGTGCAGAACAGCATCAACCCCTTCGTCGACTTCGCCAGGGAACACGGCGTCGACCACGTCGTGTTTCTCTCCGTCGCA
>CAYXAP010000106.1:0-4696 GCA_964462035.1 uncultured Sandaracinus sp.
GGGGCTCCCGCCGCCGCCACTGGCGGACGACGAGGACCCGGACCCACCCGGGGACGGCGGCAGCTCCGGGAGCGGGGGCGGTTCTTCCGCCTCGACGGCGGCTTCCGCCACCGCTTCCGGCTGAACCACCTCGCCGACCTCGGAGGGCGACGTGTCGGGGGGCTCGGAGTCGTCGCCCGCCGCCGCGTCATCGGCGGCTGCTGAGGCTTCGTCCTCCTCATCCACCGCCGGCGCGGGCCGCGCGGGCTGGGCGAACGCCGTCGCCGTCAGCGTACCGACGGCGAGCAGCGACGCGAACCAAAGAGACTGACGCATCAGTGGCTCACATCTGGCCGGGGCAGGTCGGCCCGTCGGCGCGGCGCGGGCCCACGTTCACGATCGAGATCGCGTTCGGAAGCGCCGGGACCTCTTCGCAGCCGATGACCTGGAACTCGCCGTCGAGCTCACCCCAGACCTCGACCGTCACGACCGCGCCACCGGCGGGAACGGGGATGTTGCCAGCGGCGTAGAGGCCGTCGACGTGCGACCACTGGTTCGAGGACGACGGGAAGTTGTCGCCATCGAAGTAGCGGTACTTGGGCGCGGTGCGGGCACCCTCCTCGACGAACATGTTGCCCGCCTCGTCGTACATGCGGACGACGCCGCCGTAGACCGGCTCGCCAGCGCAGTCCTGGATCGTGCCGGCGATGAGCGCGGTGTCGTCCACGGCGGTGAAGCCGAGCACGGCCGGGATGAGGCCCAGCGTGCCCTCGGAGACGCTGTTCGCGTCGGCGGCTTCGCCGGCGGCCGGGGTCACCTCGTTGATCTGGATCGAGTCCTGGATGTTCATGGACGAGGAGCCCATCTCGGCCGGGAACACGCGGTAGGCGTACCAGCCGCCCTCGGGCGCGGAGACCGAGACGTTGCCGGAGCCGTCGGTGGTGACCATCTGGCCACCGGTGCAGCCGGAGAGGCTGACGTTGTTGTCCGGGAAGAAACAGACGTCGAGGCCCTCGAAGGCCATGTCCGACTGGAACTCGCGAATCTGAAGGGAGAAGGTCACCTCGGCGCCGCCGGTGGGCGCGGTGCCGGTGCCGAGGCAGGACGCGAAGTCCGCCGGTGAGGTGGTCTCCGCGGTCGGGCTGCCAACGCCGCCCGAGCCGAGCGAGGCCGGGGGCAGACCCTCCGGGCGAATGTCGGGCGTGTCTCCGCCCATGTCCATGCCGGTCATGGTGTCGGTGGTGTCCCCGTCGTCGTCGCCACAACCCACTCCCAGGGCCAGGGCCGCCACCACCGCAAAGCTCATCCAATTCTTCTTAGTCACTATCAATCCCCTTCTGGCCGCCAGGCCAAGAGCTGCTCGATCTGAGCCTTCACGCGGCTCCATCCGTTGATCCCAATCGAGTTGGTTTCCTCGTAGTGCTGTCCGTCGGCCTCGATGAGGTAGGCCCCCACGCCTTCGAAGAGCACGTAGTCGAAGTCGGGCAAAAGATACCCGATCTCGTCGTTGGCCAGGCCCAAAATCCCCACGAATTCCGCGTCTGGCCGTGCCAAATCCCTCAGGTAGGGCCCCTCGGGGGCCATCGTCAGGTCCGGCGCGTTCTCCTCTGTCTCATCGACGATCGCCGCGCCCTCCGGCGTGTGCGAACCGTCATAGCCCCCGATGAAGAGCGAAGGGTCGATTTCCCCTGGAATCAGCTGCAGTTGCAGCCGGCCGATGTCGATGACGGCGACCTCGGTGAGCACGTCGGGCTCGTTGATGCCGGGTCGGAGCACGAGATCCGGGTCCCAGTTGTAGCCCTTCCGAATGAAGAGCTCGTTCAGGAAGGCGATGTGGAAACCGCGGTTCTCGACGTCGATGAAGAACGTTCGGTGGCGGTAACCGAGGTCGGCCGTCTCGTCCGTGACGCTGCCGCCGCCGTCGCCCAGGGCCTCGAGGACGAAGTAGGCCATCTGCTCACCGACCACCTGAGCCGCCTCCATCGAGTCGGTCTCGACCGGGGTTCCATCCCAGGTCTCCGGCTCGATCTGCTGGGGCCCGATCTGGCTCCCGAGGGCGCCCTCGAAGAAGAGCGCCTCGCCGCCCACCCCGGGGACCACCTCGCCGTCCGGCCCGGTGACCCCGTTCTCGATGCCTTCGCGGAGCCAGTGGATGAAGTCGCTCGAGAGGAGCGAGTTGCGCGAGCCCCAGTACTCGGCGTGCGAGCCGAAATTCACCACCGTGGCGATGGTCGTGTCCGAGCCCGCCTCGGTGAAGCGGACGATGCGAGCCTCGTCGTCGATGATGATCGGGTGCCGGTTGTCGCTGACGTAGCGGAGCATGCCGCCCGGCTGGTCGCGGAAGCGGAAGCTCGCGTACTGGACGTTGGCCGGCTGCATGTCGGCCAAGGCATCGCGGACGGCACCGGCCGCCTCCGCGCGCACGCGGTCGAGGTAGGCCGGGTCCACGCCGCTGGAGGACGTGTCGAGCCCGTAGATGCCGAGGGTGTCGGTCGCCTGGTGCGAGTGGCTGGCGCAAGCGGTCAGGTAGTCGACCTCCGTGTCGGCGAGCAGCTCGCGCATGACCTCCACGTCGTCGAAGAAGATGGAGAAGGTGTCGAGCGCGACCATCGCGATGGTGATGTCGCCGTTGCGCATCACGACGGCACGGGCCCACTGCGGGTCGTGCACGCCGGACGCCGGGCGTGGGCTGCCGAAGCCGGCGATGAAGACCGGATCGAACTCACCGTTGTCGTTCGCGTCGAGGTACTCGTCGCCGTCGCCGGGATCCCAGAGCGCGTTGCCGTTCACGTCGACGGTGAGCACGTCGGTGTTCTCGTCGATGACCGGGGTGATGTCGCGCATCGCGGTGCCGACCATCAGCGTGCCGTCGTTGCCGGTCGGGCACCCCTCGCCGCCGGGGCAGTAGCTGTCCGGCACGAAGGGCGGCGGCGGCCCCATATCGCCGGGGCCGGCGTCCGCCTCCGGTCCACCCAAGTCGTCCGTCGCGTCCGTGGCGTCGGTCGCGTCGTCGTCACCACACGCCGACGCCAGCGCACACAGCGCTGCCAAGATCCATCCTCGATTCATCGCTTCCGCTCTCCCCACACACACCCGGGTGGAAGCGGACCCGGCTAGAAGGTCAGCCCGGCCCGAATCCGCCCCAGAAAGACGGGATCCAATCCCTGGCCCGTGGCGTCGTCGAACGCCTTGCCCGGGAACAACACGCCACCATCGGCCCCGACCTGCAGGGTGACGTCGTAAGGGAGCTTCTTGGTGAAGAGCACCATCGCGTCGAGCTCGAGGCCGAGATCCCGCGCCCGCGGGTCACCACCGAGGTAGTTGGCGGAGCGGGACTGGGATCGCTGCTGGTAGGGGTCGACGACGTCGGAGGTCGCCCGGGCCCAGAGCCAGCCGAGCCGGATGTTCATGAAGTCGACCGGCCGGATGTCCCACCAGTTGAAGAGGTAGGTCGCGCCGGCGACGCCGCCGTCGGTCGGGAGCAGCTGGCTGCCCGGGGACGGTCGCGCCGAGAGCTCGTCGCTGCCGGCGAGGGTCGCGCTCCGCGCGGTCTGCCAGGCCATGAGCTCGGGGAAGAGAATCAGACCGATGCGGTGGTCCGGATGCATCGTCGCGCGACGCTGCACGGCGTCCTCGGTGTTGGAATCGCCAGACGTGTAACCGGCCTCGAAGAAGCCATCGACGATCTTGCCGCGGCGTCCCGCCTGGGCGGCCCACATCCACTGGCGGACGTCGTGCGTCGGGTTGTCGACGCTGCGGGTCAGCGTGGTCTCGCCGCGGAGGTGGAGCCCCTCGAACGCGACCTCGATGTCGCCACCGGCCGGGTCCTCGAACTCCCACTGGGCGAAGACATCCATGATCCACACGTTCAGCGAGTCGTCGGCGAAGGACTCGCCGTCGAGGGCATCGACCTCGTTGCGCTGCGAGCGGTACACCACATACGCGCCGATCGTCTTGGTCTGGCCGTCGCCATAGAACGCGGCGAGCACGGCCTGCAGCGCGCGCTCGCCGTCGCGGAGGCTGGCGACCGGGTCCTGGTAGACCACGTCGCCGGCGAGAGCGACGGTGAAGGGGACGTCCTCGCCGAGCGGGCGCGTGGCGAAGAGCAGGCGAATGTTGGAGTTGCCGTAGCGGTAGTCGCCGAAGGGCGACCAGCGGGTGCCGTCGTTGGCGAGCAGCCCGAGACCCCAGTGCGAGGGTTGGAGGCCGGCGCGGAAGACACCGATGGGGGAGCGCCACTCGCCGTAGAGCCAGCGGAGCTCGAGGCCGCGACCGTCGAAGGCGGTCTCCCCGTCGCGCGGGAGCTCGGCGGCGGAGACACCGGCGGTCTCGTCTCCGACGATCATGCCGTCGGCGATGTCGAGCTGAGCGTGGAAGGCGAAGGTGTTGCCGAGCTCGAGCTTGCCGGTGGCGCGGAGCCACTGGTTCGCCCAGTAGTTCTGGCCCAGCTGGTCGGGAAGCCCAGTCCGCTCCTGCGTCTGGAGCGGGATGTCGCTCATCATGTTGAAGCGCAGCCGGTACTCACCGTGCAGCGAGAACGAAGGCGCGTAGCGGCTGTCGCGGCGCTCCTCCTGAATCGCCGCACGCTGGGCGTCGGTCTGGGCGGCATCGAGCTCGTCCTCCGGCTCGGGCTCGGGCTCGAGGTCCGCGGCGGGAGCGCCGAGGTTGGGTTCCTGCTCCGGCTCCGCCTCGGGCTCCGGCTCCGGCTCCGACTCCG
>CAYXAP010000106.1:4796-13057 GCA_964462035.1 uncultured Sandaracinus sp.
CCGGCTCGGCGGGCGCCTGGGCCTGCGCCGGGCGAGCGATGGCGAAAGCCAGGAAGAGAAGCGCGGCAGCCGCGGTTGCCGGTGAGACGCGGTGAATCACGCCGGGACGATAGGCGGCCGGAGGCCCCCGTGACAACGAAGACGTCTTACAGCTCGCACGATGCCGACAGCCGAGACCTGGCGCCGCTGCCTTCGCGCCCTCTGGTGGCAGTGCTAGGGTCCCCCGCGATGCGTGCCCGCCCCGGCCTCCTGCTCGCGTCGTTCCTCGGCGCCACGGTCCTCTTCGCCGCCACTGGATGCGGCGACGACGATGGGCCCTTGGTCCCCATTCGGGAGCAGAGCTCCGCCGACGACGCCCCGCCGACCGACGTCGACCAGGAGCTGGGCGTGTCTCGCGAGCTCCAGGGTCAGCCGATCGTTCACGTCGAAGGTGCCCCGGTCGAGCTCCCCGGTGGCGCGCTGCACGCGATCCTCACCCAGGACCTCGATGGCGACGAGGATCGCGACGCGATGATCCTCGGGGTGAACCCCGAGGGCGAGGTCGTGCTGGGGCTCGGTCGCCGCCAGGGCAACGCCTTCCGGAGCCAGGAGCTGGCGTCGTTGCTTCCCCGCAAGGCGGTGGGTGAGCTGGCGACGCTCTGCGTGGTCGAACGCGCCGAGATCCGCTTTCTCACGACGAGCTGGGCCCACGCCGAAGCCACGCTGCAGTGTGGCGAGCCCAGCGACCCGGCCGACTCGGGCGGCCCACCGCAGGACCCGGTCCCGGTCTCGGCACACTTCTTCATCGAGGTCGGCGCGGGGACCCCGAGGGTGAAGGAGCGCTTCCTGGTAGCCCGCGGCCTGGCGCTCACGCCCGAGCTCGGAGACCTCGACGAGGACGGCCACCCGGACTTCACCCTCCACCTGACAGGCCCCGACGGGTTGGCGGTCGATCTGCCGCTGAAGGATCGGGCGGCGGGGTTGATCCTCGATCCGGCGCCCGCGCTCGAGCTCTTGAGCAGTCGCCTCGAAGAGGCGGAGGGCGCGATCGCCAACGATCCCACCGGCGCCGCCGAGCAGGCCGACCGCCTGGTCGCCTGGAACCGGCTGCTCTGCCGCGGCTTCGATCCGGCGACTCCGGAAGCGTTCCATGTCGGCGACCAAGGCGGGCTCCGTTGCCCGACCGCGGAGCGAGCCGGTCGACTGGATCTCGTCGCCCGCCTCCGCGCCGGCGACTTCGTGGGCGCGGTCGAGCTCCTCGATCGGATGAGCGCCGATGCCCGCCGTGCCGCGCTCGCCAGCGATGCCGCCACCAGCGCGCTCGCCACCGTGCGCGAGAGTGGCCTGACCACGACCGAGCTCGCCCGCCGCGGCGATGGCGACCTCGTCTTCCGGGACGATCGGACGCTCGCCCTCCTCGACGAGCCGCCCGTTCGCTTCGCCCTCCCCGGCGGCGCGCGCACCCCGGACCCGGGCGTGCCCGCCGTCCTCGACCCGAGCGGCCAATACTCCGGCCGGCTCAGTCGGCGCTGCGCCGGCATCGAGCTCGAGATCGTCGATGGGTTCAGCCCCGGCCCGGCCCAGACCCGCTATCAGGTGGTCGACCTGCCGGCCCCCGCGCCCTGCGAAGCCGCTCCGGAGGACCCCACCCACCCCTGGCGAATCCTCGGCTGGGCACCGCAGGGCCTGGTCCTCGGCGCCCCCGGTCGGCGGCGGGTCGCCGGGGTCGTCGCCGGTCCCCGGGTCGAGTCGGCCGAAGACCTCGGCCTGACCACGCCGCCCCCCGCGCCTCTTCGAGGGCCGCGGATCACGCCATCCGGGTCGGTCTGGATCCTGGAGACCCCGCTCGGAGTCATGCGCTACGAGGGCGCTCGCATGAAGCTCTGGTGGCCGGAGGATTGGCCGCTCGGAGAGCGCCCGGAGGCCGTCGCGATCTCGCCCGACGGGACCCGCATCGCCATCCGCCGAGGCGACGGTCGAACCGTGGTGCTGGAGGCCGCCGCGGGTGACGTTCCGGCGGCAGCGGAATAGACGGCTCACGACGAAGGTCGACGTAGCGTCCCCGCACTGCTATGGGAGGGCCGCGCACGCCTCGCGACCCCGTGACCGCCGCGCATCCCGTAGCCGACCGACCGGTCGCGCCCGCGGACCGCTGAATGCGTCGACTCCATCCCATCTCCGTGCTCTTCGTGGCGCAGCTCCTCGCGAGCTGCGGAGCCCGGCAGGATCCGTCGCCGGCTCCTTGCATGTCGGACCGCGAGTGCGTGGCCGACCGCATCTGCCACGCCGGCCGTTGCCGCTTCCTCGAAGAGGTGCGGGCGGAGCTCGCCTCCGAGAGCGCCGGTACTCCGCCCGACGCGGGGGTGGAGACCCACGCCGGCGGCGAGCGGCCGACCGACGCCGGCGCCGAGACCGTGGAGCCGGTCGCATCCGTCGTGGACCAGCCGATGTTCATGGGCGGCGCGAGCCACCGTGGGCGCAGCCCACACACCGGACCGACCGAGGAGCCGGAAGTGCTCTGGTCGCACCGAACGGGCGCGCGGGTCTTCGCGTCGCCGATCGTCGGCGCTGACGGGACCCTCTACATCGGCTCGCTCGACCGGACCTTCGCGGCGATCGACGCGCGCGGCACCCTGAAGTGGCGCTTCACCGCGGGCGACAAGATCTACGCCTCGGCCGCGCTCGCGCCGGACGGCACCGTCTACGTCGGCAGCGAGGATGGCGTCGTCACGGCGCTGACGCCCAGCGGCACCGTGCGCTGGCGGGTGGACCTCGAGCACTCCGTCGACGCGAGCCCGACGGTCGGACCCGACGGGACCCTCTACGTCGCGGCCGACGGCGTCTACGCCATCGACCCAGCCGGCGCCGTTCGCTGGCACCACCCCACCGCGGGCCACGTGCGCAGCTCGCCGGCGCTCCACCCCGCGGGGCTCGTGATCGTCGGCTCGTCCGAGGGCAAGGTCCTCGCGCTCACCACCCGGGGTGAGGTCGCCTGGGAGACCGCGGCCGGCGCCAGCATCGACGGCGGCGGCAGCGTCGCGGAAGACGGAACCATTTACATCGGGACCGATCGTGGTCACCTGTTGGCCCTGAGTCCGCAGGGACAGGTTCGCTGGCGATACGAAACCGGCGACGACGTCCGCGCGACTCCGGCCATCGCGGCCGACGGCACCATCGTCGTCGGTTCCTACGATCGCTACCTCTACGCCATCGCGCCCGACGGAACGCTCCGCTGGCGCGCCCCCACCACCGGTCGCATCCGGGCTTCGGCCCGCATCGACGCTTCAGGAACCATTTACGTCGGCAGCCAGGACGACTTTCTCTACGCCGTGTCACCGACCGGCGAGATCCTCTGGCGATTCAACATCGGTCAGGACATCGACTCGACCGCCGCCCTCGGGAGCGATGGAACGCTCTACGTGGGCGCGGACGATGGTGCGCTGCACGCCTTGCGCTGACCGCGCGCGGCAGCCGCACCCCCTTGCGCCCGACCATCCAGATCCGAACACTCCGCTTGCGGAAACCCCGGCGACCATCGCCGATAGAACAGAAAGAACCTCACCGAGCGCGCCCGACGGAGCGGGCCCCGGTGAGTACCCAACATGAAAAAGATTGAACGAGAGGCCGTCATGGAGGCCCTCCGCGAGCACGCGCCCCGCGCGCAGCACGTGGCGGAGCTCTGCGGCCGCATGAAGATTTCGAAGAAGCGCAAGGACGAGGTCCTCGACGCATTGGACGAGCTCGTGAAGCTGGGCATGGTCACCGAGATGCCCGGCCTGCGCTTCCGCATCCGCCGGCAGCGCCCCGTCCCGAGCCTCGACGCGATCCAGCGTCCGCCGGTCTCGAAGGTCCGCGGCGTGATGAACCGGAACCCGAAGGGCTTCGCCTTCCTCATCCCCGAAGAGGGCGGCGAAGACGTCTTCATCCCGCCACGCTTCCAGGGAGCTGCGCTCCACGGTGACCGCGTCGAGATCCTGGCCAAGCCGTCGCCCAAGGGGCGAGAGGGCAAGGTCGTGCAGGTGCTCGAGCGCCGCCCCTCGCGTTTCACCGCGACCCTCGAGAAGCGCGGCAAGCGCGCCTGGCTGACGCCGGACGACCCGCGCCTGCCGGACCGCGTCGAGCTCATCGGTGACATCCCGAAGGGCAAGACCCGCGACATGGCGGTCATCGCCACCATGAAGCGCTACCCGCAGGGCACCGACGACATGCCGGGCGCCGAGGTGGTCGACATCCTCGGCGTGCAGGGAATGACCGCGGTCGAGGTCATGAAGATCAAGATCCGCGAGGGCGTCGTCGAAGAGTTCGACGAGCGCGTGCTCGCGGAGGCGCGCGACGTCCCCGAAGAGGTCCCGGAAGAGGACAAGAAGGGTCGCCGCGATCTGCGTGACCTGGACCTGTGCACCATCGACCCCGAGGACGCGCGGGACCACGACGACGCGATCTACTGCGAGCGCACCAAGAGCGGCTGGCGGGTGGTCGTGGCCATCGCCGACGTCGCCCACTACGTGCGACCGGGCACCGCCATCGACGCCTCGGCGCTCGAGCGGGGCTGCAGCATCTACCTCCCGGACCGCGCGATCCCCATGCTCCCGCGGGAGCTCTCGTCGCACCTGGCCTCGCTGATCCCGGACACGGACCGGCTCTGCATGGGTGTGGAGATCAACGTCACCCGTCGCGGAAAGGTCCGTAGCGCTCAGCTCTTCGAGGGCGTCATGCGCTCCCGGGCGAAGCTCACCTACCGCGGCGTGGCTCGCGCGCTGGGCCTGACCGACAAGGTCCGCAGCCAGCCGGAGGCAGAGAAGCGTCGGGAGAACCTCGAGCAGCTCAAGGAGCTGGCGATGGTGCTTCGGAAGAAGCGCCATGACCGCGGCGCCCTGGAGCTCGATCTCCCGGAGCCGAAGGTCATCCTCGACCAGCACGGCGTCGAGCCCATCGACGTCCAGCGCTCGAAGGCCGACCCCGGGGTGAAGGTCGCGTACCAGATGGTCGAGGAGATGATGCTCCTGGCCAACGAGACCGTCGCCGCCGAGATGAAGAAGCGCGACGTCCCGGCCATCTACCGAATCCACGGCAAGCCCGACGAGAAGAAGATCATGAACTTCTCGCAGCTCGCCGCGGCCCTCGGCCACGACCTGAGCGTCGACGACGCCCGCGACCCGAAGGAGCTCACCGCGTTCCTGAAGCGCATCGAGGGCGCAGACGGAGCCGACGTGCTCCAGTACCTCCTGCTCCGTTCGATGCAGCAGGCGGTCTACGGCATCGACTCCGAGACCGGCCACTTCGGTCTCGCGACCAAGGACTACCTGCACTTCACCTCGCCGATCCGTCGCTACCCCGACCTCGCCGTGCACCGCGTGCTCAAGAAGGTGCTCCGCGGCGAGCCCATCGACGCGGTCACCCTCCGGCCGCACCTCGCCTCCATCGCCGCGCGTTCGAGCCAACTCGAGCGCCGGGCCTTCGTGGTCGAGCGCGACGTGGTGAACCTCTACCGGGCGATCCTCATGAGGGACCGCGTCGGTGAAGACTTCGACGGTCGCATCGCCTCGGTCGATCGCTACGGCGTGCGAGTCGCCTTCGACGATCCCTACGTCGAGGCGCTCATCCCGCTCGAGGCCCTGGACGACGACTACTACGAGCTCGACGAGCTCGGCATCCGACTCGTCGGCGCACGCACCGCTCAGATCTACGAGCTGGGTGAGCGCATCCAGGTCGAGCTGGAAGACGTGAACGTGGCCGGCCGAGAGATCCGGGCCATCCCCACCACCCTCGACCAGCGCAAGACGCAGCGCCGGACCAAGACCCGCGGCCGCGGCCGCGACCGTGGTCCGAAGGGTAAGGAAGACTCGCGAAAGAGCGGCAGCGGCAAGGGCGGCAGCCGCCGCAACCGCAGCGACGCCGGCAAGCGAGCCCGAGGCGCCAGCAAGGGCGGCAAGGGCAAGGGCAGCCAGAAGAAGAGCGGCGGCACGCGAAAGCGTCGGTCGCGCACCAAGCGCTGAGACTCATCGACGTCGCTGACCGCCAAGCGATGCGAAGCGAGCGGGCTCGCCAAGCGATGCGAAGCGAGCGGGCTCGCCAAGCGATGCGAAGCGAGCGGGCTCGGCGCAGGGGCGGCGAGCGAAGCGAGTCGACCCAGCGCCATCGGTGAGTGCCAACACCGGGCAAGGTCGGGCGAACGCGGGGCCCTGGCCGGCCAGCGCCGCGGCGGCGAGCGAAGCGAGCCGACGCAGGCGCGTACCGAAAGCGGAGGTGCGAGCCGGCAACGCCGGCGAGTCTCCGCCGCACTGGTGCAAGAGCGAGCTCGTCACGCGCGAACGCGCGGGGCGAGCGAGCGAGCGCCACGGCGACTCGTGGACGCGCGGAGCGCGTTCGCGACGTCGCCCAGCCCACTGGAAGGACTGGGCGACGGACGGGCGGGGCCTCACTGGGCCCAGAGGCCGGGTCGGCGGACAGGCCCCCCAGATGCGTAAGACTCGGCGAAGGCGTCGGCGAAGCCGGCGCCGAGGCGACCGTCGGAGCGCAGGGGTCGGACGCCGAAGGCGGACGACCCCGGAGCGGCAAACCTGAGGGGCCTGTCCGCCGACCCGGCCGTGGGCCCCGCTCCCAACGCCAAGGGCAAGGGCAAGGGCAAGGGGTTGTGATAGACCGCCCCCATGAACGCCAAGCGCCGCGTCACCATCCCGCCCCCCGCCTTCCCCTCACCGCCCGAGCTCATCCGCCGGAAGCGTGAAGGCGGAAGGCTCACCGACGGCGAGATCCAACACTGGATCCGCGCCTACGTCGACGGCTCGATCGCGGACTACCAGATGGCCGCGATGGCCATGGCCATCTTCTTCCAGGGCATGACCCCGAAGGAGACGGCGGCACTCACCATGGCCATGCGCGACAGCGGCAAGGTCATCGACCTCAGCGGCATCGACGGCATCAAGGTCGACAAGCACTCGACCGGCGGCGTCGGCGACAAGGTCAGTCTCTGCCTGGCACCCATGGTGGCTGCCTGCGGCGTGCCCGTGCCGATGGTCGCGGGCCGCGGTCTCGGCCACACCGGCGGCACGCTCGACAAGCTCGAGGCCATCCCCGGCTTCCGCTGCGACCTCTCCACGAAGCAGTTCGTGAAGCAGATCGGC
The DNA here is from genome assembly GCA_964462035.1 of uncultured Sandaracinus sp. Lineage (GTDB taxonomy): Bacteria > Myxococcota_A > Polyangia > Polyangiales > Houyiibacteriaceae > UBA1660. Next base: position 11,900 of record CAYXAP010000106.1, read on the forward strand.
ACCATCGGCTGCGCCATCTTCGGCCAGACCGCCGAGATCGCCCCGGCCGACCGCCAGCTCTACGCGCTCCGCGACGTCACCGGCACCATCGAGTCCATCCCGCTGATCACCGGCAGCATCCTCAGCAAGAAGCTCGCCGAAGGCATCGACGCGCTCGTGCTCGATCTCAAGGTCGGCCAGGGCGCGTTCATGCAGACCATCGACCAGGCTCGCGAGCTCGCGCGCTCGATCGTCCGGACCGGCAAGGCCGCCGGCAAGAAGGTCACCGTCATCCTGACTCGGATGGACGCGCCGCTCGGCCGCGCCGTCGGCAACGCCAACGAGACCCGCGAGGCCTTCGAGGTCCTGCACGGCGAGGGGCCCGAGGATCTCATCGAGTGCACCCTCGCGCTCGGAGCCGAGATGTTGAAGCTCGGTGGCATCGAGAAGAGCGAGGCCAAGGCCCGCGCTCGGCTGCTCGGGACCACCAAGGACGGCAGCGCCGTCGCGCTCATGCAGAAGCTGGTGAAGGCCCAGGGCGGCGACCCCCGCGTCGTGGCCGAGCCGGACCGCCTCACCATCGCGAAGAAGAAGGTGGTCGTGAAAGCACCGAAGGCCGGCTACGTCAGCGCCATCGACGCCCGCGAGATCGGCCTCGCCGGCGTCGATCTGGGCGCGGGCCGAACCCGCAGCGACCAAGAGGTCGACCACGCCGTGTCGATCCACATCGACGCCAAGCCGGGCGAGAAGGTCGCGGCCGGCGACCCGCTCGCGACCCTCTTCGTCCATGACAAACGAAAGGCGAAGGCCGCGGCCGATCGAGTCGGCGCGGCCTTCACCGTGGCTGCCCGGCGCCCGCAGACGCCGGAGCTCGTCATCGAGACGATCCGCCGCTAGCGGCAGGCCGCCTGGGTCTCACGACTGGTTCGGAAGCAGTTGCCACCAATGCTCAAGCAGTAGCTGAGAGTGCGGGTACTGCCGCACGCGGGAGCCGAGCTCTCGTCCCAATACGTGCTGCCCGAACAGCGGCCGAAGGTGTTGCCGCACTCGATCACACCGAAGGTGGGTCGCGGTGGGTACTGCGCCGATTCCACCATGTCGCAGTTGTAGTCGAAGTTCACGTCCGAGGGCGCGCCCGAGATCGCGGTGGTCTGGTAGGCCGTCTGTCCGGGGAACACG
>CAYXAP010000107.1:0-13006 GCA_964462035.1 uncultured Sandaracinus sp.
GTCGCCGTGGAGCACGAAGGGCGCCGACTCTGGGCCGACACCAGCGACGTCGGGGCCGAGCTGCACGTGCTCGTCGTCGCTTGGGCCGACTGACGCTCAGGCTTCGGCGGCGGCGCCTTCGACCTCTTCCGAGAGTGGGAAGAGCGCGCGGTGGACCTCGCGCACCATCTCGGGAGCGTCGTCGCCCTTGACCACGAAGGTCACGTGGCGGCCGTCGGCTCCGGGGATCACCGCGCCGATGTCGTAGCCCTCGAGCTTGCGGAGCGCGGGCGCGATCTGGCCGGTGCTGCCGTGGAGCGCGTGGCCGACGATGCTGACCGTGGCCATCCCAGGGACGACCCTCGGGACACAGAACTGGCTCAGGTCCTCGAGGAAGTTGTCGAAGCGCTCCGAGCCCAGCGGCGAGGCCGCCGGGTCGAGGGTGGCCTGAATCGTCTCGGGCGCGGACGCCATCATGTCGATCGACAGGTGGTGGCGCCGGAAGCAGTCGGTGATGTCGGCGAGCACGCCGACCTCCTGCCATTCGCCGCGGCGCGACATCTTCACGAGGTAGAGGTCCTCCCGGTGGGCGACGGCTCGAACCGAGGGGTCGCTCTGCACGCGCTTCACGATCGTGCCCTTGCGATCCGGATCGGTGGTGCAGCGCACGTGCAGCTCCACGTTGTTCTTTCGGACCGGGTCGATGCAGCGCGGATGGAGCACGCTCGCGCCGAGCGACGCGAGGGTCTCGGCTTCGCTGAAGTCCACTTCGTCGAGGCGGTGCGCCTCTTCCACCACGCCGGGGTGGGCGCTGTAGAGACCGTCGACGTCCGTCCAGATCTCGAGTCGCTCGGCGTTGAGCCGCGCCGCGAGGTAGGCCGCCGACGTGTCGGAGCCACCGCGGCCGAGCACGACCGTGTCACCGGTCTCTTCGTCGCGGGCGATGAAGCCCTGGGTGACGATCACCTGACCCTTCGCGTTCAGCTTCGCTCGGAGCTCGTCGTCGATCTCGGCACCGCAGGCGGCCGAGAGCCAGCGGCGGTCTTCGCTGAGCGAGTCGGGCAGCGCGACGAGCAGCTCACGGGCATCGGTCCACTCGGCGTCCAAGCCATCGGCCACCAGACGGGCCGCGCCGAGCCGGGTGGACATCAGCTCACCGGCCGAGAGCAACCGCGCGCGCGTGCGCGGATCCATGTAGCCGAGCGTCCGGGAGGCCGCGACGAGCTTCTCCAGATCGTGCAGGGTCTCCACCACGAGCCCCATGTCGACGTCGAGCCCCGTGGCGAGCTCGCGGTGCACGCGGCGGATGGTCTCCAGCGTCGAGGCGCAGGCCTCGGCGTCTTCGAAGGTCTCGGCGAGCGACTGCAGTTTGTCGGAGATCCCTGCCACGGCGCTGCAGACCAGCACCACGCGGTGCCCCTCGTCGGTCAGCCGCCGGGCGACGTCGCCGATGACGGACCAGCGCTCGGGGCTCGCGACGCTCGTACCTCCGAACTTCGCCACGACATAGGTCGGATGCGGATGAGTATCGTCGGTGGACATCGGGAAAGCTCCTCGGCTGGTGGGTGATCGCCCGTCGGGACGTTGGCCTCCTGATGAAGGCACGGACCGGGCGACGCAAGCGCGTCGATCGCCTGAGGCGACCGTGACGCGCTGCGGAACCCTACCATCCGAGGCGCGAGACCTCGACCACCACCGAACGGTGGGAACGGATCAGGCGACCATTTGGTCTTCGTAGGCGGCGAGACCCGCCTTCGCGCCCTCGCCGAGGGCGACCACGATCTGCTTGTAGGGGGTCGTGGTCACGTCGCCAGCGGCGTAGATGTGCGGTTGGCTCGTGCGCCCCTTCTCGTCGACGAGGATCTCGCCGTAGGGGTTCATGTCGACGACACCCTTCAGGAATCCGCTGTTCGGTACCAGACCGATCTGCACGAACACGCCCTCGAGCGGTACCGTCTTCGTCTCGCCGCTCTCGCGGTCTTCGTACTCCAGCGCGTTCACCTTGCCGTCGTCGCCGAGCACGCGAGTGGTCTTCGCGTTGGTGACGATCGACGCGTTCGGCAGCGAGAGGAGCTTCTTCACGAGCACGGCGTCCGCCTTGAGCTCGGGCATGAATTCGAAGACGGTCACCGACTTCACGATGCCGGCCAGGTCGAGCGCTGCTTCGACACCGGAGTTGCCGCCGCCGATGACCGCGATGTCCTTGCCCTTGTAGTAGGGCCCGTCGCAGTGGGGGCAGAAGTGCACGCCGCGGCCGCCGTACTCCTTCTCGCCGTCGACCCCGAGCTCGCGCCACTTGGCACCGGTCGCGATGATCAGCGAGCCGGCGGTGAGCGTCTCGCCACTGTCGAGCGTGAGGGCTACCGGCTCGCCCTTGCCGTGCGGCTCCACCTTCGTGACGCGCCGATGCTCCAGGAGCTCGATCTCGTACGCGTCCATGTGCTTCTGGAGGTCGGCCGTCAGCTGCGGCCCCTCGGTGTAGGGAATGGAGATCATGTTCTCGATCCCCTTGGTGTCCTGCAGCTGGCCGCCGAGGCGGTCCGTGATGAGGACGGTGCGCAGTCCCTTCCGCGCGGAGTAGATCGCGCTCGACGCACCGGCCGGTCCGCCGCCGACGATGGCGACGTCGAAGGCGCCGAGGTCGACCGGCTCGATGTCTCCGGCGTCGTCTGTGCCGAAGCGCTCCTCCAGCTTCCCGAGCAGATCGACCAGGCTCGACTTGCCGGAGTGCACCAGCTCGTCACCGTCGATCACGCTCGGCACGCCCTGGATCTTCAGCGCGTCGATGTCGTCCTGGGCGAACTCGCCGTCGACCATCGTGTGCTCGAAGTCGCCGTGGAAGGTCGCCATCAGGTTCAGCGCCTGCACCACGTCGGGGCAGTTCTCACAGCTGAGCGAGATGAAGGTGCGCAGACGGATGGGGCCCTTCAACCGGCGGACGCGCTGGATCAGCACGTCGTCCGGGAGCTTTCCCTTGCCGTCGGAGTTCAGGATGGCGAGCACCAGCGAGGTGAACTCGTGGCCGCCGGGGATGCCGATGAAACGGATCCCGTTCGGTCCGTCGGCCGTCTCCACGTGGAAACGCGGGACGTCCGACACCTCCCCCTCCTCCCGCACGATCACGTTCGGGCTCGTCCCATCGAGCTGCCCCAGCATCGTCGTCAGATCCGACTGCTTCGGATGCTGAGAGGGTCGGTACACCAGGTGCACCGGCGCCTCGAGACGCTGAAAGACCTGCTTCAGCTGTTCGATCATGGCGGCTTCGATCATGGGAGGGCTCCTGTCGGGAAAAGGGTGGGAAGGGGAGGGCGGACGAAGCCGGGCGCGCCATCGCGCCCAGCTCCGGAGCAGGGCTCAGATCTTGCCGACGAGGTCGAGACCGGGCTTCAGCGTGTCGGCGCCGGGCTGCCACTTCGCCGGGCAGACCTCGTCCGGGTTCTTCGCGATGAACTGCGCGGCCTGGACCTTGCGGAGGAGCTCGTCGGCGTTACGGCCGATGCCGTTGTCGTTGACCTCGGCGAGCTTGATGTCGCCCTCGGGGTTCACGAGGAAGGTGCCGCGGTACGCGAGGCCGGCCTCTTCGATGTACACGCCGAAGGCGCGCGAGAGGGCGCCGGTCGGGTCGGCCAGCATCGGGTACTTGATCTTGCCGATGGTCTCAGAGGTGTCGTGCCACGCCTTGTGCGTGAAGTGGGTGTCGGTGCTGACCGAGTAGACCTCGACGCCCAGCTCCTGGAACTTCGAGTAGTTGTCGGCCATGTCGCCGAGCTCGGTCGGGCAGACGAAGGTGAAGTCGGCCGGGTAGAAGAAGAAGATCGACCACTTCCCCTTCAGGTCCTCGTGGGTGACTTCCTTGAAGTCGTCGCCGTGGTAGGCCTGCAGCTTGAACTCGGGGACCTTGGTGTTGATCAGGGTGTCCATCGTATCTCCATTCCGCGCCTCGTCGGACGCGCTGTGTCGTTGATGGACTGGAGTCTGGGGACCGCGCTCCCTTAGGTAAAATAGATGAGGGCAACCACCCGATAGGCAGTTTCTATCGCGTCAGTGGACCCGGATGGGCAGGACCTCTTCGTCCGCCAGCTCGCCCCGCAAAGATCGGGGCATGCGCCGTTCGATGACGTCCGCGAGGGCATCGCGGATCTCCGACTTCCAGCTGAGTCGGTGTGTGACGAGGCTCACCTCGCGGGTCGGAACGCGCTGGCCGAAGGGGCGGATCGCGCGCTTTCGGACGCTGCGAGGGAGGGTGCGCGCGAAGGTCTCGGGCACGAGCGTGTAGCCGCCGGTGGCGTCGATCAGGTGGCGCAGGGTCTCGAAGCTGCCGCCGGCGAAGCGCACGTTGCCGAGCAGCGAACGCTCGTGGAGCCCGCAGAGGTTGATGACCTGCGCGCGGAAGCAGTGGCCGTCTTCGAGGAGCCAGAGCTTCTCCGAGTCGATGTCGTTCACCTCCACCGTGTCCTTCGCGAGCAGCGGGTCGTCGACGTGCGCGTAGAGGTGGAAGGGGTCGTAGAAGAGTACGCGCTCTTCGATCGAACCTTCGCCCAGCGGGGTCGCGAGGATCGCGCCGTCCATCCGGTTCGCGCCGATCTCGGCGAGGATGGTATCGGTCGGCCGCTCGAGCACCGTCAGCTCCACCGCCGGGTAGTCGTCGGTGAGCTCCTGCAGGAACCAGGGCAGCACATAGGGCGCGAGGGTCGGGATCACGCCGAGGGTGAAGTTGCCGGCGGGCTCGGCGCTCTCGCCGGTAGCGGCCGCGGCGAGCCGCTCGCTGGCGGTGACCACCTCGCGCATCGGGTCGAGCAGGTGTTCGCCGCGCTCGGTGAGCACGATCGGCTTGGCCTGCCGGTCGAAGAGGGTGACGCCGAGCTCTTGCTCCACCTTCTGGATCTGGCTGCTCAGCGTCGGCTGCGACACGCCGAGCTTCTCGGCGGCGCGACCGAAGTGGCCGGTCTCGTGGACCGCGAGCACGTAGGTCAGCTGGGTGATCGTGGGCATCGCCAGTGTCGCACGGCGCTCACTCGTCGAGCTCGCGCACCTCGAGCACGTTGCGTCCGATCTGGAGGATGTCACCGACTTTGATGGCCGCCTCCTTGGTCTTCACGCCGTTCACGCGGAGCGCGCGGCGGCCGGCGATGTGGGCCGCGCGGTACACCCCGTCTTCGTCGCGGACGATCTGAACGTGGCGCGGCGCGATGAACCAGCCCGGGATCACCACGTTCGACGCTTCGGTGCCGCCGATGGTGAGCACCATGCGCAGGTTGTAGTCGCGCCCCCGGTAGTGGATGACCAACCCACTCGAGGGGACCACGGCGATGGTCTCCTGCATCGCCTCGATCGGGTGTGCGCTGGGTCGGCGGGTCTCGATGTCGTCCGCCGGCGCCGCGTCCTGGTACTCGAGCGTGTACTTGCCGATCCCGACCGTGTCACCGGGGCCGAGCAGGACCCGCTCGACCTTCTTGCCGGCCATCTCGAGCCCGTTCTTCCCGCCGAGGTCCTCGACGACGAGCACCGTTTCGCCTTCCCGCCGGATCCGCGCGTGCTTTCGCGACACGCTGAGGTTGTCGAGCGCCAAGTCGGCCGAGCTGCCACGGCCGACGACGATCTCGGACTCGGTCATCGGGTATTGGAAGACCGCGCGGTCGCCGAGTCGGACGATCAGCGTCTTGGTGGGGAGCTCGGGCGCGTCGCTCCCTTCGAGGTAGCTGGCCAGGGGCTCGCCGGCGTCAGCGGCCGGCGGCAGACGGATCTGATCGTAGATGTCGAGCGTCACCCGTTGGGCGTCGCCGGAGAAGACGTACTCGACGATGCGGTCGGCGATGGCACCCTCCTCCGGGAAGCTCTCGCCAGCGGCGACGAAGAGCGCTTCCGGCTCGCCGTTCCGGCAGAAGGCGAGGGTGCGGGCGTCGTCGCGCCGTACCACCAGCACTCCGTCGGTCTCCGTCTTGCGGATGGACTCGAGCAGCATGTGGGGGTCCACCAGGCTCGCGGGCACCTGCGCGGACGGCGCCTTCCGGAAGGGCACGGCGAGCGAGAGCAGCAGCGCCAGATCGGCGCCGTGCAGCACCGCGCGCTCCATCGTGCGGAGGCTCTGCACCGTCTCCCGGATGCCGGCGGCGATGAATTCGTCGCCCTCGAGCTTCCCCGCCGAGTGCACCTTGCCCTGCAGGAAGAAGAGGAAGCGCTGGCCGCTCTGGGTCCACGCACGCAGGTAGCCGTGCGGCGTGTCGCCCGCGAGCGCCGCTTCGGTCGCCGCGAGCGCCTCGTCGATCCCCACCGGCAACGTCATCTCGGAGCGATAGGGCAGGCGCATCGGGGCGATCCTACAGGAGCGCGGCGGTGTACTGAAGACGCTCGGCTTTCGCCGGGGCCTCTCGGATGGAAGGATCGCGCGACATGAAGCCCCGACCGATCGTCGCCCTGCTCTGCTGCCTCGCGTTCGCCTGCTCCGATCCGGAGGAGACCGCGGCGACCGAAGCGCCTGCGGAGGAAGCGCCCGCCGAGGCTCCGGAGCCGGCGGAGTCGCTCCGGCTACCGCGGGAGCCAGAGCCCGAGGGGCCGGAGGCGGAAGAGGTGCGAGCCGCGTTCGAAGGCTATCGGCGAGCGCTCATCGAAGAGGACGGCGAGTCCGCCGCCGGTCGGGTCAGCGCCAACACGATCGAGGCCTACCAGGGCTTCCGCGACCTGGCGCTCTCCGGCTCGCGCGCGGAGCTCGAGGAGCTCTCGATGATCCACCGGATGCAGGTGCTGCTCTTCCGCCACCGCATCCAGCCGGATGCGCTCGAGGCGATGACCGGCCGAACGGCGTTCGCCCACGCGGTCGACGAGGCGTGGGTCGGGTCCGGCGGCATCGACCGGCTCGAGGTCCATCACGTCTCGGTCCATGGGGACGAAGCGGCGGCCAATGTCGGCGTCGGTCCTCGGCCCTCGCCCGACCTCTTCCACTTCGTGAGAGAAGACGGCGAGTGGCGGCTGAACCTGATGCCCTCCCTCCGCTCGGCGGAGGGCGCGCTACGGCAGATGGCCGCAGCGCGGGGGGTCGAAGAGAACGAGTTCCTGCTCGGGATGATCGGCTCGATGAGTGGCGAGCCGGCGACCGAGGCGCTCTTCGAGCCTCCCCGTTAGCCCGAGCTCACTGGCGAACGCGGCAGTCGCCGCCGACCTCGCAGGCCTCGATGAGTAGCTCGACCGGGCGCTTCGCGTCGATGGCGCGTGCGGTGGTCGTGGCTCGGGGGCGGAGCGCCGGGCTCACACCGCAGCGGAGGTCGTCGTCGGTCTGACGCACGCACCAGTGCACGCGCACGGGCTGGCTGCAGGTGTTCGCGAGGCGGGTCTCGAGGCGGTCGCCGTTCCAGTGGGTGCTGGTGGGGCGGATGCAGTGGTCGAACGAGGCCGCCTCGGACCGCTGGCTGGGGGCGGCGATGCTGATGAGCGCGAAGGCGGTGAGGAACGTGAAGAGGAAGGAACGCTTGGTCATGGGGGGTCCTATGCGCGCAGGTCGCCAGCCGGCGGGGTGCGCGCGCCGTGGTGGGAGTTGGATTCCGGCCAGTGGGGTGAAGGTCCGGGTTCGCGAGTTCTAAGAGCAATGCCCGTACCAACATGGGGGCGCCGCAGAATTACTCGGGATCTCGCTGCGACTGCGTTCAGGGACGGGGGCGGACGATGCCCGATCGTCCCGCTGATGAAAGGGTCGTCTTTCGATCGTGCAAGAGTGGGACACCCCTACAAAGCCGGGCTGACGTACGATCCGACTCATGCGCCTGGCGATCGTTTTCGTGCTCTTCGGTGCCCTCGGCTGCTCGCGGGGGGTGGCTACTCTAGAGCGGCCACTCCCGCCGCCACCCCCTCAGAGCGTGGACGTGCTGGCCTACAACGCTTGGATGCTCCCGCCGATCGCCGACGACCGGGTCGCGCGAGCGGCGGTGATGCCCCAGGCGCTCGGCGGCTACGACGTGGTCGTCGTCAGCGAGCTCTTCGACGCGGAGGCCCGCCAGGCGTTCGCCGCCGGCATGGTCGAGGCGGGCTACACCCCGACCCCGGTCCTCGGTGAGGACGCGCCGGAGCGCTGCGACTCGAGCTTCGGGCCCATCCACATGAGCGTGGAGCTCGGGCTGAACGGCGGCGTGATGATCTTTGGCAGCCATCGGGTCACCGAGATGGGCGAGCGGGTCTTCCGAGACGCGCGCGGGGTCGACGAGGAGACCGAGGGGCCGACGTGCGTCGGCGAGGACTGCTGCTCGGCGAAGGGCGTGCGCTATGTCCGCTTCGAGACCGACGGCGAGGGCATCCCCGAGTGCCTGCACGTCTTCGGCACCCATCTCCAGAATCAGGCGCCGGTGGTCGGGGCCATGCGCCAGGCGAACGCCGAGGCGCCCCATCGAGCCCGAAGCCGCCAGCTCCGGATGATTCGGGCGTTCATCGAGGAGGTCGCGGACACCGAGTCGTGCCCGGGACCGGTCATCGTCGCCGGCGACCTGAACCTGCAGCCGAGCGAGCTCGACGAGGCGCTCCAGATCCTGGACGCGGCCGGACCAGAGTTCGCCGGGCCCCCTTCCTGGGGCGCGTTCAACCACCACGCCGAGTCCGACGCGCCGGAGCACCTGGACTACGTGCTGGTCACCAGTGATTGGGAGCCGCCGCTCCACGCGACCAACGAGACGCGGCTGGTGCGCGGGACCTACGAGCGGAGCCTCGGCCTCGGCATCCTCGGTCGCACCGAAGAGGTCTTCGCCGACCTCTCGGACCACCACGCGGTCGCGGGTCGCTTCGAATGGACGACGGCCAGTGCGCGCTCCCGGCTCCGCTGGCGCATCGGCGCGCGCGAGTGCGAGCCCGGGGCGACGCCGGTCGCGGCCGGCGAGCTGACCCCGAGCGGCGGGGCACTCTGTGCCGATGGCGAGCTCGGTGAGGCCATCTGGTGTGATCGGGGGCTCGCAGGCTGCGCCGAGGGCCGGCGCTGCGCGCAGGTGGTCGACCCGGCCGCGACCGAACCGACCGCCTTCGATGACTTCCTCTGCTGGGGCCAGCCCCGCGCTCAGTCCGTCCAGCGCTGACCGGGGCCGTAGCGGACCGTGATCGGCCGCGCTTGGACGATCACGAAGCGGCGCTCTCGGGTCAGCAGCACCTCGACATCGACGGCGTTCGCCTCGCCCTCGTACGCCGGGGTGAGGCGCTGATGGATCCGCTGGAGCAGCTGAGCCAGGCGTGTGGGCTCGTCGCCGCGCAAGATCGGCTGGCCCTCCGTGCGTGAGCTGCGGCCGAGCACGAAGACCTCCGGGACCTCGGTCCAGGTGTAGATGAGCAGCTGCTCGGGGAGCTCGTCGCCCTCGGCGGCGGTGACGCCCTCGGCCCTCGTCTGTAGGTTCACGAACACACCCGGCCGCACCTGAGTGAACGGGTTGGCCGTGATCGCGACGCCGGTCGCGACCACCTCGTTGACGAAGGGCTGGATGAGCACGGCCATCGCCACCGCGTCTTGATCGATGCGCGCCCAGGCCCGCTCTTCCCACGCGCGCTCCAGATAGACGCTCGCCCACACCTCCCGAAGCGCATTGGCGAGCGTCGCGTCGTCGGCGCCGGGATCGACGACGACCGAGCGATAGAGCCCAGCTCCGCTGAACCCCTCGAGGTCTTCGGCGTTCGTGCTCGAGCGGAAGATGTGCGGCCGGCCCGGCTTCAGCTTCGAGCGCACCTGGCGGAGCAGCGCGGGGCTGACTCGGGTGCGTTCGAGCGACGCGCGCAGCTCCGCGAGCGCGGCCCGTCGGCGCCCGCGGTCGTCGGTGGCGACCACTCGGGCGATCGCCGCGCGGTCGATCCCCGCAGCACGCCGGTGCTGGAGGAACGCGCCGAAGGGCGCGACGAAGCCGCCGGGGGTCTCGATGCCGTCGGCCCGGCAGAGCGCGCCGAGTTGCGCGGCCTTCGCGCCCACCACGTCGGCGTCGTCTACGCCGGTGTCGCAGAGCTCGAGGAGCACCGGTGGCGTCGGTTGACGAATCGGCGGCGTGTAGGCGTTCGGGGGTCGGAGGCCGTCCCACTGAGCCTGCGCGGCCTCGAGGGTCGAGCGCTCGATCTGCATTCCCTGTGCCCCCACCGTCAGCCGTACGAGCTCCCCTTCGAGCGCGGTGAGCCGGCCGTCGCTCGTGGCGTCGCGCAACGCCATGTCCGGAGTTCCCCGGCTGCGCGAGAGCACCGCGACGTGTGCGAGCGGTGCCTGCAGCCGCGCCGTGATCAGACCGGCGACGGGCGGTAGGTCTTCGGGGATCGCGTCGACGACAAGGATGTCGTTCGGTCGCGCGTTCATCACCGCCTCGGCGTCGCGGGCGATCCGCAGGTAGCCGTGGGTCACCCCGAGCACGACCGGCTGGTAGCGCTGTGCCGCCTGGAGAGTGGCTTCCTCGACGGTGGGCACACCCGCCGTGCGCGCGCGCTCCTCGTGACCAGGGCTGAGCGGGCGGAAGCGGAGCGCGTCGCCGAAGAACACCCGCTCCTTCAGGTGCGTGAGCAGACGGCCCAGCCGCTCGGCGCTCAGCGTGTCGCCGGGCACCAGCTCGACCGACCACACATCGGCGTCGAGGTAGTGGACGATCGAGGCGAGGATGAAGCGCCGGTCGGGCCTCCGGTACTGCTGCACGTTGAAGGCGCCGTGGTCCGCGAAGCGGTCGATGAACTCCTGGACGAAGTGGAAGTGCAGCGGCCAGCGAGCGGACTGCACGAAGTAGGTCCGCCACTCCTCCTCGAGGTCCACGATGATCTTCACGACCTCGGTGTGCGCCATCGTCGTGTCGGCCGGCCGATACGCGAGCGTGGTCCACTCGGCAGCGTTCGCGATCTGCGGCAGCGAATCCGGTGCGTCTTCGTCCGGCGGTGGCGGCCGATCGTCCGGCAGCTCCACTCGTCCCGCGCCCGGTCCGCCACCGAGGGTCGGACCGCACGCGAAGAGGAGGAGGGCGCTGAATCGGAGGAGTCTCGGGAGCACGGATGGCCAGTGTCGCCCGACATGGCCGCGGGAGCCACGCCTACGAGTTGCAGCGGTCGTCGTGGAGCCTCGTGGCGGCCGGCACGCCGCCAGGAGCTCTCGATTCGTGCCGTAGGCTCGACCGAGTGACATGGACGGCGCCGGTCGATCGATGCGATGACGGAGGGATGTGCCGCCTCTATGCCCTCCGCGCGACTCATCCCACCATCCCGAGCTGTGAGCTGCTGAAGGCGCAGAACTCGCTCTTCAAGCAGGCCGGCGGCGACGAGCGCGGTTGGTCCAACCCACACGGGTGGGGCATCGTGGATCGGTTGGCCGACGGTTCGATGGACTACGACCGCGAGCCGAAGCCCGCGGACCAGAGCGAGGAGTACCGGCGCGAAGCCACGGAGACTCCAGCGATCGCGACCATCGCACACATCCGTCGCGCGACCGTCGGCGAGCCGAAGCTCGAGAACACCCACCCCTTCGTCGGCGAGAACGCGGCCTTGGCTCACAACGGCCATGTCGGGGCCTTCGAAGAGGTCGGCGCGCACATGCGCACGGAGATGAAGCCGAAGTGGCGCGACTCGATTCAGGGGAGCACCGACAGCGAGCACATCTTCGCGCTGCTGATGTCGCGGCTTCCGGAGCGCACCCCGTCGGCGATGGTGGACACCATGGCACGAACCATTCGGGACATCGCCCAGTGGACCGGCGAGCGGGGGACCGAGTGCACCCTCAACCTGATGTGGTTGGTCGACGACCACCTGATCGGCAGCCGCTTTCACCGAACGCTCCACTACTCGACGCGCGACCATGCCCATCGCTGCCCGGAGTGCGGGAAGTCGCATGGGCCCGACGAGCCCAGCTACCGAGCCGTCGTGCTCGCCTCGGAGCCCATCACCAACGAGCACTGGCACGAGGTGCCAGATGAGGTGGTCTGGTCCATCGATCCGGAGTGGCAGCTCGTGACGCGCCCCGTACACGAGGTGCGGTGAACCCCATGGTGTGAGCCATGCGTTTTGTCGTAGTCTGGAAAGATGCACTCGTACCGCATCGTCGGGTGCCTGCTTCTGCTCGTGGCACTTGGGTGCGGGGATGACGCCCCGGCCCGCCCGGACGGTGGCGGGTGCGCGACCGACACCGACTGCGACGACGGAGTCTTCTGCAACGGCGAGGAGACCTGCGCGATGGGCCTCTGCATGCCGGGGACCTCGCCGTGTGCAGACCGCTGCGAAGAGACGAGGGACCAGTGCATCGACGGGTGCGCGGAGCCCGACGGCGATGGCGATGGCGTCGCCTCGGTCGAGTGCGGCGGCGCCGACTGCGACGACACGGACGCGCGCCGCTACCCCGGCGCGTTCGAGATCTGCGACACCGAGGGCGTCGACGAGGATTGCGACCCAACGACCTTCGGCGACCGTGACGTCGACGGTGATGGTCACGTCGACGCGAGCTGCTGCAACGGCGACACCTGCGGCGACGACTGCGCCGACCGGATGGCCGACGTCTTCGGTGGTGCGACCGAGACTTGCGACCTGCGCGACCAGGACTGTGACGGGAACGTCGACGAGGGCGTGGCCACGATGCGCTTCGTCGACACCGACGGCGACCTCTACGGCGACACGGAGACGGTCATCGCCTGCTCCTTCTCGGCCAAGACCTCGCCGAGCGACATCGACTGCGACAACGGAAGTGCGGACCGAAACGGAGCGCAGCTCGAGATCTGCGACGGGCTCGACAACGACTGCGACGGCACGGTCGACGAGGACACCGTCGATCTGACGTGGTACCCGGACACCGACGGCGACGGCTTCGGTGACCCGGCGGGGACTCCGCTCATCGCGTGCACGTCGCCCGACGATCACAGCCTGCTGCCGCTCGACTGCGACGATTCGGACCCCGCCGAGAGCCCGGCGGCCGCCGAGCTCTGCAACGGCCTCGACGACGACTGCGACGGGGTTCCGAGCTTCGAGATCACCCGGGGCGACACCGAGGACGACGACCGCGACGGCTACGCCGACGCCGACTGCGGCGGCGACGACTGCGACGACCAGGACCCCTACAACTCGCCGG
>CAYXAP010000108.1:0-12719 GCA_964462035.1 uncultured Sandaracinus sp.
TCAGCCCTGAGCCTTCAGCTTCTCGACTTCCTTGGTCATCTCCGGAACCGCATCGAAGAGGTCGGCGACGAGGAAGTAGTCCGCGACCTGCGCGATGGGCGCTTCGCGGTCCTTGTTGATGGCCACGATGGTCTTGCTGCCCTTCATGCCGGCGAGGTGCTGGATGGCACCGCTGATACCGACGGCGATGTAGAGCTTCGGCGCGACGACCTTACCGGTCTGGCCGACCTGCAGATCGTTCGGCACGTAGCCCGCGTCCACCGCGGCGCGCGACGCGCCCATGGCGGCGTTCAGCGCGTCGACCAGCGGCTCGAGCACGTTCTCGAAGTTCTCCGCGCTCTTGAGGGAGCGGCCACCGGACACGACGACGTCGGCCTCGGTGAGCTCCGGGCGCTCGCTCTTGACCACCTCGAGACCGAGGACCTCGATCTTCGAAGCGGCCTCGCCGCCGTCCTCGGCCGCGAAGGCTTCGACGGGGCTGCTCGAGCCGGCCTCGGCGGCCGGGTCGAACTCGGACTGGCGCACGGTCACGACCTGAACGTCGGTGGTGATCTTCAGCGTGCCGAAGACGTTACCGGCGTACATGGGGCGCGTGTAGAGCAGGTCCGAGCCGTCGACCTCGACACCGGAGATGTCGGAAGCGACACCAGCGTCGATCTTGGCGGCGACCCGCGGGAGCAGATCCTTGCCGTAGGAGCTCGCGCAGGCGGCGACCACGCCGTAGCCGTCGGCGGCCTTGGCGACCGTGGCGGCGAAGGTCTCGGAGACGTAACCGCCGCCGACCTCGGAGTGGAGCACCTTGCGGGCGCCGTACTGGGTGAGCGCGCCGGCCGCGCCTTCGGCGCCCTCGCCGATGGCGAGGATGTCGAACGCACCGCCGGTGCCTTCGGCGACCTGCTTGGCGAAGGTCACCGCGGCGAGGGTGGTCTTTCGGGGCTGGCCCTCGGTGAGCTCAGCAACGACTAGAACATCGGTCATCTCTGGTGCCTCCTCAAAGGACCTTGGCGTCGGAGTGGAGCTTCTGAACGAGCTCCTCGACCGACTCCACGAAGGTGGTGCTCCCCGAGCGGGCGGGGGGCAGATCGAACTTCACGTACTCGTTGACCCGCTTGGCCTCGACGCCGAGGTCGGCCAGGGACTTCTCGTCCACCGGCTTCTTCTTCGCCTTCATGATGCCCTTGAGCGAGGCGTAGCGACCGCCCTCGGACTCCGGGTAGGCGAAGTCGGCGGGGGTCACACCGTTCTTGACCGACTCCGGCTGGAGGATGCGGTCGGAGCTGGTGAACACGCAGGGGGCCTGGACCTTGAGGGTCTGCTGCCCGATGTCGAGCTCGCGCTTCACGGTGAAGGACTTGCCCTCGTCGTCGGTCGCGATGCTCATGGCGTAGTTCACGAGCGGCCAGTCGAGCATCTCGGCGAGCTTGGTGCCGGCGACGTTCGAGTCACCGTCGGCCGACTGCTTGCCGAAGAAGATGACGTCGGGCTTCTCTTCCGCAGCGATGGCGGCGATGACCTGCGCGACGACGTGCGAGTCGAGGCTGTCGTCGTCGGACTCCACGAGGATGCCGCGCTCGGCGCCCATCGCGAGACCCTGACGGATGGTCTGCACCGCGTCCTTGGGACCGATGGAGACCAGCACGACCTCTCCGACGCGCTCCTTCTTCGAGCCGTCCTCGGTGAGCCGCAGCGCGGCCTCGAGGCTCCACTCGTCGAACGGGTTCATCTTCCATTCGAGGCCGTCCGACGTGACCTTGGAGCCATCGTCTGAGACCTTGACCTTGTTCGCGTTGTCCGGATCGGCGACGCGCTTGACGGGGACGAGGATTTTCACCCTGTTTCCTCCATGCTGTGGGGACGGAGCGCGACCGCGGTCGCGCGGGACTTCAGCCGCCGTGCGAGTGCGCCCAGAGCGCGTATCGCCGGCAGCGGGGATCTAGAGAGCATGACGCGCTGAGTCAAGCGGCCCCTCCGGCCCGTGCTCGCAGGCCATCGAGAAAGAGCTCGGTCGACTGGAGCGCGGCCTTCCGGAGGTTCGCCGGATCGGGCTCGGTGTCTTTGCCCTCGGCCACCGGGCCGAGGGCCCAGGTGAGCGCGAGCCCGTCGAGCGCCCCCCAGAGCGCACGGGCCGCGACCCGCGGGCTCAGGTCCTGGCGGAACACGCCTTCCTTCTGGCCGGCGGCGATCACGCCGGCGACCAGCTCCAGGTAGCGGACGAAGAGCGGCGCCGCGTACTGCTTGAGCAGCCGCGACGACTGCCGGAGGTTCACCGTGATGACCTCCGCCAGATCCCGCTGGTCCTCGAGCAGACCGAGCTGAATGCCCACGATCTTCCGGACTTTCTCCTCGACCTTGCGGTCGCTCTTCGCGATCTCGCCCAGGATCTCGAGGAGCTTCTCGATGCGATCCTGGAAGATCGAGATGAGGACGTCGTCCTTGTTCTCGAAGTAGAGATAGATGGTTCCGTCGGCCACGCCGGCGGCCTTGGCGATCTCGCTGACCCGCGTGTCGTAGAAGCCCTTGTCGGCAAAGACCGAGATCGCCGCCTGGAGGATCCGCTCCCGCTTCTCGGCGGACGCGCCCTTCTTCTTCGGAGCCGCCTTGGCGCCCTTCGCGCTCATCGACGCACCATCGGTGAATCGCCATTCATCGGCGGGGCAGCTAGCACGCGCAGCCCGGCCCGGTCAACGGCTCCGTCCGTTCACCCGCACGGGTGACGCGAGGTTCGCGCGCGCTTGCTAGGGTGGATCATGCTTCGCCTCGCCGAGGTCGTGCTCGTTTCGCTGGTGGTGGGCTGCGCCGCGACGAGCGAGTTCGACGCCTGCCCTGGTGGGAACGCTCCGAGCCTCGAGAGCTGCGAAGCCGGGCTCTTCGATGCGGACTGCGGGGGCACTGGCGACCCCGTGTTGGCCTGCGCCGGCGACTGCAAGTGGTTCGTGGGTGGTTGCCCGGCCGAGGGCTACCGGCCGATCGACTGTCCCCTCGGCGATCCCTTCTGCGTGGAGACCGCCGATGGCCAGTGGCCCTACGAGTCGGGCGTGGTCGACGACCCCTTCCCCGATTCCATGTGCGATCAGGTCGACCTGCTCGGCGACGCCATGGTCACCGCCAGCTCCGGTCCTCTGCTGGAGCTCCGAATCGACCCGACGCTGACCGTTCCGGAGGTTCCCACCATCGAGTGCGAGGGCGTGGACCTGGGGATCTGCGCCTGGGACTGGATCATGCGCGGCCGAGCCATCAGCCCGGGCTCGATCGACCGAATCACGTTGGCCTTTCGAAACCCGTCCGAGTACGGCGAGGTGATCGAGATCGAGCTGCTCGACGACGTCGGTGGTTCTCCCGCTGCCCGAGCCTGGCTGACGCAGTTCACGGACGTCTGGGTCCGTGGGGAGGATTGCTCGCAGCATGTCTCTCGCTTCGGCACGACGACGGCCCCGCGCCCGATCGTCGCCAGCGGCGAGCTCGTGCTCACGGCCGAGCCGGCCGAGGGCATCGAGCTTCATGGGGAAGCCACCATCGTCACCACCGAGGGCGGCACGATGACGCTGCGCTTCTAGTCTTCGCTCTCGGCGGCTTCGCGGCGCTGCAGGGAGGGGAAGCCGAGGCCGGGCTCGCGGCGGCCGATCACGAAGGAGGGCTGCGCGTCGCGGAGCGCTTCGATCACGAGGCGGTCGGGGACCGGTGGTTCGGTCGTTCCGTCGCGGGCGAGCCGGCGGGCGGCTCGGCGCGGGTCCCCGGTGGCCCAGCGCAAGGTCTCGTTCATCGCGTCCAGATCCACGCGGACGTCGCGGATCGCGCGCTCGAGTCGGCGGGGCACGGCCTCGAGCTGTTCCTCCGGCAGGTCGAAGGCGATCAGCGCCCACGCCATACCCTCGCCGGCGCCGCCGTCCCACGCGTGAATCGGCAGGCCGGCGTCGATGGTCGCGTCTGCGAGCGCGCGCGCGAAGGCTCGCGCGGCGGTCGCGGCTCCACGCCCTTCGGCCTCCACCGCCAGGGTGATCGCCACCCGGGGCGTGTGGCTGGCCTGCTGCTCGGCGCGCAGGGTGATGTCGGCGGGCGAGCGGTCGATGGTCGCCGGGGCCTCGCCGGCGTCGAGCACGCCGAGCACCGGCGCGACTCGATCGATGGCGGTCGTGGGATCGACGTCGCCGACGACCGCGACGACGGTGCGCGCGCCCACTCGAGCCTCGGCGAGGAAGTCGTCGACGGTGCGAACGGACGCGGCGCCGGAGTCGCTGCCTTCCGGCGCGACCAGACCGGGGTTGCCCGGCGCGATCAGGCGCGCGGCCCAGGTTCGAGCCGGTCGCTGCCGAGCGATCTCACGAACGCGATGCCGCGCCTGCGCCACCGCCTCTGCGTCGGGGTCGGCCATCGCGCAGCGCACCACGGCGGCCAGGTCTCTCCGCGGGCCCGAGTGGATCAGGCCCCAGCCAGTGCTCTCGGCGAAGGGGTCGACCGGCAGGTCGCAGGCGAGGGCCAGTGCGCGCGCGGCGATCGCGGCGCGTCCGTGAGCGCCCGGAGGCGACTCGTTGGGACCCCCGGAGAAACGGACGACGATCCCGACGGGACCCGGCACCCGCTCGGCCCGGACCTGAGCGCCGTTGCTCAACCGAACGGCGCCCCGCTGGCCGTCGACCTCTCCCTCCCGGTCGGGGGCGGCCGACGACACGGCGTGGGCCACCGTCGTCTCGACACGCTCGGTGCAGACCTCGAGCTCCGGGCGGCCGCGGCCCTCCGCACATGAGACGCCGACGCCCATCGTGCGCACCGAGCCGGACCCGGCGCCCAGCCAGCGGCTGACGATGGCCACCGTGGGGTCGTCGTCTTCTTCGTCGGGTTCGGCGGCGGGCGCCGGATCACCGGCCAGCGTGAGCGTGGCGACCTGATGGGCTCGCGCCTCGAGGTCGCGCCCCCCAGCGACCAGGACCACCGTCCCGCCGCGCAGGCCGAAGACACGCGCGCCGGGCAGGGCACTGGCGGCGGCCGCGGCGGCGCCCGGCTCGTCGAAGAGCGCGGCGATCGCCGTGGCGGCGCGAGCAGCGGTCTCGGTCTGGCTCCGAGCGCCCGCCGCGGGGGTCTCCCGGGCGGCGCGCGGTGCTCCGGCCCTCGGCCAGCCCGCGCTGACGCGCCCGACCTGCTCGCGCGCGTCGTCGGGGAGGTCTCCTTGGAGGATCAGTAGCGCGCGGCTCACGCCGTAGTGCGCTCGCCAGAACTCGCCAATCGCCTCGCTCGTGAGCGCTTCGTCGTCTTCGGCCGAGCCCAGCGGATCGACCGCGGGCGACTCGAGCGCCGCACTCACGGCGAGGACCTCCGCCCGTCGGCGCGGGTCGGCCGCCGCTCGGCGCCGTGCGTCTTCGAGCCGCGCGCGGAGAGCGGCGTGGGTCTCCGGGTCGAGCGCCCGGGTAGCGAGCGCGCGCCCGAGCGGCTCGAGGCACGCGTTCAGATCCTCGCGCTCGCAGCGCGTCTCGAAGACCGTCGCGTCCGGCGTGGCCATCCCCTCGCCGGCGGCCCAGGCGGCCAGCGTCGCGGTCGCCGGCGGCGAGCCGTCCCGGCTGCCCGCGTCGATCCACAGCGACGCGCGAACCAGCCCACGGGTCGCCCGGGGCCGGAGCGCGAGCTGCAGCTCGCCCACCTGGGCGACCTCCGGCTGGGGCTGCGGCACCGGCGTGGGGGTCGTCCCTGCCCGGGGCGGACAGCCGGCGAGCATCAGCGCGCCGATCAGCAGAGCAGGCCTCATGGCGCGTCGAGCTCCTCGCCCTGCCGCAAGCGGCTGAGGTTCTCACGGTGGCGCCAGATGACCAGCACCACGATCGCGGCGACCGCGTACGTGGGCGGCGTCAGCCGGTCGACCGCGCCCACGGTCGCGAGCGCGACCAGGACGCCGCTCAGCGAGCCGACGCTGGTCTTGCCCGTGGCCTGCCTGAGCAGGAGGAACGCCAGCAGCCCAGCACCGAGCGCGACGGGCTGGAGGACCGCCACCACGCCGGCGGCCGTCGCCACGCCCTTGCCTCCGCGGAAGCCGAAGTAGAGCGGGTAGCAGTGGCCGACCACGGCCGCGAAGGCAGCGCCAGCGGTGTAGGGGTCGAGCCGGCCGAGCAGCCAGACGCCCACGCCGACCGGGAGCGCCCCCTTGGCCGCGTCGAGGAAGAGCACGACCCGAGCCGTCCGTCCGCCGAGCGCTCGCCCGACGTTGGTCGCCCCGACGTTGCCGCTCCCGACCGCTCGCAGATCCACCCCGGCCCGCCGCGCGGCGACGATGCCGAAGCAGACCGATCCGCTCAGGTATGCCGCTGCCGTCAGAGTGGGACCGATCCACACGGCCGCGAGCATGGCTCCCCCGCTGGTGGGGAAGCAAACCGCCCAGCTCCGGACCCCAGAGGCGCGGCTCGGCTCAGCCGGCGTGGGGGTCGGGCATGACTTCGATCCGCGTGCCGTAGAGCTCGCGGAAGCTCGGGCGTTCACCGAGCCGTTCCAAGTAGCCGACGAGCTCGGGGTGGGTTTCGACGAGCCCATGCATCGCCGCCCAGACGATGGAGTGACCCACGCAGATGTCGGCCACGGTCAGGTCGTCCCCGACGAGGTACCCCGCGCCCACCTGCTCGGCGACGAGCGCCAAGCGCTCTTCGAGCTCCGCCATCATTCGGTCGCGCCGTTGCGGGTTGCGCTGCTCGGGAGGTAGGAAGAGTCGCTCTTCGTTGAGGGCCGCGAGGCGATGGTCCAGCTCGGCGGGGGCGAACACGACCCACTGGAGCACCGCTCGGTGCTCGGCGGTCCCCGCCTCGGGCATCAGCGCTGTGCCCTCGGCTGCGATCAGCGCGAGGGCGCTGGATTCGATGACCGTCTGCCCGTCGAAGCGGGCAGCCGGGACCACTCCCAGGGGGTGAACCGCCAGGTACTCGGGAGCCTTCTGCTCACCGGCGAAGACGTCCACGGAATGCCCGTCGAAGGCGACCCCGGCTTCCAGGAACGCCCAGCGTGCTCGGGCCGCCCGGGTGGGTTGAGGAGAGAAATGGAGCTGAATCGACATCGGGTGAACTCCCTGCATATAGGTTTCGATATGCAACCTATTGCGAAAAGGTTGCGTCTTGCAACCTATTTCGGAGCTAGAGTCCCCCATGTCGTGACCGAACGCCGCTCCGGGTGCCCCATCAGCTTTTCGCTCGACCTCCTCGGCGACCGCTGGACGCTACTGGTCGTCCGCGACCTCGCTCTGAAGGGGAAGTCGAGCTTCTCCGAGCTCCTCGCGTCCGACGAGGGCATTGCTCGCAACATCCTGGCCGATCGGCTGTCTCGGCTCGAGAGCCGAGGCGTGGTCGAACGGCGGCGCAACCCCTCCGACGGTCGCCGTGTGGACTATCGGTTGACCGACGACGGGAAGGCCCTGCTTCCGGTGCTGGTAGAGCTCATCGTGTGGGGCGCCGAGCACGACCCCGAGACCGACGCTCCCCCCGAGTTCGTGGCCGAGGCGAAGGCGAATCGACCGGCGTTGCTCCGTAGGTTGCGCGCCGCCATCGACGGCGAATGAGCTCTCGTCGTCGCCGGACTCAGGCGGCGCTGACCACGGCCGGCTTGCGGCGCCGATGCTTCACCACCGCGCGCACGCCCTTCTTCGGGCGAAGGGTCACGCTGGGCGCGAGCTTCAGCTGCTGATCGGGCACGAGCTCGAAGTGGTAGCGCTGCATGGCGATCGCGAGGATCAGGATGGCCTCCATCATCGCGAAGTGGTTGCCGATGCAGACGCGCGGCCCACCGCCGAAGGGGAAGTAGGCGTACTTCGGTCGGTCCTTGGCCTTGCTCTTCTCGAAGCGGTCGGGGTCGAAGGCCTCGGGGTCCGGGAAGAAGCGCGGATCGCGGTGGACGATCCACTGACTGGTGAGGACCTGGGCGCCGACCGGCAGGGTGAAGCCACGGACCTCGATCTCCTCGGCGACCTCCCGGCCCGTGGTCCACGCGGGCGGGTAGAGGCGCATCGCCTCCTCGAGCACCTGGCGCGTGTAGGGGAGGTTCTTGCTGTCCTCGGCCGTCGGCAGACGCCCATCGAGGACCGTGTCGAGCTCCTCCATGAGCCGGCGCTCCACATCCGGGTACTTCGCGACCAGCATCAGCGTGTAGCCGAGGGTCAGCGCGGTGGTCTCGTGGCCCGCGAGGAAGAGCGTGATGGCCTCGTCGCGGAGCTGCTGGTCGGTCATGGCCGACCCGTCGTCATCGACCGCCGCGAGCAGCGTGCCGAGCAGGTCGTCGTGCTGCTCCCGGCTGCGGCGGCGCTTGCCGATGATGTCGAAGAGCACGCCGTCGATGCGCTTGACCGCTGCGTTCATCGAGCGGTTGGTCGGGGTGGGGACCCACTCGGGCACCTTGAAGATCGCCTCGGGGCTGTTGGCGTAGAAGCCGTTGATGACCTCCATCGCCTCGCTGACCGTGCGGACCTCTTCGGCGCCGATGCCCGTGCCGAAGAGGACGGCGGAGACGACCTCCATGGTGACCCGCGACATCTCGGCATGGAGATCGATGGTCAGCCCGTCGTGCCAGTGACAGCCACGGTCGCTGACGGCGCTCATCGTGTCGGCGTAGGTCGCGATGCGCTTTGGTGTGAACGCCTGGCTCATGAGCTTCCGCTGACGCTTCCAGAGCTCGCCGTCGGCGGTGAGCAGCCCCTTGCCCAGCGTCCGCTCGAGGATGTCGATGTAGGCGTCCCGCTTCATCTTCTTGGCGTTCTTCACGAGCACCCACTCGATGTCGTCCGGGTGACTCACCAGGAACCAGGGCCGGCCCAGCACCTGGGTCTCGGCGACGTCACCGTAGGTGTCGCGGAGGTAGCGCATCCACTCGAGCGGGTTCTTCGCGTAGCCGGCGGTGGCGCGGAGCCCGAGAAAGCTCGCATCCGGACCCGGGGCCTTGGTGCGGAGAGCCTCGTCGCCGAAGACCCGGCGGGCGATGCCTTCGGCGGCGTTCATGATCTTGCTCATCCCTCGTCTCCCAATCGGCGGAACATGCCGATCATCAGTCGAGCGGTCGGCTCGACGTCGTCCTCGGTGAAGCCACCCCAGCGCGTGGCGAGCCAGCGGTCGCCGGCGTCCATGATCGCGATGGCGGCCTGGACCATCAGGTCCTCGGGGGCTTCGGTGGTGATCGCCCCGAGCGCTTTGCCCTGGCGGATCAGCTGCTCGGTCCAGGCGACCATCAGCTCCTGCTGCTCGATGAGCGCCGGGTGCCCTTCGAGCCGAGCGCGGGCGCGGCTGATCGACAGACAGAGCGCCGCGTTCATCGGGTCGCGGAGCATGAAGCGCAGGCTGCGCGCGTAGAGCGACTCGAGCGCGTCCCAGAAGGCGTCGGCGCCGTCGGCGTCGAAGGGCAGCCCGACCTCGCGCAGCCAACGGTTGGTGGCTTCGGTCAGGACGGTCCGGAAGAGGTCGTCCTTGTCGGCGAAGTAGTAGTACATCGCCCCCTTGCTGATCCCGGCGGCCTTGATGATCCGGTTGAAGCTGCTCTGAGCGAACCCGTGCTCGGCGAACTCCTCGGCCGCGGCGGCCAGGATGGCGTCCTGCTTCGAGGGCTCGAGGTTGTCGAATCGGGGTAGCGGCACTCGTTCTCTGCTTGCGACCAGCCAGTCAAACCAACCGGTTCGACCAGGTGGTCTAAATCCTAGCGACGCTCCTCCCCCGTCGCAACCCGATGCATCCGCTCACTCGAAAAATTCTCGCACAAAGCCACAAAGCCACGAAGGTTCCACAAAGTGGAAAATCTAATAATTCAAAACCTTTGTGAGACCTTTGTGCCTCCGTGACTTTGTGCGAGAATTTGGGGCTGACTGGGCACATCGAAGTGTGGGACGGAATTGAATCGCCCCGCCAGGCTGGGCCGGGCGGGGCGAACGAAGAGGATGGGGTAGGGCTCAGGCGGCGATCTCGGCGACGGCCTCCTCGAGGCGGCAGCGGATCTTGTGCTTCTTCGAGTAGACGGTCTTGACCGAGACATCCATCGCCTCGGCGACCTCCTCGGGGGAGAGGCCGTCGACGTAGTAGAGCTTCACGAACTTGCGGTCCTTCGTGGAGAACTGCTGGAGCGCTTGGTTCACCAGGTTCCACCGCTCCTTGTCCATCACCGCGTCGTGGGGATCGTAGGACTCGCAACGGAGGTCGCTCGCCTCGACGAGCTCCGCGGTCGGGGGGCGCCGGGAGACGGCGCGGAGGTGGTCCCACGCGGCGTTGGTGGCGATGAGCCCGATCCAGCTGCCGAGCTTGTTGCCGCGCTGCGGGTCGAACTGGCGGAGCTTCCGCATGTCGCGGGCGGTCAGGTTCAGGAGGAACTGGGCGTAGATCT
Organism: uncultured Sandaracinus sp.; assembly: GCA_964462035.1. Taxonomy (GTDB): domain Bacteria; phylum Myxococcota_A; class Polyangia; order Polyangiales; family Houyiibacteriaceae; genus UBA1660. The sequence goes on from CAYXAP010000108.1 coordinate 10,318, forward strand.
CCTGGACGTCGTCCTCGCTGACGACCCGGCGGAAGCGGCCGGTCACCTTGTGGATGCACCGGAAGACGAGACGGTCGAAGCGTCGGTGGAACTCGCGCCAGGCCTTCCCGTCGCGCAGCAGCATGCGGCCTCGAAGCTCTTCGTCGGTGAAGTCCTTGGCGGTCAGCAGTTCGTTCGTCTTGGTCATCGGTTCCTCTTCTGGTCGGCTCGTTGCCGGCGGCTCGTTGCCGCGTCGTTGACCAACCCACTCTGCAGCGGTCGTGCCAACGTCCGGATCAACGAAATCATTGGAGAAACTGATGTGGGGGCGGGTGTTACGCTCCTCGTACGAGGGAGGTGTTACGCGTGACGCGTAACAGTTGGTGTTACGGTGTGACGGCCTGCAGAGGCGTGGTGTGACGCACCCCGGTCGGAGGATCGTACGGGCCATGGCGGCTCGTCTTCCTTCCCGGCAGAATCTTCTAGCGGTCGGGAACCTCCACGCCCCAGCCGCTGTCGCCTCTCCCATGCGCGCGATCCTGATGATCACTCCGCTCGCTCTGCTCGCCGCCTGTGCGGGACGGCAGACCGGCACCACCACGCCCACCCCCGAACCCGAGGTGCGGCAGCTCGAGCCGATGCGGATCACCGCGACCCGCACCGAGGGCGGCGAGCTCGAGATGGGAGCCTACGACGCCGAGATGCTCTTCCAGCGGGGCAACGCGAAGCTCGACAGCGGGCACTGCGACGAGGCCATCCCTCTCTATGATCGGGTCGCCGACGAGTTCCCGGACAGCCGCTTCGTCTCGCCCTCGCTCTACAACGCCGGGCTCTGCTTCATGGAGGGGGACGAACTGGCTGACGCGGCCGCGCGCTTCGAGCGCCTGCTGCGCGAAACCCCGACCTCCAGCGACGTGAAGCACGCCCGCTTCCAGTTGGCCCACGTCTATCTGGGGCTCGAGCGCTGGCCCGACGCGCTCGCCCAGGCCGAGGTCCTGCTCCGTCAGGAGCTCACGCCCGACGAGCGGGTCGAGGCGATGGCTCGGGCCGCGCAGGCCGAGCTCGGGGCTGGCCATCAGCGCGAAGCCGCCGAGCGCGCCCGGAGCGCCCTCGCGTACGCCCGCACCCGGCCCGAAGACGACCGCGTGATGCAGGTCTATCACCTGGCAGCAGCCAACTTCGTCTACGCGGAGACCCTGCGTCTGCGGGCCGAAGCGGTCCAGCTCCCCGAGGGTGGAGTGGCCGTCCAGCGCCCGGTGCTGGAGCGCCGGGCTCAGCTGATCTTGGCCGCCCAGACCGAGTACTTCGACACCATGCGCCACACCCACCCGGAGTGGGCAGCAGCCGCGGGCTATCGGATCGGCGAGATGTACGACCACTTCTGGGAGGCGATCACCACCGCGCCGGTTCCGCCGCCCTCCCGTCAGATGACGCCCGAGGAGCGGCAGATTTGGGACGAGGAGTACCGCATGTCCCTGGCGCGCCTGGTGAAGCCGCTCATCCGCCACTCGATTCGCTATTGGGAGCTCACCCTCCTCATGGTCGAGCGGACCGGAGTGAGCACGGAGTGGACCGAGCGCATCCAGGCCGATCTGGAGCGGGCCCGTCAGCGCCTCTTGGTGCAGCCGGACGGCCCGGAAGGGATCGACGCCGTGGATCGCTCCGAGAGCGGATCCACTGGTGATCGTGGGGGTGACGCACCCCCAGCCCGGGACGCTGGCTGAGGAAGCGGCACGGAAGGGCAAAAACCCGGCGCTCCAGCCCTTGACACCCCCCAGAACGCGAGGTAAGTGAGCCGCCCTTCGGGGCGTGCCCAGGCGCGAATCGAAGGGTTGAGGACGGGCCCTGCCCCCCTCGGCTGGCGTAGCTCAACTGGTAGAGCACCTGTTTTGTAAACAGGCGGTTGCGGGTTCGAGTCCCATCGCCAGCTCATGCTCAGCTGAAAAGTCGAAATCTTCCGGAGGGTTGCCCGAGTGGCCAAAGGGAGCAGACTGTAAATCTGCCGGCGTACGCCTACGGTGGTTCGAACCCACCACCCTCCACCCGCGGCCTCGTGCCGCGACTGCGGGAGTAGCTCAGTTGGTAGAGCGTCAGCCTTCCAAGCTGAACGTCGCCGGTTCGACCCCGGTCTCCCGCTCCGCGAAGCCGCCGGCCTCGCCCGAAGACAGACAATCACCCCGCCCAGGTAGCTCAGTGGTAGAGCACCTCCTTGGTAAGGAGGAGGTCGTGAGTTCAATCCTCATCCTGGGCTCCACCCACCCCCAGCTGCGACCCGCAGCGCAGACACCAGCATCGACCCGCCCCACAAGACGGGGTTCAGAGAGGAAGCGAATCCATGGGTAAGGAAAAGTTCGTTCGTGACAAGCCCCACATCAACGTCGGGACCATCGGTCACATCGACCATGGCAAGACGACGCTGACCG
>CAYXAP010000109.1:0-12549 GCA_964462035.1 uncultured Sandaracinus sp.
AGCCCTTCGTGATGAACGACGGCCAGCCACTCCTGCGGCCCTGGGACCCCTCGCTTCCCACGGCACGCTACGCGACGCGGGTCATGGAGCCGACGTTGCTGCCGCCGAGGCGCACCTACGAGAGGTGGCCACCAACATGCTGCGAGCGAAGGGGCTCAGCCTGGTGTCACCCGACGACCTGCTGGCGAGGCAGGTGTGCGGGGCGGCCGTAGCGGAAGATCCGTCTGCGCCCATCTGAGCGCTGGGTATAGGCGTGCCGTCCTCTGAGCGCGAGCTCGAGCATCGAGCGTCTGAGCGCGAGCTCGAGCATCGAGCGTCGCTGCATGACGACAGCAAGCTCTATGCGATTGGCGTATGAGGGACCTTGGCCGCCACGCGGCGGTGGGCCGCCACCAGCGCACACCTTCGCTGGAGCCTTCGGCGCTGACCTCTGGCAGAGCGCGGAGCGAATGGCGATGCTCGAAGCTATGCTCGTCCGTGACCGACGACGTGAGCCCAGACACCGGTTGCCGGGCGGCACCGAGGACGAGGCAGCGACCCAACGATGGACGAAGCTACATCGCCGCTGCTGACCTGGCCTTCGCGTCCCTGCAATCGCTTCCGCCGCGCCACAGCAGGCAGGAGGACGTGTGATGTTCTCGGTCCCACGCCCGTCCGCCTCCCCTGTTTGAGTGACGGCGCTTCGCTGATCCGATCTTTGCCTTGATCCTCCCGAAGGGGGCGTGGTACTCGCAGGCCGGAGTCGAGGGGGATGCTAGTCGAGACATTGTTGCGGCGAGCGCGCTGGGGCGTCGAGTTGGTTGACGGGCTGCGGGGTGGACCGCTCCTGTCGACGTCCCGAGTGCAGTCGGCGGGCGCGAGCATCCCCGCTCTCCGAGCCAATGACTCGCGCTGGTATCTCGAGGACGTGCCCGCGGGGACCTACACGCTGCGAATCGAGGCACCCGGGTACGTTCCGGTGGAGGTGCAGCGCACGATTGCGGCGACCGATCCGGGGGTCCTCGATGTCGTGGAACTCCTTCCTGCACCAGGGTATCCGTTCTCTCCGACGACGCGACGGGTCTCTGGAGAGCTGCGGCTACTGGCGGCCGACGGAGAGCCCGCGGTCGACGCGCTGCTCACATTCACGGTGATCACCGGTCCGGGGACGACGGGGCGCACCGAGACGCGGAGTGTCACGGGGGGCCTGTACACCATGTGGTTCGAACCCGGAGCCCCGAGCTCTCTCGGCGACCCGGCCTACCCCTCCCGCCTCCAGATCGACGCAGAGCTCGTCGATGGCCCCACGACATTCAACGGCACTGTGACTTTTGCTCTCGATCAGACCGCCGTCGTAAACGGTGTTCCCATCGTGACACTCACCTGACCCAATCGAGGAATCCATGCCCGAACTGCTCGCTCCCGGCGTATTCATTCAGGAAGTTCCTTTCGGACCTCAACCGATAGAGGGGGTCTCGACGAGCACCGCTGGGTTCGTGGGTCGGACGATGTGGGGGCCGTCGTCCGGCGCGGTGCTCGTGACCAGCTTCCCGGACTTCCAGCGCAAGTTCGGGAGCTTCCTTGCGCCGGCTTCGGAGTTTCCGCTTCCACATGCGATGCGTGGCTTTTTCGACAACGGCGGACGGCGAGCGTACGTGGCGCGGGCGGTGAACGTGCCGGCTATTCCGGCCGGCACTGGGCCCGCCGCTGGCGAAGCGTGGCGTGCGTCACTCTCGGTCGCGACCGGCGATCGTGACATTGCGCTGAACTTCCCGGTGCGGCTCGTCGCCGGTGCGTCGGTGCGTCTCCCGCTTCCGACGGTCGTGGGCCTCGCGGTCGGCCCAACGGTCCCGTTCAGCGTCATCGAGGCGAGCACTGGGACCGCCGTGAGTCTCGAGATCACGGCGGTCGATCGCGCCGCGGGAACCGTGACCGCGACCGTTGATGCTGGCCTCGCCGCACCGGTCACCGCTCGGCCAGAGGCGCACTTCGTTCGCACCGGGAGCGCATCCGGTGTTCCGGAGTTCTCGGCCAAGTACCTCGGCTCCTATGGCAACCGAGTGCAGGTCTTGCTCGAACCTGTCTACGGCCGCCGCCTCGCCATCGAGAGCGTGTCGACCAACGTGGTTGGCGTGAAGTCCACGAATGGCTTCGCGGTGGGAGATCGAGTGGAACTCACCGATGGAGGAAGTCCCGAGACTCTGGAGACGCTGACCGTCGATGCCGTCCTGTCACCACAGGAACTCCGGCTCAGCGCCAACCCGTCGGTCACCACGGGAACCGTTGCGCTCATCCAGTGGCGGCTGACCGTCACGTACGAAGGCACCGTCGTCGAGACGATCACCGGGCTCTCCAGCAGCCCCACTCGCTTCGCGGAGCAGGTCGCGGAGGACTCTGACTGGGTCGACGCTGAAGACGCCGACTTCACTACCGGCATCCCACGTTTCGCAGCCGGGCGTCCGGCAGCTCTGCAAGGCGGCGAGGACGGCGACGACCCCGACTTCACCATCTACACGGGTCTCACTACCGCCGAGCCGACCGGACTCGGCGCGCTCGAGCGCATCGACCGGATCAGCCTCTTGGCCGCGCCTGGCAAGCCCGACCAAGACATCGTCGACGCGATGATCAGTCAGGCGGAGCGTCTCCAAGATCGCTTCGTCGTCTACGAGTCGGAGGATGCCGAGGACGACATCGCCGAGGTGCTCACCCAGCGCGGTAGGTACAACTCGCAGTACGCGGCGATGTACTACCCGTGGGTCCAGGTGCGTGACCCGCTGACTCGTGAGGTCATCTCGCTCCCGCCGAGTGGACACGTACTCGGCTGCTACGCGCGGACCGACAACGACCGAGGCGTCTGGAAGGCTCCCGCCAACGTGACGATGCGTGGGATCCTCGGCTTCTCGGTCAACGTCACGACGGGCGAACAAGAGGTCCTCAATCCCGAGGGCGTCAACGCGCTCCGAGACCTCGATGGGCTCGGCAACGTCATCTGGGGCGCGCGGACGATCACCGCCGACACGCTTTGGAAGTACGTCTCGGTGCGGCGGCTGTTCATCTTCATCGAGCAGTCGATCATCCGCGGCACGCGCTGGGCGGTGTTCGAGCCCAACGACACCAAGCTCTGGAAGCGCATCGACGATTCGGTGACCAACTTCCTCACGACCGTTTGGCGCGATGGAGGCCTCTTCGGCGAGGAGCCGGAGCAAGCCTTCTTCGTCAAGGTCGACGAGACCACGACGACCCAGGACGACCGCGACAACGGTCGCGTGAACATCCTGGTCGGCATCGCGCCGGTGAAGCCCGCTGAGTTCGTGGTCTTCCGCATCGGCCAAGCCCCCACCAGCGTGATCCTCGAAGAGAGCGCCTGAGAGCCACTAAGGAGAACCGACCATGGCCATCCCCCGCGAAGACCCCTACGTCGCCTTCAACTACCTGGTGGAGATCCAGGGCATCCAGTCCGGCGGCTTCAGCGAGGTGTCGGGTCTCGACGTCGAGATCCAGCCCATCGACTACCGAAACGGCGACGAAGACTTCCGCATGCGGAAGCTGCCGGGTCTCAAGCAGTACCCGAACCTGATCCTCAAGCGAGGCATCATCGGCGAGCTGGACACCTTCGAGTGGGTCCGGGCCGCGACGCTGGGCCGGGTCGAGCGGCGCGAGGGCGCGATCATCCTGCGCGACGAGAAGCGCAATGAAGTGATGCGCTGGCGCTTCGTTCGGGGCTGGGCCTGCAAGTACATGGGGCCGAGTCTCATGGGCAGCTCGAACGAGGTCGCCGTCGAGACGATCGAGATCTGCCACGAGGGCCTGGTCGCCGTCTGAGCCCATGGCGCTCCCCGGCATCAGCTTCGAGGTGGCGCGCGCGGCGCCTCCGCCGCTCGGCATCCGTACGGACCGAGTCGCGCTGATCGCGCTCACCGAGCGGGGTCCAGCGGAGACCTCCACGTTGGTCGCCGGCCCGGATGCGTTCGTGGCGACCTTCGGGTGCCCGCTTCCGGGCACGCTCGGTGCGCTGGCCGCTCATCAGGCGTTCGAGAACGGCGCCGAGGAGCTCGTGGTCACCCGCTTCGTTCCCATGCTCGGGGCCCGCGGAGCCACCGGTGAGCTGCCGCTGACCTCCGGAAGCGCACTGCCCCTCCGGCTGCGGGAGCCGGGAGCCTTCGGAAACCGACTGAGCGTGCTCGCCGATGTGAGGCGGCTCGAGGCACGAGCGGGAACACAGGTCGCACCAGACCAGCTCGACCTCTCCTCCGCGTCGGAGCGGGACATCGGACGGCTCGCGTTGGTCCACGGCACGACGGGCGACCACTGGGTGCGTGTCGACGCCGTGACGGGGACGGTCGCCCAGGTCTCTCCGACCTTGCCCCCCGGAGGCGGGGCGGTCGTCGTCGAGCTCTTCGACCCCGTCTTCGACCTGCGCATTCGCGAACCCGGGCGCCCCGATCGTACGGTGGCTGGGCTGGACCTGCGCGAGGCAGACGAGGTTCGGTCGCGGTTGGCGAGCACCCTCTTGGAGCTCGACACGACGAGCCCGACGCTGCCCACCGGGATTCCCGTACCCGGATCGGTGGCGCTCTTCAGCGGTGGCGACGATGGACTCGACGCCTCGTTCTCCGGAGACCCTGCGCACCTAGACGCACTCTCCGATTCGTTTCTGTCCTGCCTGGACGCGCTCGCACTCTCGGATCTACCGGACATCGTGATCGCGCCCGACCTCTGGTCCCGCATCTGGCGCACCAAGGGCGTCGAACGACTGGCGCTGGACCCCGCTCGAGCCACCCGATTGAGCGACGCGATGGTCCGGCACGCGGCCCGTGCTCGCGACCGAGTGGTGGTCCTCGACCCTCCTCTGACCGGTTCGGCCGGTCTCGACCCGATGAGCGTCGACGAGATCGAAGCGTGGCGGCTCACCCGGGAGAGCTCACTGGCGGCCGACCGCGACTTTGCGGCGCTTCCGTACCCCTGGCTTCGGGTCGAGTCGGAGATCACGTACCGGGGCGACGTCACCCTGCGGGTGCCACCCTCGGCGGCCGTCGCCGGCCGCATGGCTCAGGTCTCGCGCGAACGAGGCCCGTGGGTGAGCGCTGGAGACGACGAGCTCACCGCGATCCTCGGGCCGGAGCGGCCGGTCGGGCTCGTCGCCGAGGAGCGATTGCAATCGGTCGGGCTCGTTCCCCTCTTGCAGACGGCTGGTGCCACGCGCATCCGTGGGGTGCGCTCGCTTTCTCACCCGGACCGACCGCTGTGGCGCTTCCTTACGACGCGGCGGCTCTTCAACCTGTTGCAGCGCATCCTCCCGCCCGTCGGCCGCTCGTACGTGTTCGAGCCGAACGATGCACGCACCTGGGCTCAGCTCCACCGCGAGCTCGACTCGGTGATGCGTGCCCTCTACGACCGCGGCGCGCTCGCTGGATCGACCCCACAACAGGCCTACTTCATCCGCGTCGACGGGACGTTGAACCCCGAGTCGGAGCGAGACCGCGGTGTCCTCAACGCCGAGATCGGGCTCGCCCCCGCGCTCCCCCTCGAGTTCATCGTCGTCCACCTCGCCGTCCAGGGAGAGGACGTCGAGGTCCGGGAGGCGGTTACATGACGTTCCGTACGGCGACCGGCCCCGATCCCCTGGGCGGGTTTCGTTTCGCGGTGACGATGGCCGAGCCGAGCCGGCCGTCCGGGGCACTCGCGCCTGGTGCCTTTCGCTCTCTACAAGCCGGGTTCTCGGAGGTCTCGGGCCTTGGCTCGCGGATCGAGGTCCACACCTATGCCGAGGGAGGCCGTAATGAGACCTCGCTCCGCTTTCCCACCCGCGCCGAACACACCAACCTGACCTTCCGCCGCGGCGTGGTCCGCGACCAAGCACTCTTCGAGTGGTTCAGCGCAGTTCGTTACGGCTCCTTCGGCGCCCGCCGAAACATCCTGGTGGCGCACCTCGAGGGCGACGGGAGCCCAGCGCTCATCTGGCTGATTCGCCGGGCGTTCCCGGTAGCGTTCGTGGGACCCACCTGGGACGCGAGCCAGAGCACGACCGCCCTCGAGTCGCTCGAGGTCGCTCACGAGGGGCTCGATCTCCTGCCGACGGGAGCGCCGTTCTGATGCCCATCGTCGTCGACGAGCTGATCACGACCCTCGAAGTGCAGGACGAGCGCCGCATCCGGGAGATCGTGCGAGAGGAGGTCGACCGGCGGCTGCGCGAGCGAACGGCGCGGCCGGTGGCGCCATCACGCACGGGCGACCCCGCCAACCCGCTCGCGGGTGACCGCGGAGGCGAGGACTGAGTGGCCGAGAACCCTCCCATCGCGAAGCTCGAGATCCGGGTGCTCGACGACGTCGTCCTCGAAGGCTTCTTCGGCAAGGTCTTCGTGGCGATGTTCAACCCGACCGAGTACGGGTCGGAGCGCTCCGTGTCCTACGCCAAAGTCGCCATCCCGGGCCTGGACTCGCCGGTGCTCCAGTGGGTCCGCGGCGGCGGCGACTCGGTGACGCTGGAGCTCTTCGCAGACATCACCGACGAGATGATCGACGGAGTCCTCGCAGGCGCCGACCTGCGTGTTCGCTTCGTCCGCCCGCTCGAGCAGCTCACGGTGCAGCACCGTCAGCTCCACCGCCCGCCGCGCGTGGCCGTGCGCTGGGGCTTCTCCACGCTGATTCCGTCGGCGGTCGCGGAGTCGCTGTCGATCACCTACCGGATGTTCGACACCACCGGTCGCCCGGTGCGGGCCACGGCGCGCCTCACGCTGCACCAGCAGACGCCGGCGACCGACCAGATCGCGAAGCTCCAGAGCCCGGACCTAGAGACCGAGATCGTCGTCAAGGCCGGCGAGACGCTCGCGCTCTTGGCGCACCGCCACTACGGAGACGCGCGGCGGTGGCGGGACATCGCCGACGCGAACGAGCTGGAGGATCCGGTCACGTTGACGCCAGGCCGCATCTTGTCGCTGCCGAGGATCGTATGACCGAGCCGACCTTCCAGGACGGTGTCGATCATCTGGCGCCTCGCTTCGAGCTCTACTTCGGGACGCCGCCGCAGGCGGAGGGTGGAACGCAGCCGATGCCCGAGAGCCCCGATGACGCGAGGAGCGCGCTTCGGCAACGCATCGACGAGCGGATCCTCGGTGAATCGGAACCTCGGCTCTACCCCCTGGCCGGCGCCTGGGGAGACCGCGAAGACCAGACGACCCGTGACGTGATCCAGGTCACGTTCGAGGAGTCGATCGAGGGGGATACCCCTCTGCTCAGCAAGGTCGTCTTCACGCTGTTCAACGTCTACGATGCAGAACACCGAACGTACCGATACAGCGACGCCCGGCGCGAGGGTCGGCCGCTGATCGACTACGGCCAGTCCGTCGCCCTTCGGATTGGCTACCCGATGGAGGGGCAGACGACGCTGGAGCCGGTCTTCGAGGGGCTCATCACGACCATCGAGGCGAGCTTCCCTGCCGATGGCGAGTCGTCGCTCTCCGTCACTGCCGTGGACTACCGCGACCGTCTGAGAGCGGCGCGGCCGACCGAGTCGTTCCGCTCCGACGCCGGAACGGTCGAGGAGATCGCGGCGGAGGTGTGCGGGCTCGCGGGTCTCAGGCTCGCGGCTGGCCAGCAAACCGATCTCCCCGCGAGTGAGCGACAGGCCGCGGACAACGATCTGAGCGCCTTCCTGAACGGTCTGGTTCGTGGCCACGCGGGCCTCGAGCTGAGCGCCCTCGGTGACGTGGTGTTCGTGGAGTCTCCCAGCGACCACGAGGAACCGGCCGTCGAGCTCGTATACCGGCGCGGGCTCAAGAGCTTCGACCCGAAGCTGGACCTGAACGGTCGCCCCGAGTCAGTTCTCGTCCAGAGTCGCGATCCACGAACCGGCCGGCGGGTCCAGGGTACGGCGACCCTCCAGTCGCTACAGGACACCGGCTTCGCACCTGCCCGCTCCGAGCTGGTTCTGGGTCAGTTGCAGGGGCAAGGCGGTTCGTCCGACCGAGCTCCGCGTCAGCACGTGGTGACCGACCACTCCCTTCAGACCGACACCGAGTGCGAGCGACTCGCGCGGACCATTCTCAAGCGAGAGCTCGATCAGGCGTTCACGGCGACCGCGCACACCCTCGGGGACCCGCGGCTTCGCATCCGCAAGGTGGTCACGGTGAGTGGAGTCGGCCGCTTCGACGGGGACTACCTGATCACGCGGACGCGCCACGTCTTCGGTGAGCAGGGGTACCAGACCGAGCTCGGCTTGCGCCGGAACACGGGCCTCGAGAGCAGCGAAGAGGAGGCCGCGTGAGCACGGGTCGCCGCTACTACGGGGTCTACCTCGCGACGGTTGTCGCGACCGATGACGACGAGGGGCTCGGCCGGATCCGCCTCGACGCCGACCAGTTCAGCGATACGTCGGACGATCCGCTCTGGGCGACCGTCGTGCGGCCGCTCGCGGGCAACGGACCGACCGTGTTCTTCACGCCCAAAGAAGGTGACCAGGTACTGATCTCGTTTCTCGCGGGCAACCCGCGCGACCCCGTCGTGCTCGGTTACGCACACAGTACGGAGCGTAAGCCGGAAGACGTCTCCGAGACCAAGCACGCGATCGTCACCCAAGCAGGGCGCGTGACGTTCGACGAGGATGGTTCGATCGAGGTGAAGCTCGCGTCGGGCAACACATCGATCCGGCTCGACTCGGAGGGGATTCATCTCTCCCACAACGGCGTGAGCACGCTCGACCTGACGGCCGCAGGAATCCAAGCCCAGGGGCTGGCGATCGACCTCACCGGTCCGGTGACTGCGACTCCGTCGATCTCCAGTGCGCTCGTGAGCGCCGGAACGCTCGCCTTTGGGGCCGGTGGGGCCTCGAGCGGTTCCATGCAGATGCCCGCCGGGGGGCTGGATATCGAATCGCCGGCGAGCGGCGATGCGCCGTTCACGGTCGATGGAGAACCCGTGGTCGTCGAGACCTTCCTGACGAGGCACTACATCGGGCACCAACACACCGCTGATGGATCTCCCACCAGCCCACCGCGGCCGCCACCCGACCCATCCGACGTGCTCACGGATGGTTCGACCTCGGGGAGTCCATGACCAAGCCCATCCACGGACGCGGCGTGCGCTTTCCGTTCCGCCCCGGCTCGAGCGGCGGCTTCGGCTATGTCGATGGCCAGCTCCTCGTCGAGCAGTCGATGCGCCTGATCCTGCTCACGGCGATCGGGGAGCGGCAGATGCGTTTCGACTTCGGCTCGGAGCTCCCTCGGATCCTCTTCGAGCCACTCTCGTCGTCGACCCTCGCGCGCATCCAGGACGCCGCGCAGCAAGCGCTCCTCGAGCGCGAGCCACGGATCACCGTGCTCTCGGCCATCGCCGAGCAGGACGAGAGCGAACCGACCCTCGTCCACTTGCGCATCGAGTACGAGCTCGTCCGCAGCAGCCGGCGCGCGAACCTCGTCTTCCCCTTCTACCTGGACCAGGCGTAGAGACCGATGCCCCTCGTACCCCCCGAGCTCGACGACCGCACCTTCGAGGCCATCCTGGCGGAGGTTCGCCGCAAGATCCCCGCGTACACTCCGGAATGGACCGACCTGAACGAGAGCGACCCGGGCATCACGCTCGCCCAGCTCTTCGCGTTCATGACCGAGCACCTGCTCTACCAAGTGGACCAGGTGCCCGAGAAGGGCTTCATCACCTTCCTGAAGATGGTTGGCGCGGAACTGCACCCCGCGACCCCGGCTGTCGCCGACGTCACGCTCACCAACGTTCGCCGGCCCGACACGGTGCCCTTCCGGATCATCGACCGCGGCACGACGGTCGCCACGGCGTCGCCACCGCCGGGCGAGAAGCAGCCGGTCGCCTTCGAGACGGACCTGACCTTCTCACTGCTCAACGGCGAGATGACGCGCGTGCTGACTCAGGACTGTGACGGGGACGTTCTCGACCGCACGGCCGCAAACGAGTCACCGACCGCCTTCTTCTCGCCGTTTGGGGACGCGCGGACCGGTCGCGAGCACCTCTACCTCGGGTTCGAGCTCCACCGCCCCGAGTGGCTCTTCCCAGCCGGAACCGTTCGCTTCCGCGTCGATGTGCAGGGGTCGAGCGACGTCGGCCGCCCCGACACCGGCGACGACGGAGGAGACCCGCCCCGGCTTCGCTGGGATGTTCTCGTCGGCTCTTCGACCGGTCCGGGTGGCACGGTGATGCTCGACTGGCGCGAGGTGGACCACGTCGCCGACTCGTCCCTCGACCTCACCCGCAGTGGCTACCTCGAGCTCACACTCGACGCGGAGGGCGTGGCGACTAAGGCGCCGGCAGGCGTCGCGCCCGAGGATCTCGAGGGGCTCTTCGTGTTCCGAGCCACGCCCATCGGCTCCCGCGCCTTCGGCTTCGACCCGCCGCGACTACGCTCGATCCGACCGAACACCGTGCCGGTCGTGAACCTCACCACGGTCACGGACGAGGCGCTCGGGTCGTCGACGGGCCTCCCATTCCAGCGTTTCCGTCTCGCTCACGCGCCCGTGGAGCCCGGCAGTGTCGTCGTCGAGGTACGCGAGAGTGGGACCACGACGACCTGGGAAGAGGTCAGCGACCTCTTCGCCGCCGGCCCGGATGAGAGGGTGTTCCAGCTCTTGCCGGCGACCGGCGAGATCCTCTTCGGCGGTGACGGGCGCGGCAGAGTGCTCCCGCCAGACGACGGGACGGTGCCCGAAGGGAACGTGAGCGCCGCGCGCTACCGATTCGGGGGCGGCCCGAACGGGAACGTCGGCGCCGGAACCCTCACTCGCGTCACCTTCCCGAGCACCGAGGTCCGCCTGGACGCCACCAACCTGTTGGAAGCGCGCGGGGGTGCTTCCGAGGAGTCGCTCGCGCGCGGACTGGCCCGAGCGCCCGCGGTGGTTCGTTCCCGCTGGCGTGCGGTGACCGCCGACGATTTCGAAGCGCTCGCCCTCGAGACTCCCGGCGTGCGAGTGGCCCGCGCGCTCGCGCTCCCGAACACCGCTCCCGGCGGATGCCCGGGGAGCGCCTGCGGTGCGGTGACCGTCGCGCTGGTCCCCATCGTGCCGTTCGAGGAATCGATCGCTGCCCCCATCGACCTGCCGCCGTTCATCGCTCGGGCGGTGCGCCGCTACCTCGACACGCGAAGGCTCCTGACGACCGAGGTGTTCACGACCGGCGCGACGTTCCGCCGGATCGAGGTCCGCGCCGATCTCGTCGTCGCGCCCGGGGAGAGCGCGTCGAGCGCCCGCGCTGATGTGTTCGACTCGCTTCACCGCTACTTCCACGCGCTGGTGGGCGGCCCGGACGGTCTGGGGTGGCCTTTCGGGGGAACGATCTTTTTCTCTCGGGTCTTCGAGCGCGTGCTCTCGGTCCCCGGAGTGGCCCGCGTCGACCGGCTGACGCTCTCACTCGACGGCGCCGAGCCCACCGAATGCGACGACCTTCCGCTCCGCCCCGGCGAGCTGCTCTTCAGCGGGGACCACGACATCCGGGTGGTGACGTGACGGTTCGCGTTCGGCTGCCGGACCTGCGTGGGGACGACCCGAGCGCGCGCCGAGGCGCGGGCTGGCACGTGCTCGACTACGAGCGCATCGCCGTTCCCACCCTCGGCGCTCTCCGGCGATGCGCCGAGACTCAGGCGGGGCCACGGGACGCGTGTGCGCCCCGCGTCGTCCAGTGGGACCTCCCGGATGGGGCCGTCGTGGTCGGCCTGCCGCCAAGCGGTCTGACGCTCCGCGCCCGCCTCACCCCCGCGCCCGAGCTCGCCCCCGAGCTCGTGGTCACGCGGACCACGGAGACGCGCGTCACCGGGGTCGGCGAGGGTGATCGCTGGCGCTTCGATGGCGTCCTCGCCACGGACGCCGACCCCGGACCAGTCGAAGTCCGAGTCGATGGATACGAAGGGCGCCTCACATTCGACGTGCAGCTCGGCTCCACGGCCCCGGCGCCGTTGCCGGTCGACCCCTGCGCGATCCAACTCGCCCCGCGGCTGAGGACGGTGGCGCCGCACACGGCAGGACGTGTCAGCGGGCGTCCCTGGCCGCGGCCACCACTGCTCGCGGTCGACTCCGCGGGGTGCGTGCTGCCCGCGTGGTCCGTCGACGGCCATGGCCGCACGCTCGAGCCCGACCGAGAGCGCGGCGTGCGGCTTCGAGTCCATGGAGTCACGGCCTGGACGCAGGAGCTCGAAGGGCCCGTCAAAGATGCGATCTTCATCGGGCCCAGAGTGGCCGTCGCCCTCGACGAGCGTGTCGTGCTCCTGGACTCGCGCGGTTGCGCCTTGGACACCGTGCTCGGGCCCTTCGAGGGCGTGCTCGGACTCGGGCATCTGGAAGGAACCGTGATCGTGATCGATCGCGGCGCTCGTACGCTCCGACGCTTCCGAACGGACGGGGTGGAGCTCGCGGCCCCGGCGTTCGTGAGCGGGCGTGGCTTCGCGGCCACCCTACGGAACCGGGCGCTCGTCTTCGACGAGGCGCGCTGCGTGTTCCGCCTCGATCCCAGGGCCGTGGGGGACGGTTGCTGCCTGGCGGAGCCTCGCGACCTCACCGACGAAGAGGCGCGCTACTTCGAGCGCCTGGCGGACCTGCCCGCTCTCCGCCGACGCCTGGGGTA
>CAYXAP010000110.1:0-8863 GCA_964462035.1 uncultured Sandaracinus sp.
GTTCAAACCTCGCTGGGGACGCCAATCCGAAGAACGCCTCTGGCTCACGCCAGGGGCGTTCGTGTTTTTGGCCCACGTGGGCCGCCGCGCGGAAGAGTGGGTGTAGCTTCTTGCGGATGAGAGCGCTCGATGAGCTCGTGAACACCGAGGAGCCGGGACTTCCTCTCGTCCGAGAGTGGATGAACGAAGGGGCGAACTCGGTCGAGCTGCTGCCGTGCGATCCTGCCGACGGCGAGCGCACGCTGGTCGACCTACAGGTCACGACTCGCTCCCCGATGGGCGCGATCGCGTACGGGACCGGTGGCCTTCTCGTCGATGGCGGCTGGGTGCGGGTTCTCGGAGCGGGTTGCGAGCGTCTGCCGCGGTCCATCACGAAATGGAACGGAATGAGCGAGGGACGAGGCACACGACTCCGCCGAGCCGTGCTCATTGGAGACGACGTGGTGGGCGGCTTTTTCGCACTCAGCGGCGGGGGCATCCCCGTCCCGTCACCGAAGGTCGGCTACTACGCGCCGGACACACTCGACTGGCAAGACACAGAGCTCAGCTACTCGGACTGGCTGGCCTGGCTGTTCAGCGGAGATCTCGAAGGGTTCTACGAGAACGCTCGCTGGGCTGGGTGGCAGGACGACGTCCAGACCCTCCCCGGCGACCAAGCCATACATATCCACCCGCCGCTGTGGGCCAAGGGACCATCCCTGAAGGAGCGAAGCCGCAGACCGGTGCCCATCGAGGAGCTGTGGAGCCTCAACATGGAAGAGTTCCCTTCCCAATTGTGAGAGCGGAGCCGATCGCCGACATCCGCGCTCATGGGTCGCGGTCCTTCCGTCCCTCATGCAATGCTGGTGCTCGCGATGCGATCGGGGGTCATCGGGTGGCTTTTTGTGGCGTCCGTCGTGGGGTGTGGCTGCGGTAGCCGCAGCACGCTCGACGTCCCCGACGCCGCGTCGCTCGTCTCGCCGCCGCGACCACGGCTGGCGGTCGCCGACACCTCGGCCTGCACGCTCCGAGAAGGTCTCGTGTGTTGGGGCGGACCGCCGGGAGGGAGCGTGCGACCGCTGCCTCACGTGCTCTCCCCGCTCGAGGGTGCGGAGGTTCATGCGGGCCTACGCCACTACTGTCTGCTGGGCCGTGATGCCCGTGTTCGCTGCTTCGGGGACAACTGGCACGGGTCGCTCGGGGCTCCCCCCACAGGCGATCCAGGCGGTTCGCTCGAGCCCGTCATCGTGGGCGACGACCTCGTCGCCAACACGATGGCCACGGGCGAGTTTCATTCTTGCGCCGTGACGAACGTCGGTGCCGTCGTGTGCTGGGGCAAGAACGATCGAGGTCAAACTGGGCGGCCACCTTCGGACACCTCGATGCCAGTGGAAGTCGCGCTCCCGGAGCCGATTCGGACAGTGGGCGCCGGGAGCGAACACTCCTGCGCCGTGGGGATCAGCGGCGGCGTTTGGTGCTGGGGTTCCGACGCCAACGGTCAGCTCGGCGATGGCACGGACGCATTCGGCGGGTTCCGGAGGGTGCCGGTGGACGAGCCCATGGTCGCCGTCCGCGGCGGACTCACTTCGACTTGTGCCCTTTCGGGCAGTGGGCAGGTGTACTGCTGGGGAGACAACCGGCACGGGCAGCTCGGGCGGCGGGACCTCGACCGAAGCGACACACCAGTGTTGGTTCGGGGACTGCCGCCGATGCGCTTCATCTCCATGGGTCTGATCACGGTGTGCGCCATCTCGGCCACCGACGAGTTGTGGTGTTGGGGCAGCGAGGTCATCCCCGACGCCGACGAGGGGTTGGTTGGTCCCCGGTTCGTCCCCGAACGGATCCCGAAGGCTGGGAGCGTGCAGGACGTGAGCGTCGGGAAGCTCGCCACCATCTGCGTGACCCGCCTCGATGACAGCGTCTGGTGTTGGGGTGGGAGCGGTGGCACCGAGTTGGGGGACGGCACTTCCGAACGCAGCTCCGATCCGATCCAAGTCCAGCTGCCGCGCTGACTCCACTCCTGCCTGTCACGATCACAGGGTCACGCGCAGCGGAGACGAGGTCACCAGTGTGCAGATCTCCGGGGACGCCATTCGACCCCATAAGACGCATGCCGTGAGCGCTCTCCAGTTTCACGGGCTCACCACCGAGCTTCCACGAGCGGCGTGGCTCATGGTGCATCACGAGGCCCGAACGCCCACCCTCACTACGCCACGGCTGGAAGTGGTTCACGCGACCGGCCAGGCGCTCAGCCATGGGGTCGAGGAGCACGAACTGGAACTCCCGGCCCTCCTCCTCACCCCCAGTCGAAGGGCGCTCGGAATCGTGCGGTCCACGAGCGCCCCGGCAGCTCTGGGTGCTAGCGAGACGTGGCGGTCGCCGAGTCCCGCCGGATACCCTTCTCCCGGTGAGATCGCCCGACCCATCGGTGCCTCGCGCGCTCACTCTCGGCGCCATGGTCTTGCTCGTGTCCACCATTCGTTGTGGTGGTGTCCAGCGGACGGTCGCGCAGCCGGCGGCCGAGGTGTCGGCGATACGCTTCGAAGGGATCGACCGAGCCAACGTGAGTCGCTGTGCTGCCGTGGTGTTGCGACACTCGCTCCGGATCGAGGGAGTCGCAGAGGACGTCGGAGGGGCGTTGTGCCGAAGCTCCGGCTCGGCGCACCTCCGCACGAGGGACTACCGTTTCGGGTCGGATGCAGCTCCCGCGAAGAGCATCCGTCTGTGCGCAGTGGGCGAGGGAGAGACCCTGCGTTTCGAGGCAGATCCTTACTCGGTCGCGTTCGGCCGCGACGACGGATGCTCGGTTCATGGTGGAGCCTACAGACGGTACCAGTGGGAGACTCGTCCATCACGTGGCTACTTCGAGTCGCTCGCGGTCGACGCCTTTCAGCGGTGCATCAGTCCCGACGACCAGCTGGTCTCCCGTCGGCGCGCAGCTTCCTCTCGGGACGGACGGTTCACTGCCCAGCGCGGCCTCGCAGACCGGCCGGGTCAGGGCCGAACCATCATCGCGGCGCCGAACAGGCGCGTGACCTCGGCCAGCGCCGGTAGCGCGACGCCGATGGTCGGGAGGTCGTCGCCTTCGATGATCACGGGCACGTGGCTGGCGAGGCTCCGATCGTCGGGCTCCATTCCGTCGAGGGGTGAGGAATGGCTGATGTCCGATGGGTGCGTGGAGACCAGGATGCCGTCCCGGAATCCGAGGAGCAGACCCGCGGGTGGCGGAAGCGCCCTCTCGAGAGCGGCTTCGTCACAGGTGACCCAGCCTTCGAGGCGGTGCTCCCCGTCGTGGAGGACGAGTCGCTGCATGGCGTCGGTCTGCTGGACCGAGCCCCAGAGCCAGAAGCAGTTGGTGCCACCGCCCTCGCTGGCGATGGTGTCGAGGAGCGCGTCGAGCGTGGCGTCCGGATCCACGGTCACCACGTCTGGGTCCACGGGTGTCTCCTCGCCGCCGCGGGACTCGGAGGGAGGCTCCGCGAGTTCGCCAGCGCAGGCCGCGCACACGAGAAGCAAGAGGGTGGGTCGCATGCAGAGACAACGCCTCATCGAAGGGCTTCGTTCCCGGAGCGCCGGGAAGGGTGCGGGCACTCGCCCCCGCACCTTCGGTTCGCTCTCCTGGCTGTTGCCGACCGTCACGCTGCCAACTTCACGCGCAACGTCACATCGATGGGTGTCCCCGCTGGGGACGCCATCGAACGAACGGCTCTGCTCACGCCAGGGGCGTTCGTGTTCGGGCCCACGTGTGACCGACGGCTTCCCGACGCCCGGCACTGGATTTCTTCGCGAGGTCGGGCAAGATTCCGGCGGAATGGAAGACGCCGTCGAGTCGGAGGTGGAGGCGCTCGTGAACCGAGCGCTGGCCTGCTTCGACCCGGCAGCTCCGACCAACGCATGCGACCTCTTGGTCGCGGCCTGGGAGCGACTTCCGGAGCCGAGGCCGCGACATCCGAGCAGCTTCCTCGTCGCCAAGTACCTGACCCACCTTCACTTCAACGCGGGCGACCTCGGCAAAGCCAGTCGCTGGGTTCAACGCTTCTTGGCGAGCGACGCCGCGAACCGGTCCTACGGCGAGAGCGAAGTCATGGCTGCGAAGATCGCCCTCGAGCGGGGAGCCGAGGCTGAGGCTGCAGCGTTTCTTCGCGTGGCCCATCGAAAGTCCGACGGCCGCGCGCTGCGTAGCGAGTCCACGGAGCTGCGCGCGCTGCTCGACCTTCCTCCTCCGCCGGGCTCCTATTCCGAGGCGATCGAGGCCGGTGACCGCGCCAGGGCGAACGGAGACATCGCAGCCGCGCTGGAAGCGTATCGTGAGTGCCTCCGCTACGACGAGGGCCTCACCGATCCTGGGCTCCACGTCCGATTGGGCGGTTGCTACCTCTCACGCGGCGACGACTCCCCGGCGACCGACCACCTCACCCGCGCCTACATGCTCGGTGGGCCGGAGGCCTTCGAAGACGAGGACCCAGCGCTCGTCGATCACCTGCGCGCCGCGGGCATCCTCTGAGCCGAGTCCGAAGCCGCGTTTCTCGTGTTCCGGTCGATCAGACGAGCCATGGTGTGCCGAGTGGTCCGATGACCAAGTCGACTCTCGGCATCCTCGCTCTCTTCGCCACCGGCGCAATCGTGAGCAGCGGCAGTCCCCTGTGGTGGCCATTCGCGATGATCGGTTCGGCATCGTTTCTGGCGGGTGTGAACGACCTCCTGGGTCAGGAGCCCTTTGCGAACCGTCTCCGACGACCTCGAGCCTGGGTGACACTGTGGATTCTCTATTCCGCTGCCGGTGGGGCCGTCGAAGCCGTTCGGATGCTGCCCGACCTCTGGCAGTACGCGGCCCCCTACGAACACCCGGCTGCGCTCACGGCTCTCATCCTGCTCGGCTACCCCGTCATGTTCGTGATCGCGGTCGAGGCCCATGCCCTGACCTCGCGATGGCTCGGTCGGGGACTGGCTGCTCTCGGAACCCTCGCCATCGTCGTTCTCGTCAACGAAGTGCCGCAGGCCCTCGCCCCGATGTGGCGGGTGCCGGCAGAGCGCAGCGACTTCGTCCATTGGCTCTTCGCGCTGGGATACATCGCCGAGGTCGGCGTCGCCCTGACGGCCTTCGAGTGGCTCGCACGGAACCGACGCGATGAGCAGCGATCCGGCCACGGAGGCCAGAAGGCTCGGAAGGTCCAGACGCTCGACGCTTCGACCGAGGACGGGTCGGAGACGCGTCGGTCGGGACCGTGAGTGCCAACCGCCGCGCCTGGAGTCGCAACGCTGGCGGATCAAGCTCCGTCTGCCAGCCGCTGGACAGGTACTCACCCCGTCTCGACGGGCCGGCGAAGACCTGGGATCCGTTCCCGCGGCGCGCATCACGTGATACCGGTCATGGATGCTTCGAACGGCCCTGATCGCCTCTCTCCTCGTCGCGTGCGGTGACGACTCCCCCTCCGACTCGGACGGCGGAGTCGATGGTGCGATGCCCCGTGACATCGGTACGCCGGAAGACTCGAGCATCTCCGACGCGGAGGTCCTCGCCGATGCAGGCGTGGACTTCGGGGTGAGCAATCCGCTCGTTCCGCGGGTCGACAACACGACGTGCCGCTTCGACATCGAGTCGTCGCCCGGCGCCTACACGTTCCCGGACGCCTACCCCTCGCTCCCGTCGTTCGACCGTCCGATCTGGGTGGGAACGGCGCCCGGAGAGCCGGACACGGTGTACGTCGCCGAACAGGGCGGGACCATCCATGCGTTCGACGACGACCCGGCGGTCTCCTCACGGTCCACCTTCCACGACCAGACGGTGCTTCGGGCCGGGAACGAAGAGGGCCTGCTCGGCCTGGCGTTCCATCCGGACTACGCGACCAACGGGCGCTTCTTCATCCACTACTCGTCGAGCTCGGGTTGTCCGTCAGGCGCCTCGCGTTGTGGCGTGATCAGCGAGCTCGCTCGCGCCGCCGAACGGATGAGCGACCCGGCGTCCGAGCGGCGGATACTCGCGGTCCGTCAGCCGTACAGCAACCACAACGGTGGCGCGATCGCGTTCGGTCCGGATGGCCGCCTCTACATCTCTCTCGGCGACGGCGGAAGCGCGGGCGACCCGGACGACAACGGACAACAGCCGACCACGCTGCTCGGCTCGATCCTCCGCGTCGACGTCGACGTCGTGCCGGCGGGTGAGGACTACGGAATCCCATCCGACAACCCGTTCGCGGACGGGGTCGGCGGCGCGGCGGAGGTCTGGGCGTGGGGTCTGCGGAACACCTGGCGGATGAGCTTCGATCGCGCGACCGGCGAGCTCTGGGGCGGGGACGTCGGACAGAACGCCTACGAAGAGATCAACCGACTGCGAAGTGGCAACTTCGGCTGGAACATCCGCGAAGGCCTCCACTGCTACAACGCGGCGACCTGCGCGGACGGCTTCATCGACCCGGTGACCGAGTACCCGCACAGCGAGGGCCGATCGGTCACCGGCGGGGTGGTGTACCGAGGCAGCGCGCTGTCCGAGCTGTGGGGCCAGTACCTCTTCGGCGACTTCGTGAGCGGCCGCATCTGGGCACACGACCCGAGCACGGGGAGCGACGCCGTCCTGGGCGACTCGTCGAACATCGCGAGCTTTGGGGAGCTCGCCGATGGCGAGGTGCGCATCGCGACCTTCAGTGGACGCATCCTCGCGATCCAGCGGACGGGCATGGCGCCCGCGGCGCTCCCAGCGACTCTGAGCGCCACCGGTTGCTTCGACGACGTCGGCTCGTTGTCGCCGGCGGACGGCGTGGTGCCGTACGAGGTGAACACGATCCTCCACAGCGACGGCGCGAACAAGCGCCGCTGGTTCGCGCTACCGGCCGGCGAGTCGGGGACCATCGCCGAAGCGGACGGGCGAGTCACCGTTCCGGTGGGGAGCGTGTTCATCAAGCACTTCGAGATCGACGTGGACGGGAGCCCGACGCCGCGGCGGCTCGAGACGCGCTTCTTGGTTCGCACGGTCGATGGGTTCCGCGGCTTCACGTACCGCTGGAACTCCGAGGGGACCGACGCCGACCTGCTCGAGGGCACCACCACGGACACCTTCGCGAGCGGCGGCTCGGACCTGACCTGGACCTACCCCTCGCGCGCGCAGTGCTCGAACTGCCACACGAGCGCGGCCGGCGAAATCCTGGGTTTCCGGAGCCAGCAGCTCGACGGCATCGGCGTGTACGACGGGGTCGTGTTCCCGCAGCTGCCGGCGCTGACCGAGGCGGGGTATCTGACCGGGTCTGCGGCGCTGCCCGCCTATCCGGCGATCGATGACGCGAGCGCATCGGTGGAAGCGCGCGCCCGCGCGTACCTCGCCACGAACTGCGCGATGTGCCACCAGCCCGGCGGGCCGGGCAACGCGTCGATCGACCTGCGTTTCGGAACCGCTTTCGGAAGCACCGCGACGTGTGACGAGGTCCCGACACAGGGTGACCTCGGCCTCGCGAGCGCTCGCATCATCGCGCCGGGCGCGCCGGAGAGCAGCGTGCTCCTCGAACGCATGAATCGCCGGGGAGTCGACCAGATGCCCCCGCTGGCCACCGAGCGAACGGACGACGCGGCGGTCGCGGTCATCACGGACTGGATCGACAGCCTCTCCAGCTGCCCATAGCCAGGGTCGTCAACGACTCTCCCCGCACTGCAGATGCACTCGATGGGAACCGAGCCATGGCTCACGTCGGCCGCGTGCTACATGCAACGGCATGTGGAGTGATCGCCCACCACCCGAGACGGTGCCCGCGCGGCAACTGGGCTCCGCCCCATGCGACGACGCGCGCTTTCGATCGTTCGTCGAGGCGGTGACGGCTCGGGCGCGAGCGCCCTTCGAGGGGACGCTTGACCGCGGTCCTCAGGTGCGGAGACGCTCGGGGCATGGGGGATGCACTGGTACTGATGTCCGAGAAGGCGCTCCAGGCGCAGGGCCATGGCGACCCCCGGAAGCCGCTGCCGATCGACCGCTTCGCGAGCCGGAGCAAGCAGCTTCGGTCGGTGCTCGAAGGCGGCGGCGACCTCTACATCGTGTTCGTCAACTGGGCCGGCGGCGCGACGCTGACGGCGGTGCTCGAGTCGCCCGAGTACGACGACGGGGTCTGGGTCTCGAAGTCGAAGAACACGATGGTGCAGCGGGCCGACACCGCGAAGGTGTTGCCGACGCTCACGCTCGTGAGCGGGGAGGGGCTGCCCACGGACGATGTCAACGCGCTGAAGGCGACGCTGCGGCACGGGGTCGCGCTCACCAAGGACGACACCCAGCGACTGTGGCCGCGCGGGGATGCGCCGCCGACCAACTCGACGTTCCCGCCACTGCGCTTCGCCAACCCGCGCGAGCACGCGACGCAGGCCGGGATGAAGGCGTGGGAGAAGCACCAGCTGAAGATCGTCGGGCGAACGTGGGACGGGCGCGACCTACACATCCGCGAGCGGCTGAAGCGCTCGGACGAGACCGACGCTCCCTACCTGCATGACCTGATCGTCTTCGCGCTGATCGGCGACGACGGGTTCACCCATCTCGACTGCTGGTTCCACCACGGCGACTCGGGCGCGGTCTTCCGCCATCGGACCAACGAGCTCGTGGCCGAGGTCGCCCAGGGTGCGGTGGAGACTCAGGACCTCGGGCTGCTCGACGCACTCGAGGCGGCCGCCGCCCGCGCTCGCGAGGCCGGCATGAAGAGGGTCGCGATTCGATAGCGCTCGTGTGCACCTGCGGCGCACGCCAATCGGGGTGCTTCACGACGGCAGGAGCGAACGAACCGCGGGGTCGTGCACCCAGCAGTCGAGAAAGCCGCCGATGCCCGACGATTCATAGCGATCGAGATGGCGCCCCTCGACATGTACGTGGGGCAGGCGCCCCATCGGGTCTCGAACCTCCGCCGGCGCCAGGTCCTGA
>CAYXAP010000110.1:8963-10778 GCA_964462035.1 uncultured Sandaracinus sp.
GCTCACGGGTTGCGGGAGCAGAAGTTCGGCTCCGCGCCCTGCGCGTCGTGGCAGTAGAAGCCGCTGCCGCAGCCGTTGCCGGCGCAGACGGTTCCGTCGGTGGGGCATTGGCAGCGGCACCACATCGTGCCGGACGGAGCCCAGCAGGTGGTGCTGCTCGCGTACTCGCTCCGGCACGCGGCGTTGGTGGTGCAGTCGTAGCAGGAGTAGCCGCCGCTCCCGGTGTTGCGGCAGGTCATGCCGATGGCGGAGCAGTTGATGCGGCAGGCCCCGCAGCTGGTGTTGCTCGTCATCGAGGTGCAGGTGCCGTTGCAGCACGCTCGGTTGGTCCCGCACGCCTTGCCGTCGTTGACGGTGCGTGAGCAGCTGCCCGATTCCTGAGTGGTCGAGCCCGCGCAGGTACCCGCAGCGCAGGCGTAGGTCGTGACCGGACGGGTACGGGTGCCGGTGCGGTCGCAGGCGTCGCTGTAGCCACCACACGAGCCCCAGCTGCCGGTCTCGGTCGCACGGCAGCTGTCCCCCTCGGTGTCCCGCATGCACGCTTGGACCTCGTCGACGGTCTCGGCGACGCACTCGCCGGCGCCACAGGCGTAGGTGGTCACCTGCCGGGTCTGCTCGCCCTGCGTGCCGCACGGCTCCTCGAAGCCGCCACACGTTCCCCAGTCCGTCGTCTCCATGGTCGCGCACGCGACCTCGGTGCAGTCCGGGTCGGCGCAGTCCACGAGTCCATCGCAGTCCTCGTCTTCTCCGTCGTCGCAGCTGAGCTCCACCTCGGGACACACCGGGCCGCCGTCCGCTCCGGGCCGCAAGAGACAGCCGAGCTCGGCATCGCAGATCTCGTTGGTGTCGCATCGGGCGTCGTCGGCCCGCAGCAAGCACTCACCAGCGATGCAGACGCCGCGGGTGCACTCGGATGCGCTCGGGCAGTCGTCGTCGCCGGTGCACGCGGGCTCGGGGCAGGTCTCGGGCTGCTCGGGGCGACAGTCGGGCGGGACACAGCGACCGCCAGAACAGACGGTCGCGCTCGCGTCGTCGAGCTCGCCGGGGCATTCGATCTCCGAGCAGCTCACCGTAATGACGGCCGTCACCGTGTCGTTTCCGCGCAGCCGCGTCTCGAGCGAGCGTTCCGCGACCACGCCCGCTCGCTCGAGGAGGGTCACCCGGACGATGTGCAGGCCGCTCCCGAGTGAGTCCATCGAACCGATGCGAGCACCGGAGACGTAGTCCTGGGACTCGTCGGCGCTCACGACGAGCTCACGGAGGTTCATCAGGCTCCCGTCGTCGAGCGGGCGGAGGACATCCACCCGGACCTCGTCGAAGCGACGACCGGGCTGGTAGTCGGTTCGCAGGTCCACGCGCAGGGTGAGTCCTTGGTCGCTGCACCCAAGCAGGGCGACGACCGCGAGGGCGACCGCGACTCGCGCGGTGCTGACTTCTCCAAACACGGCCGACCTAGACCTGCTCGCGGGGGAGCGAGGCGAATGGGGCTCGGCGGGTCTGGCGCATGGCGCGGCGGTTTTGCAGAGTACGTGCCAGCCGCGGAGGCGCCTGACCGACTCACTCTGCGGATCGGAGGCCGCGCCTCGGCGCGCAGACCGGAGCTCTGGAGATCAACACCTGACCAGTCGGGACCGGAGTCCTCAGTCGAGCGGGCGCCGAGAACCGCAGAAGGGGAGGATGCAATGGCCGGAACACCACATGGATGAGCCCGGCAGACGGTAGACTGGTGAGTACGACGGACGCGACCGAGGAAGACGACGTCAACGAGTACGAGCTTCGGCTCCGCTTTCGCTACCTGCTCGGACTCGGTGTTGC
>CAYXAP010000111.1:0-10724 GCA_964462035.1 uncultured Sandaracinus sp.
CTAGCGTGACCTGCCCGATGCTTCGCCTTTCCCCTCCCTTGGTGTTCGCCGCCCTTCTCTGCGCCTGTGGCTCGAAGAGCGGCCTCAGCGACAGCCCTGGTGCCCGACCGGTGAGCCCGACGCGGCCGGATGCCTTCATCGAGGACGCCTTCTCCCGTCCCCTGCCGCCCGATCTGGGACCGCGGGACGCCTTCATCCCGCCGGATGGCGAACCGCCGAGGCCGCCGAGGCCCTGCCGCTCGCGCCCCCAGCCGGTCGATCTGCTCTTCGTGCTCGACTCGAGCGGCTCGATGCGCGAGGAGATCGCGAGCCTCGACGAGCAGATTCCGCGCTTCTTGCGGGATCTCTTGGCCCCACCGGACCTCGACGGCGACGGTCGCGCCGACTGGGCTGCCGTGGAGGATCTGCACGTCGCGGTCGCGCCCACCGGCCGCGGGGGCGAGCTCGCCGATCAGGGCGACCGGGACCGCCCGGAGTGCAGCGCGACCTACCCGATCTTCCAGACCTACCGACGCGGCGACGACATCGAGGCGTTGTCCACAGGCGTGTCGTGCGTGGCGACCTCCCAGACCAGCGGTGGCGAGGCGCTCTTCTCGACGGCGCTCCGTGCGCTTCTCCCCACGACCAGCTCGTTCCCGATCCGCGGCATGGGCGATGGCCGTCACGCGGGGTTCCTGCGGCCGGACAGCTTGCTCGTGATGCTCTTCATGACCGACGAGGAGGACGAGTCGCTCTGTACCGGGGCCACCGACGACGTCTGCATCGAACACTGTGTCACGGTCGCCGGCCGGACGTTCTGTCGGGCGCCCACCGGATCGGTGGACAAGTACGTCGAGGGCATGCGTCTGCTGCGGCCGACGGACCAGATGGTCGTCGGTTCGCTCGCCGGCGCGCCCGTCGGCACCACCGACCCGGACGCCATCCTCGAGGCGACGCTCACCGCCAACCCCTTCACCGCGATCTGCCGGAACGGACTCCTGAGTGGCCTCCCCGCCCCACGGATGGTCGACTTCACCCAGCAGCTGAACGGCCTCTTCCTGTCGATCTGCGCGGAGGGCTACGAGGCGCTGGTGAGCCCGATCGCCGCGCGCGTCGGTCGACTCGCCTGCGACGACTGAGTCGAACCGGTCACGGGCTGCCGGTCAGTGGACCCCAGGGCGCTTCGCTCGGCACGTCGTCGGGCTCGCCCTCGACCTCGACCTCGTCGGTGGGATCGAAGCGCGGCAGATCCACGCAGAGGATCGACTGCCAGCGCTTGGTCGGGTTCGCGTAGACGTGCTTGGCGCCCCGCGGCCAGCGATGGACGGTGCCGGGGCGACAGGGCTCGCCCTGGCAGTGCAGCCCCTTGGTCAGCACCATCTCGGACTCGCGCATCTGCTTGTGCACGTGGAGTGGGATGGTGCCGCCAGGCTCGACGTTCAGTCGATAGATCCCCGCGTCCTTGGTCTCCTGGATCACGTCGACCGTTCCCCAGGGCTTCTCTTCGTGCACGAGCTGACACCACTCGGCTTCGCGCCGAATGGTCAGCGACGGTGTCGCGAAGCCCCGGAGCGCGCCCGGCTTCCGGAGGCGCACCTCGACCGCAGCGAGCGCGGCTCGACCTTCGCCAGGCGCCGGAGGCGCGAGGAGGTATCGGGCCAGCGTGTGGGCCGCGGTCTCGAGGAGCCGGAAGCGACACGAGCGCAGCAGAAAGACCACCTGCGCGGTGGTGGCCGCGTAGTCGACGGTGCGCTTCACTCGCTCGCTCACCGCCGCCGGCTCGGTGTCGAGGGTCATGGCCAGGTCCACGTGGAGCGGCTGCGAGGCGTGGCGCTCGTGGGGATAGAGACCGACGACACAGTCGACCGTGAGGCCTTCGATCCGGACGGTGTCTCGGTGAGCGGAGCCATGGTGGGTCGTCACAGCGGTGCTATAGCGCCAAATTCTCATGGCCGACACCGACGAACAGCTCGCCTCCTCCCCCGCGGCCCCCGCCCCCGATGGCTGGGGTGCCTTCCGGCGCGTCCCGCGCACCGGCGTCATCTACGTCTCGAGCGAAGCCGCCAAGCGTGGCTTCTCGATGGCGTCGGAGATCGGCGGCTCGGAGGGCTGGTGCAACCTCGGCCAGGGTCAGCCCGATACCAGCGACATCCCGGGGGCGCCGCCGCGCCTGCGCTCGATTCCCATCGAGCCGGCGGACCTGGACTACGCCCCGGTGGCCGGCCTCTGGGAGCTGCGCGAAGCGGTCGCGGACATGATGAACCGCACCCACCGCAAGGGCATGAAGAGCCAGTACTCGGCGGAGAACGTGGCGATCCAGGGCGGTGGCCGCGTGGCGATCATGCGGGCCTGCGCCGCGGTGGCCCCCGTCCACCTCGGTCATTTCCTCCCGGACTACACCGCGTACGAGGAGCTGCTCGACGTCTTCCGCCGATTCCAGCCGATCCCGATCCTCCTCGACCCGGAAGAGGGCTACGCCTTCAGCGCCGACGCCCTCCGCCGCGAGATCATGGGCCGTGGCCTCGGCGCCATCCTGATGAGCAACCCCTGCAACCCGACCGGCAAGCTCGTGGGTGGCCAGGAGCTGGCCGACTGGGTCGCCGTCGCGCGCGATCTCGGCTGCGCGCTGCTGATGGACGAGTTCTACTCGCACTACATCTGGCGAGACGGCGAGCCGATCGTGAGCGCCGCCAGTCATGTCGAGGACGTCGACCGCGATCCGATCGTCGTCTTCGACGGGCTCACGAAGAACTGGCGCTACCCGGGCTTCCGAGTGAGCTGGGTCGTCGGCCCCAAGCCGCTCATCCAGTCCATCGCCAGCGCCGGCTCCTTCCTCGACGGTGGCGGCGCGGCCCCGATGCAGCGGGCGGCGATCGATCTTCTCGGCGAAGAGCACGTGAAGGCCGAGACCGACGCCATCCGGGCCTCGTTCGGCACCAAGCGCGACGCGCTGATGAAGGGCCTCGAGGAGATCGGCGTGCGTTTCGACCTCACCCCCGAGGGGACCTTCTACGCGTGGGGTGACGTCTCCGGGCTCCCGGAGGGCCTGCGAACGGGCCAGGACTTCTTCCAGCGCGCCCTCGATCGCCGGGTCATCACCGTTCCGGGACACTTCTTCGACGTGAACCCCGGAAAGCGACGCATGGGCCGACCCTCCCGATTCAGGGGACATGTCCGGTTCAGCTTCGGCCCAGCGATGCCGATTCTTCAGGAGGCGATGGACCGAATTCGGACCATGGTGGCGGACGCCTGACGCCCCATCCCCACCTATGGGGGTCGTAGAATTTTCCCCCTAGGGGGTACCCTGAGCGAAAAAATCCTGTATGGTTGCATTCACGCGCGACATGCGCGGGGAGGACTGGAATGCGCCGAACAGGTGCCGTCAAGCGACGCTCACTACTGATCGCACTCTTTGGGTGCGCGATGCTCACCACCACCGCCCACGGCGATGGCGTGGGCAACATCATGACTTCGAAGTCGCTGCCGCCGGCCACCGTGGCGGTCATCGACCCGGAGGGTGGGGGCGCCAGCAGCGGAACGACGGATGTCAACGTCGCGGCCGGCGACATCATCTATTTCCGTTTGAACACCTTCGCGGTTCCCGATGGAGCGGTGCACGGTATCGGTCAGTACATCACCGAGTACCTGCCCGGAAACACCGAGCTCGTCGGCGTTCGAATTCTCGATGAGAACGGACTGTCCAGGCCGCCCAACCCTCCCGGCATCGCGGAAGACACGGACTGCAGCGGCGGCGGTTGTACGATCGGCAGCTTCCAGGCCGGCAGCATCGCCCAGCTCTACGCCGACACCGGCGTCTTCTACGTTCCCTCCACCGATCCCCGCGCCTCCCTGATCACCCGCAACCCCGCGGACCAGTTCATCACGCTGAGCAACGGCATCCAGATGAGCCCCGAGCCCGCTCGGGTCAACGCCATCCAGGGCCTCCTCGGCCTGACCAACGCGGACCCCAAGTACGCGCACAACGAGTGGGACTGGGACCAGGTCCAGGGCTTCGGTCTCTCCACCTCGATCACCAGCGGCACCGGGCCGACCCCGCACCTCTACGGCTCGCCCGTCGCCGGGCCCGACACCTGGTACGGCTTCGAGGCCACCGCCAACGGTGGCGGAGTCATCCTCAACGACACGGTCGGTCCCTGGCAGCGCATCGTCTACCCCGGCTCGACCATCGGCACCGGTGGGGGCACCGGAAGCCGCAGCGGCACGCTCACGCGCATGACCCTCGACGCCAGCAGCCTCGGCACCGACGTCACGCCGCTGGCCCCGCTCGATGCGGTCGCCGTCCGCTTCGCCACCGGCGAGGCGCGCATCGGCAAGCCCCTGAGCGTGGAGGTCGCGCTCCGCGTTCTCGACACGCCCCTGGACCCCGTTCAGATGGGCGACGTGGACTGCGCCGAGACCTTCGGCGGTGACACCTCCGCCCAGAGCGCGAGCGTGCAGGGTCGCGACAACCCCTGGGGCATCTTCCTCCCCTCCCCTTCGTGCGTCTTCCTGAAGCTCAAGTTCGACCTCGAGGTCGACAAGGACCTCGCCATCAATGGCGAAACGCTGACCTACACGCTCAGCGGCAAGAACCTCTCGCTCAACGACGACACCGGCGTGGTCATCCGCCAGCAGTTCAACCCGACCAACCAGCAGTACGTGGTCGGCAGCGCCACCGGCGGCGGCTACCTGGAAATGGACTGCGCGCCCAACCGCGACTGCATTCGGTGGGACATCGGTGACCTCCCCTCCGGCGCCGAGTACACGTTCAACAGCTCGTTCATCATCTCCGGCGGCGGCGGCGCGGTGACCAACGTCCAGACCGGCGTCTACAGCTCCACCGACATCCCCGCCTTCGAGACCACGGCGGTCACCCTGACCTCCCCCTTCGGCGTCGACGACGTCGCGCTCGATACGCAGTGGGATCAGACCCTCACCTACGCCCAGTGGGGCAGCAACACCCTCGCGAGCGGCGCGGCCACCCGGCTGACCGGCACCGTGTCGAACGTGGGCACCGATCCCCTCGACGCGAACGTGCTCGCGCTCGAGCTCCCCACCGGCTGGAGCGCCGGCACCCTGACCTACAACTGCGGCGGCGCAGACGCGACGCCCACCTGCGGAGGCACCTGCGCCAGCGGCCGCCCGACCTACAGCTTCTCGCCCACCATCGCCCCCGGCGCCAGCTGCACCATCGCGGTGACGCTGACCCTACCGGCCCAGGGCACGAACCCGGCGACCGGCCTCTTCCCGATCGGCCTCTACTTCGAGGCCAACGAGCAGGGCACGTACGAGAGCTACTACCGGGACATCACCACGGTGAACGTCGGCACGACCCGGACGCAGACCCCGGTCCTCGACTGCCCGGTCCTCTCGACCAGCACCAGCATCACCGGCACGACCGAGACCGGGAGCGGCACCAGCACCGTCTTCTTCGACGGCTTCGACCGCGGCGACGGCACCATGAGCGGTGGCAACATCGACATCCCCGACACCGCCTGGACCAGCACCTTCGGTGACATCTACGGCGGCCTCGAGGTCCGCGCCACGGCGACCGCCAGTGGCGAGCTCGAGTCGGAGAAGTCCGACGCCTGCTACGTGACCCAGGTCCCGACCTGCTCGAACGGCGAAGACGACGACGGCGACGGCTTCATCGACTTCCCGGCCGACCCGGGCTGCTCGAGCGCGACCGACCGCAGCGAGGACAGCACCGACTGCTCGGACGGCGTGGACAACGACGGCGACGGCGACGTCGACTACCCCGACGACCCCGAGTGCTCCAGCCCCGAGGACACCTCCGAGGGTGGCACGCCGCAGTGCAACGACGGCATCGACAACGACGGAGACGGACAGACCGACTTCGGCAGCGACTCGGACTGCACCAGCGCGACGGACCGCACCGAGTCGAACCTCGGCGCCTGCAACGACCGAGCGGACAACGACTCCGACACCTTCACGGACTTCCCCGACGATCCGGGCTGTGACTCGATCGTCGACAACGAGGAGCTCGACCCGAGCCCGACCCCTGGTGACACTCGCGCCCGCCTGCTCGTCGTCTTCGACAGCTCCGGCTCGATGAACTGGAACACCTGCGCCGACGACTTCACCGACGGCGACGGCTCGGACGAGTGCCCCGGCAGCGACGTCAGCTGCGCGGAGTGCGCGGCGAGCGGCTGCGGTGACGGCATCGCGAACGACAGCCGCCTCGACAAGGCGAAGGCCGGCCTCAGCTCGGTCGTCGCCGCGTTCGGTGAGGTCGAGTTCGGCCTCATGCGCTTCCACCAGCGCGCGATGAACTTCTCCTGCCCCGGCTCGAACGCCTCGAACCAGAGCGGCGGCTGGCAGGGTGCCGGCGCCGTGCCCTGTGGCGGCGGCTTCAACGCGGCCGACCTCCTGGTCGGATTCAGCCAGGAGAACCAGGCCGACCTGCTCGCTTGGATGGACGGCGACGCCGGTCCCGACGGTGAGGACACCCTTCCGGGCCAGGACATCGAGATCCGCGGCTCCGGCACCACGCCGCTCGCGGGCAGCCTCGCGAGCGCCGAGACCTACCTCCAGAACGTCGAGATGAGCGACGCCGCCGCGGCCTGCCGACCCTACCGGGTCATCCTGGTCACCGACGGCGTCGAGACCTGTGGCGGCGACCCGAGCGCGGCCGCGGCCTCGCTCCTGACGGCCGGCTACCAGGTCAACGTCATCGGCTTCGCGGTCAGTGACATCGACGCCCGCGCCAGCCTCGACAGCATCGCGTCGTCGGGTGGCACCGGCAGCGCGATCTTCGTCAGCGACGAGTCCACCCTCGCCGCCGCCATCTCGGACATCGTCGACGACACCCTGCTCGTCGAGGTCTGCGACAACGGCGACAACGACTGCGACAGCTTCATCGACGAGGGCTTCACCAAGTACTGCGACCGCCCGAACGGCAACACCGCGCTCACCGAGTGCGCCGACCCCGGCGAGACGGTCTGCGACGGCCTCGACGACAACTGCAACGGCTTCGTGGACGAGGGTCTGCTCAACGCCTGCGGCGAGTGTGGCGCGACCCCGACCGAGGTCTGCAACGGCATCGACGACGACTGTGATGGAGTCATCGACCCGCCGGGCACCTGCTCCTGTCCCGCGCCGCAGCCCGAGTTCTGCGACAACATGGACAACGACTGCGACGGACTCACCGACGAGGGTCTGACCCGCGTCTGTGGCACCGACGTCGGTGTCTGCACCAGCGGTGTCGAGACCTGCACCGCCGGTGTCTTCGGCGGCTGCACCGCCACCGGCGGCTCCGCCGAGACCTGCGACGGAA
This sequence comes from uncultured Sandaracinus sp., assembly GCA_964462035.1. Lineage (GTDB taxonomy): Bacteria > Myxococcota_A > Polyangia > Polyangiales > Houyiibacteriaceae > UBA1660. Next base: position 7,277 of record CAYXAP010000111.1, read on the forward strand.
CCGACGAGGACTGCGACGGCGCCATCGACGAGGGCGTCACCATGGCCTGCGGCACCAGCACCGGTGTCTGCGAGCCCGGCGTCTACCTCTGCGTCGGCGGCATGTTCGACACGAGCACCTGCGTCGGCGCGGTCACGGCCGGCACCGAGCTCTGCAACACCCTCGACGACGACTGCGACGGTTCGACCGACGAGGGCACGGACCCGGGCACGACCTGTGGCTCGAGCACCGGCATCTGTACGCCGGGCACCCTCGCCTGCGTCGGCGGCTCGCTGGTCTGCACCGGCGGCACCGGCGGCGTGGCAGAGACCTGCAACGCCACGGACGACGACTGCGACGGCAACGTGGACGAGGAGGTCCCGACCGGTGGCGCCTGCGGCAACGACGTCGGCGAGTGCCGACCGGGCGTGCTCACCTGCAACCCGACCACCGGCATGTTCGAGTGCATCGGTGAGACCGGCGGTCGCGGCGAGATCTGTGACGGCATCGACAACGACTGCGACATGAACGTCGACGAGGGCGACCCCGGCGGCGGCACCACCTGCGGTAGCTCCGAAGGCATCTGCATGCCCGGCGTCACGGCCTGTGTCGGCGGCATGATCGAGTGCACCGGCGGCACACCGCCCGAGGCCGAGACCTGCGACCTCGAGGACGATGACTGCGACGGCCTCGTGGACGAAGGCAACCCGGGTGGCGGCGCCGACTGTGGCGCCACCGACGTGGGCACCTGCGAGCTCGGCTCGGAGGTCTGCCAGGGCGGCGTGCTCGTGTGTGTCGGTGACCGCGGACCGGGCACCGAGATCTGCGACAACCTCGACAACGACTGCGACGGCATGATCGACGAGGGCAACCCCGAGGGCGGCGACGTGTGCGGCGACGACACGGGCGCCTGCATGTCGGGCACCACGCTCTGCACCGGCGGCATGCTCGTCTGTGACGGCGCGGTCGGGCCCTCGCCCGAGGTCTGCGACGGCATCGACAACGACTGCGATGGCGTCATCGACGACGGCCTCGACGTCGGCGCGCCCTGCGGCTCCGCCGTTGGCGAGTGTCAGCCCGGCATCCAGATCTGCGAGGACGGCGCCATCGTGTGCGACGGTGCCATCGGCCCGGAGACGGAGACCTGCGACGCGCTCGACAACGACTGCGACATGGCGGTCGACGAAGAGCTCCCGGCCGGCGGTGTCTGCGGCGCGACCGAGGGTGTGTGCATGCCCGGCATGATCCAGTGCGTCGACGGAGCCGAGGTCTGCGTGGGTGAGATGCCCGCCGGACCGGAGGTCTGCGACTGCGAGGACAACGACTGCGACATGATGACCGACGAGGGATCGCTCTGCGGCGACGCCGGCGGTCAGTGCGTCGACTGTCAGTGCGCCCTGCCCTGCAGCACCGGCGAGTTCGGCCGCTGCCCGACGGGCCGCACCGAGGTCGAGATCGACGGCATGTGCTTCTGTGTGGCCCCGCGCTGCACCGAAGAGACGTGCGGCATGGAGACCCTCGAGGTGGGCGGCGAGACCGTCTGCGCCCCCGACGAGGACGGCGTTCCGACCTGCACCTGCAAGTCGAACGAATGCACCTTCCCCTGCGACGGCGTCGTCTGCTCGGACGGCAGCGTCTGCAACGAGGACACCGGCCGCTGCGTGGTCGACGACTGCCGAGGCTTCGGCTGTCCCGACGGCGAGATCTGCGAGATCTCCTCGCTCAGCTGCATCGCCGACCCCTGCGGTGACGACGTCATGTGCGCCGCCGACGAGGCCTGCCGTGACGGAGTCTGCGAGCCCAGCTGTGCGGACGTGGACTGCGCCTCCGGCGAGGTCTGCCGCGGCGGCACCTGCGTGGACGATCTCTGCGCCGGCGTCACCTGCGCCTCGAGCGAGCGTTGCGACGAGGACACCGGCGACTGCGTCGACGACCTGTGCACCGGTGTCATGTGTCTGTCGCCCTCGGTCTGTGACCCAGAGGACGGCGGCTGCGGCGAGGACCCCTGTCTCCGCGTGCGGTGCCCGGGCGAGGAGCGCTGCTTCGAGGGCGAGTGCATCCCGCCCGTCACCACCCCGGACGGTGGCGTCATGGACGTCGACGGCGGCGTGAGCGAGGACGTCGACCTCGGGCCCTCGGTGGAAGAGGACCCGGAGGAGCGCGTGCTCGCGACCGGCGGCGGCGGCTGTACCTGCCGTGTCGAACCTGGCGGCCCACCGGGCTGGCCCGGTAGCTTCCTGCTCGCCTTCGTCACCCTCGGCCTCATCCGCCGCCGGAGGAACCGATGAACCGCCTCGACCTGCGTACGGTGCGTCTCACCGCCATGCGACTCGGACTGCTGAGCACGCTCCTCCTCTTCGGAGCGAGCTGCTCGGTGGACCCCTACTGCCTGACCTGTGACGAGGAGCTCGACGCCGGTGAGCCGGTCGAGGACGCCGCGCCCAGCGACGGTTCCAGCAGCGACGCTCAGATCCCCGACTTCGGCGTGGACCTCGGCGACGGGGGCTGCCTCCTCGAAGAGCTCTGCAACAACTCCGACGACGACTGCGACGGCGCCCTCGACGAGGGCTTCGACCTGGACCGGGACCCGGGCAACTGCGGAGCGTGCGGCAACGTCTGCACGCCACCCCACGCCTTCCCGACCTGCACGGACGGGGTCTGCGGCTTCGACACCTGCGACGTCGGCTTCATCGACATCAACGGTGACCCGAGCGACGGCTGCGAGTACCGCTGCACCCAGACCGCCGACGACGACAGCGTCTGCGACCTGCGGGACAACGACTGCGACGGCACCGTCGACGAGGACGTGGACAAGGACAACGACTCGATGAACTGCGGCGCCTGTGGCCGCGTGTGTCGCTTCCCGCGCGGCAGCGGTGCCTGCTCGATGGGCGTCTGCGAGCTCGACATGTGCGACATGGACTTCCACGACATCGACGGCAACGAGGCCAACGGTTGCGAGTACCGCTGCACGCCGGCCGACCCGGCCGTCGAGATCTGCAACGCTCGCGACGACGACTGCGACGGCACCATCGACGAGGGCGACCCCGGCGGCGGCGAGACCTGCGGCATGGACGTCGGTGCCTGCACCACGGGCACCACCGCCTGCATGGGCGGCAGCGTCGAGTGCGTGGGCGCGACCGAGCCGAGCACCGAGCTCTGCAACGGCATCGACGACGACTGCGACGGCACCGTGGACCAGGGCAACCCGGAAGCGGGCCGACTCTGCGGTTCGTCGACCGGCGCCTGCACCCAGGGCCGTGAGGTCTGCACCGCGGGCGCGCTCGTCTGTACCGGCGCCTTCGAGGGCGGACCGGAGACCTGCAACACGGCCGACGACGACTGCGACGGCATGGTCGACGAGGGCAACCCCGGCGGCGGCGCCTCCTGCGGCGACGACACCGGCTCCTGCACCTTCGGCACGATCACGTGCGTGTCCGGCGGGCTCACCTGCACCGGCGGCACCACG
>CAYXAP010000112.1:0-10005 GCA_964462035.1 uncultured Sandaracinus sp.
AGCATCACCGGGTGCTCGGTGATGACCTCGTCGAGAATGTCCCAGACCTCGGGCTTCTCCTTCTCGACCATCTTCTTCGCGCTCTTGATGGTCGTGACGAAGCCACGCTCCTCGAGCTTGTTGTAGATGAACGGCTTGAAGAGCTCGAGCGCCATCTTCTTCGGCAGACCGCACTGGTGCAGCCGGAGCGAGGGACCGACGACGATGACCGAACGGCCCGAGTAGTCGACGCGCTTGCCGAGGAGGTTCTGGCGGAAGCGACCCTGCTTGCCCTTGAGCATGTCGCTCAGAGACTTCAGGGGGCGCTTGTTCGGACCGGTGATCGTCTTGCCGCGGCGGCCGTTGTCGAAGAGGGCGTCGACCGCCTCCTGCAACATGCGCCGCTCGTTGCGGATGATGATCTCCGGCGCGTTCAGCTCGAGGAGCCGCTTGAGGCGGTTGTTCCGGTTGATGACGCGGCGGTAGAGGTCGTTGAGGTCGGACGTCGCGAAGCGGCCGCCGTCCAGGGGGACGAGGGGACGCAGGTCCGGCGGGAGGACCGGCACGACGTTGAGCATCATCCACTCGGGGCGGTTGCCGGAGTCCTTGAAGGACTCGACGACCTTGAGGCGCTTACTGATCTTGGTGCGCTTGGCGACCGAGGTGGCCTCGCCCAGATCCTTGCGGAGGCTCTCGGCCATCGCGTGGATGTCGAGCTCCTTGAGGAGGTCGAGGACGGCGTCGCCGCCCATCTTGGCCTCGAAGGTGTCGTCGCCGAGCTCGTCGAGGAGCTCCCAGTAGCGGTCCTCGCTGAGGATCTCGCCCTTCTCGAGCGGGGTCTCACCGGGGTCGGTGACGACGTAGCTCTCGCAGTAGAGGACGCGCTCGAGATCCTTGAGCTTCAGGTCGAGGAGCGCGCCGATGCGCGAGGGAAGGCTCTTGAGGAACCAGATGTGCGCGACCGGGGTCGCCAGGTCGATGTGGCCGAGCCGCTGACGGCGGACCTTCGACTGGATGACCTCGACGCCGCACTTCTCGCAGACGATCCCGCGGTGCTTCATGCGCTTGTACTTGCCGCAGAGGCACTCGTAGTCCTTCACCGGCCCGAAGATGCGCGCACAGAAGAGGCCGTCGCGCTCGGGCTTGAAGGTCCGGTAGTTGATCGTCTCGGGCTTCTTGACCTCGCCGTGCGACCACTCGCGGATCTTCTCGGGCGACGCGAGTCCGATGCGGATCGCCGAGAAGGAGAGCGGGTCCTTGGGCTTTTCGAAGAAGCTGAAGATGTCCTTCATGTCGTTGTCTTTCCGGGAGCTGTCAGCTGATCAGGCTGAATGGGGCTCGTAATCTTGGGTTGTCGGGGGTGGGTTCGAGGGGAGTCGGGAGCGGCGCACGGCGGGTTTGAATCCGCAGCGAGCGCCGCTCGACCGGCTCACTCCTCCGCGGCGAGGATGTCGTCGCGGTCGCGGACCGAGTCCGCTTCGACGAGCTCGACGTTCAGGCAGAGCGCCTGGAGCTCCTTCATGAGGACGTTGAAGCTCTCCGGGAGACCGGCGTCGAGCGAGTGCTCGCCCTTCACGATGGCCTCGTACATCCGGGTTCGACCCTGGACGTCGTCGGACTTCACGGTGAGGAACTCCTGCAGCGCGTAAGCCGCGCCGTAGGCCTCCATCGCCCAGACCTCCATCTCACCGAGCCGCTGCCCGCCGAACTGCGCCTTGCCGCCGAGGGGCTGCTGCGTGACCAGCGAGTAGGGCCCGATGCTCCGCGCGTGGATCTTGTCGTCCACGAGGTGGTGGAGCTTGAGCATGTACATGACGCCGACCGTCACGTCCTCGTGGAAGGCATCGCCGGTCCGCCCGTCGAAGAGGATGGTCTGACCGTTGGTCTGGACCTTCGCCTCCGTGAGGAGATCCTTGATCTCCTGCTCGTGCGCGCCGTCGAAGACCGGAGTCGCGAGATGAAGGCCGTCCTTGAGCTTCCGGACGAACTTGATCAGCTCCTTGTCGTTGACGTCGTTGACGACTTCCATGATCTCCGGGCTGCTGCCGTAGATGCGGCCGAGCTTGGCGCGCACCTCGTCGTAGTTCGGAGTCCGCTCGTCGAGCATGCCGTCGAGCTGCCGCCCGAGGAGCCAGCCAGCCCAGCCGAGGTGGACCTCGAGGATCTGACCGACGTTCATGCGGCTCGGAACGCCGAGCGGGTTGAGCACGATGTCGACCGGGGTGCCGTCCGGCAGGTAGGGCAGGTCCTCCTCGGGAAGGATGCGGCTGACCACACCCTTGTTTCCGTGACGACCGGCCATCTTGTCGCCGACCTGGAGCTTACGCTTGATGGCGACGTAGACCTTCACCATCTTGATGACGCCAGGCGGGAGCTCGTCGCCCTTGCCGAGCTTGTCGATCTTCTCCTGGAAGAGGGTCTCGATACCGCTGGTCTGCTCTTCGAGCTGGGCCAGGATGGCGTCGATCTTCTCCTTGTTCTTGTCGACCTCGATGTGGCCCCAGTACTTGCGGATGATGGGGTCGAGCTCGTCCTCGGAGATCTTGGTGCCCTTGGCGAGGAGCACCTTGCCCTTGTCGTCGACGAGCTTCGCGGTCGTGGTCTGCTTCAGCAGGAGCTTGCGGACTCGAGCGTAGGCGGACTCCTTGATGATCTTGATCTCGTCCGCCATGTCCTTCTCGAGCTTGGCTCGCTCGGTGTCTTCGATCTGGCGGGCGCGCTCGTCCTTCTCGGTTCCCTTGCGGGCGAAGACGCGGGCGTCGATCACGATGCCGGTCACACCGGGCGGAACCCGGAGCGAGGTGTCGCGGACGTCGCCGGCCTTCTCACCGAAGATGGCTCGAAGCAGCTTCTCCTCCGGGGAGAGCTGGGTCTCGCCCTTCGGAGTGATCTTGCCGACGAGGATGTCGCCGGAGACGACCTCCGCGCCGATGCGCACGATGCCCGACTCGTCGAGGTCCTTGAGGGCCTCTTCACCGACGTTCGGGATGTCGCGGGTGATCTCCTCCTTGCCGAGCTTCGTGTCTCGGGCGACGCACTCGAACTCCTCGATGTGAACCGAGGTGTAGACGTCGTCCTTCACGATCCGCTCCGAGATCAGGATGGAGTCCTCGAAGTTGTAACCGCCCCAGGGCATGAACGCGCAGACGACGTTCTGACCCAGCGCCAGCTCACCCATGTCACAGCTCGGGCCGTCGGCGATGACGTCGCCGGCCTTCACCTTGTCGCCGGGGCGAACGATGGGCTTCTGGTTGTAGGCGGTGTTCTGGTTCGAGCGCTGGAACTTGTGCAGCCGGTAGATATCCGGGAACGCACCCGCCTCGCCCTCGGCCTTGACGACGATACGAGTCGCGTCGACCGACTCGACGGTACCGTCCCGCTTGGCCACGAGGCAGACGCCGCTGTCGCCAGCGACTCGGTCCTCGATGCCGGTTCCGACGATCGGCGCACGGCTGCGAAGACACGGCACGGCCTGCCGCTGCATGTTCGAGCCCATCAGGGCGCGGTTCGCGTCGTCGTGCTCCAGGAACGGAATCAGCGAGGCGGCGACCGAGACCAGCTGGTTCGGCGAGACATCCATCAGCTCGACGGTGTCCGGCGTGACCATCATCGACTCACCGTCGTAGCGGACGGCGATGAGGTTGCCGGCGAGCTTCTTGGTGTCGGGATCGACCTCGGCGTTCGCCTGGGCGATGTAGTGGCCCTCCTCCTCGAGCGCGGAGTACCACTTCACCTTCTCGTCCTTGACGATGCCGTCCTCCACCTTGCGGTAAGGAGTCTCGACGAAGCCGTACTCGTTGACGCGCGCATAGGTCGAGAGCGACGCGATGAGACCGATGTTCGGACCCTCCGGCGTCTCGATCGGGCAGATGCGGCCGTAGTGCGTGGTGTGCACGTCGCGCACCTCGAAGCCGGCACGCTCACGGGTCAGACCGCCCGGCCCGAGGGCGGAGAGACGACGCTTGTGCGTGACCTCCGAGAGCGGGTTGGTCTGGTCCATGAACTGCGAGAGCTGCGAGCTGCCGAAGTACTCCTTGACGACGGCGCTGACCGGCTTCGCGTTGATGAGATCGTGAGGCATGAGCGTCTCGATCTCCTGAGACATGCTCATGCGCTCCTTGATGGCGCGCTCCATGCGGACCAGACCGATGCGGTACTGGTTCTCCATGAGCTCACCCACGGCGCGCACCCGGCGGTTGCCGAGGTGGTCGATGTCGTCGGTGGTGCCCTTGCCGTTCTTCAGGTCGATCAGGTGGCCGACCGTCTCGAGGATGTCGCGGCTGGTCAGGACGGTGGTGTCCAGATCCGGCGTCTCCTCTTCCGACACGTCCTTGTAGAACTTGTAGTTCAGCTTCAGGCGGCCGACCTTCGAGAGGTCGTAGCGCTCCGGGTTGAAGAACAGGTTGTTGAACAGGTTCCGGGCGGTGTCCAAGGTGGGCGGATCGCCAGGGCGCAGGCGCCGGTAGATCTCGAGGATGGCCTCGTCCTGGGTCTGCACCTTGTCCGCGAGCAGGGTGTCGCGGAGGTAGGACCCGACGTTCAGACCGTCGATGAAGAGGACCTTCACCGAGTCGATCTTCGCGTCGCGAAGCATCTCGAGCTTCTCTTCGGTGACCTCGTCGTTGACGCCGAGGAGAATCTCACCGGTCTCTTCGTCGATGATGTCTTCGGCGCTGACCTTGCCGAGCACCTCCGACTCGTCGATCGGGAGCCGCTCGAGGCCGGCGGCCTTGAGCTTCCGGATCGCGGAGCGGGTGAACTTCCGGTTCCGACGGACGACGACGTCGCCATCGACCTTGATGTCGCGCGTCGCGCGCTGGCCGGGGAGCAGGTCGTACTCGATGGACTTCGTGAACTTGCCGCGCGCCTCGAAGTAGACGGTCTCGGTGTCGTAGTAGAAGTCGAGCAGGTCGTGGGTGCTGTAGCCGAGGGCCTTGAGCAGCACGGTCGCGTGCATCTTCCGGCGGCGGTCGATGCGGACGTAGAGCAGGTCCTTCGGGTCGAACTCGAGGTCGAGCCACGAGCCACGGTACGGAATGATCCGCGCCTGGTAGAGGAACTTGCCCGACGAGTGGGTCTTGCCCTTGTCGTGGTCGAAGAAGACACCCGGGCTGCGGTGCAGCTGGCTGACGACGACGCGCTCGGTGCCGTTGATGATGAACGTACCGTTCTCGGTCATCAGCGGGATCTCACCGAAGTAGACCTCCTGCTCCTTGATGTCCCGGACCGGGCGCTCACCGCTCTCGGCGGTGTCGTAGATGATGAGCTGGATGGTCACCTTGATCGGCGCCGCGTAGGTCATGCCGCGCTGCCGACACTCGTCGACGTCGTACTTCGGCCGCTCGAGGGTGTAGCCCTCGAAGACGAGCTCGCTCGTCCCGTTGAAATCGCGGATGGGGAAGACGCTCTTGAAGACGCCCTGAAGACCCATGTCCTCCCGCTCGCTGCGGGGGACCGTGGTCTGGAGGAACTTGTCGTACGAGCGCTTCTGGATGTCGATCAGGTTCGGGATGTCGAGGAATCGCTCGATCTTCCCGAAGCTGTGCCGGACCCGGAAATTGGTCTGGATCTTCGTCGCCATTGGTGCCTTCAGCTCCCTGCTGCTCTGCTCTGATGAGGTGACGGCCGTGCCCCGCCTGGCTCGGCCGTGCGCGGCCGTCGCCGTGGGGCGACCAGACCGCTGATTAAGAAAAGCGCTGTAATTTCTGGACTATATGGACGGAAAGCGACCTCGAGATTCGCGCCTCTCGGGGCCCGATCTCGGGTCGCTCTTACTCGACGCCAAAACCCCTCGACTCCCCGTCCAGGAGCGAGGGCTGCGCGCACGCCACGGCCTCCACGGCGGGCGATCTAGCCCACCGGGAGGTCGTTGGCAAGCAAACTGCTTGCCACAGCCGATTTCCACCGGCGAAGGACGTGCGCGCAAGGCGCCGGCCGATCACTTCAGGGTGACCTTGGCGCCGGCTTCCTCGAGCTTCTTCTTCATCTCCTCGGCCTCTTCCTTGGAGATGCCCTCCTTGATGACCTTCGGAGCCTCTTCGACGAGCTTCTTGGCGTCGGCGAGACCAAGCGAGGTGATCTCGCGGACGGCCTTGATGACCTTGATCTTCTGGCCGCCGGCCTCGGACAGCTCGACGTCGAACTCGGTCTTCTCCTCGGCGGGAGCGGCATCGGCAGCGGGGCCCGCCGCACCGGCCACGGCCACCGGAGCGGCCGAGACGCCCCACTTCTCTTCGAGGGTCTTCACGAGGTTCGCGACGTCCATCACGGTCCAGGAGCTCAGCTCTTCGACCATCTGCTCAACGTTCATGTTCGCCATTTGTCTATTCTCCGCACCGCGACCGCCAGGTGTTTGCGTAAGGGTTGTCCCGACGCTCGCGGAAAGTTGTTTGTCTGGGTTTGGTTGGTTGATTCGGGGTTGGGGATGGAACCGTCAGCCGGCTTCCTCTTGCTTCCGCTTGTAGGCGTCGAAGAGGTAGGCGAGGTTCTGAGCCGGAGCGGCGAGCTGCCGAACGAGGCTCTGCGCGGGCGCCATCAGCTGGGCGAGGAGCATGGCGCGGATTTCGTCCTTGCCAGGCATCGACGCGAGCTGCGTCTCGACCGCCTTGCCGTCCATGACGTTGCCGTCGAGGAGGGCGCACTTGGGAACCAGCTTCGGGGGCTGATCCTTCTTCTCGAGGATGTCCTTCTTGTCCTTGCGGAAGTCACGGATGACCTTCGCAGCGGTCGAGGGATCCTCGTAGCTCCAAGCGATGCCGGTCATGCCCTTGAGGTGGGCCTTGAGGTCGTCGTTCGACTCCAAGTCCGTGCCTTCGAGGGCCTTGCGCACCAGGTTGTTCTTGACGACGCGGTACTCGATGCCCGCTGCCCGGAAACGGGAGCGGAGCTCGGTGATGGTCTCCACGTCGACGCCACGGAAGTCGATCAGGACCGTCGAAATGGCCTTCTCGAAGCTCTCCCGGACCTCGAGGGCCTGGGCTTCCTTTTCAGTCGGAGTCATCGGCATGTCAGGCCTCCACCGCGCCAGAGATCGAGCCAGGCTCGATTCGGATTCCGGGGCCCATGGTCGAGCTCATCGTGATGCTCTTCATGTAGACACCCTTGGCGGACGCAGGCTTGAGACGCACCAGCACGTCGAGCAGGGCTCGGGTGTTGGCCTCCAGCTGCGCTTGTTCGAAGCTGACCTTGCCGACGGGGGCGTGCACGATACCCGCGCGCTCCACTCGGAACTCGATCTTGCCTGCCTTCGCCTCGGACACGGCCTTGGTGACGTCGAACGTCACGGTGCCGACCTTCGGGTTCGGCATCAGACCGCGCGGACCGAGGACTCGGCCCAAACGGCCGACCTGGCCCATCATGTCCGGAGTGGCGATGACGGTGTCGAAATCGAGCCAGCCATCGTTGATCTTCGCGACCAGATCATCGGCTCCGACGAAATCGGCTCCCGCCGCCTCTGCCTCTTGAGCCTTCTCGCCCTTGGCAAAGACCAGAACGCGCTTGGTGGAGCCCGTCCCGTGCGGAAGAACGACTGCGCCTCGAACCATCTGATCGGCGTGCTTCGGGTTGACCCCGAGGCGCACCGCGAGGTCCACCGTCTCGTCGAACTTGGCGAAAGACGCCTCCTTCACGAGCTGGCAAGCCTCCTGGAGCGAGTACCGGTGGCCGTGTTGGACTTTTTCTAGCGAAGCCCGTCGCTTTTTACCGGTTTTCATTCATCCTCCTAACGACCGTCCTCCGCCCTCTCGGACAGCGACGAGTCTCCCGCCTGGTTCCCCGGCGGTGCGGGGTGCGCCTCCCCAGTGAGGCGCTTGGTTTCTAGGGTTTGGTACCCAAACCCTCTCTCGTCGGCTAGGCCTCCTCGATTCACCCGAGGTCCTCCCCGCGTTGCGCTGCCGCGCACTTTGGGGTTCGCCGACGCGAGAGGAAAATCAGGCCTTCGCTACGTTGACTCCCATGGAGCGAGCGGTGCCCATGACACTCTTCATGCAGGTCTCGATGGAGCCCGCGTTGGTGTCCTTGATCTTGACCTCCGCGATCTCGCGGACCTGGTCCATGGTCAGCGTGCCGACCTTGTTCTTGTTCGGCATGGCCGAGCCGGACTGGATGCCGAGCGCCTTCTTGATGAGGATGGGCACCGGCGGGGTCTTCGTGATGAACGTGAACGAGCGGTCCGAGAAGACCGTGATCACGACTGGAATCACCAGGCCCATGTCCTTCTGCGTGCGAGCGTTGAACTCCTTGCAGAACTGCATGATGTTCACGCCGTGCTGGCCGAGGGCAGGCCCGACGGGCGGCGAGGGGTTCGCTTTGCCGGCGTCGAGCTGCAGCTTGATCTGTCCGATGACCTTCTTCATGGGGCGTCCTGTACTAAGAGCCGCGGGGGGCGGGGTAAAGACCCGCGAGCCGCGGGGAAATCTGCAATGGCGGGGGAGTTCGGGTGAATCGAGCCGGCGTCGCCGGCGAGAGAGGGTTTGGGTGCCAAACCCTAGAAGCGGTTAGACGGTCTTCTCGACCTTGGCGTAGTCGAGCTCGACCGGAGTGGCGCGACCGAAGACGCTGATGAGCACCCGAACCTTCTGCTTTTCGGGGTTCACCTCTTCGACGGTGCCGGTGTAGTTGGCGAAGGCGCCCTCGGTGACGCGGACGTGATCGCCCGGCTCGAAGGTGACCTTGGGGTTGATGGGCACCTTGCCGTGCTCGACCTGCGCAGTGATCACGTCGATCTCCTGCTGGGGCACGGGCGAGGGGTGCCGGCCTCCGATGAACCCGCTGACCTTCGGCGTCCCCTTCACGAGGTGCCAGGTCTCATCGGTCAGGTCCATCTGGATGAAGATGTAGCCGGGGTAGAAGCTGCGCGTGACGACACGCTTCTTGCCAGAGCGGTTCTGCGTGACGCTCTCCTTCGGGATGAGGATCTCCCCGAAGTGCTTCTCCATGCCGACCTGGCGAACGCGCTCCTCGAGGGAGAGCTTCACCTTGTTCTCGTATCCGCTGTACGCCTGGATGATGTACCAGTTCATGTCCGAGCGCACCGCGGACTGCTCGTCCGGGGCGCCCTCGCCCACGGCCTCTGCGTGCTCTGTGCTGCTCTCGTCCACGTCCATCTCCGGTACAGTCATCGTTCGGGTTTCAATCAGCGGTCAGTAAATCAGGTCCGTCACCGCGGACCAGGCGGCGTCGAACGCGCCGAGGATCACCGCGGCGATCGCGCTGACGATGATGACGACGAGGGTGTTGGACCAGGTCTCCTGGCGGGTGGGCCAGGTGACGTGGCTGAGCTCGACCGCCACCTCGCGGGAGAACTTGTTGGTGCTCTCCTTGCGGTACATCCAGGCGGCCAAGAGGATCGACACGATCGCCGAGGCGGCCGTGACGATGTTGGGGTTCGGGGTCGACAGGTCGAGCTTCTGCGCCGCGAAGGCGGAGAGGTCCGACGCCAGGTGGTCGATGAACCAGAACATCAGGAGGGCCATCCCGATGAACGCGAACTGCACCCACCGCTCGATGCCGAGCGTGCCGGTGGGCTTGCTGTCTTCCATGGCCATCTTGGTCGTTCTCGTTTCGGTGTGTCCCGAGGCTTCTCAACAGGCGAAAAGCCGATTTGTTCTCAGCGTTTGGCCAGTCGTGCGGCTGACTGGGCACGCCAGGAGGGACTCGAACCCCCGACCGGCGGATTTGGAATCCGCTGCTCTACCAACTGAGCTACTGACGTTCGGACCGCTTCGTATGCGATCGGGACGGGCCCGGCGCAACTCGCGGCATGCTTTTTTTCACGACTCGGACGCGAGCGGCCGCCTCTTCCGAGGCGGCCGTCATCGCGACTCGCGGTGGACCGTGTGTTTCCCGCACTTGGGGCAGAACTTCTTGAGCTCGAGGCGCTCTTGAATCTCCCCGACCCGGCGGGCCTTGGTCCGCTTGTAGTTGCGAGCGCCGCAGTCCTCGCAGACGAGGACGATCTTCAGGCGCTCGCCCATGGCTTCACTCGATGATGTTGGAGACGACGCCGGCGCCGACGGTGCGGCCACC
>CAYXAP010000113.1:0-9442 GCA_964462035.1 uncultured Sandaracinus sp.
CGGCTAAGCCTCCTCGATTCACCCGAACTCCCCCGCCCATTGCGCTGCCGCGCGCGATCGGCGCACTGATCTGAGTCTTGGACCGCGTCCTCGTTCTGAGCGGGCCGAACCTCAACCTGCTGGGCACCCGGCAGGTCGACATCTACGGGCTCGCGACCCTCGAGGCGATCCACGAGAGCCTCGCGGATCTGGGCAAGGAGCTCGGCGTCGCCGTCGACTGCCGCCAGTCGAACCACGAGGGCGAGCTGATCGACTGGATCCACGAGGTCCGCGAGTCCCACGTGGGGATCGTCTTCAATCTGGGGGCCTACACCCACACCTCCATCGCGATCGCCGACGCGCTGAGGGCCGTTCCCCTCCCCTCGGTGGAGGTCCACCTCTCGAACATCCACGCGCGAGAGGCCTTTCGGGCGCACAGCCACACCGCCTCGGCCGCCATCGGGGTGGTCACCGGGTTCGGTCCTGCGAGCTACACCCTTGGCTTGCGGGCGCTCATGGACTATCTGGGCCGTTCCAACGAGGACTGAGGCGTCACGCCCGTCCGGAGAGGGACCAGGAAAAGTGGAAGTCGATCTCGACCAGCTCCGAGAGCTGATGAAAGCGATGGACGATCACGGGCTCAGCGAGCTCGAGCTCGAGCGTGCGGACGAGCGCATCGTCCTGCGCCGTGGCCCGAGCGGTGCGATCCCGATGGTCGCAGGCCCCGCGTCCTACGCGCCGCCGCCCATGTCGGCGCCGCCGGCCGCGGCCGGCGCGGGCGGCGAGGAAGAAGCGGTCGAAGGCGAGTACGTGACCTCGCCCTTCGTCGGCACCTTCTATCGCTCACCCAACCCCAGCTCGCCGCCCTTCGTGAAGGAAGGCGCCAGCTTCGAGAGCGGCCAGACGCTCTGCATCGTCGAGGCGATGAAGCTGATGAACGAGATCGAGGCGGAGTTCTCCGGAACGATCCTCGAGGTCCTCGTCGAGAACGGGAAACCGGTCGAATACGGGGACAAGCTGTTCCGCGTGAAGCGCTGAGCGGCCCGTGTTCGAAAAAGTACTGATCGCGAACCGCGGCGAGATCGCGCTGCGGGTGCTGAGGGCCTGCCGTGAGCTCGGCGTCCAGACCGTCGCCGTCCACAGCGAGGTCGACGCCGAGGCACGCCACGTGCGCCTCGCGGACGAGGCCGTCTGCATCGGTCCGCCCGAGGCGACCGGCAGCTATCTCAACGTGCCGGCGCTGCTGGCCGCTGCCGAGATCACCGGCGCGGACGCCATCCACCCTGGCTACGGTTTCCTCAGCGAGAACGCTGACTTCGCCGAGATCGTGACCGAGTGTGGCCTGACCTTCATCGGCCCCACCCCGGACGACATGCGGGCCTGGGGCGAGAAGGTCCCCGCGCGTGCCCTCGCCAAGCGCCTCGGCTTGCCGCTCATGGAGGGCAGCCAGGTGATGACCGACGCCGACGACGCCGTGAAGAAGGCGGAGGAGGTCGGCTACCCGGTCATGCTCAAGGCCTCGGGCGGCGGCGGCGGCCGCGGGATGCACATCATCCGCGACTCCGCCCAGATGCGGAAGAACTACCCCCGCGCACGCCAGGAGGCCCAAGCGGCCTTCAGCAACGGCGACCTCTACTGCGAGCGCTACGTCGAAGAGCCCCGCCACATCGAGTTCCAGGTGCTCTGCGACGGCAAGGGCAAGGTCTGGGTCCTCGGCGAGCGTGAGTGCTCCATCCAGCGCCGCCACCAGAAGATCCTGGAGGAAGCGCCCTCGGTGGCGATGAGCCACGAGCAGCGGATGGACATGACCGCGACCATCGAGGCGGCCATGAAGGAGAGCGGCTACCGCTCCGCCGGCACCATCGAGCTGCTCATGGACGAGCGCGGCAACCTGGCGTTCATGGAGATGAACACCCGGATCCAGGTGGAGCACCCCGTCACCGAAGAGGTGACCGGCGTGGACCTGGTCATGGAGCAGATCCGGCTCGCGGCCGGCGAGACCCTCGACATCCCGGACCGCCCGGAGCTCAAGGGCCACGCCATCGAGCTCCGAATCAACGCCGAGGATCCGGACACCTTCGTGCCCTGGCCCGGCAAGATCACGAATTACCACCCCGCTGGGGGCCCGGGAATTCGTATCGACGATGGGGTTTTCACCGGATGGGTGGTGCCACGGGTCTACGACTCGCTGATCGCCAAACTCATCGCCTACGGCCCCACGAGGGACATCGCGATCCGTCGACTCCGCCGGGCCGTCGACGAGACCTTGATCGAGGGGATCCGCACGAACCTGCCACTTCATCGCAGGATCCTGCATGACCCCGATTTCGTGGAGGGAAAGCTGTCCACGAAGTTCCTCGAGCGGCTCGCGGAGCGTACGTCAGGCGGTTGACCCTGATGGGTCCCGATGCGTAGTATCCCATCCCACACCACATGG
The DNA here is from genome assembly GCA_964462035.1 of uncultured Sandaracinus sp. Classification (GTDB taxonomy): domain Bacteria; phylum Myxococcota_A; class Polyangia; order Polyangiales; family Houyiibacteriaceae; genus UBA1660. The sequence continues at coordinate 2,417 of CAYXAP010000113.1, forward strand.
GTCGATTTGCGGAACGATTCCGCGGGCGCCTAGCGCGCCGCACACCCACCCTTCCCCCTTGAGCGTCGACCGCAGCAAAGTGCTCTCCGCCGCCCAGAAGCACCTGGCGAAGGGCAACTACGACCGCGCGATCGCCGAGTACCGACGGCTGGTCGACGAAGACCCCGCCGACGTCCGGACGTGGCTCAAGATCGGCGACCTCCAGACCCGGAAGGGCGCTCACAAGGACGCGAGCGACACCTACCATCGCGTCGCGGAGCACTACGCCGAGCAGGGCTTCTTTCTGAAGGCCGTCGCGGTCTACAAACAGATCCTCAAGCTCCAGCCCACCCGGCTCGACATCTCGCTGCGCCTCGCCGAGATGTACGAGCAGCTGCAGCTCGTCAGCGACGCCCTGCAAACCTACGAACAGGCGGCCATCGCGTACGCACGCCAGGGCGACGCCGAGAACATGCTGGCCATCCTCGACCGGATGGCGAAGCTCGACCCGGAGAACATCCCGGTCCGCATCAAGTACGCGGAGGCGCTGTCGAAGGCCAAGGAGGTCGAACGCGCCGCCAGCGAGTTCGAGGCCGGCGCACGGCTGCTCGAAGAGCAGGGCCGCATCGACGACTACCTCAAGGTGGCGGAGCGCCTGCTCTACCACCGTCCCGGCGACGTCGCGCTCTCCAAGAAGCTCGCCCGCACCTACCTGAGCCGCAACGACGCCAAGCGCGCCCTCTCGAAGCTGCAGGCCTGCTTCAAGAAGGACCCGCGCGACATCACGACACTAGAGCTCCTCGCGCAGGCCTTCCACGTGCTGGGTCAGAGCGCGAAGACCATCTCCGTCTACAAGGAGATGGTCCGCATCCTCGCCGAGAAGAAGGAAGACGAGGAGCGCGCGCGGATCCTGAAGAAGATCCTCGAGCTCGACCCGAACGACGCCGAGGCTCGGCAGGAGCTCGCGAAGTTCGCGGCGCCCTCCTCCCCTCCGCGCCGCCCGGTCGACTCCGTGCCGCCCGGTGCGCTGGTCGGCGCTCGCTCGGAGGCCCCGCCCGCGGAAGACGACGAGCCGGAGCTCGAGATCGTCGAGGACGACGACGACGACGATCTGATGTTCGTCGACGACGACGCCAGCGACGTCGACCTGGTCGAGTCCGTGCGGCCAGCGGCGCGCGAGGCGTCGGTCACCCAGAACGCCGAGATCCCCGGCCCCGAGGGGCGCGCGTCGGTTCCGCCCGAAGTCGCACGCGAAGCGCAGATCGCGCGGCTGCTGACCGAGTGCGAGGTCTTCGAGCGCTACGGCCTTCAAGAGAAGGTCGCCAAGCAGCTCACCCAGGTCCTCGAGATCGCGCCCGAGCACATCGAAGCCCGCGAGCGACTCAAGGAAGCGCTGATCAAGCTCGGTCGCAACGCCGAAGCCGCCGAGCAGCTGCGCGCGCTCGCGGACCTGCAGCCGCAGGTCGCCACCATGTACCTCCGTCAGGCCGACGAGCTCGACGAGGCCGGCGGTGCCGAGCCCGAAATCCTCATCGACGAGGCCCCGCTGGTCGTCGACATCGACGAGCCCGTCGAAGAGTTCGAATCGATGGCGCCCGCCGCCGACGAGTTCGAGTCGATGGCGCCCGCCGAGTACCCCGACGACGAGGCGCCCACCGGCCAGATCGACGCCACCTCCGTCGCCCCCGCTCCCGAGGGGCTGCAGGACATGGCGCGTGACTCGATCGAGGAGCTCGACCCCGACGAGCTGATGGAGCTCGACGACGACATGTTGATGCCGTTGTCGGAGCCGCCGCCGGAGCAGCCGGCGTACGAAGAGCACGAAGCGGTCTTCACCTCCCCCGCCCAAGAGCCCACGGTGCCCGAGTCCGCCCGCCCCGCGGTCGCACCGATGGAGCCGGCCTTCCACCCGCCGGAAGAGCAGAGCGCCTTCGACCGGGCCATCAGCAGCGTCCCCGAGGAGCCGCATCTCGCGTCTCCGGTGCCCGACGCGCCGCTCGCGCCGATGAGCCCGCAGGAGTTCGAGGCCGCGCCGGTGGACCTGAACGAGGGCCACGTCCAGGCGGCCAAAGAGCGGATCTCGATGCCGCCCGGCGAGATCGAAGAGACCCTCGACGAAGTCGAGTTCTTCATCGCGCAGGGCCTCTGGGACGCCGCCTCCGCGACCCTCGAGGACGCCCTCGAGTCGCACCCGAACCACCCGCTCCTGCTCGACAAGCTGCAGGAGGTCCAGGAGACCCGCGCATCGCTCAGCGCGCCCGTCGAGTCCATCACCCCCGACGAAGACGACGACGCCTTCGCGCTCGCGGAGAAGCTCGCCGGCGAGCTCGGTCCCATGGACGAAGGCGGCAGCGAGGGCTCGGACGTCATCGACGTCGAGTCGGTCTTCGAGCAGTTCAAGAAGGGCGTCGAAGAGCAGGTCGGGCTCGAGGACACCGACACCCACTTCGACCTGGGCATCGCCTACAAGGAGATGGGCCTGATCGACGACGCGGTGAAGGAGTTCCAGCTCGCGATGGCGAACCCGCAGCGCGAGTGCCTCTGCCACACCATGATCGGTCTGTGCCGGGTCGAGCAGGGCAACTACTCCGACGCGATCAACCAGTTCAAGAAGGGGCTCTACGCCGAGCACAAGACCGAGCGCGAAGAGCTCGGTCTCTACTTCGAGCTGGGCAGCGCGTACGAGATGCTGCAGGACCCGCAGGAAGCGCTCTACTACTACCAGAAGGTCCAGAAGCGCGACCCGGACTTCCGCGCCGTCGAGGAGCGCATCCAGCGCCTCACTCGTCCCTCACAGGCGCCCCAGGCCGAGCACGAGCCGCTGGTCCTCGACGAGGTCGACCAGGCCTTCGACGACCTCCTCGGCGACGACTGAGCCGCGCCCGCGCGCTCAGTCCCACCAGAACGACCAGCGGTGGCTGCGCGTCATGCGCGCCGCGGCGGCGACCGTCTCGGCGTCCGGGTCGTACATCAGGATGCGGTAGCCGAGCTCGTAGCGTTCCACCACGTCGCTCGGCGGGTCCGCGACCAGGAGCTCGAGGGAGTCACGCCCCATGAAGCGCACACGCGCGCCGTAGCGCTCGCGCCAGTCCGCGAGGATCACCGCTTGCTCGCCCGGGCTCGGACAGTTGTTGAACCCGCCGAAGCCGGCGGCGATCGGCAGGAGATCGTCGCCGCCCTCGACCACCAGCACACGAAGCGCCGGCTGCGGCAGCGGGCTGTTCGCGATGTCGAGCGGGAAGAGCGGCTCGGTGGAGTCCGGCTCCAACATCGCCGGGACTCGCGGGCGGTAGCCGTCGCGCACCCGCGCCAGCATCTTCTGGGACTCGTAGCGGTGCTCCTCCGGAAGCTGGTCGATGTACTGCGCCTGCCACGCGAGGTGGCCGAGCTCGAGCCGGGCGAAGACCGCGTCGACCGGCACCTGCTCCGCGAAGCGCAGCGCCCAGGAGCCGTCGCGGTGTGCGTCACCCACGAGCTCCTCAGTGACGACCGCGCGCGAGAGCCCGTCGACTTCGAGCGCTTCCCAGAGGTCGTAGGCCTCGTCGCGCTCGAGCGGCTCGCTCCAGAGCGCGGGCACCGCGCGGCCCTCGATTGCCTCGAAGGCGTGGCGGGTACTCGGCAGCTTGGCACGAATGCGCGCGTGCGCCGCGGCCGATGCCTCCGGGTCCGGTGGCTCGGGCGCGATGGCCAGACGCCGCTCCCAGTGGTCGCCGAGCTGGATCCAGAGTGCGCCGTCGGCTGTCCAGCGTGGTGGCCCCTGGACCCGGCGGTCGTCGAAGAAGCTCGAGCCCACCTGGACGATGGACAGGCCCCCCTCCGGATCGAAGACCGGCACCCAGTTGACCTCCTCGCCCGTCAGTGAGCAGGCGAGCCAGCCTTCGCGGCTCGCGCAAGCCATCTGGGCCACCACCTCGAAGGCGCGCACGAGCTGGCCGTTCTTCTCGATGCGGAGCTTCGCCGGGTCGTCGTTGTGGACCACGTACGGCTCGGTGGTGAGCTCGAGCATGTCGGGCGGAGGTGTAGCCCGCACCCACTCGGAGGAGAGCATCGGCTCGCCCGAGGCGGCCTGCTCCATGGCTTCCTCCGGCGACTCGGCGCCCTCCCCCAGATTGCACTCGCAGGCGACCAGGGTGATCAGAAGGAGGGACCAGCTACGTCGGGCACCCATGGCGAGACAGCGTACGACGATACTCCGCCCGTCATCCCTTCGAGGTGAGGCGCTCCAGCATCCGCCCGAGGTAGACGCTGGCCGGCTGGTCGCAAAGCTCGCGCGCCAATCGGCGCTCGTCGAGGTCCATCCAGATGTTCTCGTGGATCGTGTGGAAGACCTGCAGGGGCTCGCGCACCGTGATGTTGGGCCGGAGGTCCGGGCTCGCCTCGATGCGAATGTCGATCAGGTCCAGCACCGTGCTGCGCAGCTCGTAGCCCAGGTCGGCCTCGCGCCAGTCGTCGGGCACCTGGACCCAATCCTCGTGGGAGACGGGCAGGCGGAGGCGGCGGTGCTCTTCCGAGTCTTCCTCGCCCCAACCCCGGCTCTGGATCTCGAAGATGGTCGCCTCGTCTTCGCCGCAGAAGCTCGGGACGTTCACGTAGGCCAGGTGGACGCGGCCGTCGTCCGTGCAGAAGACGACGTTCTCCACGACCCCGGGCTCCGGTCCGAGCGCTCGATTGAGCTCTTTGCGGAGCTCCCACTCGAACTCGGCCACCATCACCTCGAGCGGGTCGCTCTCGTCCAGCGGGACCACGGGGCGGTCGAAGCCGCACGCACGGAGCTCGGCTTCGAATGCCCCGAGGTCCGCGATCGGTCCGCCCTCGATCGAACGTGCGTGCTGCAGGCGGTCGTCGTCGAAGAGCGCGCGCGCCAGCCTCAGATAGGCGGACTCGAAGGAAGCGAAGTCGCCATGCCCTTCGGACTCGATGGTGCCATCGATGCCGTGGCCGCCGAGCGTGAGCGTCTCGAAGTCCAGGTCCACGAAGAGCTGGGTCCCCACGAGCTTGCCCCGTTCATCGGTGAGGTTGCCTCGAATGACCTGCGTGTAGCGCACCCACCGAGTGTAGCGCCGGGTCCGCAATCGCGAGCGGGTGACCGATTCCGGCGGTCGCGGTAGCCTTCCGCCCCATGCCGAAGCAGAGCGCCATCGCCGTCGTCGAAGACTTCCTCGACGCCCTCGAGGCCATGGACACCGAGCGCGCCCTCGGTCTCCTGGCGGACGACGTCACCTACCAGAACTACCCCCTCCCGGCGGACCACGGGAAGCCGGCGGTGACCAAGACGCTGATGCGCTTCCTGAAGCTCGTGGACCAGTTCCGGGTCGAGAACCACAACATCGCCGAGCGCGATGGCGTGGTCCTCACCGAGCGCACCGACGTCCTCATCGGGCCCTTCGTCTACCTCGACATCCGAGTGAACGGTACCTTCGAGGTGAAGGATGGAAAGATCGTCGTCTGGCGCGATTATTTCGACGTCGGCGAGACGATCCTGAAGCTGTTGATCGGACCCCTGCGAAGGCGGCTGCACGCCGCCTGAAACGGGCGACTCCGTCGCGGCGACGATGCCAAAATCGGCTCAAAAAACCATGACATAACGCCATCAATAGCCCTTTCATCCAACTCTTTGCGCCTCCGACGCCGAGCGACGACCCCTCGAAGCCGCTAGAATTCTGGCTCGACGCGGCCCCCTTTTCGCCGCGCTCGTTCACACGAGGAGAGCCATGTACGACGCGTCCAGCATTCAGGTCTTGGAGGGGCTCGAAGCCCTTCGAAAGCGTCCGGGCATGTACATCGGAGAGTTGGGTTCGATGGGCCTGTCGACCCTCGTGACCAGTGTCGTCAGCCACTACCTCGTGAGCCACCGAGCCGGGGAGACGAGCGCCATCGACATCTGCATCGAGGGTCAACGCGCCGACGCGCCCGTTCGCATCCGCCGCGATGGCCCCGGTGACTCCTTGGTCCGCGAAGGCGAACGCTCGAGCCTGTTGGAGCTCTTGCTGACTCGGATCTCCCACTGGCGGCCCGTCCAGGAACGGCGCTTCGGGTTCCCCGCTGACATTCGTTGGGGTCACGAGCTCCCCGCGGTGTTGGCGCTGAGCGACACCCTGGAAGCGGAGGTGTCGGACGGCCACGAACGACGCCGTGTCCGGGGCGGCCGCGGTCATCTGTGGGGCCACCCCGAGCTCGTCGGTGTGTCGGCCGATCCCTCGATGACTCTTCGCTATCGGGCCGACCGGGAGATCTTCGGCGACGCCACCTACGACGTCACCTTGCTCCGACGGCGCCTCGAGCCCATCGCCGCGTTCTACCCAGCGCTGACCCTGGTCTTGCAGGGCGAGCCCATCGGCTGCGGCGAGGGCATTCGGGCGCTCCACACCGGCGCGCTGCGCCATGGCCCCTTCGAGGCCCACGCCTTCCGCGACGGCGTGTTCGTCAGCTCCAGCCTGGGCTGGCGAGCCGACGAGGCACCCCCGTCGCTTCGATGCCTCATCGAATACGACGGGTCGCGCGAGGTCCGCGAGGGCGCACCGATCGACGGGTTCCACTCCGGGCTGCTCGAGGCGCTACGAGCCCACGTCCGCGCCGACCTCCCCGCCAGCGACGTTCGCGGCGGCTGGGGCCTCGGCCTCGACGCGGTGCTCCACCTGCGCCTCGACGAGCCCCGGCTCACGGGCTCGACACGCCAGCGGCTCGAAGGCGCCGAGCTCGAGCGGCGCGTGCACCAGCACACCCGCGACATGCTCGCGGGGGCCATGGCGCGCGACCCGCACTTCCACGGCTGGCTGCGACGCGAGCTGAGCCCCGAACGGCACACGTGAGCCACCAGCCGGCGGCGTGACGAACGGACCGAAGCGAGCCCATCGCCGACGACTTCAGCGAGCTCCGTCGGCCCCGAGCAGCGGCCCACCGCGACTGGCCCACGTGAGCCACCAGACCCTTGACGCCCCCGGCCGGAAGGCGTAAGTCACTCCTCCTCAGGCGGGTGTAGCTCAGTTGGTAGAGCGTCAGCTTCCCAAGCTGAATGTCGCCGGTTCGAGTCCGGTCTCCCGCTCCGAG
>CAYXAP010000114.1:0-9256 GCA_964462035.1 uncultured Sandaracinus sp.
CCCAACATCGCCCGCCGATAGCTCGGCTCCCGCGGTGCGTCCGCGTCGCCGCATTCGATGCCGCGCTCCGCGTACCAGGCGTGGAGCCCGCCGTCGGCCTCGTACTTCGCCTGGAGCCGGTCCATGAGCGCGCTCGCGGGCGCGCCACCGCGCCGCTCCGCGAGGTACCAGTGCAGCGCGGCTTCGGCGCCCGCGACCTGCACCCGCGCGCCCGACGGATCGGCCTCCGAATCACCGATCGTCGCGGCGGCCATCCCGAGCGGGTAGCCGACCCGGATCGCCGCCTCGAGCCGTGCACGCTCGTCGCCCTCGGCGAGCTCGTCGAAGAAAGGGCAGAGCTCGATCGACACGTCTGGGCTCGCCTCCAGCCAGTCGCTCAGCGCGACGGCGGTCGGCTTGCCGGTGTCGTTGGTGACCGGCGCCGTCGGCTCCTTCACCCAGCGCTCGATCCAGCTGGCGATCGCGTCGAGCTGCGCGGACGAGCGGGACTCGCCGGGCGAGCCGAGCAGCTCGCTCAACGAGGGGCCCGACGCGCTCGTGACCTCGTCGCCGGTCTCCGTTTCGGCGACCGGCTCGCGCACCTCGCCACCACCGCACGCCGCCAGGACCAGCAGCGCGGTCATCCATCGTTCACCCATCGTGACCTCCGGGAGGACTGTCTCCCGGCGGCCAGCGAAATTGGGTCGCGATGGACGACGCTCAGATGACCATGCAGCTCGCGTGGACGTAGCTGGTCGGCTCGACGACGTCGCTCTCGGCGCACGCCCGATCGATGTTCTGGTCGATGCGCTGCATCAGCTCCCAGTCGGCGGCGATGTCCGGGTCCTCGTAGAGGCGCTGCCAGCCTTCGACCGAGACCTCCATCATCGGGAGCACGCCGCGCGCGCGCTCACAGTCGCCGGCGCCGTAGAGCTCGGTCTGGAAACGCAGGCCGAGGTACATGTTCACCATCATGAAGGGCTTGGTGATCTCCCGGTTGCTGAACGAGGGCCACATGTCGTCGGGGTTCTGCCCCGACGCGAGCACGTTCCACGATCCGGCATCGACGCTCTGCGCTTCCCCGCGGGCGTCCGCATAGGTCGCGGTGACCGCGAGTGCCTGGTGGCCGGGCGCCATCGTCGTGTCCTCGTCCGCGAAGAGCTCGACGAAGAAGCCCCCGCCGCCACCGCGACGGCCGGCCTCGACATCGATCTCGCTCGAGCGCGCGCCGACGAAGAGCGCGGGCGCGGCGATCACCGCGCCGCTCGCGTCGACCTCGGTGCCGGCGGGAGCGCCGAAGACCCGGCCGAGCGTGTAGCCCTCCATCGGACGGACCTCGAGCTGCAGGTCGGTGGCGATGGGATGCAGCGCCGTTCGTCCGACGAGGGTCATCACGTCGCGCATGTCGTCCCCGTCCGCCGCGAAGTAGAAGGTGCCGCCGCCCGCCTGCGCGAGCTCCTTCGGGTAGGCGCTGGTGTCCGCGTCGGTGATGACGGTGGTGGGGATGCCGTCGCGCGCGGCATCTCCGAGGAGCGCGAGCAGCGGCTCCGGCTCGGCGATGCCGTCGGTGGCGCGCCCGTGGGTCAGGAGCACCACGCGGGCCGCTCGGCTCTCGTCGGAGCGCGCCAGGGACACCGCCTCGGCCATGGCGCCGAAGAGGTCACGGCCGCCGCCGGAGCTGCCGACGTCGAGGGTTCCGACCTCGCTGGGCATGGCGTGGTCGACGAGCCGCTCGAGAGTCGCGTCGAAGGCGAGCACGCTGACGCGGTCGTCGGGCTCGAGCGCCGCGATCAGCTCGGAGACCTCGGTGGAGTGATTCGAGCGCCGATCGATCGCGACCACCACGTGGGTCGCGGGTCGCTCGAGCGTGCTCGGGTCGAGGGTGGTCCGGAGGGCGACGTAGCCCATGGTCCAGTTGCCACCATCGAAGCGGGGCGCGACCGCCAGGCCGCTCTGGACGCAGACGTCCGCGCCGCAGTCGACGGCGGGCAGGTCGATCGCGTGCTCGGCGAAGAAGCCGACCGGGTCGAGCATGCTCTCGTCGGGGACCTCGCCGCGCTCGGCGACCGCGCGGAACTGGCCGATGTCGGCCGCGCCTCCGAAGGTGACGCCGCGACTGCCGTCGCCGGTGGGGACGCTCATCGGTGCGTCCGAAGAGCAGGCCGCGAGTGACGCGAGCGCCACGGCGAGGGTGAGTCGGTTCTTCATCATCGGTCCTCCCAGTGAGTCAGCAGCACCCCACGCAGGCCGGGCTCGAGCCCGCAGTCGGCGTGGGCGGCGACGACGCGGGTCGCGTCGTCGAGCAATCGGGTCTCTCGCCGGCCTTCGCCGGAGAGCATCAGCGTCTCTTCGACCACGGGCACGCCGGGGTTGAGGCGCCAGCCGCCCATGTCCCAGGCGAGCGGCTCCGCGTAGCCACCGCAGGCCATTCGGGAGCCCTGGCAGAGCGCGCGCGCTTCGGTCGGGTCGCGCCGCCGCAGCCGTTCGAGGATCAGGCCCTGATGTGCGCCGGTCAGCTCGAGGAAGTCCGTCTCCGAGCGAATCTCCAGGGTCTCGCCGACCTCGAAGTCGGCGTAGCCATCCGGGACGCAGAGCGTGAGCTCGTAGGTCTCGAGCGAGAGCGGCGGTAGCCGCGGCGCTCGCGGGTCACTCGGGTCGACGCCCTCGGGGGTCTCGTCGCTCTCGGAGATCTCCTCGAGCTCGATGGCGAAGCAGCCGTCGGAGAAGGCCTCGAAGCCACGGACCCTCGCCTCGGGGGGCACCGCGCCGGCCCAAGAAAAGACGCCGACCGGCTCGGTGCGCTCGCAGCTCGCCGGTTCGGCGCTCGGGCGCGGCGTGGTGACGAGGAGCGCGCCGGTCTCGGCGAGGCGGAAGCCGTCGCGGCGCGGCTGCAGGGTCAGGGTTCCGGGGCTCGACCAGGTAGTCGTCGGATAGGCGACCAAGCGCGGCTCGAGGCCGTCGGCGCCGAGGATCAGCGCGTCGCAGGCGCGCTCGCTCGGGGTGACACCGTCGGTCGGTCGGGTGAGGTCGGCGCTCTGCCCGGGCTGGAGCCGGAAGGTCATCGCTTCGTCGAAGAGGCTCGGGTCGAGGGCGCGCGCGAGCTCGTCCTCGCCGCCTCCCAGCTCCATCCACTGGAGCAGCCAGTCGCAGTCGATCGACGCGTCCACCCAGCGCACGCGGACGACGACCTCCTCATCGGACTCGTGCTCCAGGACCGGCCCGCCCCGGGTGGTCTCGATCGGCTCGACCGGCGACGTCGCGATGCAAGCGAGGGAGCCGAGCGCGATCGCGGCGCGGGGCACGCGCTCGCTGGAGCGCCGGCCTTCGACGCCCGCGAGCGCCACGGCCAGCGGGGCGACCATCAACGCCCATAGATCGCTCGGGTCCGTCGTGGTGGACCAGCCGAACGCGGTGTCCCACATCGCGGCCAGGGCCGGCGACACGTTGATGGCCGCGAAGGGCAGCGCCACGACGACGAACGCCAGGACTCGAGCCCGGCGCGTCTGCGCCCCGATCAGGGCGGCCAGCAGGACCGGTGCGACGATCAATCCCGCGAAGTCGCTCAGTTTGCCCGTGAGCGCGCCGGGCAGGACGTCGGCCCCCTTGAGCACGTGGTCGTTGAACGCGAGCAGCGCGAGGGCGCTCCACCACGCAGGATGGCGGAGGGGCGCGAAGTTGGGCGAAGGCATGCCCCTGGTTCAGCAGGGTTCGTGCCAGCCCATCGGGGCGAAACGGCGTGCCACGCTGCGCCAACGCGCGCTCGGCCCGCCAGCGCTGTCATTGATCCACGACCAGCTCCGCCGGATCCGCGAGCGGAGCCGTCGGGCAGCGCTCGGGCGCCGAGAGAGGTACGCTATGGGGTCCGATGTCTTGCTTTCGACCGCTGCTGCTGCTCTGCGCGCTCGCCTCGGGGGCGTGCAACATGGACGGCGTCGAGCTCGACGGGCTGAGCTGCCCCTGCGCCGAGGGGTGGGTCTGCGTCGACGAGGTCTGCCATCGACTCGACCAGGTGCCGGACATCGGCCCGCCCGATGGCGGGCCCGGAGACCTGGGAGCCGAAGACCTCGGAGTCGAGGACCTGGGCATCGAGGACGAGGTCGATCAGGGGATCGACGCCAGCTCACCCGACCTGGGCGTCGACGAAGACGGTGGCGGCGGAGGGGACGAGCCGGTCGACTGCTCGCCGCTGATGGGTCGCGAGAACACGGAGTTCTGCGCCGCCACACGAGAGACCTGCTCCGCCGAGGCCTACAACATGACCACCTGCGACGACCTCTGCGCCGCGGCCGGCCTGGTCTGCCTCGAGGCCTACGACGATCTGAACCCGGGCTGCGGACCCAACATCGAGGCGCCGACGACCTGCGACGACGCCACCCGAATGGGCTACCACTGCCTCTGCATTCGCGATTGATTGCGGCTTTGATCGGGCGTGCGTGACGCGCGAGCGCGCGCTAGGTTCGTCGGGTGAACTTCTCGTTTGGGACCCCCGCTTGGATCTTTCTGCTCACGCTGAGCATCGCGTGTGACGATGGCGGCGGAGACACCGATGATTCGGGCGTCGACGCGTCGGTCGAGGTCGACGCGGCCGGCGAAGACGGAGGCGTGGAAGGGCCCGGGGTCACTCCCGGTCTCATCGCGGCCATCACGGGGACCGCTGAATACACGCTTCCACGGATGGAGCTCTTTCGGTCCGACACGGGCGCGGAGCTCGCCTTCGGCTACGGCGCCATGGCGGTCCAGCAGCCGGTCGGCCCCGTGCAGTTGGCGCTCGAGGAAGAACGGGTGGTGCTCGGGTGGAACGAGGGGCGCGGGACGCCCTTCCAGTGGGTCACGTACGACCCGAGCGAGCCCACCGGCGACCGCGGGATCGGAGGCGACTCGGACTCGCACTGGCTGCACTATCTCGCCACGGATCCGGGCTGGCTCGGCGAGGAGCGGGTCACCGGGCCCGCCGTCGTGCGTTGGTCTCGGGACGGGACCAGCGAACGCTGGTCGGTGCCGGAGGGTCTCTTTCTGCGATACCTCGGGGTGGGATCCGACGGCGAACGGTGGATGCTCGGCCGCGGCGATGGGGCGACGGTCGTCGACGGATCGGCGGTCGGGGAGGCCGGGGAGACGGTGCTCTTCCTGGCAGAGATGGACGACGGGCTGAAGAGGCCCCGAGTGCTCGCATCGGGGTCCGCTCTCGGGGGCTACTTCTTGCCGACGGCGCAGCTACTCCCGAGCGGAGAGGTGCTCCTCGCGTTGTTGATCGAGGACGGAGAGGTCTTCGGAGAGGCCGTCAGCGAACATCACCGACTCTTCCGCGTGGCTCCGACGACCGGGGCGCTGACCGGAGAGTGGGAGCACGTGGAGCGGACGAAGCTGCTGGGCCGGGAAGACGGTCGGATCGAGTTGCTCCGCCCGATCACCGAGACGACGACCTACGGCGCCGGAACCTACGAACCCTTCGACCGCTTCACCAATCACGACGACCCCGAGACGTGGGTTCGGGTGGTCTGGGACGGATCGGGTGACACCATCCCGGAAGGGGAGCGGCTGGCGCTCCAGCCCGAGCAGCTGGTCGAGGCTGGCGGATGGCGAGTCAGCAGGGGCTTCGAGCTCGTGGCCCAGTTGGCCGAGGACGGATCCATCGCGCGCTGGTTCAGCTCGAACAACGGCACCGTGATGGGAGCGCTCCCCTTCGAGGGTCGGGTCTGGGTCCAGGTCGCGGGGAGCGGTCGCGCCCCGGTCACCTTGCAGATCGAGGACGGCGACGGAGTGGAGCTGGAGACGCTGGAATCGGCCGACCCCGAAGAGAGCTTCTGGCTGGTCGAGGTGGACCCCGACACGGGCGCCGTTCTCCGCCAGAAGGCCTTCGACGTGGGCCCGGCCGGGTTCATCGGCGATGATCGCCGGGACGCGTGGGCGCGACCGCTCGCCGACGACCACATCCTGGTGGCCACGCGGCCGGCGGGTGAGGCCACGGCCGAGATTCGGATCGATGGTTGGTCGGTGGACGCACCGACGACGGTGATCACGCCGACCGTCACTGGAGCGGAATGCACCACCAAGGTGCAGCCTCCGGAGCTCTCGCTCGCAGCCACCCTCGAGCGGGACCCCGAGGTGGTCCAGCTCTGGGTGCTCTGCGATGGGCCCCATCGAGTCGAGCTCGGCGGGGCCGCCGTCGATCACGACGGCCCGAGGTCGTCCAACCTCTATCGACTCGCCGTCGACTGATCAGCCGCGGAGGGCGGACCAGAGCAGGCTCGGGACCTTCGTCAGGCTGGGCTTGGCGTAGATGCCGGTGAGCTTCTTGCCGATCTCGTGGGCCGTGCGGTTGTCGAGGAACCAGGTGGGCTTCGGCTTCACCATGAAGGGGCCACGGATGACCGACTTCTCGGGCTTGTCGAAGAGGTAGGTGTTGTGGACGGCGCCCTCGCCGGAGCGGATGTCGTCCTTGGTGTGACCGGGGAACGCGCCCCAGGCCGGCGTGACCAGCGCGTAGGCGAGCGCGGACCAGTGGTTCACCGCGACCGAGCCGTAGCGCAGGTCGGCGATGGCCTTGTCCACCGCCTTGGCGACGCGCGGGTCCTTCATCGACTTCGGGTGCACGATGATCGAGCAGCTCAGCGAGCCCCAGAGGGTCTCGTTCGCCATCTCCACGGCCTTCTCGATGTACTCGACGACGCTGTCCGCCTCGAGGGGCACCTCGCTGGTGACGCCGCACCACGCCTCGGTGGTGAAGCAGATGTCGTCTTCCTTGGAGGGGTCCAGGTCGCTGACCAGCGTCCAGGGCACCTTGCCCTCGCCGCGCGGGCCGAACTGGTGCGCGTCCGGGTGCTCCTTCAGGAAGGCCTCCTGCCGATCCTCGGCGCCCGGGTAGTAGGGCATGCGGGGCTCGGCGCGGTTGAAGGCGCGCTTGATGGAGTCGAGGAGCGCCTGGCGCTTGGACCACGCGCCGTGGGTGACGATCACGCGGGTGGCGTTGCAGTTGAAGCCGGCGTTGTTGGTGAGCGACGAGGCCAGGTTCACGCCCTGGTAGTCGAGCTCCGCCTCGGTCCACGGACCGGGCACGACGATGATCGGCGTCACGTTGCCGAGCTCGGCGCTGATGGGCTTGTCGTTGCGCGGCTCGTTGCGGCGCTTGCGCTTCTCGCCTTCTTCGCCGAGGCCCCAGACGATCGCGTCGTAGGTCTTGTCCGACCCGGTGATGTGGATCGAGCCGACCAGGTCGTGGGTGCAGAGGTAGTCGCCTTCCTTGGCGCCGCCGTAGACCACGCGGAAGTAGCCGAGGCGCACGAGCTCGCGGAAGGCCTCGTCCATGAAGGGCCCGAGGTACTCGTTGACGGGGTTCATCTTGAGGATGACCACCTCGCCTTCGGCGAAGAGCTTGTAGAGCGCGTCCATCGGGCCGATGGAGCTGACGTTGCCGGCGCCGAGGACCAGCGAGACGCGGCCTTCCTTCGGCTTGTTCCGGTAGAACTCGGCCATGTTGTCCTGGAGGGACGACTTGGTGACCGACTTGTCCATCCAGATCTCGGCGCTGAAGCCGGTGAAGAGGAGTTTGTCGAGGTTGTCGGTCGGGAAGACCGGCGCGACGACCTGACCGTCGGGCCGGACGGTGACCTCGCCGTTGAGCTGCGGGCTGCCGTGGTCGCGGATGTCCTTCAGCGACTTCTTCAGCAGCTGCATGTTGCGGAGCACGACCGCGGGCCCGCCGAGCCACTCTTCGCCCTCGGCCGGCGTGCCGCGGCGGATGCCCTTGGCCTCGCAGGCGGCGCGGACCCAGCGGTCGGCCACGCGGGTGGTGCTCTCGATGAGCACGTCGAGGATCCGGATGCGCTCGTCGATGGAGAGGCCCACCCAGGCGTCCTTCTTGTCCGAGAGGACGGCCAGCGCCTCGTCGATCTCGTCCTGCGAGGTGGCCGGGATCGAAGCCTTGGCCTCGGGGATGGCGGCGGAGCCGTGCTGCAGCGCGGTCATCGTGTCTCTCTCCTCTTACTGGGATCGCGGCCCTGGGGGCCGGTTTGGCACGCAGTGTCGATGTTCGGCGCCCGGGATGCAACGTGACGGTGTTTGGTGCCCAGGCCCGCCGATCGGTACCATCCCGCGATGCGCTTGGTCCTCCTCCCCCTGCTCTGTGCGCTCGGCGCTGCCGGTGGGGCGGGTCTCGCGGAGTGGAGCGGTGCGGCGAACGCGGCCGATCGTGAGCGATCCGTGTCCGCGCCGGCGGCCGTCGAGCCGGTGGCCGAGGCGCCGAAAGCGCCCGCTCGGTCGGCCGAGGTCGACCTCGGGGAGGTGCCGGCCGTGAGCGATTGGCTCCCGGACGAGCGGCGCTGCGCTCGTTACCGACGCCGCCGAGGTCGCTGCAACGGGCCGCGTCGGGCGCCGGTTCCCTCGGGCAAGCCCTCGCGGGTCGCCACCGCGCTCGGGCTCGGTACCCACCGGGCCGCCGCCGCGCTCATCCGCGGCGAGCCTCGGCCCGAGTGGGTGGCGGCCGCCCAGCGGATCGGCAAGCCGCGCTTCCCGCTCGCCTGGCCGATCGCCGATGGTCGCTTCGGTCGCGGCTACGGCCGGGGCCGCGCCGCGGGTGGCCCGCGCCATCACCGCGGGGTCGACGTGACCGCCGAGGTCGGTACGCCGGTCCGCGCCGTCGAGCGCGCCCTGGTGGGCTACGCGGACAACACCGTGCACGGCTACGGCAACCTGCTGGTGCTGCTCCACGGTGACGGTTCGGTCTCGGCCTACGCGCACCTCTCGGCGATCCACGTCTTCGCCGGCCAGGTCGTCGAGCGCGGTCAGCCGGTCGCCCTGGCGGGGAACACCGGCATCAGCCGCGGACCGCACCTGCACTTCGAGTGGCGTGAGGGCGGTCAGCCGGTCGACCCGATGCCGCGCTTCGATCGCGAGCGCTGGCCCGAGTGGATGCAGCGAGCTCACCCCGAGCCCGCAGACGAAGGAGCGGCGAAGTGAAGACATGGGCAGGGCTCATCACGGCAGCGGCGCTCTTCGTCGCCGCGCCAGCGTCGGCCGACCGACCCACGTCCGACGATCTGTCGCTGATCAGCGGGCGCACCGTGGGCAACGGCGAGGTCGTGATCAGCGCCGGTCTCGGCTGGCCGGGCTTCTATGCCGAGGTCCTCTTCAGCCCGAGCTCCAAGTTCGACCTCGGCCTCCGCGCTCACGTCGACTACGGCGGTCTGATCGGCACCGCGACCGGTGTCGCCGGCGGCCTGTCGGTCCCGATGCGCCTGCACGTCTACGGCGAGGACGACATCGACATCGCGATCGCCGC
>CAYXAP010000115.1:0-8886 GCA_964462035.1 uncultured Sandaracinus sp.
TGGCGAGCAGGCGGCTGAGCGCGTCGGACTTCTCGACGCTGGTGGTACCCACGAGGATTGGCCGGCCCTCGGCGTTGACCCGCTCGATCTCCTCGGCGACGGCGATGAACTTCTCGCGCTCCGACTTGTAGACGAGGTCCTCTTCGTCGAGGCGGGCGATCGGCTTGTTCGTCGGGATGACGACCACGTCGAGCTCGTAGATCTTGTGGAACTCGGTGGCCTCGGTGTCGGCCGTACCGGTCATGCCGCTGAGCTTGCGGTAGAGCCGGAAGAGGTTCTGGAAAGAGATGGTGGCCAGGGTGATGTTCTCGTCCTGGATGGGCACCCGCTCCTTGGCCTCGACCGCCTGGTGAAGGCCGTCGGACCAGCGACGACCCGGCAGCGTTCGGCCGGTGAACTCGTCGATGATCAGGATCTTCCCCTTGGGGCCGACCATGTAGTTGCGGTCGCGGTGGTAGAGCGTGTGCGCCCGGAGCGACTGCTGGAGGATGTGGAGCGTCTCGAGGTTCGCCGGGTCGTAGAGGTTGCCGCGCGCTGCCTCGCGATAGCCGCCGCTCTTGCCGGTCGCGAGCAGGCCGGCCTCGCCGAGCAGCTGCTGGGCGTACTCCATCCCCTCCTCGGTGAGCGCGACGTTACGGGCCTTCTCGTCGAGCTCGAAGTGCTCGTCCCGGCGGAGCTTGGGCACGAGCTCGCTGATCTTCTCGTACTTCTCGCTGGCCGTGCTGCCGGGACCACTGATGATCAGCGGCGTCCGCGCCTCGTCGATGAGGATCGAGTCGACCTCGTCGACGATGGCGAAGTTCAGATCCCGCTGTACGTAGTCGTAGATGCTGAACTTCATGTTGTCCCGCATGTAGTCGAAGCCGAACTCGTTGTTCTGGCCGTACGTGATGTCCGCGGCGTAGGCGCGCTTCTTCGCGGCGTTGGACATCTGCGGGAGCACGACCCCGGTGCTGAGACCGAGGAAGGCATGGACCTGACCCATCCACTCGGCGTCACGCCGAGCGAGGTAGTCGTTGACGGTGACGACGTGGACGCCCTTGCCGCTCAGACCGTTCAGGTAGCAGGGGAGCGTGGCGACGAGGGTCTTGCCCTCACCGGTGCGCATCTCGGCGATCCGGCCTTGGTGCAGCACGATGCCACCGACCATCTGGACGTCGTAGTGGCGCATGCCGAGAACACGCTTGCCGGCTTCACGCATGGTGGCGAAGGCGGGGATGAGCAGGTCGTCGAGGCTGGCGCCGTTGTCGAGCTTCTCGCGGAAGGTGGCGGTGCGGGCGCGGAGCTCGTCGTCGCTGAGCTTCGCGATCTTGCTCTCCTGCTGCGCGATGGCGTCCACCATCGGCTGGATCTTCTTGATCTCTCGCTCGTGCTTGCTGCCGAGGACCTTCTTCAACATCCAGCCAAACATGCGCGTTCGCTTCCGTTTCCTTCGTGTTGCCGGGGCCCGTGACTGGCCTCACCGCCCTGAAAAAGCGGCCTCTCCGATGCGGAGCGCGGCGAGGTGGGAACCTAAACCGGGGTTCGTACCGGCGCAACGCCGCGCCTTCACGAGGGATTCCGTGGAGCGCGCCAGGGCCGAATCAGCCCAGGATACAGCCCCGCGCGAGGACGATCGCGGCCACGACCGCGAAGATCAGCACCAAGAACGCCGCGGAGGCCGCTGGAACGGGGTCTTTTCGGGGGCCGACCTCGGCATCGGAGGGGTCGCGACCTGCGGCCAGGATCTCGGCGGCCTGGGTGGCGGCGCTGCTCGCCCGCCGGTGGACCACGAACGCCATCAGGAGCCCAGCGAGGAAGATCAGGCCGGCCGCCACCCCACGACGCCCCCATTGGACGGTGCGCAGGCCGACGCTGGCCTGCTCCGCCCCACTGCTCGAGCGTGGGTAGGTGATGACCTCGAGCTCGCCGGCGGCGAGCATGAACGCAGCGACGCGGTCGGGCTCGCAGGTCGGGCCGGCGGGCACGCAGGCGAGCTCATCATCGCGGACCTCCGGCGCGAGCGGATCCATCCACTCGTTCTGCCGAGGGTGACTCGCGATGGCGCGCAGCGCGGCCTCCTCGGTCTCGCCGGTGGGGCTCACCCACCAGGTCGCGACCGCGGCGCTGTTGGAACCGAACACGTCCCGGCGCACCTGCGCACGCCACAGTCCGGGGGCGTCGAGGGCCCACGGGAGCTCGAGGGTGCCGTCGGTGGGCTCCAGCGTGCTCGAGCGGAGCCAGAAGCCCTCGTGAAAGAGGTCCACGACGTAGCGCTCGTCGAGCCCCGCCAGCGCGAGCCGAGGTCGATCGCCGACGGAGAGCAACGCGCGCTCACGCTGCAACGCAGGCGCCGGACTACCCATCGGGAGCTGGAGCCGGCGACGACCCACCTCGACGCCGTCACGCATCGCGACCACCGCGACGCTCGCCTCGTTGCCGCGAACCGACACCTCGCAAACGACGAAGCCGGTGGTCGTCGTGTCCTCGCAGCGCGGCTGCCGAGCGCCGGCGAGCGCCTCGAGCCGGACCGAGGCTGCGGGCTCGCCGACCCAGACCGAGAGTCGACAGGGCGCGTGGTTGGTACAGTCGCCACCGAGGATTCGCGCCTCCAGGTCGCCCGGCGGAGCGCTGCCGGAGCGAGCGCCGAGCTCGTAGCGCTGGAGCTCCGTCTGGAGCCGCCCGCGGCGAGCGGGCGCTTCGGCGGCCGAGCCGATGGCGATGCGACGCCGCGCCTCGTCCAGGACGTCCTCGTCCTCGCTCGGCGCGTGGGCCACGGCGAAGAGCTGGCGAGTTCCGTGCACGTCCGGCGGCAACGCGATCTCCCCGACGTAGCCCAGCGTCTCCGAAGGCTGGAGCTCGGTGCGGGCGAGGGCGGTCTGGTCCTCGCCTTCGACGCCTCGAAGAACGACGCTCACGCTCGCTCCTTCGATGGCCTCGGGAGCCGCCTCCGCCAGGTCCAGGAAATATGCGCGTAGCGGAATCGTCTGCCCCGCGTGGGCGGAGCGAGGGGCGACGAGCTGCAGATCGCGTGACGCGGGCCCGCGCTCGGCGAAGCCGGCGGCGATGAGGATGAGACCGACGGCGAGCGGAATCATGACCATGACGAGCCGGTCACGACGCTCGGGCGCGGATGCTTCGTCTTCGCTTTCGGTCGGCTCCGTAGACAAGCACCACATGGTAGCTTATCCATGTCGTCCCTCCGCAGGCGACGGGGGGCAAGACCATGCGTGAAGAGATCGTAGACGGAGAACTACACGAGGCCGACGGCCGAGAGCTGGACGACGCGACCGTCGCCGAGCTCCACGACCGCCTCGAGAAGTACATGGAGAAGAACGGCCTGCGTTCGACGAGCCAGCGACGGCTCGTGAGCGACGCCTTCTTCCGCTCGACCGGACACCTCTCCATCGAGGATCTGCTCGCCACCGTCCGCGAAGAGGACTCGAAGATCGGCTACGCGACGGTCTACCGAACGCTGAAGCTGCTGAAGGACTGCGGTCTGGCCTACGAGCGGCACTTCGGCGACGGAGTCTCTCGCTACGAGGTCGCGCTCGAGGACGAGCACCACGATCACCTGATCTGCATGAACTGCGGGAAGATCGTCGAGTTCGAGAACGACGAGATCGAGCAGCTCCAGGAAGACCTCGCAGAGCGACACGGCTTCGTCCTCAAGCGGCACGTGCACGAGCTCTACGGCATGTGCGGCGACTGCCGGACCGACTGAGCGCGCGAATCGGCGGCCGCCCCCCGCCGGGGCGGGATCCGCGCAAAGGGGCGATCGGTCTCCGGCGCTGGTACCTTGATCCCATGGATTGGACTCGTGGGTTGGTGGTGGGGTGCGCCTTTGGCGTGCTCTGGATGAGCGCGAGCGCCTCGGCGCAATGCGCGGATGGCTCGGTCGAAGAGGTGCTGGCGGCGGGCCGAGTGGTCGGCTGCGCGGGTGCCTGGAACGACCCGGGAATCGTCGAGGCCGACGGCACACCGGTGGACCCGGCGTGCTCCCTGCGTGCCGGGAACGACGGGGAGCTGAGCACGATCGAAGAGATGGTCGACGCGGGGGCGCGCTGCACGGCGGCTGACCTCTGCGGGCTCGGCTGGTCACTCTGCGGTGATGAGGACGTGATCGACGCGACCACCTGCCGAGCGGCCTCCGCCGCGGGCGACGCGAGCGTCTACATCGCGGCGACCGCTTCGTGCTCGGGTGACCTGGGCGCCCAGGTCGTGGGCTGCGGGGCGCTCGGCTGCGCGAGCGATCTCGCCGGTGACGTGTGCTCGGTGTTCAACCGGCAGTCCTACGGGCCGGCGGAAGACCCGTGCGCGACACTCAACCGGACCGGCTGCTCCGATGGCACCTTCATCGACGCCGGCTGGTCGTGCTTCACGGAAGGTGGCGGTGAGCCCGTCACGAACGTGATCAAGTCCCACGCGGAGGGCGGCGGCGTGCTGTGTTGCTTCCGGGAGATCTGTGACTGCGTGGACGAAGACGGGATCTGCTACGCCGACGGCGAGGAGCCGGAGGCCTGCGTCGTCTGCGAGAAGGGCGAGGAGCCGGGTGTGCCGCTGACCCGCATCGAAGAGTGCGCGGCCGACGCCGGGGTCGGGGATGGGGACGCCGGGGCCGACGCCGACTCGGGCGTGGACCCGACGGTGGATCTCGGCCCGGGACCGAATGGGCCCGACGGCGGTGAGACCGACCCGGGGATCACCTTTCGGGGCGACGGCGGCTGCGAGTGCCGCACCGCGGGTGACGGCGCGCCGACCTTCGGCTTCCTGGCGCTCGCGCTCTTCGCGCTCCGCCGCCGACGCTGACCGGCGTCGTTCCGCGGTATCGTCGGTCATGGACCGACGAGCGCTCACCCTCTCACTCCTCTTGGCCTGCGGAGGCTCTGCGGCAGCTCCGCCCGCGGAGTCGGGCGGTTCCACGACCGGGAGTGAGACGGAGGCGCTCGACCCAGAGCTGGAGAAGCTAGTCGAGCTCGCGGGCGACAGTGACCGCCGCGAGGACGCGCTGACGCGTGCCCAGGCGCTCCGAGGAGAGCTGGCCGAGGCCACGGAAGCGCGACGAGAGGCCGTCGCCGACGCGATGGGCCGAGCGCTCCTCGGCATCGAGGGCACCGCCGGCGTGGACAACCGACTGCGCATCGAGCTCATCCGAGCGCTCGGTGAGAGCGACGCCGAGGCGGCGCGAACCCCGTTGACCGAGATCGCGCGCCGGCTGCGGGCCGACCAGAACTTCCTGATCAACCGACTGGCCCTCGAAACGCTCGCCGAGCGGCGCGAGGAGGCGAACGTACCCGTGCTGATCGAGGGGCTCTACCTCTGCGACCAGGCGAACCCGGCGCTGCGCATGAACGACATCGCCGCCAACGGGCTGGCGCAGCTCGGAGAGGCGGCGGTCGGGCCGCTCCTCGATGTGCTCGCTGGCACGCAGCCGAGGGTGTCGGAGCTGGTCGAGAGCTATGTCGAGCTGGTCGAGGCACGCGTCGGAGCCGCCGGTGGACCGGGCGCCGAGGAGGTGCGAATCGCGGAGGCGCTCTATGGGCTCGGGCTCATCGGCCACCCCGGCGCCCTTCGGCCGCTGCTCGAGGTGACCCGGCACGAGAGCGGGCTGCTCCGCCTGGGAGCGGTGATGGCGCTGGTCTCCCTTCGTCCCTCGCTCGACGATGGTGAGCCCATCCGGGAGGCCCTCCTGCGCGTATACCGCAGCGCGACCGAGCTCGAGCAGCAGGCGCACCTACTCGTGGCGGCGCGACGGCTGGGCGACCCCGACCTCGCGCCTTTCCTGCTCGAGGTCGCTCGGCAGACGGACCTGGACCCGAGCCTCCGGCTGGCCGCCGCTCACGGCTACGCGCTCCTGACGCCAGCTCCCGACCGTGCCTTCGGACGCTTGGCGTCGGGCGACCGGGACCTCGGGCCTCAGCTCTCGGAGCTCGTGCCGCTGGTGGCCGAAGCCGAGCGCTGCTCGGAGCTGAGCTGCTGGGTGCAAGCCTTCCAGGAGCACGCGACCAACCCGGTCGACCCGCCGCTCGCGGAGAAGGCGGCGATGCAGATCGGCCAGCTCGGCCGCTCGGACCCCCGAGCGATCAGCGCCCTGGTCGCCCAGCTCGGGCACCGCGACATCCGAGTGCGCTTGGCGGCGCTTCGCGCGCTGGATCGAGTCGCGGTCCACGGAAGCACGGCAGCCGTACAACGCATCGCGGAGCTCCGGGAGTCCGAAGAGGGCCGCGCGATCTGGAACAGCTTCGCGGTCGAAGCGCTCCCGGTGCAGGCCCGGCTGATCGCCCGCGGCCGCTGAGGCGGATGCTGGATCGCACTCGGGGTCGGGACCGCTCAGTGCGACTCGATACCCGTACAGATGGCGCGAACTCGCTGGAGGGTCGCCACCCCAGCGGAACGCCGACGGACCAGCTCGTCCAGCGGCCGGGTGTCGGCGAGGTGCTCGTCGATGGCAGCAACCGCCTCCGCTGGGCCGGCGCTGAGGCCAGCCAGGAGCGCCCCGACGGCCTCGTCGGTCGAGGTCACGATGCCCCACATCTCCTCCACCTCGCTTCCGTCGTCGTAGGACTCCTCGTTCATCGCGGCTTGGGTCTCGAGGTGTTGCTCGGTCTCGTGGATGGTCATCTGCGCCTCGAGGGTCCAGCTCATCACCAGGTCCCAACCGATCGAGAGGCCACCCCAGCAGATGTGGGCATCGCCCACCGCGGCATCGCTGGCCAGCGCGACCGAGAACGCATCGAGGGCCCCATTCGCCAGGTTGGCGACGGCCGTGATCGAGAGCTCGTCGTCCTCGTTCGAGAGCCCTTCCAGGAGCGCCGCCGTCGCGGCCGCCAGGCCGACGAAGGGCTCTTGGTCACCCGCGGCGACGGCGGCCTCTCGCAGCTGGCCGAGGAGGTCCGCGAGAAAGGCCGGATCCCGATCCGCCGAGTCGAGGGGATCGCTCTCTTCCAGGGGTGAGGGTGTGTGCTCCGGGCAGTACCCGTTGCATTCTCCCTCCGCCTCGGCCTCCGCCTCCTCGATGGCGAGCGAGACCTCGGCCTTTCGGGCCAGCAGAGCCAGGTCGCCGATCGCGGCGGACAACACCGCCGGCCCGTCCGGCGCCCTCGAGGGAACCGAGCTCGCCTCGGGTTCCTCGACCGCTGCCTCCGCCCCGGCGGAAGGCTCACTGGACCGTGCCTCGCCACCGCCGCACCCCAGAAGAACGAGTGCCACCCAACCCATCGCTGCTCGCATGCCTCGAGGCTACGCCCACTCGGGTGGCAGCTGCGTGGGATTTCCCTCGCACTCCCCAGAACGACGAAACCCGCCGCGGCCGGAGCCGGGCGGGTCTCGAACGAGGAAGCGCGCTGTGCTCAGAGCAGAGGCGCGATGACGAGCGCGACGACGCTCATCAGCTTCACCAGGATGTTCAGCGAGGGGCCGGCGGTGTCCTTGAAGGGGTCACCGACGGTGTCGCCGACGACGGCCGCGTTGTGGGCCTCGGAGCCCTTCGGGTGGACGGTGCCGTCCTTCATCTTGTAGCCGCCGCCCTCGAAGGACTTCTTGGCGTTGTCCCAAGCGCCACCGGCGTTGGACATGAAGATGGCCATGAGCACGCCGGTCACGGTGACACCGGCGAGGAGACCACCGAGGGCCTCGGCGCCGAGCTTGTCGGCGACCTGCTCACCACCGAGGCCGACGACGACCGGGGTGATGATGGCGAGGAGACCGGGGGCGACCATCTTCTTGAGCGAGGCCTTGGTGGAGATGTCCACGCAGCGCGCGGTGTCCGGCTTGGCCTTGCCTTCGAGCAGGCCATCGATCTCGCGGAACTGACGGCGCACCTCCTCGATCATCTCCATGGCGGCGTCACCGACGGCGCGCATGGCGAGCGAGGAGAAGAGGAAGGGCAGCATGCCGCCGAGGAAGAGACCGGCCATGACGACCGGCTTGGAGATGTCGATGCCGCGCTCGGCGATGCCGGCGGTCTGCGCGAAGGCCGCGAAGAGCGCGAGGGCGGTCATGGCCGCGGAGCCGATGGCGAAGCCCTTGCCGATGGCGGCGGTGGTGTTGCCGACGGCGTCGAGCTTGTCGGTGCGCTCGCGGACCTTCGGGTCCTGCTCGCTCATCTCGGCGATGCCGCCGGCGTTGTCGGCGATCGGGCCGTAGGCGTCGACCGCGAGCTGGATGCCAGTGGTCGAGAGCATGCCGAGGGCCGCGATGGCGACGCCGTAGAGACCGGCGACCGAGGCCGAGCCGATGACGCCCGCGCAGATGCAGATGATCGGGAACGCGGTGGACTCCATGCCCATGCCGAGGCCGGCGATGATGTTGGTCGCGGTACCGGTCTTGGACTGCTCGGCGATGCTGTCGACCGGGCGCTTGTCCATGGAGCAGTAGTACGAGGTGATCATGCCGATCGCGACACCGGTCACCAGACCGATGACGGTCGCGGCGCCGACCTGCCACCACTCGATGGTCACGGCGGCGTCACCGACACCGACGGTCGCGCCGGCGGCGGGCCACATGTACTTGGCGATGCCGAAGGTGGCGCCGGCCATCACGAACGCGGAGCCGAAGGCGCCGAGGTCGAGGGCGTGCTGGGGGTTGCCGCCTTCCTTGGTGCGCACGACGAAGGTGCCGAGGATCGAGGCGACGATGCCGGCCGCGGCGATGACGAGCGGCATGACGACCGGCGACAGGGAGTCGCCGCTCTGGACGACGTCGTAGCCGAGGCCGAGGACCATCGCGCCGATGATGGCGCCGACGAAGGACTCGAAGAGGTCGGCGCCCATGCCGGCGACGTCACCGACGTTGTCACCGACGTTGTCGGCGATGACGGCGGGGTTGCGGGGGTCGTCCTCCGGGAGGCCTTCCTCGACCTTGCCGACGAGGTCGGCGCCGACGTCGGCCGCCTTGGTGTAGATGCCG
>CAYXAP010000116.1:0-8708 GCA_964462035.1 uncultured Sandaracinus sp.
TGTCCCGCGGGCCCATGTCCCGCGGCCCGCCGTCCTCCGGGCCGCCGTCGGTGTCGGGGTTGCAGAACTCCTGGGTCGGGTCGGTCATGCAGGACATCACGCAGACCTCGGCGTCGGGGTCTGCGAAGCAGTCGACTCCGTCGTCGTCCGAGCAACCGGAGAGACCGGCGAAGGCGAGGAGGAGAAGCGCGAGAGTGGCTCGTTGCGTCATCAGTGGTTCCAAGGTTTGAAGAAAGCGTTCAGAAGGTGCCGCGGATGGAGAGTTGCGCGCCGGAAGGGCTCGCCGCTGCGTCGACTTCGAGGCCAGCGATCGTGAGACCGGTGCCCGCCGCAACGAGCGCCACCCCCACCGCCAAGAGTGCCACACCCTGGGCCGTCGTCTCGCGAATGGGCACGACGCCAGGGCGGTCGGGTGCAGCGACGCACCCGGCGAGCTCACAGTCGCCATCCTTGGTGAGCAGGGCCGCGCCGCCGATACCGAGGCCCACGCCGACCACGAGGGCGGCGACGCCGAGGCCGATCCGCACCCCACGACCGTTGCCGGGCGCCGGGTCCGGCGTCTCCCCTGGACTGGTGGTCTCCTCGGGATCCTCGCCCTCCTCGAGGGTCACTTCGTGGGTCCACTCTTCGGAGGTCGCGGGAATCTCGAGCGTCTCGGTCAACGTTCGGTAGCCCTCGGCGGTCACCCGCAGGCGATGCTCGCCGGGGCTCACGGTGCCGATGAATGGCAGATGACCCGTCCGGCGCCCGAGCCAAACGGTGGCGCCCTCTGGCGTGCCGGCGATGACGACTCGGATCGACTCCGGGGCGAAAGTCTCCAGCGCACCTTGCATCGCCTGGCCCGCAGCCGTGCTGGGATCGCCGATCCAGCTCTGGGAACCTTCGCCGCTCCGGTCGGCGTCGAAGAGTTGCAGATCGACCCGGCCGGGGTCGCCGCTGTACACGCTGATGATCACCACGGCGTCGGCGTCGTGCTCGCTCCGCAGGTCGAGACAGCCGTCCGACGTGAACGTGCACTCGTGCTCGCCGATGACGGTGAAGTCGATCTCGCGGTCCCGCAGGACGTTGCCGACCTCGACGAGCGTGAGCTGCTGGTTGCTCTCGTCAGCCGTGTTCGCGGCGTTCAAGATCAGCAAGACACCATCGGGCAGCTCGGCCGGTTGGGCCTGAGCCGACGAAGACAGCACGAGCGCTGCCAGGAGTGGTGAGACGACGAGCAGGTCGCGCACTAGAAGCGCCCTCCGAGAGTGAGCCGGGCGCCGTCTCGAGTGGGCGACAGGCTGAGCTGGGTGTCCGAGCCGCCGCTCTGCAGGAGCGACGAGAGGGGGATGGTGAGGAAGGGGAGGGCGGCCATGCCCACCAGCGCAGCGGTGGCGCGGCGCTGCCGTCGGTCGACGCAGTCTCTCCGTTCCTCGAACACGGCGGAGTTGATCGCCGGGCAGTCGGGCGCCGAGACCACGAGCGCGACCGAGACCCCGCCGAGCGCCAGTCCGACGCCGCCGGCGGCCCAGGACCACCATGGGACCGACGAATCGGGCGGGGTCAGCAGGGCAGTGCCCGCGCCGAGCAGCGGGCCAGCGATGAAGGTCGTCGCTAGGAAGGGGGCTCGCGCGTCCAGCCATCTGTCCTGCCGGATGCGGAAGCTGTCGGTTCCGTCCATCGATACGAAGGTCGGCTCGACGGCTTGATAGTTCGCTCCCCGCGAGCCCTGCTCGACCGCCAGAAACGCAGCGACGCCGAAGGTCGCCGCTCCGGCGATGGTCGCCCCGAGACCCACCGCGAGCCGCCACTTCGGCAACCCCGGCCCGGTGGCTTCGGTGGCTCCGGGATCCGTAGCGCCCTCCGCCGGCATCGGCACCTGGAGATCGAGCGCTTCGGTCGTCGGGGGCTCCATCGACTCGGGCTCGTCCCCACGAAGATCCATGGATTCGCCTGCCCGGAGGAAGCCGGCGGCTTGCGCGGCATCCCCGATGGCCGACATCGCGATGTGGGTGGCAGTGCCGCTCGGCTCCACCCGAAACACTTGGGCGTTCGCTTCTGACGGCACCGCGACGATGAGCACCGTTCGGTCCAGCGCCGCCGCGAGCCTTCGACCGTGAGCCAGGGCGTCATCTTCGGAGATCAAGCGCGGGAAAGGACGAGACGTCAGCGCCCGGTCGAAGCTCACGTCGACGTCGACCTCGGTGGTGCCGTCATCGATGCGGACCATGTGGACCCGGCCACGCTCTTCTTCGCTGCACTCCACCTGCAGTCGGTAGTCGCCACGAGCCAGCTGTTCGACCGCGAATGGGGTCTCTCCCTGCGGAACGCCGTTGATCCGGACGGTGCAGCCAGTCGGGGTCGAGGTGACTCGGAGCCCGCCGTTGGTCTCCTCGGCGTCGACCCGTTCGAGGAGCGCGTGGACCTCCGGGGGATGGCGGTGCCGGCGGGGCTCCACCTCGGGGACGAGCACGCGACAGCTGCGGACCTGGCGCTCTGCCTCCGTTCGCTGATGGGTCTCGAGGAAGACGCGCGCGGTGAAGAGGCAGGTGTCCAGCACCTCGCGAGCGCGCTCGGCCTCGCGGTTGAGCTCTTCGGCGGCGCGCTGCGCGACCTCTTGGGCCGCGACGAGTGCCTCGCGGGCGTTGTCGTAGTCGGCGCGCGCCAGGGCACGCAGCGCGGCCTGCGAGCTCGAGGCCCAGGTGGTGATGTCGCTCTCGCTCAGCTCGGAGACGGGCTGAGAGACTCGCTCTTCGACGAGCTCGCCCGCCGCCGTGTCGTCGAGGATGGCCGTCCCTTCACTCTCGAGCGCGCGTCGCAAGCGCACCGAGAGCTGGGTGACTTGGGGGTTCTCCTCCCCACCGGGTTCCACGGGGACCACGACCCAGGCGTCACCCCGTCCGGTCGTCCCCCCCGGTTGGGCTGCCGCCGGCGTCGTCATCGCCCCGCAAAGGACGAGGAAGCCAACGAAGCTGCGCATGGGCAGATGCGTACGAGAAGCGTTGATCATTGGCAAGGTGTTCGGGCATTGAGCGGCTCGGTTGCGCACTAAAATGATTTAGTGTGACTGCACCAGAAGGTGCCGCGCTGCTCGCAACGACGGCACCCGGTCGCCGAAGAGGCGGCCACGACCACCCGATCCATCGAGGCATCGGCGCAGGCCCGAGGCATCTCCGACGAGACCCCGTCGACCGCCGCGCCCAGCCCACACCTCCAGGCCCAGCAGCGCCTGAACCAGTTCTACTCCGGCGCACGCCTTCCCGAACATGGGCAGGCAGACGCCGAGACTCGTCAAGCGCTCCGGGACTTCCAGCAGACGCGCGGGCTCGATCCGAGCGGCGAGCCCGACGCAGCCACCCTCGAGGAGCTCGGCCGGGCGATCGCCTGGCAGGCCCACGAGCAGGCAACGCTCGCGGGGGGAGGGCTTCATCCAGCGTCGGTACGGCATGGAGACCGCCGCGGACACCGTGACCGGTGCGGGAGCCGACGGGCCACGGCGAGTGGCACTGGGGCGGGAGCGTGGGATCGACCGTGTCCGTCGTCACGCGAACGAGGCCCTCGAGAAGGTCGATCGTGCGTACGCCGAGCTGTCCGACGAAGAGCAGGCCGGCGTCGACTTGAACGGACTGCGCGAGGAGGCGCTCGTGGAGTTTCAGCGACGGACCTTCGCGGAAGTCGCTCCGCATGCTCGTCGCTACGAAGTGGCGGTCGACTGATGGCGCGCTGGACACCGTTCATGCTGTTCGTGCTGCTGATTGCGCCGGTCGGCGAAGCGCAGCCACCGACCGGATACGGCGATGACCTCCGGGACCGACCTCAGCTCTTCACGTTCGACTCCGATCGCCACCTCGTCTTCGAGACCGCCGTGTCGCTCGACGACGAGCCGGGCTACGTCTGGGCGCTGAGGTACGGGCACGCACTCTCGCGAGGGCAGGAGGGGCTGGGCCGCAAGACGCCGGTCGCCCTCTGGGTGTCGCCTGGCCTTCCGGCCGAAGTGGTGTGGGCGCTGGCTTGGTTCCTCCAAGGCGAGGCCTCGGAGGTCCATCTGATCGTCAGCAGAGGTCGGGTGCGTCCCGAGACCAACGCCTCGCCGCAACTCCAAGCGCGCTTCGAGAGCTGCCGTCGTGAGATCGCGACCGCAGCCGACCACACCTGCATCGAGATCCTGACCCGGGAAGCGATGGAGGGCTGCCCGGTGGCTGCGACGCGCCGATTCACGCGGCATCCCTACGACTGGGTGCTCGATCCGTCCCTGCTCCATGACGAGTGCGGTCCGCAGCCGCTGGTCGACCCGCAGCGTTTCGAAGCCGTCTGGCGCTTCTGGCTGGACTACCGCGCGCCGATCGACACCGAGTATCTGATCCTCGACCCGGCGCAGCCGCCGCCCGCGTCCGTGCGAACGGTGCAGCAGTGGGTGCGCCACCTGATGCGGGAGCAGCTCGACTGATCAGCGCATCTCGGCGCGCTCGCGCATGAGCGCGTCGAGATCGAAGGTGACGCGCATGCGTCGGCGGCCGGCACGGACTCGCACGCGTTTGGTGAACTGCGGGCTGCCGGCTCCGGCGCGAATGGTGTGGGTGCCGGGTGGCAGGCGAAGCGAGACGGGCGCGCGGCCCATGTAGCGTTCGCCGACCCAGACCTCGCCCCAGGGGATGCAGGAGACGCTGACCTCGACGGGGCGGGCCTCGTTCGACTCGCTGGTGTCCATGTCGCCGCCGTCCATCCCGGATGGATCGGTCTCCGCGATCATCGTGGCTTCGATCTCGGGGGGATCGAGGCCTTGCGGGAGATCGGACTCGGAGTCGGTGGTCGGCGATCGGTCGGCGGAGTCGGTCGGCGATCGGTTCTCGGAGTCGGTGGTCGGCGTCTCGCGGTCGGAGTCTCGGAGTCGGCCGTCGAGTCGCCGCTCGGATCCTCTGGGTCGGTCGGCTCGCTGTTGGTGGCGACCGGGTCGTCGGGGTCGCTGCCCACCAGCAGGACTCCGGCACCCGCCGCGCCGACGAGGAGCAGCACGGCGGCAGCGACGAGCACCTTGGGGAAGCCCTTCGACGCTGGCGCGAGCTCGGTCGGCGCGGTGGCCTCGGCGGCTGCGACCGCGGGGGGCGGTCCGCTCCGGTCGGTGTCGGGCTCGTCGGCCCCAGCGTTCATGGCGGCGACCGCGGCGGCAGCGGCGCGCGCTTGGGCGTCGAGGTCGAGGTGGGTCGGTGCCTGGGAAGGATCGGCCGGCGGTTGGCCGTCTGGACCTACGCCCGCGAGGGTGCCGAATCGGCCGGGCGGCGGCGGCTCGGAGGGCTTGACCTCGGTGGGACCGTCGCCGCCCGCCGGGTCGGTCGGGCCTTCGGCGTTGACGGCGTCCTCGCGCGGCACGGCCACCGGAATCGCGCCCGGCACGTTGGCGGGGAGCTCGGCGACCTCGGCCATCTTGGTGTCGCGTTCGTCCGGGCCGCTCTCGCTGTCGCCGTAGGCCTCGCGGATCTCGCTGGCGAGCTGTCGGCGCCACTTCGGCGTCGGGACGAACTGCGCCATCGCGTCGAGAACGGCGTCGGCGTTCGGGTAGCGGTCTTCCGGCTCCGGCGAGAGCAGCTTCTCGACCACGTCGCAGAGCTCTTGCGGCAGGTCGGGGCGCAGGTCGATGAGCTTCGGCCGCGTGTTGGAGACGATCTTCGTCATCACCTCCACGTCGTGCGCGCCGATGAACGGACGGCGGCCCGCGAGGCACTCGAAGAAGACCACGCCCAGGCTCCACAGGTCGGTGCGGCCGTCGACGGCGCCGCCCCGCATCTGCTCGGCGGGCATGTAGGGCATCTTCCCCTTCATCACGCCGGTGGCGGTGGCGACCGTGGAGGTGCCGATGGCCTTCGCGACGCCGAAGTCCGCGAGCTTCGCGTGGCCATTGCGCGAGAGCAGCACGTTCGAAGGCGTCAGATCACGGTGAACGATCCCGTCGACGCCGTCGTGAGGTTTGTGGGCGTAGTCGAGCGCGTAGATGAGGTCGTGGGCGAGCAGACCCAGGTACTCGAGCCGAAGCCTCTTCCCCTCCTGAATGCGAAGGAAGTCGCGGAGATCGAGCCCACGAACGAGCTCGAGCGCCATGTAGAGGGTCTCGCCGACGTAGCCGAAGTCGAGGACCTGGACGATGTTCTGGTGCCGGAGCTTCGCGGCCAGTCGCGCCTCCCGCTGGAACTGCCGGATGAACTCGGGATCCTTGTGGAACGCCGGCAAGACCCGCTTGATGCAGACGTGCTGAACGATGCCCGCCTGGCCCTCGCGGCGGGCCACGAACGTTTCGGCCATACCCCCGACGCCGAGCCTTCGCTCGAGCAGGTACTTACCGAATTTCCGCGGGAGCTCGTCTGTCATCGGGCCGGTGGGGGCCTGCGACTATAGCGTGGAACGGCCCCGACTCGCGCGCCTGGGCCGCGCCTCGCTCAAAGCGGCGGGTTACCGTGCTTCTTGGGCGGGTTCGTGTCGCGCTTGTCGCGAAGCATCTCGAGGGCGGCGCAGACGCGCGGGCGGGTGGTGCGCGGGTGGATCACCTCGTCGATGAACCCGAGCTCCGCGGCCTTGAAGGGGTTGGCGAAGCGCTCGCGGTACTGGGCCACGAACTCGGCCTTGGTGGCGACCGGGTCGTCGGCTTCCGCGATCTCCTTGCGGTACACGATGTTGACCGCGCCGTCCGGGCCCATGACCGCGATCTCGGCGGTGGGGAAGGCGAAGCTGATGTCGCCGCGGATGTGCTTGGAGCTCATCACGTCGTAGGCGCCGCCGTAGGCCTTGCGGGTGATCACGGTGACCTTCGGCACGGTGGCCTCGCAGAAGGCGTAGAGCAGTTTGGCGCCGTGCTTGATGATGCCGCCATGCTCCTGGCCGACGCCGGGCAGGAAGCCGGGCACGTCCACGAAGGTGACGATGGGCAGGTTGAAGCAGTCGCAGAACTGCACGAAGCGCGCGGCCTTCACGCTGGCGTCGATGTCGAGGCAGCCGGCGAGCTCGAGGGGCTGGTTGGCCACGATGCCCACCGGATGTCCGTCGAAGCGGGCGAAGCCGATGACCATGTTCTTCGCGTAGCGCTCCTGGACCTCGAAGAAGTCGCCGTCGTCGACGACCGCCTCGATGACGCTCTTGATGTCGTAGCCCTTCATCGGGTCGCGGGGGACGAGTTCGTCGAGCGCCTCGTCCTCGCGGTTCGCCGGGTCCATCGGCGGCTTGTAGGGCGGCGGCTCGTGGTTGTTCGAGGGCAGGAAGGAGAGCAGCTCGCGCACGGTGGCGATGCAGTCGGCGTCGTCCTCGCAGGTGAAGTGGCTGACGCCGCTCTTGGTCTCGTGGGCCGTGGCGCCGCCGAGCTCTTCCTTGGTCACCTCCTCGTGGGTGACCGTCTTGATGACGTCGGGGCCGGTGATGAACATGTAGCTCGACCCGTCGACCATCAGGTTGAAGTCGGTCATGGCCGGGCTGTAGACCGCGCCGCCGGCGCAGGGCCCCATGATGGCGGAGATCTGCGGGACCACGCCGCTGGCGAGGACGTTGCGCAGGAAGATGTCCGCGTAGCCGGCGAGGCTCTCCACGCCCTCCTGGATGCGGGCACCGCCGGAGTCGTTGAGGCCGATGACGGGCGCGCCGGTCTTGAGCGCCAGGTCCATGACCTTGGTGATCTTGGAGGCGAAGGCCGCCGACAGGCTGCCGCCGAAGACGGTGAAGTCCTGGGCGAAGACGAAGACCTGGCGGCCGTCGACCTTGCCGTAGCCGGTGACCACGCCGTCGCCGGGGATCTTCTTGTCGTCCATGCCGAAGTTGGTGCAGCGGTGCTGGACCAGTCGGTCGGTCTCGACGAAGGTGCCGGGATCGAAGAGCAGGTCGATGCGCTCGCGAGCGGTGAGCTTGCCGGCGTCGTGCTGCTTCTTGATGCGGCGCGCGCCGCCGCCCTGCAGAGCCGCCGCGTCGAGGGCTTCGAGGCGGGCGATGGGATCGAGGGGAGGGGAGTTCGAGGTGTCGCTCATGCCGCGAGCGGCATAGCCCGATCGGGCCGGTCGCGCATGTCGCCGCTCGGTGGGGGTCGGGGTAGGGTGCGCGCCATGAGCATTCGAGCGGCGAAGGCCGACGACGCGGTCACGATTCTGCGCTTCATCCAGGAGCTGGCGGACTACGAGAAAGAGCCCGACGCGGTCGAGGTCACCACCGACGTGCTGCGGGCGCAGATGCAGAGCGAGCGCCCGCCCTTCGAGTGCCTGATCGCCGAGGACGGCGGCGAGCCGGTCGGCTTCGCGCTCTTCTTCCAGACCTACTCCACCTGGCGGGGCAAGCCCGGCCTCTGGCTGGAGGACCTCTACGTCACGCCGGCGGCGCGCGGCAACGGCCACGGTGCGGCCCTGTTCCGACGGCTCGGTCAGCTATGCCTCGAGCGCGACTACGCCCGCCTCGAGCTCTGCGCGCTCGACTGGAACGAGCCCGCGCTGGAGTTCTACCGCTCGTGGAACGCCACCCCGATGAGCGAGTGGACCACCTGGCGCCTCGACGGCGAGGCGCTGGAGAAGCTCGGCAACGCATGACTCACGGGGACGCTCTTAAGCAGTTAAGCGAAGGGACGCTGTT
Source organism: uncultured Sandaracinus sp. (assembly GCA_964462035.1). GTDB lineage: Bacteria > Myxococcota_A > Polyangia > Polyangiales > Houyiibacteriaceae > UBA1660. The sequence continues at coordinate 8,569 of CAYXAP010000116.1, forward strand.
AAGTTCTTAAGCGAGACACTCTGGCACCGTAGGCCCAGCCGCTCGAGAGCCCCGGGCTTAGCTGTCTAAGAGCGCCCCCGGACTCAACTGCTTAAGAGCGTCCCTGGGCTTAACTGCTTAAGAGCGTCCCTGGGCTTAAC
>CAYXAP010000117.1:0-7284 GCA_964462035.1 uncultured Sandaracinus sp.
AGCCTAACATCAGCAGGACGAGCCCAGCCCCTTCACCCCTTGCCGCGGGCAAGCCGATGCGAAGCGAGGCTACAAAGCCCGACGCCGACAACCGACTGCGGACGCCGAGAACCGACGCCGACAACCGACGCCGACTACCGACAACCGACAACCGACAACCGACTGCCGACGCCGACTACCGACGCCTAGAACCGACTGGCGACGCCGAGAACCGACTGCGGACGCCGAGAACCGACGCCGACTACCGACTGCCGACGCCGACTACCGACGCCGACTACCGACGCCGACGACCGACTCCGAACGCCGACTACCGACGCCGACGCCGAACGCCGACTACCGACTCCGAACACCGACTGCCGACCGCCTAGAAGTCCGGGGCGTCCGCCGCGATCATCTCCGGCACGAAGCCGCCTTCGAGGCTACTGTCACCGAAGTCGTCGACCAGCGAGCCATCGGCCTTTCGAATGCCGACCGCGCTCAAGATGGTGTTGAACATCTTGTTGTGTGTGACGTAGTCGCCGCCTCCGCGGACGTCGACGTACTTGCCCACGTCGAGGTTGCCACCGCAGCTGCCCGCGAAGATGAAGGGTACGTTCCGGTAGGTGTGGCTGATGCCGTGACCGAGGTCGTTGGTCATGCAGACCACGCCGCGGTCCAGGAGCGGCTCGCCCGTGTCGGCGACATAGGAGCTCAGCCGGTCGATGAGGTGCCGGAAGAGGCGCAGGTGCATCTTGTCGATCTCGCCGTGCATCTCCTGAGCGCCCTCGATCGGGTCGCCCTCGGAGCCATCGCTGTAGATGCGGTGCGAGATCTGGTGGAAGCGCGGGAGCTGCGCGCCGCCGCGGTAGCCGGGGATGGTGTGCTGCGTTCCGTCGTTGCCGTTGCCGAGCTGGAGGGTCGCCGAGCGGACGTAGCCGCAGGCGATGCCCATCGCGATGAGCTCGTTGTGCATCTCGGTGACGCGCTGGTAGTTGCCGGCGGAGAGGGGATCGATGCCCTCGACCTCCATCTCCAACATCTCGGGCAGGTTGCAGCCCATCAGCACCTCGAGGTCGCGGATGGAGCTGAAATGCAGGTCCAGCCGGCGGCGATCGTCGGTGCTCAGGTCGCCGCTGAGCAGGTCGTTCATCTGGTTGCGGACGAGGTCGTTCACGCTCAGGCGCCGCTGGCGGATGCGGTTGATGACCTCCACGTCCATGCCGGCGAGGCCGGTCATGCGCATGTAGGCGTTCCAGGGGTCGTTCTCACCGGCACGCAGATCGAGCGGGCCGCGGTAGCTCATCACCTCCGGCAGGTAGCCACTCTTGCGACCGGTGAAGAGGGTCAGCGGCTCGCGCTCCGGGTGGAGCTCGCGCGCGATGCGGTTGTCGACCGACTCGCCCATGGCGAGCGACTCGTTGCCCGATGGGGTGTCGCTCACGCGGGCCGCGGTCAGGCACTGATTGCCGCCACCGCTGTGACCGCAGCCGTTGCCCGGGAACGCGAAGCGCAGACCCGCGACGGCGAGGATCTTGTCGGCGTAGGGCGCGAGCTCGCTGAGCGCGCGGTCGCTCTCGGCGGCCAACCCCTCCGTGGTGAGTGGACCGGTCTCGCGCGGCCAGTAGCGCTCCGGTTCGCTGTTGCCCGCCTGCGCGACGCCGTTGCCCTGTCGGAGCCACACCGCGAAGCTGTCGGTCGGCGTCTGTGCGCCGGCGCGAGAGCCGAAACGGGAGAAGGTCTCGAGGAAGGGCAGGCCGAGCGCCACGGTGCCGGCGCCTCGGAGGAAGAGGCGACGAGAGACGGGCTGCTTCTTGGTCTTCTTGCTCATTCCGAGTCCTCCTCGGGCTGGAGGCGGCGGTTGCGGAAGAGGTTGCTGTCGACCAGCCCGACGAGGATCTCCTTCACCGAGAGTCCGTCGCCGCGGGAGGTCCGCGCGAGGTAGTCGATGACGGGAGAGTCCCCCGGTTGGACCGGCCGACCGAACGAGTACTCGAGCCAGTTCTTCGCGTAGCAGCGGTGCGCGTTCAGCGACTCGACCATCGCGTCGGCGAGCTCGACCGGCCCGTCGAAGCCCACCACGCCCTCCTCGAAGGCGAAGCTCGCGGCCGCGTCGACGGGGAGACCGTTGTCCTCGGTGCGCCAGCGACCGAAGTCGTCGAAGGTCTCGAAGGGATAGCCCACCGGGTTGATGGCCTCGGCGTGGCACGTCGCGCCGCAGGTGCCAGGTCCGGTGATCGAGTCGATCCGCTCGCGGCGGGTCTCACCGACGAGCGTGGGCGGGTCGAAGACCGGCGGGGCGGGGAGCGTCGTGCAGAGCACGTAGAGGTTCAGGAAGATGCCGCGGTGGATGGGCGCGGTGTCGCCGTCGTGCGACGCCAGGAAGCCCGGCTGCGTGAAGAGGCCGGCGCGCTGCGACGGGTCGAGGTCCACCCGCTCGAGGTCGGGGCCGAAGCTACCTTCGACCCCATAGAGCGGCGCGGTGTCCTCGTTCACGTAGGAGTACGAGGCGGTGTAGAGCTCACGAAGGCCGCCGTCGTTCTCGAGGACCACGTCGTCGATGAACGCCTCGGCCTCGGCGCGGAGCGTCTGGCCGATGTCGGCGGGAAAACCCTCGAGCTCCACGTCTTCGTAGTGAGCCAGGTCGAAGAGCTTTCGGTGGAAGGAGCGGATCTTGGTCGCGGCCTTCACGTCGTCGAGCATCCGCGCGGCCTGAGTGCGCAGCCCGTCGCCCTCCGTGAGCTCGCCGGCCTCGGCGGCACGGAAGAGCTCCGCGTCGGGCATCGAGTCCCACAGGGTGTAGGAGAGGCGGTTGGCCAACTGGTGGTCGTTCAGGGCGACCAGGCCCTCCGCATCCGCCTCACCCGACTCGTCGCGGTAGAGGAAGTGGGGCGACTGGAGCGCCGCCTGGACGATCATGGCGATGCGGGCCGCGTCGTTCGGAGCGTCCGGGTAGTGGCTGCCCGCCTGCGAGGCGAGCATCACGAAAGGCTGGACGTCGTCGGCGGTCACCGGTCGGCGGAACGCGCGGCGCAGGAAGCGCTCGGCGAAGGCCTGGGTGCGCTCGGGCTCGGTGCCCGGGAGCCCGTCCGTCAGCCGACCCAGGAGCTCGGCGTCGGTCAGCACCATCTCGGCCATCGCCTCGGCGGCACCCTGGTAGTCCGCCCAGAGGTTCGGCGTGACCTGGAGCACCGTGCTGTCGTTGTCGAACGCCGTCGTGCCGCTCGGGTCACTCTCGAAGCTGGCGCTCAGCCCGGGGACGTCCGCGAGGCCGAAGAGGTCGCGCAGGGTGTTCTCGTACTGGCCGTGGCTCAGCCGTGGGTAGGCGCTGGTGGCCGCCGGAAAGGCATCGTCCGGGTCGCAGACGCCGTCGGCGCAGGGATCCACGGTCGGATCGTCGGGATCCGTGGTGGTCGGAGGCGCCCCAATGGTGCCCTCGCAAGCGAGGAGCGTCGCCAGGGCGGCGAGTAGAATGGTGTGGAGGCGGGGCATGGGGAGGGCCGGGGAAGCGTACCACCGCTTCGTGAAACCGGTTCGTTACGCCGTTGTCGTCGAACTCGAGGGCCGGTGGCTCAGGAGCGGGGCCAGCGGCGTGTCCGTGCCCACGAGGGCATCCAGGCTGGCGTCGCGACCGATCGGAACTTCCGCATTCGGTGACGCGAAGTAGGAACCCACGAAGCGACGGCGACCGGGGTGAGTCAGCGGTCGAACCGAGTGCCAGACGCTCTCCTCGAGGAGCAGCACGGAGCCGGCAGTCGCGGTGATCGGGTGGGCACCGGGCCAGTCGGGTTCGTGGATGTCCCCCCGGGCGGCCACCGGGTCGCCGACGGCACGTGGGATCACCTGCCATGGCCCGGCATCGGTCAGCGGGTCGACGAAGAGGAAGTGGACCATTCGCACGATGGACTCCCGACGAGGCCGGTGGCCAGTCTTCCGCCAGCGCTCGTCATCGATGCCACCGGCGTGGGACTCCCACTCGGTGAAGGGGCGCGTCTCGTCGCTGAGCACGGCGCCGACCAGCTCGAGGTGCATCCGAGGGCCGAGCAGGGCCTCGAGCACGGCGAGCGCCTCCGGGCGGAAGAGGTCCGTCGCGAGCTCGGGCGCGAATCCGAGCAGACCGTAGAGTGCCAGGCCTGGCGGCGCGATCTCCACGCCCTCGTCGAGCCAGGTGGCGCCGGAGCCGGTGAGCGGCGGAGCACCGTAGCGCGCGTGGACCGCGTCGAGGCTCGCACCGATGCGCGCCAGGAGCTCGGGCGGGTAGAGGTCTGGGAGGAGCGCGAAGCCCCGCTCACGGACTTGCTGGGCCGGTGTCATTCGAAGCGGGCCAGGTCGATGGTCGCCGCCGCGGGGTCGGCCCAATCGGCGGCCGCCACGTCGGTCCGGGCGAAGTAGGCAGCGGCCAGTACCCGCTCGCCGGGGCGACCCCGAGCCCCGGCCGCGTGCCACGTGCACTGCTCGATGGCGACCAGCGTCCCGGCGCTCGGATGGAGCGACACCGCGCCGGGCCATGCGACGACATCGATGTCGCCGGGCGGCTCGGTCGGCTCACCGACCGAGCGTGGGAGCACGTAGAGTGGGCCCGCCTCTTCGTCGACCTCGTCGAGGTAGAGCAGCGTCAGCACACGCTCGATGCGGTCGACCTTCGGCCAGTGGCCGCTCCTGAAGCGCACCCCCTCGTCCTCGCCGCCGATGTGGGTGTGCCAGCGGAAGAAGGGTCTCGCCGTGTCGCTGATCAGGGCACCGAGCTCTTCGACTCGCGCGTCGCCGAGCACCTCGCGGATCACGGCCACCAGCGGAGGGCGGAGGTAGGTCGGCAGGAGCTCGGGGTGTCGCCCGGCGAACCCTCGGAGCGCCAGGCCCGATGCGCTCACCGCTGCGGCCTCGCCCAGCGCTCGGGTGTCCGGCTCGTAGAGGGTCTCGGGGCGGACCGGGGCCGCGAGCTCGAGCAAGCGCTGGCGGAGCTCGGCGGCCTCCGCTGCCGTCAGGAGCTGGTCGAAGACCGCGTAACCGTGGGTCGCCAACTGGTCCGCCGGGGTCATCGAGCCCATCATAGAGCATGGACCGCGGCCCGAGCAGTTGACACCCCTCGGCCGGACCAACGAAGTTCAGCAATGGTGAGCCCGCAAAAACGCATCGCGTTGATCTCGTTCGACGTCGAGGTCGCCGGGTCCCTGAGCACCTTCAGCTACAGCATCCACAAGCTGCGGGCGTCGCTCCTCACCTGCCCGGGACTCGAGGACGCCGAGATCCGCGTCATCAACCGGGAGACCTCGGACCCGGAGGCGCTGCTCGAGCCGCTGCTCGAGTTCCAGCCCACGATGATCGGGGCGTCGCTCTACGTCTGGTCGTTGCTGCCCTTCCGCCGCCTCGCCGAGATGTACCGGACGCTGCACCCCGACGTGCCGATCGTCGTCGGCGGTCCGAGCGCCCGGAAGAACGTCTTCGACCTTCCGCCCTATCACTCGTTCCAGCGGACCGTGGACGCGATCGTCGTGGGCGAGGGCGAGTCGGTGGTCCGCGAGCTGGCCCTGCACCACCAGGAGCCGGATTGGCAGTCGACCGTCCGAGGGCTGCTGGTGTGGAACGGCGACGAGTGGGTCTCGAACGGCGAGGCCGAGCGACCGCAGGTCGACGACTACCCGAGCCCCTATCACCTGGACACCGCGCCGCCGGGCAGCGGTTTCATCGAGACCTTCCGGGGCTGCCCGGTGACCTGCTCCTTCTGCCAGTGGGGCGGCGTCTCTCTCGGCGGAGTCCACTCGGTGGAGTACCTGGTCGAGCACCTGCACGGGCTGCGGCGCGCCGAGGTCGAGAACGTCCTCTTCCTCGACGCGGCCTTCAACCTGAGCCCCCGCGCCTTCCGCAACCTCGCGGCGGCGGACGCCGAGGCGGAGGTGCTCAAGGACTTCACCGTCTTCGGCCACCTCTATCCGACCCACGTGCAGGACATGCATCTGGAGCTCTTCGCGAAGATGGGGCGCGTGCACCCGGCCATCGGCGTGCAGAGCTTCGTCCCCGAAGTGCTCGAGCGCATCGGGCGCACGGTCGACATGCAGCGCTTCGAGCGAGTCGTCGGCGCCATCCGCGACGACTACGGTGTCGACGTCGAGCTGATCATGGGGCTCCCCGGCGACACGCCGGCCTCGTTCCGGAAGACCGTCGAGAAGGCGGTGGAGATGGCCGACGCCGTGCGCATCGCCTTCTGCATGATCCTCCCCGACGCGCTCTTGGATCGGGCGCGCCCGCACGACGGCATCGAGTTCGACCACGAGACCTTCTTCATGAAGTCGTGCGCGGGGTGGTCGGAGGACGATCTCGCCCGCGAATGGGCGTGGGTGAACGACGTGGCCAGCCAGTTCTACAAGCAGGAGAACTATGGGAGCTGGGTCGGTTTCCGGACCAGCGGCGACGAGGTCGAACGAGAGCCCCGAGTCCCCGAGGTGGACCGCTCGCCCTCGGTCCCGGCGCCGACCGTGGACCGACTCCGAGCCGCGGTGACGGCGGCGAGCGCATCGTTCGAGCTCCGGGCGATGCACCTGCGCCACGGCAAGGTCATGGCGGACCTCGACGGCCCCATCGGCGCCGTGGTCCTCGAGGCCTGCGTCGCCGAGCCGGAGGCCCGCTACTTCCTCCGCCGCGAGGGCGTCGACTACAGCCACTCGGGCGACGTGGGCCGTGAAGGCGCCGAGGGCCTCAAGCGAGTGATCGACTCGCTCCACGGCGACATTCGCCAGCTGCTCGCGGATGCGACGCCGGGCTCGGCGCCCGCGCTGATCCAGCTCGGCGGCAAGGCCGGCTGAGCGAGCGCACGGACCGGGGGATGACGACGCGGCCGAGCGGACGCATCGGTGGCGCATGATCGTTGCCTGCGGAGCCTGTGGCCGGCGCAATCGCATCCCGGCCGCGAAACTGGACTCGAGCCCGAAGTGCGGAGCCTGCAAGGCCCCGATGGGACCGGTCGCCGAGCCAGTGAACGTGAGCTCCGCGGAGGAGTGGGACGAGCTCCTCTGGAAGAGCCCACTACCGGTGCTCACCGACTTCTGGGCGGCGTGGTGTGGCCCCTGCAAGATGGTCGCGCCGGAGCTCGAGAAGCTCGCCGCCGAGAAGGCCGGGAAGGTGCTCGTGGCCAAGGTGGACACCGACGCGCTCCCGAGCGTGGCGGGCCGGTACCAGATCAGCGGCATCCCCACGATGATCCTCTTCCAGCAGGGCCGGGAGGCGAAGCGGATCTCCGGAGCGATGCCCGCGGCGGCGATCGCGCAGCAGCTGGGGATCTGAGGACGCGAGCGGCTGCACCCCAGAGCGATG
>CAYXAP010000118.1:0-6605 GCA_964462035.1 uncultured Sandaracinus sp.
GTCGACGAGGCCATCAACGGCCACGCGACCAAGATCGAGGTCGAGCTCGACAAGGATCTCAAGGGCGCCATCGTCACGGACAACGGCCGTGGCATCCCGGTCGACAAGCACCCCAAGCACAAGAAGTCGGCGCTCGAGCTGATCCTCACCACGCTCCACGCGGGCGGTAAGTTCGAGGGCAAGAGCTACCAGGTCTCGGGCGGTCTCCATGGCGTCGGCTCGAGCGTGGTCAACGCGCTCAGCGAGCTGATGGAGGCCACGGTCTGGCGCGACGGGAAGACGTTCACCCAGAGCTACGAGCGCGGCACGCCGACGTCGAAGCTGAAGAAGGGCGGCAAGACCAGCAAGCGCGGGACCCAGATCCACTTCCGGCCGGACGCGCAGATCTTCGGCAAGAAGGAGAAGTTCGACACCAAGCGGGTGCGCGAGCGACTCGAGGCGAAGAGCTACCTGCACAAGGGGCTCAAGATCGTCTTCAAGGACGAGAAGGGAAACCGCGAGGAGTTCCACCATCCGAAGGGGATCGTCGAGCTGGTACAGCGGCGGATCACCGAGAGCGGCAAGCCCGCGGTGCACCCCGAGCCCTTCACGCTGGCCTACGATCCGACGAGCGCGGACGACATCCGGCTCGAGGTCGCGCTCCAGTGGACCGAGTCGCCGGACGAGAGCATCGAGACCTTCGCCAACGGCATCCCGACCAACAACGGCGGCACGCACGACAGCGGGTTCAAGGCGTCGCTCAACAAGGCCCTTCGGACCTATATCGAGGCCAACAAGATCAAGACCAAGGTGAAGCTCTCGGCGGAGGACATCCGCGAGGGCCTGGTCGCGATCGTGAGCGTGTATGTCGGCGAACCGCAGTTCCAGGGACAGACGAAGACGCGCCTGAACAACCGCGAGGTCGCCGGTCAGGTCGAGGGCGCGATGCGCATCGCGCTCGAGCAGTGGTTGCTCGAGAACAAGTCGAGCGCCGACTCGATCGTCGCGCGGGCCGTGCTGGCGGCACGCGCCCGGGAGGCGAGCCGCGCGGCGAGCAAGACGGTCAAGCGCAAGAGCGCGGTCAGCCACCGGCTGAACCTGCCGGGCAAGCTCAGCGACTGCCAGAGCACGGACCCGGACAACAGCGAGCTCTTCTTGGTCGAGGGTGACAGCGCTGGCGGCTCCGCGAAGCAGGGCCGTGACCGCAAGACCCAGGCGATCCTCCCGTTGCGAGGCAAGGTCCTCAACAGCGAGCGAGCGAGCAAGACGCAGGTGCTCAACAACAAGGAGCTGCAGAACGTCGTCCAGGCCCTCGGCTGCGGCATCGGCAAGAGCTTCGACATCAGCAAGCTGCGCTACGGCAAGGTCTTCCTGCTGATGGACGCGGACAGCGATGGCCACCACATCGCCACGCTGATGCTCACGTTCTTCTACCGGATGATGCCCGCGCTGATCCGCGAGGGGCACGTCTACATCGCGCAGCCGCCGCTCTATCGGGTGAACGCCGGCAAGGACACCCACTGGGCGCTCGACGAGGCGGAGCGCGACGAGATCCTCGCGGGGCTCCCGAAGAACGTCAAAGCGGAGGTCAGCCGCTTCAAGGGTCTCGGGGAGATGCCGCCCGAGGAGCTCAAGGCCACCACGCTCGACCCCGCACGCCGGCGAGCGCTGAAGGTCATCATCGACGACCCGCTCGAGACCGACCAGGTGCTCAGCGACCTGATGGGCAAGGACGCGGCGCCCCGCTACCAGCTCATCATGGCCGAGGCGCCGAGCGTCGACGCGGAAGACATCGACCTCTGACTCGGGGCGGAAGATCGCAGGGCTCTGGCCGTAGACGAGTGGCATGAGCTCCGCTGCCGTTCAGGCCGACCCGTCGAAGAACAAGTTCTTCGCCATCTACCTGACCTCGATCGGGATCCTCGGCGTCGGGCTGATCGTCGCTGGCGTGCTCCTCGGCTGGGGCGCATGGGTCTACCTGGTCGGGGGGATCCTCGCGCTCTCCGGCATCGGGGGTGGCATCAGCATGCTGGTCACCGGCGGGGCGGGGACCGTCGCCTGCCCCAAGTGCGGCCACGCCAACGAGGTGCTCCACATCGCGCAGGGCCGCATCCTCCAGTGCCAGGGCTGTGGGGAGTGGCTCGAGGGCTCGCGGGAGATGGCCCCGGTGGCGCCGGACCACGTGCACTCGTTTCCCGTGTTCACGGCGCCGATGCCCGAGCAGGGGCCCCAGTGGGTGGCGCAGGGAGGGGTGGTCATCTGTCCCTGCTGCGGTCAGCCGTCGAGTGGCATGAAGACCATCGAGGGCACCAGCGCGCTCGGCAGCGCGGCTGCGATGGTCTCGCCCATCAGCGTCCAGCGGGTCGTGAAGCTCCAGGTGCCCGTCTGTCCGCAGCACGACGACGGGGTCGCGGTCTACATCGACGAGGGCAAGAAGCTCGGCTTCCGGTCGATCCACTACATGCGGCTCTTCCGCCAGGCCAACGGGCTCTGAGGTCGCTCGCGAACCACTTTCTTGGCGGCTTGGCCCACATGTAGGACATTGTGGGCAGGAGAGCCGTCATCATGCTTCAGCCCGTCCAGATCCAGCCCCATCGTCGCTCCGCCTCGCGCCACGCCATCGATCTCGAGTGCACCGTGCTCTCGGAGGTCTACGGGGAGCCGATCCCCTTCCGGATCCGCGACATCAGCGCCGATGGCGTCTTCGCGATCAGCGAGCTGCTGCTCGACCCCGGCGACGAGGTGCTCATCGAGCTGACGCCGCCCCGGCTCGGCGAGTCGCTCTGCATCCTCGGCCACGTCCAGCGGACCGAGGTCGAGCCGGCCGACGGCTTCGAGCCCGGCATGGGCATCGCCTTCGACCACAACGACTCGCTGCTGCGCTCCATCCTGACCGGCTCGCTCAAGCGCCTCCCGCCGCCGCTGCCCCGCGGGCGCGCCAAGCACCAGGAAGAGCTCATCTGGGTCGAGTGCCTGCTCACCTGGGAAGAGGACCTCGGTGACCAGGTGAACGTCTGGGAGGTCAGCGAGCTTCTGGCCGGCGTGGACGGCGAGCTCGAAGACGCCTTCGAGGCGATCGAGGCCAGCTCGACCTTCCTGCACGCGCCCCGTCGGCTGCCCTGGCTCGCCGCCTGAGCGCTGGTCAGCGACGAACCTTCGGGACCAGCTTCCCGAGCCACGCCTCGGCATCGTCGGCGCTGCTGAACGCCTTCATCGTCTGGCTCGACGCCAGTCCGATGGTGCTGACCACCATGTGCCAGAGGAGCTTGTCGGTGACCACGGCCACGCCCTCGACGCGATTCTTGTTCTGGGCGTTCCACTCGGTGAAGAGGCGGCGGGCCTCGCCCTCGTAGTCGTTCATCGTGAGGCAATCGACGAGGAGTCGACCCTTCCCTAGGCGGTCCAGCTGCTCGCCGGCCTGCTTCGTCGCCCGTAGCACCTGCTCGGCGTCCAGGAAGCCGGTCAGCTTCATCACCACCACTGGCGAGCTCGCCGGCGTGGAGTCGCTGGATGGGGGCTCTTTTCGGAGCGGACTCGTCATGAGGTCACGGGGTGAGTCGTATTCACGAGTGGAACCGTAGGCGCAGATGACCTTTGTGTCAGGTAAATTCACCCGATCGGGTGATGTCTTTGGTCACGGACGGCTGAGCTCGGCCAGGAACTCCGTGATTTCATGGGTGACGCGCGTGTGGTGACTCAGCACCATCCAATGCCCGGCGGTGGGGATCTCGACGTATCGGGCCCCCCGGACGCCCTCGGCGTAGGCGCGTGCCGGTGCCGGCGGCGTCATCGGGTCTCGCCCACCCTGCAGGACCAGGGTGGGCACCTGCGCGAGCCGCGGCCGCCGGCTCGCCCCGCTGATGAGGATGACGGCGTCGGCGCCCAGGTCGCGGGCGATGCGACTCGTCCCGATGGCACCGGCGGAGAGCCCTGCCAGGACCACCCGCTCCGCTCCGTCGGCACGGGCGGCCTCGACGGCCTCGCGAGCGATCGCTCGCCCGGCCGGCGAGTCCCACCGGGCCCGCCAGTCCATCGCCGGGCATCGGGTCTCGATGCCCTGGGGGGAGGCGCCCTGTGCCACCTGCCAGCAGCTCAGGGTCGTGCTGCCCATGAAGCCATGGAGGAACACCAGCACGGTCTCGCTCGAGCGCTCCGGCCCGACCCGCAAGACCCCGTGGTCATTCCGTGTCTGTCCCAGGACGAAGTTGCCGAGCACGGGCGAGGGGACGGCCCCTTCCGCCGACCGCATCCGTGAGTAGCCGTCCGCCAGGTGCTCGAGCAGACCCGGCTCGTCGCCTGGCATCATCCCGAGCACCAGGAGCATTCGCGAGCCCCCGAGCGCCAACTCGCGCTCGGGCACGACGCGGTCGAGCCAGCGGCCGGGCTCGTCGCCTGGGGCGTTCGTGTTGCGGATCGTCTCGCCCTCGGCGCCCATCCACAGTCGGACGAAGACCACGCTCACGGCGATCGCGAGCCCGATCGCCATCGCTCGCTTGCGGTTCCGATCGCGAAGGAACGAGCCGACGGTCAGAACGAGGACGCCGACGGTGAACACGAGCGTCTCGCCCGTCGGAGGCCCGAGCATCGCCCACAGGCACATCAGCGTCAGCGGCACCAATAGGAGCCAGCGCGTGAGCCGCAGCCCGAGGCCTGCCTTCACCGGTTGCACCATCGCTACATACAACGGCTGGCAGCGAAGGGGGCTTCCGCCTTGACCCCGGGCCGTCGCGAGCCCACCCGAAGAGCATGCGCGCCATCACCCTCGCCGCTCTCCTCTTGTCCGCCTGCGGAGCCGAAGAGGCCCCGCCGACCGAGCCCGACGGAACCTACACCGTCCGTGGCCAGGTCATGGAGATGGGCCAGCGGAACCTCGCCATCCATCACGAGGCCATCCCCGACTTCACGAACCGCGAGGGCGAGGTCAGCGGCATGGACTCGATGACGATGATGTTCTGGCGACCCGAGTCGATCCCCATCGATGGCATCGAAGTCGGCGACCCCGTCGAGCTCACCTTCGAGGTCCGTTGGAGTGGTGACCACACGCTGACGATTGCTGCGATCGACGAGCTCCCGGCCGGCACCGAGCTGGAGCTCACCGCCGACCACCACTGAGCGGGTCAGCGCTCCAAGGTCGCGAGCTGTCGGCTCGACGTTCGGCGCGCCGGGCCTATCGTCTCGCGGTGAGTGCTGCGGACACGGTGACCGATCGGATCCGGGAGAAGGGCTACGCCTTTCTCCGCGGAGAGACGATGCGGCGGCGGCTGCTCGAGAGCGGCTCGCTCTCCGATTGGGAAGCGTTCGCGGCGACGTGGGCCGACCTGGGACCGGACCCCTACCTCGCGGTCGTGGGGCGCGATCGCAAGCGGCGGCACGCGGTGTTCACGGTGGCGCCGGGGTCGGTCCGGGCGGAGCCGGCGCGGCCGCACTACCAGTCGCCGGAGTACAACGAGCTCCAGGGCGGCATCCAGCGGAGCTTCGAGCCGCTGCTGCCGGTCGCCGCCCAGAGCGAGAGCCTCCGGACGGTGCTCCTCGAGGGCGCGCGGATCTTCGCGCCCCTGAGCGGCGCCGACCCTCGCTGGGAGGTGGAGGTGCACCAGTTCCGCATCGAGGCGCGGCTCGGCAAGCAGGGGGCGCCGACGCCCGAAGGGATGCACCGGGACGGTGTGGACCATGTGCTCGTGCTGATGATTCAGCGCGTGAACATCCGGAAGGGGACGACCTCCATTCATGCACCGGACCGGGCGAGGCTCGGTGCGTTCACGCTCGCGCAGCCCTTCGACGCGGCGCTCGTGGACGACACGCGCGCGCTGCACGCGGTCACGCCGGTGGAGGCCATCGACCCGAACGCGCCTGCGTTCCGCGACGTGCTGGTCGCGACGTACCGGCGTCAGGGCAGCAGCTCCATCGAGAGCCCGAGGCAGTCCAGGTAGCGGATGCGGTTCGGGATGGTCCGCTCGATGGTGGCGGCGGTCTCCGCGTCGATGCGGTCGCGCGCGAAGCGGACTGCCAGGTAGGGGCCGAGGCTCTCGGCGACGTCCTCACGGGTCGGGTTGTCGCGCGCGTAGGTGCTCAGCGCGACGCCGTCGGCGCTCTGCGCGTTCCGCCACTCGGTGGTGCTGGCGTGCGGCCCGTCCATCGAGGTGTGGGCGAGCTCGTGGACGATGATCTCCTCGAGCTCGCCGCCCGCCTCGTAGCTCTCGCCCATGCCGGTGTGAATCAGCAGGTTCTGGTTGCCGCCGCCGAAGGCCTCCATGCCGAGGTGGATCCAGAAGGTCTCGAGGCTGGCGAAGAGGAACGCGGGCATGCGGCCGACCACCACGGCGTAGCGCCGCGCCTGCACCTCGGCTTCGTCGCGGCCGAACTCGGGGTTGACCTGGATCTCGACGTGCGTGTCGGTCCCGAAGGTCGCGTCGAAGAGGTACGCATCGTAGGTCTCGAACGAGGCCGTGCGCCGATCGAACATCGTCCGCTCCGCCTGGCCCATGTACACGAGGTCGTCGAAGACGCTCGGGTCGTCTGCGGTGATCAGGTCGTCGCTGATGAAGGCGGTGCCGGAGTAGGGCGGGTCGGCCGGCGGGTCGGCGACGTCTTCGAAGGGCACACAGGGGAGCGGCGCGTCGGGTGCG
>CAYXAP010000119.1:0-6326 GCA_964462035.1 uncultured Sandaracinus sp.
CTCACTTCGCGATCACCGTGATGCGCGTCACGCTCGATGTCGCCGGCCCAGGCGCGGCGCAGGCCCTCCGACAATCGTCCCTGAGGGGCGCTACCCCAGAGCGGGGCCTCAGGCTCGGGGCATCGCGCGGCTCTCATGGATGGAGTCACGAACTTGACTCAGGGTTCGAACGTATGTTCGATAGCATCAAGGCGTACGCTCGGTCGGACGGACGGAGTGCGGAGGTGGCGGCGCGCATGCCGCCTATCGTGAACCCACGAAGAAGGGGTAGCCATGGCGGACGGCAGCTCTATCGAATGGACCGAAGCCACGTGGAACCCCGTGACGGGCTGCACCGAGGTGTCCGCTGGATGCGACAACTGCTACGCACGATCGTTCGCAGAGCGCTGGCGCGGCGTTGCTGGTCATCCGTACGAACAGGGATTCGACTTGCGATTCTGGCCCGATCGACTGGACCAACCGTCGCGGTGGAAGCGTCCTCGGCGGGTTTTCGTCAATTCGATGTCAGACCTTTTCCACGAACGAGTGCCTGCCTCGTACATCGAACGGGTGCTGTGCTCGATGGAGCAGGCGCCTCAGCACGAGTTCCAAGTGCTCACGAAGCGGCCGGGGCGAATGGCTTCGGTGATGCGCCAGCTTCGCCCTGAACCGATCGGACATGTCTGGTTCGGGACGACGGTTGAACTCGACCGGTTTGCGTGGCGTGTGGACAAGTTGCGTGAGACCCCGGCAGTCGTGCGTTTTCTGTCCCTGGAACCGCTCCTCGGTCCGCTGCCCTCCCTGTGTGTGGATGACCTCGATTGGGTCATCGTGGGAGGAGAGTCGGGTCATGGTGCTCGGAGGATGGAGGCGGCATGGGTTCGAGACATCCAGTCGAAGTGTCAGGAGGCGGGCGTGCCCTTCTTCTTCAAGCAGCTCGGTAGTGTCTGGGCATCCGACGTGGGGCGGCGTGACAAGGGAACCGACCTCGGGGACATTCCTCGGGAGTTCCAGGTGCGCGAGTACCCTGAGTCAATACCTGCGCTCCTCTAGTCCACGCGGTAGTAGGTCCGATCATAGAATTTGCGACCTGTGGCGTTCTCGTCGAGCAGGTCCGGATGTAATCGCTTGAGTGCCTTCCGGACATGGGTGCTTCTTGCCACTCCGACTGTCTCGCCGTACAGGTCGGCTACATCCTTCATGGGGTTGATTTCGCCCTTGTCGGCTACCACCCGACGAAGGTTTGCCTCGATGGCATCAACAAGGTCCGCAGCCTCGGGTCGAACGGGCGCGTCAAAGGAAAGATCGGGACCGTCGAACAAGTTCCCTTGGGAGGACGTGGCGCCCATCTCCATGCACCAAACTTCATGCGCATGCCCCAGCTTGTCGAGAAAGGTCCACAGCCCGGCAGGGTGGCGGGTCGCGAAGAGCAGGTGGTACTTGGCCTTCTCACCGGGCTTGTCGCGCATCGGAACTGCGACTGTCGCGAAGTGGTACTCACTGAACTGCTCACGGTAGAGGTCAAGGATCGCATCCTCGCGGTCCTCTCTTGGTGCGTTCGAGGTCCACACGTCCCGCCATGCACTCGTCCCAAGGAACCCGTCCAGGGTGCGTAGCGTGCTCTCGCGGGCCCTGATGACGGTTGGATCCTTACTCGGATCCTCGGTGAGCCGCGCCGCACATCGGCGCACACCTTCGCTTGCATAGAGCAGAAGCACCTCAGTGGCTTCTCCAACCCTGTGTGGTCGACTCAAGACGTGTTCGGCGAGGTCCTCAAAGTCGACGTTGAGTCCATACGGATCGAGGAAGCAGAAGAATGGCTGCCCCTGGGCGCGAGCAGCGGCCTTGGGAAGTTCTCTCTCGGCCGACCCTTTGATGACCTCTACACCGGGATAGGCGTCCTCATCCGCCTCGATGAGCTGCTTGAGGCGCTGGAAGTGGTTGCGATCCTTCTCGACGTACGTGCACACCAACTTGCGGTTGGCGTCGCTCAAGCCTGCGATCATCTTGAGGGTGTGTGCGGCCCCTGCTGCACTCCCGTCGGCGAACGTCCCAGCACCTGCGTACCCATCGAAGTAGTGCACTTCGCGCCGCATGGCTGTCTTCCCAGCCATTCCAGCGAAGGGGGGCAAGTACTTCCTCAGCAACTCGTGCTTGAGCCGAATCGTGCCCTTCGTCGGATCCTGATGGTGGCCATCGAGATTTGGAACCTTCATGAAATACCCCGCGCTACACGCCCCGCCCACCGTCGTGGTGGTCCTGGGGCAGGGTAATGCCACGCCAGAAGGAACGCCGTTGGAGAGAAACCAAGAGGCCCGAGATCATCAACGCGGGGGCCCCGGGCCATATCAGTCGTCGTGGTGTTTCCGTCGTCGTGGTGGGTGCACGAATGCGAGGCGAGACCGGAGGCGGTCCGGCACCCCGATGAGCAATGCCCGCAGGAGTGGGTTTACACCCTTCGACGACTCGGCGCCCTCCAGCGGCCACCTACCTTCATCTCGAAGGGCCCGTCTCAGCCTAAGCGTCACGAGACTCGTGCGGGTTATGGGCGGTGGGTGGCCAAGGAGGCGCCCGTAGCGGGGAGTGCCGGGCGGGTGCGGCGGCTGCTTACCGGCGCAGTTCGGGGGCCCGACGTGCAAGGGCACCGCGCTTCCTCCGTACCTCGGCCAGGAGTCGCAGGCGCTGGGCGGCTACGGCGGCATCCTGTCGCCAGGTCTGGAATCTCGTCGCAGCGCGCTCGAGGTCTCGGACGCCGTGGTGCAGTGGGGTGGGTGCAGCGGTTGCCGCGGCCAATTCGGCGGGATCGAATGTGTGACCTTCGCCCACGAACTCGCGTAGCCGCTGTTCGAGCGCATCCAGCTGAACTTCCGAAAGTTGGGTCAGGTCACGGAAAAGGAAGTCGTCGCAGCGTCGGCGGGCGTGATCCCATGCCGCTCGGGCATCCGGGCGGGTCACCGAAGGGCGGGGACTGATGAGCGGCACGTACGGCGCCAGCTCGTAGCGCTCGCGGTAGGCGATGACGGCGGTCGCGGCGGTCAGCCACGCGCTCTCGTCGCGAGGGTCGCTTGGTCTCGCACCGAGTTCGGTCAGGCACTCGGGTGGTTGCTTCAGAGCAGCCACGTCGGCTCGGATCTGTCGCCACCGCTCCCGGATGAGTTCTCCGACCTGGACGGCGACGTCGTGCTCGGGCCCGGTCACTGGAGGAAGGGAACCGAGCGGACCTCGGGAACGTCCGGGGGCGCTCGTGGCCGCGACGGCACCAAGTCGCCAGTGCAGGACGGCGGCCTGTGATGCGACGTCGTCTCCCCACGTCCGCATCGTCAGTGCGCCGCCCATCAGCTCCTCGACGTCGTAGCCGTCGAGGGCCAGCTGGCGGACACGTGCGATCAAGGCGGGCCAGTGCCCGTCGTCCTCCGGCGTCTCGAGCCCGTGCGCACGCAACTGGTTGGCGACCCAGCGCTCCGTCGTCACGCGAGCAAGGTCCTCGAAGACCGAGCCGAGCCGGGCGAGGGAGCCCATCTCGTGCTGGCTGTCTTCGATGACCTGGTGCGCTGAGAGACGGTCCGGGTCTCGACGGGACAGGATGGTGGCCAGGACGTGCTCCGGGGTGGGCAGGTCGTCCTCGTCACGGACCTCGTCCGTGCCACTGTCGACGGCCACCCACAGGTGGTTGCTCTCACGCCCTCGGGTCGCCGACACGTAGAGCAACTCGTGCGATGTCGCATTCGTTACGAGCGCGTGAGTGCGGTCCACGGTCATCCCCTGTGCCCGGTGCGCCGTGGTCGCGTAGGCAAGGTGGGCGTGCGAGCTCAGGTACTCGGGCTCCAGCGTGACCGTGCCGTGATCGTCGTGTGAGCGCACGGTTGCGCTGCCGTCAGCGTGGACCCGTTCGATGGTCCAGACGTCGCCGTTGACGACGAAGCGCCCGGTGGACGTCACGAGGTCTCGGGCGTTGCGGCGGGTGACGAGGTGGTCCCCGCGACTGGCGATGCCATGCCGCACGTCCACCGTGGGGCCGGGGGAGACGACGCCGGCCTCGATGAGCTCACGTCGAGCGCGTTCGCCGAGCAGCGCCACCTGCTCGTTGGTGCCGACGACCATCAGCACGGCACGCCGCCGACCGCGCGCCGTCGACGCGATCGCGTCGTAGCGCCAGGCGCGGAAGAGCTGGTCCTCGACGTCGGTGAGTCGTCCGCCTCGGATCCGTGAGCGCATCGCGTAGGCAGCGAGCGCAGCCGGGTCACGGTCGCGGAGTTGGCGGCTGGCTTCGCGCTCCCACGGCCACTCGAACCGGCGCACCTCATGCAGTCGTGTGGCGCCGTGCCGGTCGGCGAGCAGGTCGAAGGCGCCGCCGATGTGGATGGCGGAGAGCTGCGCCGGGTCGCCGACGAGCAGGACCTTGCCGCCGGCCGCGCGAACCTGCTCCATGAGCAAAACGAGCTCGGTGGTCGCGACCATGGAGGCCTCGTCGACCAGCAGTAGCGGCCGCTCGGGAAGCTGCCACCGGTGGTGGCGTGACTCGTGCAGCCACTTGGCGGTGTTCTCGGTCCGAATGCCGGTTTCCTCGGCGAGCACGGCTGCCGCGGACTGGGAGACGGTTAGGCCGACCACCGAGCCACCGTGAGTCTGCCACGCGTCGGCGATGGCCCGCAGGGTCCGGGTCTTGCCCGTTCCCGCCGGACCGACGAGCAGGCCGATCCGCTCGTCGGAGCCGACGAGCTCCCGCAGTGCCGCGGCCTGGTCGTGGCCGAGGTCGTGGGCCGCGGCGGCCTCGTCGAGGAGCCTTTCGGGCAGCGGCTCGCCGTACCGTTCGGTGGCGACCTGGAGCAGCCAGGCCTCGCGGGACAGCGTCGACTGCAGCGCCCAGCGTCGCCGACCGGGCCGGTCGAATACCGAGGTGCCATCGGCGCGACACAGTTTCTGGCCGATCTCGATGGGGTCGGGCGACGTGACGACCATGAGCTCGGGACAGGTCGACACGCGGTCAGCGAGTGCCTCGGCCTCGCGGCGAAGCTCGGGGCTTGATCGGTCTCCCGGTGCCGTGACGTCGAGGGCGACGCGAAGGAGGTCGTGGTCGGAGAACGTCGCCCGTGGCAGTGCCTCAAGGCGGGCCAGCACAGCGGCGACGTCGTCACTGGCGAACCTCGAGTCAGCTGCGGGGACGTGGCTCTGGGCCGCCGCGGCGACGCGTGCGGGGAGGTCGCGGAGGACACGACCGTGGTCGCGGGCGGTGGCCTCCCACCGGTCGAGGGCGTCGTCGGGCGCGAGCTCCTCCTTGCGACGGCGGGTCTGCAGCGTCGCCTGCTGCGCCATGCTCGAGACCACGGCCGGCGGCGGCTCGACCCCATGCCGGTCGCGGTAGGCGGCCACCATGTCGCTGACTTCGGCGGTGATGTGTCGCCGGCGCGTGGAGAACAGCTCGATCACCTCGTCGTCGATGCCGCCGATCTCGCGGAGGCCGTCGGGACGCTCACGCCAGGTCACGCCGAGCCGTCGCGTCAGCTCGGCTTCCAGGACGCGGTTGTAGAGGGCCCCGGCGCCGGCGCGGGCACTCAGCAGGCACCGACCGTCGAGCGCCCGCCAGCGACCGTCCACGTCGGTCTCGGCTCGGTTGAGGACCAGGCAGTGGGTGTGGAGCTGCATGTCGCCGTCGCGAGAGGTCCACTCGTTCATGCGGGCGACGACCAGGCCGCTGGTGTCGTGGACACGGACGCCGTTGCGGCCAGCCCGGACGTAGGCGGCGTGCTCCTCGATGTAGGCGAGTCCCGCTTCAACGGCAGCGGCGTGAGCGGCCCAGACCTGCTGCTGGACGTCGTGGTCACCCGAGGCCCACAGCAACGAGACCGACTTCACCGGCGAGAAGGTGCAGTCCCATGCGGCCACGGACGCCCGCCACCCGCGCTGCCGGACCGCGTGCTGGGCCATCCACCGGTCGTAGGGATCCTCGATCGCTCCGGCTTCGGACAGGGCGGCGTCGCGGGCCGCGGCAGCTTGCGCCGGGAGGCGGAACCTGTGCCCGAGGTAGCCGTCGCCATCGGGGCGCGCCCCCTTGGCGTACAGCGGGACGAACTCGCGACGCTCGACCGACCCAGCCAGTCCGAGGGACCGGGCCCCGCCGCCCCACCAAGAACTTCCCGGGGCGGTGAGTGCCGGGCTGTCGTCACCGATGCCCTCGGTGGTCGCTTCGGGGAGGTAGTAGTCGGCGAGGCCGCGCCGCGTCTGGGCGAGGTAGTAGTCGACCGCACCGCGCCCCGCGTACACCTTCTTGACGCTCAGCACGGGCGGTGGCCCCCCGGCTGGATCTGGTGATGCATTGGTGTGTCCCTGTTCGGCTTCGAACAGGGAGT
>CAYXAP010000120.1:0-6282 GCA_964462035.1 uncultured Sandaracinus sp.
ATCCTCACCTCGAACCTGCCGTTCAGCGGCTGGGGCGGCGTCTTCGGCGACCAGGCCGTCGCCGCCGCGATGATCGACCGCGTCGTCCACGACGCCGACGTCCTCACGTTGACGGGCGCCCGCTACCGGCTGCGCAACCGTGGGATCGACACCCTGCCCATCATCAGGACCCAAGACCCGGCAGACCAGAAACGCAACGAACCGGTGGCCTCGTTGTCGAGAGTCGGATCGGCCTCATTTTCGAGCGTTGCCGACACAACGCCGAACAACCGCAACGAACAGCCGCTGACCTGCAGCAGACGCCGCCGAGCGACTCTCAGGTCGCTCGGCGGCGTGTGCGGCGGGCTCCTCCACTAGCGTGATTCGCCCGGTTCCGGCTGGTCATGGCTGCTTCCGCTTGCCGCCGATCTGTCCGAGGTGAGTGCTCGTGAACGAGTCCGGCAGCTTCAGTCCGTACCCGAGCGCACGGTCGACACCGACGTGGAAGGCCCACAGGCAAGCGAGCACCCCGGCCGCGGTCGACGTACCCGCAGACACCGGCTCCGCCGCGAGGGCGACCAACGCCGCCAGAGCCGGGAACGCGTAGTTGTGGACCAGATTGTAGGTCGTGGCACCGGTGGCGCTCGATCGCACGTATCCCAGCATCGAGAGGTCGAAGGCGAGGAATGCCGCGAGGACCATCCACCACCAGTCGGGGTAGAGCACGACGACCGCGATGAGGGCGATGAGCGCCACCGCCCCCGCCTCGACCCGCTGGGTCACGCGGATCTGTCTGGTCATCGACTCAGCCGAGGAACGTGCGCAGGGCCGCGTTGACGTCCTCGGCGTGCGTCCACAGCAGTCCATGAGGGGCGTCCTCGATCTCGACGTAGGTCGCCTCGGGCAGCAGTTGGCGGAACCGACGGGCGGTGGCCTCGATGGGGAGGATGTTGTCAGCCGTGCCGTGCAGAATCAGCGTGGGCTTCCCGCTGTTGCGGACCGCCTCGACGTCGCCGCGGAAGTCCTCGATCCATGATGAAACCACGGCGTGGGCCGCGACCGGTGCGCTGGAGACGGCGACGTTCCAGCTGGCGTCGACGGCTTCCTGGCTGATGCGCTCGCCGAGGTTCTGCTCCAGGTTGTAGAAGTCGGAGAAGAACTGGGAGTACCACGCGTAGCGGTCGTCCCTCGCCGCTGCTTCGATACCGTCGAAGACCTCCTGCGGCACGCCGTCGGGATTGTCGTCGCGGACAGGGAGGAAGGGCTCGAGCGAGGCGAGGAACGCGAGCTTCGCGATCCGCTCGTGGCCGTGTAGCGAGACGTAGCGGGCAAGCTCGCCGGTGCCCATCGAGAACCCCACCAGTACGACGTCGCGGAGATCGAGGGTCTCCAGCAACGTGTCGAGGTCGGCAGCGAAGGTGTCGTAGTCGTAGCCGGAGCCGACCTTCGAGGACTTGCCGAACCCGCGACGGTCGTAGGTGATGACGCGGTAGCCGGCGGCGAGAAGCTCCCGGGTCTGCAGCTCCCAGCTGTGGCCGTCCAGCGGGTACCCGTGGATCATGACGACGGGCTGTCCCGTCCCCTGGTCCTCGTAGTAGATCTCGATCGGCGTGAAGTTCTCTTCTCCGACGGTGATGAATCCCATGACTCGTTCCTTTCTAAGGGTTGGTGATCGAGCGTGGTGGTAGTGGAGGCGGCGACAGCGACACCGCCGTCCCAGGCGTGGACGATCAGCTCAGCGGCAGCGCCGCCGGGGAGGGCACGCTTGAGCACGGTGAGGTCCTCGCTGGCGATCCCGACCCAACTCGCGACCCCCAGGCTGATGGGCAGCGTGGCCACCTGGGCGTGCTCGGGGGAGTTGGTGAGACCGGCAGTCGCCAGTGCCAGACCGAGCATCATCGCCAGCGTCGTGAGGATCGCCACCGTCAGCAGCAGGATCTGGGCCGGCCCGCCCGCGTCCTGGCCGAGACCGGCGAGGATCGCAACAACCTGGAGAAGTGCGGTCAGGATGACGGGCAGAACCAACCCCGTGACGATGCCGCCGCCTTCGGCAGCAGTCGAGCGCAGCCGTTTGAGGAACAGGTTCTGCCGACGTGATGCCAAGGTGGTCACCGCCGTGGTGTGAAGCCCGAACGCCATCACGATGAACACGACGATCGCTGCGATGTAGCCAAGACTTGTCCTGTCAGTGAAGATCTCGTGCTGGTGGACCGAGAACGCAATAACGACGACCGGGATGAGCAGCCCGCTCGAGCGGAGTGCCGGTCCCCGTTCGGGAAGCCTCTGATCCCCGGACGAGGAGGTGCGGCAGACCGATCAGCGGCGATTCGTGCCGCGCCTCTCACGCTTCCGCAGGATCCAGCGCGGTCGCGTCGGTGCAATCTCCCGAAGTCGCACCCGCTGCTCACCCTCAGCAGGGCGCGGCCTAGGGACAGGAGTTGTCCGCATCGGTGAGAATCACCTAGTTGGGGTGAACGGGGACGGGAGGAGCAGGTGGTGGACCTCGTGGGCCGCCGCGCCGAGCGCGAGGCCGTCGAGCACTTGCTCGAGGGGGCTCGTGCCGGACGGAGCGGAGCGCTGGTGGTGAGAGGAGAGGCTGGCGTCGGCAAGACGGCGTTGCGCGAGCACGCAAGCGGCGTCGCGTCCACAGCAGGGTTCCGTGTGGCCAGCTCGGTCGGGGTCGAGTCCGAGTCGCAGTTCGCCTTCGGAGGTCTTCACCAGCTGTGTGCGCCGCTCCTCGGCCAGTCTGACGCACTGCCCGATCCACAACGCGCCGCGTTGGACGTGGCGTTCGGGCAGCAGGCCGGCCCGGCACCGGACCGGTTCCTGATCGGGCTGTCCGTACTGAACCTGCTGGCCGAGGTCGCCGAAGAGCGCCCGCTGCTGTGCCTCGTCGACGATGCACAATGGCTGGACGAAGGCAGCGCGCAGGTTCTGGCATTCGTCGCGCGACGGGTCGCAGCCGAGCGCGTGGCCATGGTGGTCCTGCTGCGTGACCCCAGTGACACCGGAGATCCCAGTGCGTTCGCGGGGTTGCCCGAGCTCCGCTTGGACGGCCTGAGCCCGCAGCACGCGCGGGCGCTGCTGGCCGCCGCGGTCCCCACTCCGCTCGACCAACAGGTGCGCGAACGGATCATCGCCGAGGCACGGGGCAACCCCCTCGCCCTGCTGGAGCTGCCCCGAAGCACCTCACCGGCACGATTGGCCGGAGGGTTCGCACTGCCGGACGCCATGAGTGTGCCGCGCAGGATCGAGGACATGTTCCAGCGCCGCTCGAGCGATCTGCCCGCCGAGACACAGCTGCTGGTGCTGGTCGCAGCGGCGGAGCCCACCGGTGAAGCGGATCTGCTGTGGCGCGCCGCAGCAGATCTCGGGATCGCTCGCGAGACGGCTGCGCCGGCGGAGGTCGCCGGCCTGGTCACCGTCGACACTCGGGTGCGGTTCCGGCATCCGCTCGTTCGTTCGGCGGTCTACCGGAGCGCCACACCCCCGGATCGCCGTCGGGCGCATCGCGCGTTGGCCCGTGCGACCGATCCACTTCGTGACCCCGATCGCCGAGCCTGGCACAGCGCGCAGGCGGTGCTCGGGGTCGACGAAGCGGTCGCAGACCAGTTGGAGCAGTCAGCCGGGCGGGCGCGTGCGCGCGGCGGGGTGATGGCCGCGGCGGCGTTCCTCCAGCAGGCCACAGATCTGACGCCCGAGCCTGCCGAGCGTGCAAGGCGTGCGTTGGAGGCCGCAGTCGCCAAGCACGAGGCTGGCGCATCGGAGTCCGCCCTCCAGCTGCTGGCACTCGCGAAGGCGGGGCCTCAGGACGCCTTCCAGCGCGCTCGTACCGAGCTGTTGGACGCGCAGATCAGGTTCCACCTCTCACGCGACCGCGACTCGCCGGGGATGATGGTCGCCGCCGCGAGGTCACTCGCTCCGCTCGACGCCGCGTTGGCCCGGGAGACCTATCTGCATGCGTTGGACGCAGCGACCATCAACGGCGGAGGTGACGCCGTGCAGATCGCCGAAGCGGCCTTGAGCGCGCCGGCTGCCGTCCCCCCGGAGCGACCCGTCGACCTCCTGCTCGACGGTCTCGCGGCAAGCTTGACGCGGGGCTTCTCGGCGGGAGCGCCCGAGCTGCGCCGCGCGCTCGAGGCCTTTCGCGACATCCAGCGCCCGGATCTTGGCTGCGACCCCGACGAGGACCGCTGGCTGTGGCTCGCCGGCCGCAATGCGGTGGCGATCCTCGATGACGAGCTGGTCCACGTGCTCGCAAGCCGCAACGTCCAGCTCGCCCGCGAGGTCGGCGCACTCGCTACGCTCCCCGCGGCCCTGAGCTTCCAGTCGATCGCATCGGTGCTGATGGGCGAGCTCGCCAGAGCCGGCGAGCTCGCGGCCGAGGCGACGGCGATCACGCGCGACATCGGTGGCGTGCAGCTGCGGCACGCCCACATCGTCCTCAGCGCGTGGCGTGGGGACGAGGCGGAGACGACCGCGCTCAGCGCCGTCACCGCGCAGGATCCTGCCTATCCGGACGGGGGAACCGATGCCGCGCTGGCTCGCTACGCGATGGCGGTCCTGCACAACGGGCTGGGAAACTATGCGGCCGCGCAAGAAGCCGCGTCCCGTGCCTGCGAGTCCCACGAACTGTCGCTCAGCAGTGCGAGCCTGCCCGAGTTCGTGGAGGCGTCTGCTCGAGCGGGCGATCCAGGGCGTGCGGAGACCGCAGTGGAGGAGCTCAACTCGCGAGCACACGCGACGGGAACGGCGTGGGCGACCGGACTGGCCGCACGGTCGCTGGGGCTGACCAGCACCGGCCCATCTGCTGAGCGGCACTATCGGGAGGCGATCGAGCGACTGCGGAGATGCCGGATGACCGTCTACCTCGCCCGCACGCATCTCGTCTACGGCGAGTGGCTCCGTCGCGAGGGTCGGCGCCAGGATGCCCGTGACCAGTTGCGCACTGCCCATCAGATGTTGTCGACGATGGGTGCGGAAGGGTTCGCCGCACGCGCTGCGCGGGAGCTGCGGGCCACTGGTGAGCACCCGCGCAAGCGCAGGACCACACCCACGGACGCGCTCACTGCCCAGGAGCAGCACATCGCGCGCCTGGTCGCCACCGGGGCCACGTCTCGCGAGGTCGCCGCGCAACTCTTCCTCAGTCCGCGCACCATCGAGGCCCACCTGCGCAACATCTTTCGCAAGCTCGACATCTCCTCGCGCAGGCAGCTCAGGGAGCTCCCCCTCCCCTAGATGCGAGTCGTCGGTCATCATCACCAACGCGAAGCCCGGGCCGGCTGCAGCAGACTCGGGCAATCGGAGACGTCTCGCCGGTGTCGAACCGGCACTTCGCGGCGAGTTCGAAGGCAACCTGCGACGACCTGGGCGGCCCTGCCGGTCGATGGGGTCCTCGTCCGTCCGGCTGCAGCAACCACCCACGACAAGGGGAGCCCATCACCCATGTCCACCGAGGTCACCGCGACCAAGAGCGCTGGTCGTCGGCGTGTCGCGCGCTACTCACCCGAACGCCTCGCCGACCGCGCGCAGATGACCAACACCCTCGCACACCTGTATCGCGCCCTAGATGATTCCGACCTGAACACCGCCACCGCGCAACTCGCCCCCGCCAGCGAGGCGAGCAAGAGCGTGGAGGAGGCGGTCGCACAACTGGGAGGAAGCGGGAAGCACCACGGCGTCATCCACCATGTCGGCACACCCGAGATAGGGTTCTCGGACATCGACACCGCACACGTTCAAGCCAGCATCCTACGGATCCCTCCAGAGATCGACCCGGCCGGCGTATCGGCCAAGAGACTGGCCTGCGAAGCAATACGACTCGGCGGACAACGGCGCCTCACCAAGCCCAGCCTGAACACCCCTGGCCACTGATCACGCGAAGAGGGCTCCATGGCGTTCCCGCGTTTGGGTGAAGCCGTTCCTACGCGTGCCAAGAACCAGGCGCCCGCGCCGTCGCAGGTCCACGGACCTGACGCGGGCAGTCGCCTGGATGTCGGTGGATGTCACCACGAGGCCTTTCGCGAGACGCGAACGGTACCGTATTGCACGATGAGCCATCGAGGCTCCGCCCACAACAGCGACCAGGGCCGTCGGCGACCGTGCCGGCCAGCACTCGATCCGCATCGACGATCAGGACCGAAGCTGCTTCGTCCGGACCGACAACGGTGCCGACGACGTCGAGATCACCGACCGCCGAAGTGGCCCCCGACCTGCTCGAACGCGGTCAGGGGCCACTCTCGCCCTGCTCACGGCACCGTCGTCAGCAGATCCCGGCCTTGGTCGCACCGTGGCGCGCCTGCT
>CAYXAP010000121.1:0-5388 GCA_964462035.1 uncultured Sandaracinus sp.
GCCGGCGCTCACCGCCTCGCGCGAGACGGATGGCGGCTGGAGCCGCGCCTCGCGCATGGTGCCGTTCGTGGCCAACGGGTTGTGGACCTTCAGCCCCCACGGTCACTTCGTGGCAGGCTTCAGCGATCGCTATCTCGTGTACCTCCTGCGCGAGGACTCGCCGCTCATCGCGATCGGTCGCCAGCGAGAGCCCGTGCCGCTGAAACCGGACGAAAAGCAAAACGAACAAGAGCGTGTCGTCGCCGAGATGCGTCGCGTCGATCCGGAGTGGCGCTGGGACGGGCCGCCGATCCCCGACACCAAGCCGGCTTTCAAGGACCTGTTCGTTGATTCCGATGGCCGCGTTTGGATTCAGCTCCACGTGGAAGCGGAGGAGATTCCGGAACAGGAGCGCGAGGAGCCGTCGGCCGTCTCGGGGCGAGGGCCGATCTCGAACGTACGCATCCCGCCGGCCCGCTGGCGCGAGCCGCCGGTGTACGACGTGTTCGAGCCCGACGGACGCTTCCTCGGCATGCTCCAGTTACCAGGCCGCGCGCGGCTC
This sequence comes from uncultured Sandaracinus sp., assembly GCA_964462035.1. Classification (GTDB taxonomy): domain Bacteria; phylum Myxococcota_A; class Polyangia; order Polyangiales; family Houyiibacteriaceae; genus UBA1660. The sequence continues at coordinate 542 of CAYXAP010000121.1, forward strand.
ATGTTCGCGCGCGGCGACGAGGTGTGGGCGATCGACCGGGACGAGTTCGACGTGCAGTACATCGTCCGCTTCCGGATCGTGACCGGCGATTAGGTCTTAGAGCTGGCGGCCGTCTACCGGGACTGAGCAACCAGTCAGTAGGCCCGGCCGCCGGTGCGGAGCACGAGCGCCAGCACGTACGTGGCGTACCCTGCCAGGAACAGGACCCCCGGCGTGCGCCCCACCGCGCCCCGCAGCCACACGAGCGCGGCGAGCGCGAGGGCGGCGGCGAGCATGATCGGGAGGTCGAAGGAGAGAAAGCCGCCGGGCACGCCGATCGCCGTGGGGCTGATGACAGCCGCCGCCCCCATGATGGCCAGGATGTTGATGATGTTGCTGCCGATCACCGCGCCCACCGCCACCTCGGTCCGACGCCGGGCGGCGGCCATCACGGTGGTCGCCAGCTCCGGGAGCGAGGTGCCGACCGCCAGCACCGTGAGTCCCACCACCGTGTCGCTCACGCCGAGTACGGCCGCGATTCCGACCGCACCGTCGACCACCAGCTTCGCGCCGAGCGGCAGGCCGACCGCCCCAAACAGGACAAAGACGAGGATCGTCCACACCGAGGCGGGAAGCCCGAGCACCCACTCGATCGGCGGCCTGAGAACGGCCTGTCGGAAGTGGCGCAGCGCTTCGCGCGCCGTGAAGGCGGAGGTGACGAACAACACGACGAGCAGGACCCCTCCCTCGAGCGCGCTCAGGTAGCCGGTAGCGCACAGGGCGACGAACAGAACGCTCACCCCGATCATGACCGCGCTATCGCGCCGCACCGTCCCCTCCGCGCAGGCCAGCGGTTGCACGACGGCCGCCAGGCCGGCCACCAGCAGGACGTTGGCGATGTTGCTGCCCACCACATTGCCGATGGCGAGCCCGGGGTAGCCGGCGAGCGCCGCCCGCAGCACGACGACCAGCTCCGGCAACGAGGTTCCCAACGCGACCACGGTCAGAGCGACGAGGGCGGGCGAGACGTGGAACCGTTGCGCCAGGGCCACCGATCCCCGCACCAGCAGGTCGCCCCCCATGAGGAGCCAGATGAGCCCGCCCGCCAGCTGTATATAAAGGAGGGCGGTCACCACGCGGCCGTCGGTTCCGCGATCTCCCGCGCCACCGCATACAGCAGGCCGGTGTCAGGCTCCGGATACGAGGTCCAACGCAGCCGCTTGTAGCTCCCGTCGACGCACCGGAAGCGGTTCACGAACGAGATGGTCGGGATCCCCTGCGCCAGCCTGTCGATCTCGTGCGCGGTCGACTCGAGGTCGTCCGGGTGAACGAGGTCGAAGAAGGGGCGACTCACCAGCTGTTCGCGGCTCCAGCCGAGGGTGCGCTCGAAGGCGGGGTTCACGCGCTTGAAGTAGCCGTCGGTGCCCGCGATGCAGAGCATGTCGAGCGACACCTCGAAGAAGCGGTGGAACTGACGGAGCTCCGCCACCTGCTCCTCGAGCGTGTCTGCCATCTGATTGAAGGAGCTGGCGAGCATCCCGATCTCGTCCTCCCGTTTGACCGTCGCCCGCGCGCCCAGCTCACCACCCCGGATGCGGTTGGCGACCTCGGACAGGTGGTGGATCGGCGTCGCGAAGCGAAACCCGAGGATCACCGCGAACAGGATGGCGAAGGCGGACAGCGAGAGGGCGAGGGTGACCATCTCGCTCCGGAACTCGTTGGCCGAGCCCTGTTCCTCGGCGTCGTCGACCTTTACCACCAGCCCCCACCCGGTTTCCGGGATGTGGCGGGTGGCCGCCAGCACCCGCTGTCCGCGGTAGTCGACCAGCCCCTCGGCGAACACGTCTTCCACGCCGTCGAGCGCGCGGGCCGCGGGGTCGGCCGCGCCCTCGGAGTCCTCGAACCGCACCGGACCCGGGTGGCCGTCGTGCGGGTGGCGCACCGGGTGGAGGGTGTGGATCCCCCGCTCGTCCCGCATCACGATCAGCACCTCGCCCGTCGCGCCGAGGCCGGTGACGTTTCGGGTGAGGTCCACCAGCTCGTGGCCGTCGAGCAGCACCAGGAGCTGCCCGACGTTCTCCCGCTCCAGGATCAGGTCCGAGACGAAGGCGACCCGGGGCCGCTCGTCGGCGTCGAACGACACGCCGGCGAACGCGACCTCGGTGCCCGACGCCGGCGAAGGTGGTTGCGGCGCAGGCCGTAATTGCAGCGCGGCGGGCGCGGGCTCGGAGGCGCGCGGGTCCGCCGACAGACCCACGTGGGTGACCATGACTCCGTCGGGGTCGAAGACGGTGACCGACAGCACGGTGCGCACCGACGCGACCGCATCGCTCAGGATGCGCCGGATGCGGACGACGTCCTCCGGGTCCCGCGTGCGATCGTAGTCGCGAAGGCTGAGCCGGAGTTGCGTGCGGCTGGCGATGAGCTGCACTCGTTCGCGCCACCCGGCGAGCACATCCTCGATCGCCTGCTGGCGGGACTCGGCCACCGCTTCGAGCTGGTTCATGGTGCTGGCGCCGAGCCGGCGGTCAGCGCTCGCGTACATGAAGGCGCCGAGGGCGAGCATGCTGCCCAGGGCGAGAGCGACGAGGGCGAAGACGAGCTTGGTCCGGATGTCCACGCCTGACGATACGGCGTGCGGCGACCCTCGCCAACGGATCGATGAATCCCGGATGGCGTCGGCGGACGCTCGCCCTTTGGACGCGGGGCGGTTACAGCGGGATTGCCTCGGTCTCGGAGAGGGTCCTTGTGCGGTTCGCACGATGCGGGCAGGATATCGTGCGACCACCCATGATGGCGTCTTGCGATCGACGCAGCCACGTCACTGACGCGGGGGAGGCCTTTTGATGCAACGCACCCTGCTTTCGATCTCGCTTCTCACTCTCGTGCCGCTCGCCGGCGCCTGCGAGCCCGCGCCCGAGGAGTCGGAGCCGCACGCCACGGTGCTCGAGGGCGCGACGCTGATCGACGGCGCGGGCGGCGTCCCGGTCGAAGACGCCGTCGTGGTGGTGGAAGGCGGCCGCATCGAGTGCGCGGGCGCCCGCGATGCCTGCCAGATCCCCCGCCGGGCCACGGTGGTGGACATCGCCGGCCACTGGATCATCCCCGGGCTGATCGACGCCCACGTCCACTTCAGCCAGACCGGATGGGTGGACGGACGCCCCGACGCGGTGGACCTCCGTGATCTCCACCCGTACGAGGAGGTGCAAGCGCGGCAGCGGAGCGAGCCCGAGCGCTACTTCCGGGCCTACCTGTGCTCGGGCGTCACGTCGGTGTTCGACGTGGGAGGCTACCCGTGGACCTGGAGTTTCCGGGACCGCGGAGAGTCCGATCCACTCGCGCCTCGCATCGGCGCCGCCGGCCCGCTTCTGGCAACGATCGACTTCTGGCTCAACCTGCCGGCCGAGCGACAGTTCGTGTACATGGCCGACGAGGAAACGGTACGCGACGCGGTTCGCTACCACGCGGCCAACGGGACGGACGCGGTGAAGATCTGGTACATCATGCCGCCCGAGCCACCGGATACGGCGCGGGCTTCTGCTCTCCTGCGGGCGGCGGCCGAGGAGGCGCGGGCAGCGAACGTGCGGCTCATAGTGCACGCCACCGGCCTGTGGGAGGCCAAGGACGCGGTTCGGGCCGGCACCGACCTCTTGGTGCACAGCGTCTTCAACGAACCGCTCGACGAGGAGTTCTTCACGCTCGCGCGCGAGAGCGGGGTGGTGTACACGCCGACGATCACCGTGATCGAGGGCTACGGCGACGTGTTCACGCGGCGTTTCGTCGGCGATCGCTATCCGCTCGATTGTGTGGACCCCGCGACCCGCGCCCTGGGGGAAGCCGAAGCGGTGCCCGCCGATCGTCTGCCCGACTTCGCGGACGATCCCGCGGTCGCCGCCCGGCAGCGCGGACGTGTGGAGACGGCAATCGCGAACGCGAAGGCCGCCTTCGACGCCGGTATCCCGGTGGCGATGGGGACCGACGCCGGCAACCCCGGCACCTTCCACGGACCGTCGGTTGTTCGCGAGATGGAGCTGCTCCAGGAGGCGGGGCTGAGCCCAATGGAGGTGCTGGTCGCGTCGACGCGGATCTCGGCCCGCGCCCTCGGACGCGAGGACGATCTGGGCACGCTCGAGCCGGGAAAGCGAGCCGATCTCGTAGTGCTCTCCGCCGATCCCACCGCCGACGTAACCAACGTGGCGGCCGTCGCGTGGGTGATGAAGGGGGGTGTGCTCCACAATCGGGAGGACCTGCTGCCGCCCGCGGAAGAGGACGCCGCAGCCGACTGAGCATGGGTCCCGGTGGAAGATCTCCTCGAGCTGGATCCCACCCCGTCACGAGCAATTCACGCTCGATCGCTCTTTCGTGATTGCCGTCGTCCGGTGCTGCTGGACGCCCTTCCACGTATTTCTACAGCAAGCGCGGGTCGTTAGGCGAAGGAACGGGAGGAGGCGATCGTCATCCGTTTCGCGTCGGCGTGGACGGGGTTGAGGAGGAAGTTGCGCTCCTCGGGGACGATCGCCGACGGAACGGCGAGCGCGAGCGTGCGGCCCTCCGCGACCCACGCGTCGCCGAGCTCGACGCAGCGCGGGTGCTCGGGCGCCTTGGTCCAGCCGCGCGGAAGCTCCTCGAGCTCGACGCGGGCCACGCGGACACCATCCGGCACCTCGATCCGCATAGCGAGCAGATCGTTGGGACGAGGGGCGCGACCGATACGATCGGGCTATGTTGCGCTGCCAGGGTCGGGTCTGCAGTGGGGTTAGAGAGGGGTTCGCGGCAACGCACCCACGCGGAGGTGGACCATGCGCAAGCGGCCGATCGCCGCGCTCCTGATCGTCACCCTCACCCCGATGTTCACGGGCTGCACGAAG
>CAYXAP010000122.1:0-5315 GCA_964462035.1 uncultured Sandaracinus sp.
CGCACGTCTGCGACGACGAGTCGGCCGAGAGACTCTGGACTCTCAGCGAGGAGCTGCTCGCCCAGGCCTGAGCGCGCACACCGACGCTCGCCGTTCAGGAACTGGGCGGCCCGCCGTGCGCATGTGCTCGCTTCGGCCGAGTCCGGGCCGGGACTCGGCGAGAACGCGGGGCGGTGGCGGCGGCACGGACGTTGCTCCGTAGCTCTCCATGCGATCCGCTACGCGATGGCTCCTCCTGGTCGGTCTCGTCGTAGGGGGGTGCGGCGACTCGCTCGGGGACTCGCGGGATGCCGGGCCCGCCACCGACATGAGCGCAACCGACGGCGGCGTGGGGCCGGACGGATCGGCGACCGACGCCGGGGCGCCAACCGATGGAGGGAGCCCCGACGCACCAGCCCCCGAGCCCTGCCGGACCCGAATCACCTACGGCGCCGCTTGGTTCCGTCCGAGCGGTCACGACGCGGACTTCGACGTGGTCGATGGGCGGGTGACGTGGGACGGCGCGTGCCGGATCGACGGAAGCGGCAACTCGGTCGCCACGCTCTCGAACGGTTGGGAGCCGGTCTTCCGGGGCGCGAGTGGATGCATCATCGCCCTCGACGTCAGCGGCGAGTGCGCGGAGCCGCCGCCCGATGGTTGCCGCACGCGCATCGGATACGGGTCGAGCTGGCTGCGTGCGCCCGGCCACTCGGCCGACCACGACGACGTGACCGGCATCGTGACCTGGGATGGCACCTGTGGGGGCAGCGGCAGCTCGCGCCCCGCGCCGCTCTCGAACGGCTGGGTTCCGCATTTCGACGGCCGTTGCGAGCTCTCGTTCCGCTACGAGCAGTGTGGGGACCTCTACGCGAACCCGGTGGTGCCGACCAACTGCGCGGATCCCGGCGTGGCTCGCGACGGGGACCGCTACGTGATGGCGTGCACCTCCGGGAACTCGGCGACGGGCTTCCCGCTGCGGACCTCCACCGATCTCGTCCACTGGAGCGCCGCCGGGGCCGTCTTCCCCTCGGGCTCCAGGCCGAGCTGGGGCAGTGGCGACTTCTGGGCGCCGGAGATCCACCGGGTCGGCGACCGCTGGATCGTCTACTACAGCGCGCGCAGCGGCGACGGGAGCCTGGCGCTCGGCGCGGCCCACGCCGACGACGTGCTCGGTCCCTATACCGATCTCGGCGGACCGCTGCTGCACGACCCGAACCCGGGCGTGATCGACGCGCACTTCTTCGAGGCGCCCGACGGGCGCCGCTTCCTCACCTGGAAGGTGGATGGAAACGCGGTCGGCGCGCCGACGCCGATCTACATCCAGCCGCTCGCCGACGACGGCCTCTCGTTGACCGGTTCGCGCACGCAGATCCTGACCAACGACCGGGCATGGGAGGGCGCGCTCGTCGAAGGTCAGTGGATGATCCACCACGAGGGCAGCTACTACCTCTTCTACAGCGCCAATGGTTTCGCGACCGCGAGCTACGCGGTGGGCGTGGCACGTGCCTCCTCGCCGACCGGGCCCTTCACCAAGCTCGGCGACCCGATCCTCACGACCAACCACGCCTTCGGCGGCCCCGGTCACGGATCGGTGCTGCGGGGACCGAGCGGCGACTGGGTCCACGTCTACCACTCCTGGCTCGCGGGCAGCATCGGCGGTGCGCCCGGGCGGGTCGCGCTCGTCGACCGCATCGACTGGCGCGACGGGTGGCCGCGGATGGACGCGAGCCCGAACCCGCGCTCGCAGCCGATGCCCTGACCGGCCTCCGGGGAACCTGTCGCGCTGTTCACGGTCGGAGCCCCGGTGGTATCCAGGAAGCGAACGGAGGGGTGCATGCGGGCCTTGGCAGCGGCGGTGATGGTCTCGGTGTGGGCGGGCGGTTTCGGGACGGCCCACGCGTTCTGTGGCTTCTACGTGAGCGGCGCCGACGCCTCGCTCTACAACGACGCGACGATGGTCGTGATGATGCGCGAGGGCACCCGAACCGTGCTCTCGATGCAGAACGGCTATCAGGGCCCGCCCGAAGCCTTCGCGCTGGTGGTCCCGGTGCCGGTGGTGCTCGACGAAGAGAACGTGAAGACGCTCTCGAACGAGGTCTTCGAGCGGGTGGACTCGCTCGCCGCGCCGCGGCTCGTCGAGTACTGGGAGCAGGACCCATGTGGCCCCAACGCCGCCGGGATCCTCGACATCCTGGGAAGGATGACCGGGTCGTGGAACTCGCCCGTCTCGCCCTACGGCGCGAACGAGGACTTCGGGGTCACCATCGAGGCCGAGTTCGAGGTCGGGGAGTACGACATCGTGATCCTGAGCGCCGAGGACTCCGGCGGTCTGGACGGGTGGCTCCGCGCGAACGAGTACGACATCCCGGACGGCGCCGAGCCGGTGCTCCGTCCTTACGTCGAGCAGGGCACGAAGTTCTTCGTCGCCAAGGTGAGCCCGGATCGGGTCACTTTCGAGAACGGCCGGGCCGTGCTCTCGCCGCTACGGTTCCACTACGACAGCGAGACCTTCTCGCTCCCGGTGCGGCTCGGGTTGCTGAACAGCCAGGGCAGCCAGGATCTCATCGTGCACATCCTCGCGCCCGGTCAGCGCTACGAGGTCGCCAACTACGAGAATGCCACCATCCCGACGAACATCCTGGTGAACGACGAGACGCGGGACGCCTTCGGGGGGTTCTACGATGCGCTCTTCGAGGAGGTGCGTGCACGTCACTCGGGCGCCGTGGTGACCGAGTACTCGTGGGACGCGACCTCCTGCGATCCGTGTCCGGTGCCCGCCCTCAGCCCATCGGAGCTCGACGTGCTCGGCGGCGATGTGATCGAGAGCTCGGCGAGCTTCGTCCTGACCCGCCTCCACCATCGCTACGAGGCCGACCAGCTCGACGAAGACCTCGTGTTCCGAGCGGCCCCGCCGATCGTCGGGGGCCGGGGGATGCCCGACCGTGAGGGCAGGCTGGCCGAGCAGGTGGCGACCGAGGCGAGCGGCCCGAACAGCTTCCAGGGCCGCTACGCCATCCTCCACGAGTGGGAGGGGGCGATCAAATGCGACGAGCCGGAGCGGGGCTACTGGGGCGGCCCGCCCAACGCCGACTCGCCCGACCCGATCGCGGCCCGCGGGGGCCCGAGCCTCGCACCGGCACCGGTCGAGCCGGTCTCCCTCGCGTCCCTCGTCGCCGAAGACCTCGGGGCGCTCTTGCCCGGTGCGCTCCGCACCGGCGGTGTGCTGCGAGCCGAGACGCGAGCAGCCGACGAAGCGGAGGCCGAGGAAGGGCAGCCCGAACCGGAGCCCGGGGAGGAAGGCGGCGGCGCAGCGCACGCCGAGGACTCGGGCTGCGGCGGCTGCGCGGCGCCGGGGCGCTCGTCGCTCCCCGGCGTCTGGCTCGCGGCGGCGGTGCTCTTCGCCCTCCGTCGCCGCTGATTACTCGAGTGACCAGAGCCGCACGAGCCAGTGCAGCAGCGCCTCTTCCGCGACGACGATCTCGTCCGCAGCGGCCAAGTCTTCGAGGGTCTCGTAGATCCACCGCCGGACCTCTGGTCGGGTGACCTTCTCCGCGGCCCTGCTGACGTCGCCGGGCTTCGGGAGCGTTCGCTGGGCGTCGTTCATGGCGGACCAGAACGCCTTCGCACCGACGGCGTCGGCGAGCATCGTGACCGCGGTCGCCTCCTCGGCCGAGACGACTCCGTCCTGGCGAGTCATCGCTCGGACGAGGCCGGCGAGCGCGAGCCGCTCGTGCGGCTCGAGATCGTCGAAGGTCATCAGGTGAGATCGAAGCGGTCGAGGGTCATGACCTTGTCCCAGGCCGCGACGAAGTCCGCGACGAAGGCGTCCTGGCCGCCCTCCTCCGCGTACGCCTCGGCGAGCGCGCGAAGCTGCGAGTTGGATCCGAAGACCAAGTCGACCCGCGTGCCGGTCCACTTCACGGCACCGCTCGCGCGATCCCGGCCTTCGAAGACGCCGTCGTCGCCCGCCTTCGGCGCCCACTCGGTGGCCATGTCGAGGAGGTTGACGAAGAAGTCGTTGGTGAGCGATCCAGGGTTCTCGGTGAAGACGCCGTGCGTCGAGCCGCCGTGGTTGGCGCCGAGCACACGTAGACCACCGACCAGCACGGTCATCTCCGGCGCGCTCAGGGTGAGCAGGCTCGAACGGTCGACCAGCAGCTCCTCGGCGGACAGGCGCTGATCGCCAGCGAGGTAGTTGCGGAAGCCATCGGCGGTGGGCTCGAGCGGCGCGAACGAGTCCGCGTCGGTCTGGTCCTCCGTCGCGTCGGTGCGACCCGGCGCGAAGGGAACGGTCACGTCGTGGCCGGCCTTCTTCGCGGCGGCCTCGATGGCCGCACAGCCACCCAGCACGATCAGGTCCGCGAGCGAGATCTTCTTGTCGCCCGACTTGCCGTCGAACGCCTTCTTGATCGCCTCGAGCTCGGTGAGCACCGTCGCGAGCTCGCCGGGCTCGTTCACCGCCCAGCCCTTCTGGGGCGCGAGTCGAATGCGCGCGCCGTTGGCGCCCCCGCGCTTGTCGGAGTCGCGGTACGTCACCGCGGACCCCCAAGCGGTCTTCACGAGCTGTGCGGTCGAAAGGCCGGAGTCGAGGATCTCCTTCTTGAGCGCCGCCACGTCCGCGTCGTCCACGAGGGCGTGATCGACCGCGGGCGTCGGGTCCTGCCAGATGAGCACCTCGTCCGGCACCTCGGGCCCGAGGAAGCGGCTGGGCGGACCCATGTCGCGATGCACGAGCTTGTACCAGGCGCGCGCGAAGGCGTCCGCGAACTCCGCCGGGTTCTCCTGGAAGCGCTTCGCGATGGGGGCGTAGTCCGGATCCTCGCGGAGCGAGAGATCGGTGGTCAGCATCATCGGCGCGTGCCGCTTCGAAGGGTCGTGCGCATCGGGTACGGTGTCATCGGACGCGCGGTCGGTCGGTCGCCACTGCCACGCGCCGCCGGGGCCCTTCACCTTCTCCCACTCGTAGCCGAAGAGCAGGTCGAGGTAGCCGTTGTCCCACTTCGCCGGCTCGGTGGTCCACGCCCCCTCGATGCCGCTGGTGATCGTGTCGCCAGCCTTGCCGCTGCCGTGACTGCTGGCCCAGCCGAAGCCCTGCAGCTCCATCGGCGCGCCCTCGGGCTCGGGGCCGAGCGCGCTGTCCGGTGCCGCACCGTGACACTTGCCGAAGGTGTGGCCGCCGGCGATCAGCGCGACGGTCTCCTCGTCGTTCATGGCCATGCGCGCAAAGGTCTCGCGAATGTCGATGGCGGCCTTCTTCGGATCCGGCTCACCGTTGGGCCCCTGCGGGTTCACGTAGATGAGGCCCATCTGCACGGCGCCGAGCGGCTGCTCGAGCT
>CAYXAP010000123.1:0-4934 GCA_964462035.1 uncultured Sandaracinus sp.
CGTGGAACGGGTCGACGCAGAGCGAGTCTACGAGCGGTCAGTCACCGATGACGCACATGGTTGGAAAGCAAGAGGCGGGGAAGCCGGCGAAGCTGGTGGCGCCACCCACTACACGGATCGGGGTGTCGCAGCGGCTGTCGCAGAGGGGATCGCTGTCGGCGTGGACGTTCCAGCGTCCCGGGAGCACGTTCAGGATGAGGACGAAGCCACCGCTCTGACCGGTGTAGGGGCTGGCGTCTCCGCTCTCGTCCACGTGGATGCGCTCCCCGTGCGGCCCGTCCACGTCGATGTCGGCGGCGGCCCCGGCGCTCGCGAGCACGATGCCGAGCTCCCGGTCCCAGCTGGCGCCGACATCCGGGTCGGCCAGGATCGAGGCGAGGTCGGCTTCCCCGAGCAGCGCGTCCAGATCGCCTGCGTCCGGGTCGAATGCCTGCGGTCGGATCGCGCGGAGGTAGCCGGCGGCCGTCGTCTGGTAGCTGTCCCGCGGCTGCATGATTCCGGAGAAGTCTCCACTCGCGTCAGTCGTGAGGACGTCCGTGCTGGCGCACCGCGCGCGCGCCTCGATCGTGGCGCCAGAGATGGGTGCCGCGCTGACGACATCGGCCACGGAGCCCGTCAGGGTGACCTCGGTGATCGCGAGGACACATTGGCCGTCGTCGCAGGAGCGTTCACAGGTGCGGGAGCACTCGCCGCAAGCGATCTCGGAGTCGCAGACATCTTGGTTGCAGAGGTTCTGCCCGCCCGCACCGCAAACGGCGCCACCGCCGGAACAGTCGATGCCGTAGCAGCGCGATGGGCCTCCCTCGGGGTCGACCACACAGCGGGCGACGGTGTCCCCGCCGATGGCGGTGGCGCAGATCGCATCGCCATCCTCGTCGATCGTGCCGTCGCAGTCGTCATCGAGGTCATTGCAGAGGTCGATGGCGCCCGGGTTGATGGTCCCGTCGGAGTCGTCGCAGTCGCCGCCGCGGCTGGCCGCCTCGCTGGGCCGGTCGCAGACCATGTCCGGCGTGGCGGCGGAGTCGCCGAAGCGATCGCCGTCGAGGTCGGGCCAAGATTCGACCAGGACCCCTTCGTCGACCATCCCGTCGCAGTCGTTGTCGAAGCCGTCGCAGCTCTCGGCTTCGTCGGCGTGGGCGCCCGGGTTCTCGTCGTCGCAGTCGTCGCCGCAAGTGTCCCCGTTGCAGCACTCGGCGGCGACGTGCTCGTCCATGTCCGCGTCCAGGTCTCCGATGGTGTCGGGGTCGCAGTCCTCGTCGATGGTGTTGCAGATCTCGGTCACGCCCGGGCTTCGCTCAGCGTCGGCGTCATCGCAGTCGCTGCCCCCGCAGGCCACGTCCATGAAGCCGTCCCCATCGGCGTCGACGCAGTCGTCGGTGCACAGGTCCATGCGCTCGTCGCAGAGCGAGAGGCACGGCGAGCCCGCCACGCAGCCGAGCGGGCTCGCCACCGGATCCTCCGGGTCACAGCGCTCCGCCCCGTTGCAGAAGAGTGTGTCGTCGCAGTCCGAGTCCGCCGAGCAGCGAAGCGCGGCGTCGAGGTTCATCGGCGGATCGTCTCCGCACCCAACGAGCGACAAGAGCCCGAGGGCCAGGAGCGTTCTCATGGGCAGGAGGATGGCACGCCGAATGGCCCCGCACCAAAGCGGGGGTGCGCCATGCGAGTGGTGTCAGTCGACGCGGACCAAGTCCACGCTCTCGATCCCCGCGGCGGAGAGGTCGACCGTCAGGTAGTGGCGGTCGATGCCGTCGAAGCGCTCGCCGGGAGCGAGGCCACCCCCGCTGATGTAGCTGGGGACTCCCGCGAGCTCGTAGGCGTAGTAGCTGTGCACGTGGCCGAAGAAGAGGGCGTCCACGTCGCCGGCCGCCAGCTCCTCGAGCACGCTCGCGGCTTCGTTTCGGCTCCGGAACGCGCCGGACCGCAGCCCCGCCGTATCGAGGAGGGGGATGTGGGTGACGAAGAGGTGCGTCTCCCCAGCGTGCGCCGCGACCCAGGCGTCGAGGGTCTCGCGAAGGGTCGGGTCGATGGTCGCGTTGGAGGAGTCGACCAACGAGTAGGCGACGCCGCGGTAGCGGAAGAAGGAGGTGAAGGGGCCGAAGAGGGCGTGCCAATTGTCGGGGCCCGGGACCTCGTGGTTGCCCACCGTCGAGTAGAAGGGCACCCGCAGGGCCTCGAGCTCCCGCTGGAAGCGCTCGAGCTCCTCCCAGCTCCCGATGTCGGTGAGGTCGCCGGTCGAGATCACGAAGCGGATGGTCGGGTCGTCGTTCATGCGTTCGAAGACGTCGCCGACGATGCCCACGCCCCCTTGGATGTCGCTGAGCACGGCGATGCGGTAGGCGCTCTCGTCGTTGGCGTCGGGCGGACCGAGGCGCGCGACCGCGGGACCGTCGAGCACCCACTCACCGCGGGTGGGCGCCTCGGGGTCCGTGGGCTCCCGCGGCAGCACCGCGCCGTCGACCGTGAGCTCGGCGTCGGGGAGCACGTTGTCGAGCCTCAACCGAAAGGGCGTGGCTGCGGGCTCCACCTCGAGGGTGATCACCGGCGCCGCTGCGCGAACGCGAGCGCCGTCGGCGCGGAGCTCCCGCACCGCCCCGAGCCCCCCATCGACGCGAAGCCGACTCCCCTCCTCCTCGGCGCGGCCCACCTCGCGATCGAGCGCCACGTGGTGTTCCGAGGGGCGGAGACAGGCGCCGAGGAAGACCGCGATCAGAGCGACCCGTCTCATCGGTTCCCCTCGTCGGCCCGGAAGAGCAGCGAGACTCCGGCGATCCAAGCGCTGCCCACGGTGAGCTGCCCCTCGAGGCCCCAGCGCGGCGCGGCGCCGAAGAAGCCACGGCCGCGAAGCTCGAGGAAGCCGACGTTGCCGGCCGCCACGCTGTTCATGCTGAGGCCCCCCTCGAGCCCATCCTTCCGGTGGTCGTAGGCGAAGAGGATCTCACCGGTGCGCCCGAGGTAGAGCCCGTAGCCGATGCGCGTGAGCAGGAGCGCGTTGGCGTCCTCGCGGACACCGCCACCGGTGGACTCGTAGCCGAAGCCCTGCAGCCCGAGGCCCACCTCGGCGAAGACGAAGCTCCCCACCAGCGCCGGCCCGACATCGGCCAGGTCCAGACGCCCAGCCAACGTCAGCTCTCCTGCGAGGGTCGCGAAGCCCTCGCCTCCGAAACGCTGCCAGGTCCCGGCGAGGCGCGCTTCGAGGGACGAGCCGCGGCCGGTGTCGCCGACCAGGCGCCGGGCGAAGCCCAGGCGCACGCGCTGCGTGTCCGTGTCCAGGGCGACCCAGCTCTCGGCCCAGAGTCTTTGACGGCCGAGCCAGCCACGAAACGCCAGCTGGGCAAAGCTCCGGTGCTCGAACTGTGGGTCGTGGACGTAGCGATAGCCGAGGGCGAGCTCCCAGGCCGCGTTCGCCGCCGGTCGCCCGCGGGCACGTCCCTGCGTGATGGCTCCGTAGACGTCGGCCAGCCAGCTCGTCACGAACGTGCCCAGCCCCAACATGGCGACCACCGCCAACGGCGCGATCGTTCGCCGTGAAGCGCCGGTGTTCCTGACGCCAGTGCCGCCGGCGACGAGCCCGAGGAAGCCGACGCCCTCGGCGAGGGCCAGGCGACGACCGGCTCGGCGTTGGCAAGCGGTGAAGGACCCGGCCCCGTGCATGACCGGCCCGGCCAGGAGCGCGACCGCCGGTGCGAGCCGGCGGCGCCACCGAGGGCAGGGCGTCGGTGCGCTGAGCTCCGGCTCGGCTTCGGCCTCCTCCTGGGCACGCACCTCGGTGCTCAGGCCGACCACCATCGCGACGGCCAACATCGCCAACCTCATCCGCACGCCGTGGGGACGTCGCACTCAGCCTCGTTAGCGCGATTCCGGTTCGCTTGGCCAGCTCCGCCCGCGAGCTCGGGCTCATCCACGCACCGCGAGGCCCCCGCGAGCTCCACCTACCGGGGAGTGGGAGACGTCGCGGGGCTCGGCACGAGCTCGTCGTAGTCGATCGTCAGCAGGCCCACGCCTTCCAGCAGCAGGCACAGCCCGAAGCCCCAGTCGACCTCCCACGGCCGGTAGCTGAACTTGGCGCTCTTGGGCCAGGCGTGGTGGTTGTTCTGGTAGCCCTCCCCCGCGCAAGCGAGCGCCACGGGGAGGTTGTTGGTGGACTGGTCGGCGATGGCGAAGTTCCGGCCACCGACGCTGTGTCCGAGGGCGTTGACCGCTCCGCCCTGCAACGGATGGCTCAGGATGCCCGCGGTCCAGGCCAAGCCGATCCACGGGTCGAGCAGGAGCGCCACCACCGCTCCGGTGGCGACGTGCGTCAGGTAGGGCAGCCACCAGAGCTTGTGCCGGTTGAGCCAGCTGAGCTCGAAGTCGAGGCCCTCCGTGAAGCGCGTGTACTCCGGGTCGTTCTTGGCGAGGCCGCGCAACGTCCGCTCGTAGTTCCTGAGCTGCTCGCGGAGGATGCCGGTGATGCCGACGTTCGCCGGACTGTGGGGGTCGTCGGGCGTGTCCGAGAACTCGTGGTGGCGGCGGTGCATCACGGCCCAGCCCTTCGGGTCCAGGCCCGTGAGCCAGTTGCCGAAGAGCACGACGAAGCCGCGCAGTGCCGGCCCGAGGCGCACGGCGCCGTGAGCCAGGCCGCGGTGATACCCCACGGTGATCACGCCGATGCTGAGGGTGTAGGCGAAGAGGAAGACCAAGAGAGGGGTGAGCATGGAGAGCTCCAACGCGACCCCGGGTCGGGACGCCAAACGGTAGGGGAGGGGAGCGGAACCTACGCGACCGTAACCAGATCGCAAGCCGCGCTCCCTCTCGGTCCCGGCGCGGGCTCCAAGTGGCAGGCGCACCACCAAGCGATGGCTCCGCGGAGCCACCCCGGAACACGTGGGCCGCGACGGAAAAAGAAACGCCGCGAGCCTGTTGGGCTGCGGCGTTCTTACTTGGTTGCGGGGGCC
>CAYXAP010000124.1:0-4643 GCA_964462035.1 uncultured Sandaracinus sp.
GGGCCACCCTCGGCGACGACCAGCTCGACCTTCTTCTCGGGGCCTTCGAAAAAGGTGGGGGCGTCGGGGTCGATCGGCGATTCCATCGGCCCGATGATGGCGCCTGGGGCCCGGGGTGCAAGCGACAAGCGGCCTGTCGGCTTCTTGGAGGGTCGCGACCGGGGCGCTACGCTGCTCCCCGTGCGCGCTCCGCTCACGCTCCTGACGGCCGCTGTCGTGGTCGCCCTCGCGCCGACCGCGCAGGCGGACATCTACGAGTGCCGCGCGGCCGACGGGTCCCGGGAGTTCACCAACGTGCGCCAGCCAGGGCGGAATTGCCGGGTGCTGGTCCACGAGTCGGACGAGCGCCGTCGCCGCTCCGCCCCTGCCGCGAGCGAGTCCCGCGAGCGCCCCGCGGCTGGCGGCCCGCTGGCGAACGCCGCTCGGAACCGGCCCCAGAACACCGCTCCGGACCCGCACAAGTACACGCGCTACGACCACCACATCCGCGAGGCGGCCCGGCTCTATCAGCTGCCGGCGCCCTTCATTCGCGCGGTCATGAAGGTGGAGAGCAACTTCAACCCCAACGTGGTCAGCCGCGCCGGCGCCATCGGGCTGATGCAGCTCATGCCCCGCACGGCGGCGAACATGGGCGTCCGCGATCCCTTCGACCCGCGACAGAACATCCTCGGCGGCGCGCGCTACCTCCGGATCCTCGCCAACCTCTTCGGCGGCGACCTCGTGCTCACGGTCGCGGCCTACAACGCGGGGGAGGGTGCGGTGCAGCGCTACTCGGGTATTCCCCCTTATTCCGAGACTCGGCGGTATGTTCGGCGCGTGCTCTCGCACTACTACCGCTACCGCTCCGGGGGGACCGACTCGTGAAGCGCGCCATCGTGCTCGCGCTGGGGCTCGCCATCGCGGTCCCCGCGGCGGCGCAGGCCGACGAGTATCTGCGGGCCATCCGCTCGGCGCTGACCGAGCTCGCCCACGGCGAGGTCCAGGCGGGCCGCGATCGGCTCAGCGGGCTGGTGCGCCAGTCGCCGCAGCGGACCGAGGCCCACTGCCACCTCGGCTCGGCGCACCGCCTCGCCGGCGAGCTCGAGCCGGCGCTGGCGGCGTTCCGCGAGTGCGCTCGGCTCGGTGAGCACAGCCACCAGAAGACCCACCAGGCGCGCGGCCTGCTCGGCATCGCTCAGGTGCTGGCGCAGCTGAACCGACTGAGCGAGGCCAAGGATGCCTACGCCGCGCTCCTGACCTTCGCCGAGGCGAACACCGACGTGCTCGACCCCGCGCTGGTCGTCACTCGGCAGGAGGCGATCGACGCGATCATCGCCGCCGACGCGGCCGCGCGAGAGATCCGCGAGCGCCGCGAGCAGCGGGCGCGCGAAAACGCCGACGCCGAAGCCGAGTCCAGCGACGCCGCGGAGGAGTGAGCCTTGGACGGCCCCTTCTACGCAGCGGCGATCGTCGGCTCGATCGCCCCCTTCATCCGCTCGCTCGCCTGGGGCGTGCCGATGTGGATGTTCACCTGGGGGATGGCGCTGCGCGCGACCCTCGGCGCGGGGCTCGTGACGCTGATGGCCGGGCTGATTCCGCTCGTGGTGGTGGACCACTGGACCGCCGGCGCGATCGGACTCGGGGTCGGCGGTGTGCTGATGCTGCTCTCCGCGCGGCGGCTGAGGCATCTGCGCGGGGTGATGCTGCTCTCCTGGCGGCTCGGGTCCATCGCGACTCGCGACGACGCCGCACAGCGACTGATGAAGCGACTCGCGTCGGCCCGGAAGCTCGGGGCGCTCCAGTACGCGCCGGTGGCGCTGGTCGCAGCGGGGCCGCTCTCGGCCGTCGAGCGCTGGGACGACGTGCTCACCGCGCTCGAAGGGCTCACGACCTCGCCGCTGCCCAAGGTGCTGAGCGAGCGGGTGGCCCAGGCGCGGGCGACCGCGCAGCTGGCCGTCGGCGATCTCGAGGGCGCCACCGAGTCACTCGAGAGCGTCGAGCGGCCCGCGGAAGACGGCATCGAGCGCTGGCTTCGCGCTACCGAGGCCCTGCTCCACGCGGTCCAGGGCGGCGCCGACCAGGCGCTCGCCATCGCCAACGAAGCGGTCGACGCCGACGCCGCGCTCGGCGCGAGCTACGACATCGTGCGGGCCCACGCGCTCGCCTCGAAGGGCGACGACGAGGGCGCCAAGGCGTGCCTGCGCAAGGTCGAGGACGTGGCCGGGGCGACCGGGTTGCAGCGCGCGGTCAAGCCGGTGGGCCCGGCGACCGACATCGCCCGCGCCATGCTGCAGGCGGTGCTGCAGGCCGAAGCGGCCGAGAGCGCAGCGCCCGCCGAAGCCTAGGCGGCGAAGTCGCCGAGGGGGGCGTCGCCGCGGGCGTTGAGCACGAAGTTCTTCCCGCTGGCCTTGAAGTACTCGCCGTCGCCCGAAGAGGCGACGAGGTCGGTGGTGGCGAAGACCAGCCGGTCGCGGGCGTCGAGGCTTCGGGGGTCGCAGTCGTCGCGCACACAGACCGGCGTCGACTGACCGTCGTCGAGGCGCCACAGACCGAGGCGACCGGCGGCGATCCAGGTCGCGCCGCGCCAGCGAGCGATCGCGCGCAGGTCGCCGGGGAGCGCGGACGGCAGCCGGCCGACCTCGTCGAGCCGCTTCTCGCCGGCGAAGAAGACGCCGTGCTCCGAGACCGCGAAGACCCGTCCATCGCCCACCGCCACCGCGACCAAGGGCGCTTCATCGTCGATGGGGATCTCGCCCCAACCATCGCCGTACCAGCGCTGTGCGCCACCTTCGCCCACGGCGACCAGCGTGCTCTCGTCCCCGGCGACGGCCTCGACCCGCAGGTTCGGGGAGGGCAGGCTCTCGAAGGTCGCGCCTTCGTCGAGTGCCGAGCGGTAGAAGGAGTGGGCGGCGCCCACGGTGCCCCAGACGTAGACCCCGGCGTGCGGGCCAGTGTCGACGCCGGCCATGCCCCGGGGATGGGTGCCGAGCTTCTCCCGCTCCCACTTCGCGTCCGGCGGCGCGTCGAGGTCGCGGTGGCCGACCCAGCCGCGGTGGGCGCAGGCCCAGATCCGCGGGCTGGCGGCGTCCACCGTGCGCCAGACGCCGGTGTAGTGGCCACGAGTGCCGATCTGCGTGGCCATTCGGGCTCGGTCCGAGCCTTCGGGGAGGCGGGCGGTGACGATCAGCGATTCGCTCTCGCCGGGCACGTAGCCCTGCGCTACGTCGAAGCGGCGAGCGATGAAGGCGCACTCCAGATGGGAGGGCCCGGACGCCGCGTCATGGACGGTCTGGAACTGCACGGCCGGGAGGATAGCCCCACCGGGCGTGATCGTGGGCGCCGATCAGCGGACGATGCGCAGGCGCTTGGCGTTCTCGGCCTTCGGGGCCTTGTCGCCACCGGCGCGCTCGAAGTGGAGCTTCGCGATGAGATCGGTCAGCTTCTCGGCGATCTGGTGGAGCACGTCGCCGGCCGGTGAGCTCGGCGCAGCCTGCACGATCGGGAGCCCCTCGTCGCCCTGCTTGCGGACCTCGGGGTCGATGGGGATCTGGCCGAGGAGCGGCGCTTCGGCCATCTCGGCGACCTTCTCGCCGCCGCCGCTGCCGAAGAGCTCGTGGCGCTGGCCGCTCGGGTCCTCGAACCAGCTCATGTTCTCGACCACGCCGAGGATGGGGATCGAGAGCTTCTTGCACATCGACACGCCCTTGTAGACGTCGGCCAGGGCGACCTCCTGCGGGGTCGTCACGACCACGACGCCGGTGATGCGCATCTTCTGAGCCAGAGTCAGAGCCACGTCGCCGGTGCCGGGCGGCAGATCGACCACCAGGTAGTCGAGCTCACCCCAGGCCACGTCGCGGACGAACTGCTGGAGCGCGCCGTGGAGCATCGGGCCACGCCAGATGACGGCCTGCTTCGGGTCCTCGAGGAGGAAGCCGACGCTCATCAGCTTGAGGCCGAAGCGCTGCATCGGCTCGATGGTCTTGCCGTCCTTGCTGGCCGGGTGACCCTGGATGCCCATCATGGTCGGGATCGAGGGGCCGTAGAGGTCGGCGTCGAGGAGGCCGACCCGGCTGCCGAGGCGGCGCAGGGCCAGGGCGAGATTGGTGGCCACGGTGCTCTTCCCGACGCCGCCCTTGCCGCTCATGACCAGGATCACGTTCTTCACGGTCGGGATCGGGTCGTCGCTGACGGTCTCGCGGGTCGGCACGCGGACCTCCCAGTCGACGGCGACGTGGGCGGGCTCGAGGGCTTCGAGGGCCCCGTCGATGCGCTCGCGGACCTTGTCCCGCAGGGTCTCGGAGGGGGAGGCCAGGGCGACCTTGCAGGAGACCTTGCCCTGCTCGACCGTCAGCTCGAGCAGGGTCCCGAGCTCGCCGAGCGGCTTCTCGAAGACCGGGTCGATGACGGCCTCGAGAGCTTCTCGGACCGCGCTTTCCGTGAGCGAAGACATGGCCTTCGTATGGCGCCAGGGCCGCGCGGGGTCAACGCGCGGGCCCGGAGGTGGGGCCGGAACATCGACGAATCGCGGGTTTCGGGTAGGCTCGGCGCCGCCGATGGCCGAGGAGCGCACAGAGGGCGAGGAAGAGACCGCCGAGGACCCCGTGTCCTCGGAGGAGAGCCTCGCGCAGAGCCGCAGAGCCGCAGAGGTCGCAGAGGAAGACGGA
>CAYXAP010000125.1:0-4633 GCA_964462035.1 uncultured Sandaracinus sp.
CTTCCGATTCGCCGAGACGCGAGTAGGCTGAGCCGGATGCTTCCTTTTGCGGCCCCTACGGCCATGACTCGCGTTCTCACGCTCGGACTTCTCTTGCTGGTCGCCTGTGGCGACGACGATGGCTCGCCCATGGACGACGGCGGGACCCCGCTGGACGCGGCACCGATCGACGCGGCTCGGGTGGACGGCGGCGGGGAAGAGATCGACGGTGGCACGACGCCGACCGGCGAGCCGACGTGGGTCGCGGTGGGCAACTGGGGCTACCGCGCCGCGACCACCGATGGTGTGGAGTGGACCATCACGCAGGGCGAAGAGCAGGCGAGCGACCACACGCCAGACCTGCTGCGCGGGGTGGGCTACGGGAACGGCTGGTTCGTGGCGGTCGGTGGGGACCGCAACTCGATGGTGATGCGCTCGCGCGACGGCGTGAGCTGGGAAGAGGACCTGCACCCGGCCGGCGACCAGTGGAAGGGCGGCGTGGCCTACGGCGGCGGCGTCTGGGTCGCGGTCGGTGGCGTGGGCACGATGATCCGCTCGACCGACGACGCGGCCACGTGGTCCGCGGTGGACCAGCGGCTCGGCGGCGCCGGACGCGGCATCACCTACGGCGGCGGCCGCTTCGTCGCGGTGGGTGACGGCGGCGTGATCGCGACCAGCACCGACGGGCTCGAGTGGAGCGAGGTCGACACCGCGGCCGAGGGTCTCGGCTCGGTCGGCTTCGGCCACGGGCTCTACGTCGCGACCGGCAGCCGCTGGAACGGCGGCGGCTTCGACACCTGGTGCTACCAGTCGAGCGACGCCAGCGACTGGACCGACTGCCCCTTCGACTCGGCGCGCTACCGGAGCGTCTTCTTCACCGACGGGCGCCTCATCGTGACCACCGACGAGGGCTACGAGCACACCGCCGACGGCGAGAGCTGGACCCACTCGGACGCCAGCGTGCCCTCGATCGCCTTCGAGGCGGAAGGCAACTGGGTCGGCGTGGATGGCGACCGCCGCTACTCCGGGACGAACCTGGACTCGCTGACCCAGGGCGACAACGGCGAGCGCGGCGCCCGCGGCTTCGCCTTCGGCGCGCCCTAACCTTCGTCCCGTTCGAGGTCCACGCCGTAGTACCGCTTGCTCCGAACCTCGCCCGCGACCCGCAGCTCGTAAGTCCAGCGTTTGTGCTTCCGGTGCCACTCGGTGCTTGCCACCTCGCCGGTGCGCGGGGTGTTGCGGCCACCCTTCGGGAGCACCTGGACCTTCGCCCCGACCGGAAACGAAGGCCGCTTGCGGTCGACGTCGTCGGTCGGTTCGTCGAGCGGATGGAAGCTCAGCCCCTGCCGAAGCTCCTCGGCCCAGCCCGCAACAGTGTCAGCGACGACGTCCAGCTGCCCCTCGAACGCACGGGTGGAGTGGTTCACGCCGGGGGGAGTCAGCTCGACAACGAACGAGTCGCCCCCGGTCCAGACCACGTGAATCCAGCCAAGCCGGTCGTCCGGGCGCGCGCCGTACTTCTCCGTGGTGATCCGGACGTGGCCCAGCGAGGTGACGGCGAAGGCCCAAGGCACTCGTTCCGACAGCGCGATCAAGAGTGGAAGGACCGCTTCGTTCCGCTCTCGCCGCCAAGGGGACGCGGCGATCACCTTCTCGAAGGTCGAGACGAGCTTGGCGTCGGCGAGTCGAATCCACATGGCTCGGGCGGCGGACGATAACCATCCCCGCGGCCGCGCAAGTGCGAACCACGTTCGATACCGGATCCGATTAGCCGGAATCGATCGGGACTTTTCGGTCCTCCATCCCTCCGCTAGAAAACTGACACTGACGTCAGCGCCATGCGGGGGAGCCCGCGGATTACGGAGGGGGCGCCCATGAGCGAGTCGAACGAGACGATTGATCCGGTGCACGATCGCACCGCGCCGATCGTGATCGGAATGGACGTGGGATCGACCACGGTGAAGGCGGTCGTCGTCGACCCCGAGAGCCGCGAGATCCTGTGGTCCGACTACCAACGGCACCACACGAAGCAGCCGGAGAAGGTGCACGAGTTCCTGCTCCGCATCGGCAACTGCTTCCCCGAGGTGAAGCGCGAGGACATCCGCCTCTTCGTGACCGGGTCGGGCTCGAGTCCGCTCGCGGGACCGATCGGCGCGAAGTTCGTGCAGGAGGTCAACGCGGTCACCCTCGCGGTCGAGACGCTGCACCCGAACGCAGGCTCCGTGGTCGAGCTCGGCGGTCAGGACGCGAAGATCATCATCTTCAAGGAGAACGAGGAGACCGGCGACAAGACCGCCTCCTGCTCCATGAACGACAAGTGCGCGTCGGGCACCGGCGCCACGATCGACAAGTGCATGATCAAGGCGGGCATCGATCCCTACGAAGCCGCCAAGCTGCCCTTCGACGACAGCAAGCTGCACCACGTGGCCGCCAAGTGCGGCGTCTTCGCCGAGACGGACATCGTCAACCTGGTGAAGACCGGCATCCCGGCGAACGAGATCATGTGCTCGCTCGCCGACGCCATCGTGATGCAGAACCTCTCGGTGCTCACGCGCGGCAACACGCTGCGGCACGAGGTCATCCTGCTCGGTGGGCCGAACACCTACCTGAAGTTCATCCAGCAGTGCTGGCGCCAGCGCATCCCGGAGACCTGGGCTCAGCGCGGCTGGGAGTACCCGAAGGACGTCCCGCTCGAGGAGCTCATCCGGGTCCCCGACAACGCGGACCTCTACGCCGCGTTCGGCGCGGTGGTCTACGGCCTCCACGAGCCGGCCGACGTCGGCCTCTACCTCGGCATCGAGGGGCTCCGGAAGTACATCGACGAGGGCCGCAAGGAGCGCCTCGGCGAGAGCGCCGGTCCCGCGCTGGTCGCGGACAAGACCGAGCTCGACGCCTTCAGCGACGCCTACCAGATCCCGAAGTTCGTCCCAGCGCAGTTCGAGGAGGGCGAGGTCGTCCGTGCGGTCATCGGCCTCGATGGTGGCTCGACCTCGAGCAAGGCCGTGCTGCTCGGTGAGAACGGCGAGGTGCTCCGCAAGGCGTACACGCTCTCGAAGGGCAACCCGATCCAGGACACCAAGGATCTCCTCAAGGAGCTCCGCGACGGAGTCCACGCCGACGGCGCCACGCTCGACATCATCGGCTTCGGCGCAACCGGCTACGCGGCCGACGTGCTCGAGGAGTGCGTCCGCGCGGACGTGAACATCGTCGAGACCGTCGCGCACATGATGAGCGCGACGCACTTCTTCGGCGACGTCGACGTCATCTGCGACATCGGCGGCCAGGACATCAAGGTCCTCTTCATGGAGAACGGGGACATCAAGTCCTTCAAGCTCTCCAACCAGTGCAGCGCCGGCAACGGCATGCTCCTGCAGGCGATGGCCGACCAGTTCGGTCTGCCGGTCACCAAGTACGCCGAGACCGCCTTCGAGGCGGAGCTCGCGCCGAAGTTCAGCTACGGCTGCGCGGTCTTCCTCGACACCGACCGGGTGAACTTCCAGAAGGAGGGCTTCGCCAAGGAGGAGCTGCTCGCCGGGCTCGCCCAGGTGCTCCCGAAGAACGTCTGGCAGTACGTGGTCGGCGTGCCGCGGCTCGCGGCGCTCGGGACCAAGTTCGTGCTCCAGGGCGGCACCCAGTACAACCTCGCCGCGGTCAAGGCGCAGGTCGACTACATCAAGGAGCGCGTGCCGGACGGCGAGGTCTTCGTGCACCCGCACACCGGTGAGGCCGGCGCGATCGGCGCCGCGATGGAGACGCTCCGAGTGGTGACCCGCAAGGGCCGCTCGACCTTCATCGGGCTCGATGCGGCGATCGACCTCGAGTACGAGTCGATCAACGACGAGAGCACCACCTGCCACTTCTGTCCGAACGAGTGCTCCCGGACCTTCATCGACGCCTACCGCCCCGATGGTTCGACCAGCCGCTACATCAGCGGCTTCTCCTGCGAGAAGGGGACGGTCGAGTCGAAGGAGGCGATGAAGGAGCTCGTGAAGGAGCGAAAGCGCCTGATGAAGGAGTTCCCGAACCTGGTGGACTACGAGGGCAAGCGGGCCTTCATGACCCAGCAGGGCGTGCAGAAGCTCCCCGAGGCCGGCACGCCGGTCGTCGACACCGTCCCGAAGAAGACCTTCTGGGGCCAGCTCAAGTACGAGAAGGTCACCCGGCCCTTCGAGCGCTCCAGCGCCGAAGCGCAGGCGAAGCGCGACAAGATCCGCATCGCCATGCCGCGAGTGCTGAACATGTACTCGACCGGGCCCTTCTGGAAGACCTACTTCGAGGTGGTCGGGCTCAAGCGCAGCAACGTGATGTTCAGCTCGCCCTCGAGCGAGGAGCTCTTCCAGGCCGGCGGCAAGTACGGCTCGGTGGACCCCTGCTACCCGGCGAAGGTCGTGCAGGCCCACGTGCACGAGATGCTCTTCGAGACGCACCCGAAGAAGCCCATCGACTACATCTTCTTCCCGATCCTGACCCACGTGCCGGGCTTCGTGGAGGAGGCGCAGGACAAGGCGAGCTGTCCGATCGTCGCGGGTACGCCCGACGTCATCAAGGCCGCCTTCACCAAGGAGAAGGACTTCTTCGCCGACCGGGGCATCGAGTACCTGGCGCCGGCGATGAGCTTCGAGGAGCCGACGCGGATCAAGGACATCATGTTCCG
>CAYXAP010000126.1:0-4427 GCA_964462035.1 uncultured Sandaracinus sp.
CCAAAACGACTGACGGCCCCAGCAGCAAGCCGCCGGAGCCGTCGGGACAGGGACCGAAGTCCGCTCAGATGAGCGGGACGGAGCAGTCGTCGACCGTGTTCGGGTCGAACGAGATGGACCACTCGAAGATGTAGCCGTTGTCGCTGCCCCAGAGGTCGGTGACCAGGAGGGTCCAGTCGCCGTTGAGCGGGGTGCCGATGAGGCCAGAGAAGTCCTCCGCCGGGCGGTAGTCGCCGGGGGGCATCATGTCGGCGGTGCCAGCGAAGCACGAGGTCGCGCTGTCCATCGCGCCGCCGCCGTTGGCGTAGTCGAGCATGGACTCGCGCGCGGCCTCCGGGGTCCAGCAGTAGGTGGCGCCGGTGCCGGGGGAGGGCGAGGCGCTGTCGTCGCAGTCGTCGGCGGTGCCGAGGTAGATCTCGCCGCCCTCCTGGCCGAGGAACTCCTGGAGCCGAATGCGGGTGCCGTTGGGGGCCTGGAGCGAGATCTCCAGGTCACGCAGCCACGAGTGCTCCATGTTCACGCAGAGCGAGTCGATGTCGTCGACCGAGTCGAAGACCGCGCCGCCGAAGCCGGTGAAGCTGAGGGTCGAGGCGTAGGACTCGCGGCACTCCTGCATGGGGCCGAGGATGCCGTCGATGCTGAAGCACTGCTGACCGCCGGGGCAGTCCGCGTCGGTCGAGCAGGTGCTGCTGCCGATGCCGTCCGGCAGGGCGAGCGGCGCGCCGAGCGGCGTGTCGACCCGGCCGCAGACCGGGCAGGAGCCGACGCCCGAGCACTGGGCGTCGACGCAGTCGATCTTGCGGTTGCAGTCGTTGTCGATGCCGTCGCCGCAGGTCTCGACCGAGCCCTCTTCGCCGGTGGGGGTGCAGTCGTAGGGCCCGAGGTCACGGGGACCGACGATCGAGCCGTCCGGGCGGCCGTCGGGGCCGAGGTCGGAGCCTGGGGAGTCGCGAGTGACGCGACGCCCATCGTCGCCACACGCGACGAGACCGAGAACGAGAACGAAAGCGAACGAAATTCTGATGACCACTACTGCTCCCCCAGAAAGAAAGGACGGTGGAACCTGTTCTGAGCCCGCCTCGAAGTCAACCGTGTCGCTCACAGCCCTCGATCACTTCGGTGAGCCGTAGTCGTCGGGCAGCACGGCCCGGAGCCGCTCGGCCAGCGGGCGGGCCTTCTCGAGGGCGGGGCCGAAGAAGTCGTCGAGGTTGGCGAAGACCACCTCGTCGAAGGTGTAGCCCGGCCCTTCGTGGACTGGGGCGGGCGGTTCGAGGGCCTCCGCACTTCGGGCGGCGACGTCGCCGATCTTGCCGAGCCCCGCCGCCAGGTAGCGGCCGTTGGTGGCGGAGACGGAGGGATCACGGAGCGCGGAGGTGAGCTCGCGCACGCACCACGGCTGAGCGACCGCCGCCAGTGTCGCGGCCATCTGCTGGACCACGGCCGGGGTCGGCTCCCGAAGCGCTCGCCGGACGTAGGGCAGCGCTCGCTCCGGCGCGTGCTCGAGGAGGAGCAGCGCCAGCCGGTCGCCGTAGGGATTGCCTCGGTAGCCCTTCACCTTCTCCACGTCGGCGAAGGCCGCGATGGTCGAGAGCGCTCGCTCCCGATCGAGATCCCGATGAAGCAGGAAGCGACACACGCCGTAGGCGGGGAAGGGGTGATGATGCGCCGGATCGAGTCGGGCGAGGAGCGGTCGAACCGGCTCCGGATCGCCATCCATTCGGTGCAGCGCTTCGACCGCGTACCCCGTGGTCGTGTCCACCGGACCGGCGAGGCAGCCTTCGAAGATTCGGCGAGCGCTCACCCCCGGGAGCCGCTGCTCCACGGTTCGCCACAGCGACCTCGTGTCCGCGCGGTCATCGCAGCGTTGCTCCACCCAGGTGGCGAACTCGGTCATCGTCTCCGGTCCGTCGCCGATCGCCAGCGACCACCGCGCGAGGGCGTCGCTGTCGAACGATTCCCGCGCGACGTCCGCGTGCATGGCTTCGATGGGCGCCGCCAGCCGGAACACGTGGTCGCTCGTCTCGTGGACCAGGACGCCGCTCGACCGCAGCTCTCTCAACGCGAGCGCCAGCGACTGACCGTCCGCGAAGAGCTCGCCCACCCTACGCTCCGGCGCTGGCGTCGGGTCGAGCCGAAGCACGCGGCCGGCGAAGAAGAAGGGATCGATGGTCGCGCACTGCTCGTCGTGGAAGTCCACGTCGACGTGCTCGTTGGCTGGACCGGAGAGACACAGGCCGCCTCCGTGGAACTCGTAGCTCCACTCGGGCAGGCCGGGCACCGTGCCTTCGTCGTCGTCCACGTCGTCGAGGTATGCGTCCCTGACCCAGCGCAGCCAGCTCTGACGAGCTCGCTGACGACACAGGCACACCAGGATCCATCCGAGCCAAGCTGGTGGCGGATCCGGGTTCGGGTCGCCGGCGAGCCCGCGCTCGAGAGTGCGGGTGTAGCGGTCGAGGTCGTTCATCCGTGAGTCACGGTACGACACCGATGCCGATGGATCGAAGAAGAGCTCGCGACGAGGAGTGGAGAGACTGCCGGCGCATCTGACATCTCGCGATGCCCGCTTGCCACGCGGCCTTCGTCGGTCCCGCCGGAGCGGGTTGGACTCGGGCCGCCGTCGCTGAGTCCCTCTCGGGAGTTCGCTACCTTAGGACCGTTATAGTTACGATGTAGTCCCTCGAGCATTCGCGAGCTCGAAGATGGGTCGGTTCGGCGCCGGACCGCGGTCGGTGCCTCCCCAGAGGCGCGACAGGTAATCACGCCTCGAGGCGGGTCAACCAAACAGTGGCCCGAAGGGCCTGCCCGTGCTCTGGTGCGGCGTGGTGTTCTGGCTCGCGTTCCTCGTTTTGGTCGCCGGGGTGGACCATCTGCGTCGGGAGCGCTCGCGCGGATGGCGAGCGCTGCGACTGCAGATCGGAGGGACGGCGCTGGCGCTCGTCGCGATGATTATTGGTGCGCCGGGTGGGGCGGTGCTCGCCAAGATCGTCGGCCGGCTCGCGATGCCCCTGGGGTTGCTCTGGCTCGCGGCCATGGTCGCGTTCCCGCTCGTCGCGGTGCGTCACCGGCGCGCCGGGCTGTCGGTGGGGTCACTGCTCGCGTTGCTGACGCTCGCCGGGAGCGAGCCACTCGGGGGCTTTCTGCTGGCGCAGCTCGAGGCGGACCACGTCGATCGGGACCCCTTCGACGAAGCGCCCTTCGACGCGATCTTCGTGATGGGTGGCGGCTTGCACGAGGGGCCCAACGGACCGACGCTCGGGCCGAGCGGCGGCCGCGCGGTGCTCGCGGCACGGATGCACCGCGCCGGTCTCGCGGAGCGGCTCGTCGCCAGCGGCTCTCACGTGCCTGGGCTCGAGCGGGGCGCGGATGGGGTCGAGCTGACCTCGGAGCTCTGGGAGCAGCTCGGGGTGCCCGCCGAAGCCATCGATGGTGTCGGCCCGGCGTACAACAGCCGCCAGGAGATCGAAGGGTACGCGGCCTACGCCGAGGAGCACGGGCTCGAGCGCGTCGGGCTGCTCACCAGCGCCTGGCACCTCCGGCGTGCGCTCCGGATCGCCGCGCGACACGAGTTCGACCCGGTCCCGCTCGCCGCGGACTTCCGTGGCGACGTTCGATGGGAGGGCGCGTTCTCACTCGTGCCTTCGGGCCATGGCGCCATGCAGGTCCACCAGGCGTGCTGGGAGTACCTCGGTGCCGCGACCGGCCGGTGACCTCTCGGCCACCGGCCGCACGATCAGATCAGGATGGTCGGGCAGCCCACGACGATCTCGACCTCGGCCGCGCTCATGCGCAGCCGCTCGCAGATCGGGCCCTGGATGACGAGCGTGTCCTGCTCCGGCGTCGTGTAGTTCCAGCTGTCGGTCGCCGGGTCACCGCTCTGCGGGAGGACCTGGCGCGGCTCGCCGTCGAAGGTGACGCCGACGTTCACGCGCATCGGATCGAACATGTCGACGCCGTCGCGCGGGACGTCGAAGACACAGCTGTCGAGGAAGCGGGTCGCGATGTCCTCGAGCGCCATCTGGAAGTCCGACTCGAAGGTCGCGCCCTCGGCGTCGTAGTGGCAGCAGTTGGAGGGACCGCGGCATTCGTTCATCGCGGGGAAGCCCGGGATCGAGACGCCCGTCTCGCAGGTCTGCATCGGCGGGCAGTGCGAATCCATCGTGCACTGGCAGGTGCCGGGGATGGTGATGCCCGCAAGCGTCGTCGCCGAGCATGTCATGCCACCGGAGCAGTCCGCGTCGCTGTTGCAGCTCGGCGACTGGCACTCCGCGAGGCAGGTGTCGCTGCGCGGCGTGCCGCCGTTGACGGCGAGCGTGGAGAGGAAGTTGTTGCTCTCGTCGAGGCCGACCGCATAGGTCGCGAACCCCGCGCCTTCGCGCGTCGCGGCCTCGGCCAAGACGGCGTTCATGGCGGGGCCGCCGGTCTCGCAG
>CAYXAP010000127.1:0-4367 GCA_964462035.1 uncultured Sandaracinus sp.
CTGACGCTGCCGATGATGAACGACCCCGGGATCCGTGCCTCGGGCGTGATCAGCGTGATGGCCAACCTCGTGCCCAAGGCGCTCAGCGACATGGTCGCGGCCCGCGCGGCGGGCGACGTCGGTCGCGCTGGCGAGATCGGCAACAAGGTCGGCCCGCTGCTCAAGATCGTCGGCGTGAAGAGCCGGTCGGTCCGCAAGCTACCGAACGGCAAGGAGCTCCAGGTCGAGGACAAGTTCCGCAACCCGGTGCCGCTCAAGACCATGATGGCCGGCCTCGGCATGATGGGCCGCTACTGCCGCCGCCCCCTCGGCCCGATGACTTCTGCCGCCGTCGAGGTCTGCCGCGACGCGCTTCGCGCGGTCTGGGAGCAAGCCCCCGAGACCCTCGAGCCGATCCAGAGCGCCTACGACGTCTCGGTCCCCGAGCGCATCGACGACGACCGCTTCTGGCCGTCCACGGACTGATCGAACGACGAAACGGACGAAGCCCCGCCCCGAGAGGATCGGGGACGGGGCTTCATCGGGTTCATCCGTTGGAGCTACTTGTTCGGCTGCGGGGTGATCCGCAGGTAGGGCTTGAGCTCCTTGTGGCCCTTGGGGAACTTCTCCGCGATGACCGCGGCGTCCGTGATCGACGGGACGATCACGACGTCGCCGCCGTCTTCCCAGTTCGCCGGGGTCGCAACCGAGTGGCTGTCGGTGAGCTGCAGTCCGTCGAGCACCCGGAGTAGCTCGTGGAAGTTGCGGCCAGTCGCCGGCGGGTAGGTGAGGGTGGCGCGGACCTTCTTGTTCGGGTCGATGAAGAAGACGCTACGGACGGTGAGCTTCGCGTTCTCCTCCGGATGGATCATCCCGTAGAGTTCGGCGACCTTGGCGTCCGGGTCGGCGACGATGGGGAAGTTCATCGTGACGCCCTGCGTCTCTTCGATGTCTTTCACCCAGCCCTGGTGGCTGTCGAGCGGGTCGACGCTCAGCGCGAGCGCCTTGCAGCCGCGCTTGGCGAGGTCGTCCTTCAGGGTGGCCACGAACCCCAGCTCGGTGGTGCACACCGGCGTGTAGTCCGCCGGGTGCGAGAAGAAGAGGACCCATTGGTCCCCGGCCCACTCGCGGAATCGGATGGGGCCCTCGGTGGTCTCGGCTTCGAAATCGGGGGCAGTGGTGCCCAGCTTGAGCGACATGTGTCTTCCTCCTGAGTGTGGGTGTCGAGTGGCCGCGGGCTGCGTCAATCGGCTCAGAGAACGAGCACGATGAACACGGCTCCGGCCAAGACGGCAGCGATGGCGCCGGCAGCCGCCGCGCCCTTCGCGATGGCGTCGTCGTCGTGTACGGAGAGCGCCGCAGTGGCGATCCGTAGATCGAGCGCCTTGTCCGCTTCGGCTTCGGTCGCGTGGAA
This sequence comes from uncultured Sandaracinus sp., assembly GCA_964462035.1. GTDB lineage: Bacteria > Myxococcota_A > Polyangia > Polyangiales > Houyiibacteriaceae > UBA1660. The sequence goes on from CAYXAP010000127.1 coordinate 1,394, forward strand.
CGCAGCTTTGCCTTCCGGGATGTCGTCGGGGACGAGCCCTCGCTCGAGCGCCGCGTGGGCGAGGGTCAGCAGCGCTTCTTCGCGGCTCGCGCCGGCGTCGTCGGCGGCCGCCTCGGCCGCCTTCTCGGCGTTCTGCAGCTCACGCTCCACCGCACGCTGCTGGTCGCGAACCGCGGCGATCCCCGCTTCGAGCTCCTCCACCTTGGCGTGCGCGGACGCGAGGGTCGACTCGTGTTCCTCGAGCGCCAAGCGATGGTCGGCGGTCTCCTTCTTGCGCGCGTCGTAGGTGCGCTTGAAGGGGGCGAGCGATGCTGGGTCACCCGCGAGGGGCTCCATCTCTGCGCTCACCTTGTCGAGTGCGGCCTTGGAGCGCTCCAGCTCCTTTCGCGCCAGGTCGACCTCTGCCTGCGCACGACCGCGCTGGGTGTGCCAGGGTTTGAGCTCTCTTTCGAGCCCCTTGATCTCTTCGCTGTGGCGGGCCCGTGCCTCGGCGGCCTTCTCGCGCATCTCGGCGAGCGCGGCCTGGCGCTCTTCCGCCGTTTGAGCCGCTCCATCGACCGCCGCCACCAGTGCGCCGAGCTCCGGCGAGCCGAGCCGATGAATCGCCGCGCCGAGCTCCGCCCGCCGCGTGACGGCGGACTCGTGCGCCTCTCGGTATGCGACCTGGGCTTCGGCGTGCCGGGCGCGGAGCTCCTTCAGCCGCCGCCGCACCGCGAGCCCGTAGCCGATGCATTGGAAGAGCCCCTCCGGCGCCGCGGGCATGTTGGCGAGCGAGCGGGCCCGGGCTCCGATGTCGACCTTCCGAGGCGCTCGGGCTGCCTTCTTCTGCGGCGCTCGCTCGGGCGCCACGGCCAGCTCGAGCGCCGGCCCCCCGCCGGTCGAGAGCGCGTCGTCGAATTCGTCGAACACCGAGCAGGCGGTGCTCGGCGACGGGAGCCAACGACGATCGGAAGGAGGCACGCGGCGACGATATCAAGCGCGATGGCCGGTGCGCAGACCCGAAACGGGGCTAGGTCGCTCGGGGCTCGTCAGACGGCGTGAGCCAGGAAACTACGCTGTGTACCGAAGTCGCGGCCCCAGAGCGTCCAGGGGCCGACGCTCGCTGAGCGGGTCTTATGGGGATGCAGCTCCGCGGCCAGCCGTGGGGCGACTGGCAGGAGCGGGGCTGGGACGGCTCGCGCATGGCCCAGCCACCCGTCGAGGAGCCAGAGGAGCGGCTCCCCCCGGTACGAGAGGACGAGCTCGGAGGTGACCTCGCCGCCGAGGGTTTGGGAGGCCACCATCTCGAGCTCGTGGCGGAAGAGGGGACGGAGGTCGACGAAGGCGGGGAGAATGCAGGTCAGACGCGCGCCGCTGGCGAAGGTGAGTCGCTGGCGCTCGGCGCCGATGACATGGTCCTTCAGCTGTGAGACGAGACGCATCTGTTGACCGGCGCCCGCGGTGGTCGAGGTTCCCGGTGGTGCACCCTCGACCGCCACGCAGAGCCGCTCCTGCCAATCGCGCTCGTCGCCTCGGAGGCGGCAGCGCGGCGGCGCGGGGCTGGGATGCGGTGTCTCCACTTGCATTCTGACGTGTGAGTGCCTTGCGAGATGCATGCCGGTCCAAAAAGGGCGCCAATTGCCCCCTGTATGGGGACGGAATGGGGTTGGGTGACCCCAAAGGGGCCTGGAAAAGGTTGCGCACCCGGGGCGGCGAAACCCCACCTCACGGATGTCGCTTCGTCCGCGTTGACAGGGGATGGCCCTGTTGGTAGCGACCCCGTTCGCCTTCGGGGTGCGCCGCACCTCCCGGACCATGACCGACGAGCACGAACAGAACACGGCCGACGAAGGCGCCCCGACGCCGAGCGAGGATCCGTCCATGGAGCCCCCGGCGAAGCCCACGGAGGGCACACCGGACGAGGCGATCGCCGCGGACGCCCCCGAGGAGGGAGCCGAGACCGAGTCGTCGGAACGGGAGGATGGGGAGGCAGAGCCGGCGAGCGAGCCCGCCGAATCGGACCGAGAGGTCACCGCGGTGGACGCGACGGCTCCCACCCGGCACGAGGATCGGCCGGATGCGCCCATCCCGATCGACCCCAACTTCCGCCTTCAACTGCCGGGCTTCGAGGGGCCGCTCGATCTGCTCCTGTTCCTCATCCGGAAGCACGAGCTGGACATCCTCGACCTGCCCATCGCGTTCATCTGCGAGAAGTACGCCGAGTACATCAGGCTGATGGAGCAGCTGAACCTCGACGTGGCCAGCGAGTACCTGGTGATGGCGGCGACGCTCGCTCACATCAAGAGCAAGGAGCTCTTGCCCCGCCCACCAGAGGAGCAGGACGACGACGACGAGGACGAGCTCGACCCACGGGCAGAGCTGATCCGGCGGCTGCTCGAGTACCAGAAGTACAAGCGAGCTGCGGAGCAGCTCGGAGCGTTCGGGGTCGCCGGCCGCGATGTCTTCCCCCGTGGTATCCCGGCGCCGAAGGCCGAAGGGCCGGCGCCGCTGGCCGAAATCAGCGTCTTCAAGCTGATCGACGCCTTCCAGCGCATCGTGAAACGTCGCGAGGGGCAGATCAGCCTCGAGGTCGACGCCGAGCGGGTGACCATCCAGGAGCGGATGAGTCAGATCACCGAGGCGTTGCAGCATCGGGAGCGGCTCTCCTTCGAGGAGCTCTTCGAGGGCTACGCGACGACCTACGACCTGGTCGTGACCTTCCTGGCGCTTCTCGAGATGGCGAAGTCGCGGCTGACGCGCATCTACCAGAGCGAGCCCGAGGGACCCATCTACCTCGAGGCGCGGATCCTCAAGGTCGACGACCATGGGCCCGGGGACGAGCCTTCACCCGACGCTGGCTCGTCCGACGGGGACCAGGCACAGGGACACGGAGCCACGGAGCTCACGGCGGACGACACGGAGTCGGCTGTCGGTGTCTCGGAGTCGGCTGATGGTGACGCGGAGTCGGAGTTGGCTGATGGTGACGCGGAGTCGG
>CAYXAP010000128.1:0-4150 GCA_964462035.1 uncultured Sandaracinus sp.
AATGCCGAGTGGAACTCGGTAGACCACTACTGCATGGAGCCGCGGCCCCTCTAGCTGTCCAACCGCCTCCGGGCCCTGAAGCATCGGGCATCCACGAGATGTGAACCGTGTCCGCGCCGGGGGCGTTTCCTCGGCGCGCACGTCCATGCAAGACTGCCGCGTGGCAAAGGGGGAACGATCGACCAGCCGAGTCTGGGCCATCACGCTTCCGCTCTTCGTGTTGATCGCGGTCGTCCTGGGCGTCCTCTGGTGGGTCGATCGGGGCGAGTGGCGCGAGGGCGTGGACGAGCAGGTGGCGCTCACCGCGGAGCAGGCGGCGCTGCGGCTCGAGGACTACGTCGACGCCCGTCTGCTGATCGTCGAGGCCTTCGCGCGTACCTCCGCGCAACAATCCCAGTGGGGCGCGGAGCAGCGCCGGGTCCGGGCCGAGGTGGCGCAAGAGCAGTTCGGCGGGTTCCAGGCGATCAACTGGGTCGACGGCGACAGTGAGATCCACATGGTCACGCCGCTCGAGAGCAACCGTGGCGCGCTCGGGCGACGGGTGCTGGACCACCCGGTCGCCCACGAAGCGTTCCGCCGCGCCCGCCGCACCGGTCAGCCGCGCATGACCGCGCCGCTCGATCTCTTTCAGGGCGGTCGGGGCTTTGCCACCTACTACCCTTTCGAGCTCGACGACGAGCGCGGCTACGTGAACGGCGTCTTCCGCATCCAGCCGCTGGTCGAGACCGCGCTCCGTGGCGGCGTCCTCGAGGACTACGCCATCGAGCTCGTGGACGGGGACGTTCCGCTGCTCACGCTGGCCGAAGACGGGTCACCGACCGGCCGGCCCAGCGCGGCGTCGGACGTCCACCTGCTCGACCGGACGTGGACCCTGCACGTCACTCCACGCGAGCACCTCTGGAGCTCGATGGAGGACCGGCGTCCGGGGTTGGTCTATGGGATCGCCCTTTTGCTCCTGGCGCTGATGGCTTGGTCGGTCCACCTGGCGCTGCTGCGGCAGATCGCTCGCGCTCGCGCGGAGCAGGAGCGTCGCGAGCTCGAGCTCCGGCTCGAGCGCGCATCGAAGATGGAGGCGCTCGGCCGTTTGGCGGGCGGCGTGGCCCACGATTTCAACAACATCCTGACCGCGATCCTCAACAGCGTTCAGCTCCTACGCGAGCCCGCCGAGACATTCGAGTACGGTCCGTTCGCGGTCGATACCATCGTCGACGCGTCGACACGCGCCGCGGAGCTGACCCGACAGCTGCTGACCTTTGCGCGGCACTCGCCGAGTGCGCCGATGGTGCTCGACCTGAACGAGCAGGTCACCTCCCTCCGTCGCATGCTCGAGCGTCTCTTGCCGCCCACGGTCGAGCTCGAGCTCGACCTCGATCCGGAGCTGCCCCTCGTGAAGCTCAGCCCCTCGCACGTGGGACAGATCGTGGTGAACCTCGTGGTGAACGCCGCCGACGCCATGCCCGATGGAGGGCGCATCGACCTCCGTACTCGGCGAGAGGAGGGGGCGGTCGTCCTCGAGGTCGAGGACAACGGCGCCGGTATGGACGCGGCGACGCGTGAGCGGATCTTCGAGCCCTTCTTCACCACCAAGGAATCGGGCAAGGGCACCGGTCTCGGGCTGGCCACCGTCTACGGGCTGGTGCAGGGCTACGAGGGCACCATCGACGTGATGAGCGAACCAGGCCGCGGAACGGTCTTCGAGATCCGTCTGCCCGCACACGTGGGTGCCGCGCCGTCGGAGAAAGAGCACTCCACCGACGCTTCCGAGGTGGTCGCGCAAAGGTCGATCGCCTCACGGCGTCTCTTGCTCGTCGAAGACGACGACGGGGTACGGCACGCGCTGCTCCGCGGGCTACGGATGATGGGTCACCAGGTGACCGAGGCGCACGACGGCCAGGAAGCCATCGAGCTGCTCGAGGGAGGCGCCCGCTTCGACGGGGTCCTGTCCGACGTGCTCATGCCACACGTCGACGGGCTCGAGCTGCTCGAGTGGATTCGGGAACACCGACCGTTGCTGCCCGTCGTGCTCTGTTCCGGTCACACGGGGAGTCGCGAGGTCGTGGACGACGACCCGCTCACGGAGATGCACGGCAAGCCCTTCTCGATCGAAGCCATCCAGGAGATCTTCGATCGACTCTGGGAGTCGGTGCCCGACGACGGCGGCTCGGACCGCCCGAGCCCTACTCCGGCTTCCCGTCAGTGACGCAGGCCTCACCGCCGCACGTGTCGATCATCTCGCCGGTGCGGAGGAAGTGGACCATCTGGTCCTGGGCCGGGATGTAGCGGCGGAGCCACCCGTGGGTGTTGCCGTCGTCGGGTTGCTCCGGATCTCCGTCGGGCGGATCGAGCGGCGTGGGGTCGTCCGGAATGCCGAAGTCGACCTCGACCACCGCGGCGCCGATCGTCGCCGGATAGGTCTGCTCCGGGAGTCCGAAGACCGGCCGAACGGCGGGGACCATCAGGCTCGCGCCGGCAGCGCGGGCGCTGATGAAGCTCGCCTCGTTGACCACCTCTCGGTCCTCCTTCGCCACGTGGTAGAGCACCTGGTGCGGCGGGGTTCCGGGAAGCGGGTCGTCGGTCAGGTGCGGCGCGAAGGTCAGCGGATCGAAGGTGTCCCAGCCCGTCCCCAGAGTCATCAGGAAGATGGCGATGGTGTCGTCCTGCCCGTAGGTGAGGTTCAGGATCCCGACGAAGGGTGAGAAGTCGACGCTGCGGTGGAGCAGGAAGGGGTAGCCGCTCCCGGGCACACCGAGCACGCCGCGCTCGACGTCCTCGGTGAGGGCCATGACCACCGTGCCCACCGAGCCGCCCTGGCTGTTGCCGTAGTACCAGACCGTCGTCGGGTCCCAGGCGAGCTCGCCGTCGGTCCGGCGGAAGCGCGCGTCGTCGTCGGCGGCCAGCGTGGTCTTCACGAGCTTCTGCTGGACGAGCTGGTTGAGCACGCCCTGGTAGGGGAGCTCCTTGAGGTGCGGGAAGCGGCCGCCCTCGCCGACGAGCACCTCACCCCAGACGTTTTGGATGAGCTCGTCCATGCCCTGCATGTTGCAAGCGAGGATCGCAAAGCCGAGTCGGTCCGCCATCTCGCGGATCCAACCATTGTTGGCTTCGGCGAGCCGGCCGAGGAAGCCGTGGCCGTACTGCATGACCGGCACCGGTGCGTCTCCGTCGAAGGCCGAGTGCGGCAGCTGGAAGCGGAAGGGGTGCTCCTCGAACCCGTTGACGATCGGGGTTCCATCGTCGCTCCAGTTGATCCGGCGCACGCCGAGCTCGTCGGGCTCGCCGACCACGCTCGGCACGCTGACCGTGCCATCGACGATGAGTCGGATCGACGGGTGGCACTCGCCCGGATCGTCGACGCCATCGCACTCGAAGACGTCGGTGATCGTGTAGCTCGGTCCCTCCGCCGGGAGCGCGTCGAAGATGGCGTCGCGGACCGCCAGGAGCGGCGCCGTGGCCCGTTCCGCGCTCTGCACCGGGAAGCTCCACGCGAGCAGCAGCGACTCACGGGAGACCCCCGCCATCTCGAGGGTGGGGAAGACCACGTCTTCGAAGTGGGGGCGCCGCTCGTCGATGCCGATCCAGTCGGTCTCCGTGTCGTCCCGGAGCGCGGCGAACGCCTCTGGCGCTTCCGCGTCCAGGCCGCGCACGCCGACCACGATCTCGGTGTCGCGCGGGAGCGGAATGGCGGGCCGGATCACGAAGAGCTGCGGCTCCTTGTCGTCCGAGAGGAAGTCGGACTCGACCCAGTGGGGGATGCGCTCGCCGGTCGTCGCATCGAGCACCACGGTCGGGTAGTCCGCGGCGAGGCTCGCCTCCGAATCGAAGGGACCGGGTCCGGGGATCTCGGCGCCAGGGAGCTGGAAGAGGATCGGGCTCGCGGCGCCGAAGGCCTCGTTCGCTTCCAGCGCCTCGCCGGTGAAGGTCGCGCGGGGGCGCGGGGGGATCAGGTGCTCGGGCAGCTGGATCCCGTCCGGCCCGATGTAGGCCCTCGAAGGGAAGGGATAGAGACAGTCGGGGAGCAGGTTGTCGCACCCCTCGGTCCCGCGCGGCCCATCCGGACCGAGGTCGTCCATGCTCATCGTGTCGTCGTCGCCGCAGGCCATGGCGAGCGCGACGAGGAGCCCGAGAAGGAAGTGATGTCGGTTCACCACTT
>CAYXAP010000129.1:0-4108 GCA_964462035.1 uncultured Sandaracinus sp.
CCCTATACCGACGAGGTCGAGGACTCGTTCCGGAAGCTGATGCCACCCGGGATGGAGCCGCTCGGGCTCTTCCGGACGCTCGCTCACAACCCGCGCGTGCTCCGCCGCATCCAGCGAGGTGGGCTCTTGGACCCTGGGTCCATCTCGCTCCGGCTGCGGGAGCTGGCCATCTTGCGGACGTGTGCGCGCTGCGGCGCCGAGTACGAGTGGGGCGTACACGTCACGCTCTTCGGCGGCGCGGCCGGCTTCGACGAGGCGGCGCTCGAGCGCATCGCCGTGGGCCTCACGAGCGATCGGTCGTGGACCGACGAGGAGCGGCTCGTGCTCGAGCTCTGCGACGCGCTGCACGACCACGCCACGCTGAGCGACGGCCAGTGGGATGCGCTTCGGGCCGCCTTCGAGCCCCCTCAGCTCGTCGAGCTCGTCACCCTCGCGGGCCTCTACCACGCCGTCTCGTTCCTCGTGAACGCGCTCCAGGTCGCGCCGGAGCCGTGGGCCGGCGCGCTCCCTCGCTAGGGCAGGCGGATGTGGAGCTCGCCGGTCGCGGCCCGCATGACCATGTGCTGGACCGTGATGAGCATCTTCACCTTCGCGTCCGTGAGGATGTCGAAGCAGGCGTCCGGTGTGGCCGGTCGGTGGCGGAGCGCTTGCGCTCGCGCGCGGTCGAAGCGGGCACATGCGGTGGCCTGCAGCTCGCTGCGTTCGACGGTCTCGACCTCCATCGCCCGATAGTCGTTGGTGACCAGGATGAGACCGTTCGCTGGATGGCGGATCGCGGAGCGCCGGCTGGTGCGTTCGATGACGCACATCTCGCCCTCGCGCGTGCCGCTCACCAGGAGCAGGCAGTCGCTGGCAATGGTGCCTTCGCTCAGCCGGCCGACGGCTTCGTCGTAGTCCTTGGCCGTGTCGAAGACTTCACGCAGCAGTAGCGTGATCGAGCGCGCGAGCTGCGGCGTCTCGCCACTGACCACGGCGTTCAACGTGATCGCGAAGCGGCCTTCGGCCACGCCCGAGAACACACCCATGAAGCCGGGCCAACCGGCGACGCGCGTCGGCGTGGGACCGCCATGGTAGCGGATCTCGCAGGTGTGCTTCGCGAGCTGGTTCTTCTCGGTCCACCAGTCGAGGTTCCGCGCGTGCAGCGGTCCTTCCGGCGTGTCGATGGCGAACGCCGTGCAGCCGATGACCGCGAAGATCGCGTCGTAGTAGAGGTTGGCGAGGAGCACCTCCTCCAGCGAACGGTCGATCCGCTCCGCGATGCTCTCGAGCTCGGCTCGGTACTCGTCCGAAATGAACCCCGCCGCGTAGGCCGAGGCCATCGACCCGAAGGTGGCTGCGCCGCCCAGGTCGCGCACGTAGCTGTCCACGAGCTCGCGGGCGGCCGCTCGTTGGTCGTCGCTGAACGCCCACCGGTGGGCGGGTGGTCGCGCGAGGTCGATGTCGATGGGCGCGAGCATGGGCAGCGGACCCTAAGCACGCCCGAGATATTGTCCACTGCTCGAGCTATCAATTGTAGGGTCCGCGAATGAAGCACCTGCTGAGAGCCCTGGTTGTCACGTTTGTCATTCCATTGTGTATCGCGTCGTGTGGCGACGATGATCGGCGCCCGGGGGACTCGACCGACGTCATGGTGGATGGCGGCGGTGTCGGCTCGGACGGCGGCGGTGGCGACTCCGATGGAGGAATGGCTCCGACGGGTGATCTGATCGATCATCCTCGCTCATCGAGCGGCACGACCGAGCTCTCTTACAACTTCCTCGATACGGTCACGTTCGAGACGTACCGACCGCCCTCGCCCTATTCGGAGACCGCGACGGTCACTCCCAACGCGGACCTGACTCAGCTGACCGTCGAGCTGGGCGTCTGCTCGGGTACTGGCGACTACGTGGATACGAACGAAGCCGGCGAGCATCGCTACGAGATGGATCTCGACTCCGCCAACTGCGCCATCATGGTCAACGGCGAAGTCGTCGACATGACCTACAGTGGTGGCCGGATTTTCTGGGGGCCAGACGGCATCCGCACGTTCTTCAGCGGAGACGGGGCGATCACCAACTCCACCTCGATCGTCCTCGTCGAACACAACTGAGATCCGAACACGACCGCGCGCCCCGATCCTCGCGCGAGGCTCGGCGCGTCGTTCGTGAAGCGTGGGGCCAGCGCGGCCGCGACCGGGTCAGATCCAGACGAAGGTCTGCTGGTTGATGGCGACCAGCCGGCCCTTCGGATCGAAGAGCTCGCGGGTCTCGGCGACGTAGCCGTCCAGGCCGCCGGTGACGCGGGAGAGGCAGAGGAGGGGCTCGTCGGGGCTCAGGCTCGCGGGGTCGGCGAGCCACTGGAGCTGGAAGCCGATGGTCGCGATCGGGCGCGGCGCCTTCTCGACGGTGAAACCGGCGGGCCACCAGACGTCGGCGTAGGCGACGACCTCGCCGTGGCCGATCGCGGTCGGGCGGACCTTGGGACGGATCCAGCCGCCGGCCCAGGGTTCTGCGCCAGCTTGGAAGGGCGGCGGCCCGGCGAGGCGGAACTCGAAGTTCTGGGCGAAGACCGGGAAGCCGGTGCCGGGCTTCATGGGTACGACCGGTGCGCTCTCCCAGTCGAGGCTCTCGGGCTGCTTGCCGGGGCGGTCGACGAACTCCGTCGGGTTCTTTCGTGGGCCACCGAGGACGAAGCTGGCCCGCGCGCGGATCTCGTCTTCCTGGGTCAGGGTGACGTCGACGGTGGTGACGGCGCCGCCACGGCGGAGCAGCCGGACCTGGAGCGCGGCTTCGCCTGGGACGACGGGGCCGGTGAGCTCGCCGTTCATCGCCCGTGGCGGTCGGCCGGGGTCGTCCTCGAAAGCCATCGCCGCGCGGCAGAGGGCGTCGAGCACCAATCCGCCGAACGCGCCGCGGCCCTGCTGCCACCCATCGGGCACGTGCCAGGTGAACGCGCCGCCGCCGGTTGGGGTGGGAACGGTCAGCGAATCGAGGGCTCCGTCGGTCATCGCTGGGTGGTCGTGCCACGCGCCGAAGCGCTACGCACCATGGTACTCAGGTCGCCGTGACCGACGAGCTGGAGAAGCTGGGCTCCTTCTACCTGGGCCGCCGATTCGACCCTGCAGCGGGCGCCCCCACCGAGGAGCCCATCCTCTACGATGCCAAGGACCTGACCACCCACGCCTTCGTGGTCGGCATGACGGGCAGCGGCAAGACCGGGCTCTGCGTCTCGCTGATCGAGGAGGCAGCGATCGACGGGGTCCCCGCGATCTGCATCGACCCCAAGGGCGACCTCGGCAACTTGCTGCTGACCTTCCCGGAGCTGCGTCCCGCGGACTTCGAGCCGTGGGTCGACCCCGCGGAGGCGACTCGCAAGGGCCGCACCGTGGCCGAGCACGCCAAGGCGACCGCCGAGCTCTGGCGCGATGGTCTCGCTCGCTGGGGCCAGAGCGGCGAGCGGATCCGCCGGCTCCGCGACAAGACCGAGCTCGCGCTCTACACGCCCGGCAGTCGGGCCGGTCGGCCGCTCTCGGTGCTCTCGTCGTTGGCGCCGCCCTCGCCGGATCTCCCTGCGGACGCGCGCGCCGGCCACCTCAAGAGCACGGCTAGCGCGGTCCTCGCGCTGGCCGGCATCGAGGCGGCCCCGCACGACCCCTCGGCGGTCTTCCTCGGCGCGCTCCTCGAGCACTTCTGGAAGAGCGGATCGGCGGTCGATTTGGGTGCCATCGTTCGCGCGCTCCTCGACCCGCCGGTCCAGCGGGTCGGTGTGCTCGACCTCGACACCTTCTTCGACGCGAACGCGCGGCGCGATCTGGCCATGCGCCTGAACGGGGTGCTCGCCAGCCCGGGCTTCGCGGACTGGAGCGCGGGCGAACCGCTCGACGTGGGCAAGCTGCTGCACGGCGAGAGCGGCCGGCCGCGGGTGAGCGTGATCAACATCGCGCACCTCGGGGACCAGGAGCGGATGAGCTTCGTGACCCTGCTGCTCGGTGAGGTGCTGGCGTGGGCGCGCAAGCAGCCGGGCACCGGGAGCCTTCGGGCGATCCTCTACATGGACGAGGTCTTCGGCTACCTACCGCCGATCGGCGAGCCGCCTTCGAAGGCGCCGCTGCTGACCTTGCTCAAGCAGG
>CAYXAP010000130.1:0-3935 GCA_964462035.1 uncultured Sandaracinus sp.
GGTGCTCACGCCGATCGAATAACCCGGACCGAAGTTCTGATCTGCTGTACTAGGTATTCTCTTTGGCATGGATCCCTTCCATCGCCTCCGCTTCGATCAGGAAGACGTCGAGAACGCGCTCGCCAAGCTCTCCTCCGAGGAGATCGACCAGCTGCCCTTCGGCGCCATCCGGCTCGACGCGCAGGGGACGATCCTGGCCTTCAACGAACGCGAGTCCCAGGAGTCGGGGCGCGCCGTGAAGGACGTGATCGGCAAGCGCTTCTTCGTGGACGTCGCCCCCTGTGCGAAGACCCCCGAGTTCTTCGGCCGCTTCGAGGCGCTCGTCGCCGGCGGACCGAGCGCTGTCTTCGACTACGTCTTCGACTACGAGATGAGTCCGCGCCGCGTCCGGGTGCACATGAAGAAGGCCCTCCTGGACGACTCGTACTGGGTCCTCATCCGCTGGCTCTGAGCGTTCCTAAAGAACGCTCCTCTCTCCGTATACTGAGCGGCCCGATGCGCCTCTCGTGTGAACACCGCGGTGATCGACGTCTCCGAGCCGACGAAGGGTTCGGCCACCGAGTTCGGGAACATCGAGCCCGGTGACGGCGCCGAGCGCTGGTACATCGAGACCTCGGTGTCCCGAGGGGTCACCCTCGCGAGCGATCCGGAAGGTTCGCCCTTTCTGCTCCACGGCCCGATGGTCGAGCGGGGCTGGCCAGGTGATGACGATGGCTTCGTCCTCACCCCAGGGCACCGCGTAGCGACGCGCGGCCGAGCCGTCCGCGTCGAGACCGAGATGACCGAGGGCATTGGCGCGGAGACCGGCGACTCGATCCAGGAGCTGGCCCATCGCACCGAGGCCGACGGGAGCGTGGTCGCGAGCTGCGAGCAGTACGGCGCGATGCATCGACCACGCTGGCACTACGACGATCGCGGCCGACCCACGCGACGCGAGCTCAGCGTGGATGGCGCGTAGTCCAGCGATCGCGTGCGAGTACGACGACCGCGGTCGCGTGGTCCGCGTCGGCGACACGAGCTTCGGCTACGACGGGGAGCGGGCGGTGGGGTCCGGCCGTGAGCCACGGACCGGTCCCAGGAATCAGGTCGGCCCCGAGAAGGCGTCTTGGGGAGGCGCTTCTTCGACGAGTCGCCCCCTGCGCCAAGACCCCGAGTTCTATGGCCGCTTCGAGGAGCTGGTTGCCGGTGGGTCGAGCACGGTCTTCGACCACAAAATGGCTCCGCGGCAGGTCCGAGTGCACATGAGGAAGGCGCTCCTGGACGACACCTACTGGGTGCTGGTCCGCTGGCTCTGACGCGGAGGTCATGGACTACTTGTCAGTGGCGCTGGGTTCGAGCCCCAGCTCGCGTCGCAGCCGCCGCGCCACTTCCTCGTGTACGGGCCCTCCAGCCAAGCGCGCTTTGGTCAGCGGCTCGGTGGTGCCGTCGTCATGGACGAGGACCACTTGGCCGACGTCGTAGGGCAACCGGAAGAGATCCCTCTCTCGCCCACACTGCACCTCGACCTCGACCACGCCCTCGAGGGGCAGCTCCCGCCGGTCGGTGAACATCGCGAGAGTGCGAGTCACGACGAGCTCTCCCGGTCCGATCTCCACCTCGAAACGGCCGGAACGACGAAAGGCGAACCACAAGCCGAAAGCCCCCACCAGCAGGCCCCCCAAGGCATAGGCGAGGGTCCACACGAGTGACCCCATCGAGAACGACGACGACGACCCTTCGAACGCGGGACTGGTCGCGCTCGGCGCGAGAAACGCGACCAGGCGCTCGTGTTGCTCGCGGGCGCCGCGACCGTCGCCCGAGAGCACTGCCACCTTGTCACTTCCATCCTGGATGGTCGTATGAGCCAGGTTGCGGCTCCGAGTGACGAACGCGACCTCCTCGAGGCGCACATCCGGCAGAGAGGTCTCTTCGGTGACCCACCCGAGGTACGCTCGACTCTCGGTGCAGTCGACGGTAGCTCCGGATCGCACGCACCGGAGGGTGTCCGTTCGGAACGTACCCACCAACAGGAACGCGCCCGCGGAGATCAAGAAGACCGCATAGAGGATGTCTCGGGCGCGAATGGGGAAGCGCCCATAGGGAATGGTTCGGCGAGAAGCGGAGTCCTGTTCGCGATACGGCATGTGGTTCCCAGTCTCGGTATGAGGTGGCTACACGCCACCATCGGCTGGCGTGCCCCCGTCCATCGGTGCTCCGCCGTCCATGGACGGCTCGCCGCCCGTGCACTCGGCCACCGTGACGCCGGGGCAGGTCGGCATCGCCTCACCGGCCTGCAGCGCGTCCATCCAGTCGGCCAGCCAAGGAGCCGCGACAGTGGCCAGTGTGTTGTGGGTCTCGCCGGCGAAGCAGCAGCCGCGGGTGACTGGGTCGCGATCGAGGATCTCCTGGATCGAAGCCATGGGGATGATGGTGTCGCCTTCGCTCACGGCGAAGATCGCCGGGGCGCCGGCTGGATCGAAGGGCGGGCGGGCCGCGGGGAAGCGTTCCATCCAAGTGGCACCCACACCGGAGCACACGCCGAAGATGCAGCTCCGGATCGACGCCGCGAAGGACTCGTCGAAGACTTCGCCCAGGGTGGGGGCTAGCTCGTGGAGCCGGTCGGTCATCCCAGGCGTCCCGTCGAAGTTCTCGATGCAGGTGGTCTCGTAGACCTCCCGAACCTGATCGCGGATGGGGGCGGCGATGGGGTTCCAGGCCACGTCTTCCCCATCGTACGCCCCTCCGACGCCCACGTAGTACATCGTGATGAACGAGGCGCGGTTTGCGTTCACGTCGAAGCTCGTGCTCTGGCGCGGGTCGAGGAACGCCTGGCCAAAGATGCTGTAGTCGAACCACGCGGGACCCACGCCGACGGCGCCCACGAGCTCGATCTCGGGGGCGTATGCGCGCTGCAGCGCCTGGGTCGCGAGCGCTGCGTGGCCGCCCGAGGAGTGCCCGGCCACCAGAAGTCGGCCGTCAAAGGTGTCTTCCGGGAGCACCCGAGTGATCGCGCGCACCCCATCGAGCACCGCGTGCGCCGCGTCGTGGGGCTCGAGGTAGGCGTAGAGCCCTGGCGTGCCGAGGCCGATCAGATCCGGCACGAAGACGGCGACTCCCCGCCCGACCATGGGCCAGAGCGCCCGATCCAAGTCTCGGTAGCGTCGCTTGGAGGGCGCGCAGCCGTCCCCGAGCCCGATGGTGCCCGACACGTACGCCAGCAAGGGCACCGGGCCCGGTCGCGAGCGGGGAAGGTAGAGTGTCCCCGTGGCATACATCCCGTCGCCGCGCAACCGCTCCGAGCGGTACCCGACGAGCGTCACCTCCACGTCCTGTGTCAAGGCAGGGCCCTCGTAGTTGTCCGGGTCATCGGGCGCGAATCCGATGGGGCGGCGGGCGCGCGCGTCGACCTCGCTGGCCTCCAAGGTCGGGAGCCGCGCGCAGCGCACCGGCCGCCCCCGCTCCGTCTCGGCGTGGGCAGGAAGGTCATCGGGAGGCGAGAAGAACCCCTCGTCCACCGCGGCCGCCTCGTCGCAGCTGACGGCCGTCGTGGACATGTCGCGCTCCATGCCCATGTCGGCGCCCGAACCCATGTCGCTGCCGTCGTCGTCGTCGTCGCCGCAGCCACCAGCGAGGAGGGCGGCACACAGGATGAGGAGCCGGCGAGGAGTCGATCGGGGGCGGGTCAGGGGTCGTGGGCTCTCGAGCATCGTGTCTTCCAATGGCTTTGTTGGGAGCGGTCTGAGAATTCTTCCAATGGCTTTGTTGGGAGCGGTCTGAGAATACAGAGCCGAGTCCAGGCCCCCTACTCCGCTGGACGACAGTGCAAGCGGCGGGGATCCCGAGGGAATCACCGAAACGTCTGCTCGGGGCTCCGCGGCTCGGCGTCGCTTCAGCGCAGAGCGGCGCGGCGGATGCCGGCGCCGATGTGCCAGACGTAGCCCTTGGCGAGGTCGGGA
>CAYXAP010000131.1:0-3508 GCA_964462035.1 uncultured Sandaracinus sp.
TCTGCGAAGTCGCCGCCGATCGTGACCGCGAGGGCCTCGGCGGCCGAAAGGGGGACGGAGGGTCGGTCACTGCCACCCGAGCGCTCCTCTTCTCGTTCGCCACGCTCGGCGTGGACTTGCGCGCCGGGCGAGTGACCGCGTCCCACCTTCGGGTGAACTCGAGCGATACCGCGATGTCCGCAGGGGTCGGCGGAGTGCGAGCTGCTTCGGGCACGGCGCTCACCCTCTTCGACTTCTACTTCTTCCGCGCCGACCCCTGCGTGCTGACGCTCGACGCGGGCGTGGCCTACGCAGCGGTGCGAGGAGTCATCGACGATGCGCGCAATGCGTATTGCATCCCGGCCGGCGCGTATGGGCCTGACGACCTGTACAGCCAGGTGACGCTGATCGGGGTCCCGAACGTGATTCGATCCACCGACGAGAGCTGAACGAGGACATCGAGGTCCGCGAGCCGATCCGACTAGGGCTCGAGGATCAGCTTGCCGATGGTGTTGCCCGACTCGATGTCGCGGTGGGCGTCGGCGACCTTCGCGAGCGGATAGGTGGTGGTCTTCAGCGGACGGATCTCGCCAGCTGCGAGCCAATCGCTCAGGTCGCTCATCGCCTCGGCGAGCAGGTCGGTGCGCTCGAAGAGGTAGCTGAGGTTGAAGGCCAGCACGCTCTTGGATTCGTTGGTGAGGTCGAGCGGGTTGAAGCGGGGCGTGCGCAGATAGTCGACGGCGAGCTTCAGGTAGTTCGGCCGGCCACCGGTCTTGGGCATCATGGTGGCGAAGCCGTAGACCACGAGCTTTCCGGCCGGGCGCAGGTGCTCGTAGCTCTGCTTCAGGGTCGCGACCCCGTTGGCGTCGAGGACCAGGTCGTAGCCGCGCGGAGAGATGGCCTCCGCCCGGTGCCAGAGGTCCTCGGTGGACTTGTCGATCACGTGATCGCAGCCGAGCTCGCGGGCGGCCTCGACCTTGTGCGAGCCGCCGACCACGCCGACGACCTCGCAACCCTGCCGCTTCAGCAGCTGGACCAGCGTTCCGCCGACGCCGCCGGCGGCGCTGTGGACGAGCGCGCGGTCGCCCTTCCGCGGATGGGCGAGGAAGTGGAGCGCGAACCAACCGGTCATGAAGACGGCGGGCAGCGACGCGCCTTCGACGAAGCTCAGCCCCTCGGGCAGCGCGAAGACCTGCTTGCGCGGCACGTTGATCGCCGACGAGTAGCCGTCGAAGAGGGTGACGCCCATCACCCGATCGCCAGCCTTCAGATCGGTCACGGCCGACCCGACCGCGGTGACGACACCCGCCACTTCGAAGCCGGGAGTGATCGGCCAACCGACCAGCTCCTTGGCCGAGGCGTAGAGCCCCATCCGCACGATCACGTCGGCGTAGTTCACGCCGGTGGCGCGCACCTCGATTTGCACCTCGTCCTTCTTCGGCGGCGCGAGCGCGCTCGTCTCGAGGGTCAGCCGGTCATAGGAGCCGGCCTGATGGATGACGACCTTGGTGGTCTCGGTGGGCATGGTCTTCGGGCTCGCCTGCGGCGAGTCGTTGCGTGTCTGAAGCATGGTGATTGTCTCCTCCCGGCCCGGTCAGACGCGAGTCCCCGGCGGGCGCTACCAAAAAAACAGAATACGATTCCGTTTTTCACTCGTGCCGGCCGAGCGAGCCTTGCGGAGCCGGCCCTTCGCCGCAGGATCGGTCCATGAGCGAGGACGCTTCGGCCGGAAAAATGGGGTTTCAGGCCACCTGGGCCATGGCGGTGGGCGGCATGGTGGGCGGAGGCATCTTCTCGACGTTGGGGGTCGTGATCAGCCTCGCGGGATCCTGGGCGTGGCTGAGCTTCGTGCTCGCCGGCGTCATCGCGCTCTTGGCCGGCTACGCCTACGTGCATCTCTCGATGAAATTCGAACGGGGCGGCGGGGCCTTCGTCTTCCTGCGCGCGGAGGGGATGAATCGCTTCGCGGGGAGCCTCTCCTGGATCCTCATCGTCGGCTACGTGCTGACCAACGCCGTCTATGCCTTCACCTTCGGCCAGTACCTCGGCCACGTGGTGGGCCTCGGCGCGTGGTTCCCACGGGTGGCGGCGGTCGTGGTCGTCGGGCTCTTCGTCGGCCTCAACCTGGTCGGCGTGGGCGAGGCCGCCGGCGTCGAGATCGTGATGGTCTGGTTCAAGCTCCTGGTGCTTCTCGGCCTCGCGGGCTTCGGCCTCGCCCAGTGGAACCCGGAGATACTCCAGACGTCGGGGGCCTCCGCTTCCGCCGGCCCTCCCGCGGCCCTCTTCGGCGCCGCTACGGTGTTCATGGCCTACGAAGGGTTCCAGCTGCTCTCCTACGACTACGACGACATACGGGAGCCGAAGAAGGTGCTCCCGCGCGCGATCGTCTCGTCCATCGTCCTGGTGATCGCCATCTACGTCGTGGTGACCCTCGGCGTCCCGATGCTCATCGGCGCCGACGAGGTCGTGGCCCATGACGAGGTCGCACTCAGCATCGCCGGCAAGGAGGCGCTGGGCACCACCGGCTTGGTCGTGGTCACGATCGCCGCGGCGTTCTCCACCGGATCGGCGATCAACTCGACCCTCTTCGCGACCGCCCGCCTCTCCCACGAGGTCGCGAAGGATGGCGAGCTACCGGCCTTCCTCGGCCACACCAACGGCAAGGGGGTCCCCGACCGTTCGGTGATCGGGCTCGGCGCCTTCGCGGCCGTCTTGGCCGCCATCGGCTCCCTCGGCGCGCTGGTCGAGGCGGCGTCGCTCGCGTTCTTGCTCACCTTCGCGGTCGTCTGCGGGATCGCGTTCTACGAGCGGGCGGGGCACCGCTGGCTCACTGGCCTCGGAGCGCTGGGGGCAGTCGCGGCGCTCGGCGCGCTGGCCTGGCGGCTCGCTCAGGAGTCGTGGCTTGCGCTGGCAACGATCGGCACCTTCGTCGTCGTGGTGGCCGTGGGCCGCCCCTTCTTGCTCCGCCACGTCCGGACCGAGGAGGGGAGCTGACGTCTAACGGCGCACGAGCGACTTCAGCAGCGGCCCGAGCCGATTCAGCTGATCGGCCGCGCAGAGCTCCGGCGGCGACGCGACGGCCATCGCGTGGCGGCCCTCGAGGTAGCCGTAGGAGGCGAGCTCTTCCGTGCCGACCAACGCCGCCGTCCCGTTCTCGACCACGTCGACCTCGGTCTGGGTCGCGTCCTCTTCGAAGCGCTGGCCGGTGACGGTGAGCAGCGGGCGACCCGGGGTGCCGAAGGTCATGCGGCAGCCCTCCTCGAGGTTCTCCTCGGCGACTCGATCGATCGCCTGGCCGCAGGCGGCGCGGACGTCGGTCTCGACCAGGAGGAAGTAGTCGCAGTCGAAGTGCTCCGGGACCACCGGCGCCGGCGAGTCGAGCACCCGATAGAAGACCAGCTGGTCCTCGCGCTCCGCGGACTCCGAGCCGACCGGCGGCGGCTCGATGCGGGTGTGCTCACGGACTCGGCCGATGGAGTATAGTCGGTTCGAAGCCCCTCTCCGAGCGTCGCCTCGGAAGTTGACCGAA
>CAYXAP010000132.1:0-3425 GCA_964462035.1 uncultured Sandaracinus sp.
CTCCGAACTCCTCGAGCGCGTTCGCCCAGTGGTGAGATGGGCTCTCGTCCTGGTCTGGTCACAGTGCCCTCGTGCTCGGCGGTGTAAAGGCTCCTTCGGCCTTCGGCCTCCGGACCGCCTACGGCGGCTGCGGCCTTGACTCCGCCTGCGCTCGAGGGCGGGGGCCTTTGGCCAGGACGAGGTGTCCACGGCAGTACACACGGAGGTTCCCCATGAAGGTCTATCGAGTCAGCGTCTGCATGGTCAGCGAGGTGCATCGCCACGTCATTCCGGTCGTTCGTGCCGGGGGTGACCGCGAGATTGCCGATCAGCTACACCGCGCGTCGCGGTCCGTCGCGCTCAACGTCGCGGAAGGGCTCGGGCTGCTGCCCGGCAAGCGTCAGCGCAATCACTTTCAGATCGCGCTCGGGTCCGCTCGCGAGACGATGGCGTGCATCGACATCGCGGTCGCGACCGGGCTCGTGAGCTCGCAGTCGGTGGCTCCCGTCGCGGATCGGGTCGACCACGTCTGCGCGATGCTCTGGAAGCTCACGCGGCGGAACGCAGACGCCTAGCGCGGCGCAACGAGAGCCGCCGGGCGCGCTGCCCGGCGGCTCTCGCGCGGCGCCACGCCCTGCGCGCTGCCCTGACTCCGACGACCGGTTCGACTGCCGACTCCGAGAACCGACCACGACTCCGAGAACCGACCACGACTCACTCCTCGCTGCGCCCCACCCGCCGCAGCGCGATCCCCGCGACCAACCCGGCCGCGGCGATCCCACCCGCGTGCGATCCACCGGCGCCCGGCGTCGCGCACCCGCAGCCGTCGTCCGTGTCGTCCACCACACCTCCGTCGACCGCCATCCCCGCGTCGGCCATCGGCACACCCGCGTCGAGCGGCTCGACACCGTCCTCGAACGGTCCGGTGATCGCGAGCGTCAGCCCGTTGCCCTGGATGTTGACGAAGAGCGTCGACCCGTCGGGTGAGAAGCAGACCCCCGCGAGCTCGCTGCTGCTGATCGCGTTTCGTGCGAAGTCGCTGACGGAGCCATCCGGCTCGAGGATCCGGAGGAACTGTTCCCCCGAGCCGTCTTCGGCCATGTAGACGTCACCCCAGGGCGCGACGGTGATGTTGTCGGGCATGTCCAGGAGCCCACGGTCCTCACTCATCGCGAGGAGCTCGAGCTCGCGAGCCCCGTCCCTCAACGCGAAGATCTGACCACCCAGCACCGGCCCCCCGTTCGTCGAGCACACGTAGACCGTGCCGTCGGCGAACCAGATGCCTTCGCCCCGATGGATCTCCGCGGCCCCCGCCTCGAACGCCTCCGTTCGGATGGTGTCGAGCTCCGGGTTCGGCTCCGTGATGTCCACCCAGTCGATCGTCACGACGTCGCCGACCGCCATCGTGCCCGTGTCGAAGTTGTCGGTGCCGACCACGACCATGGCCTGGAGCTGCCCGGTGAATGGGTCGGCGGTGTCGTCCGGGACGAAGCGGTAGAGCGCGCTCGGGTTCCGGTCTTCGGTGAGGTACGCGACGAAGGTCTCCGGATCGATCGCGGCGGCTTCGTGGTTGAACCGCCCATAGCCGGGGATCTGCACCGGCATCTGGACCGTCTCGGCTTCCGGGTCGCAGAGGAAGACGAACCCATGGTTCGGGTTCACGTTCTCCTCACAGCTCAGCCACCCCCACGGGCTGGGCCCGCCCGCACAGTTCCGACGGGTGCCCGTGAGCACGAGGTTGCTCGAGAGCACGGCGAGCGTGCTCGGGTCCACCACCACCCGGCTCACCCCACCGAACGAATCCGGGTCCCACGCCTCGGCCGGTGCCTCGCCGTCGCCGTAGGCGCCGCCGCCGTCGTCGTTCTCGTGATTCCGCATCAGGATCCACGTCCCGTCGGCGCCCTCGAAGCACGCCATTCCATCGGGTCGGGCGGGCACCACGTATCCGTCGCTCATCGCGTCGCCACGGGTCTGCAGGACCACGTAGCTGAACCCCGCCGGTAGATCGATCACGCCCTCCGGATCGGGAACCAGCGGACCGAAGGTCGCGGCGTGCGCGGTGCGGGAGAAGACGAAAGGGAGGTTGACCGCGAGACCACCAGCGGTGGCGGCGCAACCGACGAGGAAGCGGCGACGAGAAGCCATGACGCGGAGGCTAGCAGCCCCCGAAAGTGGACGTCAGCGGACGTTCGTTCGCATGGACGGTCGCTCGTCCACGTCATCGTCCTCGTCCGTATCCTCGTCGCCGTCCTGCTCGGTGGGCGGCTCCTCGCCCACGGGATTCGCCGTCTCCATCGGAGGCGCTTCGTGCATCACGGCGACGTTCCCCGTGGGACGCGGGTGTAGGGGTGGATGCGGCCGCTCGGGGCCTTCCTCGCCCTCCGGCGGCAACGCGACGTTCATCGTCGCATCCTCGTCGTCGGGCCCACACGCCGGGGCCAGGATCCCAGGGACGAGAAGCGCACCCGAGAGCGCGAAGCGGAGCGGCCGGCGCTTCTTCGACATCTAGATTCGATCCGCGATCTGCTGGACCTGATCCTGCGCGACCGGCCTCAGTGCCTTGCTCCGCATGGTGACCGACTCGGACTCGAAGGTCTTGAGCACCGCTCCATCCGGACCGACCACCGTGGTCTGACTGTGCATCCGGCTCGGCCCGTAGTTCGACCAGCGAACCGACGTGATCACGACGTTGACCGTCGCGCCACCGGGTTGCCCGGCGTTCAAGCTCAACCCGAGCACGCGCTCCATCTCCATGGCCACCTGGTACTTCTGGAGCACCCGAACCTGCTTGGCGTTGAGCGCCGGTGACTCCACCACCGTCACGGCGGTGATGGGCATGTTCGCCGCCACGCTTCCGGGGATGCTCGCCGGAGCCACCGGGTCGAGCACGAAGCCACCGCAGCCCGCCAAGAGCACCAGCCCCACCAGGGGCATCATCGTTCGTCCGTTCATCGTTCCTCCTCCTACGAAGGAGGAAACCACGCCCATCCAGTCGATGACAACGAACGACCGTGCATGGCTAAAGGTTCATGGGCCCGGACCGTACTCTCCCGCATGGCGGGGAAAACGACCCCCAGGTCGACGACGGACGGCCTCGAGGGACGAGCATGCGTGGTGGTGCTCGAAGGCGATCGTCCAGGCCGACGGATGTGCTTCGAAGGGGAGCTCGTCGTCGGTCGAGGCAACGACGCCACCCTCGCCGTGATGGGGAGCAAGGTCTCTCGCCGGCACGCCGTGCTCCGTTTCCTCCCCGACGACGGCTCCTGGGTGCTCGAGGACCTCGGCTCCAAGAACGGCACCTTCTTCGGCAACGAGCGCATCGACCGCTGCGCCATCGGTTATGGCGACCGCTTCCGGGTCGGCGGGACCCTGCTGCTCTTCACCCACTACGACCGGATCGAAGAGCGACTGCAGCGGCAGCGGAAGCTCGAGGTCGCGAGCCGAAT
>CAYXAP010000133.1:0-3012 GCA_964462035.1 uncultured Sandaracinus sp.
GGAGGCAGCAGTCCCGGCGGTGGCCCGCCCGGTGGCGGTGGCCCCGGCGGCGATCCCGGCGGGCCCGACCTGCGCACCTACGACGAGGAGCATACCTACGTCTCCACGAGCACCTATGACCGGATCGACCGGACCGTGGGTGTTCGGCTGCCCGAAGACCCGGACTGGGCCGGACCCGGAGCCGCGCCAGTGGTGACGGGCACGATGAGCTACGACCGCCGGGGGCTGCCGCGCGCGACGTCGATCGGCATCGACGCGCTCGCGCAGCCCATCAGCCAGCACACCTACGACGCCAACCGCCTCGAGACCCACCGCACCATCGGCGGCCGCCCCGACGATGGGATGGCGCCCGTCGCCCAGCTCAGCCAGCACTACGACCGGCGGCTGCGCCCCATCCGCCAGGCGCTCCAGCGAGACGCCGCGTACGTCGAGCCGGCGAGCGCGGACGACGAGCTGTCGGCGGTCTCGTTCCCGTTCCACTATTCTTTGCACTGGGACGCGGTGAACAACCTCTACTCCACCATCGACTACGCCCTCGGCAGCGAATGGCCCGAGAGCCAGCAGCCGCGGAAGACGAACGTCTTCCACGACGCGCTCTACCGTGTGGCCGGCGTCGAGTACGACTACCGGCAGGATGACGGCTCCTGGAACGCGCGCTCGGGGCCCATCACCGACTGGCGCGACGAACAGGAGTTCCACCGCAGCGCCGACCCGATGCACCGCGAGCCCGCGCCGATGGTCAGCGAGCTCCCAGCCGAGCGCCCGATGAGCCTGGTCTACAGTTACGACTGGCTCGCCAACATGACCGAGTGGACGGACGACGCCAACGCCTTCCACGAGCGGTCGCTCAGCGAGGACATCGGCAACGGCGCCGACGAGGAGGGGCTGCGCCCAGGCGCGCTGTACTTCGCCGCGAACGTCAGCGGCCCGGAGGCGAACCGCGGCGGTTGGGTCTCGCTCGCCTACGGCGACAGCGGGAACGTCGCCACCGTGACCGTGCGAGGCCAGTGCCGCGAGAAGGACCCCGGCGCCACCGCCTGTCATCCCTCGGCCCTGGTTGGAGCGTCGAGCTTCTCCGCCAAGAGCGCGGCCCTTGCGGCCGGGTGCCAGTGCGAGGTCTATCAGCACTACCAGTACCGCTGGGACGAGCTGAATCGGCTGAGCGAAGCCCGCCGCTACGACGGCGCCTTCGGCACCATCGGTGGTGGCCCGGGCGCCGAGGACACCGTCGCCTGGACCCTCCAGGTCCGGCAGCGCTACCGCTACGATGGCGCCAACGTCCGGATGGTCAAGGAGACCACAGACGACTTCGGTCCTGGTCCTGGGCCTACGAGCCGGGCTGCCCTCTACGTCTACCCCGGAGACTTCGAGCGGCGCGGGCTGCAGAAGGACGAGCTCGGCCTCGCGTGGGAACGCGGCCCCGGCCGCGCCGCACCCGAGAGCCAGTACCTGGTGGCAGGCACCCGGCTGATCTGGAAGCCGGAGAGCGCCACCGGCATGCCCGGCGACGACGGCTTCGAGCCGAACGCGCGCCTGACCTACGCGGCGACCGACCTGCTGCAGAGCACGACCGCCGTGCTCGACCTGTTCAGCGGCGAGCTGCTCGAGCGGGGCACGTACTTGCCGAACGGCGCTCGGGAGACGCTTCGGTCACGGCGGGTCCGGGGGGAGGAGTTCGCGCTCGAGCCGATGGGGTTCACGGGCAAGGAGGGCGACAGCGAAGTTGGGCTCGTCTACTTCGGGGAGCGGTACCTCATGCCGCACCTGGGGAGGTGGGCGTCGGCGGACCCGCTGCAGGTGCACGCCGGGGGCGGGGGGGAGTTTGGAAACTCGTATCAATACGTTGCGGGGAACCTTCTTCAGGCAAGGGATCCTCTTGGACTTGATGTCCACAACGTGCGAACGGAGCGCGAGGCTGCTCCCGACGGCGGAACGCGGCCCGCCGCTCAGACCTCCTCAGTCGATGTCACTGGTAGCTACGAGGAGTTTCGGGAAGACCTGCGCTCTCAGGTGGCATGGCAGGTCGAACGCGAGCGTGCCCCTGAACTTGTGGCTGCGGCCGAGTCAGAACTCCGAGAAATTTACGACCGCGCTCGGGACGAAGGTCGCAAAGCAGTCGAGGTGCGAGTCACCTATCACTGGGGTGTCGTCGGTGAGAATAGTCCCGAGATCGTGACAAAGCTCACATTCAAGGCGGCCACGGAGCCCCCATCACCACCGGACCCCGACCCTATCCCGGACCCCGACCCTATCCCGGACCCCGACCCTATCCCAGACCCCGACCCTGTCCCCGACCCTGGCTCGCTTCCCGAAGTTGCGGCTGGGATTGCAGTGGAGGCGACGGGGTGTCTCGGTGCGGTCTGTGGCAATACCGGGCTCAACCTCGAACTGGTGTCCAACGGCCCTTCCGGCCTCTTCCTTCAGATGCCGGTGCCTGCCGATGACGATGGGGGGTTGGGCTTCACTGGTGGTTTGACGGGTAACTTCGCTTTGGGAGAGCCCGGAGCAACATGGCCCGGCATATTCGAGAATTATTGGGCCGGCCCTGGGTCGATCTTCCGGACGCCTCCGGGTGATGATCCGCAGTTTTATGGTGTAGCCGGTGGTATCGGTCCTGCGTACGGTGGTGGCCACTATTACAATAACTTTGTTCCTATTCTTACTCTTGGAGAGGATGAGTGAGGTTCTCTAGTTGGTGGCATGCCCCGCTGTTTATTACCGGGATCGTAATCCTTGTGGGGGCAATACTTGAGCCGGCCGTTCGACGCGCTACGGGGAAAGAAGTCTTTGTCTGGTCTCAGCCGTGGATCAAAGTTGGGCGGGTGTTCCAGCGACGCATGTATGTGATTATCGTGGTTGTCGCATGGCTGGTTTTTGGGTGGTTGGCGGTCACGAATCGCTGGAGCAGCGTGGTGCAGAGAATGGGCGAGCAGGAGCGGCGTTTTTCGGATGACGACTCTCGGTCAGAATCGCCGGATAGCACGGAGGATACACTGGGAGACGGGGGCTGAG
>CAYXAP010000134.1:0-3003 GCA_964462035.1 uncultured Sandaracinus sp.
CGGCGAGGTCGACGAGGTGAACATCGACTTCGGCTGCCCCGGCCCGCTGATCTAGTCGCTCGCTCAGTCCACCTGGATTCGGAAGAGGCTGCTCGACTCGTTGGTTCCGAAATCGAACGAGGCCTCGCCGACCGAGAGGGAGTGCGGGCCATCGCAGATACTGGTGAGGCCAACCGCAGTGGGCTCGAATGTGGGAACGCGGGGAAAGGAATAGCTCCGCCCCGATGCCCAGACGTCGCAGTCGGCTCCCGCGGTGGTCACTGGGATCTCCACCGGTTCCGGAAGATCCCAACCATCGACCATCAGGGTGGTCGCGCCGCTCCCGGTCCAGATCGCGACCAGGAACAGGTCTTCGGTTAGTGGCTGGGCATGTACCCGCGCTCGCTCACCGTCGATGGGTCCAGCGTCATACCCCTTGCGGCGAACGATGGCGCCGGTGGCGATGTCGAGCTGCAACACCCAGAAGGTCTGGTTCCCCGCCACGACCGCGCCCAGCGTTTCGGTGCCGGGCGAGTCGCCTTCGACGACGAGGGCACCGGTCCCCTCGTCGTGAAAGAGCACGCCGGTGAACACACCGCCGTTCCAACGAATCGAGCGCTCCAAGACCTGCCCGTCCGCCTTTACCTGACGGATCACGCTTCGATCCTCATCGAGCACCGTGAAGATCTCCGCTGGGCCGAACGACGAGAGCTCGCCGACGTGGAGTCCGTCTGCGACCTCCTCAGGCACCACCGGCCAACGTTGGCCCTCGGGGGGGCCAGGCTCGCTGACGGGATCCCACACCACGCGCACGTGCGTCGTCGAAGCTCCATCGATCGGCGAATAGGTGTGGTCGCCGAGCGTGAGCGTGCCGGAGCCGACCGAGGATCTCAGCTCGACACCGCCATCCGTGTCGTAGAGGTCCGGAGCCCGACTCGCGGTCCACTGGGCGGCAATCGTCGGGCCGGCCAGGTCGATCTTCGCCAGCGTCGAGGTGTTGGGCACCATGGCTTCCCCCGCCAGTGTTCCACCCGCCGACCCGGTATGGACCGCAGCGAGCAAGTCACCGTCCGCCAGCAGACGGGCTGACGTGAACGGGCCAATCTGGGTGGCTCCAGTAGCGAGCAGCACCGGATCGACCAGCCCGGCCGGGGTCAACCGGGTGAGGAATCGGATCTGCTGGTCCGTCTCGCCGAGCGACGTTCCATCGACCACGACGGGCCCGGTACCAATGCCCAAGAGCCATCGGTCGCCGCTCGGGTCCTCGCCCACGAACGAGAGCCGTGGTCCGGCCGGGACGGAGACTTCCGTGTCTGTCGTCCCGTCGAAGAACACCCGCATCAGCTTGGGCCCCGTGGTGGTGGTTCCGTTGAGGCCTCGAGGCTCAGCCGACGACAGATGGAGCCAGATGAAGTCCTCCCCGCCTTCGAGCGCTTGGACGTCGAGCTCATCGCTATAGGCGAGCCAGGTGAACTCGGTCGCCCCCATCGAACGGATGCCCGTGATCGCGTGGGTCCCCGGCAGACCCACGAGGTCTGGCCCCGAGTCTTGAAACACCTCTCGCACGCCGAGCGTGAACGCGTACTCGTCCCCCCCTTCTTCGTCGGCGAAGAGGAGCCAGCCTGCCGCGCTGTCATCCTTTCCGCCGGCGATGAACGGCGTCACCGTGACCGTAGGCTCCGGCGGACCGAGGTCCACCGGAAGCGCAGCATCGGCCTGGCCGCCGTCCGAGCCCCCATCCTGGTCGAGCGCCATGAAGTCCTCATGACAACCCGAGAGAGCGAGCAAGAGACAGGCTAGAATCGAACGTGTTCGCATGGGCGTGAGGCACCTGGGCTGCTCGAAACGGCTCATTTCTCCCGCACGCGAGCTCATTTGAGCCGTTTTGGCCAGCTCGTGCGCCTCACCGTCACCCGCATGTCCACCGCACGCCATCGTAGCTCCGCATCGCCGCCCGAGGCGACCGAGACCGGGGCGCTCGTGGTCGCCCACGACCGCGCGCCCAGCGACGAGACCCTGGTGAAGCGCGCGCTGGCGTCCGACGCGTGGGCCGAGGAAGCGCTCTTCCGACGCTACGCGGCGCAGGTGCTCGTCGTGGCAGAGCGGCTCCTGCGGCGACGCTCGCTCGCCGACGACGTGCTCCAGGACACCTTCGCTGATGCGTTCACCAAGCTCGAGACGCTCCGCGATCCGAGCGCCTTCCGAAGCTGGCTCTTCGGCATCGCCGTGCGCCGCGTCCGCCGGCAGCAGCGAAAACTCGCGATGCGACGCGCCCTGGGGCTCGACCGCAGCCTCGACGACGCGACGCTGGCCATGGTCGCCTCGTCCGACTGCTCACCGGAGCGGCTCGCGGAGCTCGGTCGCATCGACCGCATCCTCGCGACGCTCCACCCCGACCAACGCAACGCGTGGATGCTGCGGCGGGTCGAGGGCGAGAAGCTCGAGGACATCGCCTCGATCGTCGGCTGCTCGCTCGCAACGGCCAAACGCCGCATCCAAGCGGCCGACGTGCTCGTTCGCAGCGCACTGGGGGAGTCCACATGATCGAGCGCCCCATCGCACACGACCTCGACAGCACGCCCGACGAGCCGCGCCTCCACGCCGCCTGGCGCGGGGTCCGCGATCGCGTCGGCGAACGGCGGCGGGCACGTCGCACGCGACTCGTCGGCGGCGTGGCGTTGGCAGCGGCGGTCGCCATCGGCGTCGGTCTGCTGGCGTGGCCCACGCCGGAGAGTGGCCCCCTGCGACATGCCGACGGCGAACCGCTCAACGCTACCGAATCCATCGCCGAGCCCCGCGCGCTCCGCCTGACCGATGACTCGACCATCGAGCTCCACACCGGCGCCCGCATCGAGCCGGTCCGCAACGACGGTGAGCGGGTCGAGCTCGTGCTCACGCGCGGTCGCGCGCGCTTCGAGGTGACGCCCGGTGGACCACGCCGGTGGGTCATCGACGGAGGGCTCGCTCGGGTCGAGGTCGTCGGCACCGCGTTCGTGGTGGAGCGCGACGAACGGTCGCTCGCGG
>CAYXAP010000135.1:0-2915 GCA_964462035.1 uncultured Sandaracinus sp.
GCCATGGCTGCCGCACCGATGCTCCGCGCGATGGCGCGCAACAACCTCTGGTCGAACCACCGGCTCTACTCGGTGCTCCGAGAGCTCTCCCAGGCCGACCTGGAAGCGCCCCGGACGAGCTTCTTCCCCAGTCTGCTCTCGACGCTCAACCACATCCTCACGGTGGACTGGTACTACGTGGATGCGCTCGAGGAGGGCGGCCGCGGATTCGCCGTGTTCGATGTCGAGGAGCCCTTCCAGGCCGTCGAGGAGCTCTGGGAGGCACAACACGCGGTCGACCGTCAGCTCCTACGATTCTGCAAGACACTCGAGGAGGAGTCGCTGAGCCGCACGGTCACGCTTCGAGCCGGCACGAGCTCGCCGGTGGAGGAGCGCATCGACGCGGTCTTGCTCCATCTCTTCTCCCATCAGATCCACCACCGAGGACAGGCGCATTCCATGCTCTCCGGTACGGACCGAAAGCCGCCGCAGCTGGACGAGTTCTTCCTCGACGTGGATGCCGGGAGCCGAGCCACCGACCTCGAGGCGCTGGCCATGGACGACGCCACCCGCCTCGCCTGACCGTTCGGCGCGCATCGACCGAGACGCGACGAGGGGTCCGTGACCCTCGCACCGCTGCAGCCGCGAGCACCGAACACGCGTCCAGCGAACCGTCGTGGCGCGGCTTCACTGGAACGCCGACTCACTGAGCAGCGCGGATCGCCTCGACGAGCTCGTCCTTGCTCATCGAGCTGCGGCCATCGATGCCGAGCTCTTTGGCGCGGTTGTAGAGCTGGTCCTTCGTTCGGGATTCGAGGGACGTGTTCGGGTTGCCGGTGCCTTCGGTGCGCTTCTTCCCGCTCTGGGTCTCGCCTTCTTTCCGCCGTTGGTCGTTCACGGTGCGGGCGGCGATCTCCTTGGCGCGCTCTGCCGACGTGCCGCGCTGTCGCAGGCTCTTCTCGATGTGTTCGTACTGTCGTTCGCGTTTGTCGCTCCATGCGTCGGGCATGTCGTCTCCTCTGATGCGTGGTTCGAGATGCAGACCAGGTTCCAGCCGCGCTCGCTTCAGGCGGCGACCCGACCTCGGGGCGGATACTCCTCCTTCGCGATGAAGCGGATCGCATCGAGCATGTCGTTCGGGTCGGGGCGCCCGAAGGGCATGCTGTTGATGGCGACGTAGTGGAGGGTGCGGTCGGGGCGCACGAGGAAGAGGCCGGGTTCGCTGAACCGTCGTGGCTCGTCGTCATCGATCGAGTCGCTCAGGTACAGACCCCAACGTCGGGCGGTGTCTTCGTCGAGTCCGTAGCCGATGGGGAGGCGCTCGATGTTCCACTCGTCCTTGGCGCGACGCGCGCGGTCTTCGGGGTCCATGCTCAGCGCGGCGATCTCGACGCCGAGCTCGCTGAACTCGTCGAACATCCCGTCGATGGTCTGCAGGTAGCTCCTGCACACGGGGCAATGCAGGCCCCGGTAGAACACCAGCATCGAGAACCTGTCGGGCTCGGCCTCGGACAGGTCCCACCGCTCCTCGGGAACGCCGAGGACGGGAAAGCGGAGCTCGGGAGCCCGTTCACCGGGCATGGGCTTGAGGTGTCGTTGGTCGGTCATGCCCAGGCAGGACGCATGATGCATGCCGGCGCAATGGCGCGGTCGCAGGCGCCCATGGGCCGTCGCAGGGTGGCGCATCGCCACGCCCGTTGCGCACTGACGCAACGATCACGACGAACGGCGGGCGGCGGTTCGGCGCTACCGGGATATCCTGCCGCCATGACCGACTACACCGGAGAGTGTCTCTGCGGCGCGGTGCGCTATCGGATCGTGGCCGAAGCCCCCAAGGCGATGTTCCTCTGCCACTGCACGCGATGCCGGAAGGAGACCGGCACGCTGCATGGCGCGAACGTCTTCTTCCGCGAAGGCGAGCTGACCTTCGAGCGCGGTGAGGAGCAGCTCTCACGCTTCGCGCTCGAGGGCACGCGGAAGAAGCGCTGGTTCTGCAAGACCTGCGGGAGCCCGATGCCGCGGCAAGATGCCAATGGAATGATCGTGCTCCCCGCGGGCTCGCTCGACGACGGGTCGATGCTCACCCCGGACGCGCACATCTTCCACGACAGCCGCGCCGAGTGGGCGGAGCGGGCGGCCGACGCACCGCGGCACTCCGAATACGCCGGCTGACGTCAGGCCACGGCGCGAACCGGCGTCGACGGCCGGGCGGACGCAGGTGCGATCTCGACCACCACGTCGCCAGGCAGACCTCGTCCCTCGAGAGCGCGATGCGCCTCGGCGATCTCGTTCATTGGGTAGCGCTGGGCTACCACCGGTCGGAGGGCGCCGCTCTCGAGGAGCTCGCGGAGGTCTTCCATGCCTTCCGTCGATCCCATCGCCACGCCCGTCATCGCGCGCGGCCCGCCGCGCAGCGCGGTGAAGGCCATCTGCAGGAGCAGGCGAGGCGTCATGTAGAGCGAGAGGTAGCGACCGGTCTCGGTGAGGGAGCCGCGGAACGCGCGGAAGTGGTCGCCCTCGGTGGTGTCGAAGATGACGTCCCAGGTCTCGTCGCGGGTGGTGAAGTCTTCGGCGGTGTAGTCGATGAAGTCGTCCGCGCCGAGGGCGCGGGCGAGCTCGCGATCGCGGCTGCCGACGGCGGTGACCTGGGCACCGAGGTGCTTGGCGATCTGCACGGCCATGCGCCCCACGCCACCGGTGGCACCGACGATCAGCACCCGCTCGCCGCGCTGCACCTTCGCCATGTCGCGCAAGAAGGTGAGCGCGGTGCCGGCGCCGTAGGGGATGGTGGCGGCCTCGGCGTGGTCGATGCCCTCGGGCTTGGCGGCGATGGCGCCGTCCTCGCTCACGGCGACGTACTCGGCGTAGGCGCCGCGATCGACGCTGCCGAAGACCTCGTCGCCGATGGCGAAGCGCGAGACCTCGGACCCGACCGC
>CAYXAP010000136.1:0-2884 GCA_964462035.1 uncultured Sandaracinus sp.
GCTACCATCGAGCCATGTCGATGCCGAAGAAGGGAACGCGGACGATCGAGGTGGACGGCGTGCGGTATCGCTATCGCGGGGACGCCTGGCGGATGGAAGGCGACGACTGCGGCGAGGTGCTCATCGAGCTCGCCGATCGCGGTCGCGAGAAGGTCCGCGCGACCTTCACCTACACCAAGCTCAGCGCCGAGTATCGGCGGGTGGGTCACGCGCTCAGCCACGCCGCCGACACGATGCCGCCCTACGTGGTGCGCCAGACCATCCTCCACGCGCTGAGCGTCGGGTGGGATCCACACTCCGGAGGCGGCCTCCGCGAGCTCGGCAACCTCGACGAGGTGCTCGACTTCAGCGGGCTGGACCCCGCGAGCCAGGATCCCGGCGGACGCCGCTGAAGCAATGTTCGCTACTGGTTCGGCCCATGGCTGTTTCGACCAATGGGAACCCGTGGAGACCAGCTGGGCCAGGTTCGCTCAGCTCTCGAAGACGGCGTCGATGGACTCGGCGGTCAGCACGCGACTCGCCCAGGTCTCGAGCTCTCCCAGGTTGGCAGCCGCCAGACGCGTCTCGGTGCTCTCGTTCAGGGCGCCGAACTTGAGCTGGAGCTGCTTGGCGAGGAGCCGCCGAGCCCCTTCGTCGCGGCCTTCGACGTGGCCCTTCTTCCGGCCCTGCTCGATGAGACGTTCTCTGTAGGTCATGGCGATGGCTTCCACTTCTCGATCGTTGGTCGCCTGCACGAGGACGTCGATGAAGTCGTCGTCTCGTACGTCGGCAAGATAGCGCAAGACGGTCTCGAAGGCTCGGAGCCCGTCCGGTTCTCGGAGTGTCTGGCGCAGAAGCTGGGCCCAGCCATGGATGTTGGCGGGCGGGTCGTCTCTACCCAATCGCATCAGACTCAGCGCGAGGCGCGCACCCGCCGCCATTCGAGCTCGGCCGTGGAGCTCCTGGTCTGTGCTCTTCGTGAGGTCGTCGAGGAACAGCCCGAAGTCCAAAAGGTCGCCGCCCAGCGCTCGGCGCATCGCCTCCGGCACCTCGAGCACATCGGCAAAACGCGTCGACGAGGTCCAGCCGGTACTCGAATGGTGGAGCACGGCCGGGATGATGAGCGGCAGCCTGCCGCTGGGGTGCTCGCGCATCCACTGGTCCCATATTCGCGCCATGTAGATGAGAAGGCGCGCCGGCATCCGACGATCGACCGAGCTCTGATGTTCGAAGAGCACGTACACGAAGGCGTTCTCGCCGCCTTCCAGTAGCGGCACCGTATAGAGCAAGTCGACCTGCCGTTCCGCCAGGGCCTCGTCGACGAACGAAGCGCCGGACACCAGCCCGAGCCGAGGCAAGTCGAGACCCGCAACCAACGCGGCCGGCAGCACGGTGCGCAGCTCGGCGATGGCGTGCGCAGGGTTGGAGAACGTCCGCCGAAAGAGCCGGTCGTGGGGATGCGAAGGCATCGACCGGACCCTCGCACTCAGGTGTGACGTCCCCTTACTCCACCAAATCGCTCAACCGCACCTCGAGCCGAAGCACCCCACGCTTCTCGTCGATCCGCATCGACGCATCCATCCCGAAGCGCTCCTCGAAATGACTGGCCCGCGGCGCCGGCCGAGCTCGCGCCTCCGCGGAGCCACCTCGTGCCGTCGGCACCGGTCAGTCGCCGTTCTGGGTCTGGCGTGCCCGCCCGCCTTCGTGCTCGACTCTCGCCGATGGACCTCTTCCCCACCCCGCGCCCGGCGACCGATGAACAGGTCGGCCTCGAAGAGCGCGAGCCGCTGCCGCCCGAGGACACCTCGATGCCGTGGCACGAGCCGAGGGCGCCGTTCGTCGAGACCGACACCCTCTTCATGACCGAAACACCGGCGGCATGGGGTGGTGGCGCGACCGGGTTGGTGTTCGCAGTCGATGGCGAGCGGGTGAAACCCACACAGGAGTGTCCCTTCGGCACCTTCCGGATGAACCACGACGCCGCGGAGTACGACGGCAAGCTGGTCTTCAGCACGCAGGACGCCGGCTGGGCCTTCGAGCTCGAGACGCGGCACGGCGAGTACTTCGTCTGGGGCGAGACCTCGACCGAGTTCCTCGACTCCGCCCGGCTACTGGCGGACGGACGGGGACTCGCACTGATGCGCGGCAAGAACCAGCTCCGTCTACGACGCCGCAAAGGCGATACCCTCGAGCGCCTGTCGGAGGCGAAGGTCTACGGAGACCGGCTCGATCTGGTGCTCGGCGGGCGCGCGGCTGTGACCCACGGTGTCGGAGGCGCCAGCCTGGTCACCTGGATAGGCGACGAGCTCCGTGTGCTCTGGTCCCAGATGAGCAAGTCGCTCTTGCTGCGCCAGCACGATGGAGCCATCGGTGTCGAGACCGTCGACGGCAAGCGCTTCTGGGCCTTCACCGGCGTGGAGAGCCTGCTGAATCGGCTGGGCGTGCCCTGAGGCGACGACCCATCCCGATCCGCGCGTCGCGCTTCGCCAACCCTCGAGACCGGACGGCGGCAGCTCGCTTCGCGGCCGCGCTACGCTCGAGCCATGTCGATGCCGAAGAAGGGAACGCGGACCATCGAGGTGGACGGGGTGCGGTATCGCTATCGCGGGGACGCCTGGCGGATGGAAGGCGACGACTGCGGCGAGGTGCTCATCGAGCTCGCCGATCGCGGTCGCGAGAAGGTCCGCGCGACCTTCACCTACACCAAGCTCAGCGCCGAGTATCGGCGGGTGGGTCACGCGCTCAGCCACGCCGCCGACACGATGCCGCCCTACGTGGTGCGCCAGACCATCCTCCACGCGCTGAGCGTCGGGTGGGACCCACACTCCGGAGGCGGCCTCCGCGAGCTCGGCAACCTCGACGAGGTGATCGACTTCAGCGGGCTGGACCCCGCGAGCCAGGATCC
>CAYXAP010000137.1:0-2808 GCA_964462035.1 uncultured Sandaracinus sp.
GTCGAGGCCGCTCGAGTCCTCCGCGCTGAGGATCACGATCTCGTACTCGCCGACCACGAACTCCGCTTCGACGGTGACTCCTAGGTCGGTCGGCTCCTCGGCTCGGCCTCCGGCGCCCCGCGGCGCCATCGGGACCGCCTGCGCGACGGCCTCCGGCTCGGGGATCACCTCACACGGGTCCTGCTCCCAGTACTCCACCAGTCGCGGCGCGGCGAGCTTGTCGACCCGGTCGAAGACCTCGTCGGGGAGCACCTTCACGCTCTCCTCGTCGAGCACCTCGGGGACCGGGATCACCATCGCGAAGTTCTCCGGCGGACCTTCGTAGTGGTTCTGCATCGAGAGCACCGTCCGGCGGCCCTCCCGCATCATCACGACCATCGTGGCTTCGTTGACGAGCGTGTCGTCCGCGCCGGCCACATAGAACCCACAGAAGGCGTGCACCGTCGCCGGCATCGCCAGCGCGGCCATCAGCCCGAGTAGCGCCGCGCGCTTCATCGCTTCCTCCGAATCATCAGGCCGAGGGCCAGCAGCAGCAGCGCCGCTGGCGCCGGGCTCCCATTGACCGCGCAGCTGCCGCAGCCGCTCTCCTCTTCCTCGACCTCGCCGACGATCGTCGGCTGGTTGGGGACGACCTCCGCTTCCTCTTCGGGCACCGCCGCGTCGATGGAGAGCTCCGGGATGTCCGTGCGGACCACCGCCGGGAGCTCGAGCTCCCCGCGGGTGGCGAAGGCCAGGTCCTGCGCGGGCCGGATGCCCGGGTTCTGCACGCCCCCGGGCGGACCGCCCCAGCGACCGCGGACCGGGTTCTCGCACTCGATGGGGCCTTCCCACTCGTGGCGAATCGCGTAGCGGCCCTGGAAGTTGTTCTGCCCCGCCGGCCTGGAGCCGTGCTCGAGCTCGCCGCCTTCGGCCAGGAACTCCCGGCCACCGACGATCGGCGCGGCGGCGCGGAAGACCAGGTCCTCCGTCAGCGTCTCCGAATCGTAGCGCGCGTGCAGCCGGGTCAGGACCATGTTCATCAGCGGTCCGCCGAAGCGCGCGCGGTCGTCCTGGGCGCTGGGGATGACGTCGGCGCCGAGCGTCATCAGATCGCTCATCGAGAGCACCGGCCCGGGGCACGGGTCGCAGTTCGTCGCCTGCCAGGCGTACTCGGTCACGATGGCGCGCCGGTTCTGCGCGAGGGTCTCGTCGAAGAGCGCCGCGTAGAACTCCGGGAAGCGCTCGCGCACCTCGTTGGCGACCGTGACGTTGGTCGGGATGGTGACGTTCTCGTAGTTCGCCATCTCGTAGCGCTGGTTCGGCGCCAGGATGTGCACGATCAGGTCCTGCTTCCCCTGCGAGTTCAGCAGGCCGAGCCGCACGGGGAGCTGGAAGGTGTCCGTGTCGTAGTGGAAGCGCAGCGGCGAGAGCTTCGCCTGCCCGTCCTCGAAGGTGACCTTGGTGACGTCGACCTTCGCGACGAAGAACTTCATCCCCGCTTCCACGTAGGGGCGCAGCACCGGCTCCGCGCCGTCGGGGATCGAGTACTCGTTCTCCCGGAGCCAGGCGTCGAGACCGGTCGAGTCCTCCGCGCTGAGGATCACGATCTCGTACTCGCCCACCGTGAACTCGGCTTCGATGGTCACGCCGTGGCGACGCCCCAGCCCACCTTCGTCATCGGCGTCGCTCGCCTCTTCGAGCCAAGTGGGCTCTTCTTCTTCTTCGATCTCCTCCACGTAGCAGGGATCCATCTCCCAGTACTCCACGAGCCGCGGCGACGCGAGCTTGTCCACGCGGTCGAACACGTCCTCCGGGAGCACCTTCACGTCGTCCTCCTGGAGCACGACCGGCACCGGCACGATCATCGCGAAGTTCTCCGGCGGCCCCTCGTAGTGGTTCGACATCGAGAGCACCGTGCGGCTGCCCTCGCGCATCATCACGACCATCGTCGCCTCGTTGACCAGCGTGTCGTCCGCGCCGGCCACGTAGAACCCGCAGAACGCGTGCACCGTCGCCGGCGCGACGAGCGCGGCGACGGCGCTCAGGAGCGCGACCCGCTTCATCGCTTCCTCCGGATCACCAGCGCGAGACCGAGCAGGAGCAGCGCCGCGGGCGCCGGGCTCCCGTTGACCGCGCAGCTGCCGCAGCCGCTCTCCTCTTCTTCGACCTCGCCGACGATCGTCGGCTGGTTGGGGACGACCTCCGCTTCCTCTTCGGGCACCGCCGCGTCGATGGAGAGCTCCGGGATGTCCGAGCGGACCACCGCCGGGAGCTCGAGCTCGCCGCGGGTGGCGAACGCCAGATCCTGGGCCGGCCGCACGCCGGGGTTCGAGTGACCGCCGGGCGGACCGCCCCACCGCCCACGGATCGGGTTCTCGCACTCGATGGGCCCTTCCCACTCGTGACGGATCGCGTAGCGGCCCTGGAAGTTGTTCTGCCCCGCGGAGCGCGAGCCGTGCTCGAGCTCGCCGTCGGCCTGCAGGAACTCGCGGCCACCGACGATCGGCGCGGCGGCGCGGAAGACCAGGTCCTCGGTCAGCGTCTCGTTGTCGTAGCGGGTGTGCAGCCGGGTGAGCACGAAGCTCATCAGCGAGCTCTGGGCCTCGTAGAAGCCGGGCGACCCAGGCTCGCCGTGGATGCCGGCCTGCGTGCTCGGCAGCACGTCCGCGCCGAGGGTGGCCAGATCGCTCTGGTCGAGCACCGGCCCGGGACAGGGATCGCAGTTCGTCGCCTGCCAGGCGTACTCGGTCACGACCGCACGGCGGTTCTGGGCCAGGGTCTCGTCGAAGAGCGCCGCGTAGAACTCCGGGAAGCGCTCGCGCACCTCGT
>CAYXAP010000138.1:0-2635 GCA_964462035.1 uncultured Sandaracinus sp.
GTGCGCGTTCTACGGCATCGTGAACACCCATTCGCCGCCATCGTGAACACGGATTCTACGAGCGCGTGAACGCGCGTTCTACGCCGTGAACGCCGATTGGACGACGTGATCGAGGGCGGCCGCGAGGCCGCCTCCGGATCACCCGTGCGACCGTGACGGTGGGCGTCGCCCACGCCATCTCCGCCTTTGCGAAAAGAAGGAGGCTGAGATGGCGGGAAAGCGACTGCCCATGAGGAAGATACTGGAAATCCTGCGTCTGCGCTGGGTGCTTGGCCTGACGGTCCGGGACACGGCTCAGGCGCTGCGAGTGAGCACCGGCGTCGTGTCGACGACGACGGAGCGAGCGTCGGCGATCTCGCTGACGTACGAGTTGGCGAGCGAGCTTCCCTACGAGGAGCTCGAGGCGCGGCTCTACCCGGGGCCGCTGCCTCGAGGAGAGTACGTCGAGCCGGATCTGGCTTGGGTCCACCGCGAGCTCCGGCGCACAGGCGTCACGCTCGAGCTCCTGCACCAGGAGTACGTGGCGGAGCACGGGAAGCACGCGCTCGGCTATGCCGCCTTCTGCCGGCGGTACCAGCGATGGCGGAAGCGACGAGGGCCGGTGCTTCGAAAGCACTATCGCGGCGGCGAGGTCCTCTTCGTGGACTTCAGCGGGAAGCGACCCGTGATCGTCGACCCAGCCACAGGCGATGCGACGCCGGTCGAGCTCTTCGTCGCGGTGATGGGCGCCTCGAACTTCACCTACGTGGAGGCGGTGCCGTCTCAGCGGGTGCCGGACTGGATCGGCGCCCACGTGCGGGCGCTCGACTACCTCGGCGGCGTGCCGCAGACGGTGGTGCCCGATCAGCTGCGCTCGGCGGTGTCGAAGCCGCATCGGATCGAGCCGGGGCTGCAGCGCACCTACGAGGATCTAGGGCGCCACTACGAGACCGCGATCATCCCGGCGCGGCCGAGGAAGCCGAAGGACAAGGCCAAGGTCGAGGCGGGCGTCCTGGTGGCCCAACGGTGGATCTTGGCGCGGCTGCGCGATGAGGTCTTCTTCTCGATCGAGGCGCTCAACGATCGCATTGCGGAGCTGCTCGAAGACCTCAACGACCGACCGATGAAGCACCTCGGCGGAATCTCGCGCCGCGAGCTCTTCGAGAGGGTCGACGAGCCCGTGCTCCAGCCTCTTCCTGAGCGCGCCTACGAGCCGGCGGAGTGGGAGACGGCGAAGGTCCACGAGGACTACCACGTCGCCATCCGCGAGCACTGGTACTCGGTGCCTTTCGAGCTGATCGGGGAGGTGGTGGATGTCCGGCTGACAACCCGGATGGTCGAGATCTACCGGCACGGACGGCGCGTGGCGGTGCACGCGCGCAGCGACCACGAGCGCTTCCGACCGACGACGGATCCGAGGCACCGACCGCCGAACCACCGACAGCTCTTCGACACCGACCGCGATCAGCTGATGCGGTGGGCACGGGACGTCGGACCATCGACGACCGAGCTGATGGAGCGCCTGCTCGACCCGGCGCACAACTTCGCCGGGACCACGCGGCGCCGCTCCGGCTACGGCGTCAGGAAGCTCGGCGACAAGTACGGGCTCGAGCGGATCGAGGAAGCGTGCCGTCAGGTGCTCGCCTTCGAGCGGGTCTCCTACAAGAGCGTCGAGCGGATCCTCCGCCTCGGCCTCGAACGCGAACCTCTACCGGGCGACCGCCCGAGCGCACCGCCGATCGACCACGACCAAGTCCGTGGAGCTTCGTACTTCGCGGACGACGAACACCCAACCCCTGACCCCGAAGAGGAATCCGATGCTGCATGAACCGACCCTGGAGAAGCTCTACGCCATGAGGCTCGCCGTGATGGCGACCGCGTGGCTGGAGCAGGAGAAGGACCCCAAACAACGCAAGCTCGACTTCGGTGAACGCTTCGGCCTGCTGGTCGAGGCCGAGCACCGAGCCCGCGACAACCGCCGTCTCAACCGACTGCTCAAGCAGGCGGGGCTACGTATCGCCGAGGCGTGCATGGAGGACGTCGCGACGGGTCCTGCGCGAGGTCTACCCACCTCGACTGCGAGACAGCTCATGACCGGCGCCTGGCTCCGCGAGCACCACAACGTGCTGATCACCGGCGCCACCGGCGTCGGCAAGAGCTACCTCGCGTGCGCGCTCGGGCAGATGACCTGCCGGCAAGGCATGAAGGCGCTCTACCAGCGAGTCCCTCGTCTCTTCGAGGAGCTCCGCATCGCACGCGCCGAGGGCGCCTACGCGCGGAAGCTCGCGAAGCTCGCCAAGATGGATCTCCTAATCCTCGACGACCTCGGCCTCGGTCACCTGGACGAGCGGCAGCGCCATGATCTCCTCGAGGTGCTCGAGGATCGCTACGGCAAGCGGTCGACCATCGTGACCAGCCAGCTCCCGGTCGCGAAGTGGCACGAGTGGATCGGCGACCCGACCCTCGCCGACGCAATCTTGGACCGCCTCGTCCACAACGCCTACAAGGTCCAGCTCAAGGGCCACTCACGAAGGAAGACCCGAGCCAAGGACTGAACTCCAACCCAGACGCCCACCGTCGCTTCGGCTCTGATCACGATGGCGATCCCGTGATCACGATGGCGTAGAACGGGTGATCACACTTCGTAGAACCCGCA
>CAYXAP010000139.1:0-2503 GCA_964462035.1 uncultured Sandaracinus sp.
ACCGTGTTGTCGAGGAGCGTCCCGCCCGCGGAATCCGGCGTAGAATCGAGCAGTGAGAGCATCCCGGCGATCTGCTCGGAGTGCCACCGCTCCACCATCCGCAGCTGATTCGGGTCGTTGTGCGAGATCGCGTGATGCTGGCTCGGCGCGCCCAGGAAGTCGTGCGTCCGCTGGCTCAGCCCGAACTCGATCATGAACGACGCGACGCGGGTCTGGTCGCACTGGAACGCCAGCTTGATGATGTCGTGGAACACGCCCACGCGGTCCTGGTACGCGACGGTTCCGGCCGGCGAGGCGGGTACCGGACACTCCGCGATGCCCTCGTTCGTGAGGCTGCGCTCTACGTCGCGCAACGACGTGAAGTACTCCTCGAGGCGCGCCTTGTCCGCCGCGCCGAGCTTGCGCTCGAGGTCGCGAGCGTCTTCGCGCACAAAGTCGAGCAGCGAGCGCCGGGACACCTTTCGAATCTCGGCGGACGCCCCGGTCAGGCCGTCCACGCTCGTGTCGAACAGCTGGTCGAACGCGGTCTTCGGATTGATGGTCGGGATGAGCGGCTGCCCCTCGTCGGCCCACGAGATGCACTGCGTATACGGGCACGGCGAACCACCCACATCGCACGTCGCCGGCTCGCCCGCGCTGAACTGGAGCGAGCGGAATCGCGTGTCGCCGCCGTACTCCTGCGCGACCACCTGGTCGAGCGTGACGCCGCACTTCAGGCCTCCGAGGTCGGGAAAACGCACGCCCGACATGACGGTCGAGGTGCCCATCGCATGCGCGGCTCCGGGACTCTCGCGGGCGGCGACGTTGTCCAGCCCCGCCACCGACAGCGCCCGATTCGCAAACGGCTGCAGCGCGCTCGCCTCCCCCGGGAAGGTGAGATTGCCGTTGCCGCCCGACGGCACCCACCAATCGGGGACGCGTCCGTTCGGCAGGAAGTACACCAGCAGGCGCGGCTTCGACGCGCCCATACCCTGGGCGAGCGCGGGGGCCGAGAAGTACTCGAGGGCGGGGAGCGCGAGGGCCATCCCGGCGGCACCGCGGAGCATCGTTCGTCGTGTGATTCGCTTCATGACAGTACCTACTGGAGCGGGCGCGGTTCGCTGAACGCGGGGCTCAGGACGATGGCGGTGATGAGGTCGGCGAGCGACATGGTGATGACGTCGTTGCCGCTGAATTCGGGCATCTGCTCGAACTCGTCGTGGCGGAGTTCGCGGCCGAGCGCGTAGGTGAGGAGCTTCTTCGAGACGCAGCGGACGAAGGTGCCTTCGTCGAGCGTCTGGGCTA
The DNA here is from genome assembly GCA_964462035.1 of uncultured Sandaracinus sp. GTDB lineage: Bacteria > Myxococcota_A > Polyangia > Polyangiales > Houyiibacteriaceae > UBA1660. Next base: position 1,285 of record CAYXAP010000139.1, read on the forward strand.
ACTCAGAGGCACCTGTGAACGTGGAGCCGTCCGGTAACTCGCCGAGCGAGTCGTCGACGGTGCGCGGTCGCCCTACCCCGTCGTAGACCTCGAAGCCCATGCCGAGCACGTCGAGGTACGAGTGGCAGCCCGAGCAGGCCGGTTCGCTGCGGTGGAGCTCGAGGCGCTGGCGCAGCGTCATGCCCTCCATCTCTTCCGGCAGCTCGCCGATCTCGAGGCCCGGCGGGGGTGGTGGGACGGGCTCGCACAGCATGTTGTCGGCGACCCACGAACCGCGGCGGATGGGCGAGGAGTGTTCGCTGTCGGAGCGTGCGGTGAGCCAGGCGCTCAGGCTCAGGACGCCCTGTCGATCGGCGGGCCCGACGGCGACGCGTTCGAAGCCGTCGGCGAGCTCGTGGTCTTCGCCCAGGTGCGCGGACAGTGCGGCGTTGCGGTAGGCGAAGCCGGGCTGGAGCATGGCGGCGACGGGGTCGGCGCTGCCGGCGAAATCGAGGAAGAAGAGCTTCGATTCGCGGGCCATCGCGCGGCGGACGCCTTCGTTGAACGTCGGGAAGACGGCCGGGTTGGGCGCGGCTTGTTCGAGGTGTCGCAGGTCGAGCCACTGCTCCGCGAATCCGTCGGCGAGGGCCTGGGCGCGGGGGTCGGCGAGCATCCAGGCGACGGTGTCGCGGATGCCGGATGGGTCGCCGAGCGTGCCGTCTTGCGCGGCTTCCAGCAGGCGGTCGTCGGGGGTGGAGCTCCAGATGAAGTACGACAGGCGGCTCGCGAGGACGTAGGGGTCGAGGAGCGCCGGCGAGTCGTTGTCTTCGATGGTGCGATATCGGTAGAGGAATTTGGGCGAGGTCAGGATGGCGCGCAGCACCAGCTTGAGCGCGTCTTCGTCGGACTCGCCCGCCGCCAGCACGTCGGCGTGGAGCGCGTGGAGTCGGTCGCGGCTGGCGGAGTCGAGCGGGCGGCGCCAGGCTTTGTAGGCGAACTCGTCGATGACCTGGCGCGCGCAGGTTTGGCCGTCGGTCGTAAGGTCGCAGGTGAGGAGACGAGCGCGGGCCGGTCCGGCGACGGTCTCGTCGCTGCGGATGACCACGTAGTCGACCATGATGTCGTTGCCGGTGTTGGCGGGCGCGTCCTCTTCGAAGTTGAGCGATTGCAGCGCGAGCTCGTGCTGGCCGGCCGGGAGTTCCAGCGGGAACGCGCGCTCTTCCATGGCGCCGAGCGGCAC
>CAYXAP010000140.1:0-2122 GCA_964462035.1 uncultured Sandaracinus sp.
ACGTTCGCGGCCACGATCAGGATGGCGGCGAGGACGAGGAAGAACGCACCGGAGTGCGTGCTCTCACGCTCGGCCTGGAGGCGGGCACCGCTCAGGCCCGAGGCCGAGACGTTGTCCCACTGCTGACGTTCCATGACATTTCGCATCTTGGTTCCCTCCCCGCAAAACGCGGGCCCATCGAGGTTTTCGCCCTGATGAACCTCGACCTAGGGCCAAGTATGTCACGAAATGTAATTGAATGTCCCGTCGGGGTGCTTTTTTCCGGCGCGTGGCTGGAATTACTCCGAATTTCCTTCCACTGGGGGCGGAACCGAGAACCTCGGACCGGTCTCGTCGACGGTCAGGGCCTCCAGATCCAGGCCGCGGGCCTCCACCCGCAGCTTGCCGGGGCGGACGCCCAGGAAGGTCTGGTGGGCCGACTCGACGGCATCGAGGTGGGCCCGACCGACGCTGAGCCAACGGTCGCCCATCTTGAGGTTCTTCACGCCGAAGGTGATGCCGTCGACGGTCGCTTCGATCTCGCCTGGCTGGGGCTCGCCGCCGGGCCGGAAGCGCACGGCGCCCTTCAGCGTGAACGCGCCGAGCGGTGACTCCTCCGGTGCGCCGAGGTGCACCGAGCCGCCGTCGCCGAAGTCGAGGTTCGCCTCGCGGTCGAGGCCCAGCGAGATGTCGACGTTCTCGAAGTCGAGCGCGACGATTTCGAGCGGGCCCGAGCTCTTCTTCTTGCGCTTCTTCCGACGCTCCTTCGACTCGTCGCTCGGGGGCAGCTCCCACTCGGCGAAGGTGCGCAGCTTCACCAGCCGGTCGTTCTCCGCCTTGGCGAGCTCGTCCGGCGGGATGCGAAAGAGGATCAGCGAGCGGTAGTAGAAGGGCAGCAGCGGGATGTCGTTCTCGATGGAGAGCTTCCCGTGCCGCACCTCGATGTCGATGAAGGCATCCTCGAGGGTGCCGAGGTCCCGCTCGAGCGAGCGGTAGTTGATCTCGCCGTTGCGGACGGGGACGCGGAACTGGTGCGTCTTGTCGCGGCGACCGACGACGGCGATGTCGGTGACCACCCGCAGGTCGACGTCGATCTGTCCGTGCAGACCGTCGAGGAACTCGAGGTCGATCGGCGCGGTGCCGCTCCGCTTCTTCGCGGGCTCGGCGTCCGGGCCCGGCAGCTCGGGGAGCTCTTCCGGCGCGAGGCCGGCGATGTCGTCGACCTCGATGATGATTCGCTCGGCCAGGAGCTCGCCGAGCTCGACCAGCTCTCCGCTCCAGCGGAGGCCGCGGGGGAGGGCGCCGCCGTGGATCTCGACCATGGCCGGCCCGACCGTCGCCCGGACCGCGCCGAGCGTCGCGTTCTCGATCGCCAGGCTTCGCTCCTCGCCCTTCATGCGGACCTGCACGTGTTTGAAGTCGAGCGAGCCGACCTGCGCGGAGCCACCTTCCCACGCGATGGTCGTCTCGCGCAGCCCGATCGACGACGCCTTCAGCAGGATCTCCCCGTCGGGCGCCGCCACGTACTCGAAGCCTTCGACCAGCGCCGACATCGCGATCTCGAACGCGCCGAAGTGGAGCACCACCCGACTGAGCTCGCCGCCGCCGATGGCGATGGTGCCGCTGAGCCCACTGCCTTCTGCGGCGCGGTCGATGCCCAGGTCGACCAGCACCTCCTTGAAGGTGGCGCCGCCCTCGAGGTGGACGGTGCCGCTCGCGAAGTGCCAGTCGAAGGCCCGCATCCCGAGCTCGACGCCGCGCACGCCGCGGATGTCGATGCGCTCGTCGGTGTGGACGTAGTGACCCGAGACCCCGCGGGACGGCCCGAGCTCGATCACGTTCGGCGCCTCGGCGTGGGCGGTCGGGAACTCGAGGCGAAGACCCTCGGTCCCCAGCTGGTCGGCGTTGAGCCTCATGGACCGGCGAGGCTATCAGAGACCCGGAATCGGACTGTTTTCATTTTCGGTTCGGAGAGCCCTGTGTTTTCGGGGGATCCGAGGGGTGATCCTGTCCCCATGGATCAGCGCTGTGTTTGTCCCCATGGATCAGCGGTGGACGCGGGTGGTCTCGATGGGGTGCTCGTCCACGGTCTGCCAGGGCACGTCGGGCCACCACTGGTCGAGCACGCGGGTGACCTCGGGCT
>CAYXAP010000141.1:0-2100 GCA_964462035.1 uncultured Sandaracinus sp.
CGTCGTCGCCCCCATCAACACCCGGTAGTCCCCCTCCGGGCTCTCCCCCAGCCAGGCGAGGTACTCCGGCCCCTCCAGGCCCCACCAGCCCGGCCAGCCATCAGCTGACGCGTACCCGTCCAGGGAGGTGATGAAGTCGACGACGAGCTCAGGCATGTCTCGTTCCTCTCTGCGCGATGGGCGATCCGTCGTACACAGGCCTGTAGACAGCGCGGCAGCGCAGAAGTCATCGCTCGGGCACATCGGCGGGGCGGGCAACGGTGCCGCCTCCGCGGCCGATCGGTCGTCAGCCGGTCTGCGCCATGCCGCCATCGGCGAAGAGCTCGACGCCGGTGATGAAGCTGGAGGCGTTGCTCGAGAGGAAGACGACGGCCGTACCCATCTCGCGGGGGTCTGCCAGCCGGCCGAGCGGGTTCCCCTCCCCCATCTTCGCGACGAGTCCGTCGACGGCATCGGCTCCGGAGGCATCGGCGAGAGCGGAGCGCAGGGACGGGGTGTCGACCGCCCCGGGGCTGAGCACGTTGATCCGGATCCCCTTCCCCTTGACCTCCTGGATCCAGGCTCGGACCATGGTGCGCAGCGCGGCCTTGGCGCCGCCGTAGAGGCTCATCCCGGTCGGCGGCTGGATCGAGGCGGTCGATCCGATGATGACGACGGTCCCGCCGTTGCCCATCAGATCGAGAGCCGGCTGCACGGTGAAGAGCACGCCCTTGACATTCACGCCGAAGACGAAGTCGAACTGATCCTCGGTGATGGACTGGACGGGGTTGCTGTTGCCGGCTCCGACGTTGGCGACGACTGCGTCCAGACGGCCGTGCGTGGCGATGATCTCGGCGTACAGCGCCTGCATCTGGTCAAGCTCGGTGACGTCGACGCAGCGTGCCATCACCTCGGGCCCGAGCAGGGCACTGGCCTCAGCGAGAGTCGCTTCGTTGATGTCGACGATGACCACCTTCGCGCCGTACTCGACGAACTCGTGGGCGACTCCCAGGCCAACGCCTTGCGCGCCGCCGGTGATCACCGCGACCTTGCCGTCTAGTCGCATGTGACGTGCGGAGTGGACTGACATCGTTGCTCCTCGATCGTTGCGCGCTTGTGCAGCGGAGGTCGGCGCCAGTAAGGTAAGCGGAGACCTGTCCGGTTGCGTTCTGGAACGCTACCGGACACCCCTCCGCTTAGCAACGTGCCTCAGAAAGCTGCGTGGAAGATGCCGTCCGAGACGTCCGCTCAGACCGCCCGCCCGGCGCGCCGGGCCGACGCCGAGCTGAACCGCTCCCGCATCCTGGACGCCGCCCGATCGAGCCTCGCCGAGTCCGGCGATGCATCCATGCAGGCGATCGCAAAGCGAGCCGGTGTCGGTCCCGGCACCATGTACCGCCATTTCCCGACCCGGGAGGCGCTCGTACTGGAGGTCCACAGGAAGGACGTCGCCGAGCTGGTCGACGCTGCCCCAGCGCTCGTCGCCAGCCATCCGCCTCGGATGGCGCTCCGGCTCTGGCTCGATCAGCTGGCTCGGTACGGGCAGATCAAGCGAGGGCTCGCGACTGCGTTCCAGACGACGCACAAGCAACTGTCCGGCGAAGGGTATGGACCAGTACTCGAGGCCATCTCCACGCTGCTCGACGCATGCAAAGCCAAGGGCGAGACTCGGGACGACGTCGCGGCAGAAGAGGTGCTCCTGCTGGTGGGATTCCTGTGGCGCGTCGAGACCGATGACGAGTGGGCAGCACGGACCGCCCGCATGCTCGACCTCGTGATGGACGGCCTCGCACCCGCGGGACCACCGACGACCGGCGCGGCGAGCTCGTCCTCATCGAGCCGATCCTCGCCACGAGCCACCGAACCGAAGACCTCCCAGGACGCAACCCCGTAGCGCTCACACACCTCGCGCAAGCGCTCCGCGTCGATGTCCACGGCCAGCAGGTGCCCAGAGCGCTCGAGGAGCGCTCGCAGGCGCGTGAAGGAAGCACCGACCAGCGCCCCACACCTGGTCCCCTCAATACTTCAGTCGGTCCGGCTTCGCCAACCACGCGTCGAACGGCTCGACCGCGGTCGCCGTACGGCACTCCTCGACCGCCATCGGCCACACCGAGCGCGGCT
>CAYXAP010000142.1:0-2075 GCA_964462035.1 uncultured Sandaracinus sp.
GCTTCGGGGCACTTGAACGCGTGGCCAATTCGCGGGAAAAGGCTCTCCCCGACCGAGGCCATGCCGTCTCGGCGAGCTCTTTTCCGAGGAACCGATGACCGACAAGCCCACCATCATCTACACCAAGACCGACGAAGCCCCCGCGCTGGCGACCTACTCGCTGCTGCCCATCATCGAGGCGTTCACGAAGGACGCCGGGGTCGGGGTGGAGACCCGGGACATCTCGCTGGCCGGTCGGATCCTGGCGGTCTTCCCGGACTACCTCACGGACGAGCAGAAGGCCCACGACGCGCTCAAGGAGCTCGGCGAGCTCGCGAAGACGCCCGCCGCCAACATCATCAAGCTCCCGAACATCAGCGCCTCGGTGCCCCAGCTCAAGGCGGCCATCGCCGAGCTGCAGGCGAAGGGCTACGCGATCCCCGACTACCCGGAGGACCCGCAGACCGACGAGGAGAAGGCCATCGCCAAGCGCTACGCGTCGGTGAAGGGCAGCGCGGTCAACCCGGTGCTCCGCGAGGGCAACTCGGACCGCCGCGCCCCGAAGGCGGTCAAAGAGTACGCGAAGGCGAACCCGCACCGCATGGGCAAGTGGTCGGGCGACTCCAAGACCCACGTCGCCACCATGAGCGAGGGCGACTTCCGCCACACCGAGCAGTCGGTGACCGTGCCGGCGGCGACCACCGTGACCATCGAGCACGTCGCGACCGACGGCACCAAGATCGAGCTCAAGAAGGTCGACCTCCTCGAGGGCGAGATCATCGACACCTCCGTCATGCGGAAGGGCGCGCTCGTGGCCTTCCTCGAGAAGCAGATCGCCGACGCCAAGGCGCAGGGCATCCTCTTCTCGCTCCACATGAAGGCGACGATGATGAAGGTCAGCGACCCGATCATCTTCGGCCACGCCGTGCGCGTGTTCTTCGCCGACGTCTTCGCCGAGTACGGCGACGCGATCGCGGCCGCCGGCGGTGACCCGAACAACGGCTTCGGCGACGTGCTCGCCGCCGTCGAGAAGATGGAAGGGCCGACCAAGGACGCCGTGAAGAAGGCCATCGCCGCCGCCTACGAGACCGGCCCGGCGCTGGCCATGGTCGACAGCGACCGCGGTATCACCAACCTGCACGTCCCGAGCGACGTCATCATCGACGCCTCGATGCCCGCGATGATCCGCACCAGCGGTCAGATGTGGAACACCGAGGGCAAGACCCAGGACTGCAAGGCCACCATCCCGGACAGCAGCTACGCCGCCGTCTACCAGACCGTCATCGACGACTGTAAGGCGAACGGCGCCTACGACCCCACCACCATGGGCAGCGTCTCGAACGTCGGCCTCATGGCGCAGAAGGCCGAGGAGTACGGCTCGCACGACAAGACCTTCGAGATCCCGGCCGACGGCGTCGTCCGCGTGGTCGACTCCAGCGGCAAGGAGCTCACCAAGCACGAGGTCGCCGCCGGCGACATCTGGCGCATGTGTCAGGTGAAGGACGCCCCGGTCCGCGACTGGGTCAAGCTCGCCGTCACCCGCGCCAAGGCCACCGGCGTGCCGGCGGTGTTCTGGCTCGACGCCGATCGCCCGCACGACGCGCAGCTGATCGAGAAGGTCCAGGCCTACCTGAAGGACCACGACACCGAGGGCCTCGAGCTCCCGATCATGAGCCCGGCGAAGGCGACCAAGCTCTCCGTCGAGCGCATCCGCGAGGGCAAGGACACCATCTCGGTGACCGGTAACGTCCTCCGCGACTACAACACCGATCTCTTCCCGATCCTCGAGGTCGGCACCAGCGCCAAGATGCTCTCCATCGTCCCGCTGATGAACGGCGGCGGCCTCTTCGAGACCGGCGCCGGCGGCTCCGCCCCGAAGCACGTGCAGCAGTTCGAGAAGGAGAACCACCTCCGCTGGGACTCGCTCGGTGAGTTCCTCGCGCTCGCGGTCTCGCTGGACCACCTGGCCGAGAAGAACGACTACGAGCAGGCCAAGATCCTCGGCGCGACCCTCGACGACGCGACCACCAAGTACCTGCTCACCAACAAGTCGCCCTCGCGGAAGGTGAACGAGCTCGACAACCGCGGCAGCCACT
>CAYXAP010000143.1:0-1976 GCA_964462035.1 uncultured Sandaracinus sp.
GTAAGCGTTCAGTCCCCCTGCCTCAGACCAGTGCAGGGACAGGGTGACCGCGGATCGAGGCCTGGGCGACCTCGACGAGGTAGGCGAACAGCGAGCGGACCTGAAGTCGGCACGTCGTGGCCGCCGATAGCAACCGCTCGGTCGCGAGCGCACCGTGCTCGCAACGGTTTCCTTGGGAGAGCTTGCGGTAGATGACCGCGTGGCGCAGGCCGCGCTCGGCGCGGTTGTTGGTCGGCTCGACGCCTTCTTTGTCGAGGAAGGTCCAGAGCGCCGGCCAGGCCTTGATCAGGTTGCGGGCGAGGCCACGGTGGTAGCGGGTCTTGACCGACTTTCGCTTCGCCCGCTCGCAGAGCGCTCGCAGCTCGCGCTCGAGCGGGCGCACCTCGCGCCGAAGCCGCCGGCGGTCGCCCGAGCGCTGGAACTCGCGCCAGGCCTCAAACACCCCCTCGGCGATCCCAAGGCAGGCCGCTCCGAACTCGCTCTGGTGTGAAAGTGGGCTCTCGGCGTGATAGCGGAAGTCGCGCAGAAGGTGCGACCAGCAGAGCTGGCGCCGGTTGGGATCGAGGTGGTCGTATGCCCACCAGCGATCGGAGGAGATGATCGCCTCGCTTGCGCCGATGAGCTCCTCGGCCTCCTCGCGGTGGCGAGAGGGGGCGACCCTGAGCGCCGCCGCGGAGTCGCTGAAGGCGCCCCAGAGGAAACTCTTCTCGCCCGCCCGCTTCCAGCCGGTCTCATCGACGCAGACGACCGACGCGCCGCGAACCGCATCGCAAAGCCGCTTCTGGGGCTCGCGCAGGGCGCCGCCGGAGCGCTGGACGATCGCGTCGACGGTGCCGACGGCGATCTCTGCACCAAAGAGCTCTGAGCAAAGATCGACCACCTGGCGGCGCGAGAGCCGGAAGCCGGCGGCGAGGGTGGCGACCGCCCCCTGCAGGCGCGCTCCGAAGCGCTCGCGCGGGACCTCGGGCGGCAGCTCCGCCTGGGTGATGGCGCCGCAGCCGGGACAGCGACGGCGACAGAGCCGGTGCTCGGTGACCTCGACCGCGATCTCCGGCAGCTCCGCGACCTGGTGGCGGCGGACCGGGCCCCGTGAGGGCCGGTCGGCGAGCGAGTGGCCGCACTCTCCGCAAAGCTCGGGCAGGTGCTCGATCACCTCATCCACCCGCTCGATCGGCACCAGCCCGCGGCCCGAGCCCGGGTGACCGGGCTGACCGCCCGGCTTGCGATCGGAGCGCTTGCGCTTGCCACCACGCCCTCCTCGTCGCGGGTCGGCGGAGGGCGGAAGCGAGGAGTTATCGGAGTCGCGGCGCAGCTCGCGGATCTCCTCCTCGAGCCGCTCGACCCGCCCCTCGAGCCGCTCGACCTGGTTGGCCAGCGCCAAGAGCACCTTGACGCACGCCTTGCGCCCCGAGTCGTAGATCGCCTCGGCCTCGGCGCGGTCCATGTCCGCAAGGTTCGCCGCGCCGGGCGAGGGGCCTGCTTATGTCAACCCGCGTTCCCCGCAGCCGATCGGGCGGGACCGACTGAACGCTTACGGATCTTGCGGGCCTTGCGGACGGGGCTCGCGCGACGCGGGGTCGCGTACGATGCGGCCCCCGGTGGCGAGCCGACAGCCTCGATCAGGGCCAGGTGGTGGCGGGCGCCCCCGCAGGCGGCTCGCGGTCCTCGCCTGCATGGACGCCCGGGTGGCACCGGCCCGGCTGCTCGGGCTCGCCGAGGGCGATGCGCACGTGATCCGCAATGCCGGCGGGGTGGTCACCGACGACGCGATCCGCTCCCTGGCGATCTCCCAGCTCCTGCTCGGCACCGAGAAGATCGTCGTCATCCACCACACCGACTGCGGGCTGCTCAACGCGACCGACGAGGAGCTCGCCGCGAGGCTCGAGCGGACCGCCGGCCGGCGCCCCGAGTGGAGCCCGGGCGCGTTCGCCGACCTCGATCACCATCTTCGCGACTCGGTCGAGGCGATCAAGGCG
>CAYXAP010000144.1:0-1963 GCA_964462035.1 uncultured Sandaracinus sp.
GTCGGGCCGTCGTGAAAACAGGATCAGGGCCGCTTGCGTCGTCAGCCGCTGACGATTCGAGTCGTCGGCGTCCATCAGGAGGATGTCCACGTTGCTGCCCTTGAACGAGAAGCGTTTACGAAGCGAACGCGTGAAGAGCCGTAGCCTTGACGTGCACGGTGACCCGGGCACCTGGCCGTAACTCCATGTTGTCGGCGGAAGTCCGGGTTATGAGCGCCACCACCTCCGGTGGACCTTCCAACCGCACGCGCACCAGTCCTCCCTGCGGGCGCATCTCGATCACCGTGGCCTCGAATCGGTTTCGGGCGCTGCTCTCGCGGGGTCCGGTCGCCAGCACGAGGTCTTCGGGCCGGTAGGCCAGCCGCACTTCGGACCCGGGCTCGGCGCTTCCGAGTGCCAGGAGATCGGCGCCGGCCGCGTCGACCCGGAGCAGGGCGCCCTCGCGCCCCACCACCCGGCCCGGGAGGGCGAGTTCGGCACCGGTAACTGCTGCCACGTACGGATCGGCCGGGTTCTCGTACAGCTCGGCCGGCGTTCCGATCTGAACCAGACGGCCCTCCTCGAGGACGGCGATACGATCGGCCAGGTAAAAAGCCTCGGCCCGGTCGTGCGTAATGAGGAGAGTGGCGCGGCGGCCTCGCCGGGCCACGCGCGCGAGGTCGGTTCGGAGGGCTTCCCGCACTTCGGAATCGAGGTTAGCGGTCGGCTCGTCCAGAAACAGAAGCTCGGGCTCGAGCACCAGCGCTCGGGCCAACGCGACCCGCTGCACCTCGCCGCCACTCAGCTCGCTCGATTCGCGATCGACCAGGTGCGGTATGCCGAGCGCATCACAGGCGGCGCGCACGCGCGGGACGACCTGGCTGGCGGCAACGCCCCGGAGCCCCAGTCCGAGCCCCACGTTGTACGCTACCGTCCCGGCCCACAGGTGCGTGCGCTGAAACACGACGGCCGCGTGACGCCGCAGCGCGTTCTCGGCCGCACGTCCCGCCCGGCCGCGAAACACGATGCGTCCCGCGGCAGGTCGCTCGAGCATCGCCAGCACGCGGAGCAGGGTCGATTTGCCGGCGCCGTTCGGCCCGAGGACGGCGAGCAGCTCTCCCCTACGGACTCCCATGTGCTGAAGGTCAAGGACAGTGCGACCACCGTACGTCACCCAAACGCCGTCGGCGGCGAGCAGCTCGGCGTCAGCCAGCTCGGAATCGGGAAGCGGGAGCTCCGCCTCGCGCGCGCGGGCCATGGAATTCACGACGGGAACGGTCGCCGACGACCACTCTCCCCGAGGGCCAGCAGCAGCGCGTTAACGGTGAAGGCGATCGCCAGCAAAACGGCGCCGAGCCCGATGGCGAGCTCGAAGTTGCCGCGTCGCGTCTCGAGCACGATGGCAGTCGTCATCACGCGGGTCTCCCCGAGCACATTGCCACCTACGATGGTCACCGCACCGACTTCGCTGATCACGGCGCCGAATCCGGCCGCCAGCGCGGCGACCAGCGAGCCGCGCACCTCCCGCAGGTGGAGGGCGAGCGCCTGAAGGGAGCTCGCCCCGAGCGCCCGCGCCTGGAGACGCACGTCCGGTGGCACGCTGGCTACCGCTGCCAGGGTGATGGCGGCCACGTAGGGCGCCGCGATGATGGTCTGGGCGAGGATCATGGCTGGCGGCCGATAGATGAGCTCGAGCCACCCGAACGGACCCTCCCGGGAGAGAAGCACGAAGACGGCGAGGCCCACCACGACCGGAGGGAGGGCGAGACCCGCATGGACGAGGGCGATCGTCGCGCGTCGAAGCGGAAACCGGGCAAGCGCGAGCAGGGTCCCGAGTGGAAGGCCGACGAGAGTAGCGAGAGCCAGGGCGCTGCCGGAGATGTACAGAGACCGCAGGATGATATCGCTCACGAGGATGCTCTTTCGTCCAGCCTGTCGACCCCGATACCCAGTTCATAAAGGCGGCGGCGCAGCGCGGGCGGCG
>CAYXAP010000145.1:0-1879 GCA_964462035.1 uncultured Sandaracinus sp.
CTCGGCACGATCTTCTCCAGCGGCGGCGAGAAGCCCTACGAGGTGGAGATCTTCGTCGCCGAGGTCGGTGAGGACCCGGCCGAGGACCAGATCTACCGCCTCACCTACGAGGGCCGGGTGGCCGACGAGCACGGTTATGCCGCGATGGGCGGCGACGCCGAGACGGTCACGTCCCACCTCGCCGAGCAGTACCGTGCCGGCGGCACGCTCGAGGAGGCGCTGCGGGTCGCGGTCGCTGCCCTGGGCCACTCGACCAGCGAGGACCGGGTGATCCCGGTCGAGGACCTCGAGGTCGCCGTCCTGGACCGCACCCGCACCCAGCCGCGCAAGTTCGCCCGGATCCGCACCGAGCGGGTCGCCGAGCTGCTGGGTGACCGCGGACCGGCGGAGCCCAACCCGGAGCCCGAGACACCGGCATCGGGCGCCGGCCCGGAGAGCGACGGCGGCGCGCCCCCGGTCGCGCCGCCGGAGTGAGGTGTCACGCTCGGACGTGGAGCGCGTGGCGTATCGGGCGGTGAGTTCCGGGCCACCGGCACCACTCCTGCCGTAGGCTCGGTCCATGGACCGCCGCATCTTCGGTATCGAGAACGAGTACGGAGTCACGTGCACGTTCAAGGGGCAGCGGCGCCTGAGCCCGGACGAGGTGGCGCGCTACCTCTTCCGCAAGGTCGTCAGCTGGGGACGCTCGAGCAACGTGTTCCTGCGCAACGGCGCGCGGCTCTATCTCGACGTGGGGAGCCACCCGGAGTACGCCACGCCCGAGTGCGACGACGTGGTGGACCTCGTCACCCATGACAAGGCGGGGGAGCGGGTGCTCGAAGGCCTGCTGCTCGACGCCGAGCAGCGGCTCCACGACGAGGGCATCGCCGGCGAGATCTACCTGTTCAAGAACAACACCGACTCGGCGGGCAACTCCTACGGCTGCCACGAGAACTACCTGGTCGGCCGGGCAGGGGAGTTCAGCAGGCTGGCCGACGTGTTGATCCCGTTCCTGGTGACCCGCCAGATCATCGTCGGCGCCGGCAAGGTGACGCAGACGCCCCGCGGTACGTCGTACTCGGTCAGTCAGCGTGCCGAGCACATCTGGGAGGGCGTGTCGAGCGCCACGACCCGCAGCCGGCCGATCATCAACACCCGGGACGAGCCCCACGCGGACGCCGAGAAGTACCGCCGGCTGCACGTGATCGTCGGCGACTCCAACATGAGCGAGACCACCACGCTGTTGAAGGTCGCCTCCTGCGACCTGGTGCTGCGGATGATCGAGGAGGGCGTGGTCATGCGCGACCTGACGCTCGAGAACCCGATCCGCGCGATCCGCGAGATCTCTCACGACGTCACGGGGCGCCGCAAGGTCCGGCTGGCCAACGGGCGCGAGGCCAGCGCGCTGGAGATCCAGTCGGAGTACCTCTCCAAGGCGCGCGACTTCGTCGACCGGCGCGGCGTCAGCACGCCGACCATCGAGCGCACCCTCGACCTGTGGGAGCGGGCCGTGAAGGCCGTCGAGTCCGACGACCTCGGCCTGGTCGACCGCGAGATCGACTGGGTCATCAAGTGGAAGCTGCTCGAGCGCTACCGCGCCAAGCACGGGCTGCCGCTCAGCCACCCCCGGATCGCCCAGCTCGACCTCGCCTACCACGACATCCACCGCGGCCGCGGGCTCTACTACCTGCTCGAGAAGCGCGGGGCGGTGGAGCGGGTGACCACGGACCTGCGGACGTTCGAGGCGAAGTCGGTGCCCCCGCAGAACACCCGGGCCCGGCTCCGCGGCGATTTCATCCGTCGGGCGCAGGAGCGGCGACGCGACTTCACCGTCGACTGGGTGCACCTCAAGCTCAACGACCAGGCACAGCGCACCGTTCTCTGCAAGGACCCGTTCCGC
>CAYXAP010000146.1:0-1824 GCA_964462035.1 uncultured Sandaracinus sp.
CTCGCCGAGGAGCTAGAGAAGCTCGAGTGGATTCCGCTGCTCGTCGTCGACGAGGTCGGCTACGGATGAAAGTCAAGCCCGATCAGCGGCTCGCCTCCTTCTCGGTTGCCAGTCGTCGATCAGTCGCTCGTAGGCGACCTCGGCTTGCCGCGCGAGTTCCTTCTCGATTCGCCGCCGGTCGGGACTCACGCGGACGCGCTCGCCAACTCGCCGGCCCCTGCGCCGCTCAGCCCCGACGCGAAGCTCGAGGGTACGGATCTTCTCGTTGACCAGGACGGGCCGCACAAAGGCGTAGTCCTCGCCGTGCGCCAGCATGTGCCAGGCGATCACGACGAGCTTGCGGGCGACCGCGATCGTGGCGACCTTCGCGCCCCGCCGCGCGGCAGTCCGCCGCCAGAAGACACGAAGCGGCCCGGTCGTTCGAGCTGCGATCCAGGCCGCCTCGGTCAGAACCGCTCGGACGGCGCCCGGTCCGTGCTTGGAGATCCGACCATGCCTGGCCGGCTCTACTCCCGACTGGCGCACCGTCGGATTGAGCCCGAGGTAGCCGACCAAGTGGCGCGGTGTCGGGAAGCGGGAGATGTCGCCGATCGCCGCCATCAGGGTCGCTGCCGTGGTGGCGTGAAAGCCGGGCAGCTGCAGCAAGCGGCGCATCTCGTCCGATGCGAGCACCTGCGCTGCGACGAGACGGTCGAGCCGGCTGATCTCGGAATTGAGGAAGTCGATGTGACGAAGCGAAGCATCGACGAGCTCTTGCTCAGACGGCGGCAGCTCCTGCTTGTCGAGCCATCGCCTGCCGGCGACGCCGAACGCGTCGCTCATCGGCGGTCGGCTCTTGAGCGCGCGGGCGAGCACCGCGTGAATCTGGTTCTTCTCGCGCGTACGCTGCTTGACCAGCTGCCGTCGGCGGGCGAGCCCACGTCGCAGTGAGGCGGTCTTCTCGTCCGGCCGCCAGACTTCGGGCAGGAATCCGCTGGCGAGGAGGCGAGCGAGCAGCGCCGCGTCGACCTTGTCCGTCTTCCTCCCGCGTTGGCCGATGCCCTTCACCGTCCGCGGATCGGCCAGCACCACTCGGGCGACATGTGGCTCAAGAAGCCGCGCGATCGCGAGCGCGTTGGCGGTCGCCTCCAGCGCGACTTCGTCGCCACTGCTCAGGCTCTCCGCGAAGAGCCGGAGTGCCTCCGGTGTCGTCTCGATCCGAGCGTGGCTGCGGATCTCCCCTTCCTCGACCATTGCCACCTGGCAGAAATCGCGGTGGACGTCGAGCCCAATCGCACGCATCACGGTCCTCCATTCGTCGAAAGAGCGATGTCGGAGACGAGGCGGACAACACGACAGCTACGGATTCGTGCTCACGGCACACCCGGGCAAGGCGCAGGGGCGGCCATCTACATACCACGGGTTCACAACCCAACCCAACCACGGCCTGCCCTACCTGCGTTCTCCGGAAAGCCCCCGGCCCGGACCCGCTGCCGACGCTAGAGTCGACCTCGGACGACACCGACGGCCTCGCCGCCCATCTTCATGCCCCTACATCCCCTTCGATCCTGAGGCCGCCAACCTGATGTTCATGCTCGTCTCCTCCCGCTACGAACGGGCCTCGCTGATCGTCACCAGTAACAAACCCTTCTCGGCCTGGGGGGAGATCTTCGGCGACGAAGTGGTCGCGGCCGCGATGATCGACCGGCTCGTCCACCACGCCGAGATCGTCTCACTCCGGGGTGAGAGCTACCGGCTCAAGGACAAGGAGCTGGGAGCCCGGCCGCAACCGGCCAAGGAGTAAGCACTGCACCGTGTCCTTCTGGGCTCTCCGGCCCAGACTGC
>CAYXAP010000147.1:0-1811 GCA_964462035.1 uncultured Sandaracinus sp.
CGAGCTCCTCACCAACGTCTCCCCCCGCGTACGCCGGGTCTTCCGCAGCTGACCCACCCGGGACGGAATCGCTCGCCTCGCTGCAAACGGCTTCGCCGCCGGGACCGGGCACTTTGACGGACTCACCGTGGGCGAGGGTGCTCAGTCGGAACGCCGAAGTCGCACGCCGAGGATGAGAATGGTGAGGCCGAGCAGGACCGCGAGAGGGATTGGCTGAGTTCGCCAGAGTCGGACGGTCAAGACCGAGCCGATGGCGCACGAGGCGACGCCCCCGAGGGCCCCGAGAATTCGGTGGTCTTCCACGTGGGTGGCGGCGATGGCGTTGACTACCGTGAAGGTCGCGGCGAACACCAGGCTGGCCGCCTCGACCAGCGATCCGAGTGACCCGAACAGCGAGAGCACGCCCGCGACGACGCCGAATGCGATGATCGCCCGGTCGGGTACGTCGTTGCCGTTCTGATGCGCGAACCACTCCGGAAGCTCACCGTCGTCCGCGACGCGCCGTGCCAGCTTGGCGGTCGAGAACAGCGTGGAATTGATCGCCGCCGACGTCGCGAAGGCGGCGGCGACCGTCATCACGATGAGTCCCGGCGTTCCCACGGCCCGTTGCGCCACGACCGAGAGCGCCACCGCCGCGTGATCGACCACGACTTTCGCTCCATCGACCATCGTCGCGCCCAGGGCCACCGCCACGTAGATCAGCACGACCACGACGGCAGCCGACACGAGCACCGGCAAGAACCAACGCTTCGGCTCGTCCATCTCGTCGTATTCGTAGGTGAGGAGCTGAAAGCCTTCGTACGCCATGAAGATAGCTGCGGCCCCGACGAAAATGCTCGCCGCCGACTTCTGCTCGATCCCTTCGGACAGCGCGGCGACGTCCCAGTGGGCGAGCCCCCACCCCGCCAACAGCAGGAGCGCCAGCAGGTTTCCGCAGACGATGAAGACCTCGACCTTCGTGAGCTTCGATACTCCTGCGAGGTTCAGCGCGATCATTGCGACCATGATCGCCGACGAAAGTCCCCGCGTCACCAGGTCGCCGGCGCCAAACGCGAACGCCACGTAGTGTCCGAACGCGAATGAGTAGACCGAGATCGTCAGGACGTAGCCCAGCACCAACAGCCACGACAGGCTCCCCGCCCAGCTTGTCCGGTCGATCTCCTCCAGAAAGTCGAACGCTCCCCCGCTCGCCTCGAAATGGGTCGTCAGCCGGGCATACGACCATGCCGTCAACACCGCCGCCAGTCCCGCGACCGCAAAGGCCGCCCAGGCCCACTGGCCCGAAGCCTCGATCACGGTCCCCAGCGACACGTAGATCCCGCCCCCGACCATACCGCCGGCCGCCAACGCCCACGTCTGCACCGCTCCCATCTTCGCCGCCACGACAGCCTCTCGTCTCCGATCCCCGATTGCCTTCACACCAACCATTCCGGTCGACGCGCCCAGCCACCTCCAACCATCTAAGCACTCCTCCTCCCGCCGCAAGCCGGTCCGCCCCTTCAGGCGACCCCCCACCGGGCGGTCACACCCGCCCCTCTGCCCGACTCCGTTCCGTCCCCGCCTGCTGGCTCATGCCGGGGGAGGGCCAGTGTCGGGTGGAGGTTCGCGACGCTGCATTCAGTGGCGCAATTTCGTGGAATCTGGCACATTCGGCGCACGAGTTAGGGAGCGTGCGATGAATGGTTTTCGGTGGTTGATGTTGGCGGCGGGGTTGGCGGTCGCTTGTGGTACGGAACAACCCGTCGAGCCAGACGAGGAGCCCGTTGAGATTCTCACGCCGTCCGAAGACGACGTGGACGGCGACGAGTACG
>CAYXAP010000148.1:0-1764 GCA_964462035.1 uncultured Sandaracinus sp.
CGCGCTACTTCGAGCGCCTGGCGGACCTGCCCGCTCTCCGCCGACGCCTGGGGTACGAAACCGAGGGCGAGGTGTTGCTCGGACCGGCGGACGTCGAGGCGCCCCTCGATTCGGGCCGGCCGGGTTCGGTCTGGCAGCGCGTGTTCGTGCAGGGCGAGCTCCCCGCAGGGACGACTCTCGGGTTGAGCAGCCGCACAGCCGACGACGTCGTGTCGCTCGACCCGCGCATCCTCGATGGGTGGTCGCGGACCGTCGTCGCTGGACCTCACGACGCGGTGGGGATCGACACTCCCGCCGAGGAAGATGTGGCGATCATGGATGCGCAGGTGCTGAGCGCCCCCGGACGTTTCCTGGGCCTTCGGCTTCGGCTGCGTGGCGACGGGCGGAGCACACCCCGCATCGAACGGCTCTTCGCCGTGCGCGAAGCCCCGTCGGGCGATCGCTTCCTTCCGCGGGTCTTCGCCGAATCGACGCCCGAGGACCGCTTTCTCCAGCGCTGGCTGGCACTCTTCGAGACCACGGTCTTCGACGGGGTCGCGCTGCGCATGCGTCGCTACCCCGAGCTCTTCGATCCCCGGACCGCTCCCGAGCGGATGCTTCCCTACCTGATGGGGTGGCTCGCCATGCCGCTCTTCCCCGCCATCCGGCGCGACGCCGACCGGATGCGAGCGATCCTCGTCGCGGCCCCCGACCTCACCGAGCGGCGCGGGACCCCGGAGGGGCTGGTCGATCTGATCGCCGCGTACACGGACGTGCGAGTCCAGATCCGGGAGTCGTTCGTCACGCGTTCCCGCTTCGTACTCGGTGGCCACGGATCCGCCGGGCCCGAAGGCGTGGTCCTCGGCTGCGACACCATCCTCCCCGCGGCTCCACCGAAGGTGTTCCTGGGCGAAACGATCCTCGGCTGCGTCGAGCTCTCCAAGTGTGACACGCAGCCGGACCGCGGCGTGGACGGCTTCGAGGTGCTCGTCCCGGGCAGTCGGGTGTGCAGCACCGCGACTCTCCGGTTGATCGAGGCCTTGGTCGAGCGAGAGAAGCCCGCCCATGCCTGGGCTCGAGTCCGGCCGATGGCACCTGGGTTCGTGCTCGGCGCGAGCGCCGTCCTCGGTCAGGAGACGACCGACGAGTTCTCACGCCACGACCCTGCGCCTGCCTCGTTCGGCATTCGGCTCGGAAACCCCGCGCGACCGAAGCCGCTCGGCCAGGGCTTCGCCCTCGACCGCGGTGTCCCCCTCCCGACCGCGCCCCAGGCCGACGGTCGTGTCCTCCCCTTCACGGTGCGCAAGTCGCGCTGATTCGATCGAACCGAGCCAAGGAGACCTTCGATGCCCCCGACGAGCCCTCGCGATGCGCTGACCCCCGACGGAGACCTCTACGTCCCGTCGGCGCTCTCGCGGACGAGCTACTTCTTCGGTCAGCTCCTCACCCAGAGCGACCTGACTGCCGAGCAGCGCTACCACGTGATGGCCCAGCGCCTGGCTCAGCGGGAGACGTTCGGAACCGGAACCGTCGCGGGGCTCCGGCTCGAGGCGGCCGAATCGGAACGCCGCGGTCTCTTGGTGCGCGCGGGCCTGGCGATGGACCCCGATGGGCGCGCGCTCCTGCTCGACCGAGACGTCTGCGTACGCGCCGTGGAGCCGGCCTCGACGCCATCACAGCCGAACGAGCCGTTGGATGACAGCGATGCTTCCTCCATCGCCGACGGGCTGACCGAACGCTGGGGCGTGGCCATCGACGGTGACGAGGTGGACGCGCTCGCTGCCG
>CAYXAP010000149.1:0-1764 GCA_964462035.1 uncultured Sandaracinus sp.
CGCGCTACTTCGAGCGCCTGGCGGACCTGCCCGCTCTCCGCCGACGCCTGGGGTATGAGACCGAGGGCGAGGTGTTGCTCGGACCGGCTGACGTCGAGGCGCCGCTCGATTCGGGCCGGCCGGGCTCGGTCTGGCAGCGCGTGTTCGTGCGGGGCGAGCTCCCCGCAGGGACGACGCTCGGGTTGAGCAGCCGCACAGCCGACGACATCGTGTCGCTCGACCCGCGCATCCTCCACGGGTGGTCGCGGACCGTCGTCGCTGGACCCGACGACGCGGTGGGGATCGACACTCCCGCCGAGGACGAGCTGGCGATCCTGGATGCTCAGGTGCTGAGCGATGCCGGACGTTTCCTGGGCCTTCGGCTTCGGTTGCGTGGAGACGGACGGAGCACACCCCGCATCGAACGGCTCTTCGCCGTGCGCGAAGCCCCGTCGGTCGATCGCTTCCTTCCGCGGGTCTTCGCCGAATCGACCCCCGAGGACCGCTTTCTCCAGCGCTGGCTGGCGCTCTTCGAGACCACGGTCTTCGACGGGGTCGCGCTGCGCATGCGTCGCTACCCCGAGCTCTTCGATCCCCGGACCGCTCCCGAGCGGATGCTTCCCTACCTGATGGGGTGGCTCGCCATGCCGCTCTTCCCCGCCATCCGGCGCGACGCCGACCGGATGCGAGCGATCCTCGTCGCGGCCCCCGACCTCACCGAGCGGCGCGGGACCCCGGAGGGGCTGGTCGATCTGATCGCCGCGTACACGGACGTGCGAGTCCAGATCCGGGAGTCGTTCGTCACGCGTTCCCGCTTCGTACTCGGTGGCCACGGATCCGCCGGGCCCGAAGGCGTGGTCCTCGGCTGCGACACCATCCTCCCCGCGGCTCCACCGAAGGTGTTCCTGGGCGAAACGATCCTCGGCTGCGTCGAGCTCTCCAAGTGTGACACGCAGCCGGACCGCGGCGTGGACGGCTTCGAGGTGCTCGTCCCGGGCAGTCGGGTGTGCAGCACCGCGACTCTCCGGTTGATCGAGGCCTTGGTCGAGCGAGAGAAGCCCGCCCATGCCTGGGCTCGAGTCCGGCCGATGGCACCTGGGTTCGTGCTCGGCGCGAGCGCCGTCCTCGGTCAGGAGACGACCGACGAGTTCTCACGCCACGACCCTGCGCCTGCCTCGTTCGGCATTCGGCTCGGAAACCCCGCGCGACCGAAGCCGCTCGGCCAGGGCTTCGCCCTCGACCGCGGTGTCCCCCTCCCGACCGCGCCCCAGGCCGACGGTCGTGTCCTCCCCTTCACGGTGCGCAAGTCGCGCTGATTCGATCGAACCGAGCCAAGGAGACCTTCGATGCCCCCGACGAGCCCTCGCGATGCGCTGACCCCCGACGGAGACCTCTACGTCCCGTCGGCGCTCTCGCGGACGAGCTACTTTTTCGGTCAGCTCCTCACCCAGAGCGACCTGACTGCCGAGCAGCGCTACCACGTCATGGCCCAGCGCCTGGCCCAGCGGGAGACGTTCGGAACCGGGACCGTCGCAGGGCTCCGGCTCGAGGCGGCCGAATCCGAGCGCCGCGGTCTCTTGGTGCGCGCGGGCTTGGCGATGGACCCCGACGGGCGCGCGCTCTTGCTCGACCGAGACATCTGCGTTCGTGTGGTGGAGGCCTCGGCCACACCCACGCAGCCGAACGATCCGTTGGACGACAGCGATGCGTCCTCCGTCGCCAGCGGTCTCACCGAACGCTGGGGCGTGGCCATCGACGGTGACGAGGTGGACGCGCTCGCTGCCG
>CAYXAP010000150.1:0-1739 GCA_964462035.1 uncultured Sandaracinus sp.
GCTTCCCATGGCAAGTTCACCGTGGGAAGAGACCAATTGCCTGCATACCTTGGTAATTGATCCGCCTAGGAGGAGAAGAACGAGTCGTTCATCCGCGCGTCGGGCGAGAAGGGTACGACGGCCAGCTGCATCCCGGTCTTCTCGTAGCGCTGCCGCTCGACCTTGTCGACCACCTCGTTCGCGCGGGCGCACTGGCTCTCCGAGAGGTAGAACGCGAAGAGCCGCAGCCGCTCGCGTGCGGCGTAGAAGCTCTCGAGGTTCACGTCGGCCGAGGCGCCGATGGTCTCGAGGTCGAACAGCGCCTGCTCGACGTCCTCGGGCCGGACCCGCGGCGCGAGCTCGGGGTGCACGTCGATCATGCCGTCGTCGCTGACGATCACGATCAGGCAGGGCGCCGAGGACGCGGCGGTGTAGCGGACCGCGGAGTTGTACCGCGCTCCTCGTCCCGGGTCGCCCACACCGGTCGCGATCCCGTCGAGGATCACGCCCACGGCGTGGCAGGTCCCGTCGGGGGTGAGCAGGACGGCTCCGTCGATGCGGGTGAGCGAGCGCAGCATCCGGCTGCCGATCATCTGCGGCTCGATGGCCAGCGCCTGGGGGGCCAGCCTCTGCGCCTCCTGCGCCGCGGCCGTCGTGACGACGAGCATGGTGCCCTTGCCCTGGCTGACCGCGGTCTGCGCGAGCCGCCAGATGGCGCGGATGTCGGCGTCGTCGATGTCGGCGAAGACGCGGCGCATCGAGTCCACGAACAGCGACGGGGACATCCGCGGCCGGGGCAGCTGGGGGTGGCCGTTGGCGACCCGGAGCAGCGGCGAGCTGTGGTGGGACATCAGCCACACGCCCTGCTCGACGATGGTGAACCGGAACAGGTCCTCGGAGCTCCCGTCGTACTCCTCGGAGATCGCGCCGAGGCCGTAGATGGTGGTGCCGTCGACGAGCAGGCCGAGCCGGTGGTCGCTGATCTCGAGGAGCTTGCGGAACTGGAGCCGCTCGCGCACGGAGATGGGGGCGCGCAGCCGGATCGCGACGTCGACGTGCGGGTGCCCGTCGGCGGCGAGGATGACGGTGCCGGAGCCGGCCCGGCCCTCGTAGGCGGTGGAGGCGAGCGCCTCGAAGGAGTCGTAGAGGCCCTTCGCCAGGGTCTCCCCGGCGATCACGGCGGTGGAGAAGACCAGGTGGTTGGCCGCCCGGCGTACGGCGTCGGTGGGAACGTCGTCCTCGATGGGCGAGATCGACCGAGGCGGCTTGGCCGCCAGCAGCGCGTGCGTGGCGGTGCGCAACAGCTCGCGGATGATGCCGTGCGAGAGCGAGACGGTGAGCGGCACACCCTCGGCCTCGGTGGCCTCCAGGCGGGGCAGGGCGTCGAGCGCGTCGGTGTCGACCGAGATCACGGGGTGGACCTCGAAGCCCTCGACGCTCGCGGACTGGCCGACGAAGAAGGTCCGTCCCGCCCCGGCGGGCGCTCGCTGCATGGCGTCCTCGACGGCTGCCGCGCGGGCCTGGTCACGGTGGAACTCGTGCCGGGCGCGCCGCATCTCCTCCGTCGCGAACTGCATCTGGTGGACCGCGGACTCCTCGTAGCGCCGCTTCGCCTCCAGGGCGACCCCGGCGAAGTCCTCGGCGGTGAAGGTCTGGTCGAGGCCGTCCCGGATCTCGAGAGCCACCTGGCCGCTGTCCTCGGCGCCGTCGGCGAACCCGACCACGTAGGTCTCGGGCCACAGGATGGCACCGATCTGGTC
>CAYXAP010000151.1:0-1711 GCA_964462035.1 uncultured Sandaracinus sp.
GTTTCTCTCCGTCGCAGGGGCCGGCGAGAACAAGGTCGTGCCCCATAGAAAGGTTGAAGACCACCTGCGGCTGCGAGGGGAGCACCACGCGAACCTGCGGCCGGGGTTCTTCGCCCAGAACCTCGAGTCAGCCTACCGACAGGACATCTTGGAAGACGGTCGCATCTACGTCCCGGCCGGTCGCAAGCAGCCGGTCAACTGGATCGACGCGCGCGACATCGCGGAGGTCGCGGCGCTGGTGCTCGCCGAGCCAGACGGCCACTGCGGGCAGAGCTACACCCTCGCCGGGCCGGGCGCCGTGCCGTGGTCCGAGGTGACGGACGCCCTCACGAGCGCCCTGGGCGAACCATCGTCTACGAGCCGGCGTCGACGCTGGGATACAGGCGCCACCTCTCCCGCCGCGGTCTGCCGCACGGCGCGATCTTGGTGCAGAGCATCCTGCACGTCCTGCTGCGCTTCGGTCAGGGCGCCACCGAGGACCCGACGCTCGAGGAGCTGCTCGGTCGTCCCGGCCGCACCATCCGCGAATACATCCAGGACCACGCCGACGTCTGGCGACGGCCCGCCGATCCACCGCCAGCACTTACTTCTGCATCTTCCATACGAGGTATACCATGAAGCTGACTATCTTCGGAGGCACCGGAGGGGTCGGGAGCCAGCTGATCCCGCTGGCTCTCGACGCCGGACACGACGTCACCGCGTTCGCGCGCAACCCAGCAAAGCTGCCTCGCCGCTACCGGGTGTTCGCTGACCGCGTTCCGAGTCCGAAGATCTCCCAGGGCGACGTTGCTGACTTGATGCTGAAGTGCGCCGCTGGAGACGAGTGGGTCCTACGTGCCCCGATCCCCGGTTACTGACCGGCACGGCGGGAAGTCGGACACTCGTATCAGCTTATCTAGCTGTTCGGCCCGAAGAGCTGGACGCCGGAGCGACTCGGCGACCTGAGTGGAAAGACATTCCTGGTCACCGGGGCGAACCCCGGGACGGCTTTCGGCAGCGCGGACTCCGCTCGAGAGGAACGCCAAAGTCGTGATGCTCAATCGCTCGGCCAAGAAGACGCAGCGGCCATCGCGGAACTCCAGACCGAGCTCGGCGTCGACGCCGATGTGAGCTTCATCCGAATGGACCTCGCGTCGCTGCGAGCGTGCGCGAAGCGACCGCGGAGGTGCTGATGCAATTGAGTTGTTTCAGCTGGTAACCTGCACTCGTAAACTGGGATCAGGAGGACTGACCTTGTCGACGAATGACTGGTGCGGCGTCCTCGGGATCGAGCGTCCCGACCTCGCCGCAGTGAAGGACCACACAGAGGCCAACACCTACGCTCGGCTTATCGTAGCGCTCCTGGAGCGCGACGAACCGATGACGCTGGCTGAGGCCGCCGAGCGATTCGAGGAGGTCGGCATCGCCAACTACGATCGAGCGCTCCTCTCCCTGAGGCGCTGCAAACCTGGACGAGCGCCGGTGTACAGGGACGGCGACCACTACACGCTGGACCCGCACGACGACGATCTCGGTCTCTGGATCTTTCGTCTCGGCCTCCAGCCCCCTCGTTCACCGGGGCTGCGGCTCGTCCGGCCGGAACCACCGGCGCTCCCGGGCGAGGACACGCCCCTCTCGGTTGGTGAACTCGACGAAGCCTGGAGCGACGCCAGCCTCTACAGTTGGTCTGCCCAGCGACTCGTGATGGCCGTTCTCGACGCCCACGACGGAC
>CAYXAP010000152.1:0-1707 GCA_964462035.1 uncultured Sandaracinus sp.
CGTCCCAGCCCTCGACCGAGTCGTACTCGCCGATGAGCCATCCGCCGTGGACGCCGCCGAGCACCCAGTTCTCGCCCTGCGACTGCACCCACGCGAAGCGCTCGGCGTTCAGCGCGCCGGCGATGAACGAGAGCCCCATCATCGAGATGGCGCGGCAGCGCACGTCGCCACCGACCATCAGATCTTGGAAGGTGTCGAGGAAGCTCGCTTCGATGACGCCCTGCACCGTGAGCGTTCCGGTGATCCAGACGCTGTCGAAGGCCCCGAAGTCGGCGGGTACGACGACGTCGCCGTGGTGGAAGTGAGAGATGTACTCGGACTCGACGGGCGCGAGCTCCTCGAGCGAGGAGACCTCCACGTTGGTCGGCTCCGCCAGCGCGCAGTGCTTGGCCACGAGCATCAAGCTCCCGTTCCAGAGCGGCTCGCCGTAGTCGTATTGCTCGAGCAGCTCGCCGAGCGTCGCCGCGCCAGCCAGCTCGCCCGCCTCGTACGTGGTGTCCGGCGATGGCGCCTTGGCGCTCGCGAGGGCCGCGTTGATGGCACCGGTCGCCGCGGCGAGGCGCGATGGATCGAGCGCGAAGTCGTCGATGGGTCGGGTCATCGCTTCAGTGCCGCACGAGCCAAGCGACGCGATCGTACGACAACCCATAGTGGAGCACTACCGTGATGCCGACGCCGAGGGCCCACGTGCTCGCGCCTCGATGGGCGAGCGCCGCCACGGCCACCCCGAAGAAGGCGAGCTCGCCCACGAGCCGCAGCCAGCCGGGTGTCACGACCACCGTCTTGCCCGAACGGCTGGGGTCGTTCGGGACCGCGAAGGTGACCCACAGGGCCGCCGCGAACATGGGCAGGGCGAGCATCAGAACCCAGCGGATCGGGTGGTCCACGCCGAAGCCCCACCAGCCGAAGGCGCCGAGCGCGATCAGCTCGAGCGCGAAGCGCAGCGCGAGGTTGGCGGGATGAGTGCCCACTCCTCCTTGGTACCACCGCACCACAGCCCCCGCCCACCTCGGGCCGCTCTTCCCGCTCGAGCTCGTCGCCGAGTCGGTGATGCCCGACGGTCAGTCGAAGTCGTCGTCGTCCGCGTCCGGGCAGTCCCGCGCGCAGAGGTGGAGCTTCAGCATGATGCCGATATCGGCCAGGTTCTCTTCGCGACCGAAGACGATCGTGTAGTTGAAGTAGGGGAGCGTGTAGTAGCCGAGCCAGGGGGTGAAGCTCAGACCGAAGTAGCGCCCCTGCGGGTCGTGGACCAGCGAGACGCCGGCCTCGACACCGATCCCCGGACCGACCCACTCGGCGCCCAGGTGCAGCTCGCCCACGCGCTCGTCGGCGAACGTGAAGTCGTAGTTCAACACGAAGCCGTAGCCGACCCCGATGCCGCGCTTCACGAGGTCGATGATCTCGGTCCCCTCGATGCTCGGGACGACCACGACGCTCAGCTCGAAGCCGAGGGTGAACCCCTCGCCGAAGGTGTAGGCGAGACGGACGCCCGGATTCACGGCGACCAGGTCGCGGGGCTCGTCCATCGTCGTCTGGGCCGCGGCCCTGCCGGTGAGTGACCCGGCGATCACGACCGCTGCCATGAGCTTCCCAAATGTCCGCCCCATGTGCCCCCTTCCGCTCGCAGTGTATCCGCGACCCGGGGGCGGACGCGAATCTCGCCGCCCCCATGGGTGACCTGCCGAGCGCGCCCGGTATTCACGGACG
>CAYXAP010000153.1:0-1587 GCA_964462035.1 uncultured Sandaracinus sp.
CCTGTCAAGAGGAACCGAAAAATGCATCGGGATCAGGAAGCGAAAAATGCACCACCTCGGCTCCCGTCCTCGGCAGCCCGCCCGCGGAGCGAGCCGTAGGCGAGCGCAGCGGGCGGGCTGAGCGGCGCCCTCTGGGTCGGCGCGGGCGTCGAGATCGGCGCCGATAGGGGCGATCGAGCCCTCGGCGCCGGAGATCGAGGCGACGAGAGGCGACCTGAGGCCCCGGCCGCCGGCCCCGCGTGTGATTGCTCAGGCGAGCTTGCCTGGCTCGACGCCCTTGCCGCGCTCGCGAAGCCGGTAGCTCTTGCCCTTGAGGGTGACCATCGTCGCGTGATGGACGAGCCGATCGATGAGCGCGGCGGCGACCATCGCGTCACCCAAGACCTCGCCCCACTGCTCGAAGGATCGGTTGGAGGTGACGATGATCGAGCCGCGCTCGTAGCGGCGGCTGACCAGGGCGAAGAGCAGGTTCGCGGCCTGGCGCTCGAGCGGCAGATAGCCGACCTCGTCGACGACGATCAGGGGATAGCGCTCGAGCCGCTTGAGCTCCTCGTCGAGCGAGTTTCGCTCCTGCGCGGCCTCGAGGCGGGTCACCCACTGCTGGGCGGTGGCGAACGCGACCCTGAAGCCCTGCTCGCAGGCCTTCATCGCTAGCGCGATCGCGAGGTGGGTTTTGCCGGTCCCCGGCGGGCCGATCAGGCAGACGTTGGCGTGCTCGGCAACCCAGGCGAGCTGGGCGAGGTGCATTACGAGCGGGCGCTCGGCCGAGGGCTGGGCGGTGAAGTCGAAGTCCTCGAGCGTCTTGCGCGCCGGAAAGGCCGCCGAGCGGATCCGCTGACGGGCCCCGGATGCCTCGCGGGCGAAGACCTCGGCCTCGAGCAGGGTCTCCAAGAAGCGCTCGTAGGCCCACCCCTCGGCACGGGCCCGCTCGGCGGTGTCGGCGAGACGCTCGGCGATTCGCGGCGCCTTGAGCGAGCGCAGCAGGTAGGGAAGGCGCTCGGGCTCGGCGGCCATCAGGCGCAGAGCTCGGCGTAGTCGGAGAGCTCGGGCGCGGCGATCGCGGGAACCTCGATCTGCGCTGGCGGCGGCGGCTCGGGCGGCAGCCGGCGAAGCGGCGGCTCGGGCAGCCAAAGCCCCGGCTCCCACGAGCGCTCATAGCGGGCGACCTGCTCACCGCGGTGGCGGATCCACACCCAGTCGCGGCTGAAGCGAAGCTCGACCCGCTGGTGGACGAGCGAGGTCGGGGCGCGGTAATGACACCCGGTGAGCCGCAGGTAGCCGTCGAGCGGCACCCGCGAGGTCCGCGAGCCGGCGAAGTCGAACGGCTCGGGCGGCGGCGGGCGCAGCACCGCTCGCTCCTCGGCCAGCCGATCGGCGACCCAGAAGCGCCCGGTCGAGTGGCGGCGACGGTTGCAGCGCTCGTCTCGCCAGCTCGCGTATTGGGCGTCGAGGTCGGCCAGCGAGGTGATCCGCCTCGCCGGCCAAAAGCCCGTCTTCAGGTGGCGGACCCCGCCCTCGACCGAGCCCTTCTCGCGCGGGGTGGCGGGCGTGCAGGCGGTGGCGTGGAAGGCGTAGTGGCCGCGCAGG
>CAYXAP010000154.1:0-1572 GCA_964462035.1 uncultured Sandaracinus sp.
ATGGCGCGATGCCGGCCTCGGCGAGTCGTTCGGAGTAGCGGATCGAGACGTACTGACCGGAGTCAAGGGGTCATCGCAACACTTCCAGCCGCTGATGCAGGAGGTGCGCGATGGCAACGATGAAGGAACGGCAGAAGCAGGTCCAGCTCTACAGGGGGCAGATCCCCTCGCCTGGCGCGCCGACGGTCGCGTGGCGCGAGGACCGTGCGCGGTTCTGGGCGGCGATAGCCGACGGCGTCAAGACCGAGGAAGCGTGCGAGGCCGCGGGTGTGTCCGCCCCGGTCGGATTCCGATGGTTCAAGGCCGCCGGCGGCATCAACCCGCGGCTCGCCGCTGAGGTCAGCAGCCGACGGCTGTCGTTCTACGAGCGGGAGGACATCGCGATCTACCGCGCTCGGGGCCTGGGCGTGCGTGAGATCGCTCGGCGGCTCGGGCGCAGCCCATCGACGATCTCGCGCGAGCTGCGACGCAACGCCTCGACCCGCACATGGCGACTCGAGTACAAGGCAACCACGGCGCAGTGGCACGCCGAGCGGCGTGCCCGCCGGCCGAAGCCTTCCAAACTCGCCGGCAACGACCGACTGCGTGAGTACGTCCAGGAGCGCCTCGCTGGTCGCGTCGTCGACGAGCGCGGCCGCCCGCTCGGGCCGGAAGGGCCGGCGTGGAACGGACGCAACAAGCCCCGCCGCGGTGACCGCCGGTGGGAGCAGGCGTGGAGCCCGAGACAGATCGCTGAGCGCCTCCGCCTGGACTTCCCCCACGACATCACGATGCGGATCAGCCACGAAGCGATCTACCAGGCCCTCTACGTCCAAGGACGCGGTGGGCTCGAACGCAAGCTCGTCAGATCCCTGCGCACCGGCCGTGCGCTGCGCGTCCCGCGAGCGCGGACCCGCCAGACCACCTGGGCGCACGTGACCCCCGACACCCTGCTGCGCGAGCGGCCGGAGGAGGCCCGCAGCCGCAAGGTCCCCGGCCACTGGGAAGGCGACCTCATCATCGGCCTGCACCGCTCAGCGATCGGGACGCTGGTCGAGCGCACGACCCGCTACACCCTGCTGATCCACCTCCCACGCGAGGCGGGCTACGGCAAGGTCCCACGAACCAAGAACGGTCCCGCACTCGCCGGCTACGGCGCAGAGACGATGAAGGACGCCCTCGTCGCCGCCTTCGAAGGCTTGCCCGACGAGCTCCGCCGGTCATTGACCTGGGACCGCGGCAAGGAGCTCTCGGCACACGTCGCGTTCAGGAAGGAGTCCGGCATCCCGGTCTACTTCTGCGACGCGAACAGCCCATGGCAGCGCGGCACGAACGAGAACACCAACGGCCTGCTCCGCCAGTACTTCCCCAAGGGCACCGACCTCGCGCGATGGACAGCCACCGACCTCGCCGCCGTGCAGACCACGCTCAACAACCGGCCTCGAGAAACCCTGCGCTGGCGCACACCCACCGAGGCACTTCACGCCCATCTACAGTCCCTCGCGAAGCATGGTGTTGCGACGACCAGTTGAATTCGCCCAGTTTCGAGCACGGAGCTTCGTGTCGACGCTGAACTCTGCGGACCTGGTCGGC
>CAYXAP010000155.1:0-1531 GCA_964462035.1 uncultured Sandaracinus sp.
GTGGCTGTCGGGAAAAGGGTGCCGTCCGGCCCGCCGAAGACCATTCCGGCATGACTCCCAACTTCATCGAATGTGACCGTGAGCAGGCCTTTTTGATGCCACCGTCGTTGCTCGACTGGGTCCCCGAGGATCACCTGGTCGGGACGATCCTGGGTGCGGTCGAGGAGATGGACCTCTCCGACTTCTACGCGGACTACCGGGCCGACGGCCACGGTCGGCCCGCCTACGACCCGAAGATGATGGTCGCGCTCTTGCTCTACGCCTACGCGAAGGGCAACCGCTCCTCGCGCGGGATCGAGCGCGAGTGCCAAGAGGACGTCGCCTGCCGGGTGATCTGCGCAAACCACGTCCCCGATCACTCGACGATCGCCGAGTTTCGCCGCCGCCACGAATCAGCGCTCGCCGAGCTCTTTACCTCCGTCCTCTCGCTCTGCGAGGAGGCCGGCCTCGTCGGGGTGGGGGTGATCGCGATTGACGGGACAAAGGTCGCCGCCAACGCCTCGCTCGATGCGAACCGAAGCTACGAGTGGATCGTGCGTGAGATCCTCGCCGAAGCCGAGGCGACCGACCGCGCCGAGGACGAGCGCTACGGCGATGCCCGTGGCGACGAGCTGCCCGAGCAGCTCAGGACGCGCGAGGGTCGGGCCGCGGCGCTTGCCGAGGCCAAGCGCAGGCTTGAGGCAGAGCGAGCCGCGGACCCGCCCAAGGCAGCCACCGAGCCTCCCTCGATGCCGTCCGGCAGGGCGGTCAACCAGGGCCGGCGCGGTTGGCTTCGCGAGGGGCGCCGCCAGCTCGACGAGCGCCGCGCCCGCGAGGCGCGCCCGATCGCCCGCTCGCGTGAAGCTCGGCTCGCCGCCTCAAGGCGCCGGCTCGAGGAGGAGCACCGGGTCGACCAAGAGACGAACGGCGCCTATGAGGCCTACCGCTCACGCGGGGTGATGCGCGACGGGCGGCGGTTCGGCCGCCCGCCGAAGCCCTTCGAGCTGCCCGCCGAGCCGGCCGGGAAGGTCAACATCACCGACCACGACTCGCGGATCGTCCGCACAAAGGGCCAGCCCGCGACCCAGGGCTATAACGCGCAGGCGGCCGTCTCAGAGGACCAGATCATCGTCGCCGCCGAGATCACCGTCGAGTCGCCCGACTTCGGTCACCTCGAGCCGATGGTCGAGGCGACCACCGCCGAGCTCGAGGGGGCGGGCGTCGAAGGCCCACCGCAGACCATCGTCGCCGACCCGGGCTACTGGCACACGAAGCAGATGGAGGGCGTCGTCGGCCGCGGGATCCAGGTCCTGATCCCGCCCGACTCCGGCCTTCGCAAGGGCACCCGACCGGGGTGGGACAAGGGCCTCTACGCGTTTATGCGACGGGTGCTCGCAACCGAGCGTGGGCAGGCGATCTACCGAAGGCGGATGGCGACGGTGGAGCCGGTGATCGGCCAGATGAAGTTCAACCGCGGGTTCGCCCGCTTCCAGCGACGAGGAAGATCGGCCGTGCGCTCGGAATGGCGGTTGGCGGCGGCGACCCACAACCT
>CAYXAP010000156.1:0-1525 GCA_964462035.1 uncultured Sandaracinus sp.
GTGAGACGCCCTGTGTCAACCCTCTGCCGCGAGGAGCCGTTGGAGGCTACCGTGCAAAGCAGGGTCGTAGGCTCGTCGGTCCTGCCACATGCGCCAGATGATCCGCAGCCAGGCGCGGCCGAGGATACGGATTGCGTGCGGGTGATCGCAGCCGCGGGCGATCGCATCAGCGTAGATCTTCCTCGCCCAGGGGTTGTGCTTGCGGCTGGTATCGGCCAAGACGCCGACGGCGTTGCGGAGCGTCTTGTTGCAGGCCCAGCGGAAGCGGGCGACCTTGCGCTTGCCGGACTCGACGGCGACTGGAGCCTGGCCGGCGATCGCCTCGAGCGAACCGGCGGTCGGGTGTCGCTCGCGTCGGTCGCCGATCTCGGCCAGCAGTTCAGCGGCGGTGATCACGGACTTGCGATCGCGAAAGAGCGAGCGGAAGAGCTCCCCGTCCGGGTGCTCGGCAAGCAGGCCGCGGATCTCGCTGGTGAGCAGGCGGATCTGCTCGACCAGCGGCCGAAGCGCAGCGACCAGCGCGAGCACGACCTGGCGGCGGGCCTCGGTCTCGAGCTCTCCCGCCCTGCCCTGCGGGGCGGCGCGGAGCTTGCCCAAGAGCTCGGCGGCGCTCTTTCCGCCACAGTAGCCGTGCCGGGCGAGGAAGGCGGCGAGGCGCTTCTCGCCGAGCCCGCGTGCATCCTGCGGGCTCGGGTAGCGGGCGAGGAAGGCGAGGCAGATGGGCGAGTCGACGTCGGCGAAGATGCAGCCGGCCAGAAAGCCTCGAGCTGTGCCCGCAGCTGGTTGGCGAGGGAGACGCGCTGCTCGACGAGGTCTTCGCGCGTCCGGGTCAGCGCTCTCAGGGCGCGCGTCTCGTCCGAGTCGGGCGCGAGCATGCGCAGGCGGTGCATGTCGGTGCGGGCGAGCTCGGCCAGGACGTAGGCGTCAAACCCGTCCGACTTGCTCCCGCCCGTGCGGTAGCGGTCGCGGGCGGCGGCGAGTTGGTTGGGATGGACGGGGACGACCGTGATCCCAGCCTCGAGCAGTCGCTCGACGACCACGCCGTTCGGTCGCTCGAGCGCCACCCGGCAGACAGCGAGCGCGGCCAGGCGCCGCAGGAGCGCTTCGATTCCGTCCTCGCTGTGTCGGTAGCGCCGCTCCTCTCGCGCGGCTCCGTTGGCCCCGACGACGCAGAGCCGGTGTTCCTCGCTGGCCAGATCGATCCCTGCGGTCCGCTCCATCTCATGCCCTCCTCGACTCGACGTACTGGAAGTAGGCCGACCGGCGAGGTACCGTGGCGGATGCTCATTGGCGGGCCCTCGGTGGGGCGACGCCCTGTCGCCGCTCCAGGCGCCTCACACCGCCGGGAGGCGCTGGTCTCACCCGGGCCGTCTACGCGGCAAGCGGTGGAGGCGCTCTCCCGGCGGTGGTCAGCCACGACGCGACCGTACGAGCCGCGTCGGTCGACGCCCGCGCTGACTGCGTGTGGGCGGACTCTCAGTTTTCAAAGAACAGAAAACTGCAGAGGCAAGGTTGACCAATGAGC